>NZ_JMQN01000015.1 GCF_000705555.1 Marinobacterium lacunae
TCAACCCGATCGCGATGGAAGAAGGTCTGCGCTTCGCTATCCGTGAAGGTGGTCGTACCGTTGGTGCGGGCGTTGTTTCCAAAATCATCGCCTAATCACTGATCATATGATCTGAAAAGGCCCTCTTCGGAGGGCCTTTTTCGTGTCTGCGCGTAAATCTCTAATTAAGCTTCTGCTGTTAGGGCGTAATTGGTTAAAATTTGTACCTTTCTGGTTGACGCTATCCTGTCCGCTGAGTAAAATTTGCGTCCCCTTTTATCCAAGGGGAGGTCGGCTTTTGCCGTAATGCAACTTACAGGAAATGCGTGATCAGAATGCAGAACCAAAAAATCAGAATTCGTCTGAAGGCTTTTGATCATCGCCTGATCGACTCATCCGCTCAGGAAATCGTTGAGACTGCCAAGCGGACAGGTGCTCAGGTGTGTGGTCCGATCCCACTTCCTACCCGCAAAGAGCGTTACACCGTCCTGATCTCTCCGCACGTCAACAAAGACGCGCGTGATCAGTACGAAATTCGCACGCACAAGCGTGTCCTGGACATCGTTGAGCCGACTGAAAAAACAGTCGACGCACTGATGAAGCTGGATCTCGCTGCGGGTGTCGAAGTGCAGATCAGCCTCGGCTAATCAGCACCGCGCGAAATTATTAACTTAATGAAGCGCTATTTGTGGAATGCGCCTGAAAAGGGCAGCCATAGTGGGTGACAGCCCCGTACACAACTGGCAAGAGGTAACAAAATGTCTGTAGGACTTATCGGACGTAAAGCGGGTATGACTCGCATCTTCACAGATGAGGGCGTGTCCGTGCCAGTCACCGTCATCGAGGTGGAACCGAACCGTGTAACCAGCGTAAAGACCGTTGAAACTGACGGCTACGCTGCTGTGCAGGTGACTACCGGTGGGAAGAAGGCTAATCGCCTGTCCAAGCCGGAAGCTGGTCACTTTGCCAAGGCTGGTGTTGAAGCCGGTCGCGGTTTGTGGGAGTTCCGCGTGAATGGTGATGAGGGAATCAACGTCGGCGATGCGCTGACTGTTGAGCGCTTCGAAGCAGGTCAGAAGGTTGACGTAACAGGTCAGTCTAAAGGTAAGGGTTTCCAGGGTGGCGTTAAGCGCTGGAACTTCCGTACTCAGGATATGACTCACGGTAACTCGCTTTCTCACCGTGCTCCGGGTTCCATTGGTCAGTGCCAAACCCCGGGTCGTGTATTCAAAGGTAAAAAGATGGCCGGTCACATGGGTGCCGAGCGCTGCACAGTCCAGACTCTGGAAATCGTGCGCATCGACGCCGAGCGTAATCTGCTGATCGTCAAGGGTGCCGTTCCTGGCGCTATGGGCGGCGATGTCATCGTTAAACCTGCTGTTAAAGCACGCGCCTAAGGGAGGTCTCCATGAATCTGAATCTGACTGGAGCCAACGGTTCGGTTGAAGTATCCGAACTGGCTTTTGGTAAAGAGTTCAATGAGGCGCTGGTACACCAGGTTGTAACTGCTTATATGGCAGCCGGCCGTCAGGGTACCAAAGCGCAGAAAAGCCGCTCCGACGTTTCCGGTGGCGGTGCTAAACCCTTTCGTCAGAAGGGTACCGGTCGTGCTCGTCAGGGTACTACCCGTTCGCCGATCTGGCGCACCGGTGGTGTGACCTTCGCTGCACAGCCGCGTGACTATGCTCAGAAAGTGAACAAGAAGATGTACCGCGCTGCTATGCGCTGCATTCTGTCTGAGCTGGTACGTCAGGATCGTCTCGTAGTGGTTGAGCAGTTCGCCCTTGAGACCCCCAAGACCAAGCAGTTTGTTGCCAAGCTCAAAGAACTGAGCCTGGACAACGCGTTGCTGATTACCGAAGACGTAGAGCAGAACCTGTACCTGGCTGCGCGCAACGTTCCGCACATCGGTGTGCGTGATGCGGCAGGTATCGATCCGGTCTCCCTGATCGGTTACGAGAAGGTGCTGATTACTGTTCCTGCTCTGAAGAAGATCGAGGAGGTGTACGCATGAACCCGGAACGCATCTACAAAGTGCTGCTCGGGCCGCACATCTCCGAGAAGGCCACTATCGTTGCTGAAGGTACCCAGCAGGTAGTGTTCCGCGTAGCTTCAGACGCAACCAAGCCGGAAATCAAGAAGGCTGTCGAAGAGCTGTTCAACGTTAAAGTTGAAGGCGTTAACGTTCTGAACATCAAGGGCAAGACCAAGCGCACTGCACGTGGCTTGGGTAAGCGCAGTGATGTTCGCAAGGCGTATGTTCGACTGGCCGATGGTTCCGAGATCGATTTCCTGGCTGGCGAATAAGAGAGGTTTAAATAATGGCACTTGTTAAGACTAAGCCGACCTCTGCTGGACGTCGTCACCTCGTCAAGGTAGTCAACGCTGACCTGCACAAGGGTAAGCCTTTCGCTGCACTGGTCGAGAAGAAATCGAAGTCTGGTGGTCGCAACAACAACGGTCGTATCACGACTCGTCACATCGGTGGCGGTCACAAGCAGAATTACCGCGTAATCGATTTCCGTCGTAACAAAGACGGTATCAATGCGGTTGTTGAGCGCGTTGAATACGATCCTAATCGTTCTGCTCACATTGCACTGCTGAAGTACGCTGACGGCGAGCGTCGCTACATCATCGCTCCTAAAGGAGTGCTGGCTGGCGCATCTGTTCAGTCTGGTGAAGTGGTTGATATTAAGCCGGGCAACACTATGCCGCTGCGCAATATCCCGCTGGGTAGCAACATTCACTGCATCGAGCTGAAGCCGGGTAAAGGCGCTCAGCTGGCACGTTCTGCCGGCGCTTCTGCGCAGCTGGTAGCACGTGAAGGCGCGTACGCGACTCTGCGTCTGCGTTCGGGCGAGATGCGTAAAGTCCTGGCCGAGTGTCGTGCGACTCTGGGTGAAGTTAGCAACTCCGAGCACAGCCTGCGTCAGCTGGGTAAAGCTGGTGCTAAGCGCTGGCGTGGTGTTCGTCCGACCGTTCGTGGTGTGGTAATGAACCCGGTTGATCACCCGCACGGTGGTGGTGAAGGTCGTACCTCTGGTGGTCGTCACCCGGTTACTCCGTGGGGCATCCCGACCAAGGGTTACAAGACTCGCTCGAACAAGCGTACCGATAAACTGATCGTACGCCGTCGTCAGGCTAAATAAGAGGAATCAGCTGTGCCACGTTCACTGAAGAAAGGTCCATTTATTGACCTTCACCTGCTGAAAAAGGTAGAGGCTGCAATCGAAGCTAACGAACGTCGTCCGATCAAAACTTGGTCGCGTCGTTCTACTGTCTTCCCGAACTTTGTCGGGCTGACGATTGCAGTACATAACGGCCGTCAGCATGTCCCGGTGTTCATCACCGAAGACATGGTCGGTCACAAACTAGGTGAGTTCGCTGCAACACGTACATTCCGCGGTCATGCAGCCGACAAGAAGGCCAAGAAGAAGTAAGGGGTAGATGATGGAAGTTATCGCCAAGCATAAAGGCGCCCGCATCTCCGCTCAGAAGGCCCGTCTGGTCGCAGATCAGATCCGTGGTAAGTCTGTGGGCGAAGCTCTGAATATCCTGGCGTTCAGCAACAAGAAAGGTGCTGATCTCGTCAAGAAGGTGCTGGAGTCTGCTATTGCAAACGCAGAGCATAACGAAGGTGCTGATGTTGATGAGCTGCGTGTTTCTGCGGTGTTCGTCGATGAAGGTATGACTATGAAGCGTATCATGCCGCGTGCCAAAGGCCGCGCTGATCGCATCCTGAAGCGTACCTCACACATCACCGTCAAGGTCGCTGACTAAGAGCTGAGTGCTAGGAGAGTTTGATATGGGTCAGAAAGTAAACCCGACCGGCATCCGGCTTGGTGTTATCAAGGATCACACGTCTGTGTGGTACGCCGATAAAGCCGACTATGCCAACAAGCTGCTGAACGACCTCAAGGTACGTAGCTACCTGGAAGATCAGCTGAAGAATGCGTCTGTTAGCCGTATCGAGATCGAACGTCCGGCTCAGAACGCTAAGATCACCATCTATACTGCCCGTCCCGGTATCGTTATCGGTAAGAAGGGTGAGGATGTTGAAAAGCTGCGTGCTGCTGTTTCCGAGATGATGGGTGTGCCTGTTCACATCAACATCGAAGAAGTACGTAAGCCGGATCTGGATGCCAAGCTGGTCGCCCAGGGCGTAGCCAGTCAGCTCGAGCGCCGTGTGATGTTCCGTCGCGCCATGAAGCGTGCGGTACAGAACGCTATGCGTATCGGTGCCAAGGGTATCAAGATTCAGGTAAGTGGTCGTCTCGGCGGTGCCGAGATCGCGCGTACCGAATGGTACCGTGAAGGTCGCGTGCCGCTGCACACTCTGCGTGCCGACATCGACTACGCTACGCACGAAGCGCACACCACCTACGGTGTGATCGGCGTCAAAGTATGGATCTTCAAGGGCGAGATCCTCGGTGGCCTGGAACAGGTTCGTGCCGAGAAGAAAGCGCCCGCGAAGAAAGCTAAGTGAGGTAGACGTCAATGCTGCAACCGAAACGTCTTAAATTCCGCAAGGTCATGAAAGGTCGTAACCGCGGCCTGGCTCAGCGCGGCAGCAAGGTCAGCTTCGGCGAATTCGCACTGAAAGCGACCGAACGCGGTCGTATCACTGCGCGTCAGATCGAAGCGGCTCGTCGTACCATGACTCGTCATGTCAAGCGTGGTGGCAAGATCTGGATCCGTGTATTCCCGGACAAGCCTATCACTACCAAGCCGCTTGAAGTTCGTATGGGTAAAGGTAAGGGTAACGTTGAGTACTGGATCGCTCAGATCCAGCCGGGCAAGGTGCTGTTCGAAATGAGCGGTGTTCCGGAAGAGCTCGCGGCTGAAGCCTTTGCGCTGGCAGCGGCCAAGCTGCCGGTTCCTACCACTATTGTTAAGCGGACGGTGATGTGATGAAAGCACAAGAACTGCGTGGCAAGTCCGTAGAAGAGCTCCAGCAGTCGCTGCTGGGCCTTCTGAAGGATCAGTTCAACCTGCGTATGCAGAAGGCCACTGGCCAGCTGGCACAGACCCATCTGCTGGGTCAGGTTCGTCGCGACATTGCTCGCGTTAAGACAGTACTCAACGAAAAGCAGGTGACTAAATGAGCGCGGAAAAACGTACTCGTACTGTGACCGGCAAGGTCGTCAGTGACAAGATGGATAAAACCATCACAGTTCTGGTTGAGCGTAAAGAGAAGCATCCGATCTACGGTAAGTACATCAAGCGCTCTACCAAACTGCACGCTCACGATGAGAAAAATGAGTGTCAGATGGGTGATCTGGTGACCATCGCCGAGACCCGCCCTCTGTCCAAGACCAAAACTTGGTCTCTGATTCGCATTGAAGAGCGCGCAGCTAAGGTGTAATATAATGCGCCTTTGCTGCTCCAGTTGCCGGTTCGCCTGCTAGAGAGGCAGGCGAGAAGGATTTAAAGTTTTGGAGTAGACCATGATTCAGACTGAAACGATGCTTGATGTGGCTGATAACAGCGGCGCCAAGCGCGTGATGTGTATTAAGGTCCTGGGTGGTTCTCACCGCCGCTATGCTTCTGTTGGTGACGTAATCAAAGTCACCGTAAAAGAAGCGATTCCGCGCGGTAAGGTGAAAAAAGGTCAGGTTCTTAAGGCTGTCGTAGTGCGTACCCGTAAAGGTGTTCGTCGTCCTGATGGTTCGCTGATCCGCTTTGATACAAACTCTGCGGTTCTGCTGAACAACAACGACGCGCCGATCGGTACTCGTATTTTCGGGCCAGTGACGCGTGAACTTCGCTCTGAGAAGTTCATGAAAATCATTTCCCTGGCGCCTGAAGTGCTATAAGACCCCTGCTTTTTGAGAGGGTTCTTGCGAAAACGCCAATCCCGCGAGGGCTTGGCGTTTTTGAGCATGAGGAAGGTAGCAGGAAAAGATAAGGTAATTTAAATGCGTAAGATTCGTCGCGACGATGAAGTCATCGTGATCGCAGGAAAAGACAAGGGTAAGCGCGGCAAGGTTATGCGCGTGCTCGAAAACGATCGTCTGATCGTGTCTGGCATCAACATGATCAAGAAGCACCAGAAGCCGAACCCGATGCTGCAGCAGCAGGGTGGTATCGTTGAGAAGGAAGCAGCGATTGCGACCTCCAACGTTGCTATCTTCAACGCTCAGACCGGCAAGGGCGATCGTGTTGGCTTCAAGCTGCTTGAAGACGGCACCAAAGTACGTTTCTTCAAGTCCACCGGCGAGCTCATCGCCGGAGATAAGTAAGAGGGGTTGGTGCACATGTCCAGATTGAAAGCGCTTTACGAAAACGAAGTTAAGCAGCAGCTGAAAGAGGAGCTTCAGTCTCCTAACGTTATGGCGGTTCCCCGCATCACCAAGATCACCCTGAATATGGGTGTTGGTGAAGCACTGGGTGACAAGAAGCAGCTTGAAAATGCGATGGCTGACATGACTGCAATCGCAGGTCAGAAGCCGATCGTGACCAAGGCGCGCAAGTCAATTGCGGGCTTCAAGGTGCGTGAAGGTTGGCCGATCGGCTGCAAAGTAACGCTGCGTGGCGAGCGTATGTGGGAATTCCTCGACCGTCTGGTCGATATTTCCATTCCGCGTATCCGCGACTTCCGTGGTCTCAATGCCAAGTCTTTCGACGGCCGCGGTAACTACAGCATGGGTGTGAAAGAGCAGATCATCTTCCCGGAAATCGACTACGACAAAGTCGATAAATTGCGTGGTCTCGACATCACTATTACCACTACGGCGAAGACCAACGACGAAGGTCGTGCTCTTCTGGCTGCGCTGCAGTTCCCGTTCAAGAAATAAGACAGGGATTGAACCATGGCTAAAGTTTCTATGATCAATCGTGAGCTCAAGCGTGAGAAGCTGGCGGACAAATACGCTGCTAAACGCGCTGCGCTCAAAGCAATTGTTGTAAGCCCGAACAGCTCTGAAGATGAAGTTTGGGATGCACAGATCGCGCTGCAGAAATTGCCGCGTGACGCCAGCCCGGTACGCAAGCAGCGTCGCTGTCAGGTTACCGGCCGTCCGCACGGTGTATACCGTAAGTTTGGACTGTGCCGTAACAAACTGCGCGAAGCTGCAATGCGTGGCGATGTCCCGGGCCTGAAGAAGGCGAGCTGGTAACAGCACGCCAAACGGTAAGCACGGCGGTCAGGGCGAAGCCTGAGAAGGCTTCGCTACCGCGTCGCGCTGCACTAAGAGGATGTTAAAAGCATGAGTATGCAAGACACGCTCGCGGATATGTTTACCCGTATCCGTAACGGGCACATGGCTGAAAAACAGGCTGTGTCCCTGCCGTCCTCCAAGCAGAAGCTGGCAGTTGCCAAGGTTCTGAAAGAGGAAGGTTACATTGCCGACTACAGCGTAGAGGGTGATGTTAAGCCGGTACTGACCATCGAACTGAAGTATTTCGAAGGTAAGCCGGTTATTGAAGAGATTAAGCGCGTAAGTCGCCCCAGTCTGCGTATCTACAAGAACGCTGGCGAGCTGCCGAAGGTTGCTGATGGCCTGGGTATCGCGATCATCTCTACCAGTAAAGGTGTCATGACTGACCGCGCCGCTCGCCAAGCGGGTGTCGGTGGTGAAGTAGTCTGCACGGTATTCTAAGAGGATTTCTCATGTCACGAGTTGCTAAGAAACCCGTAGTAGTACCGTCAGGTGTTGAAGTCAAGCTTGATGGCCAGGGTCTCGCTGTTAAAGGCAAGAACGGTCAGCTGAGCCTGGATGTTCACCCGTCTGTTGCTGTAGAGCAGGCTGACGGTCAGTTGAAATTTGCACCGCGCGACGGTTCCAAGCAGGCAAATGCCCTGGCTGGTACTACCCGTGCGCTGGTCGGCAATATGGTGGTCGGTGTAAGCGAAGGCTTCAGCAAGACCCTGAATCTTCAGGGTGTTGGTTACCGCGCAGCAGCCAAGGGTAAGGTTCTGAACCTGACGCTGGGCTTCTCTCATCCGATCGATTACGAACTGCCTGAAGGTGTTTCTGCTGAAACGCCGAACCCGACAACTATCGTGCTCAGCGGTGCTGACAAGCAGGTAGTAGGTCAGGTGGCTGCAGAAGTTCGTGCGTTCCGTCCGCCAGAGCCTTACAAGGGCAAGGGTGTTCGTTACGCCGACGAGTATGTACGCCGCAAAGAGGCTAAGAAGAAGTAAGGCAGGGTCATGAACGTTAAGAAAGAAGCTCGTATCCGTCGTGCGCGCCGCTCTCGCGCGAAAATGCGCGAACTGGGTAGCGTACGTCTCTGCGTTAACCGCACCCCGCGCCATATCTACGCTCAGGTCATTTCTGCCGATGGCAGCACCGTACTGGCTAGCGCCTCTACTGTGGAAAAGGATCTGCGTGAAGGCGCAACCGGTAACGTTGAAGCGGCCAAGAAGGTCGGTTCTCTGATCGCAGCGCGTGCTAAAGAAGCAGGCGTTACAGAAGTCGCATTTGACCGTTCCGGTTTCAAATACCACGGTCGCGTAGCGGCTCTCGCTGATGCTGCTCGCGAAGGCGGCCTGGAATTCTAAAGGTTTCGAATATGGCAAATCACGAACAGAAAGACGGTGAACTGCAAGAGAAGCTGGTTCAGGTAAACCGCGTCGCCAAAGTGGTTAAAGGTGGTCGTATCTTCGGCTTTACCGCGCTGACAGTTGTCGGTGACGGTAACGGTCGTGTCGGTTTCGGACGTGGCAAGGCGCGTGAAGTGCCGGTCGCTATCCAGAAAGCGATGGAGCAGGCCCGCCGCAACATGGTGAACGTACACCTGAACGGCCACACTCTGCAGTACCCGGTCAAGGCAAACCACGGCTCTGCCAAGGTTTACATGCAGCCGGCTTCCGAAGGTACCGGTGTTATCGCCGGTGGTGCTATGCGTGCCGTTCTCGAACTGGCAGGTGTTCACAACGTACTGGCCAAGTGCTATGGCTCAACCAACCCGGTTAACGTCGTTCGCGCGACTGTTAAAGGTCTGGCTTCCATGCATGCACCGGAAGACATTGCTGCCAAGCGCGGCAAGTCTGTAGACGAGATCCTGGGGAGCTAACAATGGCTGACAAGATCAAGGTAACTCTGGTTCGCAGCCCGATCGGCAAACTGCCGAAGCACAAAGAGTGCGTCAAAGGTCTGGGCCTGCGCCGTATCGGTCACGTCGTTGAAGTGGAAGACACTCCAGCGGTTCGTGGCATGATCAACAAGGTCTACTACATGGTTAAGGTAGTAGGCGAGTAAGAGGAGTGACCCAATGCGTTTGAATTCTCTGCGCCCGGGCGCCGGCTCTAAACAGGCACCGAAGCGTGTCGGTCGTGGTATCGGCTCCGGTCTGGGTAAAACTTGTGGCCGTGGTCACAAGGGTTTGAAATCCCGCTCTGGCGGTAGTGTAAACCCGGGTTTTGAAGGCGGTCAGATGCCGATTCAGCGTCGTCTGCCGAAATTTGGCTTCAACTCCCGTAAAGCGCGTTACGTTGCTGAGATCCGTCTGAGCGAGCTGGTTGCAGCTGGCGTCGACGTGGTCGATCTGGATGCGCTGAAACAGGCAGATATCATCAAGCAGGAGATCAAGTCTGCTCGCGTGATTCTGTCTGGCGAGATCAACAAGGCAGTCACCGTTAAAGGTCTTAAAGTGACCAAGGGTGCTCAGGCTGCGATCGAAGCTGCTGGCGGTAAAGTCGAGGCGTAAATGGCTAAGAAAGGACAAATACCAGCGGGTATGCAGAGTGGCTTGGGCGAGCTTTGGTCTCGCCTGCGCTTCGTGCTGATCGCGGTCATCGTTTACCGTATCGGGGCTCATATCCCGGTTCCCGGTATCAACCCCGACCGTCTCGCTGCGCTGTTTGATCAGAATCAGGGCACAATCCTGAGCCTGTTCAACATGTTCTCGGGTGGTGCGTTGGAACGCATGTCGATTCTGGCGCTGGGTATCATGCCGTACATCTCTGCATCGATTATCATGCAGTTGATGACGATTGTGAGTCCGACTCTCGAGCAGTTGAAAAAAGAGGGTGAGGCGGGGCGCCGCAAGATCAACCAATATACCCGTTACGGGACGGTGGTTCTGGCTACTGTTCAGTCATTTGGTATGGCGGTTGGTCTGGCTAACCAGGGTGTCGCGTTCGTCGCCGATATCAGCTTTTACTTTGTCGCTGTAGTAACCCTCGTTTCAGGTGCAGTCTTCCTGATGTGGCTGGGCGAACAGGTGACCGAGAAGGGTATTGGTAACGGTATCTCGATTCTGATCTTCGCAGGTATTGTGGCCGGTCTGCCCAGTGCAATCGGCCAGTCCTTTGAAGCTGCGCGTCAGGGTGACTTGAACATCCTCGCGTTGCTGGCTATCGCCGTGATGGCGGTGGCAACTGTTGGCTTTGTCGTGTTTATGGAACGTGGTCAGCGCCGCATTACCATCAACTACGCAAAGCGTCAGCAGGGCCGCCGCGTTTACGCTGCCCAGTCCAGCCACCTGCCGCTGAAAGTGAACATGGCCGGCGTTATCCCGCCGATCTTCGCTTCCAGCATTCTGCTGTTCCCGGCATCTGTCGGTCAGTGGTTCGGTCAGGGTGAAGGTATGGGCTGGCTGCAGGATGTGGCTCTGGCTCTTGGGCCGGGACAGCCGCTGTACATTCTGCTGTTTGCTATTGCGATCGTGTTCTTCTGCTACTTCTATACCGCGATTGTCTTCAATCCGCGTGATGTCGCAGACAACCTGAAAAAATCGGGTGCCTTTATCCCGGGGATCCGTCCTGGTGAACAGTCCGCTCGCTATATCGATACTGTGCTAAGCCGCCTGACTCTGTTCGGCGCGCTCTATATCACAGCCGTATCGCTGATGCCGCAGTTCCTTGTCGTCGCGTGGAACGTACCCTTCTATTTCGGAGGTACGTCACTGTTGATCGTCGTGGTGGTGGTAATGGACTTTATGGCTCAGGTGCAGTCGCATCTGATGTCTCATCAGTACGAGTCGCTGATGAAGAAATCGAATCTTAAGGGCGGCGCGGGTCTCCTGCGCTAAGCCTAATGAGGTGGATCATGAAAGTACGCGCATCTGTTAAAAAGATTTGCCGCAACTGCAAGATCGTACGTCGCAACGGTTCCGTGCGCGTGATCTGCAAAGTGGAACCCCGGCACAAGCAGCGCCAGGGCTAATCCACAAAGGCTGGTTGTTGGGAGGTCAGCGCTGCTTGCCTTGATTTAATTTTGATCAAGGTGTAGTATTGCGCGCCTTCCACGAACTATTTGATTAAACGGTTCCCGTATCAGTCATTCGGGAACAGAAATATGGAGTACATTGAATGGCCCGTATAGCTGGCGTCAATATTCCTGACAATAAGCATGCGGTAATTTCTCTGACTTACATTTACGGTATTGGCCGCACGACTGCTCAGCAGATCTGCGCAGCCACCGGCATCGAGCCGAGCACCAAAGTTGGTGATCTGTCTGAAGAGCAGCTCGATAATGTTCGTGGTGAAATTGCCAAGTTGACTGTTGAAGGCGACCTGCGTCGTGAAGTCAACATGAACATTAAGCGTCTTATGGACTTGGGTTGCTTCCGTGGCCTGCGTCATCGTCGCAACCTGCCGGTTCGCGGTCAGCGCAGCAAGACCAATGCTCGCACCCGCAAGGGCCCGCGCAAGCCGATCCGTAAGTAAGCGATAGGAATTTCCGAATATGGCAAAGCCAGGTAATCGCACACGTAAAAAGGTTAAAAAGCAGGTAGCGGATGGCCTCGCGCACATCCACGCCTCTTTTAACAACACCATTATCACCATCACCGATCGCCAGGGTAACGCACTGTCTTGGGCTACCTCCGGTGGTTCAGGTTTCCGTGGTTCTCGTAAGAGCACTCCGTTCGCTGCGCAGGTTGCTGCAGAGCGCGCCGGTAATGCTGCTCTGGAGTACGGACTGAAAAACCTGGACGTGTTTGTGAAGGGCCCGGGACCGGGTCGTGAATCTGCAGTTCGCGCGCTGAATGCGTGTGGCTACAAGATCACAAACATCACGGACGTAACCCCGATTCCGCACAACGGCTGTCGTCCGCCGAAGAAGCGTCGCGTTTAATCTGGAGACGGTAATATGGCTCGTTATCTTGGACCTAAGTGCAAGCTGTCCCGTCGCGAAGGCACCGATCTCTTCCTGAAGAGCGGTGTGCGCGCACTCGACAGCAAGTGCAAAGCTGAAACAGTACCGGGTGTACACGGTGCCCGTCGCGGACGTCTGTCCGACTACGGTCTTCAGCTGCGTGAAAAACAGAAAGTACGTCGTACCTACGGTGTTCTGGAACGCCAGTTCCGTAGCTACTACAAAGAAGCGGCTCGTCAGAAGGGTGCTACAGGTGAAGTCCTGCTGCAGCTTCTCGAAAGCCGTCTGGACAACGTCGTTTACCGCATGGGTTACGGTTCTACCCGCGCGGAAGCTCGTCAGATCGTCTCTCACCGTCAGATCACCGTTAACGGTCAGTCTGTGAATGTACCCTCTTACCAGGTGCAGGAAGGTGATGTGGTCGCTGTACGTGAAAAAGCCAAGAACCAGCTGCGTATCAAACACGCTCTGGAACTTGCTGCACAGCGTGCACCGGTCGAGTGGATCGAGGTAGATGCTGCCAAGATGGAAGGTGTTTTCAAAGCACGTCCGGAACGTAGCGATCTGTCTGCCGATATCAACGAGCACCTGATCGTTGAGCTCTACTCGAAGTAATTCTTGAACTCTTGACTGGTGGAACTATGCAGCGTTCAGTAAACGAGTTTCTTAGCCCACGTCATATTGACGTACAGGAGATCAGCAAGACACGCGCCAAGGTTACTCTTGAGCCCCTGGAGCGTGGATTCGGTCATACCCTGGGCAACGCGCTGCGCCGTATTCTGCTCTCTTCCATGCCTGGCTGCGCCATCACGGAAGTAGAGATCGATGGTGTGCTGCACGAATACAGCAGCATCGAAGGGGTACAGGAGGATGTCATTGAGATCCTGCTGAACCTCAAGGGTGTTGCTATCGCGCTGCACACTTCCGATGAAGCGGTGCTGACGCTTAGCAAGTCTGAGCCCGGTCCTGTTACAGCTGGTGATATCCAACTGAATCAGGATGTTGAAATTGCCAATCCCGATCACGTGATTGCGCATCTCAACAGTGGCGCAAACCTGAATATGCACCTGACGGTTACGCGCGGTCGCGGCTATGTGCCTGCAGATGCCCGTATCAGCGAGGATGATGAAACTCGTGCTATTGGCCGTCTGCAGCTGGATGCCAGCTACAGCCCGGTATTGCGTGTCTCCTACGCTGTAGAGAGTGCACGTGTCGAGCAGCGTACCGACCTGGATAAACTCGTTATCGATATCGAGTCCAACGGTACTATCGACCCGGAAGAGTGCATCCGTCGCGCGGCAACTATCCTGCAGCAACAGCTTGCAGTGTTCGTTGACCTCGAAGACGCCAGTGAACAGACTCGGTCGGAGCCGGCAGAGCCGGAGATCGATCCGGTCCTGCTGCGTCCGGTCGATGATCTTGAGCTGACTGTACGTTCCGCTAACTGTCTGAAAGCAGAGCAGATCTACTACATCGGTGATCTGATCCAGCGCACTGAAGTAGAACTGCTGAAGACTCCTAACCTGGGTAAGAAGTCGCTGACTGAGATCAAGGACGTGCTGGCGTCCAAAGGTCTGTCGCTCGGCATGCGTCTTGAGAACTGGCCCCCGGCTAGCCTCAAGGGCGACGACAAGGCCGCGTCCTAAGTCTCGGCTTCTATCCCTGAGTTGTTAAGGATTTAGAAAATGCGTCATCGTAAATCTGGTCGTCACTTTAATCGTACAAGTGCGCACCGCAAAGCGATGTTCAAAAACATGGCGGTGTCTCTGTTCGAACACGAACTGATCAAGACCACACTGCCTAAAGCTAAAGAACTGCGCCGCTTTGCAGAGCCGCTGATTACTCTGGCCAAAACTGACTCGGTTGCTAACCGTCGTCTGGCATTCTCACGTACCCGCAGCAACGAAGCTGTAGGTAAACTGTTCAACGAACTGGGCCCGCGTTACGCGAACCGTCCGGGTGGTTATATCCGCATTCTGAAATGCGGTTACCGCGCCGGCGACAACGCGCCGATGGCTTATGTTGAGCTGGTTGATCGTGCCGCTGGCCAGGCTGTTGTCGTTGAAGAGTCTGCAGAAGACTAAGTAAACGTTTCAGCCAAATTGAAAAACCCGATCCCCGGATCGGGTTTTTTATTGCCTGGTTACCAGGTCGGTCATACTGCATAAAAAGCCCCGCGTTTTTCGACGCGGGGCTTTTTAGTGTTAAAGCATGGTTTTGAGGAAGCGACCGGTGTGGGAGGCCGGGTTATGGGCGACCTCTTCGGGCGTTCCTGTTGCGATGATTTCGCCCCCGCCGCTGCCGCCTTCGGGGCCCAGGTCGATGATCCAGTCGGCCGTCTTGATCACGTCCAGATTGTGTTCGATAACAACGATGGTGTTGCCATGGTCACGCAATCGGTCGAGAACGGTCAGCAACTGCTGAATATCATAGAAGTGCAGTCCGGTCGTCGGCTCGTCGAGAATATACAGGGTTTTACCGGTATCGCGTTTTGAAAGCTCTCTGGCGAGCTTAACGCGCTGGGCCTCACCACCTGAAAGCGTGGTGGCGGCCTGGCCTAAGCGTATGTAGCTCAGGCCTACATCGATGAGTGTCTGCAGACGTCGTGCCAGTGCGGGGATAGCGTCGAAAAACTCGCGCGCGTCTTCGACAGTTAGGTCCAATACCTCATGGATGCTCTTGCCCTTGTATTTTACTTCCAGTGTTTCGCGGTTATATCGCTTGCCCTTGCAGACATCGCAGGGAACGTAGATGTCCGGCAGGAAGTGCATTTCGACCTTGATTACGCCGTCGCCCTGGCAGGCTTCGCAGCGTCCGCCCTTGACGTTGAAGCTGAAACGCCCGGGCTTATAACCACGTGAGCGCGCTTCTTGTGTACCGGAGAACAGCTCTCGGATCTGGGTAAATATGCCTGTATAGGTCGCGGGGTTTGAGCGGGGTGTGCGACCGATTGGACTCTGGTCGATATCGATGACCTTGTCGAAGTGTTCCAGTCCATCGATTTTCGTATAGGGAGCGGCCTCAAGTGTCGTGGCGTGATTGAGGGCAGTGGCCGCGACCGGGAACAGGGTGTTGTTGATCAGCGTTGATTTCCCCGACCCCGATACCCCGGTCACGCAGGTGAGCAGTCCTACCGGCACTTCAAGGCTTACGTTCTGGAGGTTATTGCCACTGGCACCATGCAATTTGAGCATTCTTTCCGGATCACAGGGGTGGCGTGTGGAGGGTACCTCAATCTTGCGCTCACCACACAAATACTGGCCTGTAACGGATTCCTTGCATGCCATGACCTCTTCCGGCCGGCCATCGGCGATAACGCGACCGCCGTGCACGCCTGCGCCGGGGCCGATGTCGATTACCCAGTCGGCCAGTCGGATGGCGTCTTCGTCATGCTCGACAACGATAACGGTATTGCCCAGGTCGCGAAGGTGCTCGAGGGTTTTCAGCAGGCGCTCGTTGTCCCTCTGGTGAAGGCCAATGGATGGCTCATCAAGGATATACATCACGCCTACGAGGCCTGCGCCGATCTGACTTGCAAGGCGTATCCGCTGTGCTTCGCCGCCCGAAAGTGTCTCTGCACTGCGTTCCAGCGACAGGTAATCCAATCCCACATTGACCAGGAAGGACAGTCGCTCGCGTATCTCCTTGAGAATTTTTTCTGCGATCTCGCCTTGCTTGCCGCTGAGTTTCAGCGCTTCGAAGTAGTCGTGGGCAGCGCCAATCGGCAGGCGAACCAGTTCAGGCAGCGTGCGTTCGTCAATGAAGACGTGGCGGGCATCGCGACGCAAGCGAGTGCCTGAGCAGCTTGGGCAGGGCTGCATGTTGAGGTATTTGGACAGGTCCTCCCGAACCATTTCCGATTCGGTTTCGCGATAACGCCGTTCCAGATTGTTGAGGACACCCTCAAAGGGGTGGGACTTGGTGACCACGGTACCGCGGTCGTTTACGTACTGGAAAGGTACTTCGACCTTGCCGCTGCCCTGGAGGATCACTTTCTGATGCTGGCTGTCGAGCTGCTGGAAGGGCGTGTCCATATCGAAGCCGAAGTGCTGTGCGACGGACTTCAATTGCTGGTAGTAATAGAGCGTACGCCGGTCCCATCCTCGTATGGCCCCTTCGGACAGTGTCAGACTTGGGTCATGAACCACTTTGATGGGGTCGAAGTACTGCCTTACGCCCAGGCCGTCACAGCTTGGGCAGGCACCGTGAGGGTTGTTGAACGAGAAAAGTCTGGGCTCAAGTTCCTGAATGCTGTGGCCGCAGGTCGGGCAGGCGAAACGTGATGAGAACACCAGTTCATCCCGCACCTCGTCCATCCAGGCGACGCGTGCGACGCCGTCGGTAAGTGTCAGGGCGGTTTCGAACGATTCGGCCAGACGGGTCTGAAGATCCTCACGGACCTTGAAGCGATCAACCACGACCTCAATGTTGTGCTTGCGATTCTTGTCGAGCGCCGGCGCCTCGTCCAGATCAACCACGATGCCGTCGATACGGGCGCGCACGAATCCCTGCGCGCGCAGGTCAGCCAGTGTATGCAGGTGCTCACCTTTACGGTCTTGTACCACCGGGGCCAGTAGCATCAGCTTGCTGCCTTCAGGGAGTGCCAGTACCTGATCGACCATCTGACTGATGGTTTGTGCGGACAGCGGCAGGTCGTGATCGGGGCATCGCGGCTCACCGGCGCGTGCGAACAGCAGACGCAGGTAGTCGTATATTTCCGTGATGGTACCGACGGTGGATCGCGGATTGTGCGAGGTGGATTTCTGCTCAATGGAAATGGCCGGAGACAGCCCTTCGATGTGGTCCACATCGGGCTTCTCCATCATTGACAGAAACTGTCGGGCGTACGTCGACAGGGACTCGACATAACGGCGTTGTCCCTCGGCGTAGAGCGTATCGAACGCCAGGGAGGATTTGCCTGAGCCAGATAGGCCGGTAATAACGATCAGCTTGTCACGCGGAATATCCAGATCGATATTCTTGAGGTTGTGAGTACGGGCGCCGCGTACCAGAATCTTGTCCATGAACTCTCCGGTCAGTCTGGGCAAAAGGTCTATTATAGGCTGTGCGCAAGGGGACCTAAAACCGCCTTGCTGTGTTATTCTCGCAGTTGAAGAAAAAGACGGGCACAGGAGGTGCCTGGGCAGTAGAAAGCAATGAACCCTAAGTGGAGATTGAGATGGCGCGTGGCATCAACAAAGTGATTCTGATCGGTAATCTGGGGGGCGACCCTGAAGTACGTTACATGCCCTCGGGTAATGCGGTCACCAACGTAACTCTGGCGACCAGCGAGTCCTGGAAGGACAAGCAGTCAGGTCAGCAGCAGGAGCGTACGGAATGGCACCGCGTGGTATTTTTCAATCGTCTGGCCGAGATCGCCGGTGAATATTTGCGCAAGGGCTCCAAAGTTTACGTAGAGGGGTCTCTGCGTACTCGCAAATGGCAGGGCCAGGACGGTCAGGACCGCTATACCACCGAAATCGTGGCCAGCGAGCTGCAGATGCTGGACGGTCGTGGCGGTGAAAGTGGTGGTTATGCACAGCCTGATCCGATGGGATACGGCCAACCGCAGCAGCCGGCGCCCCAGCGTACGCAGCAGCGTCCTGCACCGCAGTCTCAGCCTGCGCAGCAGCCGGCGGCACCGGCTCCGGATATGGACCCATTCGATGATGATATCCCCTTCTAATCGATGAGCGCGAATCCCTTCGCAGAACCAAGCCGCATTCTGATAACCGGTGCTCAAGGCCAGATTGGTCGGGCACTGGTGTCGCTGCTCGAGCGGGACCCCGATTTTATCGTCACCGCGTGTTCTCGGCGTCAGCTGGACATCACTAACAAAAAACAGCTTGCGGATGTGCTGGCTGAGGTGTTGCCGGATTACGTGGTGAACTGCGCAGGTTTTAACCGGGTTGATCCTGCCGAGCAGGACCCCCAGCGAGCCTATGCGGTGAACGCGGAGGGTGTGGCAGGGCTCGCTGCCATGTGTGGCGAGATGTCGATACCGTTATTGCACCTGTCGTCGGATTACGTATTCGACGGGCACTACGCCAGTGGATACAAAGAGTCGGATGAAGCCGCGCCCTTGGGTATCTACGGTGACAGCAAGTGGCAGGGCGAAGAGCATATCCGGCGTTTGCTGCCGCGGCATATCATTCTGCGTGTGAGTTGGATATTCAGCGCCTGTGGTACCAACTTCCTGCTTCGGACCCTTGAACAGGCCCGTCACGAGCCCTGTATTCAAGCGGTGGATGACCGTCGCGGTTGTCCAACCTCGTCCCAGGATGTGGCGCGGGTTCTTTCGGCTATCCTCAAACAGTTGGCCAACGGAGCCGAGGCTTGGGGAACCTACCACTATTGTGGGGCGGAGATCACCACACGCTATGGCTTTAGCGAGGCAATTCTCGCCGCTGCGCGCCAGTATGAGGAGCTTGCCGTAGAGGAGCTTCTGCCTGTCTCTTCACGGGATATGCCGGAGGCGGCGGAACGTCCTGCCTCATCGGTACTCAAATGCAATAAGTTGCTTAATACTTTCGGTATACGTCAGCGGCCCTGGCGTTCGGAACTGCAGCGCCTGGTCCGCGAACTATACGGTGAGCGGGCGTTAGAAGAGCCCCAGAGCAGGCGAATGGGTGCGGGCGACAGCGATCAGGTAGCCCAGGCTCAGTAGTGCACCGAACATTGCTAGGACACGTGTCCGTTTGGTCCGACCGCGTTTCAGGGCAATGGTACCGAGCAGGATGTAGATCAGGACCCCCATTACTTTTGCGGTCAGCCAATGGTTGACCAGTGGGTATTGATGGATCACCAGCATCAGGCCGATGGCGCTTACAAGTAAGATTGAGTCGACAATGTGCGGGACAATACGTAGCCAGCGCCAGTTGAGCGCCTTGGGGTGCCAGAGCATCAGTGCCGAGCGCAACAGGAAGAGGGTGATCGTGAGGGCTACGGTTGTCAGGTGAATATGTTTAAGCGCTGTGTACAGCATCATTGTCTCTCTGAGGCTGGGTTGCGGTGGAGTGGTTGCAGACAATGCGTGATCACTTTCTTCGAGTCAAATAAGAATGGCGCATTACTTTGAGTAGTGGAGTGTGCAGTATGAGTCAGCCAGCATCCCCTCAATTGATCGACGGTTTCGGCCGCCGTATCGATTACGTGCGGATTTCGGTGACGGACCGCTGCGATTTCCGCTGTGTCTACTGCATGTCGGAAAATATGGAGTTTTTGCCCCGCTCGGAAGTGCTGTCGCTTGAGGAGTTGTACGACGTGGCGGCCGCGTTTGCGCGTTTGGGCGTGCGCAAAATACGCCTGACCGGTGGCGAGCCACTGGTGCGGCGTGACGTGTTAAGCCTGATTGAGCGTTTGGGCAAGTTGCCGGTCGAGCTGGTGCTGACTACCAACGGATCTCAACTGACCCGAATGGCGGACGACCTCGCAAGGGCGAGGGTTCAGCGTCTGAATATCAGTCTGGATTCACTGCGTCCTGAGAGGTTCAGGGAGCTGACTCGAACAGGCAGGCTCGAGCAGGTGCTTGCCGGTATCGAGGCGGCCCGTCGAGCCGGATTCAAGCGCATTAAACTGAATGCAGTCGTGCTCAAGGGGCGCAACGAGGACGAAGTACTGGACCTGGTCGAGTTTGCCCGCGACTCAGGGCTCGATATCAGCTTCATTGAAGAGATGCCGCTTGGGCAGATCACCGAGCACGGACGTGAAGAGGCCTATTGCTCCAGTGATGAACTCCGAGAGCTGATCAACAGCCGTTACCCGCTCAAGGACAGTTCTGAAAGTACCGGTGGGCCGTCGCATTATTTCCTGATGGATGATTCCCCGTCACGTATCGGTTTTATATCGCCCCATAGCCATAACTTCTGTGGTGACTGCAACAGGGTTCGCGTCACTGTCGAGGGACGCCTGCTGCTTTGTCTGGGCAACGAGCACTCTGTCGATCTGCGTGAGGTGATGCGCCAGTACCCCGGTGATGCCGGTAGACTTGAGCAGGCGCTGATAGACGCGATGGCCATCAAGCCCGAGAAGCATGAGTTCCGCCTCGATGACGAGCCCAAAATCCTGCGTTTTATGAATATGACGGGCGGCTAGGTCCGGGCATTTATCCTTCGCGCAATTGATAATTTCTTATTCCTGTTAGGAGTGATCATGGCACATCAAGCCGAAAAGGCCTTTATCCCCCTCGATATTGCCGTGCTGACGGTGTCCGATACACGTACCGCTGAAAACGATACATCGGGCGATCTACTGGTGGAGCGTCTGCAGTCCGCCGGCCACCGATTGGCTGATCGTGCATTGGTGGCCGATGATATCTACCGTTTGCGCGCCAGAGTATCTCAGTGGATCGCTGACCCTGAGGTTCAGGTTGTGCTGCTGACCGGGGGCACCGGCTTCTCGCACCGTGATTCCACGCCGGAGGCGATCGGTCCACTGCTGGATAAAGAGGTAGAAGGCTTTGGCGAACTGTTCCGCCATATCTCCTGGGAGGAGATCGGCAGCTCCACCATCCAGTCGAGAGCGATTGCCGGGCTGGCTAACGGTACTCTGATATTTTGCCTGCCGGGTTCCACCGGCGCATGTCGTACCGGTTGGGACAAGGTTATTTCAGAGCAGCTTGATAGTCGCCACCGGCCGTGCAACTTTGTGGATACATTGATCCGTGCGCGTGACCAGCGCCGGGCGCTGTCATGAGCCTGCGCGGCTGCGACCAGCCGGGGCTGATGCCGCTGGAAGAGGCGCGGGCGCATCTGCTGGCCCAGGCGGTGTGCCAAGTGGGCACTGAACGTTGCCCAATAGACAAGGCTGTGGGGCGGGTGCTGGCCAGGGATGTGCACTCGCTGGTCGATGTGCCTCCTGCCGACAACAGCGCTATGGATGGGTATGCCGTCCGTCTGTCTGATCTTGCTGCCGACAGGGATACATGGTTGCCGGTGGGGCCGCGTATCCCGGCCGGTGTTGAAGCGGGAGCCCTGCCTGCAGGAACCGCCGCCCGTATTTTTACCGGTGCCGAGATACCAGAGGGCGCTGATGCAGTCGTCATGCAGGAGAAGGTGACGACGTCCGAGGGTGGGGTGTTGATTCCGGCAGGGGTGTCAGCCCAGCAGAATATCAGACCCCGTGGGCAGGATATCGCCCGTGGCTCGCTTGTTCTGCCGGCCGGTAGCCGGGTGTCGGCGGTGGCGCTAGGTGTGCTGGCGTCGGCCGGTCTTGCCGAAGTCGAGGTATTTCGCCCGTTACGCGTCGCCGTGCTTTCGACCGGCGATGAGCTGGTCGAACCGGGCCGACCGCTGGCGCGCGGACAGATCTACAACTCCAACCGCTATCTGGTCGAGGCGTTGCTGCACTCCATGGGGATGCAGGTGGTCACGTCGGGCATTGTGGCCGATACGCAAAGTGCGACTGAGTCAGCCTTGTGTCAGGCCGCAGAGAATGCCGATGTGATACTGACCACCGGTGGCGTGTCGGTTGGCGAGGAGGACCATGTCAAAGCCGTGATCGAGCGGCTAGGGCGTCTGGATATCTGGAAAATCAATATCAAGCCGGGTAAGCCCTTTGCGGCGGGATTCGTCAACGATGTCCCGCTCTATGCGTTGCCGGGAAATCCGGGCTCGGCGCTGATTACCTTTGCGCTGTTGGCCCAGCCTTGTTTGTTGAAAGCGCAGGGGATGCGCGTCCCGACACCTTTCTGCCTGCCGGTGAAAGCGGGGTTTAGCCGCACTAAAGCACAGGGGCGGGATGAGTTTTTACGTGTCGCATGCAGTACCGACGGTTTTGTAAAACCGTCGGGAAACCAGAGCTCCGGGACACTCAGCTCTTTGCTTCAGACCGATGGACTGGTGCGTATACCCGGAGGTGAGATAGTACAAGAGGGACAACAATTGATGTTCTACCCGCTGTCGGCGTTGTTGCAGCAATAGTGCTTTCAAAGTGAAAAACTTCGAATACTTGGCTAAAATATGCGCCTTTTTGACGCGATGCTCGAGGTTGCTTGCTACGCATGAGTGAACAAGATCTGGTGAATGACCCCTATCAGGCTATCAGGCCCTATCGGGATGATGAGGTTGGCGATGTCCTCAATGGTCTGATACACAGCGATGAGTTTATTCGCGCCATTACCCACTACCAGTTCCCGCGGATGTCTGAATGGGCGGGTTGGCTGCTGCGTCCGGTTGTGCGCATTCTGCTGGCGGCGCGCATTGGTGATGTCGAGGATATCCATGGTTTTCAGACCATGGTGGCCGATTACATGGCCAAGATGATAGCGCGCACGACGACACGCTTGAGCTGTTCGGGGCTGGAGCGCCTCGATGACGATGAAGCCTACCTGTTTGTATCCAATCACCGTGATATCGCCATGGATCCCGCGTTCGTCAACTGGGTGCGTTACCAGTACGGCATGAGTACGGTGCGCATCGCCATCGGTGACAACCTGTTGCGTAAGCCCTATGTGTCGGATTTGATGCGTCTGAACAAGAGCTTTATCGTCAATCGGTCGGCACGTGGCAGGGAGATGATGACAGCGCTGAATCAGCTGTCGGGTTACATTGACCACAGTATACAGAACGGCCACTCCATCTGGATTGCGCAGCGTGAGGGGCGGGCCAAGGATGGTAATGATCGTACCGATCCTGCGTTGCTGAAAATGTTCTACATGTCCCAGCGCAAGGAGCGCAGCTTTAGCGAAGCGGTTGAGCGTCTGAATATCGTGCCGGTGTCGATCTCCTACGAGTATGATCCGTGCGATGCCAGCAAGGCCAACGAGCTTGCAGCCAAGGCCAGCTCCGGAGTGTACGAGAAGTCAGAGTTCGAGGATATCGACAGCATCGTCAAAGGTATTACCGGCAACAAGGGGCATGTGCATGTTGCCTTCGGTGAGCCGATTCGGGGGCAGTTCGATACGCCTGAGCAGCTGGCACAGGAGATTGATCGTCAGATCTACATCAACTATTACCTTCACCCGTCGAATTTGGCAGCGGCCGGTGAGCAGGTCGATGCGCAGGCGAAGAGCCTGTTCGATGCTCATCTGGCCCAAGTCGAGGGGCCGGCCCGTGAGATCATGAAGCAGATGTATGCTAACCCTGTGTTTAACCACAAGCGCGCGGAGGCGGGGGTATGAGCCGTCTGACGCATCTCGATGAGCAAGGGCGTGCCTCGATGGTCGATGTGTCCGAAAAGGCCGTCACCAGTCGGGAGGCGGTTGCCAGTGCGCGGGTGCGCATGCAGCCTGAAACCCTGAAACTGATCGCTGAAGGCGGCCATAAAAAAGGTGATGTGCTGGCGGTCGCGCGTATTGCTGGCATACAGGCTGCCAAGCGCACTCACGAGTTGATTCCTCTGTGTCATCCGCTGCTGTTAACCGGCATACGCGTCGAGCTGAGCGTGAATGAGGATGAGTGCTGCATCGATATCGAAGCCGGTTGCCGGGTGAGCGGTCAGACAGGCGTGGAGATGGAAGCACTGACGGCGGCCTCCGTTGCGGCACTGACGCTGTACGATATGTGCAAGGCGGTAGACCGGGGAATGGTCATCGAGTCTGTCCAGCTGCTTGAAAAGCAGGGTGGCAAGAGCGGCCATTGGCGCCGTGAGGAGCAAGAATGAAGCTGGTTTATTTCGCCAGTGTGCGCGAGCAGCTGGGGATAGAGGGCGAAACGCTGTCTCTCCCTCTCGGGGTGACAACCGTGGCGGGGCTTGTCGAGTGGTTGGCAGTCTCTCGCGGTGAGCCCTGGGCCGCTGTATTGCGTGATCAGCGGTTGTTGTGTGCCGTCAATCAAGAGATGTGTAGTCTTGAAGCAGCCGTCAGCGATAACGATGAAGTCGCGTTCTTCCCACCGGTTACAGGAGGCTGAGTTGGCTCAGCGATCGACATTTCTGCTCTGGCTTAGATCGGCCCTTTACTATCTTGGCTTTTATCCCGTCACTGTTTTGTATGCGCTTCTTTGCTTGCTAATTGGGCCGTTGCTGCCATTTAGGCCGCGATTTGCGGTACTTAGCAGTATCAACTACTTCTATATTTTTTGGTTGCGCGTGTGTTGCGGTGTCCGTGTCGAGGTCACCGGGCGGGAAAATATCCCGGCCAGTGGTGCGTTCGTAGTAGTCGCAAACCATCAAAGCGAATGGGAGACCCTGTACCTGCAGCTGCTGATTCGTCCACAGGTGGTGGTGCTGAAGCGGGAGCTGCTGAAGATTCCGTTTTTCGGCTGGGCACTGGCGCTGCTAAAGCCGATTGCGCTTGATCGGTCGGACAGGCGCGGCGCGTTGCGTCAACTGCTTGAACAGGGTACTGATCGTCTCAAAAATGGTCTTCCGGTGTTGATCTTTCCCCAGGGTACCCGGGTGCCGGCAGGCAAGATGGGACGTATGAACAAGGGCGGCGCAATGCTGGCGTCTCGTGCACAGGTTCCGATCGTGCCGCTGGTGCATAACGCGGGTCTGTTCTGGCCGGGTAAATCGTTCATCAAGTATCCCGGCACTGTGCAGGTTCGGGTTGGTGCGCCTATACAAGCCGATGGCCGAAGCATTGATGACCTGCATGGTGAAATGGCGTTGTGGATGGAGCAGGCGATGCGCGAGCTGGGTGCTATCGACTAAATCGGCTGGCCTTATCCACAAGCGAGCAGCAATAAAAAACCCGTCTTGCGACGGGTTTTTTATTGCTGGCGGGCCATCAGCCGTTGTACTTCTGGAACACCAGTGTTGAGTTGGTGCCGCCAAAACCGAAGCTATTCGACATGACGCGTTCCAGTTTTACATTGTCCTTGCGGGTCGTTACCACCGGCAGGCCTTCCGCTTCGGGATCCAGCTGCTCGATGTTGGCGGATGCGCAGATGAAGTCGTTCTGTTGCATCAGCAGGCAGTAGATCGCTTCTTGAGCCCCTGTAGCGCCCAGAGAGTGGCCGGTCAGTGACTTGGTTGAACTCACCGGCGGCATCTTGTCACCGAAGGTGGTTTTCATCGCCTTCAGTTCCTGAATATCACCTGCAGGCGTGGAGGTGCCGTGAGAGTTGATGTAATCGATCTCGCCATCGACGGTTGCCATTGCCTGCTGCATGCAGCGCACAGCGCCTTCACCCGAGGGCGCGACCATGTCGTATCCGTCTGAGGTGGCGCCGTAGCCAACCAGTTCGGCATAGATTTTTGCACCACGCGCCTTGGCGTGCTCGAGCTCTTCCAGTACCAACATGCCGGCACCGCCTGCGATGACGAAACCGTCACGGTTGGCGTCATAAGCGCGAGAAGCCTTTTCCGGCGTTTCGTTGTACTTGCTCGAGAGGGCGCCCATGGCGTCGAACATGACGGTCAGGGACCAGTGCAGCTCTTCGCCGCCGCCTGCAAAGACGACGTCCTGCTTGCCAAGCTGGATCTGTTCCATCGCGGCGCCGATGCAGTGCGCGCTGGTCGCGCAGGCGGAGGTGATGGAGTAGTTCACGCCCTTGATCTTGAAGGGGGTTGCCAGGCAGGCGGAAACGGTTGAACCCATGGTGCGGGTTACGCGGTACGGTCCTACACGACGAACACCCTTGTCACGCAGGATATCAGCCGTTTCGACGATATCGGCAGAGGATGCGCCGCCAGAGCCCGCAATCAGGCCGGTGCGGACGTTGGATACCTGGTCATCGCTCAGGCCGGAATCCTTGACCGCCTGATCCATTGCGATATACGCATAAGCCGCTGCGTTGCCCATGAAACGGCGCAGCTTGCGGTCAATCAGCTCATCAAGATCAAGGTCGATGCTGCCGGCTACCTGGCTACGAAAGCCGAGCTCGGCATATTCCGGCTGATACTTGATGCCGGAGCGGCCCTGTTTCAGAGAATCCAGAACCGTTTCCTTGTCGTTACCAAGGCAGGAAACGATCCCCATACCGGTCACTACGACACGTCGCATGTGTAGCCTCTCTTTTTTCGAACTTCTGTTTGTTGGATACGCCCTGCATGACCGGGTTCAATGTGCAAGGTGAAAATCGGTCATCCAGTGGAGTCGGTTAGTACGTCAGAAATTATCGGTCTGGGTAAACAGTCCGACGCGCAGGTCCTTTGCGGTATAGATTTCACGGCCGTCAACCGACAGTGAACCGTCGGCGATGCCCATCACCAGTTTGCGCTCGATAACGCGCTTGAGGTTAATGTGATACGTGACTTTCTTGGCGCTCGGCAGCACCTGTCCGGTGAATTTGACCTCGCCGGAGCCCAGTGCGCGACCACGGCCTTTGTTGCCGCGCCAGCCCAGGAAGAAGCCCACCAGCTGCCACATGGCGTCCAGTCCCAGGCAGCCGGGCATGACCGGATCGCCGGGGAAGTGGCAATTGAAGAACCAGAGGTCCGGATGAATATCGAGCTCGGCGATGATCTCGCCTTTGCCGAATTCACCGCCTTCGGCGCTGATCCGGGTGATGCGATCCATCATCAGCATATTGTCGACTGGCAGCTGGGCATTGCCCGGGCCAAACATCTCGCCGTGACCGCACTTAAGGAGGTCTTCGCGTTCAAAGGAGGAAGGTCTGGTCATGAGAAAACTGTTTATCCACATCCGTTTTTATTCAGAATAGCGGGTTATTATACCGATTGAAGGTCTTCTAGGCACGGACTGCATCAGTTAATTTACGCTTTAGACTGTCGATTTAGGTGGGATTATGGAACATAACTTCTGGCATCAGCGTTGGCAGGAAGGTCGTATCGGCTTTCATCAGGCGGATATCAATCCTTGGCTGGAGCAGTACTGGTCGAAGCTGAGAGTTGAACCTGGCGCAAAGGTGCTGGTTCCGCTCTGTGGCAAGTCGCGAGACATGTTATGGCTGCGTGAGCAAGAGCACGAAGTGCTGGGGGTGGAGTTAAGTGACATCGCCACGCGGGATTTCTTTCATGAGCAGGGCGTCGAGGTTGAAGCGGTTACCATCGACAATTATCACCGCCGTGAGCGGGACGGTATCGTGCTACTGACAGGCGATATGCTAGAACTGCCCTGGGAGGCGTTTCGCGGCATTGGTGCGGTGTATGACCGGGCCGCACTAATCGCGCTGCCGCCGGCCATGCGCCGACGTTACGCCGAGCGTTTGTGTCAGCGAATCGAGCCGGGTGTTGAAATGTTGCTGGTGACGCTTGAGTTGGTTGGTGATGATCGCTCCCAATTCCCGGTGACCGAAGCCGATGGGCCTCCGTTCTCAGTGTTTGAAAGCGAAGTACGGGAGCTGTTTGAGCCCGCGTTTACGGTGATTGCTTTGGCGGCGGGAGAGAAGGTCGAGACGCCTCGGGGCATCGAGCGCGAGATGGTCTACCTGCTACACCGTCAATAGGCGGTGCAGCAGCCTGAGTCAGCGTGTACGCTCAACCGCCATATTGGCGATGGTGTGCAGGGTGTCGCGGAAGCTGTTGTACGGGAGAGTATCGATTGCGGCGATTGCGCTGTCGACCTGGGCGCGTGCTTGCGCTTTGGTGTAATCGATGGCGCCGGTGCGGTGCACGATCTGCAGTATCGGTTCAAGGTCGTCCAGACCGCCCCTGCGAATCGCTTCGCGTACCAGTGATCGCTCACTCTCGGAGCCTTCACGCATCGCATGGATCAGGGGCAGTGTGGCCTTGCCCTCGGCCAGGTCGTCGCCCACGTTCTTGCCCATCTCTTCACTGCTGGAGAGGTAGTCCATGACGTCGTCCACCAGCTGGAACGCGATACCCAGATGGCGGCCATACAGGCGCAACGCCTCGCGGTGAGTCGGGTTGGCCTTGGCAAGAATGGCGCCGCATTCGGTGGCCGCTTCGAATAGCATGGCGGTCTTGCCGAGAATCACGTTCATGTACGATTCTTCTGTGGTGTCCGGGTTGCGCTGATTGAGAAGTTGCAACACCTCCCCTTCGGCAATCACGGTCGTCGCGTTGGATATGACCTCCATGATGCCCATTTCACCGATCTCGACCATGATCTGAAATGACCGCGAGTAGAGAAAATCACCGACCAGTACGCTGGGGGCATTGCCCCATTTGGCGTTGGCGGTTGCATTGCCTCGTCTGAGCTCGGAGTTGTCGACGACGTCGTCGTGCAGCAGCGTGGCGGTGTGAATAAACTCAATCACCGCAGCAAGCGGGATGTGCTGTGCGCCCTGGTAGCCGCAGGCGTTTGCCGCAAGCAGAACCAGCAGGGGGCGCAGGCGCTTGCCTCCGCTTTCAACGATATAGTGGCCGATGTTCTCAACCAGCGGGACATTGGAACCCAGGTGGTTAAGGATGTAATCGGTAACCGCGTCGAACTGCGGTTCAATCAGCGGGTTGATCTGGTGTGGCTGCATAGCGCTTATACGGCTGTCGACAGATTGGTTCGCCGCATGCTAGGGACAAGGCTCGAGGGTGTCAAGAAAAGCCCGGTTCTCGCTCGCTTTAAGCAGTTATATTGCTTGAGTTGCATTAGGTGTTTGTGTAAAATTGCGCGCCCTGAGCCTGTCCATCTTTGCTCCCTACCATAGGGTGTCAGTGCTGAAGCGGGGCGATTCCGGTCTTCCGGGTCTACTCGATAATTTGGCAGGGCCCTTAGAAGTAGGCTTCTAATCAATAGTAGCCGGGCAGGCATAACACTGGAGAAAAACATGTTTGCAGTTATTGTGAGCGGCGGTAAGCAGTACCGCGTTCAGGAAGGCCAGACGCTGAAGCTGGAAAAGCTGGCAGCTGAAGCTGGTTCCAACGTTGAGTTCGATCGTGTGCTGCTGGTCGGTAACGGTGACGACGTTAAAGTCGGCGCGCCGGTTGTTGACGGTGCCAAGGTTGCTGCTGAAGTCGTGTCTCACGGCCGTGGCGAGAAAGTGAGCATCATCAAGTTCCGTCGTCGTAAGCACCACATGAAGCGTCAGGGCCACCGTCAGTGGTTCACTGAGGTTAAAATCACTGGTATCAGTGGCTAATCAGACAGGAGATTGAACAATGGCTCATAAGAAGGCTGGTGGTTCTACGCGCAACGGTCGCGACTCGCAGTCCAAGCGTCTGGGTGTAAAGCGTTTTGGTGGTCAGGCAGTGATCGCTGGCAACATCCTGATTCGTCAGCGTGGTACCAAAGTGCACGCCGGTGAAAACGTAGGTCTGGGCAAAGACCACACTCTGTTCGCCAAGGCGGATGGCGTCGTGAAGTTCGAAGTCAAAGGCCCGAAAAACCGTCAATACGTCAGTGTAGTTCCTGCCTGAGCGGCTCACTGAAGTAGAAAAAGCTCCGCCAAGGCGGGGCTTTTTTTGTTAAAGGGCGGGCTAAACTAAACCCGCTACGAGTGCCCTCAAGTGACAGGGCGGTACCTGATCTTTCGGGAGGAAACAGATGAAATTTGTCGATGAGGCGATCATTACGGTTGAGGCCGGCAAGGGCGGCAACGGTTGTATGAGCTTTCGGCGCGAGAAGTTTATCCCGAAAGGGGGGCCTGATGGCGGTGATGGTGGTGATGGCGGCTCTATATTCGTTGAGGCGGATGAGGGGCTCAATACGCTGATCGACTATCGATACACTCGTCGTTACAACGCGCGCAACGGTGAGGGTGGTCGGGGCGGTAATTGCACCGGCGCCAAGGGCGAGGATCTGGTGCTGAAGCTGCCGGTCGGTACCACGGTGGTGGATATCGATACCGATGAGGTGCTTGCGGACCTGACCAAGGTCGGCCAGATCGAAAAGATCGCCCAGGGCGGGTTTCACGGTCTTGGTAACACCCGTTACAAGAGTAGTGTAAACCGCGCGCCGCGGCAGACGACCAATGGTACGCCCGGTGAGCTGCGTAATGTGCGTCTGGAGCTTAAGGTTATTGCCGATGTCGGCTTGTTGGGGTTGCCCAATGCCGGTAAGTCGACCCTGATCCGCTCTATTTCGGCAGCCCGACCGAAGGTGGCTGACTACCCCTTCACGACACTGGTGCCCAATCTGGGTGTCGTGCGCACGGAGGCGCATCGTAGCTTCGTTGTTGCCGATATTCCGGGGATCATCGAGGGTGCTGCCGAGGGTGCTGGCCTGGGGATTCGTTTTCTTAAGCATCTGGCGCGTAACCGGGTACTGCTGCATCTGGTTGATATGGCGCCCTGGAGCGAAACCACGCCTGCTGAGGCGGCTGTGACGGCGGTTGCTGAATTGAACAAGTTTAGTCCTACGCTGGCTGAACAGCCTCGCTGGCTGGTGTTGAATAAGCTCGATATGATCGCGGCTGAAGAGCAAGATACGGCCTGTCAGGCGGTGATTGATGCGCTTGAGTGGCAAGGGCCTGTGTATCGCGTGTCGGCGCTGAACAAGCAGGGCTTGCAGGTCTTAGTGCATGATCTTCAGGATTTTCTTGATGCGCGCGCGGCGGCCGTGGCTGAAGATCCGGCGTTGCTGGAGCAGGAGCGCGAGACGCGTGCCACGATCGATGCGGAGGCGCGTGAAAACCTCGAGCGCCTTAAAGCGGAAGCGCGGGCGCGTCGTCAGGCTGCGGCGGACGGTCTGGACGACGATGATTTTGATGAAGACGACTACGATGTCGATGTCGAGTGGGTGCGTTAACGGCGCCGTTTAGAAGAGAGGTCAGGGTGGTAGCGGGTCGCGAAGGTTTGGCGCAGGGTGGGCGCTGGGTAGTCAAGATCGGGAGTGCGTTGCTGACCAATGATGGTCGTGGATTGGACTTGGCGGCGATTGGTCACTGGGTCGATCAGGTGGCGCAGTTGCGTGCTCGTGGCGTTGAGGTGGTTCTCGTCTCCTCGGGCTCGATTGCCGAGGGTATGAAGCGGTTGGGTTGGCGGGAGCGTCCGAAGGAGGTTCATCGCCAGCAGGCGGCTGCGGCAGTGGGGCAGATGGGGCTTGTTCAGGCATATGAATCCAGTTTTGCACGCCACGGTTTGCATACGGCCCAGGTGCTGCTGACTCACGACGACCTCTCCAATCGCAAGCGCTATCTGAATGCGCGATCGACATTGTGCACGTTGATCGATCTGGGTGTCATTGCGGTGATCAACGAGAATGACACGGTTGTTACCAGTGAAATCCGCTTTGGCGACAATGATACGCTCGGTGCGCTGGTAGCGAACGCCATCGAGGCGGATTCTCTGATTCTGTTGACCGATCAGCAGGGTCTGTACGAGGCGGATCCGCGTTCCAATCCCGATGCCCGGTTTGTGCATCAGGCGCGTGCCGAGGATGATCGTCTGATCGCCATGGCCGGCGGTGGTGGCAAGCTGGGTCGCGGTGGTATGGCAACCAAGGTCAGGGCGGCGCGTCTGGCTGCACGCTCCGGTGCGCAGACTGTCATTGCCAGTGGCCGCGAATCCGATGTGTTGATGCGGTTGTTTGCCGGTGAAGATATAGGCACGCTGCTGGTGCCTGAGAAGGAGCCGGTGGCTGCGCGCAAGCAGTGGATTGCAGGTCATCTGCAGGCGCGAGGCACGCTGACTTTGGATGCGGGGGCTGTGCGGGCGCTGGTTTCCGGTGGTAAAAGTTTGCTCCCGGCTGGGGTTAAGGCGGTCTCGGGTGACTTTTCCCGTGGTGAAATGGTGTTGATGCTCGATGAGGCGGGGGCGATAGTGGCGCGTGGCCTGGTAAATTACGGTGTCGAGGATGCGCGGCGTATTATCGGTTTTGCCAGTAGTGAAATAGTTGATCGTCTCGGCTTTGTTGGGGAGCCTGAGTTGGTGCACCGGGATAATCTGGTGTTGGCCTGATTATTATTTCTCTGATGATCTGGTTGATCGATTAAGCCGGCCTGTGTGTCGGCTTTTTTGTTGTGGTGTCTGTGGTGTCAAAAAGGCACAAAAAAACCGGCTTGTGGCCGGTTTTTTTGGAGCTCTGATCGGCATGGCTTATGCGGCCATTGCCTTGATCTTAGCGTTCAGGCGGCTCTTGGTGCGGGCTACCTTGTTCTTTTTGAAGATGCCCTTGGTCACTGCACTATCGAGCAGAGGCTGAGCAACTTTGAAAGCTTCCTGGGCGGCAGACTGGTCACCGCTGGCAATGGCTTTCAGAACTTTTTTGAAATAAGTGCGCACCATGGAGCGCAGGCTAGCGTTGTGCTGACGACGCTGTTCGGCCTGGCGAGCGCGTTTACGAGATCCTGCGGAATTCGCCACGATCTGGCTCCTCAAAATTTAGTAGTGAATCAGAAACGACGTATGAGCGTCGAAAATTAGACGCGAGATTATTCATGTTAAGGGAGGGGGTGTCAAGCCTGTGTGTGTTTTTTAACGGCTGTTTCGTTGCATGCTCAAGGCGCTGTATGATCTGCCTGCCACTCTAACCTCAGCATGGGAATTGCCGTGTCCGCACAGGAATCGCGTTCGGTCGGTTTGCTTCGTTCAAGCAGTATAGTCGGGTTAATGACGATGCTTTCACGCGTTCTGGGGCTTGTCCGGGACGTTGTCATCGCCGGTTATTTCGGTGCCAGCGGCAGCGCCGATGCGTTTTTTGTCGCGTTCAAAATTCCGAACTTCCTGCGACGTCTGTTTGCTGAAGGCGCTTTTTCCCAGGCGTTTGTTCCCGTGCTCTCGGAATATCGCAGCCAGCGAGACCTGGCGGCGGTTCAGCAACTGGTGCACAGGGTGGCTGGCACCTTGGGCTCTGTGCTGATTCTGGTAACCCTGTTGTGTGTGTTGGGTGCCCCGCTGTTGGCCGCAATGTTTGCGCCCGGTTTCTACATTGCCGGCGGTGAAAAGTTCGAGCTTGCTGCGCAGATGCTGCGTATCACCTTTCCCTATCTGATGTTGATATCCTTGACCGCGTTCTGTGGCGCGATCCTGAACGCCTATGGGCGATTTGCGGTGCCGGCTTTTACACCGGTATTGCTGAATCTCTCACTGATCGCCTCTGCGGTTCTGCTCAGTCCGTTGTTTGATCCTCCCGTGCTGGCGCTGGCCTGGGGGGTGTTTATGGCTGGTGCGCTGCAACTAGTCTTTCAGCTGCCATTTCTTGCGCGGTTGAAACTGATGCCTGTTCCGCAGCGGGGCTGGAACGACGAGGGCGTGAAACGGATTCTCAGGCTGATGCTGCCGGCCCTGTTTGGCGTCTCGGTGGCCCAGATCAACCTGTTGCTCGATACCGTGCTGGCGTCCTTTCTCCAGACCGGGAGTGTTTCCTGGTTGTACTATTCTGATCGCCTGTCAGAGCTGCCGCTGGGTGTGTTCGGCATCGCCATCGCCACCGTGATTCTGCCGAGTTTGTCGAGACGTCATGCCGAACAATCCTCTGAGCACTTCAAGCAGACGCTGGACTGGGGTGTACGCATGGTGCTGCTGATCGGGGTGCCTGCGGCGCTAGCGCTGGTTGTGTTGGCCGAGCCGTTGCTCACGACGCTGTTTCATTACGGCGAAATGAGCGCGCTGGATATCGAGATGTCGGCTCGAAGTCTACGTGCCTACGGATTGGGGCTGGTCGCGTTTATGTTGATCAAGGTGCTGGCCACTGGGTTCTTCTCCCGACAGGATACAAAAACGCCGGTCAAGATCGCCATGCAGGCGATGGTGGCGAACATGGTGCTCAACCTGATCCTGATTTGGCCGTTGGCACATGCGGGGCTGGCGTTGGCCACCACACTATCGGCCTACATGAACGCTGCATTCCTGTTGCGTGGGTTGATTCAGGGCGGCGTTTTTGCCGGTCAGCCCGGCTGGCGTACGTTTGCGCTGCGTATGGTGCTGGCCAATGCGGCTTTGTGTGCCTTGCTGCTGTGGTTTAACGTGCCCACTGAACAGTGGCTCGCTGCCGGGCTGTGGCAGCGCGCACAATGGATGTCGGTATTGGTGTTTGGTGGTGTGGGTATCTACGTGCTTGTGCTGGTCGGTTGTGGGCTTAGGCTGCGCCACTTGCGAGGCTGAGGTGGTTTGCCGGTGTTCAGGACTTAATCAACACTGGTGATGTGCGCTATACTCCTGCGTTCGCATTTAATGGACGCGGCATTCGCAGCGGCATTTCTCGGATAACAGATCTTGAGTTTTAGGGGATTACGATCAGATCGCGTATGGAATTGATCCGCGGTTTACACAATCTGCGTGAGCGTCATCAGGGCTGTGTGGCCACCATCGGTAATTTTGACGGTGTTCACATTGGTCATCAGCGTGTGATCCAGCAGGTGCAGACGAAGGCGGCAGAGCTGGGGTTGCCCAGCGTCGTGATTATTTTCGAGCCCCAGCCGAGAGAGTTTTTTTCGCCTGAACAGGCTCCGCCACGACTGACGCGGTTTGGAGAAAAAGTACGTTTTCTTGAGTTTCAGGGCGTAGAACGCGTGCTTTGCCTGATGTTCAACGCGCGCCTGCGCGGCATGTCCGCCGATCAGTTCGTTGAGCAGCTGTTGGTTCAGAAACTCGGTGTCCGCCATTTTGTGGTGGGCGATGACTTCCGTTTCGGTTGTGACCGGCGGGGTGATTTTGCCCTGCTTGAGCGTGCCGGAAAGCAGTATGGTTTCTCTGTCGAGGAAACAGCGACCTGTGAAGTTGACGGTGAGCGAGTCAGCAGTACCCGTGTCCGCGCCGCGTTGCAGGCGCATGAGTTTGCCCAGGCCGCCCGCCTTCTGGGTCGTCCCTACCGTGTTGTGGGTCGGGTGATGCATGGACAGAAACTCGGACGGCAGCTGGGGTCTCCGACCGCCAATGTCCGCATGCACCGGTTCGCCTGCCCTTTGCGCGGCGTTTACGTTGTGAATGCTCTCGTACAGGGCAAACGTTACCAGGGTGTCTGCAACGTGGGATTGCGACCCACCGTTCATGGGCGTCAGCCGGTTCTGGAAGTGCACCTGCTGGATTTTAAGGGCGACCTGTACGGCGAGTTGATGCAGGTAGAGTTTTTACATTTCTTGCGCGACGAGCGTCGATTCGACGGACTCGACGCGCTCAAAGCACAGATTAAAGCGGATATCGGGGCTGCCAGAGGTTGGCTGACTTCGGCATCGTCGCAAAGTTGAAGCTGGGAATTATCCACCATGACCGATTACAAACCGACACTGAACCTGCCTGAAACGGCTTTCCCGATGCGCGGGAATCTGCCTGGTCGCGAACCTGCGCGGCTGGAGCGTTGGGCGCAGATCGATCTCTACGCCAAACTGCGCGAAGAGGGCAAGGGACGTGAGCAGTTCATCCTGCATGATGGCCCTCCGTACGCCAACGGCAACATCCATATCGGTCATGCGGTCAACAAGGTGATCAAGGATATGATCATCAAGTCGAAGACCCTGAGTGGTTTCGATGCGCCCTATGTGCCCGGCTGGGACTGCCACGGTCTTCCGATCGAGCACAAGGTGGAAACTATGATCGGCAAGGCGGGAGACAAGGTGCCTTACCGCGAGTTTCGTCAGAAATGCCGCGAGTATGCCCGTGAGCAGGTGGAAGGTCAGAAGGCTGATTTTATCCGTCTTGGCGTGCTGGGCGACTGGGATAATCCCTACCTGACCATGGACTTTGGCACTGAAGCCAATATCGTGCGTGCGCTCGGTAAAATCATCGAGAACGGCCATCTGGTGAAAGGGTATAAGCCTGTCTACTGGAGTGTGGTGGGGCAGTCGGCGCTGGCTGAGGCCGAGGTGGAGTATCAGAACAAAACCTCTACCGCCATCGATGTCCGCTTCACCGTCGTCGATCAGGACAAGGTGCTGAAGCTGTTCGGTACTGAAGCAGGCGCGGGGGCCGTTTCGGTTGTCATCTGGACTACTACACCCTGGACCATTCCGGCCAACCAAGCCGTTTCCCTGAACGGTACGCTCGACTATGCGCTGGTCGAGGCACACATCAATCAGGGTGCCGAGCGTCTGGTGCTGGCGGCCGACATGGTTGATGACATCATGGCGCGTTGGGGCGTGCAGCAGTATCAGGTGCTGGCGACCTGTAACGGCAGTGCGCTTGAGCTGCTCACGCTCAAACACCCGATCTACGACCGCCAGGTTCCGGTTATTCTCGGTGACCACGTTACGACCGATGCCGGTACCGGTGCCGTCCATACCGCGCCGGATCACGGTATGGAAGACTTTGTTGTCGGTCAGCAGTATGGCCTGGGGACCCTGAATCTGGTGCAGGCCAACGGAACATATACCGACGAGGCCGGTGAGTTCGCGGGTGTCCACGTCTACAAGGCGGACGAGCCTGTGTGTGATGCGCTGGAGCGTGAGGGCAAACTGGTTCACATGAAGCGCTTCGAGCACAGCTATCCGCACTGCTGGCGTACCAAAACCCCGCTGATCTACCGTGCGACACCTCAGTGGTTTGTCTCTATGGAGGAGAAGAAGCTCAAGGCGCATGCGCTGGACGCGATCAAGGGCGTTCAATGGTTCCCCGAGTGGGGGCAGAACCGTATCGAGGCGATGGTTGAACAGAGTCCTGATTGGTGTGTATCCCGTCAGCGTACCTGGGGGGTACCGATTACCCTGTTTACCCACAAGCAGAGTGGTGAATTGCACCCGCGTACTCAGGAGCTGATCGAGCAGGTCGCACTGCGTATCGAGCAGGGCGGTATCGATGCCTGGTTCGAGCTGGATGCAGCTGAGTTGCTCGGCGATGAAGCGGGCGATTATGACAAGGTGACCGACACACTTGATGTCTGGTTCGACTCCGGTGTGACCCACTACTCTGTACTGGAGCAGCGTGATGGTCTGCGCTTCCCGGCCGACATGTACCTTGAAGGCTCGGACCAGCATCGAGGCTGGTTCCAGTCGTCGCTGAAAACCTCGATCGCGATCAATGATTGCGCACCCTACAAGCAGGTGCTGACACACGGCTTCACCGTCGACGAGAAGGGCTACAAGATGTCCAAGTCGCTCGGCAACGTGATCGCGCCCCAGGAAGTGACCGATACCCTGGGTGCTGACATCCTGCGCTTGTGGGTTGCGTCCACTGATTATTCCGGCGAGATGGCGGTGTCCACGCAGATTCTGCAGCGTACAGCCGACTCCTATCGCCGTATCCGAAATACTGCGCGCTTCCTGCTGGCGAACCTGAACGGTTTTGATCCGGCGACCGATATGGTGAAACCTGCCGAGATGCTGGCGCTGGATCGCTGGGCGGTCGGTGCAACGGCCGCGCTGCAGAAAAAGGTGATCGACGCTTACGACAGCTACCGGTTCCTCGATGTTTATCAGCAGGTGCATAACTTCTGTGTACGCGAACTCGGTGGTTTCTACCTCGATATCATCAAGGATCGCCAATACACCACTAAGCCGGACAGCCTGGCGCGTCGCTCCTGTCAGAGTGCACTGTTCCACATCGCGGAGGCACTGACGCGCTGGATCGCACCGATTCTGAGTTTCACCGCCGAGGAGATCTACGAGGTGTTGCCGGGTGAGCGCCGCGACAGCGTGCTGCTGACCACCTGGTATGAGGGGCTTGATGTCTCCGCCGATAGCGGTGAGTTCGATGCCGGTTTCTGGCAGCGGGTCATGGCGGTTAAGGATGCGGTCAACAAGTGCCTCGAAGATGCTCGTACCGAGAAGCTGGTCAAGGCTTCGCTTGCAGCTGAAGTGACACTCTATGTGGACGAAAAGGTCGAGAGCGACCTGGCCCGTCTCGGTGATGAGCTGCGTTTTGTGTTGATCACGTCGGTCGCTCGCCTGAAGCCCCTGGCAGAGGGCGGTGATGCTCGTGATACCGAGGTGTCGGGACTCAAGGTGGCGGTCAAGGCCTCCGAGCACGCCAAGTGCGCTCGTTGCTGGCATCATCGCGAGGATGTTGGTCAGCACGCGGAAGATCCCGAGCTCTGCGGTCGTTGTATCGACAACGTCAGTGGCGAAGGTGAACAGCGCCAGTACGCCTGATGAGTATTGCAGCTAAAGAAGCCAGCGCGTTGCGCTGGCTGTGGGTATCCCTGCTTGTCATCCTGCTGGATCTGGGCAGCAAGTATCTTGCGCAGAATATGCTTGAGTACGCCAATCCGGTTCCCATTCTGCCGGTCTTTGACCTGACACTGCTCTATAACAAGGGGGCCGCCTTCAGCTTCCTGTCGGGTGCAGGTGGATGGCAGCGTTGGCTGTTTATCCTAATTGCGCTGGGTGTCAGTGCGATGCTGTTGATCTGGATGCGAAAGACACCGTTAAAGCCCTGGTGGTTAGGCGTTGGGCTGGCACTCTTGCTCGGCGGCGCTTTGGGCAACCTCTATGACCGCATCGTGCTCGGCCATGTGGTTGACTTCATTTCCGTACATTACGCCGGCTGGTACTTCCCGGCGTTTAACCTGGCTGACAGTGCGATAACGCTGGGAGCGGGTCTACTTATTTTCGATATGCTGTTTGGCGGTTCGGGTTCCGCCGGAGAGGAAAAACAATGAGTGAGCAGGCGGTAGGGCCGGGTAAATCGATCAGTCTTAACTTTGCGATCAAGTTGCAGGACGGTCAGGTCGTTGATTCAAACTTTGATCGAGATCCGGTCAGCTTTACTTTTGGTGACGGCAATATACCGGAAGGTTTCGAGCAGGCGATGCTGGGCCTCAAGGCCGGTGAGCATGTCGAGCTTACCATCGCCCCAGAGAGAGGGTTCGGTCAGCATAATCCGAGCAACATTCAGGTGATGTCGCGCAGTGATTTCGACGATATGGAGCTTGAACCGGGGTTGGTCATTGCGTTCAAGGAGCCCGGCGGCGAAATCCCGGGTGTTATCACGGAGTTTAACGAAGAGCGGGTAATGGTGGACTTTAACCATCCGCTCGCCGGTAAGACGCTGTTGTTCGAGGTCAGGATCACGGCAGTCGATTAAGCTCGACAACCTATGAACCATTAATCTTTCCAGCAGCCAGCGGGCGTTTTTGTGTTGCTCTGGTTAACGGTCAGCGTAGCCCCTCCGCAGTCATTCACCTGATCTGAACCAGCAACCGGGGCTGCGTTAATCGTGTAGGTTGATGACGTGATATTGGTCACGGTGAAAGTATAGTAATCAGCGCTGTTCAAGCCTAAGCTTTCAGCTGTAAGTTGGGCCGCTGTTGCATAGGCGTTATTGTAGGCACGGTAGCGTTCCTGCTTGATCTGGCCATCGAGAAGAACCGCCTGAGCCTCGGCTCGCCGAGCCTCTCTGACGTAGCTCTTGTACGATGGATAGGCGATTGCAGCGATGATACCGATAATAACTACCACTATCATGAGCTCGATTAATGTAAAACCGCGGGATGAGTGGTTCACTGTAGTTCCCTTATGCTGCTATGCTTGGTTAACCCAATCTTAACATCCTGACGAAAGGATTTGATCCGGTGATGGCTCTTTTTCCACGGAAAGACACACGGAGAACCTTCGAGGATCTCTATGATAGAGAGACAGGCTTCACGCTCATAGAGCTTGTGGTCACGCTTGTCGTCGTCGCCATACTGGCCACCGTAGCCGCCCCCGCCTTCCGCGACTTCTTCGAGAATAGACGTCTTACCGGCGCTGCACAAACCCTGTATGCAGATCTTCAGCTGGCACGTGCAGAATCTATCAAGCGGAATCAGGTTATCTTCGTCAAGTTCGATGACACACCATCGAACGACTGGTGTTATGGATTGGAGGAGGCGTCGAGCGCCACATCCTGTGACTGCTCGGATTCGGGCAATGCGTTTTGCACCATAGATGGCGTACGCAGAGTGACGGATGTCGATGACTTCCCGGGCGTTACCATGAGTGCAGCCTCGGTGGCCGGTTCCGTCATTACCTTCGATCCCAAGCGTGGCACGCTCTCACCGGCTGGGTCAATCTACTTTACCGGAGACAGCGGCACACAGATGCGTCTTGTCATGAGCCTGTTGGGCCGTGTCAGATTATGTACGCCAGCAGGCTCCAACGTCCCGGGGTATGAGTCATGCTGAAGATGCGCCGGGAAACAGGCTTTACACTGATCGAGATGATGATCGCCCTGTTGCTGGGTCTGATAGTGACCGGAATCGCCATCTCGATGTATGTCTCCACATTGGGTATTACCAAGCAAACTGTCACCTCCGTTCGCCTGAGCCAGGAGTTGCGAACAGTCATGGACATGATGGTACGGGATATTCGAAGGGCGGGGTATTGGGCTGGCGGAACGCTGACAGGTAACCCCCATGGTGTAGTTTCCGGAGGCTTGCCAGTCAATGTGTTTACCTCGCCAAAGTCATCTGACAGCAACTCATGTGTGGTTCTTTCTTACGATTACGATGCAGATGGTTCTGCAACCATTGAACATCTGATGGGGTATCGACTGGATGATGCACAGAATGCCGTCGAAGTGCTGTGGACGTCTTCATCGACATTAACTGGTGGTGTGGACTGCTCGGTATTGCCTGGCAATTGGGAAAACCTGACCGATGACAGTACAACCGTCATCACCGAATTGTTGTTCGAACGGCTTCCATCGGCGGCGTCGTTCGCCTCTGCCGCTGCGCGTTCGATCCGTATTACCTTGCGGGGTGAGTCGGCTTCGGATGATCGGTTGGTTAAGGAGCTAATCGAGGAAGTGAGGGTGAGAAATGATCTCTAGTCACCGCTTCATACATTTGCGGAGTCACAGTTATCAATCGCAGCGCGGCGCAGCGACGCTGATAGTTGCTGTGGTGCTGCTGGCGCTGCTCACAATAACGGTTTTAACTGTTAGTCGTGTCACCACGTTAGAGTTGAAAACCGGGGCTAATACAAACCGAGCCAAAGAGGCATTCCATGTCGCGCAGGGAGGCTTGGATTATGGTGCGATGAAGTATGTCGAGGATGGCTCGGCCTGGACACCTAGCGGTACGACCTCTGTCGCTATACCGTCTGGCAGTGAAACCGACGCTCAAGTTTCGATAGTGGTATCAGGGGGCTTTGCCACGATTACCTCGGTAGGTGAGTCGCCGGATCAGACAGGCTCGGCGACCATTGAGGAAAAGTATGGAATTGTTCCGCTGCTCGCGACAGGTGAGCTTCCACCTTTGATGGCTAACGGTAATGCTGCAATTAAGGGCACCTTTTCCATCGTAACCAACCCTAATGGGGGCGGGGATGGTGTACCTGTGTCTGTGTGGGCTGAGTCAGCACAGACACAGGGCACAGGTGCTTGGGAAACTTGCAACCTGGACGAATTCCTGTATGCGGGAGGAAACGCCAGTGAGGTTAAGGGTGGAGATGCTGAATGGGTCTGCGATGACTGCAGTTGCGACAATGCTGTGCCAGCCAACCAAAAATTGTGTGATTCTAAAGTGGTGGCAGATCCAGAAGATTGCGCAGATATAGTAGCGGATCCATGTGTACCTGATACATTTGAAAACTTATTTGGACCAAATGTTTACGCGGACTCCGCTGCCTGTGGTGGTGATTCAGGTGTAACGCCGTCAGCTTGGCAGGCCTATCGAGAACTAGGAATGCAATATGGTGTGACCTGTGATGACTTGGGTGAGAATACTGGAGAAATTTTTTACTCTGGCGGTGCGTATGACGGTGAGCTTCCTCTGATTTGGATAGAAGGCGACTGTAAGTTGCCCACCAGGGTGGGGAGTGAAAACGCTCCCTTCATATTGGTAGTTCACGGTGATATCACTGCGAATGCAAAGACTATCATTTATGGTATTTTGTTTGCGTTTAGCGATATTTATACTGCTTCGGAGGAGTTTAGTGCTTCATTCACAGGCGGTGCGACGATTTATGGGGCAATATTAGTGAATAGTGGGCCGGATCATCTCAATGGTAATTTTACTCTAGTATATGCGAATGACTTACTCGATAAATTATCCAATGATGGTGAAGGATACGATTCGTTAGCGAGATTCCCTGGATCTTGGACGGATATGAACTAGAGGTTATGACTATGAGTTATAAAAATGGAATTGGGTATTCTAGCAGGTCTTTAGGATTTACCCTCATTGAAGTTTTGGTGGCTCTAGTCGTAGTAATGGTAGGGTTGGCGGCATTACTTCAGCTACAAACAAGTTTTATTCGTGGGGCCTCTGACTCGGAAAAACGCGCTGTGGGTATGGCTTTGGCAGAGAAAAAACTTGAAGAATTTCGAGATTATCAGTCAATTGTCGATTACGATGAAATTGGATCTACCGCTTTACCGACGAGCGAGATTGAATCAGTGTCGGTGGGAAACTCATCAGTTAATTACACCCTAGATTGGGTGGGTATTAATACGGTTTCGTCCGCAGTTAATACATCAGAGTACAAAGAAATTACGGTTCGTGTTAATTGGGATGGCGGAAGTTTGGCGCTGTCTACACTTTTGGCACGGATTGACCCAAACGTTGCTCCATTGCTGGGAATTACAGGTTTTGGAGGAGGAAGTCCGATTGTTAGTCATGCTGCGGGCAACGTTCCGGATGTCATACCTATAGATCTCGGTAATGGCGATATCAAAGAAACCTCTACACCGCTTCCAGAGGTTACTAAAAAGAAAAATCAAGATAATGAGAGCACCGAAGTTAAATTCGTAACTACAACCTATTCTAAGAATAGTATTAAGCAGGTTCAGGAAGAGTTTCTCACTGTCAATTGCTTCTGTGAGTTGCAGTCAGGTAGTGGTCAATCCCTGCAGACACCGTATCACTACAAGTATGAAAATGGTGAGTTGGTTGTTAAAAAAGGCATCTCTTATACAGGTGAAGCCGGGGACAAAACGGGGGTGCCAGATAGTGATTTTGATCAATCGGCCTATTGTGACCGATGCTGCTCAGGTCATCATGACTCAACCGATACGGGCGTTACGGGTATATATAAATCAAACGAAGTTCCTGGTTTTAAGGACCCAAGCCCAAGCAATGCTCATCCACATTATGCCGTAGATACAGCAACAGGATTATTAACTGGAGCTGAAGCTATCATTGGAAATACTTACCCGGAAGCATGTCGCTTCCGAAGGGTTGATGGAGTATTCAGACTATTTCCAGACTGGAAAATGGTTGATCTGAATGTTATGCCCTATGACTTTATCGCCAGTACAGCCAGTTCAGCGCTCAGTGATTATCAAAGCTTTATTGTCGATACAATACAGCATCAAGTCTTTCCTACTTCATCGGCGGCTATGCCGGGTGGGCGTGACTTTACAGCAAATAATGGCGAGATTACGCAATTGCTCTCAAGAGGTATCTACTATGATGATCTCTCCTATGATAGTGCTTGGAAAAGCGAGATCGCATCGATTGCATCGGCTGGCATGATTGCCTCCCAAGCTTGGTTGCCGATTACGCCTTTCTTTGAGATCAATACAACACTGTTGACGACTTGGGGTTCTAACCCAGATGCTGTGGCAACAGTTAGCAGTGATGTTATTGATACGATTGAAGATTCGGACGCGGATTACTATGGTGTATACAGTCGTGGGGCTGTAACGATGGCAGTCAGTGGAACAGGTTCTGCGGCCATTACTGCGTACTCCAAGAGTGATAATACAGGCTTGCTAGGTAATAACTATGATTCAGCAAGTAGCTTTCCACTGAAGGACAATAAAATCATTCCTTCGCCCACCATACTTTCTGATACGATTATCGCTACTATTGGGTCTGTAGCCGGTGGTCCGGTAATAATATCTGGAACTATTAATGGTCTAAATGGTGCGGCTCTTAATAAAGTGACGTTATCTACCAGCCTAGGTGATTATTGTACGCTTGAAAAGGCTGTAGGCACCACGCGAGCCTATAACTGTGAGCTGCCGGCTGGTACGGCAGGTGTTACCGTGACTGTCACCCCTAACACCTCAGATAAAGATGATTATTTCGATCCAACATCTTATCCTGTCGCGATTGATTCCGTTGGTACACCAGTAACAGGAGTGGATTTCAACGCTATTCAACCCTAACTGAAGGAAGAGAGTTGGCTGCTGTTTATAAGGGTAAAAGTTGCTTAGTATTTTAGTCATAGGCGCGGGCGTCATCGGTCTGATGACGGCCCGCGAGCTGGCGCGTTCTGGCGCTAAGGTGACTCTTCTTGAGCGTGGTGTCTGTGCCCACGAAGCCTCCTGGGCTGGCGGCGGTATCGTCTCCCCTCTTTATCCCTGGCGTCACGGTGACGCTGTTACCCGTCTCGCGCTATGGTCTCAGAGCAGCTACACCCTGTTGGCTCAGGAGCTGCTGGCCGAAACTGGCTGTGATCCTGAGTTGCGCCAGAAGGGTATTCTGATGGTGGATGTGCAGGACGAAGCTGAGGCGCTGCGCTGGGGACATGACCACTACCGGCCGTTGACCAAAGTTGACGGTGCGTTCATCCATGAGAAAGAACCGCGCATCAATCCTGAGTTTACCTCGGCGATGTGGATGCCGGAGGTGGCCAGTATTCGCAACCCGCGTTTGGGTCGTGCGCTGCGTATCAGTGTTGAACAAAATCCCAATATTACGTTAATCGAGCAGTGCGAGGTGCAGCGCTTTGTCGTTCAAGGTGAGCGCATCGAAGGCGTGCAGTCCAGTCAGGGCGAGTTTCGGGCCGACAGCACTATTGTTGCCGGCGGAGCCTGGAGCGCTGAACTGTTGAGCTCCCTGAATATGCGCCTGCCGGTTGAGCCGGTCCGTGGTCAGATGATGGTGTTCAAGGCGCCGGTCGGGTTGATCGATCGAGTCATCATGCTTGATGGCCGTTACCTGATCCCGCGCGCCGACGGTCGTATATTGGTTGGCAGTACACTTGAGCGCGTCGGGTTCAACAAGGACACCACAGAAGAGGCGCGCCAGTCGCTGTATCAAACGGCGCTGAAAATTCTGCCGGATCTGGCACAATATCCCGTCGAACATCATTGGGCCGGTTTGCGTCCCGGATCACCCGAGGGTATCCCGTTTATTGGGGCGGTGCCGGGCTGGTCGGGTTTGTACCTCAACTGTGGTCATTACCGTAACGGGTTGGTGCTGGCACCAGCCTCTACTCGCCTGCTCAGTGATCTGTTACTGGAGCGCCCGCCGATTATCGATTCGGCACCCTATGCTGTTGCAGGGCGTATTGAACAAGTCTGACAGGTATTCAGAGTAGAAATGAGTAACGCTATCCGGGTCGCGATGGCCCAGTTGAACCTGCTTGTGGGTGACATACCGGGTAATACCGACCGTATCATCGAAACGGCTATCCGGGCTCGCGATGAGCTGGCTGCCGATCTGGTGCTCTTTCCCGAGCTGGCGCTCAGTGGCTATCCCCCGGAAGACCTGCTGTTGCGGCCAAGTCTTGAACTGCGGATCGATCAGGCACTCAAGGCGCTCAAGGAGCAGGTGTCGGGTATTACGCTGGTGGTGGGTTATCCCCGTTATCGTAACGGTGCGCTGTACAACATGCTCGGTGTTATCCGTGACGGCAAAGTGCTGACTGAATACGCCAAGCAGTGTCTGCCAAACTATCAGGTTTTCGATGAAAAGCGCTACTTCGTGCCGGGCGACACACCGGGTGTTGTCGAGCTGTATGGGCACAAGATTGGTCTTAGCGTGTGCGAAGATATCTGGCACTCGGCACCGGTTGAACAGCTTAAGGCTGAAGGTGTCAGCCTGATATTGAATATCAACGCATCGCCCTTCCATGGCGGTAAACCGGCTGTCCGGACGGAAGTCATCGGTCAGCAAGCGCGTATCGCGGGCTGTCCTGTTCTGTACGTGAATCAGGTTGGCGGTCAGGACGAGCTGGTATTCGATGGCGGCTCACAGGCCGTTGATGCCCAGGGAGCCCCGGTCTTTGCCGGTGCTTTCTTTGAAGAGGCGCTGTATGCACTGACGGTCGATCTGGACAGTGGTCAGGTTAAGAGCGAGCAACCCTCATGCGAGCTGCCCGGGTTTGAGAAGTCCGTGTATGACGCGTTGGTACTGGGCGTGCGCGACTATGTGCGCAAGAACGGTTTCAAAGGAGTCGTGCTAGGTTTGTCTGGCGGGATCGATTCGGCGGTGACCGTCGCGGTGGCGGTCGATGCGCTGGGCGCAGATGCCGTTGAGGCGGTGATGATGCCGTTTCGTTATACCTCGAATATCAGCATTGAAGATGCGGCGGAAGAGGCGAAGCTGCTGGGTATTCGCCACAGCGTCATCTCGATTGAACCGATGTACGAAAGCTTCATGGCGGCGCTGTCTGAAGAGTTTGCCGGTACCGATATGGATACCACCGAAGAGAACCTGCAAGCGCGTTGCCGTGGTGTGTTGCTGATGGCGATCTCCAACAAGAAGGGGTATCTGGTCCTGACGACGGGTAACAAGTCGGAGATGGCGGTTGGCTATTCGACGCTATATGGCGATATGGCGGGTGGGTTCGATGTCCTCAAGGATGTGCCGAAAACGCTGGTGTATCGTCTGGCAGAATACCGCAACTCATTGTCTGCGGTGATTCCTCAGCGCGTGATTACCCGTCCTCCGTCTGCCGAGTTGCGACCGGATCAGACCGATCAGGACAGCCTGCCCGATTACGATGTGCTGGACCGTATACTGGAGCTCTATGTCGAGCGCGACTACAGTGCCAAAGCGATTATTGCCAAAGGGTTCGAGGCGGCCGATGTAAACCGTGTCGTGCGGCTGGTGGATATCAACGAATACAAGCGTCGTCAGGCGCCGGTTGGGCCGCGTATCAGCGAGCGAGCATTTGGACGCGACAGACGCTACCCCATCACATCCGGCTGGAAGCCGGGAGAGTGAGAGATCGGCAGCGGCGTTTTCTAACGCCGCCGGTTGCTGGCCCCCAAACGTAAAAAGGGCCTGCACACTTCCGTGTTGCAAGCCCTATTTTTTGCATCCCTGCCAAGCTCACTCATCCGTGGGTGAGAGAGGTGTCAGCATCCGTCTGACCTGTGTTCCTATCCTGTTCCCTGACCACGGCTTCCAGCCGTGCGGCGCTCCTGCGAACCTCTTGGTGTTAATGATGGTCGCTTTGCCCAGGCTTGCCTATAGGAATTTTTCCTAATTTTTCCCGATCTGCTCATTTTTTTTCAGTGGGCGGTTGAGGTTTAGATCGAACGCATCATCGATATCAACCCTCACACTTGGTAGCTGCGCCAAGGCCCGCATAAGCCGGGTCTCGCCTGTGTCTGCCACCAGTGCAGTCAGTTCGGGAATCAGGCTGGCGGGCAGAATGGCGTGCAGGGGGTGATCGCGTCCCGCAGCCGCTGCATATATCCAATGACCGGGCTGGCTGCGACTGCCGTCGATCAGCTGTTGGATATGCTCGCTACGAACACCTGGGGTATCGCACGGCAGGGTAATCAGATCTTTATCGGGAAGATGTGGCAGCAGCTGCGCCAGTGCGCGCAGAGGGCCAGGATGGCTGTCGTCGGGATCGCTGAGCAGGGGCAGCCCATATCGGGCGTAACGATCCTGATTGCGGTTGCAGTTGATGAACAGCGGATCACAGAAGGGCTGCAGCGCCTGAATCGAAAACTCGACCAACGCCCGACCTTGATACTCCAACAGCCCCTTGTCTTCACCGCCGGCGCGGGTACCGCGGCCGCCGGCCAGAATCAGCCCTGCGTAATGTTTTTTACCTGCTGTCACAACCAACCATTTTATCAGCGATGCGGGTTTATATTGTCACGCCGCGTGCACTGTTTGGGCAAGGAGTGTGGCGGTTTGCCTTGCGCTGCGCGTAACCTGCCCGACAATGATCAGACTCGGCGTTTTGAAGCGGGCCTCCTGCGCCTGTTCGACCACGCTATCCAGCGTTGAAAGCAGGTTGCGCTGAGTGTCCCGCGTGCCATTTTCAACCAGCAGTATGGGCCAGTCATCGGGCAATCCGTGGGCCCTCAGCGACGCACTGATAGCGGTCAGCGACTCCAGCCCCATATAGAACACCAGTGTCTGGTCGGGCCTCGCCAGCGCTGCCCAGTCGTGCTGGAGGTGGTCGGCATGGTGGGTGGCCGTGATAAAGCGTACTTGATGTGCGCTGTTGCGGTCCGTAAGCGGTATACCGGCAGCCGCGGCACAGCCCGAAGCGGCCGTGATGCCGGGGACGATATGCCATTGGATACCGGCGTTATTGAGTGCCTCGATCTCCTCGGCCATGCGGGCAAAGATGGCCGGGTCGCCGCCCTTGAGACGCAGCACTGTGTTTCCTTGCAGGGCTTGTTCAACCATCAACTCACCGATGCGGGCCTGCGATACGCTGTGGTGACCGGGTGCCTTGCCGACATAGTAACGCTGAGCCGAGTGTGGGATCAGCGCCAGAATATCCTCGCCGACGAGCCGGTCGTAGATCACCACCTCCGCGCGTTCGATCAGTCGCAGTGCACGTACGGTCAGCAGATCCATGGCGCCGGGACCACAGCCGATCAGATGCACCTGTCCCGGTGTTCGGGCGTTTCGCATCGTCTGGCGGTTGTGGCCCGTATCACGCGCACCGTTGCCGATGCCAAGACCTGCGACCTTGCTCATCAGCTGACCAAACAGGGGGTAGGCGTTACTCCAGAGCATGTTCAACCTCCTCGGTTGTATCGGATATCAGCGCTTTCAACTCCGGAATACAGGAGCCGCAATTGGTGCCGCACTTGAGCTGTGCACCGAGTCGCTCCGCGCTGTTGGCGCCTGCCAGAACGGCAGCGCGAATCTCGGGTTCGCGAACCTGAAAGCAGCTGCAGACGACAGCGCCGCAGGGTTGATTGCCCGGGGCGGTGGCCGCCAGCAGTTGGCGCCGTTGATCGGTATCGAGCGTGCTAGCTGCGAATTGCTGGTCAAGCCAGTCCAGATCCGGCAGAGCGTCGTCGCGCTCGACAAGCAGAAGCCAGTTGAGCTTGCCATCGCGCAGACCGCAGGCCCGGTAGCGGCCATCATGTCCGTCGTGCAGGCGCATCGACGGCGCCTCGCCCAAGTAGCGATGACACCAGTTATCCCAGTTATCGACGGTGTGCGTGTCGGCGAGCCGGTAGCTGGTGCAGTGCTCAAGCGGCACGCGGGTCCAGTAAGTCACGGGGAGTTCAAGCGCCTGGCGTACCAGTAGGCGTGCGCGCCATCGGGTGTCTACCGCACGCAGCCCGGCGCGTCCCTGCTTGGACTCGGGTTGGCCGGATACCGGATCGGTTTCGGATGCGATAAGTGACCCGCTGATCGCATCGCCTGAAAACTGTCGGCTCCAGTGCATCGGGATAAACAGTTCACCCGGGCGCTGGTGTGTTGTGATCACAACCGGTGCACGGTAGTGCCCCAGATCGTTAAAGAGTTCGGCAAGGGCACCGTCTTTTAGCTGAAAGCGCTCGGCATCCTGCGGATGGATCTCGATGAACGGCTCGGGCCGATGTTGCAGGAGACGTGCAGCGCGGCCTGTGCGTGTCATGGTGTGCCATTGATCCCGGATGCGCCCTGTATTGAGCCGCAACGGGTAGTCCGCATCGGTCTGCTGAGCAGGTTGGCGCGGCGTGATGGTAAGGAATCGTGCGCGCTGCGAAGGGGTAAAAAAACGGCCATCGCTGAAAAGCCGCTCGGTGCCCTGAGGTGCATCGGCCGTGATCGGCCACTGTATCGGTTTCAGGTGGTCATACTCCTGCGCACCGATGGTGCTCATGGCACTGATGTCGAAGCCGCGTGAACCTGCGTTCTCAAAGCCCGATAGAGCGGCGTGTTCACGGAAAATCTCCACAGGTGCGCGGTAGTCGAAGGCCTGTGTATAACCCAGTCGTTTGGCGACCTCGCAGATAGCCCACCAGTCATGGCGTGCCTCGCCCGGCGCGGAAATCAGACCGCGTTGACGGGAGATTCGGCGTTCGGAGTTAGTTACGGTGCCGTTCTTCTCACCCCAAGTGGTGGCCGGGAGCGCGATATGGGCCAGATCCAGCGTGTCTGTTCGGGACATGCATTCGGACACGATAACCAGCTCACAACGCTCAAGCGCTTTGCGCACGCGGTTGGCATCCGGCAAGCTGACCACCGGGTTGGTCGCCATAATCCATACCGCTTTGATCTCGCCACGTTCGATAGCATCGAACAGATCCACCGCCTTGTAACCCTCGGCGCGTGCCATATTGGGTGCCTGCCAGAAACGCTCGACGCGCTCGATACTGGCTGCGCTGGAGAAATCCATATGTGCCGCCAGCTGGTTGGCCAGTCCGCCCACCTCGCGACCGCCCATGGCATTGGGCTGTCCTGTCAGGGAGAAGGGGCCCATGCCGGGCTTGCCCAGTCGTCCGGTCGCCAGATGACAGTTGATGATGGCGTTAACCTTATCGGTGCCGCTGCTGGACTGGTTGATCCCTTGGGAAAAGAACGTCAGCGTCTTCTCGGTGTTGCAGAACCAGTCCACAAGGCTCGACAGATCCTGTTCGGAAACGTCGCAGTCGAGCGCGACCGATGCGATATCGGGCGCGCTTTCCTGTGCGGCGGACAGCGCAGCTTCAAAACCTTCGGTGTGTGCCGAAATGTAGGCCTCATTCAGTTGCCCTCTACGTGCAAGTTCGACCAGCAGCAGGTTGAAAATCTGTGCGTCGCTCCCGGGTTTTAGCGAGAGCTGAAGATCGGCAAGATCGGAGGTGGCAGTCCGGCGCGGATCGAGCACCACAACACGCAGCGCCGGGTTAGCGCGCTTGGCCGCAACCATGCGCTGGTAGAGGATGGGGTGATTCCACGCCGCGTTGGAGCCGACCAGAATCATCAGCTCGGCATGGTCGATGTCATCATAGCTGCAGGGCATCAGGTCGCCGCCGAAGGCGCGCTTGTAACCGGCAACGGTAGACGACATACACAGCCGCGAGTTGGTGTCCACGTGGCTCGAGCCGATGAAGCCTTTCATCAGCTTGTTGGCCACATAGTAGTCTTCCGTCAGTAACTGTCCGGACAGATACATGGCGACAGCGCCTGGGCCGTCACGGTCGATAATCGCCTGCAAACGCTCGGCAACGTTGTCCAGCGCCGTATCCCATGACACCTCCACACCTGCTACACGGGGCGACAGCAGTCGATTACTGGCGGATGTGGTTTCGTGCAGGGCGCTGCCTTTGACACAGAGGCGGCCGGCATTGGCCGGGTGTTCCCGGTCGCCGGATACTGCGATGATACTCTGGTCCTGGACTTGGGCTTTTACGCCACAGCCGACGCCGCAGTACGGGCAGGTGGTGGTGTCGTTCATCAGCGAGCTCTCAATAAAAAAGGCGCCTGATCATCGTATCTCCCGTGGGACACGATGATCAGGCGCCTTTGCCTTGGACCGATGCGGGCGTACCCGCACGGACCTCAATTCTGTTTGGTTGCTGGGTTAGAGCAAAAGCGGTGCCACTCTCGATAAGTTACCTTTAATCAAGGCATTAGTAGGGCGCGTGAGGTGTGCGGCAGGTCGGTTTGTGCGCGATCGGGGGGCGTTTTGGTTATGTGAATGCCCTATTTAGGTGCATATTGCTGGGATTGTGTCGCTACAGGCTGAAAAAAACGGCGCTGTTATTTGGAATATCTATTGCTAAGCGCTATTCCTCTTTAATAGAGGTTTAACGATCCATCCATCGCAGAAACAGGAGCGCGCCCAGCGTGGGAAACGACGGTTTATCGGTCATGCTCGTCGACGACGAGACCGAACGTGCGGCCATGGTCGAGCAGGAGTTGCAGGCCCAGGGGTACACCGTGGTCTGCAGACTGACGACCACGGCGGCCCTTCGCCATCATGTCGAGCGGGTGCAGCCCGATATCGTGATTATCGATATGGATTCGCCGGACAGGGATACGCTGGAGCATATGTCTGTGGTGAATCAGCAGAATCCAAGACCGATCGTGTTTTTTGCCGACAAGGATGACAACCCCAACAATATCCGCGCCGCCATCAAGGCCGGTGTCAGTGCCTATATTGTCGATGGCTTGAAGCCTAATCGCGTAAAGCCGATTCTCGATGTTGCCATCGCACGTTTCGAGGAGTTCCAGAATCTGCGCTCGGAGCTTTTGCAGACGCGCACCGAACTTGAGGATCGCAAGCTGATCGAGAAGGCCAAAGGGATGCTGATGAAGCATCAGGGGTGTGACGAAGAGCAGGCATTCAGGACGCTGCGTAAGCTGGCGATGGACCGATCGCAGAAGCTGGTGGACGTGGCGCGCAGCGTGATTCAGGTTTTGGAGGTGTTATGAGCGGCACAGGCTTTGATATGGATCGGCTGGTGCCGGAAAAAGAGCGCCTCACACTGGGGTTTGTGGCGCTGCTCGACAGTGCGCCCCTGGTTGTGGCGCGCGAGCAGGGTTTCTTTACCGAACAGGGGCTGGATGTGCGTCTTCAGCGCGAGAACTCCTGGGCCAGCGTGCGCGACAAGGTTGCCTATGGGTTGCTCGACGGTGCCCAGATGATTGCCCCCATGCCGTTGGCATCATCTCTCGGATTGGGCGCGCCGCCCGTGGCGATGGAAACGGCGCTGGTCATGAGTCGAAACGGCAACGCCATCACGCTGGCGGCAGGGCTGGCGGATGCGGCCGGTATCGAACCCGGCGAGGAGGGCGCCGATCCACTGCTCAGCGGGCGACTGCTGCGCGCGCACCTGACGGGACTTGAGCGGCCATTGAAACTGGCGACAGTTTATCCCTACTCCTGCCACCACTATCAGTTGCGTTATTGGCTGAACGTGTCCGGGATCTCCCCGCGACAGGTGGAGTTCATTGGCGCACCGCCAAAACAGATGGTGGACCTTCTGGCTTCAGGGCAGATCGACGGCTGTTGCGTGGGTGAGCCCTGGAATTCGCTGGCCGAGATCGGCGGAGTAGGGCGCATCGTTGCAACCGGGCATCAGGTCTGGAGCAACATGATGGAGAAGGTGTTTGGCGTCACTCGACAGTGGGCTGACGAACATCCACAAACCTATCGTGCGGTACTGATGGCACTGCTCAAGGCGTGCCGCTGGCTGGAATCGCATCAGCACAGCGAATCCTTGTATCAGTGTTTGTCGCTGCCGCCCTATCTGGATCTCGAGATCGAACCTCTGCACGACAGGGGGCTGTTTGCACCTCAATTGGAGCAGCGCTTTTACGGCGCTGACACCAACTTCCCCTGGCGCTCTCAAGGTGCCTGGCTGCTCGGACAGATGCGTGAAGCCGGGCAGTGGCAGGGCCCTGTGGACAATCCCGTGCTGGATGAAGTGTTCAATACCGACCTGTACCGGGAAGTTGCCGAGGCTATGGGACTGAATGCGCCGGTCGCGGATTACCGAATCGAGGGCCGTGACGGGGCTCAAAGCGAGCTCTCCGGTACCCGTGGCGTGCTGGTGCCAAATACGAACGACTTTATCGATGGCATCTGTTTCGGATTGCGCCATTTTTGAACAGTCACGGTGCAATATGCCTGTTGCTGGTGCGCAAAATTTGTTCAATAGCCTTGGCTGATTGAAATACTTTTACTCTAATTGCTTGATATGTAATTGAAAATAAATTGTTGGCACAGCGCCTGCTAAATACACGTCAATCAGGATCACAGTCTGTCAATGGCGGCAGACACCGATCCGGAAAGTGTTAAAGGGGCCGACGAGGCCTTTACAAGCAGACGATTACGGCAAGGGCGCCGTTCCGGTGACTGGAGTTTGAAGACCAGTCACCGGAGCGGCGCCCTTTTTTGTGTTTCAAGAGGACTGAATATGAAAGCAACTCTGAATCGACGCTCGCTGTGCAAAAAAATGCTGCTGGCCGCTTCCATCAGCCTGGCCACGTTGACCGCTTCCAACTCCGTGTTGGCCGAGGTGGGCTATCCGGAAAAGGAGGAGCTCAAGTTCGGTTTCATCAAGCTGACCGATATGGCGCCGCTGGCTATCGCCTACGAGAAACACTACTTCGAGGACGAGGGCCTGTACGTCACGCTGGAGGCGCAGGCGAACTGGAAAGTGCTGCTTGACCGTGTCATCGACGGCCAGCTCGACGGCGCGCACATGCTGGCCGGTCAGCCGCTGGGTGCGACCATCGGTTTCGGTACCAAGGCCGATATCATCACCGCGTTCAGCATGGACCTGAACGGCAACGGCATCACCGTTTCCAATGAGATCTGGGAGCAGATGAAGCCGAACATTCCGGTCGGTCCGGATGGCAAGCCGGTGCATCCGATCAAGGCGGACTACCTCAAGCCGGTTGTGGATAAATACCGCGCCGAGGGCAAGCCGTTCAACATGGGCATGGTGTTCCCGGTCTCTACCCACAACTATGAACTGCGTTACTGGCTCGCCGCCGGCGGTATCCACCCCGGCTACTATGCTCCGGAAAAGGGCGATACCAGCGGTCAGCTGCAGGCCGATGCGCTTCTCTCGGTGACCCCGCCGCCGCAGATGCCGGCGACCATGGAAGCTGGCACCATCTACGGTTACTGCGTGGGTGAGCCGTGGAACCAGCAGGCCGTATTCAAGGGCATCGGTGTACCGGTGATCACCGACTACGAGATCTGGAAGGACAACCCCGAGAAGGTGTTCGGTGTCTCCAAAGAGTGGGCCGAGAAGTACCCCAACACTCACATTCGCGTGGTCAAGGCGATGATCCGCGCCGCGAAGTGGTTGGATGAGAACAACAACGCCAACCGTAAGGAAGCCGTGGATATCCTCTCCCGCCCGGCCTATGTCGGTGCCGATGCCGATGTCATCGCCAACTCCATGACCGGTACCTTCGAATATGAAAAGGGCGACAAGCGTGATGTGCCCGATTTCAATGTGTTCTTCCGTCACAACGCGACCTACCCCTACTACTCCGATGCGATCTGGTATCTGACCCAGATGCGTCGCTGGGGCCAGATTGCCGAGCAGAAGCCGGATAGCTGGTACATGGATGTGGCCAAGAAGGTTTACCGCCCGGATATCTACGCAACGGCTGCCAAGGAGCTGATCGCCGACGGGCTGATGGATGCAGCGGACTTCCCGGATTTCGCCACCGAAGATGGCTTCAAGGCTCCGCAGACCCAGTTCATCGACGGTATTACCTACGATGGCAAGAAGCCCAACGAGTATCTGGAAAAGTTCAATATCGGCCTGAAAGGCGCCGACAAGATCTGATCCTCCCCTGGCCTCTCGACTGAGGGGCCATCCATCTGGAGGAAGGAGAATTAACGATGAGTAGCATTCGCATGACCCTGGCCGGCGTATCCAGCATTGCCGGCGTCAAAAGCAACGATACCCTGAGTAGCTGGTTCAAGCGCACCGCCCGTGCCCTGGGTTTGCCGCTGCTCGGACTCCTGGTGTTCCTGATGATCTGGCAGGCGGGCGCCAAACAGATACATACCTCGCTGGGCGAGTTTCCGGGGCCTAGCCAGGTGTATCAGCAGACGCTGTCGCTGATTGCCGATCACGCCGCTGAGCGTAACCGCGAGGCGGAGTTCTACGAGCGGCAGGAGACGCGCAATGCTGAGCGTATCGCCAAGGATCCGAGCTATGAGGCTAAGATCCGCGAGTACACCGGTAAGCCGACGTTCTTTGACCAGATCGGCACCAGCTTGGTTACCGTGCTGGCCGGATTCGTCATTGCCGGACTGATCGCGATTCCGCTGGGGATCTGTATCGGTCTCAATGGGGCTTTGTACTCGGCGTTGAACCCGGTGATCCAGCTGTTCAAGCCGGTGTCGCCGCTGGCTTGGCTGCCGCTGGTGACTATGGTGGTCAGCGCCGTGTATGTCACGCCCGATCCCATGTTTGCCAAGTCGTTCCTGACCTCGCTGTTCACCGTATCGCTGTGCTGCCTGTGGCCGACGCTGATCAACACGGCGGTAGGCGTTTCAGCTGTTAGCCCCGACCTGCAGAACGTGAGCAAGGTACTGCGCCTGAGTTGGGGCACCCATGTAGTCAAGATCGTGCTGCCCTCGTCCGTGCCGATGATCTTTACCGGCCTCAGACTGTCGCTGGGTATCGCCTGGATGGTACTGATCGCCGCCGAGATGCTGGCGCAGAACCCGGGACTGGGCAAGTTCGTCTGGGACGAGTTCCAGAACGGAAGCTCCGACTCGCTCGGGCGCATCATGGTTGCGGTGCTGGTGATCGGTCTGATCGGCTTTTTGCTGGATCGCGTCATGCTGTTGCTGCAGCGCGCGTTCTCCTGGGACAAAAACGCCATAACCCGTTAACAAGGAGAGACTCTCATGTCTAAACATCTTGAACTGACCGGTGTCTCCATCGAATTTCCAACACCGAAAGGGCCCTTCAAGGCGCTGGATAATGTCAATCTGAAGATCGAAAAGGGCGAGTTCGTCTCTCTGATCGGCCACTCAGGCTGCGGCAAGTCCACCGTACTCAACATCGTCGCAGGCCTTCACAAGGCCACCACAGGTGGTGTGGTGCTGGAGGGTAAAGAGGTGGATGAGCCCGGCCCCGAGCGTGCAGTGGTGTTCCAGAATCACTCCCTGCTGCCCTGGCTCAGTGCATACGAGAACGTCGAACTGGCGGTGAAGCAGGTGTTCAAGGGGCAGAAGAGCAGGGCTGAGATGAAAAGCTGGATTGAGCACAACCTCGAGCTGGTGCACATGACTCATGCCATGCACAAACGTCCGGATGAGATATCCGGCGGCATGAAACAGCGCGTCGGCATCGCCCGCGCGTTGGCGATGGAACCCAAAGTGTTGTTGATGGATGAACCCTTTGGTGCGCTGGATGCGCTGACCCGCGCCCATCTGCAGGATTCATTGATGGATATCCAGAAGGACCTGAACAACACGGTGATCATGATCACCCACGATGTGGATGAGGCGGTACTGCTCTCCGACCGTATTGTGATGATGACCAACGGCCCGGCTGCTACGGTGGGTGAGATTCTGAAGGTCGAACTGCCCCGGCCGCGAGACCGTATCGCACTGGCGGATGACCCGCAGTACAACCACTACCGTCACGAGGTGCTGAGCTTCCTCTACGAGAAGCAGCGCAAGGTGGAAGATATCGGCCAGCACCGCAACGTCAAAAAGGTGCAGGCGGCCGGTAACGAATCCCCAAAGAAACGAGCCCACGGGTGAGCCAATGACAAAGCAGGCTGATCTGGTCATCGTGGGCAATGGTATGGCCGCTAACCGGCTACTGCAGGACCTGGCGCGCCAGCCGGTAAAACCGACCTCCATACTGGTGATCGGCGAAGAGCCGCGGCGGGCGTACAACCGTGTCCTGCTCTCGCCCTTGCTGTCAGGCGAAATGCAGCCGGTGGATGTGGAGCTGCAGGATGCGCGGTGGTATCGCGAGCAGGGTATAGAGCTGATCTGTGCTGATCCGGTCGAACAGGTCGATCTTGAGCACCAGGTGTTGAAGACTCGGGCTGGAGTGCAGGTGCACTATCGACAGTTGGTGTTTGCCACAGGCTCACGCTCGAATATGCCGCCACTGCCGGGCATTGATCTCAAAGGGGTTATGGGGTTTCGGACCTGGGAGGATGTCGAGCGGATGCAGACTCGCGCCGCCGAGGGTGGGCGTGCGGTGGTTGTCGGTGGAGGCCTGTTGGGTCTGGAAGCCGCCGAAGGGCTGCGAAAGCTTGGGATGCATACCACCGTTCTCCAGCGCGGTGATCGGTTGCTCAATCTGCAACTGGATAACACTGCCTCGGTGCTGTTGCAGCAAGAGCTGGAGGGTCGTGGACTGCATATCCTGACCGGTGCCCGGATCGAATCGATCGAGGGGTGTGAAGGGCGGGTAACCGCTGTCATGTTGCAGAACGGTAAGCGCCTGCCGGCGGATCTGGTCGTGGTTGCGATCGGTGTGACGCCAGAGGTGAGGCTGGCGCGCGAGGCCGGACTTAATTGCAACCGGGCGATCGAGGTTGATACGCATATGCACACCTCGCATTCGGGGGTGTATGCGCTTGGCGAGTGTTGTGAGTTCGAGCGTAATACTTACGGTCTTGTTGCACCGATCTGGCGTCAGGCCGAAGTCCTCGCGGGTGTACTCTGTGGTCAGGATCGCACCTATGCAGAGGAGCCGGTGGCCACACAGCTCAAAGTCAGTGGCATCGCATTGTTCTCCTGCGGTGAGATCGATGCGCAGGATACTCAGCCGCTAGAGTATCTGGACCTCCAGCACGGTGAGTACCGCAAGTTGTGGCTCAGGAATGGCGCGTTGGTAGGAGCGGTGCTGTATGGCGATACCCGTTTCGGACCTTGGTATTTCGAGCAGTTACGTGCGAAAACCGATCTGGGTGCATTGAGAGGAGAGCTTCTGTTCGGCCCGACGCCTACACAGCAGGTTGCCTGAGCACGAATTTCCGGCAGCAAGATGGGATGGTCTCGGGAGAGAGACTAAAAAAGCAAGGGGACGCGGAATCGCCGTAAGAGCGGGCCGAACAAGATCCTCACGTCGGAAAAGCCGGAGTGTGAACTCCGGCTTTTTTTCGCCTCGGCGTTCTGGGTATTGCTTTAATGGGTGAGTTTTATTCAACATTCATGCGAGAAAGGATCGTTTGAAGGCGCTCCGGCAACCCACTATTCTGTGCCTGTACAACGAACTCAGGACAGAAGGTGAACATTATGAATGAAGAAAATCTTACTCTGGTCGAAATCGCCCGTCGCAATGGCTGTGAAGATCCCGTGACTCTGGCCAAGATCGAACGTGCTGAATACGTCTCTGAACTTATCCATGGTCTGTTCAGCTGGATTGCACGCACGGCTTCTCATGTAGCACACGACGCTAGCGCCCTGTTCGCCCGCCACGCGCACTGAACAGGGGCTGCCCCGGACGACGTATTAATCCCCTGGGCTGGGGATAACTATAAGAAAGCCCGTCTTCCTCCTCGATCATCCGCTGTAATATCCAGACCGATCCCCCGATACCGTATCGCTGAATCGGCTGCTCCGTTTTCGGTTTTCTCCGTTATTACTGTTCGGCCTCCAGCAACGGCTCGTAACGCTTATCGGTCAGTGTCCTCATGAAGGCGACCAGTGCATCCACTCGACGGTTATCCAAAGCCGGTGTCGAGGTGAGCTCTTTCTCCGACAGGTTTCGGTCCACTTCCGGTTTTCCCCAGGGATTTCCCGTTTCCGGGTTGATCGCCCGTGCCGGATTGCGGCTGTTGTAGTGATCGTAGAACAGTACCACCGTGCGCAGATCCTTGAAGACGCCGTTGTGCATGTAGGGCCCCGTTACAGCCACATTGCGCAGCGTCGGCACCTTGAACTTGCCCTCATGTTCAGCACCTTCAACACGGCTGTTGGCGGCCAGGCCCAGATCGATACCGCGCTTCAACTCAGGGTTGGCCGGTACGCCGATGTTGCGGTAGCTGTAATCGGTAAATGTTTCGCGCTTGTCGATCGGTGAGCGCTTTAACTGGTGGCACTGATTGCAGTTGGTGAACTGCTGGGAGAAGAATAGGGTACGACCGAGCTCCTCCTGCGGCGTCATGGTGTATTCGCCGCGCAGGTAGCGGTCGTATTTGGAGTCGAAGGGCGAGAACAGTGCCGTTTGCTCGAAGGCTGCAATACTCTCCGCCATCGCGCGGTAGCCGCGTTCCGGGTCCTGCAACACCTTATCATCAAACAAGCTGCTGAAACTGCTGCGGTAGAACGGATTCTCGGCAAGACGCGAGATCACAAGCGCCTTGCTGGTCATACCCATCTCGGCCGGGTTGAGCGGTGGCCCCATCGCCTGATCGGCCAGCGTCGAGGCGCGACCATCGTGGAACTGCCCGCCCTTATAGCTGCCATCTTCGGCACGGTGAAATTCAGGCGCCAGTGCGGCGTAACTGGCCGTCGGGGCATTGCGTCCGCCATGTGAGTGACCGTCGTCGCCCAAGGAATCAGCCGTTCCCTTGGGATCGGTGAAGGCGTGGGCCGGGTCGTGGCAGCTGGAGCAGGATTGGGTGCGGTTCAGCGACAGCGCCGGGTCGAAAAACAGGCGCTGGCCGAGCTCGGCAAGAGTGTCGGCTGGCCGCGCGTCAGACGTTTGAGTGCTGGTTTGGCAACCGCTGATCAGAATGGCAGCCAAACCCGACAGTACGAAGTAGGGGAGGTGACGATTGCGCTTCATAAATGCCCTCTGACGTCAGGTTGCTGGCGATGCGTGCTCATGCCTCACCGTGAATAACCATGGAATTGCTAATGATACATATTATCAGTTGCATTTGAAGATGGGTGTGGCTGTTACTTGGCCTGGATCAATGAACGCTGTGCGACGGGGTAAAAATAAAGACGCCTCTGGCCAGAGCTCAGAGGCGGTGCAAGAGGGAATGCAATCTGTTGATCAGGCGGCTTCTTCGGAGTCGGCTACCGACTCCCTGATCAGATAGTCGAAGGCACCTAGAGACGCCGTTGCGCCTGCACCCATGGCAATAATGATCTGCTTGAACGGCACCGTGGTTACATCGCCTGCGGCGAATACGCCGGGCAGCGATGTTTCACCGCGGGCTCCGATCTCGATCTCGCCGAATCGGGTCAGCTCCAGATCGCCCTTGAGCCATTCGCTGTTTGGCACCAGCCCTATCTGGACAAAGATGCCGGCCAGTGTCAGTTCATGCGATTCGCCCGTGGCGCGGTCGGTATAGGTCAGACCGGTCACGCGCTGGCCGTCGCCTTTTACTTCGGTGGTTGCGGCCTGCTTGATGATGCGGATGTTCGGCATCGACTGCGCCTTACGTACCAGTACGTCATCGGCCCGCAGGGTATCGCCGAACTCAAGCACCGTGACATCCTTCACAATACCGGCCAGATCGATCGCCGCTTCAATACCGGAGTTGCCGCCCCCGATTACCGCGACGCTCTTGCCCTTGAACAGAGGGCCATCGCAATGCGGGCAGTATGCCACGCCTTTGCCGCGATACGCCTTTTCACCGGGTACATTCATCTCCCTCCAGCGAGCGCCGGTGGCGATGACTACGGCGCGGCTTTTCAATGTGGCACCGCTCGCCAGGTCGATCTCGACCAAACGGTCACGGCGCAGCTTGCTCGCCTTCTGTTCGGTGATGATATCCACATCGTAGTCGCGCACATGCTCTTCAAGGCCTGCGACCAGCTTCGGACCTTCCGTCGCTTTCACCGAAATGAAGTTTTCAATGCCGACGGTATCCATCACCTGACCGCCGAAGCGTTCTGCAACGATACCGGTGCGGATCCCTTTGCGGGCCGCGTAAATCGCCGCTGCAGCACCGGCCGGGCCACCACCGACAACCAGCAGGTCATAGGGCGCCTTGTCGTCCAGTTCGGCTGCTTTGCGCTCGGCTGCACCGGAGTCGACCTTGTTGAGAATCTCTGCCAGTGTCATGCGGCCCTGACCGAACGGCTCACCGTTCAGATACACGCTGGGTACGGCCATCACGTTGCGCTCACTGACCTCGGACTGGAACAGGGCACCGTCGATCATGGTGTGGCTTATATTCGGATTCAGCGTCGCCATCAGGTTCAGTGCCTGCACCACATCCGGACAGTTCTGACATGACAGCGAGATGTAGGTTTCGAAGCGCAGCGGCTTGTCGAGCGCCTTGATCTGTTCGATCTGCTCCTGCGCCACTTTTGGCGGGTAACCACCATTTTGTAACAGCGCCAGCACCAGCGAGGTGAACTCGTGTCCCATCGGGATTCCGGCGAAATGGACACGCGGTTCAACACTGGCAGGGCTCACAGCCATGCTTGGTGTGCGTGCGGCAGCATCGCTGTCGATCAGTGAAATTTTGTCGGACAGGGCGGTGATCTCCTGCGCGAGTGTGCGCAGTTCACGTCCCTTTTCCGTGTCGTCTGCAGACAGGGTTATCTCAATCGGAGTAACCAGCGCCTGCAGATAGGTGTTCAGTTGCTGTTTCAGGTTTGTATCCAACATGAGCCTGTCCTGCTTCCATAGCTGAGTTCTGTAAGGGCCGCACCCCGGTGCGTGGGGGCGGCCATCTGTGCTTACGCGTGTCGACTTAGATCTTGCCAACCAGATCCAGAGACGGCGCCAGAGTCGCTTCGCCCTCTTTCCACTTCGCCGGGCAGACTTCGCCCGGATGGCTGGCAACGTACTGGGCTGCTTTCAGTTTGCGCACCAGGCTGTCCGCTTCGCGGCCGATACCTTCGGCAGTGACTTCCGCAGCCTGAATGATGCCCTCCGGATCGACGATGAAGGTTGCACGGTCGGCAAGGCCCTGACCTTCACGCAGCACGTCGAAGTTGGTGGTGATGGTCCAGTTCGGATCGCCGATCATGGTGTACTTGATCTTGGCGATGGTCTCGGACGCGTCGTGCCAGGCCTTGTGTACGAAGTGGGTATCGGTGGATACGGAGTACACCTCGACGCCCAGCTTCTGCAGCTCTTCGTAATGATCCGCCAGATCGCCGAGTTCGGTCGGGCAGACAAAGGTGAAGTCGGCAGGGTAGAAGAAGAACACAGACCACTTGCCTTTCAGGTCAGCGTCGGACATTTCGATGAACTCGCCGTTTTTGAAGGCGTTTGCTTTGAAGGGTTTGATCGGGGTGTTGATTGCTTGAGCCATTGTCTTTCTCCTGTGAGCGTGTGTGTTTCGACAGGATCTAGAGTAGGCAGCTGAGTGTTATATTAAAAATTGATTGTATCTAGTGCTCTAATAGCTATTGGCAATGATCCATGCATGAAGACTTAAAGATGCGATGGAGGCGGGAGCGAAAACAGAAACGGCAACCGATAGGGTTGCCGTTTGATGCCGATCGTTAAGTGGACGATCAGTCGAATATGCCGAAGGTGATCCGGTCAAACCAGGAGCGTTCCGTCTCTTCAGCCTGCTCTTTCTCTTCCTGGGCTTTGCGGGCGCCGGGTGTTGAGGTGGGGCGTGCCGGAACCGCGGGGGCTTCGGCTTCGCCGAACAGACCGAACGTGGCCGTGTTCAGCAGGGTGGAGCGCGGCTCCTTGAAGGTGCCGATCTGGTAATCGGGGAAGTTGAGCTCAAGTACCTTGTAGGCGTTCTCGGCCAGTTCAGTCATGCCAAGCTCGGTATAGGCCTCTCCCATGATCGCCAGTGCGTCGGGCACGGCCGGCGTTTCCTGAAAATTCTCCACCACGTAGCGACCACGGTTTGCCGCGGCCACCCAGGCCTGGCGCTTCATGTAGTAGGAGGCAACATGGATTTCATGGGTCGCCAGGCGGTTTTTCAGGTACTGCATGCGCTTCTGTGCATCCGGCGCATATTCGCTTTCGGGGTAGCGGTTGACCAGCGTCGAGAAGCTATCGAAGGAATCCCGCGCGGCACCCGGATCGCGCTGGGTTTCGTCCAGCGGCAGATAGCGGGTCAGGAATGACCGATCCTGCTCGAACGCCGTCAGACCCTTCATGTAATAGGCGTAGTCGATGTTCTCGTGGTTGGGATGCAAACGGATGAAACGGTCGGCCGCCGCGGAAGCGGACTCCGGCTCGTAGGTCCTGAAGTAGGCGTAGATAAGCTCTAGCTGTGCCTGCTCCGAGTATTGACCGAACGGGTAGCGGGCTTCGAGTAGTTGCAGCTTTTCGACCGCCAGATCGTAGTTGTCCTGATCCATGGCACTGAGTGCTTCTTCGTACAGTTGCTGCTCGGGTACGTCCGGGGCCAACTTGTCGCCCCCCCACCAGGAGCAGGCTGAAAGCAGTGTAACGAGCACCAGAGCGGCACTTGCTTTTACGAATCGCATGTTGATCAATCCTGATGCAAAGGGCCTCGCTCGGCGAAGCGGGCCGGATTCGGGTATAATCGGCTGATAAATAGCGCCTTATTTAAACACAACCCGAACCCAACCAAAACATCCGACCGGATGAGTAGTGAGTAGATGTCAGATCAAGTGGAGTTACAGGCCGAAGTGCCGAGCGAAATGTATGGACTCAGGCTGGACCAGGCTGTCGCGCAGCTGTTTCCCGAGTATTCACGCTCGCGCCTGCAGGGCTGGATCAAGGACGGCGCGCTGACCGTCGACGGTGAAGTGCGCCGCCCCCGTGACAAGCTGGCCGGGGGCGAGGTCATCCGCGTCGCGGCTGAGTTGGCGATGATTGAGGCGCACAGCGCTGAGGATATTCCGCTCGACATCATTTATGAGGACGATCATATCCTCGTGCTGAACAAACCGGCAGGACTGGTGGTTCACCCGGCAGCGGGGCATGCCGATGGCACCCTGCTCAATGCACTGCTGCACCATTGTCCGACAATCGCTCAGGTGCCGCGCGCCGGTATCGTGCACCGACTTGACCGCGATACCACAGGGTTGATGGTGGTGGCCAAGACCATTCCCGCGCAAACCGATCTGGTAGCCCAGCTGCAGGAGCGAAGTATGGGGCGGGAGTACGAGGCGGTGGTACACGGCGTGATGACCGGCGGTGGTTGTGTGGATGAGCCGATGGGGCGCCATCCGCGTCATCGCCAGAAAATGGCGGTGGTCGGAGTTGGCAAGGAGGCGGTGACGCACTACCGCGTGCTGGAAAAATTCAGATCTCATACACATATCCGGCTGAAGCTTGAAACCGGACGCACTCACCAGATACGTGTGCACATGGCACATATCAACTACCCGTTGGTCGGTGATCCGCTCTATGGCGGGCGCTTTAGACTGCCCAGGGGATGCAGTAACGCCATGCGCGAAGTGTTGCGTGGTTTTCAGCGTCAGGCGCTGCACGCAAAACGCCTTGAACTCTGGCATCCGGAAACCGGCGAGGCGATGGCGTGGGAGATCGACCTGCCCGAGGATTTCCAGCAGCTGCTATCGGTGTTAAAAAAGGACGCTGAGAACTACGACTACGAGCTATGAAACTGATCAGAGCCGACTGGCAAGCGCCTGCCCACATCCATGCATTGACCACAACCCGACTCGACGGGGTCAGCCGGGCGCCGTTTGACGGTCTTAATCTGGGCCTGCATGTGGGGGATGATGCCGCCGCAGTGGAGGAAAACCGTGCCCTGTTGACGCGGGCGCTGGGTTTGAAACAGCCGCCGCAGTGGCTCTCGCAGGTGCATGGCGTGCGCGTGGTTAAAGCGCAGAGCGATGCGCAGGTGCGTGAAGCGGACGGTTGCTGGAGCGACCGTCCGGGCGTTGCCTGCACCGTGATGACGGCTGATTGTCTGCCGGTACTGTTTACCGATCGCGCCGGTACGCGCGTCGCGGCGGCCCATGCAGGCTGGCGCGGCCTGGCCTCCGGTGTGCTGGAGGCAACGCTGCTGCACTTTGATGAACCTGAGCAGGTGCTGGTGTGGCTCGGGCCTGCCATTGGCCCACTGGCCTTCGAGGTTGGAGGCGAGGTACGTGAGCAGTTTGTCAGGGCATTGCCTGCCAGCGAGACCGCTTTTGTCCACAGCCCTACCGCTGCCGGAAAATGGCTGGCCGACCTTTATTCCCTGGCACGGCTGCGGCTGGATGCGGCCGGTGTAACCAGTGTCAGTGGTGGCGACTACTGCACGTTCACTGAATCGGAATACTTTTACTCCTACCGCCGCGACGGACAAACTGGAAGGATGGCCTCGATTATCTGGATCGAGGCCTGAGCTTAAACCGCTCAAGCCCTGACACCGGCTTTTAGGCTTAGCCTTTTATCACCAGCACCGGCGTTGTTGAACGCCCCACCACCTTGGTGGCCACCGACCCCAGCACGCTGCGCTCCAAGCGTGAACGTTTGTGGCTGGCCATCACGATCAGGTCGGCCTTTAAGCGCTTGGCTTCGCTGAGGATCAGGTCGGCAGGCTTACCTTCTTTGACCTCTAGCGTGCAGTCTTCAGGATCGATCGGCAGCTTTTGCTCGACGAACGCCTTCAACTGCTGATGCACCTCCTTGATCGCCTTGTCGAAGGTGCCGGGCGGGAAATAGGAGCCTACCAGCGGCATTTGATAGCCCGCCACCACCGTCAGCAGTATGAGTTTGCCCTTGGGAGCCAGCACTTCAAGCGCATGCCTGACCACCTCGTCGCAAAATCCCTCTTCGGCCAGATCCACCGGCACAAGAATCGTCTTGTACATAGAGCCTTCTCCTACAATAGCGCCTGTCAGGCGGTCGCTGTTTCGGTGTTTGAACGTCGGCGTTGCAGCCAACCGACAAAGGCCAGCAACAGCATTGCCGGAATGAACACCAGCTCCTTGGGCGGTCGGTCCGCCTTGGCCTGAATACCGGTAATCTCCCAGCCGAAATCGACACCCGATTTCTCGGCGGCACTGCCGAATACGACCAGATCGACGATGCGTTTATCGCCATCAGGGCTCAACATCAGTCCGAGCGACTCAAGTCGCGCGGTGGCATCGCCCGAGTCGTCATCCAGTTGCAGCTGAATCGTCTTGCTCACTTCATCGCCTTCGATAGTCATGCCTATGAAGTTCAGGCGAATGAAATCGCCCGCCTTGAGCTTCTCGACTTCGGTATCGATCTGCGCTGCCGGCAACACGACGGAGGGCGGGTAGACCATATCCCACCAGTAACCGGGTCTGAACAGGCTGAATGCGATCAGCAACAGGGCCGCTGTCTCCCACAACCGGCTTTTGACTAGCCAGTACCCCTGGGTGGCGGCTGAAAACACCAAAATTGCCACGATGGCGCTGGCCACAGTGACAATCAGGTCGAAGACGCCGGTCAGGCCGATCAGCAGCAGCTGGGTGTTGAAGATGAACATGAACGGCAGGATCGCTGTACGGATGTCATAGGTAAAACCTTGGATACCGGTCTTGATCGGATCGGCGCGCGCTATCGCGGCGGCGGCAAAGGCCGCCAGCCCCACCGGAGGTGTGTCATCGGCGAGTATGCCGAAATAGAACACGAACAGGTGTACGGCGATCAACGGCACGATCAGGCCATTGGCAGCACCGAGCGAGACGATCACCGGCGCCATCAGGGTCGATACCACGATGTAGTTCGCCGTGGTCGGCAGTCCCATGCCGAGAATGATGCAGATCACGGCGGTGAAGATCAGGATCAGAATCAGGTTGCCGCCCGAGATGAACTCAACGAACTCCGTCATCATCTGGCCGAGACCTGTCAGTGTGACGGTGCCGACGATGATCCCGGCCGCGGCTGTTGCGATACCGATGCCCACCATATTACGCGCACCCGAGATCAGACCGTCGATAAAGTCGTCCCAGCAGACCTTGAACTGTCCTGCCCAGTCGCGGTCTCCACGGAACCAGGCTTTTAGCGGTCGGTGAGTTAGCACCACGGCGATCAGGAAAACGACAGAGTAGAAGGCCGATTGTTGCGGCGAGTACTGTTTTACAGCCAGCGCCCAGAGCAACACGATGATCGGCAGGCCGAAATAGAGCCCTGAGAACAGGGTCGGGCGTGGCTCGGGCAGATGGTCGAGTTCGATACTGGAATCGTCCTCTATAAGATCCGGGTAACTGGCTGATAGCTTGATCAGTGCGAAATAGCCGGCAATAACGGCAAGAATCATGATCAGGTAGCCGGTATCCCCCAGTGTCGACTCGAGAAAGGTCGAGCCGTAATACACGATGGCTGCCAGCACCAACATGATGAGTGTGGTTGTCATCCAGGAGAGCATGCGTTGCGCGGTGGTCGGTTTGTGCAGGCGCTCTATACCCTTCATGCCAAGTTTGATCGCCTCAAGGTGCACGATATACACCAGTGCGATGTAGGAGATCAGCGAGGGCAGAATGGCGTGCTTGATCACCTCGATATAGGGAATGCCGACATACTCAACCATCAGGAACGCGGCGGCCCCCATGATAGGAGGGGTCAACTGGCCGTTGGTGGAGGCTGCCACCTCGACAGCCCCGGCCTTGGTGCCCGGAAAACCGACCCGTTTCATCAGCGGGATGGTGAAGGTACCGGTGGTGACCACGTTGGCGATCGATGAACCGGAGATAATACCGCTGAGGCCTGATGCGACCACGGCTGCCTTGGCAGGACCACCGCGCATGTGACCGAGCAGGGAAAAAGAGACCTTGATCAGGTAATTGCCCGCCCCGGCTTTATCGAGCAGGGCACCGAGCAACACAAATAGAAATACGAAGGCGGTGGAAACTCCGAGCGCGACACCGAATACCCCCTCGGTGGTCAGCCACTGGTGCGAGGCAACTTTGTTCAGGCTCGCGCCTTTGTGGGCGATGACATCCGGCATGTACTGCCCGCCGAAGGTAAAGGCGAGAAATACGATGGCCACGATGGTCAGCGGTGGCCCTAGTGCGCGACGGGTGGCTTCCAGCAGGGTCAGCATGCCAATAACCGCGATTACCACATCGGTGGTGGTGGGCGCACCCATGCGCGTGGCCAGATCGTTGCGAAACACCAGCAGGTATAGACAGGCGACTGAAGCACCCAGTGCGAACAGCGCATCGATCGGGCTGATTGATGTATGACTTGAGTGCCGGGTGGCAGGGAACAGGCAAAAGGCGAGGAAGCTGGCAAAGGCTAGATGGATGAACTTGGCCTGGTCTTCGTTCAGGGTGCCGAAGTCGAAAATGAAGGGAAGGGGGGAGGCATACCAGAGCTGAAACAGCGACCAGGCGATCAATAGACCGATTACCAGCTTACCCATGGCGCCCGAGAGCTGGCGACTGCCGGTTTCGGAGCTCAGAAACTCCTCTGCCGCCTTGCTATCGGATGCCGGATCCTGAGTACTTTCCGTCGTCATGCGCATCTCCTTCGCAAAGTAGGAGAGAGTGCAGAGCCTAAACCCTGCACCCTCCAGCTAGGGATTGTGAGGCGATCTGCTTACATCAGTCCCGCTTCCTTGTAGTACTTGAGAGCGCCCTCATGCAGCGGCGCGGAGAGACCTTCGCTGATCATCTCCTCTTTCTTCAGAGTGGCGAAAGCTGGGTGCAACTTGGTGAAGGTGTCGAAGTTCTCGAATACCGCCTTGACGACGTGATAGACCAGATTGGCATCAACGTTGGCAGATGTGACGAAGGTGGCGCCGACACCGAAGGTTTTCACATCCTCATCGCTACCGCGGTACATGCCGCCGGGAATGGTGGCGATACGGTAGTAAGGATTCTCGTTGACCAACATATCCACAACGGGACCGGCCACTTCCACGATGACGCTGTCGCAGGAGGTGGTGGCTTCTTTGATCGAGCCACTGGGGTGGCCCACGGTGTAGATCATGGCGTCGATTTTGTTATCGCACAGCGCCTTGGACTGCTCGGCGGCTTTCAGCTCTGAGGCCAGTGCGAAATCGTCCATGGTCCAGCCCTTGGCGGCGAGTAGCACCTCGACCGTACTGCGCTGGCCGGAGCCTGGGTTACCGACGTTTACGCGCTTGCCCTTGAGGTCATCGAAGGTCTTGATACCGGCACCGGCCCGCGCGACTACGGTAAAGGGCTCAGGATGGATCGAGAAGACCGAACGCAGATCCTCATAGGGCCCGAAATCGGCGAACTCCTCTTTGCCGTGGTAGGCGTTGTACTGTACGTCCGACTGCGCGACACCCATGTCGAGTTCGCCGGCCCGAATGGTGTTGATGTTGTAGCCGGAGCCACCGGTACTCTCGACCGAGCAGCGGATGCCGTGATCCTTGCGGTCCTTATTGACCAGTCGGCAGATTGCGCCACCTGTCGGGTAGTAGACGCCGGTGACGCCGCCGGTCCCGATGGTGATGAAATCCTGGGCCTGAGTGGAGGGGGCCAAGCCTAGCAGCGCAGCGAAACCTGCGCCCATCAGGGCTGATTTGATTTTCTTCATATTGCTCTCCTTACACTCCTTCGTGGGACTGAATATGAATCTCAGTCTAGTTCATGGTTCTGGGATTGCAGTGAAATGGAAAACCTGACTGTTGGAACCCGGTACTGCAAAGGGCAGGAATGTCTCTAGCCTGCGTCTGGGTACTCCTCGATAACCGCTGCAATGGCGGTATCTAGCGCTTCGGCGAGCTTGTCTGTCAGTTCGTCGAGTTGAGACTCGGTAATAATGAACGGTGGTGCCAGCAGGATATGGTGCCCCCTGTGGCCGTCGATGGTGCCGGCCATGGGATAGCACATCAGGCCGAGTGCCATGGCGGCACTCTTGATCCGGCTGTCCAGCTTCGATCGGGGATCGAAGGGGCGTTTGGTTTCACGGTCGAACACCAGCTCCAGTGCCTGAAACAGTCCGCGCCCGCGAATGTCACCGACATGGGGGTGTTCAGCAAAACGTGCCTTAAGGCGTGACATCAGCGCCTCACCCATCGGATTGACCCGTGCCAGAATCTGTTCCTGCTCCAGCGCATCGAGTACGGCAAGCGATCCGGCCATGGCCGTGGCGTGCGCCATGTAGGTGTGGCCGTGCTGGAAGAAGCCGGAGCCGTCGGCGATGGTGTCGTACAGTGTGTCCGAGGCGATCATGGCGCCTATCGGCTGGTAGCCTGCCCCCAAGCCCTTGGCGACGGTGACGATATCGGCATGAATCCCCTCCTGTTCGTGCGCGAACAGTGTGCCGGTGCGGCCCATGCCGCACATCACCTCGTCGAGAATCAGCAGTACGCCATAGCGGTCGCAGATCTCGCGTATCCGTGTGTAGTAGCCTTCAACGGCAGTCAATGCCCCTGCCGTGGCGCCCACTACAGGTTCCGCGACAAAAGCGATGACGGTTTCCGGGCCTACAGTGAGCAGGCTCTGTTCAAGCTCATTAGCGACACGCTGGCCATAGTCGAACAGTGTTTCATCCGGCCGGCGGTCGCGGTAGGCGTAACAGGGCGCAATGTGTTCCGCCGGTGTCAGAAGTGGGGCGAAGGGCGCTCGCCGCCAAGCGTTTCCGCCGACGGCCAGAGCCCCAAGCGTGTTGCCGTGGTAACTCTGACGTCGGGCGATAAAGCGCACGCGCTGGTGTTCGCCACGTTCGACAAAGTACTGGCGGGCCAACTTCAGCGCGGCCTCCACCGCTTCGGAGCCGCCGCTTAAAAAGTAGACATGGTTAAGATCGCCCGGTGCCCGGTCGGTCAGCCGGGTGGCCAGTGTTTCGGCGACGTCGGTGGTAAAGAAGCTGCTGTGGGCATAGGCCAGCTGATCGATCTGCCGGTGAAGCGCCGCGCGCACGCCGGCATGGCTGTGGCCAAGGCAGGAGACCGCGGCGCCGCCGCTGGCATCAAGGTACGCTTTTCCGTTTTGATCGTAGATGTAGACCCCGTCGCCACGTACGGCGGTGCGCAGGGGGGTATGGCAATGGCGGTGAAATACCTGGCTCACATGTTACCTTCAGGGGCTGGTTGAATCTGCACTGCATTAAAGGTGGCTTACCGGAGGCCAACAAACGATATATTCTCTAGGGGTATGAGAAAAACTCATAGGGGGTAGGGTATGCCCGCTTCATTACCGCCACTGAACGCGCTGCGCACCTTCGAGGTGGCGGCCAGGCATCTGAGTTTCTCCAAGGCCGCGCAGGAGCTCTGTGTGACTCAGGGGGCGGTCAGCAAGCAGGTACAGTTGCTCGAGCAGTATCTGGAGCTGCCGCTGTTTGACCGTCTTCATTCGGGGCTGGTGCTGACCGACGCCGGTCGCCAGTATCTGCCTGCAATCTCCCAAGCACTGGAGACGATCCAGAGCGCCACCGCGAGTCTCCAGCAGAGCATGCACGCCAGCGATACGCTGACACTGAATCTGACACCTTCGTTCAGCAATCTTTGGCTCATTCCGAGGCTCGATCAGTTACGTCGGGATATGCCGGAGCTGAAGCTGGCAATGGTGACCGGTGACGGGGCGTTCCAGTTTCAGGGCGCACAGGCGGACATGGCGATACGCTGTTTGCCCTTATCACTCAGTCATGAACACTCCACGCTGTTAAAAGAGGAGGTGCTGTTGCCGGTGGTTAACCCTGACCTGCTCAGACAACGGCCCATCGACTCACCGGAAGATCTGCTGGCGCACCCGCTGATCCGCCATATCACCCGGCCGCAGCTCTGGCGGCAGTTTTTGCAGCGCATGGTGGGCGGTGAGCCGACAGCTCCGCGTTACAGTCACGGCTTCGAGCATTTCTACATGTCGCTTGAGGCTGCACGTTGCGCTCAAGGCGTGGCACTGGTGCCGGATTTCATGGCTTCGCAGGCGCTGGCCCGCGGTGAGCTGGTCAATCCCCTGGGCCTCGCCTACCGCAGCGGCTACGGTTTCTATTTTCTGGTGCCGCCCTACCGTGCGCGCTCGGTGGGGGTACAGCGCTTTCATGCCTGGTTGGCCTTGCAGCTGGCCTAGCGATCTAGCTCTGTGCGCCGCTGGCAGCCTGAATCGCTGTGAGCGCTATCGTGAACACGATATCTTCGACCAGCGCACCGCGCGAGAGGTCGTTTACCGGTTTACGCATGCCTTGGAGCATCGGACCGATACTGATCACATCGGCACTGCGCTGTACCGCCTTGTAGGTGGTGTTGCCGGTGTTCAGATCCGGGAAGATGAATACCGTTGCGCGTCCGGCCACCGGGCTGTCCGGTGCCTTGCTGCGTGCCACGCTTTCCATGATGGCGGCATCGTATTGCAACGGGCCGTCGATCAGCAGGTCGGGGCGCTTGTGTTGCGCAAGGGCGGTTGCCTGACGCACCTTGTCCACATCCGCCCCCTGTCCTGACTGCCCGGTGCTGTAGCTGATCATCGCGACCCGGGGCTCGATACCAAAGGCTGTGGCCGAGTCTGCGCTCTGAATGGCGATGTCGGCCAGCTCTTGCGCGCTTGGGTCAGGGTTGATGGCACAGTCGCCATATACCAGTACCTGATCCGGCAGCAGCATGAAGAACACCGATGAGACCAGCTGGCACTGGGGGGCGGTACGTATCAGCTGCAGGGCCGGACGTATGGTGTTGGCTGTGGTATGCACAGCGCCGCTGACCAGTCCGTCTACCTCATCGAGCTCCAGCATCAGCGTGCCGAGCATGACATTATCCTGCAGCTCGTCCAGCGCCTTGAGCTCGTTCATGCCCTTGTGAGCGCGCAGCTCGACCAGCCGGGATACGTAGCGTGAGCGGATCTCGTCCGGGTCAAGAATCGATACCCCCTCACCCAGATTAACGCCAAGGTTATTGGCGATGCGTTCCACCTCAGACGGATTGCCGAGCAGGGTACAGTGGGCGATGCCACGCTCGGCGCAGATCGCGGCAGCGCGTATGGTGCGCGGCTCGTTGCCCTCGGGGAGCACGATAGTGCGCGCCGCTTCGCGTGCACGGGTGATCAGCTGGTAGCGAAACGCCGCCGGTGACAGGTGCACCTTGCCGCTGTAACTGCACAGGGAGGCCAGCCAGTCGCTGTCCAGATGGGCCGCAGTAAACTCTTTGACGTGATTGATACGCTCCTGATCATCCACTGGAATCTCCAGTGAGTAGCGGGGGATGTTCAGTGCGGTCTGCCAACTGTCGGTATCGACCCCTACGATCGGCAGCCCCGAGCGCAGGGCGCTGGCGCAGAGTTTCATCAGTTCGGGCGATGGGACATAGCCGCCGGTGAGAACCAGTCCTGCCAGCGCGACGCCATTACTGGCCGCAAGGCAGGCCGCCAGTACGATATCCTCTCGATCGCCCGGGGTGATGATCAGCGTACCGGGTTTCAGGTGCTCCGCCGCATGCGGAAGGGTCTGGGCGCAGAGGGTGATACTGCTGACACGGCGGCTGGTAATTTCGCCGCCGAACAGCACGCGGGCACCGAGGTATTCGATCAGGTCACTCAGGCGCGGCGCAACCATCTCGCCGTCCCAGGGGATGCCGCCCAGCAGCCGGAAACCGTCGTTGAACATGCTTGCCTGATCACGAATCTGTTCGAGGCTCAGGCTGTGAGTCAGCGCCTGGTCACCGGTCAGATCCGGGCGCGGGTTACCTTCGCGATCAAGCGGTGCGTCAAGCTTGTTCATGATGCAGCCAAGCACTCGCGGGTCGCTCACGCCGCCGTAGAAGCGCGCGACAATGTCGATGTGGTCCTCGATGGCATCGACGCTGTCATGCCCGGGGGCCGCGACAAGGACAACGTCGGCATCCAGCGCACGCGCAACCTCGCGGTTCAACGTGTTGGCATAGGGCTGGGTCATGGTGGCGACCAGGCCCTCAATCACCACGACATCCGGTGAATCGGTGCAGCTGTCCTGAAAGCGCTCGATGATCAGCTCCAGCAATTGATCCAGTCGGCCGGTGCTGACCAGATGCTCGGCTTCGCGCATCGGCACGGGTTCGGCGATGCTGGCGCCAGAGCCGGTACGCAGGATCGCCACGCTGCGATCGGTATCGTCGCCGTTGCGGGTCTGGGCGATGGGCTTGAAAAAGCCCACCCGTATACCCTGTTGCTCAAGGGCATGAACCAGACCCAGTACGGTGGTGGTCAGTCCGCTGCCGAGACCGGCCGGGGCAATCATGATGCTGTGTGGCATGGAGGATCCTTGCTCGATGCGGTTTGTGCATTGCACAAACTATACGATGCCGATATGAAGGATGCGAGTCGTGCTTATTTGGATTTTAGCGTCAGATCGGCACAGTAGTCCGCTGCCTCGGTCTCGGGCGTGAACAGTATCAGGTCAGTAGTGGGCAGATTGCCGAAGGTGGCGGGGTGATAGTCCTCGGGGGATTGGCTCTGTTCGAGCGCCTGCATCAACAGACTGACGCGGGGAGTGGTGCCCAACCAGCGCGGCACACCAAGATCGCTGCGTGCGTGGATGGTGCCGGTGAGCAACACGCCAGTGAGCCCCGGCTGTGTATGGGTGCGCAGCACCGATGCAATCTGCTGATCGCGTGCCAGCTGGATCTGTTGCATCGGTTGTAACCGGTCTTTCGGCATCTGGCCGCAGTGGCTGTCGAACAGCAGGTCGAGCATGAACGCGGTATGCGCAGGCTCCAGCACGTCGACCGTTTCCTTTCCGCGGTAGATCGTTTTGATGCGCTCCCGGGCGATATCGGCGCCCAATACCTTGGGGCTCCAGTGAAAGGCCGTACGCACAGGTTCGGCGTAAAGCGACCAGGGCCAGCCTTCGGACCAATCCAGTTGCTCTGCGGTGATCTCCGATGCGCCTTGAGCCTGGGCTTTATCAAAAGCCGGCTGCTGTTGGAGCGTAGCCATCTCGAGCGCGACGGCGCCAAGTTGCTTGCGTGTGCCCATCTCACGGATGATCAGGGCTTCAAGGCGATGATGGTCGGCGTTATCGTGTTGCTCGCCCAGTAGCAGCCAGCCGCCTTTGGGCAGCCAATGTTGGTAGAACTCCGACCAGTCTACGAAGCGCTGCTCTGCTGTTGACCAGAGTTTGCCAACCAGCGGGTGGGCGTTGTCCTTAGCGGCGCCGGCCGATAGCGGCACGATCACCAACAGTAGAGTGATGAATGCACGCCGCATTGTTTTAATGTCCGGGCGTGCTGGATTTTACGTCCAGATAGTCGCGCTGAATCACGGTTTCCAGTGCATTGGCCGCTGTGACCAGCTCTTCGAAGGTTTCGCGGCAGCGACGAAGATGGTTGATCTGGTCCTGGCTCGGTACCGAATTCGAGCTGACATTGGCGATGTCCAGCAGCTCGCGCACGTACGCGGCACGGGCGTGGGCGACCATGGTTAGCAGTGGCTTGAGGTCAGCCAGCGCCAGTTCCGGGAACTGGGGGTTGATGATCTCGCGATTGATCTCGCGGCGATGCTTTTCCAGCTCCAGCAGCAGACGATTGTTGCTGATCGGCATTATTGCTCTCCTTGAACCGGTGATCCGATACCCCCAGATTAGACCGAAATGGCCCAAAAGCGGTAGTGAATCAGCAGCTTGTGGCGGGTTTGGATGACGCCTAGAGGGCTAGATGGCATACTCGCGGCATGCAGAAACCGATCGTGTGAACGGGACGCCCACAAGGATGCCTGAATGAGTGTAGAGACCACTGTGGAAAACGGTACCGAGAAGCTTTCCCTGCGGGATTTCACCGAGAAAGCCTATCTCGACTATTCGATGTACGTGATTCTGGACCGTGCCTTGCCGCATATCGGCGACGGCATGAAGCCGGTTCAAAGGCGCATCGTCTATGCGATGTCCGAGCTTGGGCTCAAGGCGACGGCCAAGTACAAAAAATCAGCACGTACCGTCGGTGACGTGCTGGGTAAGTTCCACCCCCATGGTGATTCCGCCTGTTACGAAGCGATGGTGCTGATGGCACAGCCGTTCAGCTACCGCTACCCGCTGGTGGACGGGCAGGGTAACTGGGGCTCACCGGACGACCCGAAATCCTTTGCGGCGATGCGTTATACCGAATCGCGTCTGTCGCGCTATGCCGAAGTTCTGTTGAGCGAGCTGGGGCAGGGCACCGTCAGTTGGGTGCCCAACTTCGACGGCACGTTGGACGAGCCGGAAGTACTGCCAGCACGACTGCCCAACGTGCTGCTCAACGGCGGTACCGGCATCGCCGTCGGTATGGCAACCGATATTCCGCCGCATAACCTGCGCGAAGTGGCGGCGGCCTGCGTGCACCTGCTGGAAAACCCCAGTGCCGATGTGGCGCAGCTCAGCACCTTTGTGCCGGGGCCTGACTTCCCCACCGAAGCGGAGATCATCACCTCGCGTGACGATCTGCAAAAGCTGTATCTGACCGGCCGAGGCTCGGTCAAAGCACGTGCCGTGTACAGCCGCGAAGATGGCGAGATCGTGATCACTGCGCTGCCCTATCAGGTGTCCGGTGCCCGCGTACTGGAGCAGATCGCCGCGCAAATGCAGCAGAAGAAACTGCCGATGGTATCGGATCTGCGCGATGAGTCGGATCACGAGAACCCGACCCGTCTGGTGATCGTGCCGCGCTCCAACCGCATCGATATCGAGCAGTTGATGGCACACCTGTTTGCCAGTACCGATCTCGAGCGCAGCTACCGCGTGAACCTGAACATGATCGGTATCGATGGCCGTCCCCAGGTGAAGGATCTGCGACAGATTCTCACCGAGTGGCTGAGCTGGCGTACCGAGGTGGTGCGTCGGCGTTTGCAGCACCGCCTGAAAAAGGTGATCGACCGCCTGCATATCCTCGAAGGCTTGATGGTCGCCTACCTCAATATCGATGAGGTGATCGCGATCATCCGTCATGAGGAGGAGCCCAAGCAGGAGCTGATGAGCCGTTTCGGTCTCACCGACATTCAGGCTGATGCAATTCTCGATCTCAAACTGCGCCATTTGGCCCGTCTTGAGGAGATGAAGATTCGCGGTGAGCAGGATGAACTCAGTGCAGAGCGCAAGGCGCTTGAAGAGACGCTGGGTTCCGACGAGCTGATGCGCAACCTGATTCGCGAAGAGATCGAAGCCACAGCCGAAGAGTTTGGCGATGAGCGACGCTCGCCGCTGGTCGAGCGTGAAGAGGCGCAGGCGTTCAGCGAGAAGGACCTGCTCAGTGCCGACCCGGTTACAGTGGTCATCTCCAAACAGGACTGGATACGTGCCGCCAAGGGACATGATATTGATGCCGAAGGGCTCAGCTACAAGGCCGGTGACGGCTTCAAGCTTGCCTGCAAGGGACGGATGAATCAGCCCACGATACTGGTCGACAGCACAGGGCGCAGCTATACGCTGGATACGCATACCTTGCCCTCGGCGCGTGGTCAGGGGGAGCCGGTCACCGGCAAGTTGACCCTGCCCAAGGGAGCAGTCATCGAGGGGATGACGGCCGGCCGCGAAGCGGATCAGGTATTGATGGCATCGGATGCCGGTTATGGTTTTGTGACCCGTATCGAAGATCTGACCTCCAAAACGAAGAACGGCAAGGCGGTGCTGACATTGCCGAAAGCGGCGCGGGTATTACCGCCTGTTCGGGTCAGTGACCCCGAAAGCGATCTGCTGGCCGCGATCAGCTCAAGCGGGCGGTTGCTGATCTTCCCGGTATCCGAGCTGCCTCAGCTTGGTCGTGGCAAGGGCAACAAGATCATTAACATCCCGTCATCGGCGGCGGCCTCTCGCGAGGAGCTGATGGTTGCGCTGCAGACCTTTGCACCGGGCGATACGCTGGTGGTGCATGCCGGTCGTCAGCACCTGAAACTCAAGGGCACCGATCTGGAGCACTACCGTGGTGAGCGTGGTCGACGGGGCAACAAGCTGCCGCGCGGCTTCCAGCGCGTTGACGGTATGGATGTGATTGCGGCCGACAAGGCCGAGGATCAGGGTCCGGAGTGATCGGTCGGAGCAGGCGGCGGATCAGCCGTTTGCCTGCTCCCGGCTCTGCAGTTTCGCCAACAGGTGGCGTGCCTGTTTTTCCAGCAGTTCCTGATAGGATTTGGCGATGCGGATCAGCAGCACCTTATCCTCATCTTCACGGCGGATATCCGCCCCTTCCAGCAGAGTGGCTTTCAGGTCCGGCGCTTCGGTCAACGCGGTATGCGTGATCAGCTCGTTACTCTCGGTGGTACGGGTCAGGAAGCGCGCTTCCTCGAGCATACGCTCAAGCTTTTGATAATGTCCGCGCACCAGAGCCAGATGCAGGTTGATGACCGGCTTGAACTGGCGGATCCGTTGTTGGTTGTAATGGCGGTAGAGATTGGTGAAGAGCATGGATGCACAGAGCGCATTGATGCCGTGGCCGTCGCTCTCTTTGGGTGTGTCAAAGAACAGCTTCAGGTCGCCCTCGGGTGTTGGTTCCACCCGGCCGCTATAGATGTGGGCCACCGAGTTGGCCAGCGTGCGGTACGGCTTCATCAGCTGTACCCGCTCATCCTCTTCGAGATTTTCGGAGTGGGCACTGCTGGCGTCGATCAGGAACAGATATCCGGCTTCATCCGACCCCAGCATCAGCTCCAGCTCATGCTCAAGGGTGTAAAGGCCGAGCTGCTCCTCCTGACTGCCAAGCGGCGTCACGATCGACAGGCGTGGGCGTGATGTGTCGCGACTGCTGGCGGTGGTCGGTTCCTGGTCGGTATCGTCGAACTCGACCTGATCGGTATCGTCCATATCCGGCGCAATCGCTTCATCGCTGTCTGGATCGCGGCTGGGAGATGGCGTGAACGGCGGCATGCGCTCCTGATCGCGTGAGGGTTTCAGCAGTTCGACCAGTTCCCGGTTGTCGTCGCGACCGGAGGGGGCTTCTGATGACGGTTCTTCATTCCGCTCAGCCGGGGCTTCCTGAGAGGTCGGCCAGTGCGAATTGGGGGCCTGCTCATCGGCATCGAGCGACATGGGGGACTTAAGCCAGGTGTCGACCTGAGGCGCCAGTTCGTGATGCGCAGTATCCTCATCCTCATCTTCGACAGCTTCAGGTGTGTATGCATCGCGCTCGAACGCCGTGTCGTCGGGCTGCTCGATCTCCTCTGCCTCCAACGCAGGGGGGGCATCGAACGGCTCAGCCTCATCGACGCTGTCCTCCAGCGTCGGCAGCTCATACTCCTCTTCGCGGACCTGAATCTGTTCGGTGTCCTCGTCATCTTCGTCGTCGAAGCGGGGCAGGGCGTCGGGGTCTTCGGCGTCTTCGGCGTCAAAATCCGGTACAGGGGCCGCCACAGACTCTGTTTTTGCGGACTCGGCAAAGCCTGGCGATACACCAGAGGCAACGGTCTTGAAATCCTCCGTAACCGCCTCGGGCTCGGGCTTGGGACGCAGGCGCAGCCAAAGCGTCAGCAGACAGGCGACAATCGACAGCAGTGCCAGCAGCCCGGCTTCGAGCAGTTGGTTTTTAAGCAGTGTCCAGCCGTAGTCGGCATTCACCCAGACCGAGAGCTCTCCGAGGGTTTCCTCTCCGCGAACCAGCTCGAGTTTATGCTCGAGCCCCCTTTGGGTGCCCGCTACGGCAACCGGTATCTTGTGGGTGTCGGTCAGGTGAAGTCCGTTCACCCGGGGCTGGGCGTTGAGTTCGTTAAACAGGTAGTTAAGGCTGATCCGGTCGTCGGCCAGCATCAAAGGCTGAATCAGAATTGCGGTGCTGCGGGCCAGAGACTGTCCATAGTGACGGGCATCCTGCTCGGCGCTGGCGCGGGCGCCATACAGCAGTATGCCGGTGCTGACGGCAAGACACAGTAGCAGCACCGCTGCGATAGGCAGCAGCTGGCGCAGGGTTCCGGATTGTGCGGCGCTTGATCTGGGGCGATCCATCTACATTTGAACTCGGTCGTTACGGCGGCCGGAAAGATTCATAATCGGGCGATAATAACAGGTAGACAGAGGCTGTCACAGCCTGATGCAGTACACAATGACCGATGCCCGCTGTAGCGCTATAATGGCCGGTCTAATCGCACCGACCCGGAATGCTTTGGGATGAATGTAGCTGAGTATATGTCTGAATTGGGGCAGCGCGCGCGCGCTGCCTCCCGCCTGATGGCACGTGCCGATACGGGGCGCAAGAATGCGGCCCTGGATGCAATGGCGCGCGTGCTCGATGCCAGCCGGGATACGCTGGCGGCTGCCAACCGCAAGGATCTGGAGCGCGGCCGTGCCAACGGTCTGGACGCTGCCATGCTGGATCGACTCGAACTGACGCCAGCGCGTATCGATACCATGATCGAAGGGTTGCGTCAGGTAGCGGGTCTGCCGGATCCGATCGGCGGTATCACCGACATGAACTACCGTCCATCCGGCATTCAGATCGGCAAGATGCGCGTGCCGCTGGGCGTTATCGGTATCATCTACGAGTCGCGTCCGAACGTGACGGTCGAGGCGGCCAGCCTGTGCCTGAAGTCCGGGAATGCCACGATTTTGCGTGGCGGCTCCGAGGCGATCGAATCCAATCATGCGATTGCTGCGTGTATTGCCAAGGGCTTGAAGGAAGCGGGACTGCCGGAAGATGCGGTTCAGGTGGTTGAAACCACGGATCGCGAAGCGGTCGGCGCGCTGATTACCATGCCGGAGTACGTGGATGTGATCGTGCCCCGCGGCGGTAAGGGGCTGATCGAGCGTATTTCCCGTGATGCCCGTGTGCCGGTGATCAAGCATCTGGATGGTATCTGCCACGTCTATATCGACGATCAGGCAGACAAGAGCAAGGCGCTCAATATCGCCATCAATGCCAAGACCCATCGCTATGGCACCTGCAACACCATGGAAACACTGTTGGTGAACCGGGCGATAGCAGCTGAAGTGTTGCCGGAGCTTGCAGAGCAGTATTCCGAGCTCGGTGTAGAGTTGCGTGGCTGTGCGCAGACCCGAGAGGTTCTGCCGCAGGTGCTTGAGGCTACCGATGAGGACTGGGCCACCGAATATCTGGCGCCAATTCTGGCGATCAAGGTGGTGGAGGATATGGCCGAGGCGATCGAGCATATCAACCACTGGGGTTCGCACCACACCGACGCCATCGTGACCGAGAACTACACCAAGGCACGCGCGTTCCTGCGTGAAGTGGATTCCAGCTCGGTGATGGTTAACGCCTCGACCCGTTTTGCCGACGGCTTCGAGTACGGACTGGGTGCCGAGATCGGTATCTCGACCGACAAGATACACGCTCGCGGGCCTGTGGGCCTCGAGGGGCTGACGTCGCAGAAGTACGTCGTACTCGGTGACGGCCAGGTTCGGCAGTGAGTGATGCCTGACACCGAACCTTTCGTCTTCATGGGCGGGACGTTTGATCCCGTTCATAACGGACATCTACGCACAGCGTTGGAGATTCAGCAGTGGCTGGATCTTCCGCAGCTGTGCCTGATCCCGTCGAAGATGCCGGTGCATCGCGATGAGCCCGGGTGTACCTCGGAGCAGCGTCTTGCCATGGTGCAGATCGCCGTTGCCGACGAACCACGGCTGTGTGCCGATGACCGAGAGATCCTCTCGGACAAACCCTCCTACTCGCTGTTGACGCTTGAGTCGTTGCGTGAGGAACTTGGGCCGCAGAGATCACTCTGTATGGTGATGGGTATGGATGCCTATCTCGGGTTGCCGAACTGGCACCGCTGGGAGCGTTTTCTCGATCTGTGCCACATTATCGTGGTGACGCGGCCGGGCTACAGCTTTCAGGACGATACGCAGATGCGCAATTTTTCAGATCGGCATGCCGCGCAGTCGGCAGAAACGCTTCGGCAGATGCCAGCGGGCCGTGTGCTGCTGCATGAATTGACCCCCTTGGGCATATCGGCGACTCAGATACGTCGCCTGATAGCGAAGGGAGACTCTCCACGTTATCTGATGCCGGATGCCGTGTGGGACTATATACAAACCAATAGGCTTTATGGCTTTTAACAAAGGTACTGAAAACCCGATGCAGACCGATCAGTTGATCAACCTGGTACAGAACGCGCTCGACGACATGAAAGCGCGTGATGTGGTAATGCTGGATGTGACCGGCAAATCAAGCGTAACCGATTATATGCTGGTGGCCAGCGGAACCTCTAAGCGGCACGTGATGTCCGTTGCACAGGAAGTGGTCGACAAGGTCAAGGAAGCCGGCCTGCGCCCTGTGGGCATTGAAGGCGAAGGCGTTGGCGACTGGGTGCTTGTGGATCTGGGCGATGTGATCGTGCATGTCATGATGCCCGACGCGCGCACTTTCTACGATATCGAGCGTCTATGGTCATTCGATACTGAAAGCGAAGCGGCTGCGGACTGAATATGCGTATCCGCCTGATTGCTGTTGGCGGCAAGATGCCGGGCTGGGTTACCGAGGGGTACGAAGAGTACGCCCGGCGACTGCCCGGCGACTTTCGTTTGGAGCTGGTCGAACTGGCGTTGGGTCATCGCGGCAAGGGTGCCGATACAGCCCGGGCGATCCGCAGCGAGGGCGATGCCATGCTGGCGGCGATTCCGAAAGGTGATCGCGTGATCGCGTTGACAGTCGATGGCCGGCCCTGGTCGACCGAAAAGCTGGCGGAGCAGGCGGAAGAGTGGCGCATGTCCGGTCATAACCTGTCGCTGCTGGTGGGCGGGCCTGACGGTCTGGATCCCCGCTGTGTGGCGGCGGCCGATCAAAAGTGGTCGTTATCGGCGCTGACCTTGCCACACCCGTTGGTGCGAATTCTGCTCGCTGAACAGCTCTATCGGGCATGGACCCTGCTTCAGGGCCACCCCTATCACAAGTAATCCATCGCGATGACACGCCCTGAGCGCTTAAAAGATTATTCCCAGGAAAGCATAACGTTCACCAATCGTGCAGTTATCGCCATGCTTATTGTGGTGGTGATGATGGCTGTTCTGGTGGGGCGTATCTATTTCCTGCAGGTGATCGAGCATGACCGCTACGCCGCGATCTCCGAGAACAATCGCGTGCAGTTGCAGCCGGTTGCGCCCCGCCGAGGGCTGATCTATGACCGCAATGGGGTGCTGTTGGCCGATAACCGGCCCAACTTCAGCCTGACCCTGCTCAAGGAGGAGGTGCGGGATATCGACGCGACGATCGCCCGTATCGGCCAGATCATCGATCTGGAGCCCAGTGATATCGAGCGCTTTCACCGCCGGTTGAATCAGCGCCGCCGTCCCTTCTCGTCGGTGCCGTTGAAGTTCAGTTTGACGGAGGACGAGATCGCGAAGATCTCGGTCAACTATCATCGTCTGCCGGGTGTGCAGGTCGAAGCCGATCTGGTGCGTTATTACCCGCAAGGCTCTTCCCTTGTGCATGCGCTTGGTTATGTCGGGCGTATCAATGAGCGCGAGTTGCAGACGCTGGATCCGGAAAACTATGCCGCCACCCATTACGTCGGCAAGCTCGGGGTGGAGAAGTTTTACGAACCGATGCTGCATGGCAAGGTTGGATTTCAGAAAGTGGAGACCAATGCACGCGGGCGTGTATTGAGGGTGCTGGAGAGTCAGGATCCGGTGCCGGGTGTCGATATTCAGCTCAGCCTGGATATCAAACTGCAGAAGTTCTCCGAGTCTCTGATTGCGGGCCGGCGTGCAGCTATCGTCGCCATAGAGCCCAAGACCGGCGCTATTCTGGCACTGGTCAGTACGCCGGGCTACGACCCCAACAAGTTTGTCACCGGAATATCGAGCAAGGATTACGGGGAGCTCCGGGATTCGCCCGATCTGCCACTGTATAACCGCGCTATCCGCGGCCGTTACCCACCGGGCTCGACGCTGAAACCGTTCACCGCACTGGCGGCCATCGACAGCGGCTCTGTGCCGCTCTCCCACAAGGTATGGGATCCAGGCTTCTATCAGCTGAGCAAGGGCGGGCGTAAATACCGAGACTGGAAACGCTGGGGACACGGTTGGGTGGATCTGGACCATGCACTGGCAGAGTCCTGTGACGTCTGGTTCTACGACGCCGGTTACAAAACCGGTATCGATCATATGTCCGACTATCTGGGCCGGTTCGGTTTTGGTCAGGTGACCAGTCTTGATCTGCCCGAAGCGGACAGGGCCAACCTGCCCAGCAAGGAGTGGAAACGGGCTCGTTACAAGCAGCCCTGGTATCCCGGCGATTCGCTTAACCTGTCGATCGGCCAGGGCTACATGCTGGCGACACCTTTGCAACTGGCGACCGCCACGGCGGTGTTGGCCAACAGGGGCAAGTGGGTCCGCCCACGCATGATCGAGGGTGTTATTGGTGATGACGGCAAACTGACAATGCCTGAGCTGGACGGGGTGGAGCCACTTCCTGAAGATGTGAAGCTGGATCATCCGAACTATTGGGATCCGGTTATTCAGGGCATGGTCCACGTTGTGCAAAGCAGTTATGGTACCGCGCGCCGAGCCGCCGAGGGTGTGCCCTACACCATGGCCGGGAAGACCGGTACGGCACAGGTCGTGGGGATCGCACAGGATGCCCGTTATGACTCCGAAGCACTGGATGAGCGACATCGCGACCACGCACTGTTCGTGACCTTCGCACCGGTGGAAGACCCCAAAATCGCGGTCGCCGTTGTGGTCGAAAACGGTGAGGGCGGTTCGCATACGGCGGCACCGGTTGCGCGCGAGGTGCTCGATGCCTGGCTGCTGGGCGATTACGACAATGCTCTGGAGAATAAGTAATGAGTCAGCGGGACTTTCAGCGCACGCTGTCTGACAGTTCGACCCATCTGAGCCGGCCAACCGGACTGTGGAGCTATACCCATCTTGATGCCTGGCTTTTGCTGCTGTTACTTGCACTGTGCGGCTTCGGTCTTTTCGTGCTCTACAGCGCCTCTGGGCGGGATGTGGGGTATGTGGAGCGCCAGGCGGTACGTATGGCGGCCGGCTTTTTCGTCATGATTGTGCTGGCACAGCTGCGCCCGCGCACCTTTGATCGCCTGGGGCCCTGGGCCTATGCCGCAGGTACTGGTTTGCTGGTCGCTGTGTTGCTGTTCGGGGTGGGCGCCAAAGGGGCGCAGCGCTGGATTGAGTTCGGCGGTTTTCGTTTCCAGCCCGCCGAAATCATGAAGCTGGTGCTGCCGATCACGGTGGCGGGTTTCCTTGCACGCAAGGCCTTGCCGCCGAGCTTTATGCGCCTGGGACTGGCGCTGGCCATCATCGGCGTACCGACCGTTTTGATTATGAAACAGCCCGATCTCGGTACCTCATTGCTGATCGCCGCGTCTGGGGTGTTTGTGATCCTGCTCTCCGGCGTCTATTGGCGCTGGATCTTCCTGGCCGGAGGGCTGTGCGCAGCGGCGCTGCCGGGACTGTGGATGGTCATGAAAGATTATCAGCGTCAGCGAGTACTTACTTTTCTTGACCCGGAGAGTGATCCACTCGGATCGGGCTGGAACATCATTCAATCGAAGACCGCCATCGGCTCAGGGGGATTGGCGGGCAAGGGTTGGCTGCACGGTACCCAGTCACAGCTGGATTTCCTGCCGGAATCCCATACCGATTTCATCATCGCGGTGATCGGTGAGGAACTTGGCATGACGGGGGTGATCGTACTCTTATCGCTCTACCTGCTGATCATCGGTCGCGGCATGGTGATCGCGACGCAGGCTCAGGACAGCTTCTCGCGATTATTGGCCGGCAGTGTGACACTGACCTTCTTTGTCTACGTATTCGTCAATATCGGCATGGTCAGCGGTTTGTTGCCGGTCGTCGGCGTACCACTGCCGATGGTCAGTTACGGCGGAACCTCCATCGTGACACTGATGTGCGGGTTTGGCATTCTGATGTCGATCCACACCCATCGACAGATGTTGATACGGTGACACTGCGTTCCAGCGGCAGGCATAATCGACCCCCGTCGGGGGATACAATCAGGAGTTGCAAGATGCGAAACCCAATAGGCGCACGGATAGCTGTGAGCGCCACGCTGTTAGGTATCATGGCTGCCGGTCAGGGCAGCGCAGTCGCAGGGCAGGGTTATGCCGATCGGCCGGAAGCTCAGCCTCTGTATGAAAAGCTGGAAAGTCAGGGTTTCGAACATGAGTACCTGCGTGCGGTGCTTGATGACGCCAAGCAGCAGGAGTCGATACTCAAGGCGATGTCCCGCCCGGCTGAAAAGCGCCTGACCTGGGGTGAGTATCGCAAGATCTTCGTAGAGCCCAAGCGTATCAGTCAGGGCTTGGAGTTCTGGAAGGAACATGCCGATACTCTGGCCCGAGCCGAGGCCCAGTACGGCGTACCTGCGGAGATTATCGTATCGATTATCGGCGTTGAAACCCGCTACGGCCGGATCATGGGTAACTACCGTGTACTCGATGCGCTGGCCACGCTGGGCTTTGATTACCCCAAGCGGGGCGAGTTTTTCCTTGGTCAGCTAGAGCAGTATCTGCTGATGACGAGAGAAGAGGGCATTGAGCCGGGCACCCTGAAAGGCTCCTATGCCGGCGCCATGGGTTACGGTCAGTTTATCCCGTCCAGCTTCCGTCATTTTGCCGTCGACTTCGATGGCGATGGCAAGCGCAACATCTGGGGCAATCCTGTGGATGCGATCGGCAGTGTCGCACACTATTTCAGCGAACACGGTTGGCAGCCGGGAGAACCGGTGCGCTCCAATGTGGTGATGGATAAGCCTGCACAGGATGAGTGGATCAATGCAGATCTAAAGCCAGAGGTGACGCTGGCGCAGTGGGCTGAGCGTGGCATTCACACCCAGCGGGGTCTGGATCAGGATCAGACAGCGACGCTGATGCGACTGGAGATGGAAGATGGCGACCACTACTGGTTCGGTCTGCATAACTTCTACGTCATTACGCGATATAACCATAGCCGGCTGTACGCCTCGGCCGTGTACGAGCTGAGTCAGGCGATTCGCGAAGCGCGCGGAAACGACTGAAAGGGGACATTGATCGGATGAATTACCTGCGAGCGATGTTGTTATTGGTCGGCCTTTCTCTGCTGGTCAGTGGTTGTTCATCGGTAGGTGAGAAGGAGGAGAATGCCGGTCGTTATTCGATGAAGCATGATCGCTACCCCTCCACTCCGGTCGACGTATCCAGCGTGCCCGATGCGGTGCCTCGGATTGAGCCGAAAAGCCGTGGCGGCAACAAGAGCCCCTACCGTGTGTTGGGCCAGAACTACTATGTTCTGGGCTCTGCAAGCGGCTATCGTGAGCGTGGTGTCGCGTCGTGGTATGGGGAGAAGTTTCATGGCCATTTGACCTCTAATGGCGAAACCTACGACATGTACAAGATGTCAGCGGCACACAAAACCCTGCCGTTGCCGACCTTTGCCCGGATCACCAATCTGGATAATGGCCGTCAGGTGATTGTCCGGGTTAACGACAGGGGGCCTTTCCACGACGATCGCCTGATCGATCTCTCCTACGCGGCGGCGGCACGGCTGGATATGCTTGGCCATGGAACCGCGCGGGTCGAGGTTGAAGCGATCGATCCTGCCTCCTGGGGCAGCGGGACGGTGCTGGCAGCGGCCGAGCAGGGTTCGGGGGCGATGCATAACGCGCCTGCACAGAGCAACGGTGATATGGATGCCACCGGGCGCTTCCTGCAGGTGGGCGCCTACTCATCCAACAGCACCGCGCAGCGGGTCCAAAACCAGCTGGTGGCCTATGCCAACGGTGCACCGGTTATGGTGCATGAGGTCGAGCGCGATGGACGTCAGCTCTACCGCGTGTTGATCGGGCCGCTTGAGGGCAGTGCCGCGGAGCTGATATCGCAGGTTCAGGCCGCGGGCCATCCGGCGCCAATCTTGATAGACTATCCCTGATCTGACTCAGGTGGGGAACGTTTACGCTTTCCGCCTGTCCACCTGTCGACGCTTTCAACTACCCGATGATGACCACCATGCTGCAGAGACTCTACCGCACACCCTTTTATCTATTCTCGCTCATTGCACTGACCCTGCTGACGCTGAAGGTACAGGCGGCCGATATTATTCCTGCGCCCCCGCAGATTGCGGCTTCCGCGTATCTGGTGATGGATGCCGATAGCGGTGAAATTCTTCTGGCTAAAGATGCGGACCAGCGCTTTGCGCCGGCCAGTCTGACCAAGATGATGACCAGCTATATCGTCGAGTACGAAATCTCCCAAGGCAATGTATCCGAGGATGATCTGGTACCGGTCAGCGAGAAGGCCTGGCGTACCCCGGGCTCTCGTATGTTTATCCGTGAAGGTACCCAGGTGAAACTTGGTGATCTGCTTCACGGTGTGGTGATCCAGTCGGGTAACGATGCTTCTGTTGCACTGGCGGAATATATCGCAGGTGGCGAGCGGGCATTTGCCGATCTGATGAATCAGCATGCGTCAAAACTGGGTCTGACCAACACCCATTTCGAGAACGCGACCGGTCTGCCGCATGAAAACCATTACTCATCGCCGCACGATCTTGCACTGATCGGCCGTGCCCTGATCAAGCGTTTCCCGGAACACTACGCGATCTATTCGCAGAAGTACTTCACCTACAACAAGATCCGTCAGCCCAACCGCAACCGTCTGCTATGGCGTGACGACAGCGTTGACGGTATCAAGACCGGTCATACTGACGAGGCAGGTTACTGCCTGGTGGCCTCTGCCAAACGTGACGGCATGCGGCTGATTTCGGTGGTGCTGGGCACCTCCAGCGAAGAGGCGCGTGCGCAGGAATCCCAGAAACTGCTGGCTTATGCTTTCCGTTTCTACCGCACCCATCAGCTTTACAAGGCAGAGCAGGTGTTGAACCAGACCCGTATTTGGGGTGGTGCTAGCGATAATATCCGTCTGGGCCTGGATCAGGACCTGGCGGTGACCATTCCGCGCGGTCAGGTGGAGCAGCTTGAAGCTAATCTTGACCTGCCGGGAGTGATCAAGGCACCGGTTGCACGTGGCCAACAGCTGGGCCGGGTGGTCGTCACCCTGAACGGAAACGAGGTCAAGGCGGTGCCGCTGGTAGCACTGGACGATGTGCCTGAAGGCAGCTTCTTCAAGAAGATCTGGGACGAGATCCTGCTGTTCTTTACCAGCCTGTTCAACTAGGCAAGCTCGGCACTACAATACTCCCAGACTATTCTGGGAGTGGAGTTTGCAGGCATGGCTGAGGGTATCGTCTACCTCAATGGCGAATTTGTCCCCGCCAGTGAAGCGAAAGTCTCGGTGTTCGACCGGGGCTTTTTGTTTGGAGACAGTGTCTACGAAGTCATCCCCTTTTACCGCGGGGTGGGGTTTCGTCTTGAGCAACACCTTAAACGTCTGCGACATAGCCTGTCGGCGCTGAGAATTCCCCTTGAGAAGGAGTGGCAGGGGGTGCTTGATGAGTTGGTCAGGCGCAATGGTGGCGGCAATGTTTCGGTTTACCTGCAGATTACACGCGGCAATGCCGGACGTCGTACCCCCGTCTATGACGAACACATGACGCCGACGGTGTTTGCCTGCTGCAGCCCGATACGCGATATCTACGCGGCGGGAGCTGATAACATCGCGGGTATTCGTGTCATTGTCACGACTGATCTGCGGTGGCACCGCTGCGACATAAAAGCCAATGGTTTGCTACCCAATATTCTGGTGTTGCAGCAGGCGCGCGAAGCCGGTGCCGATGAGGCATTGATGATCAGGGACGGTGTGTTGACGGAGGGGGGATCCTCCAACCTGTTTATGGTCAGTAACGGGGTGATCTACACCCCCAGACTCAGTTCGGAGATTTTAGGCGGTACGACACGTGAACTTGTTCTTGAGTTGGCGCGTGAAGCCGGTATTCCGTTGCAGGAAGCCGATCTGAGTTATGAACAGTTGCTCGGCGCGGACGAGGTGTGGATATCCAGTTCGACGCGAGCCGTACTGCCGGTGTTGGAAGTGGACGGACAGCAAATCGGGGAGGGTGGCAAAGGGCCTCTCTGGTTAAGGATGTACGAGCTGTTCCGCCAGTTTCACCAACGGTTGATGAGTGGAGAAGAGTTATGAGTGATACACCAGAAGCCCCCAAGATTGAGTTTCCCTGTGAAAACTATCCGATCAAGGTGGTGGGCCATAATGAAGACGATTTCCGGGGTTTCGTCATCGAAACCGTGCAGATCCATGCCCCGGACCTGGATATCACCACGGTTACCGTGAACGAGAGCCGGACCGGCAAATACCTGTCGGTGCGTCTGCAGATTACAGCGACCGGCGAAGATCAACTGATTCGGCTGCATGAAGATCTGAAAGCCTCGGGTCGCGTGCAGACGGTGCTTTGATGCCGGTGGCCGATCAGGTTATAGCACGGGTGCTGGGCCTTCAGCCCTATGAGCCCACTTGGCGGCGGATGCAGACGCTGACCGCTGAGCGTGGACCCGATACGCTGGATGAGATCTGGCTGCTTGAGCATGAGCCAGTGTTCACGCAAGGGCAGGCGGGTAAAGCGGAACATCTGCTTAATCCCGGCGATATCCCGGTCATTCAGGCTGACCGTGGCGGTCAGGTCACCTACCATGGCCCCGGTCAGCTGCTTGCTTACCTGATGGTCGATCTGCGACGCCGTAAACTGGGTGTCCGCGATATGGTCAACCTGATGGAGGCGACGGTGGTCAGGGTTCTGGCCGATTTCGATATCCAGGCTTACCCCAAGCCAGATGCTCCGGGGGTCTATGTTGATGAAGCCAAGATATGCTCATTGGGGCTGAGGGTGCGTCGAGGCTGCTCTTTTCACGGCCTTGCGCTTAATCTGAACATGGATCTGGCGCCATTTCTGCGCATCAATCCTTGTGGCTACTCCGGTTTGCAGATGACCCAACTGAGCATGTTGCGGCCCGATGCAGATATTGAGAGCGTACCCGAGCGACTGCTGAATTACTTGATCGAACAGATCGGGTATACTTCTGTGTCACGAACAACCAGTTGGAACGATTAGTCTTATGGCAGACTCCCGCGAAAAAAGCACCCATCGCGTCGAGCAGGGCGTCAAACTCCGTGGCGCCGAAAAAGTTGCACGTATTCCGGTCAAGGTGATCCCTACCGAGAAGGACGAGATGCCGCGCAAGCCGGACTGGCTGCGTGTCCGGATGGGTTCCAACACGGAAGTAAAACGGATCAAGGCCAAGTTGCGCGAACATAAACTGGCGTCGGTGTGTGAAGAGGCCAGCTGCCCCAATCTGGGCGAATGCTTCAGCCACGGCACCGCCACGTTCATGATCATGGGCGATATCTGTACCCGCCGCTGCCCGTTCTGTGATGTGGCGCATGGCCGCCCCAACGAACTGGCCAAAGACGAGCCGCGAGAACTCGCTGAAGCGATCGCCGACATGGGGTTGCGCTATGTGGTAATCACCTCTGTCGACCGTGATGACCTGCGTGACGGTGGCGCCCAGCACTTCGCCGACTGTATCCGCGAAACCCGTGAACGGTGTTCAAGCATCCAGATCGAGACATTGGTACCGGATTTCCGTGGCCGTATGGATATCGCGCTGGAAATTCTGGAACAGACCCCGCCAGATGTGTTCAACCACAACCTGGAAACAGTGCCGCGTCTATACAAGCAGGTGCGTCCCGGTGCGGATTACGCCTGGTCACTGGAGCTGCTAAAACGCTACAAGGCGCTGCAGCCCAATGTGCGCACCAAGTCTGGCTTGATGGTCGGCGTTGGCGAGAGTAACGACGAGATCGTAGAAGTGCTCAAGGATCTGCGTGCCCACAATGTGGATATGGTCACCATCGGTCAATATCTGCAGCCAAGCCGCAGTCATCTGCCGGTGGACCGTTTTGTCACGCCCGATGAGTTTAAGGAGTTTGAGCGCGTTGCGCACGAGCTCGGTTTTACTCATGTGGCCAGTGGTCCGCTGGTGCGCTCTTCCTACCACGCCGATCTTCAGGCGAAGGGGGAGAAGGTAGGCTAAGTACCTTGGCTGACCTGAAACAAGAAACGCGTCTATAGGGCGCGTTTTTTTATGTGCGCTGTTGCCAGCATATAGCTCGGTACCCTAATCTTTATATTAGTAATATCTAATTAAATGATTAAGGATAGGTCATGGCGATGAAATCGATCTCGGTTACTGCATATCTGGGCACTGCTTATACCATCGAAGCGGATATTCGGGGGCATCGGGCAATCATCGATCAACCGCAGGCGGGTGGCGGCAGTGATCTGGGGCCCAGTCCGCTGGAGCTTTTTCTGTTTTCGCTGGCCGGGTGCATAGGTTCAATTGCGCGTATCGCGGCGACACAGCAGCGCATCGCGTTACGTGGCATGCGTATATCGGTGGAGGGCGATCTGAACCCCGCGGGCCTTTTGGGCAAACCAAGCGAGGATCGCGTGGGCTTCCAGACGATAACAATCGCTGCTGAAATCGATGCTGACCTATCGGACGACGCGAAATTGAAATTTCTGGATGAAGTCTGCGCCCGCTGTCCGCTGCACGACAACATCCACTATGAAACTGCGCTCCGACACTCAATGCTTGAGGCCGACTGCACCGTTTAAGGGTTAAGGGGGGCAGGAGCCCCCTGTTGCCTGTTCTTCGTTTTTCCTTTCTCGACACCTGAATGTCATTGGATGCTGTCAGCATTCGACAGGATTTGTGTTCAAGTCGCCGTTTGCGTGGTTCCCATCATGCGACAACTATGCTGCAATGCAGCATCTGTCTGGACACATATTCGACCCTGCACGACAGCGTGCGCATGGAAGGAGTGAATCGAATGAGCCTGAGCATGAGTTTGGAAGGAAAACGCGGTTTGATTCTGGGAATCGCGAACCGGCACAGTATCGCCTACGGTTGTGCCAAAGTGATGGCCGAGTTGGGTGCGACGCTGTGCATAACCTACCTCAATGAAAAGGCGAAGCCCTTTGTCGAGCCGCTGGCGGAGGAGCTCGGTGCCGAGTTGTTGCTACCTTGCGATGTATCCGTAGAGGGTGAGCTGGAATCGGTTTTTCATGAGATGGAAAAGCGCTGGGGCACCGTCGATTTCGCCGTTCACTCCATCGCCTGGTCGCCGCTGGATGAGCTGCACGGAAGACTTGTTGACAGCAGCGCCGAGGGGTTCTGCAAGGCGATGGATATCTCCTGCCACTCATTTGTCCGTATGGCGCACCAGGCGCAGCGTCTGATGCCGGATGGCGGCACTCTGCTGACCATGAGCTATGAGGGGGCCGAAAAGGTGGTCGATCACTACAACCTGATGGGGCCGATCAAGGCGGCACTCGACAGCTGTGCGCGCTATCTGGCCTCCGAGTTGGGTGAACAGCAGATTCGGGTGCACTCGATCTCGCCGGGACCGATGCCGACACGTGCCGCATCCGGTATAGATCATTTCGACGAACTGATGGAAGACGCAACCAGTAAGTCACCGCTACGCCGTTTAGGCACGCCGGAAGAGGTGGGCACGCTCGCGGCGTTTCTGGTCAGCGACATGGCGCGCACCCAAACCGGCAACCGCATTTTCGTTGATGCAGGCCGCCATCTGATCGGCTGATCAAAAGCGCGAGGGGCTATAGCCCCTCGAGCTCTAGTCCGGGGCGACCGATCAGGTAGCCCTGGGCGTAATCGATACCGGCATCGCGCACCAACTCAAGTACCTCCTCGGTTTCGACAAACTCAGCCACTGTCTGAACGTTCAGCTCCTTGGCCAGCTTGGTGATGCTGGTGACAAATGCCATGTCGCGCTTGTCATGGGCCATGTTGGCGATGAACTCGCCCTCGATCTTGACGAAGTCGATCGGCAGATACTTCAGGTAGTGGAACGAGGAGAAGCCTGAACCGAAGTCGTCGATCGCCAGCTGATAGCCCTGATCTTTCAGGCTCTGCACAAACTTCTCCAGCAACGACATGTTCTTCACCGTGTCGCGCTCGGTAATCTCGAACACGATCCGCGAAGGCTCGATCTCGTACTGATTCACCAGAGAGCGGATCTTGAGCAGGAAGTCGGCCACCAGCACCGAGCGTGGCGACAGGTTGATGAATATCAGGCCGTCATAGCCGGTGCGGCGTACCCGATCGAACGCTTTTTCGGTTACGATATAGTCGATGATGTGAATCCGCCCCATGGATTCGGCAATCTCGATGAACTCAGCGGCGCTCATCAGCTGATTGTCCGGCAATTGGATGCGGCTGAGTACTTCCACTGCACGGCGACCGCCACTGAGCGGGCAGATCGGCTGGAATGCTGGCAGAATGCTGCGCTCCTCAATCGCCTTGTTGACCAGCAGGCTCTTCTCGTTCATGTCGCGGAAGATATCTGCCAGATCCTTGTCGTGCGGCAGAGCGATGCGGTCCTTGCCCATCGATTTGGCGCGGTACATCAGGTTATCCACAAACATGAACAGATCCTTGCGGTTGTCCGCATGGTCCGGGTAGATCCCCACGCCGATGGAGCAGGTGGCGCGGGTGGTGGCCTCGTTATCCAGCTTGAGGCGGTAGTTCTGCACTGTGTGCAGCAAGCGTTCTGCCAGCTCGCCGGCCTGTTCAAGCGTTGCCTCGGGCAGAACGACAACGAATTCGTCGCCGCCGTATCGGGCCAGCACGGTGCCGGTTTCCAACTGTTGCTGCATCTCTTCGGAGAGACCGGTCAGCAGGCGGTCACCACAGGCGTGGCCGTAGCCGTCATTGATCGCCTTGAAGTTGTCCAGATCGATCAACAGCATGGCTGTCTTATAGCCATGGCGAGTGCTGCGATCGAGTTCATAGTCGAGCAGCTCCCAGAACATACGCTGGTTGTACAGGTTGGTTAGCGGGTCGCGGGTGGCGTAATACTCCAGATCCCGGGTGTACTTGTAGATCGCTTTGACCGAGCCAACGACATTGAGCAGCGTCGACAGGATGCTTTCGATCACCAGCAGTTTGGTCTGGTCGCGCACGGTGTCGGCCTGTACACCGATACCGACGATGCCGCCGATCTTCGGCGTCTCCACCAGCAGGGATTTGACCTGCAGATCGATCTCCTGCTCGCTGAGATTCAGGCTGCCGCCGCTGTTGGCAATGTTATGCCGAATCTTGAATTCGCCGTGACCAAAGAGGTGGGAGTGCTCGCGCAGACGTTGTACGACCGAGCGCTCCATCATGGTACGGCTCTGGTCGGTGGGCGTGCTGAGCCAGAATATCTCCAGATCGAACAGCTCTTCATCCACCTTGAAGATGGAAAACATGGTGTAGATCTGGATCACCTGATTGATGTCGAGCATCAGGGCGTTGACGTACTCTCGCCAGTCACGCACCACTTCAGAGGTGATGACACATTTCTCGAGCAGGCGTATCTCGAACTCCAGCAGGTCCTTGTCCACCGCGATGGAGCGGAGTTTGCTCGCCAGATTCGAAACCTGGGCGAAGATCGAGTTCAGCTCCTTGAACCCGAACTGACGCCCCTGGCGGTTAAGACCTGTCAGGTCCTGTAGCGACTCAACCTGACTGATGCTCTCGGTGAGATGGTCGAGTGACTGGTTGACGCTGCGGGTGATGGTTCTGACTGACCAGAACGCGAGTAGCAGCGGCAGTGGGGCTAGCCCCAACATATACAGCAGCAAAGTCTGGTTGGCGGATGAGATCTGTGGCGCCAGATTTTGTCGCACCTCGATCAGCCCGAGGGTGTCGCCGATATTGGCGTTGGTGTGGCAGGCGGTGCACACCGCTCGGGCCTGAAGCGGGTAAAGGGTACGCAGGTGGTCGTTTTTCATCATCTCGATGATCTGACCGGAGTTGAGCGCATTCTCCATGGCCGCATCGAATGGCGGCTGATTGATAGGCCCGAACTTCTCCATCACGATCGGTCCGCGCAGCACCGACACGCTTAGGCTCTCTTCTGAGGCGTTATGCTCCAGCTGACTCATGAACTGCTCCAGCTGGCTGCGTGTCCAACCCTGGCTCATGATCTGGTACATGGAGTTAAAAGTGGTTTCCGCCACGGTGCGCGCAACCAGTTTTCCGCTGTCGCGTACGCTCGACTGGTAGGCCTGGCTGGCCATCAGCAAAATAAGACCAAAGCCGAGCGCCGAGAACAGCAGCGTGCGTTGAACGAGATAGCGTCGAATTGTCGGCGATTGGCTCATCGGTCCTTCCTGGGGTGTTGGGCTTGTTATTGTGCAGTGTTACCGGCCGGGAAGAGGGCCAGGATAACTGAGGGATCATACCTGTAGCAGTGATTTAAAGACTCTGATATCAGACAGTTATTTGATGTCGATCAAGCCCGAAGGGGTATTCGCATCGAATCGGTGCTCAGCAGCGGAATATGGGTGGATTGCTTGCCCAGCAGACCGGCGCTGATGCAGACTTCCCAATCCGGCTTTTGATACCCTTTTTGCCGCTTTTCGTGAGGGAGTATGTTCGAGCAGCACTCCGGTCTGGCGATCATCCACGCTAACCGCCTAGAAACCCTGCGTGATCTGTTGGTGCACTGGATGCGTGGGCATCCGCTGGCGCCGCTCGAAGAGGAGCAGATCCTGGTGCAGAGCAACGGTATCGCGCAGTGGCTCAGACTGGCCCTGGCGATACCGCCCGAGCAGGGTGGCTGCGGCATCGCCGCCGGCATGAGCCTTGATCTGCCCTCGGCTTTCCTGTGGCGCGCTTATCGGGCGGTATTGGGCAGCGATCAGGTGCCCCGTCATTCACCCTACGACAAGCCGCGCCTGCGATGGCGACTGATGCGTCTGTTGCCGACTTTGCTGGTGCGGCCCGAGTTTGCCTCGCTTGCCCAGTATCTCGATGCCGATCCCGGTGAGCGCAAGCGTTTCCAGCTGGCCGAGCATCTGGCGGACCTGTTCGATCAGTATCAGGTCTATCGAGCCGACTGGCTGGAAGACTGGGCGCAGGGCGTGGATCAACTGAGAGCCGCCGAAGGTGAGGTGCGGCCACTGAATGATGATCAGCGCTGGCAGGCGTTGCTCTGGCGCGCGATACGAGATGATCTTGATGATAACCGCGAGTCCTCACGTGCCGATCTTCATCAGCGTTTTATCGACGCCTGTGGCGCGCTCAAGCGTCGACCGGCGGGTTTGCCGCCGCGTGTCATGGTGTTCGGCATATCGGCTCTGCCCCAGCAGATGATCGAAGCATTATCGGCCCTGTCCGGACAGATGCAGGTGATGGTTGCCGTACTCAACCCCTGTCGTTACTACTGGGCCGATATCGTAGAGGGGCGTGAACTGCTGCGTGCGCAACGCCGCCGACAGCAGCCTAAGTTGGGCATGCCGGAAACACTGACCGACGATCAGCTGCATCTGCATGCGCCGCCGCTTCTGGCCGCCTGGGGCAAACAGGGGCGTGACTACATCCGCTTGCTGGATAAGTTCGATGACAGCGCGCGCTATCGTCACTGGTTCCGCGATAGCCGCATTGATCTATTTGACGATCCGGTCGCCGAAATTGAGTCGTTGTCACTGCTTGAGCAGCTACAGCAGGATATTCTGGAGCTGAACCCGCCCGTACAGGAGAAGCGCCTGTGCGAGGCTGAAGATCATTCCATTGTTTTCCACATCGGCCACAGCCCCCAGCGAGAGGTGGAGATCCTGCAGGATCAGCTACTGCACCGCCTGCAGCAGGAGCCGACGCTTAAGCCGCGCGATATCATCGTCATGGTGCCCGATATCGCTACCTACCAACCACACATAGAAGCGGTGTTCGGCCGACTGGACAGGGACGACCCGCGCTATATCCCGTTCAGTCTGGCCGATCAGTCTGCACGTGGTCAGGCGCCACTGCTGGTGGCATTGGAGCAGTTGCTGAGACTGCCGGAGTCGCGTCTGGGCGTCAGCGAACTGCTGGATCTGCTTGAAGTTCCCGCGGTGCTTGCGCGCTATCAGCTCAACGCCGACGATCTGCCGACCCTGCAGCGCTGGATCGAGGGTGCCGGTATCCGCTGGGGGCTGGATGGTGAACACCGGGCCGGGCTTGAGCTGCCCGAGGGGCTGGAACAGAACGCCTGGCTGTTCGGCATGAGGCGCATGCTGCTTGGCTACGCCGTTGGTAAGGGAGATGCCTTTGCCGATATCGAACCCTACGATGAGGTGGCAGGGCTGGAAGCGGCACTGGCCGGTCAGTTGGCGCTGTTGCTCGATGATCTGCGCGCACTGCTACAGCGGCTGCGTGCGCCCCAGGGGGCCGAACAGTGGCGGGAGTGCCTGACCTGGTTGCTGGATACCTTTCTGGCACCGGCCAGTGATGCGGATCTGGTGCTGATGGAACGACTCAATGACGAACTGCAGCAGTGGACCGAGGCCTGCATCGAAGCGCGTATGGAGGGACCGTTGCCGTTGACGGTCGCCCGCGAGGCCTGGCTTGGCAACATCGACCAAGGCGGGCTTTCGGCCCGTTTCATGGCCGGTCGGTTGACCTTCTCCACCCTGATGCCGATGCGGGCGATCCCCTTCCGTCAGGTGTTTTTGCTGGGCATGAATGACGGCGATTATCCACGACTGAAACCGGCGCAGGACTTTGATCTGATGTCGCGTCAGTATCGTCCCGGCGACCGCTCCCGTCGCGAAGATGACCGATACCTGTTTCTTGAAGCGCTGCTGTCCGCCCGTGATGCACTCTATATCAGCTGGGTCGGGCGCAGTATCCGCGACAACCAGCACCAACCGCCGTCGGTGCTGGTTGCCCAGCTGCGTGATCATATCGCCCAGGGCTGGCGCCATGCCGCCGGGGAGGACGTGCTCGCCTGTCTCACCGTTGAGCATCCGCTGCAGCCTTTCAGCGACCGTTACTTCGACCCTGACCCTGGTGCCGATGCCCGCTTGTTCACCTATTCCTGGGAGTGGCGCAAGGTACACCATGCCGAACTGCGCTCCAGCGAGAGCGAGCTTGTGCATGAGCGGCCGGAAGGTGCCCTGACATTGACGCGCCTGACACGCTTTCTGCGTGCCCCCGTAAGCAGCTTTTTCGCCGAGCGGCTCAAGGTGTATCTGGAGTTGCCGGAAGCCGCCCGGCGCGAGCATGAGCCGTTCGCGTTTGATCGTCTTGAGCAGTTCCAGCTGGGGCAGGAGTTGATCGAATCCGCGCTCAAACGCGGATCACATCAGCAGGGTATTGCCGAGACACTACAATCCTGGCAACGCGGCGGGCGGCTGCCGTTGGGTGAGTATGCGCAACTGGCGCTGGATCCCATCCTCAGTGGTGTCCATTCCACCCTGCGCCATCTCGAGCCCCTGGCCGACTGGCAGCCGAAACGGGAGGCGCTGGAGATTGCCCTGCAACTGCCGGTATCGGGTGAGCCTGTGCTGTTGGAAGATTGGCTCACCGGTGTTTACGAGCTGGACGGGTGCTATCGACTTATTCGCACCTCGCCCCAGGCGGTAGCGGATCGCAAAGGGCCCCGCTGGCATCGCTTGTTAAGACTGTGGATCGAACATCTGGCCGGATGCGCAGAGGGCTATGCCCTGACCAGCACACTGGTTGGGCCGGATACCAGCGTACAGCTGGATCCGTTATCGTCTGCTGACGCCACCGACGCCCTCATCACGCTGGCCGAGTACTGGTTGAAGGCGTATCAGTCGCCACCGCCGCTGGCCTGTCGTGCAGGCCTTGCGCTGGTCACAGAGGAGCCGGAGCGGGCGCTCGGCAAGGCGCGGGAGGCCTATGTGGGCAGCATGAACTTCAGTGGCGAGGTCGAGCTTGATGCGGCACTGGCGCGCGCCTGGCCTGAGTTTGACGCCCTCTATGAACAGGGGCTGCAAACCTGGGCTGAAGCGCTGTACGAACCGCTGGTCAGGCACGCACATCTGCTGCGCACTGTATCGGAGGAGGCTGCATCATGAGTCAGATTCAGCCGCTGGACAGTCTGCGCTTTCCCCTCCATGGCCGTCGCCTGATCGAGGCCAGTGCCGGTACCGGCAAGACTTACACCATCGCTGCACTCTACCTGCGTCTGGTGCTGGGGCATGGCGGCGACAACGCCTATGTGCGTCCCCTGCTGCCGCCGGAAATTCTTGTGGTGACCTTCACCAACGCGGCCACCCGCGAACTGCGCGAACGCATACGGGACCGTCTGGCGGAGGCCGCGCAGGTGTTCCGCGGGTTGGAGCCTGCGAAGGATCATTTCCTCAGCGCACTACTCGATGAGCCGGAATACAGTGACGAAGGCGCGCGTGCGGGTGCGGCCTACCAGCTGGATCGGGCGGCCCAGTGGATGGATGAGGCGGCGATCTACACGATACATGGCTGGAGCCAGCGGATGCTGACCCAGCACGCCTTCGACAGTGGCAGCCTGTTCGACCAGCAGCTTGATAACGAAGATGACGAGCTGCTGAAAGAGGCGGTACAGGATTACTGGCGTACCTTCTGTTATCCACTGCCACGCGCAGCGGCACGGGCCCTTGGCGAGCTGGCCAGAGATCCCGCCCAGCTTGAGTCAGTGCTGCAACCCATGCTACGTGCGGGCAACGCCCGGCTTTGCATTGCTGGAGCGCCATTGCCGCAGGCGATATCCCCAACCGACTTTGCGGATGAGCTGGTGCAGTGGCAGCAACGCTGTGATGCTCTGCAGCAGGAAGCGCGTAGCCTGTGGCTGAACGGTGTCGAGGCGATCGAGCTCAAGCTGCATGAAGCGGTGGCGCAGGGTGTGCTCAGCAAGGCCAGCTTCAAGCCCGATAACCTGCCACAGTGGCTTAAGGAGCTGCGAGTCTGGGCAGAAGGCGATGAGGGCGACAGCAAGCTGTTGGGGCGCTTTACACGTGCCAACCTTCGCGCGCGTACCAACAAGAAGTTCCAGTTCGAGGGCACGCCCGACCACCCCGCGTTTGAGGCGCTTGAAGCCTACATCGATTTCATCGATAGCGCACCGGACATGAACCCGGTCCGCCTGCACGCCGCTCATTGGGTGGCATCCCGTTTCGAGCAGGGCAAGCGACGGGCGGCGCGGCTGGGCTTTGATGACCTGCTTGTCCGTCTCGACGAGGCGCTGCACAGCGCCTCGGGCACACGTCTGGCGCAGCAGATTGTCGAGCAGTACCCAGTGGCGCTGATCGACGAATTTCAGGACACCGACCCCGTTCAGTACCGCAGTTTCCACCGCATCTATGCCAGCGGGCACGAGATACCCTCGGCGCTGTTGATGATCGGTGACCCCAAGCAGGCGATCTATGCCTTCCGAGGGGCGGATATCCACACCTACCTGCAGGCGCGCCGCGACAGCGCCGGCGCCCTCTATACGCTGGGGACCAACTACCGCTCCAGTACGGCGATGGTCGAAGCGGTTAACCGGCTGTTTCAGAGTTCAGAGTCTCGCGATGAGCAGGGCGCATTTCAGTTTGCTCGTGACGGTGAGAATCCACTGCCGTTTCATCCGGTGAGTGCCAATGGTCGCAAGGAGCGACTCGAGATCCTTGGCGATACCCCGGCAGCCCTGTCCGGATGGTGTGTCGATGAGGCGCTGGCCCAAACGAAAGAGGGGTTCAGGTCGGCCGTGGCGGAATCGACGGCCAGCGAAATATGCCGCTTGCTGTCGCTGGCCCGTACTCAGAAGGCGGGCTTCCGCCAGGTCGATGGCGCATTTGAACCGCTCAAGCCTGGTGATATCGCTATCCTGGTACGCACCGGCAGCGAAGCTCAGCGGGTCCGTCAGGCACTGGATAGGCGCGGCGTGCCCAGCGTGTATCTGTCGGATCGAGAGTCGGTATTCGATACCCTCGAAGCGCAGGACCTGTGGCGCTGGCTGCGTGCCTGCGCCGAGCCCGAGCAGCCTCGATTGGTACATGCGGCCCTGGCCACGGCGACGCTGGATCTGGGGCTCGCGGATCTGGATCGGCTCAACCGGGACGAGAGTGTCTGGGAGGTGCAGGTGGAGCTGTTCCGTACGCTGCGCGATGCCTGGCAGCGTCAGGGTGTGCTGGCGATGCTACGCCGTCTGCTTGATGCGTTTGAACTGCCTGCGAGATTGCTGCAGCGAGCAGGCGGTGAGCGGGCGCTTACCAACATTCTTCATCTGGCCGAGATGCTGCAAGCGGCCAGTGTGCAGCTCGACGGTGAGCTGGCGCTGATCCGTTATCTCTCCGAGCAGTTGGCCGGCAGTGGCGGTGACAGTGATGAACGGGTGTTGCGTCTGGAGAGCGATGCCGACCGTGTACAGGTGATCACCATTCACAAATCCAAGGGGTTGGAGTATCCGCTTGTCTTCCTGCCCTTCATCAGCGACTGCCGTACCGTAAGCGGTCGAGCCGGCAGCTATCTCTACCATGACGACAGGGGCGAAACCCTTATCGAACTCGACGCCTCGGACAAGGATGCCTGTGCCCGTGCCGACCGTGAACGCCTGCAAGAGGATCTGCGACTGCTCTATGTCGCGCTGACCCGTCCGGTGCATGCCTGCTGGATAGCGCTGGCGCCGCTCAAGGCGGTGGGTAAAAGCGCGCTCGGACAGTTGCTGGGCATCGCCGAGTCGACACCCGATGCGCTACAGGGCGCTTTTACCAGCCTGTGCGATACGACGGCACTTGGCATTGCGGCCCTGCCGGCGGTTACCCATGAGGTGCTGCCGGAGGTCTCGGGGGCAAACCGGTTACGAGAGGCGGAATCGTTCAGTCGGGCATTCGAGTCCCGGCCCTGGTGGATCGCCAGCTATTCGGCATTGTGTCGCCTTAAGGGGCGGGAGGAGGCGGCTGCACCGCAGGACGGTGCCGATACCGCCCGCGATGAAACCCTGCTTGAAGGGCGAGATGAAGCGGCGGTTGCCGCAGCTGAGGTTCTGGGTAACCCCGATATCCACAGGTTCTGGAAAGGTCCGGCGGCCGGTACCTTCCTGCATGGCATGCTTGAATGGGCCGCGGACGAGGGTTTCTCGGAGGTGGCCTGCAGTGCCGAGCTTAGGGCCGAGTTTTTGGAGCCGCGCTGTCAGCGGCGTGACTGGCAACCCTGGCGCAGTGTGCTGGATGACTGGCTGGTGCGGCTGCTGAGTACGCCTTTGCCGGTCGAAAACGGCGAGCTGCGGCTGTGCGACCTTAAAGTGTACAAGGCGGAGATGGAGTTCTGGTTCAGTTCAGCGCCGGTACGGATCGCCGAACTGGACGCGTTGGCCACCCGCCAGCTGCTACCGGGTGAGAATCGGCCCGAGCTTGAGGATGGACAACTCAACGGCATGCTGAAAGGGTTCATCGACCTGATTTTCGAACATCAAGGGCGTTATTGGGTGGCGGACTACAAATCGAACTGGCTGGGGCCGAACAGTCAAAGTTATACACAGCAGGCGATGAGCGAGGCGATTCTGCATAAGCGATATGACATGCAGTATCTGCTCTACACCCTGGCGCTGCACCGGCTGTTGAAGGCGCGTATTCCCGACTATGCCGATGACCCGGTAACCGGTTATGAGCAGTATGTGGGCGGCGCGCTGTATCTGTTTTTGCGCGGTATCGATGAGCCCGAGCACCGTGGCGCGTTCGTCGATCGTCCGCCGGTCGAGTTGATCCTGGCGTTGGACGCCCTGTTCAGTGGTCAGGGTGGGGAGAGTGATCATGGCTGAGCAGCATGACTTCTTTGCGACTGCCGAGCATCGCCCCCTGAGTGGCGAGCGGCTCTGGCAGGTGCTTGAACACTGGCAGCGTCAGGGATGGATAAGAGCGCTGGATCTGGCGCTGGTGAGGATGCTGGCCCAGCTGACGGATGATGCCGAACCCGAGCTTTTGCTGGCTGCGGCGATGGCCAGCCATCAGCTCGGGCGTGGGCATATCTGTCTGGATCTGGAGGCGACACTGGCTGACCCGGATGCCGCCCTGTCGCTGCCGCCTGAAGGGGCGTTCGGCGAGCAGCTGCCGGACAAGCCCAGTGAGCTGCTGGGCAACCTGACTCTGTCACAGTGGCTCGAACGCATAGCGTCCAGTGCGCTGGTGGCGTCGGGGCCGGGATCCGCACCGCTGGTGCTGGAGCCTGGTGCACCGGCGCGGTTGTACCTGCGTCGACAGTGGGTGTATGAGGTCGAGGTTGCAGAGGCTCTGGGGGAGCGATTGGCAACGAATCCGGTCGAATCATTGGGTGCGGGCACCATCGAGCGGCTTGATCGGCTCTTTACGGCACCGGCTGTGGATACTATCGATTGGCAGCGACTGGCCTGTGCGCTGGCAAGTGTGAACCGCTTTTCGATCATCACCGGAGGCCCGGGCACCGGCAAGACAACTACCGTGGTCAGGCTGTTGGCCCTGTTGCAGAGTCAGGCGCTCAGTGATGGCCGTGCCTTGCGCATCCGGCTGGCCGCCCCCACGGGCAAGGCCGCCGCGCGTCTGACCGAGTCGATCAGCCGTGCTGTATCCTCGCTGCCCGACGGGATGGGGGAGGCGATTCCCACCGAGGTGACGACGCTGCATCGGCTGCTTGGATCGCGTCCCGACAGTCGCCACTTCCGGCACAATGCGGACAATCCGCTGCATGCGGATCTCGTGGTGATTGACGAAGCGTCGATGATTGATCTGGAGATGATGCATTCGCTGCTTAAGGCGCTGCCGCCCTCGGCCCGGCTGATACTGCTGGGCGACAAAGATCAGTTGGCCTCGGTGGAGGCCGGGGCTGTGCTGGGTGATCTCTGTCTGGACGCAGAACAGGGTGGGTACTCGGCGGCGACGCTCAGCGGGGTGAGTAAGGCCGGTGCAGGCGATCTGGCGCTCTGGCAAGCGCAGTGGGGCGTGAGCGGCGATCAGCCCCTGGCACAGCATATTGTCATGCTCAGGCATAGCCACCGCTTTGGTGAGCACAGCGGTATCGGGCATCTGGCGCGGGGCGTTAATCGTGGCGATATCAAACAGGTCGAGCAGGCGTTTTCCTCCTACGATGCATCACTGGCGCTGCTTGAGCCGCGCACCGATCAGGCGCCTGCACTGCGCGAACTGGTATTGAGCGGCGGTCGTTTGGGGCGGGAACACGGCGCCGAGGGCTACAGCGGCTACCTCCGGCAACTGGAGGCCACGCGGCCTGATTCAGGCAATTTTCGTGACGATATCTGGCAGAGTTGGGCGACAGGACTACTCGAGGCCTTTACTCGTTTTCGTGTTCTGTGCGCGCTGCGCAAGGGCCCCTGGGGGGTAGAGGGGCTCAATCAGCGCATTGAGCAGGTGCTGTCTGAAGCCGGGTTATTGAAGGCGGATCAGCTTTGGTATGAAGGGCGTCCGGTGATGTTGACCCGCAACGACTACGCGCTGGGGTTGATGAACGGTGATATCGGGCTCTGCCTCAGAGTGCCCCAAGACGAGGGTGGCGAGGCGCTGAGGGTGGTGTTTCCGCTGGCCGATGGCAGCCTGAAATGGGTGCTGCCCAGCCGCTTGCAGAGTACCGAGACGGTGTTTGCCATGACGGTGCACAAGTCCCAGGGCTCGGAGTTCGCCCACACCACGCTGGTGTTGCCGCCGGGGCCCAATCCGGTACTGACGCGGGAGCTGATCTACACCGGGATTACCCGTGCCAGCGACTGGTTTACGCTGGTGATGCCCGCCCGTGCTCGTTTGTACGAGGCGATTGGCACACGTGTGCACAGGGCCAGCGCCCTGCGCTCACGTATACTGGCCTCAGCGCAGCAGTAGCAGTGGCACCTGCGTGTGCTTGATCAGGTTTGTGGTGGTGCTGCCAACCAACATCTGGCGGATGCGGGAGTGCCCGTAAGCCCCCATGACCAGCAGTTCGGCTCCGCGTTTGTCGATTTCGCTGAGCAGCGTCTCTTCCACGTCACCGGCGAGTATTTCGGCGTTCAACTCGAAACCCGCCTGCTGCAACTGCTCGCTGGCGTGTTTGAGCTCCATTTTCACGTCATGGGTGGAGGGGCCGATGATCAGCAGATCGCAGGGGATGCCGCGCAATAGCGGGCTGCGGGTCACCATCTCCACCGCCTTGCGTGCCGTTGGGCTGCCGTCGTAGGCGATCATGAAACGCTGAGGTGTCTTGAACTCGCCCGGCAACAGCAGCATGGGGCGATGCAGGGCGCGGATGACCGCTTCCACCTGGTGTCCCAGGCTTTGGCCCGCGCCACCACGGCCGAATACCAGCAGGCGGGTGTCCACCTCGAGCTCGTTCAGGGTTTCGACCAGATCGCCGTGGCGCTGCTGGACCAGAGGTTCGGCGATGCCGTCTTCAACGGCGCGTTCGCGGGCGGCTTCCAGCATCAGCCGACCCTGTTCACGGGCCAGCTTTCCACGCTGTTCATCCAGCGTGGCGAGCTCTTCCAGCAACGCCTCGCGTGAGCCAAGACCGATGGAGCCGGTCAGGTTGGTTTCGGTGGGATACTGGCTCTTGTCCAGCACGTGGAGCAGTTTCAGAGGGGCTTCCAGTCGCAGGCTGGCCCAGCTTGCCGCATCGCAGATGGCGGCGGCGCTTTCGCCGATGCCGTCGATGCAGGCGATGACCTGATTCATGGGCGTTCCTTCTTCCGGTCATCTCGAAAAGGTACGGGGCGCTCACCTATACCTTTCGAGATAACGCACTGTCGTCGTTATTACACTCAGTGTTATCAGTGACCCATCAACTGGTCAACCGCTTCCGGTTTGTCGTGCACGGCAAATCGGTCGACGATCGTGGCGCTGGCTTCGTTCAGGCCGATCACCTCGACCTCGGTGCCTTCGCGGCGGAACTTGAGCACCACCTTGTCCAGAGCCGACACGGCGGTAATGTCCCAGAAGTGGGCCTGGCTCAGGTCGATGCTGACACGCTCCACATCTTCCTTGAAATCGAAGGCCGCCGTGAACTTCTCGGAGGAGCTGAAAAACACCTGACCGACCACTCGATAGCGACGCAGGTTGCCGCCGTCGACCAGTTCGTCGTCGATATACAGGTACTGACCGATTTTGTTGGCAAAGAACAGAGCGGCCAACAAAACGCCGGCAAACACGCCCAAGGCCAGATTGTGCGTGGCGACGACGATTGCAACGGTGACGAGCATCACCAGATTGGTCGATAGCGGGTGTTTTTTGAGATTGATGATCGACTCCCAGCTAAAGGTGCCGATGGAGACCATGATCATCACGGCCACCAGTGCCGCCATTGGAATCTGCGATACCCACTCGTCGAGGAACACCACCAGGATCAGCAGCACAACACCGGCAATCAGCGTCGATATGCGGGTACGGCCGCCGGATTTAACGTTGATGACCGACTGGCCGATCATGGCGCATCCGGCCATGCCGCCGAACAGTCCTGCGACAATATTGGCCAGGCCCTGACCTTTGCACTCGCGGTTCTTGTCGCTCGGCGTATCGGTCAGGTCATCGACGATGGTGGCGGTCATCAGCGACTCGAGTAAGCCGACCACCGCCAGCGGTACCGAGTAGGGCAGAATGATCCACAGGGTCTCCAGATTCAGCGGTACATCGGGCCAGAGGAAGATCGGCAACGCGTCGGGCAGCTCACCCATGTCACCAACGGTGTGGATATCGAGCCCAAGGGTAATCGACACCGCGGTCAGCAGCAGAATGCAGACCAGAGGCGACGGGATCAGTGCGCCCAGTCGCGGTATGTAGGGGAAGAGATAGATGATACCAAGGCCCGCCGCGGTCATGGCGTAGACATGCCAGGTGACGTCGATCAGTTCCGGCAATTGGGCCATGAAGATCAGGATGGCGAGCGCATTGACGAATCCGGTCACCACCGAGCGTGACACAAAGCGCATTAACGATCCGAGCTTGAGAAAGCCTGCCAGTATCTGGATAACGCCGGTGAGCAGTGTTGCCGCCAGCAGATATTCAAGGCCGTGCTCTTTTACCAGCGTGACCATCAGCAGCGCCATGGCGCCGGTAGCGGCCGATATCATCCCCGGCCGACCACCAAAAAAGGCGGTGACCACGGCGATGCAGAAGGAGGCATACAGGCCGACCTTGGGATCGACGCCGGCGATGATCGAGAAGGCGATCGCCTCGGGGATCAGGGCCAGCGCGACAACCAGTCCTGCGAGAACATCGCCGCGCAGGTTTTGAAGGGACCATCCGTATTTTAGGGTTGAGATCATGGGTGTCCTGACTTTTCGTTCAAACGGAAACACACCGACAGCCGGTTTTGGGCATCGGTAGGATGCATTCATGCCAAGGCTTGAGCCGGGCATAGAAGGTCAGCGTCGGGCGGAAGCAGCGGTGGGTGGGGAGATAGGCGATCAACCTGATCTAGCCTCGCGGGGATTGGCTGAAACCTGTTTTTATCTTCGCTGTAGACGTCGATGACGCTGATTAAAAAAGCAGCGGGCGATGTTACCACAGCCGTGCGGGGCCTTGAACCGGATGCTACCGATGGTAAGATTAGAATAATCTATATTAGATATATCGAATATTTTGGTTGGCTGGCTTATTATGGGCGGTGATGTGCCAAGAAGAGGACAACCAACATGATAATAACAAGACGCGGCGGAGCGTTTGCCGTGTTGCTGCTCGCATCCGGCCTGCTTCAAGCAGCCGGGAATGCCGACCGGGGAGCAACGATTGTGATGCAGGGTGAGGGTCAGGGCGGTGCGCCTTGCCTGGCGTGCCACGGTAACGACGGCGCCGGTAATGATGGGGCGGGTTTTCCCCGTCTGGCGGGTCTGAACGCCGGGTACCTGGCCGCGCAGCTACGGGATTACCGTGAGGGTCGGCGCACCAACGTCATCATGGCACCGAATGCGGCGCATTTGAGCGACCAGCAGATTGAAGATGTGGCCGCTTATTATGCGATGCAGAACGTTGTAGCGAAGCCGGCTGAGCAGCCTGCGGATCTGCTTGCGCAGGGTGAGAAGCTGGTCAAGCAGGGCGATTGGGATAACTACATCGTGCCCTGTGAAACCTGCCATGGGCCGGGCGCTCAGGGTGTTGGTGCCACCTTTCCGGGACTTTCAGGGCAGCATCCCTCCTATCTGCGTCAGCAGTTAGAGGCCTGGAAAAACGGTACCCGTACAAATGATCCCAACCAACTAATGCTGGCGATCGCCGCGCGGCTGAGTGATGAGCAGATCCAGGCCGTATCCGCCTATCTATCTCAACTACCGACATCGGGGGGGAAACCATGAAACCACGCTTTTATGCCGTGGCGCTGCTGAGCGCTGCCTCCCTGCCGGTAATGTCCGCGCCTAGTGTTCCGGTCGAACTGCCCGAGTACAAAGAGGGCCAGTACGTGCATCAGGCGCCGACGCTGGATGATCTGATGAACGATCAGGCACTTAATCCCAAGCTGCGCGAGGTGATTCTCAAGGGGCGTGATCTGTTCATGAATACCCAACAGAAGCGCGGTGAGTATGTGTTCAACGATATGAACTGCAAAAGCTGCCATATGGGTGAGGGACGAATGAACTGGTCTGGACCTGTCTGGCCGGCTGCAACCACCTTGCCTGACTTCCGCGGTAAGAACCAGCATGTGAACTCGCTGGAGGAGCGTATAGCGGGCTGTTTCTCGTTCTCCATGAACGGCCAACCACCCGAGTACGGCAGCGATGACATGTTGGCGCTGGTGGCATACCACCAATGGTTGGCGAAGGGGGCTAAGGTCTACGAGACCAACATAGGGGGGCGAGGTTTTAGTTCTCTGGGGCGTGAGCCCGAGCAAGGGGCTGATTACGACCGTGGGGCGCAGGTCTACGCAGATAATTGTGCCGTCTGTCACGGCGATGATGGGCAGGGTCAGCACAAGGACGGCAAGGTGGTGTTCCCGCCGCTCTGGGGCGATCACTCCTATAACTGGGGAGCCGGCATGGCCCGTGTTTTCACGGCGGCCTCGTTCATCAAGAACAACATGCCGTTGGGCAAGCCCGGTTCACTGACGGATCAGCAAGCCTGGGATGTGGCACTGTTCGTCAACAGTCACGAGCGGCCTCAGGATCCTCGATACACCGGAGACGCCAAAGAAACCCGTGAGAAGTACAGTAACTTCCATAAATGGACGCGCTACGGGACTGAATTCAACGGCCAGATTCTTGGCCAGCATGACAACACCGGCGATAAGCCTTTCCTTAAACCGGACGTTTTGCGCCCGCGCACCTTCGAGTGACACTCAAGGCCGCCCATCGGGGCGGCCTTGCTCGGTCATGTGGTTATACCCGCTCTCTCCACTCGCTATAATGACTATATAGACGCGGCAGACAGTTTGTTTGTCGCCGCCGTATAGTGCCCAACGTAACCAAGAGTGACCACATGAGTGCCCCCCTGACCTACCTACTGATAGCGGTCGGCCTGATCGTTATCCTGATGTTGAGCCTGGTGATACGTCGACAGTTGCGTGCACAGAAACAGGTGCGTGAGCAGCATCAGCAACAGCAGGAAAAACTGGAGCGTGATGCCCGTGAGCACCGCCAATACCTGGTCGACAGCGTACGCATTATTGCATCGGCGGTTTTGCACGACGAAAAGATGACCATGACCGAGGGCTGCATCAGGCTCAAGGTGCTGTTGGACAACCTGGCCCCGCATCTGCACCAGCATGAGCAGTTTGCCGTCATTAATCGGGTATTCGAAGCCACCTCCCACATCCCTTTCCTCGGAGAGTGGCGTGCGTTGAGCCGCTCGCAAAAGCGTCAATATGAGCAGGAGATGGCTAAGATCGAGGAGGAGCAGGGATCGCGGGTGCGTGATGCCATGCACGCGTTGCAGCAGTATCCGCTTGAGCAGTTGCAGTAATGCTCGAGTTTATACCGGTCTTTGTTTTTACGCTGATCCTGCTTGTCTTGTTGGTGGTGTTCATGCGCTTTGGCCGTCTTCCCACCTATCGTCCTAGTCGTGACGAAGTTCGAGCGCTGCTCGCCGGTGTGCTTGAGCGCACCACATCCGTTGAAGCCTGGGAGCTGTTTCTGGGCTTGCCGATCAGCCATGATCCTGAACTTGAGGCGATACGCAGGCGCTGCCTGGCGATACACGAGGGGTTGGACGGCGAGCGGGCTGCTGGCACCGGCTTGGACGGCTATCTCTACGATCGGGCAGGGCGGGCGCGTATCGCCGAGGTGCTTGAACAACTGGATGAACTGATCCGTACATCGCCCATCACGAAGGAGTTTTGAGTTGCTACTCCAGACTGTCCTGCTGGGCGATGCGGCACAAGCGGGAACAGGCCAGCCAGAGCTCCCGCATGCTGCCTTCGCGGGCGGCCTGATACAGCTCGGCTGTGGCAGCTTCCAGTATTGGCATTTCGTACAGTCCGGCCATGCCGATCAGTTGATGTGCGTGGCTGCGAATCCTGTCCCTGTCCCGCTGCCAGAGTGCCTGCATGATCACATCCGATAGTCGGCGTACCTCCTGTTGCAACTGCTCGGGTGTCGCAAGCGTTTCCACCGATGCCTCGAGTTGAGCGCCAATAGGTGAGGCGTCGATTGTCTGCCCCGTTATCGCCTCGCACTGCTGCAGCAGGGTGCGCACCAACTCCGGCACGTTGATTGGCTTGAGCAGAAGATCGTTAATGCCGGCATCGAACAGCGCCCGGTGTTCGTGTGGTACGACGTTGGCGGTCAGTGCAACGATCGGCAATTTGGGTAGCCGCTCTCGGACTGCGCGGGTCGCCTGAATGCCATCCATTCCTGGCATATGCACGTCCATCAGTATCAGATCCGGGGTCTGGTGCGCCACATGGTCCAGCACCTCCTGACCGGATGCGACGCAACTGACCTGCGCTCCAACCCCCTCGAGCAGTCTGCGGACCAGCAGACTGTTGAATTCGTTATCCTCTGCGACCAATACCTTGAGCGGATAGGGCAGTTGCGCGGTGCTCAGGTCTTGCTCGGCGACAGGCTGTGAGGCAGGTGTCGGCAAGCCCAGCGCTTTGAACAGTTCGTTGGGGCGAGGAGGCTTTGCCATTAGTGAGAGCTGGCCAACATGCAGGCGCAGGGGTTTACGGCCCGGTATCAACAGGATCAGGGGCGCCTGAGTCTGGGCGCGCACCCTATCGCAGAGCGCTTGAACGCTCCGGCTGCTGGTGTCCTTGGGGCTCACCGACAGCAGTATCGTGCACCTGGGGTCCTGAGTGGTCAGTGCGCTCAGTTCTTCGATGTGCCGTATTAACTGAATCGGATAGGGCAGTATGCGCAACTGGCGCAGAAGAGTCGCCCGGTTGTTGAAGTGGGGCTCGAACAGCATCAGTTGGTGATCGGACTCCAGTTCGAGGCACGAGGCCTTCTCGCTGCATTCTCCATAGCGTAAGGGCAGGTCCAGCTGGATTTCTGTACCGCTACCCTCGGCGCTATCCAGCGTTATATGCCCCCCCATCAGTTCGGTCAGTCGATGAGCGATGACAAGGCCAAGGCCTGAGCCGCCGAAGCGGCGGCTGATCGAGTTGTCACCCTGTGTAAAGGCGCTGAATAGTTGGCTGATACGTGATGCCGGTATACCTATGCCGGTGTCGCTGACGGTGATGTGCAGGCGTGGGTCTGTAAGGGGCAGGCGACAGAGTTCTACTTTGACACTGACTTCACCACGCTCGGTAAACTTCACCGCATTGCCAATCAGGTTGTTGAGTATCTGGCTCAGACGGGAGGGATCTCCAATCAGGCGCAACGGCAGGTCGGTCGGTAGGTCGACGGTTAGCTCAAGTCCTTTTCCGGCCGCAGCCGGAGACTGGGCCTCGATGACGTCGAACAGGCTTTCGGCAAAGTCGAAGCTAAGGCTTTCGATATGGATTGCGTTGGACTCGAGCCTTGAAAAGTCGAGGATGTCGTCGATGATCGTCAGCAGAAGACCGGAGGTGCGGGTGATGATCTCCAGGTAACGTTTCTGTTCGTTATCCAGCGTTGTCTGGCCCAGTAGTTCGGTAAAGCCGAGCACGGATGTCAGTGGCGTGCGCAGTTCGTGACTCATGCGCGCCAGAAACTCGTCCTTGGCACGGTTGGCGTCGTCGGCCCGTAGCCGTTCTGTCTGAAGTTCGCGGTTGCGCCGTTCCAGGTGGCGAAGGGTTTGGGTCAGGCGGCGGGTGGCGCTTTCTACGCGGTATTCGAACTGCTGGTTGGACTCTTGGACCCGTGCCGCGAGTCGGTTGATACCGCTGGCCAGCGTGCGCAGCTCTCCCGTATAGCTGATCTCGGCACGGGCATCGAGCTCACCGCGCTGAAGCCTCTCGATCAGCCGTGTAAGACCCATCACCGGGCGTGTGATGCGACGTCCGAAACGGTTGGCCAGCAGCAGGGTGACAAACAGACAGATCAGCGTCAGGCCGGCTCCGCGCAGGAGTATCTCTTGCTGGCGCTGCACGGTGGGCTGCGCGGAGATCAACACCACCACCCAGCCCAGCGTTTCGCTTGCGTCAGTAATCTGTAGCAGTTCCGGGTTGTCCTGTAGTGCTGGCGTGCGGGTCGTGATTGGCTGGATAAAGTGCCATGTGCCCTTGAATTCTCGCGGCAACAGCTGGTCGCGCTCGACCTCTATATCAAAATTATTACTGCGATAGAGCAGACGAAATTTGGCGTCATAGAACAGAATGTCGGCGACTTCGTCATTGGCGATGGGGGCATTGCTCAGACTGCGCAATAGGTCCCGGTTGCCGCTGAGTACCCCAAACTCGGCGGCCGACGACATCAGGCGGGCCATGGATTGACCGCGCTCAAGCAGATCCTCGCGAATTTCTGCAACGCGTGTCAGGGTGAAGTAGCCACCGAGTATCAGTGCCAGCAAAGTCATTGGTAGTAGCGATAACACCATGACGCGGGCGCGGATGCTGAGAGTTCTCTTGATCATGCTCAGCGCGCCTCCGTCTGCTCAAGCTGCATGATCAGCTTCTCGGTAGACGGAAGCAGTAGGTCCAGATTCTGGGCTGCCGTGTGGTTGACGCTTATGCTGAATTCACGGGGGTAGGCTGGAGCCTTCAGTGCTTCGCTGTCACGATAGTCGGTAATCCATTGGGCGCACTCCTGCGCTATTTGATCCACGGTGGTATGCAGCGCAACGACGGCCCCTGCATCGGCATACTTGCTGGAGAAACCGATCAGAGGAACCTTGTTGCGCAGTGATATATAGAGAATCCATTTGGCCGCGGCACGGTTGAATACCGAACGGTCTGGCAGGGGAAGGAACAGATCGCTGCGCTCGATGATAGGCGTCAGCACCTTGACGGGGTTGTCGTCACTGCCCAAGTGCCCAACCACAGGCTCAAGGCCGAGTGCCTGGGCGCTGGCTTTGAACTGAGCTGCCTGAGCCTCGCTGTCGGGGCCTAGCACCGTGCCGATCGATTTCATGGTCGGTAACAGCAGTTTTGCCAGTTGCATCTGACGTGACAGAGGCTGGTCGAGATACAGCGCGCTTAAGCGTTTTTGCGACAACAGGGTTTTACCCGGCGTAGTCGTGCTCAATCCTTCAAAGGTTTGTGCGGGTAGAAAGGTACAGAGTACACGGGTGTCAGGATCTGCGCTATTCATGGCGTGTTCGCATGCGCGTGCACCCAGACTGACGACGAGGCGATCGCCAAGAGGTGGGTTGGCGGGCAAGGCGGCGGACTCGAGTGTGCCGCCGTAATATTCTTTCAGCGCATCGAACATCAGTGTGTAGCTACCGGTCGAGTCACTGAGCAGGACGAGCGGCGCCGCCGCTCTGGCATTGAGCGGAAGCAGTAGCGCCAGGCCTATCAGGATCCATGACAGTAGTGATTTCACACGTGCTATCCTTGCCGGTGTCCAGTCATCAGTTTTTCGCCCTTTCTCAGCGGCTGTGCGCCGGGCAGGGTCGTTATGTCTCGAAAGTACGTAATCCAGTCGTACTCGCTTTGATGTGTTATCAGTAGAGCAGGTTCAATTACGGAGTCAAGCCAGGTGCATGGCTTGACTCCTCCCTCCGAGTGTCCGCCTGTCATTTAGTCAAACTTCAGTTTCAGTTGCAGGTAGGTGCGGCGATCGAATTCGTTATACCGGTAAAACTCCTCGTAGGCCGGACCGAAAGCATTCTGGATGATCAGCGCCGTCTCCAGTTCACTGCCGTTATCGAGGTGCCACTGTTTGGCAGCGCGCAGATCGGTGCGGTTGTAGGCTTCGCGATACCCTCCCTCGATCCACTTTACGCTGTCCATGTAAAAGTGCGTGGCGCTCAGTTGCAGATCAGGAACCGGCGACCATCCGATCAGCAGTGATGCTGTGTGCTCGGGCGTCATCGTATCCTCATGATCGAATAGCTCTTTTCGTGTACCTACATCTCCGGTTCGGAACTCGTTATATAGCGTGTTGATATAGCTGTAGCTGAGCACGGCCCAGAGGTCGTTGGTGGGTTGGTACTTGATCTGGAGCTCGGCACCTTCGTTTCGCCAGTTTCCTATATTTTTGTTCAGTCGCACGCGCTGACGGCTATCCAGTTCGTCGGTGTAGGTTTCGTAGTAGCTGAAGATCGCGTTATTGACGTGTTCGTTAAACAGGCGCAGGTCCACATAGCCTTTTTGGGCCGGCAGCGCCTGATAGAAGCCTAGTTCCCAACTGCTGATCGATTCTTCCTCCAGATCCGGGTTGGGGCTGGAGTTGTAGTCGTAAAGCACTGTGTCGCTAACGTAAGGCGCATAGGCCGGGAATACGATCCCCGATTCTCCATACCGCTCGAGCAGGGAAGGTAATCTCTCGCTTGAGGAGTAGCCCAGTCGGAAACTGCGGCCGTTATTGGGTTTGAATATCACCGCGTTTCGGTATGAAAAGCCTTCTGTACTTTCGCTGCTGTATTCGTACATCACCCCGGAGACCAGTTGCCACCGATCCGTAAGGTTGAAGTTGACGGTGCCGAAGGCGCGTGACCGCTCCTCGTCTACACCACCGCCTTGCAGCAGGATTTCGCTATCGGCCGACATGTAGCGATAGCCCATACCCGCCACAATATCAGCGCGGCCTATGCGATCGGTGATCTGCAACTCCAGATCGGTGGTTTCTGCTTTCCCGTCCTGCTCGATCAGGTGGTAGGCGTTGGCTTCGATCAGTGCCTGGACATAGTCCGGCACCTCATCAGCCGGGATGGGGGCCGCGAAGAAAGGTAACCATATAGGCGATCCAACCGGTATTTCAAAGTCGGTCAGCACCTCATCGATGGTTGCGCTGGGCGTGCTGAGTTCCAGTGCGTTGTGATAGGCACTGAGCTGGAGCGTACCGTGATCGGAATAGAGCCTATTGAATTTGACGCTCTGGAAGCTGCTGTCGTGATGCCGTTTGGCAAAATGCGGGCTTTCCACATCCAGTGCACCCGTCGTTGCGGCTCCGCGATCGACACCAAATTGGAACCAGAAACTGTTGATCAGATCCGGTGTCCAGGTGGTGCTGATATTTAGATAATCCCGCGACAGGTCGTCCTGCCACTTGCCGTCACTGCCATCGGCGGCAAACCAGTCACCGGTATAGAACTCGCTGTAATGGTCATTGCCGTCGTTTTGCTCATGACTGGCGCTGAGGCGGTAGCTGAATACGCCGTTACTGTCGGCGTAACTCATGTGTGCATTGCGTGTGTCCTGGCTACCGAACAGTGTGCTGAGGTTGATACCGCTGCTGGCTGTTGGTTCCCGGGTGATGATGTTGATCGAACCCAGAAAAGCGTTGGAGCCCTGCGTTGGAACGTTGGAGCCGCGGACGACCTCGATACGCTCTATATCGTCGAGGTTGATGCTCAGAGATTCCCAGATAACAGTAGAGAGCAAAGGCAGATAGACCGAGCGGCCATCAACCATCACTTCAAGCCGGTTGGGGTAGTCGTCCGATGCACCGTGATAGGTAGTGCCATAGCTGTTTGAGTTGACGAGATAGGTTTGGAAGCCCGGTACCAGGCGCATGAGATCCGGAATGGTCTGCAAGCCTGATGCCTCGATCATTTTTCTATCGATCACGGTCAGTGATGCTGGCGCTTCGGATATCTTTTGCGGCATCCGTGTGGCGGAGGTCACCTCCGGAATGTCGATAAAGAAGTCGGCTTCATCCAATAGCCCTTCGGCGCACAGCGGTTGTGCAACAGGGACCAGAAGGCAGAAAAGTGTTAGCAGTCGCAGATCTGTTCGATTCATTGCTCGGTGCAGGCTCATTGTGGCTATTTGATCTTGAGTCCGATGTAGACGACAACCGCGCCCATCAGCACGGCTTCCAATATGAAGCCATTGTTTTGCCATATCCATTCGACCATCGGTGCCCCAACGCATGTTTCATATAACTGTTTGGAAAGTCATTTTACATTGCGATCTGCTTTTTTCCGTATCGGTGTATAAAGTAGAGCGCGTTTCTTAACCGAATTTTAATTTTTGTTAAATGCCCTTATGGTTAATTGTCGGTTAATTTTGGCGATTATATCAACGGTTTTCTGAAATCAGTACATAAAATGTATGGTGCGTATCTCTTATTCATTTAACTATTTGAATTATAAGATTAGTTTCGTATGTTGGGCCGATGGCTGCGATGCCCATTGCTGAGCGGCATCTCTTTGTGACTACCGCTCTATACGGGTTTTGTGGTATGAATGCAGATCGCTTAAACATATGCTGGAAATCAGGTTAATAATATCCTCTGCATATATTTTTATAGCGCGTTTAATCTCTTTTGATATGTGTCAAAACGTCAGGTAAGTATTGTCCCAGGTATTAATGCCATGTGACGCGTGCCGGGCGTAATATGGTCGTTGATCATGCCTTGTTGTCTTGGGTTGGCGCGGGCAAGAGAAGGGTCATAGGAAGGATATGGATATGCCGTCCTCTATACCGGTAGCCGGTACTGCTTATCGGTCGCATTTGTCAGCTTTCGGTTTCACCTTGCTGGAACTGATGGTTGCGCTCGCCATTCTGGCCATCCTGCTCGCCGTCGGTGTGCCGAGTTTTCAGAGTTTTATCCAGCGTAGTCAGCTTGATGCCTCCAGAGAAGGGTTGGAGTCGGCGCTCTATTTGAGCCGGTCCGAGGCGGTTACCCGCGCGACCCGTATCGTTCTGTGTCGCCGCAACGGAAGTGGCAGTGCCTGCGCCGACGCGAACAACTGGAATAACGGTTGGCTGGTTGCCGTTAGTGGCGGTGAGGTATTGAGAACCTGGGATGCCCCTCAAGGGAGTGTAAGTCTCACGATCGCGCAGGCGGGGGGCGGAGGCAGCACGTCTATTACGTTTGAGGCCGATGGCTCGGTCAGCGGCGACAGTGCATACAGTTTTTCGTTATCAGGGCCTGGGAATGCCTGCTCATTGTCGGTGAGCCAGATCGGCACTTTCTCGTCGGTTAACTGCTAGCGGCGATAAATACAGGGGATAGCACTATGGGGGAGAGAGGCTCTTCGCTCATTGAGATATTGGTCGCACTACTGGTGATTTCTGTTGGTCTGCTGGGTGTGGCAGGCATGCTTGCCTACACAGTCAAGGGTAGCCAGAGCTCGTACCTGCGCTCCCAGGCCACATTTCTAGCCTATGAGCTCACCGATGCGATGCGCTCTGCACCGGACGATGCGCGTGCAGGATTGTTCGATGACGGCTGTGCGGATGCGGGTGTGGCCTGTAGCTTCCGGCAGGGGTGGAATGCCAGGGTCGTTGATTGGCTCGGCGATGGTGCAGCTGGCGCTGTGTCCTGGGACGATGATCGCCTGACGGTCAGGCTGACCTGGAATGATTACCGCGGTGAGGTTGTCGATGATCAGGGAAATGACAGCACGTCGATCGACTCAGTCAATCAAACGTTCGAATTCGAGACCGAGATTTGATATGCGCAGATACAGATCGACGGAACAGGGATTCAGTTTAATCGAGTTGATGATCAGCTTGACCATCGGGCTGTTCATTCTGCTTGGCGTCGTGATCGTCTATGTCGGCGCTGTGCGTTCTCAGTCGGCTACAAGCTCATTGGCACGTATTCAGGAGCATGGGCGTTTTGCCATTGAGTACATGTCCCGCGATCTGCGCCAGGCCGGCTATACCGGTTGCAGCGAGAATGACCAGATTGCCAACGTCCTCAACGGCACGCCCTGGTGGTCCAATCTCGCCAGCGGTGCATTGCGTGGATACGAAGGGGATGAGGTCTACGATGGTAGCGCATTCGGTACCGCCGATGGTGAGCGGGTAGCCGGTACGGATGCGATCTTCATGTTGGGCGGTGACGGTGCCTATTACGAGATCGAAGACAAGCCCTCAGGCGTGTCGGCCAACTTCAAACTGGCAGACCTTCATAACCTGACGAAAGGCTCGATCGTGCTGATTTGTGATCCGCAGCAGACCACGATACTGCAGGTGACAAACAGCAATACGGCGAACCGCACGATTGTTTACAACACAGGGACCGGTACGCCAGGCAACTGTACGCAGCGGGTTGGATATCCGGTCCCCGAAACCTGTACAGCTGCAAGCGGAAACTCCTACGAGTTTCTGGGCCTTGCGCGGCTCAGCGAGTTCAAGCCTTACGGATACTACATCGGGCGAGACAGCAACGAGAGCACGGGGCTGTCGCTGTATCGGACGCGGCTGAACGTCACTGATACCAGTACTGAAGCGGGTCCAGTCTCGGAGGTCCTTATACCCGGTGTCGAGGATATGCAGATCGTCTACGGCGTCGATACGGATGGCGACAACAACATCGAACTGTTCAAGGATGCAGACGCCGTATCGGATGATGACCAGTGGAGCCAGGTGCGAGCGGTGCGTATTTGGTTGCTGGTAGCAGGCGCCACCCAGAACGTTCTCGAATCAGCACAGACGCTCAGTGCGCCCTTTGCCGCTCATGACACGTCGGACCGACGTGTACGCCGAGTATTCACGTCAACCATCGGAGTTCGGAATCGCCTGCCATGAGAGATCAGAGAGCTGGAAAAGAGTCCGGCGCGGTGCTTATCGTCGCGCTGATCATGCTGTTACTGATCTCCATTATCGGTGTCAGCGCAATGCAGTCTACCTCGATGGAGGAGCGCATGGCGGGCAACCTGTACGACCGTCATACCGCGTTTCAGGCCGCTGAAGCGGCGCTCAGAGAGGGGGAGGCGCAGTTTGTCAGTGCCTATCCGGACCTGTCGGTCGTCAGTGGTGCCATCTCTTTGCAGATGAACGGCCGTGCGGTTGCGGCGACCTACCAGCTGGAAGAGCTGGAATCCTATGAAAGCTCGCTCGAAGCGGGTGCCGAGGTCGAAACGACCGGAATGGTGGTTAGAGTAGTGGCGCAATCCAATGGAGTATCAGGTGAGCGTCCTGTGGTGCTTGAGTCCACTTATGTCATTGAAGAGTGAAGTGGTGAAAGTATGAAACGCTGGTTAGCCCTTTCTTCCTTCCTGATCGCGTCGCTGGGCTTTGGGTCTGCCCAGGCCGAGGTGTCGCAGCAACCGTTGTTCCTGGGTGGCGGGGTGCCGGGAAACCTCGCCATCGTGCCGTCGGTTGAGTGGCCTACGATCAACAGCGTGGCCAATATCGGCGCCTTCGATCCGGACAAAACCTACGTTGGCTATTTCGATTCGTTCAAGTGTTACGACTACGTCGGCAGTCGCACCGAGTCGAATCGTCGTTTCGAACCCAAAACGGTGAATACGGATCGACTCTGTGACGGCGCGAGCTCCGGCTACTGGAGCGGAAACCTGCTGAATTGGGCCACAACCCAAACCATCGACCCGTTTCGCAAGGCACTGACCGGCGGCTTGAGAGCCAAGGATGATGCCGACGATACCTGGCTTGAAAAGGCCTGGCACGATGGGCAGGGCTGGACCTTTCATGACCGCACCATAACCCGTGCCACCCTGGGATCGGATATCGATGACCTCCTGCCGTTTGGATTTGATGTTGACTCCTTTACCGTGCAGGTGGGTGGTTACGGCAAGCAGATGTTGTTCTCTTTTTCGGCTGTCAGCGGCTCAAGAGTGAGCGTAGACCGCGATTACCGGAGCAACGGCTCGGGGGCGTACTACGCGAGTGTACGGGTGCAGGTGTGTGTGGATGGGCTGCTTGAGAGCAACTGTACCCAGTATACGGACAGCAGCGGCAATATCGTGTGGAAACCAGAGGGGTTGCTGCAGGAGTATTCCGACAAAATTCGTTACAGCGTGTTTGGTTATCTGAACGATTCGAATCAGCTTCGTGATGGCGGGGTGTTACGGGCGCGACAGAAGTATATCGGCCTTCAGGCGCTGGATCCGGCTTCGGGCTGGGGTGCCAACACGGCTGTCGAGTGGGATTCACAGACCGGGGTGTTCAAGCAGAATCCGGACAGTATTGATGCCAACGCAACCGAGAGTAACTTCGGAGTAACCGTCAATTACAGCGGTGTGATCAACTATATCAACCGGTTTGAAGAGCAGGTTGGCAGTGCCGGAGATAACTTCAAATCCCATGATCCTGTCAGTGAGCTCTATTATGCTGCCACTCGTTACTTCAGGGGCATGTCAGAAGTAAGTGCTTACTCAAGTTTTTCACCCTCCCATGATAGTAGTCCCTCCTCATCCACCAAGGAACGGTGGGCCGATGGTTTTCCCGTCATCGTCGACTGGCGCGATGAAAACGACGATAAAGACCCCATTCAGTACAGCTGTCAGAAGAACGCCATATTGGGCATTGGTGATGTTAACACCTGGCGTGACCGAAACCTGCCGGGCAACAACCTGTCAGCTTCGGGAGAGCCTAGCACGCCATCGGAAGTGAGCAGCGACAACGATGTGAATGTCGCCTCTCTCCTGTCCAAAATTGAATCGCTAGAGGGGATCAATTTTGCCGAGTCTTCAGGGCGCTTGAACTCGGCCTACATAGCAGGACTCGCCCTCGATATTCACACACGTGATATTCGAGATGATTTCGATGAGCGCCAGACGGTCGAGACCTACTGGGTTGACGTGCTGGAGGACCAAACGCTTCAGGGGCGCTCGGCCAACCAGTATTGGCTGGCGGCCAAATACGGCGGTTTTGAGCCTGCCTGTCCGGATAACAACCCCAGTTGTGATCTGCCTGAAATCACCGGACCTTACGATACCGATTTGAGTAGTATGACGGATGACTGGTGGTTCACGAATGGTGAAACGCTGACCCAATCGGGCCAGAACATGAAGCGGGCCGATCACTACTTTACCGCCGGTGATGCGGAGGACATGGTTGCAAGTCTTGAGCAGGCCTTTGCCGATATCGCAGCCAGCTTGCAGAGTACATCGACCTCCCTTGCATTCGATAGCCGCACCCTGGAATCCGGTAGTTTGGTCTTTCAGGCCCTGTTTGATAGCACGCACTGGAGCGGCGATCTGGTTGCACGGTCAGCAGATACCAGTTCAGGCGTCTCGACAACTCAAGTCTGGAGCACGGCCGATACATTGGATGCGCTCAGCGACAGCGATATGAGCAACCGCAAGGTGTTTACAGCGGGAGATTTTGCATCGATCGGTACAGGTCAGGATCAAAGTCTGGCGACGCGAGCGGGGCGTAATTTTCTTTGGGCGTCGCTGACCAGCGCACAGAAATCTTCCCTGAAAACCACGACTGACGGTACAGGTGTGACCGACAGTGTTGGCCAGAAGCGGCTTGAGTATCTGCGTGGCGTTCGTGCAAACGAACAAACGGCGACAGACACCACGAAGCTCTTTCGTCAGCGGGGCGGGCGTTTGGGTGATATCGTCAATTCAGACCCGCAGTATCTGCACAAAGCCAACTTCGGTTACGCGCTCCTGTCAGGCAGTGCTCAGTACAATGATCCAAGCGGCACCGATGTGGGGGCTGCCTATACCGAATACCGTGCAAGTGATGCCTATAAGAACAAGAGCCCTGTGGTCGTTGTCGGGTCAAATGACGGCATGTTGCACGGTTTCAATGCCAGTGAGACGGCGGCGGTCGGTGGTGGCACTGAGTTGTTTGCTTATGTACCTGTGTCAGTGATGGACGAGCTGTACAAGCTTACCGAGAGCGATTACGACCACCAGTATTATGTCGATGGTACGCCTCGTCTTGGCGATGCGTGGTTGGGTACAACACTGGGCTGGCGGGCACTGGCGGTTGCGACCACGGGGGCGGGTGGTAGCGGTGTATTCGCGCTCGATATCACCGATCCGGATCATATGGCCAGTGCGGATGTGCTTTGGGAGTACACCAACCCGTTGATGGGTAAACTGAAGCAGCAGCCAGCATTGGCGGCGCTGGCCAATGGACACTTTGGTGTTGTCGTTACCAGTGGCTACGACGCGCCTCAGGACGAGGGGTATGTGTGGATTCTGGATGCGGCGGATGGTTCCCGGATCAAGCGTATCGATCTGCCTGATGCGCGAGGGCTCGGATCACCGCTGTTGCTGGACCTCGATTCCGACCGTATAGCGGATCGCATCTACGTTGGTGATCTTCAGGGACAGCTCTGGCGAATCGATATCGACAGCAGTAATCCTGGTCAATGGGGTGTGCCGGTAGCGCTTCAGGATCAAGGGTCGGCAATGCCGCTATTTACGGCCGTCGATAGCGTAGGAACTGCGCAGCCGATCACGGCACCGCTGACCGCCGCCTTCAACGGCGACGGCAAGCTGACGCTGCTGTTTGGTACCGGTGCCTACTTCCGGGTCAACGATGATGTTGTATCGAATTCCCCGCAGGTGCAGAGTTTTTATGCGCTTTATGACGAGGGTGCGGCGATCGACTCACGCGATGATCTGCAGTCTCAGGAGATCGTCATCGAAACGACTGTTGGTGACTTCGGCGTGCGGGTCATCAGCGATAACGCAGTCGATAACACGAAATCAGGCTGGTACCTCGATCTTGCCTGGATGGTCGCAAATGGCGGGCCCGGGGCACAGGGTGAGCGCGTGATCTCGAAGGCGACCATTACCGGGGATCAGGTGGTATTCAATACCATGATTCCCTCGGATGATCCCTGCGCATCCGGCGGTGATAGCTGGATAATGGCGCTGGAGCTTTCAAATGGCGGTCGAAGCTCAACCAATCTGTTCGACTACAACGGTGATGGCGTGATCGACGACAAAGACAGCGTGACAGTGACAGTTCAGGATGCCGAGGGCAATGAAACGGAAGTACAGGTTCCGGGATCAGGTCTGAGCACCGATAAGGGTATTGTGGACTCCTCCACCGTGGAGGGGACCTCCTCAGGTAGCGGCTATCGTTATGTCTGCTTCGCCGGATCGAGCGATACCACGCCCGAGTGCGTATTGATGAATGGTTCGATGAAGCTGGGGCGTGTCTCCTGGCGAGAACTGACCACAAACTAGGAGATAACCGATTGACCGCCAAGCGTAACGCGGGATTTACCCTCATCGAAGTGATGATCGTGGTTGCGATCATCGGTGTGCTGGCTTCCATCGCTTATCCCTCCTATCTGGAGTATGTGCGTGAAGCCAGACGTACCGATGCCCGGGTTAACCTGTTGGAACTGTCGCAGTTCATGGAGCGTTACCATACCGGTAATGGAAGCTATCTTAACGCCAGTGATGCAGCGCCGACGTTGCCTTTCACTCAGTCGCCCAAGGATGGCAGTACCAAGTACTACAATCTGTCGTTCAGGGCGATCGACTCAGGTTCCTATACCCTGCAAGCGGTACCAAGAGCAGGGAGTGCCATGGAGGGAGACGCCTGCGGCACACTGACCTACACCTTCGCCGGCGTTAAAGGAGCAGGCGGCGATACGGACGACTGTTGGGGGCGATAACCAGCAAAGGGGTGTTTACCCGGCGTGATATTCGACTTCAGTCATCATATTCGATCGTATAGACTGGTTCGGGGCAGCAGCTCCGAAGGTATGGGCGAATTGAGTCTGTCGGCTTGATTTGCCGGCTGGGCGTTAGAGGGTTTCGGCCATTGCCCGCCATTGCCGCTAAGTAGGATTCTTGGCGGTCAGTCGTGTAAGGATACTGGAACAGAGTCTTCCGGTTATGATCGATAGGGTTGCGAATAGAGTGGGTGACAGTGTTCAGCGCCGTTGGATGGCGCTGGCCGTTTGTCTGATATTGATGATGCTAACGGCCATCCCCACCGTTGTTCGGGCTGCCGATGCTCCCTCTTTGTCTGTCGAGAGCATACACGGCGACATCGATCTGCGTCCTTACCTGGCACTTATGGAAGACCCGAGCGGCTCGCTGGGGTTTGATCAGGTGCGGGCGGCAGAGCGGCAGGGGGCTTTCGAGACGCTCGGCGATATGTCGCCCAACTTTGGGTTTACCCAATCGGCCTGGTGGGTTCGCCTGACATTATCCAATACGACCGATTCAGCACGGCAGTTCATCATCCGGCAAGATTATCCATTGATCGATCATATCGATTTTTGGGCACCGAGCTCTGACGACGGCTGGTCGCAGACATCCACGGGTGACCGAGTCCCGTTTGCGCAGCGCCCTCTGGATAACCGTCAATTCCTGTTTCCTGTCACGCTGCCCGCGCATAGCGAGGCAAGCTACTATCTGCGCTTCCAGACCGAAGGGTCGTTGAATATCGGCCTCTACGCCCATACTCCGGATAACCTGCTCGGGCGCACGGCAGAAGAGTATCTGGCATTGGGTATCTACTACGGGGGCTTCATCGTTCTGCTCGTGTATAACCTGATCATGTTCATGACGCTAAGGGAGAAAGCGTTCGCCTACTACACGCTATATGTACTGAGCTACGGCTTATACATGTCGGTGCACAATGGTCTTAGCTTCCAGTATCTCTGGCCGGATAACAGCTGGCTGGCCAACCAGAGCCTGATCGTATTACTGGCGCTATCTCTGTTCGGGGGGCTCAGGTTTACCCGCGAGATTCTATCCACAGCCCAACTCTGCCCACGCCTCGACAAGGTCGCTTATTTGACTGAGTGGGGCGTGCTGCTTTCGCTGCTGCTCAGTCCGGTCTTGTCGTACAAAGTTATGATCATCCCCATGGCGGGGCTGACGTCGGTTGTGTGTCTGGAAATGCTGGTACTTGGCGTACTGACGTTGTTCCGCGGCTCGAGCCCTGCGCGGTATTACTGCGCAGCCTTCGGTGCTCTGCTGGGAGGCGTATTCGCCTACATGTTGAAAACCTTCGGTTTGTTGCCCCACAACGCGCTGACTCAAAACGCTTTTCAGGTTGGATCACTGATCGAGATGGTGTTGCTGAGCTTGGCAATCGGCAGCCGGCTCAACGAGATCAAGCGACAGAACAACCTGGATGCGTTGACGCGTGTGTACAACCGCCGTTGTTTCAACGAACAGATAGACGGTGAATTTCAGAAGACAGTCAGGCGCAGTCAGGCGCTATCGCTTTTGGTGCTTGATATTGATCACTTCAAACGGTTCAACGACACCTATGGCCATGCGCGAGGCGATCATGTACTCAAAGTTGTCGCTCAGATTCTATCGCGCAGTGTGCGCAAACCGGGTGCGGTCTATCGGTACGGTGGTGAGGAGTTCGCGGTGATTTTGCCGGGTACAGGTGACATTGAAGCACATGCAGTCGCAGAGCGTATCCGCCAGAAAATCGAGTCCGAGACGGCTGATTCCGAGCGCATCACTGTTAGTATCGGATCAGCAACCCAGAGTGGAGACACCTTCTGTAACCCGCAGGCGCTGTTTGATGCGGCGGATAGTGCGTTGTATTCCGCGAAAGAACAGGGACGCAACTGTACAGTTCAGTATCAACATTCCGCATTCAAGGCCGAGATCGCGGCCGTTTAAAAGCAAAACCCCAGTCGCTAGAGTCGAGTTCGTACCAACGGTTACCTGTTGAAGGTCTACCGTTTTGGTGCGTTGGGTCAATTTGCCGATTGGAGATGAATTGATATATTTTGTCTCCACCTAATAACAAAAAAAAGGTTGTTGCGGCATGCGCCTTGTGAAGGATCTCGTTGACGCCCGAATTGTCTTTTACTGGATTGACGAGACGGACAAGCGGCTTAGTCCCGATCATGCTACTTTCCGGCTCGCGCAGGAGTGGTGGAAAAGCTATATGTTTTCCCGGTATGAGGGGGATGAGCGGCGTAAGTCGATCATCGATCGTCGCAGTGATGCCGAGAAACGTCGGCGCATGGAAGAGCGTGGCAATCTTTTGTCGATCAGCCCCTATGGCCGAAGACACACCGATATTCCCGTTGACGTGGATATCGATCTGGTCGCTGAGAAGCTCAAGGTGCTTAAAGCGCCCTAAGCGGTCCAAAGCCGAATTCCAAGCAGTAGGTGTCGAATATCATTGCGTTGGATTAATCAATCCATCGATATGGAAAATCGCTCTTTCGAATAATCCATCTGCTTTCAAAGAAAGATCGCTGAGTATCGCGTACCTGTACATCAGGGTCGTTATCTGGCGCATACGATTGTGGTCATACAATGAACAATGGACGTTCAGGTATGCAATAAAACCACAATTTGTAATCACCAGAGATGAATAGACGCAATGGACGGGATATTACTCTCAACAAGGACGGGAAGGTGAGCGAAAACGAACAATTGAAGATATTTCTCGCAAGAAGTGTTCCTGTTCTTGTAGCAGCTACAGTGACACTAATTTTCGGCGATAAGCTATTGTCAGGCTGGTTTGATGGGAAGACACCGTTAGCGTTGGATATGTTGATTTGGTCAACGTATACATGGGTTGTTGCTTACTATGGACTCAGGCCGCTAACCGGGTAAGTAGAACACTGGATCGGGTGTACTGCTGTGTACTGATTGAAATTAAGTGGACAGTTTGTGGACACTGGAGAGAATGTGGACGTTGTGAAGGCTTCGTGAAGTTAAGCTAACGCTTTGATTCTAAATGGTGCCGGTGGTCGGACTCGAACCGACACGCCCGTGAAGGCAACGGATTTTGAATCCGTCGTGTATACCAATTTCACCACACCGGCACAGTGCTATCGACGCGAGGAAGGGCGTCGATGGTGAAGCAGGCCGCCATTATAAGCGGTTGTTTCTCTTCGTCAATCGTGTAAGCGTCAAGGACTGCGAAAAAGGCGAGAATCTGCTAAACTTCGCGCCCCTTTAAAATTGATACTTCCCGCCCGATGCAGGTTAAAGACTTCTATTTCGAACTGCCCGATGAGCTGATCGCACGTTATCCGCTGGAACAGCGCAGTGCCAGCCGTCTGCTGTGTGTCGACGGTAACAGCGGTGCGCTCCATCATCGTGTGTTCAGCGACATACTCGAACTGCTTGACCCCGGTGATCTGCTGGTGTTCAACGATACCCGCGTGATACCCGCCCGTTTGTTCGGTCAGAAGGAGAGTGGTGGCAAGATCGAGTTGTTGATCGAGCGCGTGACCGGCGAACATGAGGCGCTGGCGCATGTGCGCTCCAGCCGCTCGCCCAAGCCCGGTGCGCGTCTGCTGCTGGAAGGGGGGCTGATCGCGCAGGTGACAGGGCGTCGGGAGAATCTTTTCGAGCTGCATTTCGAGATTGAGGGACACCTGGTTGAAGCGTTGGAACGCTTCGGTCACATGCCACTGCCTCCCTATATGAAGCGTGAGGATCAATCCTCTGACCGTGAGCGCTACCAGACTGTTTATAACCGTAAGCCGGGCGCCGTAGCGGCACCCACAGCGGGGCTGCACTTCGATCAGCCGCTGCTGGATAAGCTGGCGGAGAAGGGCATCGAGACGGCGTTTGTCACGCTGCACGTGGGGGCCGGTACCTTTCAGCCAGTGAAGGTTGATCGTATCGAAGACCACCATATGCACGCCGAGTATATCGAGGTGCCGCCGGCTGTATGTGAGGCGGTCAAGGCGACGCGTGCCCGGGGTAATCGCGTGATCGCGGTCGGCACAACCAGTGTGCGCTGTCTTGAGAGTGCCAGCCACTCCGGCGAGATCGAACCGATGTACGGGGATACCGATATCTTTATCTACCCGGGATACCGTTTTCGCAGCGTCGACGCGCTGATTACCAATTTCCATTTGCCGGAGTCGACCTTGCTGATGCTGGTCAGCGCCTTCGCCGGTTACGATCACATGATGAATGCTTACCGAGAGGCGGTGGCCGAGCGCTATCGCTTCTTCAGCTACGGCGATGCCATGTTCCTGACTCGCCGCGAAGCGCAGGAGAACGAATGAGCGACAACACTACTCAAGGCCGCGAATGTTTCATGAACTTCGAGCTGCTTGGCAGTGAAGGCAAGGCACGACGTGGCCGGCTGACCTTTCCCCGTGGCGTGGTGGAGACCCCGGCGTTCATGCCGGTGGGTACTTACGGCACCGTAAAAGGGATGCTGCCACGCGATATAGAAGGCATCGGCGCACAGATTATTCTGGGCAACACCTTTCATCTGATGTTGCGCCCGGGGACCGATATCATCGCTCAGCATGGCGATCTGCACGATTTCATGCAGTGGCAGGGCCCAATTCTGACCGACTCTGGCGGTTTTCAGGTGTTCAGCCTGGGCAAGATGCGTAAGATCACCGAGGAGGGGGTTTCGTTCCAGTCGCCGGTTGACGGCTCGAAGGTATTTCTGAGTCCCGAGGTATCGATGGAGGTACAGCGTGCGCTGGGCTCCGATATCGTGATGATCTTTGACGAATGCACGCCGCATCCGGCCACCGAGGTTGAGGCGGCGCAGTCGATGCGTCTGTCGCTGCGTTGGGCCAAGCGGTCGAAGGAAGCGCATGGCGACAGCCCATCGGCGCTCTTTGGTATTGTCCAGGGCGGCATGTACGAACATCTGCGCGATGAGTCGCTTGAAGGTCTGACCGAGATCGGCTTCGACGGCTATGCCATCGGCGGCCTCTCCGTGGGTGAGCCGAAGGAGGATATGATGCGTATCCTCGATCATCTGGCGTACAAGATGCCAGAGGACAAGCCCCGTTACCTGATGGGTGTCGGCAAGCCAGAGGACCTGGTCGAAGGTGTGCGGCGTGGCGTCGACATGTTCGACTGTGTGATGCCGACGCGTAATGCGCGCAACGCTTTTCTGTTTACCACCACCGGTGTGGTAAAGATCCGTAATTCCGCGAACAAAACCGATACCCGTCCACTGGATGAAACATGTGACTGCTATACCTGTCAGCACTTCAGCCGGGCTTATCTGCACCACTTGGACAAGTGTGGAGAGATCCTCGGGGCGCAGCTCAATACCATCCATAACCTGCACTATTATCAGCAGCTGATGGCTGGTTTGCGCGGTGCACTTGAACAGGGTAAATTGAGCGACTTCGTGGAGAACTTCTATGCGCTGCGAGGGCAAGAAGTTCCGCCTCTCAAGGGTTGAAAAACATATCCCTAGACCGCACATACAGATTTCATAATCAGTTATCAGGAGAATGCTTTAATGAGCTTCCTTATCGCCACCGCACAAGCCGCTGAAGGTGCCCCCGCAGCCGGTCAAATGGATCCGGGCTTCTTTAACATTATCTTCTTGGTCGGTTTTGGTTTGATCTTCTACTTCTTCATGTGGCGTCCGCAGGCCAAGCGTGCAAAGGCGCACAAAGCGCTGATTGGTGGTCTGGCCAAAGGTGACGAGGTTATTACTGCCGGCGGCATTATCGGCAAGGTAACCCGCCTGAACGAAGAGTATGTCGTTCTTGAAGTTGCTGAAGGTACCGAGATGAAGTTCCAGAAAGCCCATGTCGCGGCTGAACTGCCCAAGGGCACGATCAAGAGTATCTGATCGAATCCCATCTCCCAGCGCCACTGCCCAGTCAGTGGCGCTTTCGTTTTGCTGAGGACGGAGCCCGATGCTCAACCGCTATCCACTCTGGAAAAACCTCCTGATCATCTTCGTGTTGTTGGTTGCCGGTCTTTATGCCGCACCTAACCTGTATCCCGAAGACTATGCCGTACAGGTGTCGGGCACCCGAGAGGCCTATACCGTCGATCAGGCTTTGATGAAGCGTCTCGAAGAGGATTTGAATCAGTCTGGCGTTGAATTTAAATCGGCAGAACTGAACGAAGGCACCGGCCTTATCCGCTTCTCCGACAGCGACACCCAGTTGCGCGCCAAGGATCTGATCAGCAAGGAGCTGGGCACCAACTATGTTGTCGCTCTTAACCTGGCGGCAACGACACCCGACTGGTTGACCGAGATCGGGGCAGGGCCTATGAAGCTGGGCCTTGACCTGCGCGGTGGCGTTCACTTCCTGCTGGAAGTGGACATGGCCCAAGCGGTCGGTCAGCGTCTGGATGTGTATGTCAGTGACATCAAGGGCAAGCTGCGCGACGAGCGTCTGCGTTACCGCGAAGTCGAGCATCTGAGCGATGGTCGCCTGTCGGTACGTTTTGTCGATGCCCAGGTGCGCGATGACGCCCAGGCGTTGTTGCATACTAACTTCCCTGAATTCCTGATCGAAAGTGCCGACGAGGGTAGCGAGTACTTTCTGTATATCAATCTGACCGAGCAGACGATCCGCGAGATCGAGGATTACGCGGTCAAGCAGAACCTGACTACACTGCGTAACCGAGTCAACGAGCTGGGTGTGGCCGAGCCACTGGTTCAGCGTCAGGGCCGCAACCGTATCGTGGTGCAACTGCCGGGTATTCAGGACGCCGCTGCGGCTAAACGCATCATCGGTAAAACGGCGAATCTGGAGTTTCGTCTGGAGGCCAAGCCTGATGCGAGCCGTGTGACCACCGAATCCTACGAGTTCCGTAATGAGCCGGGCCGCAAGGCAACGCTGGAGAAAGATATCATCATCACCGGGTCCAATGTGGCCAACGCCCAGGCGTCCTTCGATGAGAACGGCATGCCGCAGGTGAATATCACCTTGGATGGCAAGGGTGGTCAGATGATGAGCCGTGTGACCCGCAACGCGATCCAGCGTCGCATGGCGGTACTCTTTGTCGAGCACAAGTCGCGCATTGTTCAGCAAAACGTGGACGGTGAAACAGTCGAGAAGCGTATTCCGTATACCGAAAAGGGCATCATCTCGCTGGCGACGATCCAGAGCACGCTGGGTAACTCATTCCGCATCACCGGCCTCGAGAGCTCGCAGGAGTCGTCCGAGTTGGCGCTGCTGTTGCGTGCCGGTGCGCTGGCTGCGCCGATCTACTTCGTAGAGGAGCGCACAGTGGGCCCGAGCATGGGGGCGGAGAACATCGCCATGGGTATCACCTCGGTGCAGATCGGTTTTGCACTGGTGCTGGCCTTCATGCTGCTGTACTACCGCGTGTTCGGGGTGTTGGCCAACATCGCCTTGACGCTGAACCTGGTGCTGCTGGTGTCGGTTATGTCGATTCTGTCGGCCACGCTCACGCTACCGGGTATTGCCGGTATCGTATTGACGGTCGGTATGGCGGTGGATGCCAACGTGTTGATATTCGAGCGCATCAAGGAGGAGCTGAGGAATGGCCTGCCGCCACAGTCGGCGATCCATGCTGGTTTCGAGCGCGCGTACTCGACCATTCTCGATGCCAATATCACCACCCTGCTGGCGGCCGTTATCCTGTTCGCCATGGGGACCGGTCCGGTCAAGGGCTTTGCCGTAACCCTGTCGGTGGGGATTCTGACCTCAATGTTCACAGCGATTCTCGTCACCCGCGGTCTGGTCAATCTGGCCTATGGCGGGCGTAAGCTGAATAAACTGTCGCTTTAAGGGGCGGGATGATGGCTAAGACACAGAAAATCTATAACTTCATGGGGCCGCGCAAGCTGATGGCGGCCTTCTCGCTCACGCTGCTGCTGATCTCCGTGGCATCGTTGGCGATCAATGGCCTCAAATTCGGCCTCGACTTTACCGGCGGCAGTCTGGTGGAGATCGGTTACGAACAGCCGGCCGATCTCGGTGTAATCCGCAATGCGCTGGAAGACGCCGGTTATGAAGATGTTACCGTGCAGACCTTCGGTGCGGCCACGGATGTATTGATCCGTCTGGGTGAAACGCACGATCCTAAGCTTGGCGACAATATCCTGCAGCAGTTGCAGTCTGCCGAGAGCGATCAGACGCTGACCCTGCGCCGTAACGAGTTCGTGGGTTCGCAGGTAGGTGAAGAGTTGCGAGAGCAGGGCGGTCTGGGCATGTTGCTGGCACTTGCCATGATCATGATCTACCTGGCGTTCCGCTTCCAGATCAAGTTCTCGCTTGGTGCCGTATTGGCCCTGGTGCATGACGTCGTCATCGTGCTTGGCATGTTCTCGATGCTACAGCTGGAGTTTGACCTGACCGTGTTGGCGGCGATTCTTGCGGTTATCGGTTATTCGCTCAATGACACCATCGTGGTGTATGACCGTATCCGCGAGAACTTCCGCATTATGCGCAAGGCCGATGCGATCGAGATCATGAACAGCTCGCTGAGCCAGACGCTGAGCCGCACATTGATGACCTCGTTCACCACGATACTGGTGCTGATTGCGCTGGCGGTGTTCGGTGGCAGCACCATCTTCGGTTTTGCCGTTGCGCTGCTTGCGGGTATCGGTGTCGGTACTTACTCCTCAATCTATGTGGCTGCGAACCTGCTGCTGATGCTGAAGGTGACGCGCGACGATCTGATACCGCCTCCAAAAGAGGATGTGGTTGACGAAATGCCCTGATTCTGAGGATAAAAGCCGGCTTTTGCCGGCTTTTTTGTTCCTGTAATGGGGTTTCGGTAGGCGTACGCTTGAACTGCCGCTATCCTAGAACGATCAATAATTGACCCCGAGCGTGTTTGACTGAGGTGTCGAACGCCGTGGTCCAGATGGAATACGAATGAGTAATAGTTGGAAAGATAAAGACCCCAATGCCCAGGACGAGGCACAGAAATACGAGAACCCGGTTCCCAGCCGCGAGTTCCTGCTCGAGTTCCTGCACAAGTGGGGCGCACCGATCAAACATCCGCACCTCTGCCGTGAGCTTGGTCTGAGTGATGAAGACGATATAGAGGCTGTGCGCCGACGTCTGATCGCCATGTGCCGCGACGGCCAGCTGATCTCCAACCGCAAGGGTGAGTTCGGCCTGATTGAAAAAATGAACCTGATCGCCGGCCGTGTCATTGGACACCGTGACGGTTTTGGTTTTCTCAAACCTGATGCCGGAGGCGACGATCTTTTTCTCAGCCCCCGCAACATGCGTGAGCTGTTCGACGGTGACCGCGCGCTGGTGCAGGAGATCGGTGTCGATTTCAAAGGGCGCCGCGAAGGCAAGATCGTCGAGGTGCTCGAGCGTAACACCCGTAAACTGGTTGGCCGTTTCGACGGTGAAAATGGTTTCGGCAGTATCATTCCGGAGAATCAGCGTATCACCAATCAGGTGATGGTGATTCCCGACCCGAGTACCGGCCTTAAGTATGAGAACGGCCAGCTGGTTGTGGTCGAGCTGATTCAGCAGCCCAGTCGCCGCCAGCCCGCGCGCGGGCGTGTTATCGAGGTGCTGGGCGAGCATCTGGCGCCGGGGATGGAGATCAAGGTAGCGATCCACAGCTATGACATCCCCAATGAGTGGCCTGATGCTGTGCATCAGCAGATCGGTGAGCTGACGCCCGAGGTGCGTGAAGAGGACAAGGCCAATCGCGTTGATCTGCGTGAGCTGCCGTTTGTCACCATTGACGGTGAGGATGCCCGCGACTTCGACGATGCCGTGTACTGCGAGAAGAAGCGGTTCGGTGGATGGCGGCTGTGGGTCGCCATCGCTGACGTGTCATATTATGTCCGCCCGGATTCGGCGCTGGATGTGGAGGCGGTCAAGCGCGGCAACTCGGTCTACTTCCCCGAGTATGTGGTGCCGATGTTGCCGGAGCTGCTCTCCAACGGTCTGTGTTCGCTAAATCCTAAGGTCGACCGTCTGGCCATGGTGTGCGAAATGACGCTGACCCGTGCCGGAAAACTATCCGATTTTAATTTCTACGAAGCGGTTATCAACTCCAAGGCGCGTCTGACCTACACCAAGGTTGGCACTATGCTGACCGAGGCTGATAGTGAGCAGGGTGTGGCTTGGCGACGCGAGTACGCTGATGTGGTGCCGCATCTTGAGCAGCTGCATGCTCTGTACAAGAAGCTGCGTGCCGCGCGTGAAGAGCGCGGTGCAATGGATTTCGAGACCACTGAAACCCGTATCCTGTTCAGTGACGAGCGCAAGATCGAGCGACTGGTGCCGGTACACCGCAATGACGCCCATAAGCTGATTGAGGAGTGCATGCTGGCCGCGAACGTGGCGACCGCCCAGTTCCTTAACAAGCTTAAGAAGCCGGCGCTGTTCCGTATCCATGAAGGTCCCAAGGAGCAGAAGCTGGAAAACCTGCGGGCGTTTCTGGGTGAACTGGGGCTGAACCTTCCCGGTGGCGACAAGCCGGAACCCAAGGATTATCTGCGCCTGTCCGAGACCATTGCCGGACGGCCTGACCGTCACATCATCGAGACGATGATGCTGCGCTCCATGCAGCAGGCGGTGTACAGCCCGGACAATCAGGGACACTTCGGTCTGGCATATGATGCCTATACACACTTCACGTCGCCGATTCGCCGTTACCCCGATCTGCTGGTTCACCGCATCATCCGGGCGGCGATTCACAGTGACAAGAAGCTGAAGAATGTAGAACGTCCCAAGGGCTTCAAACCGAACTCGTCGTTCAACGTTGGCTACAGTATGGAGCAGATGCTGGCGTTGGGTGAGCACTGCTCGATGACTGAGCGTCGTGCCGACGAGGCAACCCGCGATGTGGTGGCGTGGCTCAAGTGCGAATACATGCAGAGCCAGATCGGCGAAGAGTTCGATGGCGTCATCTCGGCTGTTACCGGCTTTGGGGCATTTATCGAGCTGGAAGACCTCTACGTCGAAGGGCTTATCCACATTACCGGCCTGCCCAGTGACTACTATCACTTCGAGGCGGCCAAGCAGCGCCTGATCGGCGAGCGTACCCGCAAGGTGTTCAAGCTGGGCGATCCGCTGCGGGTCAGGGTTGTGCGTGTCGATCTCGACGAGCGCAAGATCGACTTCGAGCTGGCCAGTACATCAGGTGGTGAGCCGGCAAAAAAGCCCAGTAAGCGGGAGCTGCTTGCTGCGGGCAAAATAGGGCCGGGTACTGATCGACAGGACGACAAGGGCCGGCCGGGCAAGGCGCGTGCACGTGTAGCGGGGCAGGATGACCCTAAGCACAAGACGGCTAAACGAAAGGCTGCGCACAAACCGAAACACCCGCCCCGTGCGCGGCGCCGGAAGTCGAGCTAAATCAATGTCCGGACAAGGCTGTACGCCAGTGCAGCCAAGAGCAGCAGTGCCATGACCGGCACTGCTGCAATCGCTTTCCGGGGCGTCCATACAAGCAGGGCGTAACGGTACAGCGCCGCAATCAAGACCCCCTCCATCAGCCCCGCGAGTATATCCAGCGGCCAATGCACCCCGAGTAATACCCGCGACAAGGCGATCAGCAGAACGAGCCCCAGTGTGGCCACGTAACCAGCATGACGGCTGGTATGGCTTTGGTTGTGCAGCAGCCAGACGGCGCACAGGGTGTAGAATGCGGCGGCCCCACTGGCATGGCCGCTGGGGAAACTATAGCTTTCGAGAAGTGCCTGCCCGGCGCTTGGGCGTGGTATCGCCAACGCCTCTTTAAGCAGATGGTTGATTACAATCGCCGCCGCCACGCCCAGGGTTACACCCCAGCCCGCCTTTTGGCCGAAACGCCAGTGTCCAATCACCCCGCAGGTCAGTGCCAGTGTCATCACCAGCGGTGGATCACCCAGGTGAGTGACGAAGGTGCTTAATAAGGGTATCTCTTGGCCAAGACTGTAGAGCTGCGCATACAAACTGCTATTCATCTGCGCAAAACGCCCTGATAGCTGAGCGGCAATCGTCAGCAGGAAAAGTAGCGCGCTGCCGCCAAGGAGTATGTGAACACCCAGTCGTTGAGGGTCGATTCCGTGTCGGCTGATCCAGTTCCACAGGCCTGCATCGGGATACAGTCGCATATGCAGCTGCTGGAACGCGAGCCCCAGCGCAAACAAGCCGATCAGCATCTCCAGTACAGGGCTTGCCAGGAGGGGGAGCTGTTTTGCGCCCATCCCGGTCAGATAGCCCGGCAGCAGGTAGGCCGGCGACCAGGCAATTGCCGAGAGGGTGTTAAAGAGGCTGAAGCGTAGGGGCGACATGCGGTAGCTGCCCGCCACAAAGGGCATCAGCGGGCGGAAGGGGCCGACGAATCGACCGATCACGACACTGAGGCCGCCATAACGATTGAAAAACTGCAGGCCCCGCGCTTGCAGTTGTGGGTAGCGGTTGAGCGGCCAGCGTCGTTCAAGCCAGGGGGCGGCGAAGCGGCCCAATAGGAAGCTGGACTGATCCCCTATCAGCGCGCCCAGAAAGCCTGCAATCAGTAACGGATGCAGCGGTAGCGCTTGGCTGCCAGCCAGTGCCGAGAGGGCAAACAGCAGTGCGATGCCGGGCACTACTATGCCAACGAATGCAACGCTTTCCAGAAAGGCGACCAGCGCAACCATCAGCGGCAGCCAGGTGGTATGGTGGTGAACGAAGTTGAGCCAGAAGGATTCAGTCACATCGAATGTATCAATGGTTCATAAAGTGCTGACTATACTGGATTTGCCAGAGGACTGCGTCGTCTGCATGAACAGGGTATAATGCCGGCCACTTTTCCCAGGCCACCCTCGACAGCTGTGGCACTTTCTTGAAGCGATCAAGTCTCAAGCGACGGACGGATCTTTACGCGATGCACGAAATTATCCTGCTCACCCTTACCGGCGAAGACAAGCCGGGTGTCACCTCCGCCATCACCGGTATCCTGGCCAATTACGAGATCTCGATTCTCGATATCGGCCAGGCGGTTATCCACAACACCCTGTCGCTTGGTATGCTGATTCAGGTGCCGCAGGAAGCTGAGTCCTCGCCGTTGATGCGCGATCTGCTGTTCAAGGCGCATGAACTTAACCTGCAGGTGCGGTTCGAGCCGGTCAGCGATGGCGACTACGATCACTGGGTGGAAGGGCAGGGTAAGTCCCGCCATATCATTACGCTGTTGGCGCGCCGGATCAGCTCGGCGCATATCGCCCGGGTAACCGATATTGCCGCGAAGCACGGCCTCAACATCGACAATATCAGCCGACTGTCCGGACGGGTGGGGCTCGATTCCAAGGTGGAGTCGAGCACCAAGGCCTGCGTCGAATTTTCGGTGCGTGGTATGCCGGAGGATGCCTCCGAGTTGCGTGAAGCGTTCCTCAAGGCCGCATCAGAGCTGGATGTGGATATCGCCTTCCAGAAGGATGATATCTATCGCCGTAACCGTCGTCTGGTGGTGTTCGATATGGACTCCACATTGATCGAGGCGGAGGTGATCGATGAACTGGCCAAGGAGGCCGGTGTCGGCGATCAGGTGGTGGCGATCACCGAGGCGGCGATGCGGGGCGAGATCGATTTCAACGAGAGCTTCAAGCGTCGCGTTGCCCTGCTTAAAGGTCTCGATGCATCGGTGCTTGAGCAGATCGCCCAGCGTCTGCCGATGACTGAAGGCGCCGAAGAGCTTGTTTCCAATCTCAAGTCGCTGGGCTTCAAGACCGCTATTCTTTCGGGCGGGTTTACCTACTTCGCTCGCCATCTCCAGCAGAAGCTGGGCTTTGACTATATCCACGCTAACGAACTCGATATTCGTGATGGCAAGGTGACTGGAGAGGTTGTCGGAACGGTGGTTAATGGTGAGCGCAAGGCGCAGCTGTTGCGCGAAATTGCCGACAAAGAGGGTGTGCGTCTCGAGCAGACCATCGCGGTCGGTGACGGCGCCAACGATCTGCCGATGCTGTCCATCGCAGGGCTGGGTATCGCGTTCCGTGCCAAGCCGCTGGTGCGTCGTAGCGCCAAGCAGGCGATCTCCACTCTGGGGCTGGACGGTATTCTCTATCTGATTGGGTTCCGCGATCGTGATCGTGCCGGTTAAGCCGACGCCATCAGAATGAAAAAAGCCGGTCTGAGTGACCGGCTTTTTTATGTTCAGCGCTCTTCGAAGTAGTCGTAGTCCATCGACTCGCGTGGTGGCTGCAGGTAGTAGCCCTGTATGCGCTGGACACCACAGCGAAACAGCTTGCTGATCACACGGTTGTTTTCGACAAGCGGGGCGATCAGGATCAGGCCGCGGTTCAGCGCGGGTTCGAGCTGTTGCTGCAGGGCTGCGATACTCAGATCACCGCTTTCCAGATCCTGGACGTAGGCGCCATCCAGCTTCAGATAGTTGGCCTCGATCTCATCGAATACCCGGTATGAGTTCGGTGAGCTGCCGAAATGCTTGATGCAGAGGCTGCACTCCAGTTCGCGCACCTTGCTGGCGAAGTTCTTGGTGTATTCGAACTCCGTAGCAGCATCGGTTTCGCTGATCTGAAAGACGATCAGATCCGGTGGTACGCGCAGCTCGTCGAGCATGCCGGCAAACCAGGTCAGCAGTGAGCGGCTGCGTAGGGAGCGCCCGGCAATATTGATGAACAGGCGGTTGCGGTGGCCCTTCTCCAGCTCTTCGTGCAGGAGCTGAAGGGAACGTTCCAGCACCCAACGGTCCATCTTGACCATGACGTCGCTCTGCTCGACCGCGGTGAGGAAGGTGTTTGGCCGCATGGCCGCATCGTTCTGATCGAGCATACGAATGAGCACTTCGTACTCGTGCTCATCCTCTTCTCCTAGCGAAACAACCGGCTGGAACAGCATCTTCAGGCGGCATTCGGTGATGGCGTGAAGCACGCGTTTCACCGCATCGTCATCCTGTTGCTGAAGCGGGTTATAGGCATGATAGAGGCTGCAGCCGTTGCCGTCGGTCAGCTCGTCGGCCGCCTTGTGGGCGCGCTGAATGATTTCGCTTGCCGGCGGGGCGCTGTCGTTGATCGTGACAATGCCGATGGAGCAGGTACTGGAGACGGCACTCTGCTCGTAAGGAACCTCCAGTTCGGCGATTTGGCGGTAAAGCTTGCGGCTGATTTTCTGAGTGGCTTCAGGATCGGCGTGCTGCAAAAGCACGATGAAGCTGTCGTCCTCGAATCGGCAGGCCAGATGTGGGTCGCTAAATGCCTTGTCCAAACGGCCAGCGATCGCCTTGAGCAGCGTGTGCGCTGCATCCGCACCATGTTCGGTAATCAGCTGGTGGTATTTATCCAGACGAATATACAGCAGGTGGGCATCGTGACCGCCGCTGAGTGCGCGCTGTGTGGTATCGTCCAGTCGCTGCATCAGGTAGGTGCCGTTCTTCAGGCCGGTGAGTGCGTCTTCGTCGTGGTGTTTGGCAATCTCGCCGAGCAGATCATGGTCCGGTCGTATCGTCATCGACAGGCAGGTGTGGCCGAGGAAGCGGCTTGTCTGTAGCTGCACTTCGGCGCTGAACTGGCTGTTGTCAGAGTGGTTGATACGCAGGCCCAGTTTCAGGTCGACCGGTTCATGTTGTTCGGCAAGAGCGCTGAGTTTCTCATTCACTTCACGGCGTTGCTCGGCGGGCAGCAACTCGTCGAGGGTTAGACCCTTGAGCTGGGACGCGCGGTCGTATCCCAGCAGTTCCACCATGCTGTCGTTGGCGAACTCCAGTTTACCTTCGTGCAGATAACCAATCGCGGTGCGGGAGCTGACGACCTGGTCGTGTACATGCCGCTCGGTCACCTCAAGCATGCTCTCGGTCTGGCGCAGGCGTCTGCGGGTATCCAAAGCCGAGAGTTGTTGATGCACCACATGCAGCAGTAGCTCACCGGGCTTCTCGGACAGCAACGCCTGAATACCCTCTTTGTAAGCGCGCAGTTGGGCGCTCTCTGAGGTATCGGCACTGAGTTCGATGACCGGCACGTCCTTATCCTGATGATGCAGGATCTGTACAACGGTGTGGGGTCTTAACTCATGATTGGTGTGGGTGCTGCAGAGCAGCAGATCCCAGGAGCGCTGACTCAGTGCCTGGGTCAGCTCGTCGCGGCTTTCCACGCGGCGCCCTCGAGGGGAGAGTCGGCCTGTGCGAATAAGGGATAGTAGCGGGTCGACCTCGTCGCTCTCGAAGCCAACGAAGATGATATTGATTGTGCTGCGCTTGTGTGTGCCGGCGGCAAGTTTGTCGATAAGACTGTACGCCGACTCTGATCCAGTGATCATGTTGCTGGGTGACTCCGGTCCGTCTGAATCTTGCCCTACATACTAACTCGGCGTTAACCGGCTGTCAGGCTGGAATGCTCAGGAATTGGACAAGAATAGAAGTGGCAGGGGTAGTAGGATTCGAACCTACGCATACTGGAATCAGAATCCAGTGCCTTACCGCTTGGCGATACCCCTGCAAAGGAATGGTGGCAATAGCGGGACTCGAACCTGCGACCCACGCATTATGAATGCGTTGCTCTAACCAACTGAGCTATATTGCCACACTGGAGAGTTGGCTGGGGTAGCAGGATTCGAACCTGCGCATGACGGGATCAAAACCCGTTGCCTTACCGCTTGGCGATACCCCAGCAACAGTTCTAAAGCGTAATAAGATGGTGGCAATAGCGGGACTCGAACCTGCGACCCACGCATTATGAATGCGTTGCTCTAACCAACTGAGCTATATTGCCACGCTTTAGAGGCGCGCATTATTCTTTGTTTATCCTTTCCTGTCAACTGGTTGAAGCGTAAAAATAAAGCCCGCCGATTGGCGGGCTTTATATGACAATGGCGATCAAACGTTAAAGCGAAAGTGGACTACGTCACCGTCCTTGACGATGTATTCCTTGCCCTCAAGACGCCACTTGCCCGCATCCTTGGCACCTTGCTCGCCCTTGTAAGCGATAAAATCGTCATAGGCGATGACTTCAGCACGGATAAAGCCTTTTTCGAAGTCAGAGTGGATGACACCTGCTGCCTGCGGCGCGGTGGCGCCCAGCGGAATAGTCCAGGCACGTACCTCTTTAACACCCGCCGTGAAGTAGGTGTGCAGTCCCAGCAGTGAGTATCCGGCACGGATAACGCGATCTAGGCCGGGTTCTTCCATGCCCATCTCGTCGAGGAACATCGACTTCTCGTCATCTTCGAGCTCAGCGATCTCGGCTTCCAGCTTGTTGCAGACCGGTACGACACTGGCGCCTTCGCTGGCGGCAAGTTCGCGTACCTTGTCCAGCCAGGGGTTGTTCTCGAACCCGTCCTCGGCCACGTTGGCGATATACATGGTCGGTTTGGTGGTCAGCAGGTGGAAAGTGCGAACCAGCTTCTGCTCCTGCTCATCCAGCGGCAGGCCGCGTACGGGCAAGCCTTCCGACAGGTGGGGGATCAGTTTTTCCAGCAGGTTTTTGGCCGCTACTGCATCCTTGTCGCCACCCTTGGCGGTACGCTGCACGCGCTGGAGCTGCTTTTCGCAGGACTCGAGGTCGGCCAGTGCCAGCTCAAGGTTGATTGTCTCGATATCCTCGATCGGGTGGATACGGTTGGCAACGTGGATGACGTTGTCATCTTCGAAGCAGCGCACAACGTGGGCGATAGCGTCGGTCTCGCGAATATTGGCGAGAAACTTGTTGCCCAGGCCTTCACCCTTGGACGCGCCTGCCACGAGGCCGGCGATATCGACAAACTCCATGGTGGTCGGCAGTACGCGTTCCGGGTTGACGATTTCGGCCAGTGCATCAAGGCGCGGGTCCGGCATAGGAACGATACCGGAGTTGGGCTCGATGGTGCAGAACGGGAAGTTCTCCGCTGCAATACCCGATTTGGTCAGTGCATTGAACAGAGTGGACTTACCGACGTTAGGCAAGCCGACGATGCCGCATTTGAATCCCATGATGAAAATCCTGTTTAACTGGATGCGTTAAAGCTGTGCAGATGGTTCATGGCGCGCGGCCAGTCACCTTTGACCGCCAGTGGTAGCTGGCGCAGTGCCTCATCGATTGCTGCCTGAGTCAGTTCACGCTCTTTCGCCGGTGCTTTGCCCAGTACGAAGTTGGAGACCTGACTGGCGTGCCCCGGATGTCCGATACCGATGCGCAGGCGGTAAAAGTCACGATTGTTTCCGAGCTGGCTGATGATGCTGCGCAGGCCGTTGTGACCGCCATGGCCACCGCTTTTCTTCAAGCGGGCAGTGCCGGGCGCGATATCGAGCTCGTCATGCGCCACCAGAATGGCGTTGGCGGGGATCTTGAAAAAATTGGCGAGCGCGGCGACTGCTTGGCCGCTCAGGTTCATGAAGGTGGTCGGGATCAGAAGATGCACCGGCTGGCCTTCAATCAGAATCTTGCCGTACAGGCCGTGGTAACGCTTATCGGTCTGCAGGGAGGTGTGCTGGTGGGCAGCAAGCTGCTCCACCAGCTCGGCACCGGCATTGTGGCGGGTATGTTCGTACTGAGCCCCGGGGTTACCGAGGCCGACGATCAACTGTATCCGATCCTGCATGCCAGTGCCTTTTGCGGCAAACGATTACTTGCCGGCTTTAGCGCCACGCGGAGCGTAGCAGTAGCCGATACCCTGGTCGTGGTCTTCGCCGCGACGCAGAGCAACGATCTCAACACCTTCCGGCAGGGAAATGTCGGAAAGGTGAGCGATCTGGCCCATTTCGATCTTGGACAGGTCAACTTCCAGAGCTTCCGGCAGATCCTTCGGCAGGCAGAGGATCTCGGCAGTAGCTGCTTCAGCTGCGAACTTGCCAGAAGCCTTGGATGCAGCAGACTTCTCGAAGTTTACAAACTTCAGCGGAACCTGAATCTTGATCTTCTTGCTGTCGTCCAGACGCTGGAAGTCAGCGTGCAGGATGACCGGCTTGGCCGGGTGGCGCTGCAGATCCTTGATGAAGACGGACGTTTCCTTGCCATCCAGAGTCAGAGTCAGCTTGGATGAGTAGAAGGAGTCGTTCTGCAGTGCTTTAGCCAGTTCGTTAGCCTGGATAGAGATAGCCACCGGAGTTTCGGTACCGTAGACGATGCCCGGTACTTTGCCTTCACGACGCAGGCGGCGGCTCGCACCTTTCCCCTGATCGTTACGGGCTTCGGCGTTGATTACGAATGTAGACATTGTAGTTACCTTATATAGTTCAAAAGCTGCAGACCCCCGCGACCAGGAGTGTGCAGCATTTTATATCCCTTTCGGGTCATGTTGCCGGCCATTGCCGGCGCGTTCAGAGCATGTTGTCGATTAGTCGAGAGTCTCGATTACCGGAACATGGCGCTGATCGATTCTTCGTTGCAGACGCGACGTACCGCTTCTGCCAACATCGGTGCCAGAGTGAGCTGGCGGATCTTCTCGCACTTCTGGGCCGCTTCGGACAGCGGAATCGTGTCGGCAACGACCAGTTCGTCCAGTTCGGAGTTGCTGATGTTGCTGATCGCAGGGCCAGACAGTACCGGATGCGTAACGTAGGAGACCACGCGGGATGCCCCCTTGTCTTTCAGTGCCTTGGCCGCCTTGCACAGGGTGCCAGCGGTATCGCACATGTCATCGACGAGGATGCAGGTGCGGCCGGCTACGTCACCGATGATGTTCATGACCTGTGCTTCGTTGGCACGCTCGCGACGCTTGTCGATGATTGCCAGATCGCAGTCCAGCTGCTTGGCCACGGCGCGGGCACGGACTACGCCGCCGACATCCGGCGATACTACGATGGCGTCTTCGTAGCTCTGGTCCATAATGTCGTCGAGCAGAACAGGTGAGCCGTAAACGTTATCCACCGGGATATCGAAGAAGCCCTGAATCTGGTCGGCGTGCAGATCGACGGTCAGTACGCGGTCGATGCCGACGTTGGAGATCATGCTCGCTACGACTTTGGCGCTGATCGGTACGCGTGCAGAACGCGGACGACGATCCTGACGGGCATAGCCGAAGTAGGGGATAACCGCTGTTACGCGGGTAGCCGATGCACGGCGCATCGCGTCAGCGAATACGATCAGCTCCATCAGGTTGTCGTTGGTCGGTGCGCAGGTGGACTGGATAATGAACACATCCTTGCCGCGCACGTTTTCCTGAATTTCGACGCTGACCTCACCGTCGCTGAAGCGTGAGACGTTGGCCTTTCCCATCGGGATGTCGAGTCGCTCAACCACTTTCTGCGCAAGTGCAGGGTTAGCATTGCCGGTGAAGACCATCATTTTAGACACGGCGAGTACCTTCTTGATTGCATCAGGGTTAGCGGATGAGGTCGCTGAAAGGGAGTCAGTCATCGATAAAATGTTTGGCAGGGGTAGCAGGATTCGAACCTGCGCATGCTGGAATCAGAATCCAGTGCCTTACCGCTTGGCGATACCCCTGTATCTATAGGTGGCAAGCCACCGATCCAAGAAGGCGCGTATTTTCGGTAAACAGGCATGGAAAATCAACCCCTTTGGTGTGAAGAAACGGTATTTGGTTAATCTGCAGGGATCCAGTTGCGGATTACCAGTCGAATGCTCAGGTCTGAATAGCGGAATTCAAGACGTCCTGGCAGCACCAGATTTTCGTTGATCGGGGTCATTCGCTGGATCTCGATTCGCCAGCCTGACTGCTCGAAACCCTCGGTGTCGGACAGTAGCTGGTAGGGGATGTTCGGATCGGGGCGGCCCTGAACCCAGTAACGTGCCTGGCTGACGGGCAGGTGCCAGCCCAGCGCCTGCTGCATGACCGCCTCAGGTGTGTCCGCTTGATAGGGCTCGGGCTCTCCGGATACCTGCATGGTAACGCCGGTATCGTCGCCGACAATCTGCATGCCGCCCTGTCCGAGGGGGCCGCTCAGGCGAATATCGAAGTGGTCGCCTTGCTGCTCCCAGTCCACATTGGCGCTATTGGCATGCTCGCCCTGTCGGATGCCGGCCTTGCCTTCGAACTGCCAGTCATCGCCGAGTGATCCCCGCAAACTGCCCTCTGGTGCCTGAGAGGGGGGCTGAAGAGTGGAACATGCGCTGAGCAGGAGCGCTGCCAGAAGCAGTAATCCTCGCATCAGGAGGCTCCCAGCTTCTCGGCCAGCTTTTCAAGTCGCTCGTCATCGGGGGCGTTTTCCCGGCTCGACTTCAAAAGCTCCAGCGCTTCCTGCGTCTGGCCATCGGCCCAGAGCACTTCAATCAGGTGGCTGGCGACCTCCGGATCAGCAAAGAGATCATGGGCACGACGCAGAAAGTTCAAGGCTTCGGAAGTGCGGCCTAGCTTGTATAGGACCCACCCCATAGAGTCCAGTACCGCGGCATCGTCAGGGTGCTGCTCCAGCGCCTTGGATATCAGTGTGTGTGCCCGCTCAAGATCATCACCGTAGAGTGTCAGTGAATAGCCCAAAGCATTGAGCAACATGCCGTTATCCGGCTCCAGCTCAAGCGCACTTTCCAGGTCGCTCAGCATACGTGCAGGGTCGTCCGGCTCGATCATCAGTGCGTGGCTGTATAGCAGACCCACGTTATTTGGATGTTTGGCCAGGGCGTTTTCCACCAGCTGCAGGGCCTCATCGCGCTGATCATGACCGTTCAGCCAGTCGGCGAGCATCAGCGTCAGTTCTACGGTCAGCTGAGGATGATCGGCGATGCTCTGGTCGATAATTTTGCGCACTCGGCTCTCCTGCTCTGGTTGATCGAGCAGGTTCAGAGCCCTGTTGAGGGCCTGTTGCAGGTTGGAGCCGCTCTTCACTTTCAGATAGTGCTCGATGGCGCGTGGGTGGTTGCCCGCGCCCTCTTCGACGATGCCCAGATAAAAGTGCAGATTGGAGTTGTTCGGGCTTTTGGCCAACAGGGTGTTCAGCAGTTCGCGGCTGATGTCGTACTGCTGATGATCCAGCGCCAGCAGTGCGAAGTAATAGTGGAGCTGATCGTCTTCCGGATAAGCTTGCGCAAGTTCCAGCATGGCCTTGCGTGCGCGCTCGGGGTTGGTATCAATCTGAAGCTGAACGTACTGCACCTTGAGTGGTTTGGCGTCGGGATTCATCCGCAGCGCACGATTGACGATCCTCAGGGCTTCAGCGGTATCGCCCCGACTTCGCAGAATCTCGACCTTCTGCTGCAGCAGGTCGGTCTGAGTCGGTTCCACGGCCAGTCCCTGGTCGATCAGCGTTAATGCACCGTCTTCATCGTTCATGCGGCGCTTGAGCAGGGCGCGTGTCAGCAGAATATCCAGCCGTTGTGGATCCTGCTCGGAATAGGGGGCGAGCAGTTGTTCATACAGGCGTGCGGTATCCTCCGGCATCTGCTGGCTGTGGCCACCGATCATCAGCACCGCTTCTGTACTGCCGTCATCGAGAATCTGTTCAAGAACCGGCAGGGCCTCGTCGAAGCGACCTTCGCTGATCAGAATGTTGGCCAGTATGTGGCGGGGCTCCTGATCCTCTGGGGTAACCTGGGCCCAGACAGCGGCCGCTTCAAGCACGGCTGGGCTGTTGCGCAGGAACTGGGCAATGCGAGTCGCGCGTTCAGCTACCGCCGGATCACGGGTCATTTGCGCCTGGTGCAGGTAATACCCCAGCGCCTGATCGAACTGCCGGCGCTGGCCGGCGATTTCGGCAGCCAGTAGTTCATAGACCGACTCCTGGTTCAGCTCTCCCGGCTGGTAGTCCACCGCTGCATCGGGTGCTGGTGATGTATCGTGCACGGCCGCTGTGCCTGAACCGTTTAGAGCCTGTCCGGCGCAGCCGCCAAGAAACAGCGTGCCGAACAGGATGGCGAGCCCGGTTTTTCTCATCTTTGCTCAGATCCTGGAGACAAAGAGCCACTATAGATGATGCGTGCAGCGTTTGTCATCGCTGAGGCGTTGCGTCGGTGGGCCGCTCGGTTTGACCGGCGGCAAGGGTCTGCTCTTCGCCTGCTTAATCCGGCGCGCGTAAAGGTGTATGATGTCGCGCTTGTCTAATCTGGGTGGTGCAAAGCAGAAGTTATGGCGTTGCTGGCATTGGGGATCAATCATAAGACCGCATCGGTTGAGGTGCGCGAGCGCGTTGCGTTTGCACCTGAACAGATCGGTGAGGCGATGTCGAACGCCCGTGAGCAGGCGCGTCTGCATGAGGTTGCCATCCTCTCTACCTGTAACCGTACCGAGCTTTATTGCGCAACCGAACTGACTGATACCGGTGAGGTGCTGTCGTGGATAGGCCGATATCACGGTCTTGATCCGCAAGAGCTGGCCAAGTGCTGCTATATCTACCGTGATGAAGAGGCTGTTCGTCACATGATGCGGGTGGCCTGTGGTCTGGATTCGCTGGTGCTCGGTGAGCCCCAGATACTGGGTCAGCTCAAGAGCGCATTCAGTGTGTCGCAGGATGCGGGAATGATCGGTGCTGAGCTCGGCCGTTTGTTTCGTCATACCTTCTCTGTCGCCAAACAGGTGCGTACCGAAACCGCTATCGGCCAGAATCCGGTCTCTGTGGCTTACGCAGCAGTCAGCTTGGCACAGCACATTTTTGCCGATCTGGGCGAGAGCAATGCCCTGCTGATCGGCGCCGGTGAAACCATCGAGCTGGTGGCCCGACATCTCAAGCAGGCCGGTGTACGCTCCATTACCGTTGCCAACCGGACGCTGAGTCGTGCCCAATCGCTGGCCGACGAAGTGGGGGGCGAGGCGATCGAGCTTGCCGCCATGCCTGCAGCGCTGCCCAAGGCCGATATTCTGATCTCCTCTACCGCCAGCCAGTTACCGATTCTGGGTAAGGGCGCGGTGGAATCCGCGTTGAAAAAGCGCAAACATCGGCCCATGTTCATGGTCGATATCGCGGTACCGCGCGATATTGAACCGCAGGTAGCCGAGCTCAATGATGTTTATCTCTACACCGTCGACGATCTCACCGAAGTAATTGAGGAAAATCAGCGCTCGCGGGAATCTGCAGCGGCTGATGCCGAGGCGATTATCGAAGCCGGTGCCCACGCTTTCCTCGGGCAGCTGAGGGAACTTGAGGCGGTCGATACCCTCACAGCCCTGCGTCAACAGGGTCAGGAGATCGCCGATGCCGAGCTGGACAAGGCCTTGCGATTGCTGGCTCAAGGGCGCGATGCCGAACAGATCCTGCGCCAGTTGGCGCGCGGTATTACCAACAAAATGTTGCATCAGCCGACAGTCCAGTTGCGCAAGGCGTCTGCCGAAGGGCGCACCGATCTGGCAGCGCTGGTGCACGAGCTCTATCAGCTATCCGGTCCGGCTGAACGCTCCAATTAACAGGCCCTGCCATGAAAGACTCGATTCAGAACAAGCTCGAGAAGCTTAGCGATCGTTATGAAGAGCTCGCTGCCCTGCTGAGCGAGCCGGAAATCATCTCCAACCAGAACCGTTTTCGCGATTACTCGCGGGAATATTCCGAGTTGGAGCCGGTTGTAAAAGCCTTTGGCGACTGGCGTCAGGCGCAGGATGATCTGGCGGAAGCGAAGTCCATGCTGGAGGACGCCGATCCCGACCTGCGCGAGATGGCCAAGGATGAGATCGATTCCGCGAAAACGCGAATCGAAACCCTCGAAGCCGAGCTTCAGATCCTGCTGTTACCGAAAGACCCCAACGATGGTCGCAACGTGTTTCTTGAGATTCGCGCCGGTACCGGTGGCGATGAGGCTGCGATTTTCTCGGGAGATCTGTTCCGCATGTACTCCCGTTACGCAGAGACGCGTGGCTGGCGGGTCGAGGTGATCAGTGCCAGCGAAGGCGAACATGGCGGCTACAAGGAGATCATCACCCGCGTTGCCGGTGAGGCGGTCTATTCACGGCTGAAATTTGAGTCCGGCGCCCACCGAGTACAGCGTGTTCCGGAAACCGAATCTCAGGGGCGCATCCATACCTCTGCCTGTACGGTAGCGGTGATGCCGGAGCTGGATGAGTCCGCCGCCATCGAGATCAACAAGGCAGACCTGCGTGTCGATACCTTCCGCGCTTCGGGCGCGGGCGGTCAGCACATCAATAAGACCGATTCCGCGATTCGCATCACCCACATCCCGACCGGTGTGGTAGTGGAATGTCAGGAGGAGCGATCCCAGCACAAGAACCGCGCTAAGGCGATGGGATTGCTGGCGTCACGTCTGCAGCAGGCCGAAATGGACCGCCAGCAGGCGGCGCAGGCGAGCACACGCAAAAGTCTGGTTGGCTCGGGCGACCGCTCAGAGCGTATTCGCACCTATAACTTCCCGCAGGGACGCGTCACCGACCACCGTATTAACCTGACCCTGTATAAGCTCGGTGAGGTGATGCAGGGGGATCTGGATGCTGTGATCGACCCGCTGTTGCAGGAGCATCAGGCCGAGCAGTTAGGCGCCCTGTCCGATGCCGACTGAGTCAGCGTTTAGCATCCAGCAGGCGCTGGCGGAAGGTATCAACCGAATCGACAGCGACAGTGCGCGACTGGATACCGAGCTGCTGCTGTGTCATGTGCTGGGCAAACCGAGAAGTTACCTGTTTACCTGGCCAGAGCGTGAATTGACCGCCGAGCAGCGTCAAGCCTTCGGCGAGCTGTTGGCGCGTCGCATCGCCGGAGAACCCGTTGCGCACCTCACCGGCTTGCGCGATTTCTGGACGCTGACCCTTGAGGTGACGGCGGATACGCTGATCCCACGCCCTGATACCGAGACACTGGTTGAGGCGGCACTGGAGCGCTTGGGTGACGGCCCCTACCGCGTGGCCGATCTCGGGACCGGAACCGGTGCGATTGCATTGGCGCTGGCCAGCGAGAGGCCGCGCTGGCAGGTGATCGCCACCGACCGCGTGCCGGAGGCTGCCGAGCTGGCCAGACGCAATCGCGACAGAGTTGAGCTTCACAATGTCGAGGTGTTGACCGGCAGTTGGTGCGAACCGCTCGGCGGCCTGTTCGACATGATCCTGTCCAATCCCCCCTACATTGACGAACACGACCCGCATCTGGCCGAGGGCGATGTACGCTTTGAGCCGCGCTCGGCACTGGTTGCTGATGAATCCGGGTTGTCCGATATCCGGCAGATAGCCGAACAGGCGCGGAACTATCTGAAACCGGAGGGCTGGTTACTGTTCGAACATGGTTACGACCAGGGTGAGCCGGTGCGGGCGCTACTCGCCGGACTGGGGTATGCTCAAGTCACAACCCTGAACGATTTAGGCGGGCGGGCGCGTGTAACCCTTGCCCGCATGCCCTGATTGAAAAAGGATACAAGGTGTTATCGGATCAGCAGTTACTGCGTTATAGCCGTCAGATCATGTTGCCTGAGGTGGATATAGACGGTCAGCAGGCCTGGCTCGACAGTCGGGTCCTGGTCATCGGGCTCGGTGGTCTGGGAAGTCCGGCAGCGATCTACCTGGCCTCTGCCGGTGTCGGGCATCTGGTACTGGTGGATGACGACGCGGTCGATCTGACCAACCTGCAACGCCAGATCGTGCACACGACCGAGCGTGTCGGGCAGCCCAAGGTGGAGTCGGCCCGCGAGACGCTCAAGGCGCTCAACCCTGATATCCGTATTGAGACGCTGGCACGCAGGCTTGAGGGCGAGGAGCTGGCCGAGCAGGTCGCGGCGGCTGATCTCGTACTGGATTGCTCTGATAACTTTACCACCCGTTTTGCTCTGAACCGTGCCTGCGTTGCGGCAAAGACGCCGTTGGTGTCAGGGGCTGCCATTCGCTTCGATGGTCAGATCAGTGTTTTCGATCCGCGTATTGACGGAGCGCCCTGTTACCAGTGCCTGTACCGCGAAGGTGAAGATGAACAGCTAAGCTGTTCTCAGTCAGGCGTTTTTGCACCGCTGGTCGGTATTATCGGTGCAATGCAGGCAGCGGAGGGGTTGAAGCTGCTTGCCGGGGTCGGTGAGCCGTTGGTCGGTCGGTTGCTGCTGCTCGACGGTAAGCGGATGGAGTGGCGGATGCTGAAGCTCAGGCGTGATCCGGCGTGTCCGGTGTGCGCAGCAAAGGTGGAGAGGGATAATGGCAAGTGAACAGGCTCTGATCGAAAAACTGGAACGGGAGGTCAAGCTGATCGCCCTCGTAGGTGCCAGCCACAAGCCCCATCGGGCCAGCTATCGGGTGATGGAGTTCCTGCTGCGCCATGGCTACATCGTCATACCGGTTAATCCGCGGTTGGCGGGGCAAAGTCTGCACGGCCAGCTGGCGGTGGCATCCCTGGCCGATATCAAAGTGCCGATCGACATGGTCGATATCTTCCGCAACTCCGAGGCGGCCGGTGAGGTGGTTGACGAGGCGATCGCTGTTGGTGCCAAGGCCGTCTGGATGCAGCTCGGTGTGATCAATGAGTCAGCTGCTGAACGGGCGCGTGCGGCTGGACTTGAAGTGGTCATGGACCGCTGTCCTGCGATCGATTGGGGGCGTCGCTGAGCACACGGCTCACTGCCCCGTCACTCGGACGGCAGCTGTATAGGCTGGCGCTGCTCTTGGTTTTCTCCGTTATCTCCCTTGCGTGCAGCGGCCAGAGCACAATGGTGCGCACGCTTCAGGTTGGCCCGGCCAGCTTTCGCACCGAGATCGCTGCCACGCCCGAGGCCCGCCAGAGGGGGCTGATGGGGCGTGCGGATCTGAGCGACGACATGGCGATGCTGTTCGTGTATCCGGATGAGCAAATTCGGATGTTCTGGATGAAGGATACACCGACGGCGCTGTCGATTGCCTATATCGACCGCCGGGGCGTCATCCGTCAGATACTGCCGATGCAGCCGTACAGCCTGGAGTTGGTCCCCAGTCAGACTCCGGTCATGTATGGACTGGAGGTGAAGCAGGGGGCTTTTGAGCGCTTGGGTGTCAGGGTTGGCGATCAACTGGATCTGGAATCCCTGCACGGAGTAACGGCATCTCACTGAATTATGACCGATCTCTCTGCCGCTCAGCGGTTGCCCAACATCATCTCTCTGATTCTCTTGTCGTCGGCACAGCGTTTGGCATAGTCGCGCATGGCCTCGCTGCAATCGATCCGATCGAGCGCTTCCGGCAGCGGGGCGCCGGAGTGAATCAGAAAATGTACCGTGGCCTGGTCATTCTCAAGCATCGCCAGGCTGACCAGCTCGTCCCCGTGACTTAGGTCGGCACCGTGCTGTACCAGTCGGCTTAGGTGCAGCATTAGCTGCTCCGGCTTGACGCAATCGAAGCACCAGTGCAGCAGCGAGCGGCCCTCGAAGTGTGCGTTGGCATCGGCCCCGGCCTGCAGCAGTGCGTTCAGCAACCCCAGACTATGCTCGGCATGACGTAGCGCGATCAGCGTGTAAGGAGCACCATTTGCATCCAGGCTATTGGCCGACTCGGTGCGCTCAAGCACCCAGGTCAGCGCGTCGGGCTGTCCGGCTCGCAGAGCTAGCTCAGCTGCATTCAGGCCCTCGCTTAGTGGTGTACTCAGCTGTTGTTTATCCACCTTGGCCGCCAGTTTGGCCAGCGTGTCGCGATCACCGCTGCTGAGGGCTGCAACCAGTTTGGCGGTACGGGCATCGCGAAAAATCTTCAGCATGACATGGTTTCCAGAGGCGCGTTGGCAGACTTCAATTTAAATGACGCCCATCAGCTTGACCAGGTAGATGGCACTGCTAAGAGTGATGACGGAACCGAGTGTAGTGGTCAGGATTACGTTGGCTGAGAGCTCTGCATTGGCACCCATCGCCTTGGCCATGACGAAGCTGGCCGCCGCTGTAGGACTGGCGAACAACACCATCAGGATGACCAGCTCTTCACCGCGGAATCCGGCCAGCCAGGCCACTGGGGTGACCAGACCAGGGAGCAAGACCAGTTTGATCAGGGTGGCCCAGAACGCGGTACCGGAGCTGTTGCGCAGGCTTTTAAGATTCAATGTTCCACCGATAGCCAGCAACGCCAGAGGCAGTGTTAAATCGGCGAAGTAGTCGCCGGTGCGCGCAATCAGCGCCGGCAGCCCGATATTGAAGTAAGAGAAGGGAAGGGCCAGTACAACGGCCAGTATCAGGGGGTTACGCGCCACCTCCAGCGCAATGCGCCCCAGTCGCAGTCCGTCCGCCCGTTTCAGTGGCAGGGTCAGGCAGATGATAGCCAATACGTTGTAGAGCGGAATGATCAGCGCCAGCAGCAGTGATGCCTGGGCCAGCCCGGACTGGCCAAACAAGTTATAGGATACCGCCAGGCCAATAATGCCGTAGTTGCTGCGATACGCGCCCTGGATAAAGGCGGCCAGGTCCGAGGGCTGACTGATCCAGCGACTGCCCAACCACCAGATCAGCGCATAGGTGATCAGCGTGGCGATTAGCACATAACCCAGCAGTTCGGGGTTGAACGTGGCGTGGAAGTCCATCCGGGCGATGGCTAGGAACACCAGCGCCGGAAGCGTGAGCGTGAAGACTAATTTGGACGCGGTGTTGACGAAATTCTCGTTGATCACGCGCAGGCGTAGCAGAAAAAAGCCGAGAAATAGGATGAAAAAGATCGGTGCGACAATGGTGCCGGTGAACGCTAGGGTTTGCAGGTAGAGATGCACAGGTGCCTCAGTTGCGTCTGAGTGAAAGAGGCAATTTTATCGGAAAACGCGGGTGCCGCGCAGAGCAGTAACGGAACTGTTCAGGTATGCAGTTTGGGATAATCGAAGATCTGGGTGCTGCCGCAGCTTTCGGCCAGTTCGGTCCAGCTCAATACATTGAGCATCAGGTGGTGTACAGCCGAGGTCGGGAAGTGGTGCAGAGTCTGTCCGCTCAGGTAGGCACCCAGGTCAGCAATACCCGGATTGTGGCCAACGAGCATGATGCTGTCGAGGTGGTCCGGTTGCCCCTGCAATACGTTAAGTAGGGTCTCCCAGCATGCTTCATACATTTCGGGGATCGCCATGCAGTTGCGATCCTCCAGCGCGAGCGTCTGCGCCAGTGTTCTGGCGGTGACGGCTGTCCGGGTTGCGCTGCTGTACAGAAGCCTTTGAGGTATGAGGCCAAAGGCTTTCACCCGCGCCGCCATCAGCGGAAGGTCGCGCATGCCGCGTGCATTAAGTGGCCTGTCGAAGTCGCGCAGCCCCGGATTATCCCAGCTGGATTTTGCATGACGGATCAGGGTCAGCTGTTTCATGGTCATCGAATTCCCGGCGGGTTTCATAGCAGTATTGTTCTCCCCGGCGGGAAAGGCAATTTACCCCTGTATTCTCACCTTGCGCGGAGAGAATAGTGAGCCGCCAAAGAAGAAGCTCGCCAATCCACCGAGAATGACCACCGATCCGATGTACAAGCGTTCGCTCAGGGGCTCATCGTTGAACAGATGGCCCAGCAACAGTGCGAATATAGGCGTAATCAGTGTCACCAGCGCGACGGTGCTCGCGCTCAGATGCTTGAGCACGAAGTAGTACGAGGCGAAGCCGAGCAGCGATCCGACCAAGGCTAGATAAACGATAGACCAGAACGAGCGCGTAGCCGGATCCAGCGGTTGCCAGCTGCCGTCCAGCAGGTACCAGGTCAGGGTATAGCAAGGCAGTGACAGAATCAGCGAACCGAGCGTTTGTACCAGCGGGTCGAGACCAGCGGCTTGCTGTTTCACCATGACACCGCTAAGGCTGAAGAAGCTCACACCCATCAGCAACAGCCCTATGCCTGTCCAGCTCTCAGGGCCCAGGGCCACATCATCCATGAATACGATAGCAAGGCCCAACAGCGCGATCAGGCATGAAAACCAGCGATGTGGCGGAAAAGCCTCGCCATCAAACACGAACCGGCTGAACAGCGCTGACAGCATCGGAGCCAGGCCGAAGAGCACCGAAATCAAGCCGGATGGAATGTAGCGGGCTGACAGGTAGACGCAGCACATGGCGCCGAAAGTGCCAAGCGTTGCCGCGACATAAGACTTGATCGCCAACGAGTCGAGCCGGAGCTTGATGCGGCGAACGGCTAGAATCAGCATGCCGACCACGGCCGCTATTGCCATGCGGATGCCTGCGGCGGCGACCGGGTCGACACTTTCGCCGCTCCAGGCAACGGTGATGGGGGTCGTCGACCAAATAAGGACGACGAGCAGATAAGCGGCCGGTATCACGCTTTTAGCTCCAGCAGGCAGTGTTGGGATCAACAGATGAGAAAGGGCCTCAGCGTAACTGAGGCCCTTCGTGCATGTGCGACTTGATGTCACTCGCTACGGTGATGACGAATACCGCAGTACTTAAGTTGGACTTTGTTGACCTATCCGTCAAGTCGGCAACAGAGAGTTGCGTGTTTTATCAAGAGAAGTGGCGTTTTATCCAGTAATCGATCGACAAACGGCCTGGGCCGCGCACCATCAGGTAAAGCAGCACCGCGGCCCAGACGCCATGTGTCGGGTAAGCACCGGGATAGACAAACAGCTGAATCACAATGGTCATGATCAGCAGGGCCAGTGCTGAGAAGCGAGTAGCCAGTCCTGCCAGAAGCAGCACGGGAAAGAGGTGTTCGGCGATGGTTGCAAGCGTTGCCGCGAACTCGACTGGTAGCAGCGGCAAGGCATACTCTTCGCGGAACAGGTAAAGGGTCGAGCCTGCAAAGTGCGGCCAGCCCAGTTCAAAGGTGCCGTCGATGAAATTCACCGCGAAGCCCTCGATCTTGGTCTGGCCGGATGTCCAGAAGATTGCGGCGATGGAGAAGCGTGACAGCAATATGATCAGCGTTTCGGGAATGTGGCTGAGGGCGGCGACCGCTTGCTGTACACACCGAACCACGGGATTGGGTTTGTGTCGGGCAGATGGCATGACGGATGTATTCATGATGGTGGTCCTTAATAGCTCAGCACGTGCAGTGCCTGACGCTGAAGCAGCAAGGCTAGAGCGGCGTTAAGATCAAAATCGCTGTGTGTGTTCAGTGTCTCGTCCACCGCAGCGCCCAAAGTCAGTCCGTCAATCAGGCAGGCGGTGAAGGCTGCTGTCGCTCTATCGAGAGGGATAACCTCGACTTCCAGTTGAGGGCGCAGGATCAGTGCTTGCTCCGGCTGCCAGGGATCGACTTGACTCAGGGGGATCAGATCCTGATGGGCGGCCCAGAGGGACACCGCGGCATATTGCGAGCGCAGCAGGTGAGCGGATGGGTGAAGACTGATCCTCAGCTGGGGCAGGCGCTCGGGTTCTGACAATGCCACTTGCAACGTTTCAGCGGAGAGTGGTCCGGCGTCCATCGCGTGGTATGCCTGTACCCTGGCCCATTCCAGTCGAGCAGTATCCGCCAGATAAGGCAGCGATGACGCTGGCTCGAATTCGGCTATGAAGCCGGGGAAGCTGTCGCCGAACCGGGCAAGAACGGGATGATTGGGCATATGCTCGCGAAGGTATTCCCGTGCCATGGCTCGGAAGAACTGTTCGCCCACCAGACGTTGTACCACCGAAAACGTACTCTCCAGCGCCTCGATCAGCGACACGATAACGTTGTTGCGGTAGACATCGAAGCGCGTGGTGGGGTCGGAGCCGTTCCACGCCCACAATCCCGCTGGTGCGCTCAATTCCGGGTTAAGCAACGCTTGCCGAAAGTCAGCTTCAGGCGTTCTGTTCATAACATGGGCTCCTCAATGGCAGCGTCCACCCGAGACAGCAGCAGGTTTTGTGCTCTCAGCGCTTCGCCTACCAGAATCGGTAGCGGGGGGATGTTGTTGTCCCGCTCGATAAGTGTGGCAACTGGCCCTGTCAGCTCAAGTGCATAAGCGTAGAGGTTCCAGACCGCATCAGCGACAGGGGCGCCGTGGCTATCGATCAGCAGTGGAGCGCCCGCGGCGTCAGTGTCACGGCTGAAGCCCGCCAAATGGATCTCGCCCACACGGTTGCAGGGCAGTGCGCTGATGTAGTCACGGCTGTTAAGGCCATGGTTGATGCAGCTGACATAGACGTTGTTTACATCCAGCAGCAGGCCGCAGCCGGTACGCTCGACCACCGCCGAGAGAAATTCGGTTTCCGGAATGGACGAGGCGGCAAACTGTACATAGGTGGCGGGGTTCTCCAGCAGAATCTGGCGCTTGAGCCGTGTTTGCACCTGATCGACGTGTTCGCAGACGATCTTGAGACGCTCCTCGGTGTAGGGCAGTGGCAGCAGATCGTTGAAAAACTCTCCACTATGGCTGGACCAGGCCAGATGCTCCGAAAAGCGCTCGGGCGGGTGGCGATCCAGTAATGTAACCAGCCGGCTCAGGTGGTGTTCATCGAGCGGCGCATCGCCCCCGATAGATAAGCCGACACCGTGAATCGACAGTGCGTAGTGTTCGTGCAGGCGAGAGAGGTAATGGTGGTAGGGGCCGCCCGCGACCATATAGTTTTCGGCATGCACCTCAAGAAAGCCTATTTCCGGCAGCTGATCGAGCAGTGCCTGATAATGCTCCGGCTTGAGGCCTATGCCGGCCGAAACCGGCAGGGTGTTAAACCGGCTAGGTGCCTTTAAATTGTGGTGCGCGGCGGTCTCACCGGCCGGTGTAGCCAATCGAGTGGGCACTAAATTGGGCTGTGTCTTCATATCGGTTACTCCGGTGAGTTGGGTGAGACTGCCGCGACTTATGCGTTACATAGTCTCTTCGAAGGCTTCCAGCTGGCCGTGGCCTGTCGGAGAGGTCGGGGACTCCATCTGGGTGCAGGTGCCGGCAGGTACGGCCTTGAAGGCATTGCCCTGATAGTCTTTCTTGGCGGTGCCTGCGCAGGTGGTGCCGGGGCCAGCCTTGCAATCGTTCTGGCCTTTAAGCGCCACGCCGTAGCATTTCTCCATTTTCATCTCGTCGGCGGAGGCCGGCAGAGATGCGACGCTGATTGCAGTACCCAGAGCCAGTGCAAGAGCCGCAGCAGTAGTAGTCGTTTTAGCCATTTTGTGTATCTCCAGTTTGTGATTTGTCGGCCTCTGTGTGGCCTGTTTCTGTGCGTGAAATCTGTCGGAAGAGTGAGTGCGTCATCCCTTCTTGCTGCAGTAGTCGGGGGAATCGCAGATTCCTTACACAGGCGGAGAAAAAAATGAAAAATTGATAAACAGAAAACGAAAACGCCGCTGATGGGGCAGCGGCGTTGGTTGGGCGTAACTTTACGGGGCGGGTTTTTCAGGGGGCGGTGGAGACGTTTCCTCCTCCTTGGCCGGTTCCGCGTCATGGGTGGGTGCGCTCTGGTCGTGGGCGCTCAACTCCTTGATGTCCTCAAACGGATGTACCTCCATGCCAATCATTTCGCCGCCAACCTCTATGCCGGCACTGACGGCGGCAGGCTCGGGTTCGTTCTCTTTTTTGGCATCGTCCCCCCAGGCGTCTACCCACTCGTCAGGGAAGATGTCCTCAATGTTGCTCTCTCCCTCGACCTCATAACGCGGGTCGAATTCGTTGGAGAGTTGGCTCTCCGGCATACTGGCCACATACTGCTCCTGCGCAGTAATCGGCAGTGGCGGCATGCGGTTTTGGCGGTAACGTACGTAGAGTGCCAGAGCCACTAGCAGAGTGGCGAAGCCAATAAACATGGCCGACGGTCTGAACGCTTCCATCAGCATTGAGCCGCTGATCGGTCCGATGATGCTCCCCGCGCCGTAGCTGAGCATCAACGCCGAGCTGGCGGCGACGCGAGCGCTACTGTCGATGCGGTCGTTGGCAAGCGCCACGCCGAGCGAGTAGACCAGTGACATAAGGCCGAGCAATACAGCGGTAACAAACAGACGGATCGTAAACGCCATCTCTACCGTCATCGACACAGCACTGCTCAGCATCGCCGCAACCAACAGTACGACCAGTAATACCTTGCTGCGCTGGATACGGTCGCAGATCCAGCCGATGGGCCAGGCCAGCAGAACCGCCATCAATACCGATACGGTCATCAGCTGAGATACCTGTTTTACAGTCATCGCGGTCAAGCTGCCAAACAGCGGTACCAGTGCGTAATAGGCACCGAGCAGTATGCCCGCGGTGAACGCGCAGGTGAGCCCGAGCGGCGCTTCTCTGTAGAGAGAGAGTAGCGACATCTTGGCGCCTTGCTCAATCACCGGTGACTGCATGCGCGACAGTGATAGCGGGATGATAGCGGCAAGCAATACCAGACCTGCGCCGGTGAACGGTACGGCACTGAGCGGGTCGGTGTAACCGACAGTGAGCTGTGCCGAGGTGGACGCGCCGTACGCCGCGATCTGATAGAGCGCGAACAGCGTTGCCCGGTTGTTGTTGTTCGCGACCGCGCCAAACCAGCTTTCGATAATCACAAACAGCCCCGCGGCGGTGATGCCACCGACAAAGCGCAGTATGGCCCAGAAGTACACCGACTCCAGCAGCGGATAACTGATCGAGGCCATGGCCGTCAGCGAGGTCAGGGCGGCGAATGTGCGTATGTGGCCGACCTTGGCAACCAGATTGGTACACCAGTGAGAGCCGATCACAAAGCCGATGGAGTAGCACACCATGACGAAACCGACTTGCGTCGGCGGAACCCCTTCGGCACCCAGCCGAATGCCCAGATACGTCAGCAGGAACGCATTACCGGCGTTCATCAGCATCAGGCTTATAAACAGGGCTGAGAGGGAAATGATGATCAGTCTCACGGTCTGGCTCCATCCATGCCGGGTATTCGGGCCGTTAACAGGCGGCTCTGGGTTGCGTTAAACATCTGTGAATCTCAAGTCTAGCAGCCGTCCTCTGACGACAAAAAGAAGAGCGGCACCGTTTCCGGTACCGCTCTGTTGATTGAGTGGCGAGCTTGCCGGATTAGCCGCCCAGATAGGCCTTCCTGACAGCATCATGCGTCAAAAGTGCCTCGCCGGTATCACTCATTACGACACGGCCGTTCTCGAGTACGTAGCCCCGGTCGGCGATCTTCAGCGCCTGGTTGGCGTTCTGCTCAACCAGGAAGATTGTGACACCCTCTTCACGCAGGCGTTCGATAATCTCGAAAATCTGCTGGATGATGATCGGAGCCAGACCAAGGGACGGCTCGTCGAGCAATAGCAGGCGCGGATGGCTCATCAGCGCCCGGCCAATGGACAGCATCTGCTGTTCGCCACCGGACATGGTTCCACCGCGCTGATGGTAACGCTCCTTCAGGCGTGGAAACAGCCCCAATACATGATCGAGTTGGGCTTCGTAGGCATCCTTGTCACTGAAGTATGCGCCCATGTGCAGGTTTTCGGCCACGGTCAGCCCCGAGAAGATCCGACGACCTTCGGGAACCACGGCCAGTCCCTTGCGCATGATCAGTGACGTGGACATCTGGCGAATTGATTCGCCCTCGAACAGAATCTCGCCGGAGCTTGCCTGCGGCGAGCCGCACACCGTCATCATCAGCGTGGTCTTGCCGGCACCGTTGGCGCCGATCAGGGTGACGATCTCACCCTTGTTGACCTCGATGGAAACATCGTGAAGGGCCTGAATCTGACCGTAGTGAGTGTTCACATTTTTGAGTTCAAGCATGCTTAGCTCTCCCCCAGGTAAGCTTTGATGACATCGGGGTTCTGCTTCACCTCATCGGGTGTGCCGTCGGCCAGTGGTGTGCCCTGGGCGATGACGTAGATGTGATCGGAGATACCCATGACCAGCCCCATATCGTGCTCGATCAGCAGCACCGATATTTCATGCTCGTCGCGCAGACGGATGATCAGCTGGTCCAGCTCCTTGGTTTCGAAGGGGTTCAGGCCAGCTGCCGGTTCGTCGAGCAACAGCAGTTCCGGCTGAGTCGACATGCAGCGGGCGATCTCCAGCTTACGCTGTTGACCATAGGCGAGATAGCCCGCCTCACGGTTGGCATGCTGCAACAGGTCGACCTCTTCGAGCCAATAGATAGCGCGGTCCATCGCTTCCTGTTCCAGACGGCGATAGCTCGGTGTTTTGAACATGCCTGCGAACAGGTTGGTATTCAGATGGCGGTGTTGAGCCACCAGCATGTTTTCGATCACGGTCATCTTCGAGAACAGCCGCACGTGCTGAAAGGTGCGTACCAGTCCCTTGCGCGAGATCTGGAAGTCTTTCAACCCGGCCAACTGATCACCGTTGAACAACACACTGCCGTCGGTGGGTATATAGAACCCCGACAGACAGTTGAACACCGTGGTTTTGCCGGCCCCGTTTGGGCCAATGATCGATACGATCTGTCGGTTCCTGACTTTCAGGTTGACCGCATTTACCGCGAGCAGACCACCGAAGCGCATGGTCAGCTCGTTTACATCAAGCAGCAACTGACTCATTTATTTCAACTCCAGGTGGGGGCGTTTCATCGGTACCAGTCCTTCCGGGCGCCAGCGCATCATCACGACCATCAGCAGGCCGAACATCAGCATGCGGTAGTCGGAGAACTCGCGCGCCAGTTCCGGCAGGATCGTCATCACGATGGCGGCCAGAATTACACCGATCTGGGAGCCCATTCCGCCGAGTACCACTATTGCCAGAATGATCGCCGACTCGATGAAGATGAACGACTCGGGACTGATAAAGCCCTGACGTGCAGCGAAGAAGCATCCGGCGAATCCAGCGGTCGATGCGCCAAGTGTAAACGCCGACAGCTTGATGACCGTACGGTTAAGACCGAGCGAGCGGCAGGCGATCTCATCCTCACGCAACGCTTCCCAAGCGCGGCCAATCGGCATGCGCATCAGGCGGTTGATCAGATAGATCACGATAATGACCAGCAGTACGGCGATCAGGTAGAGGAAGATAACCTTGTGCCCGCTGCTGTAATCGATGCCAAAAAACTCGTGGAAGGTCTGGTTGCCCTCGCTGGCGCGACGACTGAACTCAAGGCCGAACAGGGTCGGTTTCTCGATACCGGAAATCCCATTGGGGCCGCCGGTGATGCTGGTCCAGTTGTTAAGCAGGATACGGATCATCTCACCGAACCCAAGCGTCACAATCGCCAGATAGTCACCACGCAGGCGCAGTACCGGAAAGCCCAGAATGAACCCGAATGTTGCTGCCAGCAGGGCGGCGATCGGCAGGCACATCCAGAACGAAAAGCCGAAATATTCCGACAGCAGGGCATAGGTGTAGGCGCCAACGGCGTAGAACGCCACATAGCCAAGGTCGAGAAGACCCGCCAGCCCGACCACAATGTTCAGGCCAAGACCGAGCATGATGTAGATCAGTGTCAGGGTAGCCAGATCGACGGCCCCGCGTGACACCATGAAGGGCCACACCAGCAGCCCGACCACCAGTGCAGACAGCAGCCAGGGCTTGAGCGTGTTCCAGCTCGAACCTTGGGGCTTGAGTGCGCTCAGATTGGGCTTGGGGATGCGACCGAACAGGGCGTCGACCTGATTGGCAAACAGCTGGCCGAAGAATACCACCCCTACGCCGGCCAGAATCCAGCCCCAGCGGTCGGCACCGGCACCGGTCACGGCCAGTGTGGTACCCTCGGCCCCCAGACGTACGCCCAGCATCAGGCAAGCCAGTACCAGTGTGATACCGGCGGCGAAAATTGCGTTGTAGAGTGAACCGCGCATCAGACTTTCTCCACCTCCGGTTTACCCAGAATGCCGGTGGGTCGGAACAACAGGATGGTGACCAGCAGTCCGAATGCCACCACATCCTTGTATTCCGACGGGAAGTAGGCAGCGGTCAGTGCTTCAGTAACACCCAGGATCAGCCCGCCAAGCATGGCGCCGGGAATCGATCCGATACCGCCGAGCACCGCAGCGGTAAACGCTTTGAGCCCCGCCATGAAGCCAATGAACGGGTTGATGACACCGTAGTAGAGGCCGAGCAACAGGCCGGCGATCGCCGCCAGCGCCGCGCCGATGACGAATGTCAGCGAAATGATGCGGTTGGTGTCGATACCCAGCAGGTTGGTCATGCCCAAGTCCTCAGCGCAGGCGCGGCAGGCGCGTCCCATGCGTGAGCGCGAGATGAACAGTGTCAGGGAAGTCATGGTGACCAGGGTGACAACCCAGATCAGCAGCTGCATCCAAGACAGGGTAACCTCGAAGGTATCCAGTGAACCCAACTCAAGCACACTGCCGGAGATCAGCGGTGCCAGGGCAACATCGCGTGAGCCTTGGGCCAGAGCGACATAGTTTTGCAGGAAAATGGACATACCGATCGCCGAAATCAAGGCAATCAGGCGGTTCGATCCGCGCAGCGGTCGGTAGGCGACACGCTCGACCGTCCAGCCATAGGTGCTGGCGATCAGCATCGCAACCAGAAGTGCGATAAACAGGACCAGTGGCAGGGCAAAACTGCCCATGGCCAAGAGGCCTGTGATCACGATAAAGGAGACGTAGGATCCGATCATATAGATTTCGCCGTGGGCGAAATTGATCATGCCGATAATGCCGTACACCATCGTGTAGCCGATGGCGATCAGGGCGTAGGTCGAGCCGATAGTCAGTCCATTGATGATCTGCTGCAGAAGGTAGAGGCTGGCTTCAGTCATCGATACTTACCAGATAGATAAAACGATACCCCTGCGCTGTTGGCACAGGGGTATTCGGGTTCAGGGTTTAAACGCGACTCAGGATCACTGAGCGGGCGTTTTGGATCCGTCGGCGTGCAGCTGGTACACGAGGAAGGTGGACTCGGTCAGGTCGCCCTTGTCGTCATATTTGACGGTGCCGATTGCCGTATCGAAGCTGTTGGCCTTGATGTATTCGGCCATCTTGACGGAATCGGTGCTGTCGATAGCCTTGACGGTGTCAGCCATGATCTGAACGGCAGCGTATGCCGGGAAGACGAACGGACCGGTGGGATCTTCACCCTTGGCCTCGATCGCTTTTACGCGCTCGGCGTTTTCCGGGTTCTGATCGAACGCTTTCGGTGCGGTCGCCAGTACGCCTTCTACAGCATCACCTGCGATCTTCGCCAGATCGGAGTTGACGATACCTTCAGGGCCCATGAACTGTGCTTTCAGGCCTTTCTCGGCTGCCTGGCGCAGGATCAGGCCCAGTTCCGGGTGGTAGCCGCCGTAGTAGACGAAATCCACATCGGCTTTCTGCAGCTTGGCGATCAGCGCGGAGAAGTCTTTATCACCGGCGGTAACACCTTCGAACATCACCGGTTCAACGCCGGCTGCTACCAGACCATCGCGCACGACGGTTGCCAGACCTTCGCCATACTGCTGCTTGTCATGGATAACCGCGATAGTTTTCGGCTTGGCGGTATCGAGGATGTACTGTGTTGCCATTGAGCCCTGCAGGCTGTCCAGACCGATGGTACGGAAAATCATGCCGTAGCCTTTTTCGGTGATGGTCGGCGACGTGGACGCCGCGGTAATCATCAGGACGCCTTCCTCTTCATAGATGTCAGAGGCCGGTTCAGTGGAGCTGGAGCAGAGGTGACCGACAACGTGGGTGATACCGTCGTTGACGATTTTGTTGGCCACGGCCACGGCCTGTTTCGGATCGCAGGCGTCATCGTAAATAACGCCTTCCACATCCATGCCGTTGATGCCGCCGTTGGCATTGAGGTAGTCGATAGCGGCCATAACGCCGATTTTCTGCATGTCGCCGTACTGGGCAACTGGGCCGGTCGCCGGACCTGCCAATGCGATCTTGAACGTGTCGGCCTGCGCTGTGCCGACAATTGTCAGTGCGGTGGCCGCTGCCAGCAAGGTCTTGCTAAAGCGTTTCGTGTAGCTGTTCGCCATCTTATTGTCCCCTTCGTCCATTGTATGCCGAGCCAAAAACAGTTCGGCTAATGGTTAGCAAGTTAGTCAAAACTTTTCGATTATCACAGAAAAAAATAGCCGGTAAAGACAAACGTTGTCGTTTTGGTCAAAAAACCGAGTTTTATCCTGCTGAAGTCAAGGGAAGGTTGAGCCTTTCCCTCAATAGCGAGATAAACAGTTCGCGCGCCTTGTTTGGGCGCGCCGATTTGCGAACGATTGCCCCAAGGGGCAGGCCGTAATGATTCTGCTCCGGTTTAAGCGCGCGCAACTCGCCGGGCTGGGTCGAGTTGGCAACGTAGTACTCCGGCAGGAAGCCGATGTACCGTCCAGAGCGGATAAGCGCCAGGCGGGTCTCGTAATAGTAGGCGGTGGCGCGCAGGTCCATCTGCTCGATCAGGCTTGCGGCGTCCTTGTGGGGCTTGAGCCCAGCCTGCACGAACGGTTGGCGGTCGATCAGCTCTTCGCTGAGTTCTGCATCCGGACGATCGAACAGCGGATGGCTTTTGTGGCAGTAGAGTCGGCAGGTGTCGGTGAATAGATGGATATAGTCAAGGCCCTCGATCTGCCGATGAATCGGTACGAAACCCACCTCTGCCTGACCGTTGATAACCATCTGCTCGATCTCCGACATGGAGGCGACATCTACGGTGATATACACATCAGGAGCCCGTTCAGCCACGGCATTGATCAGTTCGGGCAGGCAGACGCGGGGGTCTCCGCTGACGGTGTCGGAAAAGATCAGGCGCAGATCACCGGACAGTGTGGCATTCAGGTTGTTTACCGTGGCTCGGAACTCCTCGACAGAGTCGAACAGTTTCTGCGCCGATTCGTAAATGATGCGGCCTTCGTCCGTCAGTGCAAAACCGGCTCGGCCGCGGTGGCACAGCTTGAGGTTCAGGCGTGACTCAAGGTTGGCGATATGGATGCTGATGGTCGAGCGGGTGATATTGAGCTCCGCTTCGGCTGCCGAGAAACCGCCGCACTGTACGACGGTGGTAAACACCCGCAACTGCTTGATCTCAAAATCGCCAACCTGTCCGAGCCAGTATTTGCGTGTGTTCATGGTTGATCGGTTCCTGCACGACGTTTCTTGTGCATGTTAATCAATCCGACACGGATTACCCAAGGCTACTTAAGCAGGAGGCGGCAAAAGTTTGATCAACATAAACCTGGGCTTTTAATCGCCGGCATTTTCCGCCACCGGTTTTCGGACCTAGACTGAATCGCATCTGGCTAAACGCGTAATCCAACACGGGTCTGCACACATGAAGAACTATTCAAGCATGGATCATTTCTGGATGCCGTTCACGGCAAACAGAGCTTTCAAAGCGGCACCGCGCATTATCGAGCGCGCCGAGGGCATGTGGTTGTACAGCGATGACGGCCGTAAGATTCTCGACGCCACCGGTGGACTTTGGTGCGTCAATGCCGGCCATGGCCGTCAGAAGATCGCCGATGCCATCGCCCAGCAGGCGATGAAGCTGGATTACAGCTCGCCGTTCAACCTCGGCCACGACATCGGCTTCGAATTCGCCGAGCGCCTGGTGAAATACACGCCGGAAAACCTGAATCGCGTGTTCTTCACCAACTCGGGCTCCGAGGCGGTCGAGAGCGCACTGAAGATTGCGCTGGCCTACCAGAATGCCCGTGGCAAGAAGGGCAAGTACCGCTTCATCGGTCGTGAGAAGGCCTACCACGGCGTCAACTTCGGCGGTATCTCCGTTGGTGGTTTGACGTATAACCGCAAAGGCTTCGGGCCGTTGCTGCCGGTCGACCATCTGCCGCATACGCTTGATCTCAAGCGCAATGCATTCAGCAAGGGGTTGCCGGAGCAGGGCATCGAACGAGCTGACGAGCTGGAGAACCTGCTGCAGTTCCACGATCCGGACAGCATCGCTGCGGTCATCGTTGAGCCGGTTTCCGGTGCCGGTGGCGTTATCCTGCCGCCGATCGGTTACCTGAAAAAGCTGCGTGAGCTCTGCACCAAGCATGACGTACTGCTGATCTTTGATGAGGTCATTACCGGCTGGGGCCGCTTGGGTGCTTCGTTTGCGTCTAACCGTTTCGAAGTAGAGCCGGACATGATCACCTCCGCCAAGGGCATCACCAACGGTACTGTGCCACTGGGTGCGGTGTTCGTGCGCGATGAGATCTGCGACACGGTGATCAACGCCGGAGCCGAAGGGGCTATCGAGTTCTTCCACGGCTACACCTATTCAGCGCACCCGATCGCCTGTGCTGCGGGCCTTGCGACCATGGATATCTATGACGAAGAGGGGCTGCTGGAGCGCGCAAGCGGCGAAATCGGTGACTACTGGCAGTCCTCGCTGCACTCCCTTAACGGCGAGCCGGGCATTGTCGATGTGCGTAACTATGGCCTGATCGGTGCGGTGCAGTTTGCAGCGCCGGATGGCTCGCTGGTGGGCTCGAAGATCATGCAGCGTTGCTACGAGAAGGGGATGTCCGTGCGTGCGGTCGGTGACATCATCGCCTTCTCACCGCCACTGACCATCGAGAAAGCGCATATTGATCAGATCGTCGAGACCCTCTCGTCCATCGCGCGCGAGATGTTCGCCCGCTAACGGCTGCTACACGCATCTCATCACCCCGGTACGATTGATCGTCGTGCTTTCCGGGCCGCCCCATAAAGGCGGCCCTTTTTTATCTGACCGTCATCAAGGCATCCGCTGGCATCGATGGTGCCTGACCGGGTTATTGTCTATGGTTGGTGCAGGTGCCCGATTCCCGGACTGAGGCCAGACGAGTCAATGAATCCCGATACGTCGTTACACGTCGATTTGAGGCAGATGATTCTCGCCATCGAGACCGCCGTGTCGCTGGTGGGGATGAACGATACCAATCACGGCAAACGTGTAGCCTTTATTGCCAGTCAGCTCGGACATCAGCTGGGATGGGGTGAAGAGGATCTGGAGTATCTGTTTGAACTGGGTCTGCTGCATGACTGCGGTGTCTCGACCGAGCAGATGCACGCAGGGCTTGTAAACCATTTCGATTGGGAAGAAGCGGATCTTCACTGCCAGATCGGCTATCGGCTGCTGAGCAGCTTCCAGCCGCTGTCCCGATACGCGGTGCCGGTGCTGCATCACCATACGCGGTGGGATGAATACCCCAAGGAGGGTGTCGGAGCGCGCGAGACGCGTATGGCCAACCTGATCTTTCTGGCCGATCGTATCGATGTGGTTGCGGCGCCCCATTACGGCGTCGATATCCTGCTGGCCCGTGAGGGGGTGCTGGCGACGATTGAGCAATACACCGGACACTACTTCGCACCCGAGTTTATTGAGGCCTTTCGACGCCTCCAGCGCTTTGAAGCGTTCTGGATCGCACTCGAAGATCGACATGTCACCCGCTACACCTGGGATATGGGCGCCAGGGCTCGACGGGAGACGCTGTCGCTGGAGCAGCTCAAGCAGCTCTCATTGATTCTGGCCTACATCGTTGACCAGAAAAGTCCCTTTACCGCAGAGCACTCGTTGCGTGTGGCGGATCTGTCCCGTTATCTGGCGACGACACTGAATCTATCCCCCGTACAGTGCGACAAGATCGAGATTGCGGCGCTACTGCATGATCTGGGCAAGCTGCACACCCCGGACCAGGTGCTGGAAAAGCCCGGGCCGCTCAGCGATATAGAGCGTGCAATCATGAATCAGCACAGTTTCGAGACCTATGAAATCTTGCGCCATATCGAGGGGCTCGGTGATGTAGCGCGTTGGGCCGCCTTTCATCATGAGGGTGTTAACGGAGGCGGCTACCCCTTCCACCCCAGTGAGCGGGATCTGAGTATCGAGGCCCGTATTGTGGCGGTGGCGGATATATTCCAGGCCCTGGTGCAGGCCCGTCCCTATCGCCCGGGCATGACGCTCTCCGAAGTGCTGGACCTGCTCGATGCCAAGGTGACGGCCGGTCAGCTCGATGCCCGGGTGGTCTCGATAGCCAAGCGTCATGCCTGCGAGTGTTTCGAAATTGCCAAGGGAAACGATGCCCAGTACAACCATCCCTATACCGATTTTTCCTCGCCAGAGCCGGTCAGCCAATAAGCCCGCGGCTGGCCAGTATCTCGGTGATGATCGGGATCGGGTTCATCATGTGTTCAAACATAATGTGACGCGCTTGGACGCTGTCGCGCGAAAGCAAAATCTCCAGCAGTTCCTGATGTTCTCTGCGCTTGGTTTCCAGCGCCTCGGCGGAAAACACCGTCTGCCTCAACCATAGCTGCCGGTAACGCTCGGCCTGATCGAGCATGGTCATGCGCAGCTCCATCAGCTTGGCGGATCCGCAGCCGCTGGCGATGGCGCGGTGGAAAGCCTTGTGTCGGCTGTCCCACAGACCCAGCATCTCGTCGGCGTTATGCACCTCGGTCACTTTGGAGAGCGTATGGGCACTGGCGACGATGCCGGCCTCCCAGTTCTCGTCGCCGTTCTGGACGGCGAGCTCGGTGATCAGCGCTTCAAGCTGTGCCCGCGCGAAGTAGATATCCTTCAGTTCCGCCAGTGACATGGGCGCCACACGAAAACCCTTTTGACTCTCCGCCGTGACCAGACGGTCCGCCACCAGACGTGACAACGCCTCCCGCATGGGGCCTGCGCCAATTTCATAGCGCTCGCGCAGGGCGCTCATTAGCAGTTTATCGCCGGGTTTGAAGATCCCTTCGGTCAGATCCCGCTTGAGCAATCCGTAGGCGACATCCGCCAGATTGCTTTTCTCGTCGTTGCCGCTCATCCACTCGCTGCCTTGCTTTGCACGGAGTCGCGATTATAGCGGCAGGGGGAATATCGTCGCAAAAGAGAAGTTTTGTTGACGTTATTTAAAAATGTAGATATTTTTATTAAACGTAAATATTAAGCAAATATCTAGATAGTAGCCCATAACGACAGCAACCCAACTTCAAGAGGTAGAGCAATGTCCCTCGTAGCCGAAAAGATCGAAACCGCCGATAGCTGTGGCTTTAGCCTTTCGCCCTCCGCCATCAACCCACGTTTGCTGGAGCTGCGTTTCGAGCGCGAGGTGGTATCGGCATTCCTCAACGCCATTGCCGAATGGCCTGTGCAGGCGCTGGAGTACAAGTCGATGCTGCGTTTCCGCGTCGGCAAGGTTCTGGATGATCTGTGCGGCAACAAACTTCAGTCGCTGCTGGTGAGTACGCTGGTGGACCGTAATACCGGTGCGTTGCTGATCACGCCGGAAGGACTGGACAGCGTTGATCAGGCCGAGGATATGGTGCGCTTCACCACGGCAGTGGCACATCTGTTTGGCCGCTCCAACTTCGATGCGATGAGTGGCCAGTACTATGCCCGCTTCGTGGTGCAGAACGACGACAACTCCGATAGCTATCTGCGTCAGGCCCACCGTGTGATGGAGTTGCACAATGACGGTACCTTTGTCGAGCAGGACACCGATTACGTGCTGATGCTCAAGATCGACGAGCAGAACATGGTCGGCGGAAACTCGTTGCTGCTGCACCTGGACGACTGGGAAGATCTCGAGCGTTTCAGCCGTGATCCTATTGCCTATCGCGAGATGCGCTGGGCGGCGCCGCCGAGCAAAAACACCCGTCAGGATGTATTTCACTCGGTTTTCGATATCGATCGCAGCGGCAAGCCAATCATGTCCTACATCGACCAGTTCGTGCAGCCCAAGGACGACGAAGAGGGTAACTGGCTTACAGACCTGTCCGAGTCACTTGAGGGCAGCAAGGCGATTCTGTCGGTGCCGGTGCCGGTGGGCAGCTTCCTGCTGATCAATAACCACTTCTGGTTACATGGTCGTGACAAATTTACCGCGCACCCGGGACTGCGCCGTGAGCTGATGCGTCAGCGTGGCTACTTCACCCGCGCGAAGACTCTGCGCAACCCGAAACAGTAAGTTGGCGGGTCACACTTGCGCCAAACTCAGGATATCATCAGAAACCACCGGCCATTAAGCCGGTGGTTTTTTCTGTCACACAGAGGTCAGAATGTACGATTTTCTCATTATCGGCGGCGGTATCGTCGGCATGTCCACCGCCATGCAGCTTTTGGGGCGTTTCCCGGATAAAAAGGTCGTGGTGCTCGAGAAGGAGTCTGGGCCTGCCCATCATCAGACCGGGCACAACTCCGGTGTCATTCATGCCGGTGTCTATTACACCCCGGGCAGCCTGAAGGCGAAGTTCTGCCTGGAAGGTAACCGCAATACCAAAGAGTTCTGCCAGGAAAACGGCATCCGTTACGACGAGTGCGGTAAGCTGTTGGTGGCCACCAACGCGTTGGAGATGGAGCGCATGAAAGCGCTTTGGGAGCGTACCGAAGCCAATGGTCTGGAGCGCTACTGGCTGTCGGCCGACGAGCTGCGCGAGCGCGAACCTAATATCACCGGTATTGGCGGCATCTTTGTCCCCTCCAGTGGCATCGTCAACTACAAAGAGGTGACCGAGGCGATGGCCCGACGTTTTGTCGAGGCCGGCGGCGAGGTGCGGTACTCGACAGAAGTCACGGCGTTGTACGAGAGTGCCAGCGAGGTGAGGGCACACACCAGCAGCGGTGAAGTCGAAGCCCGCTATCTGATCTCCTGCTCAGGGCTAATGGCCGACAGGGTGGTGAGCATGCTGGGGCTTGAGCCGGAGTTCCGGATCTGTCCTTTCCGGGGTGAGTATTATCTGTTGCCTGCCGAGCACAACCAGATCGTGAATCACCTGATCTACCCGATTCCCGATCCCTCAATGCCGTTCCTCGGCGTACATCTGACGCGGATGATCGATGGCACCGTGACTGTGGGGCCTAATGCGGTACTGGCCTGGAAGCGTGAAGGCTATAACAAGACCGATATCTCGCTCAAAGACAGCATCGAGACATTGGCGTACCCCGGTATTCGCAAGGTTTTGCAGAAGAACCTGAAGCCCGGACTGATCGAGCTGAAAAACTCGCTGTTCAAGGGCGGCTATCTTAAAGAGGTGCAGAAATACTGTCCGAGTCTGACTAAGGCGGACCTGACACCCTATCCGGCCGGCGTGCGTGCTCAAGCGGTATCCCGCGATGGCAAACTGGTGGATGACTTCCTGTTTGTGAAGACCGCGCGCACTATCAATGTCTGCAACGCGCCTTCGCCGGCGGCCACATCGGCATTGCCGATTGGGCGCTATATCATCGCCGAGGCCAGTGCCCAGTTCGATCTGGCCTGAGATCGCCTGTGACCTCTTGCAAGCGTCTATAGTTTGAGGTGGATGAAACTTAACGTTTACAGGCGGTCAACCGAACCGGCAGATAGCGGTGCTAGACTGCCGGTCACTCGCAGCCATTTGGGCTGCCCAACGCGACCCGTTCGGGACAATCGAATCAACCCGCTGAGAGAAGAGTATGCAGAGCACCATTATCCGTACCCAGGCTTATGTTGATGGCCAGTGGGTCAGCGCGGCCTCCGGCAAGACGCTGTCAGTTACCAATCCTGCTACCGGCGAGCATCTGGCCGATGTGCCGGATATGAGCGCCGAAGAGGCAAGCGCGGCGGTCGAGGCGGCGGATCGTGCCTTTATCGGCTGGAAGAAAACCACGGCTAAGTCGCGTGCCCAGCTGCTTAAGCGCTGGTATGAGCTGATCTTGGACAATCAGGAAGCCCTCGCTCAGCTGCTGACTGCCGAGCAGGGCAAACCGCTGGCGGAAGCCCGTGGCGAAGTGGCCTATGGCGCCTCATTTGTTGAATGGTTCGGTGAAGAGGCCAAGCGCGCCTATGGCGAGCACATCCCGTCGCCGTCCCCGACCTCGCGTTTGGTGACCATCCGCCAGCCGGTGGGTGTCGTGGCCGCGATCACGCCTTGGAACTTCCCGGTGGCGATGATTACCCGCAAGATCTCACCGGCACTGGCGGCGGGCTGCACCGTGGTGCTAAAGCCAGCAGAAGATACGCCTCTGTGCGCGCTGGCGCTGGCCGCACTGGCTGAAGAAGCAGGCTTCCCGGCAGGTGTCATCAATATCGTGACCACGGCCAACCCGGTGGCGGTGGGTGACACGCTTACCTCGCATCCGCTGGTACGCAAGGTTTCGTTCACCGGCTCTACTCCGGTCGGCAAGCACATCCTGCATCAGGCGGCCGACACGGTTAAGAAGGTATCGCTGGAACTTGGCGGTAACGCGCCGTTTATCATCTTTGACGATGCCGATCTGGATGCGGCGATCAAGGGCCTGCTGATCTCCAAATACCGTAATGCCGGTCAGACCTGTGTCTGCACCAACCGTGTTTACGTCCAGCGCAGTGTGATGGACGCCTTTATTGGCAAGTTCAAAGCGGCGGTAGCCGGGCTGAAAGTCGGTGCCGGTGATCAGGAAGGAACCGAAGTGGGTCCGTTGATCAACCGCAAGGCGATCGATCGCGTCGATCAGGTGGTCAAGGACGCGGTCGGCGAGGGTGCCGAACTGCTGCTCGGTGGTCAGCGTTCCGATCAGGGTGAACTGTTCTATCAGCCGACGCTGCTTGGCGGTGTCAGCGAAACGATGGCGATTGCCAACCAGGAGTTGTTCGGCCCGATCTCGACCATCTTCGTCTTTGATGAAGAGGAAGAGGTGATCGAGCGCGCCAATAACACTCCGTTCGGTCTGGCCGCTTATTTCTACTCCCGTGACATCGGCCGTTGCTGGCGTGTGGCCGAGGGGCTGGAATACGGTATGGTCGGCATCAACGAGGGGATCATCTCCAATGAGGTCGCCCCGTTCGGTGGTGTGAAAGAATCCGGCACCGGCCGCGAAGGTTCCAAGCACGGTATCGACGACTACCTGGAGATCAAGTATCTCTGCATGGGCGGTATCTGATTCTGCTCTCTGGCTGTCGCTGCCCCTTTCAAGGGTGGCGGCAGTGACCTCCCTGCACGCCTTTAGCCTCCCTTTCTAAGTGATTTGTTCTGTCTTTTTGTGAAATCTTCAAAAATATTTTTCATATGACTTTTTGTAAGCAATAAAAAACAGCTGTTCAGCCCGCGGAATATTTTGTGCTATTTTGGTGCGCCGAGATTGATCCAAGACGCCGATGGCCGGTTCTCGACCCTTTTTGTATGCGGATGTCGGCGGTTGCCGTCAGCGTAAGTCCCTTCCTATACCGGTTTCAGCCGGTTCCGATGATCCCGTTTGCTGTGTGCCGAATTAGTGCGTTTTTCGGATAAGAGAGTCCGGATTGATGCACGCAAAATACCCCTCTGGGGATATTGATTTAGTTTGATAGCCCTCAAAGTGAACGTAAGGCGTACAGCGTTTAACCACTTGTGCCCCTTTGCGATAGTCGCATCACCGGCTGTAGCGGAAAAAACTGCTCCGCTGCCAAAAACCAAACAAATTAGCCGGCCAGATAACTATGCGAGGGGAGACAAGACAATATGAAAAGAATGCTGAGCAAAATGTCCCGTCGAATTGCGACTGGAGCCGTGGCGCTGACGCTGACTGCAGGCGCAACAGCCAATGCGGTCGCTGCCGAATTCAACTGGCGTTTTGCCAACCTGTATAGCCGTGGTACCGCCTTTGGCGAGGTGTATCAGAGTCTGGCCGATAACATCGAGACGATGTCTGGTGGACGTATCGCGGTAAAAATGATGTATGCCGGTGAAGGTATCAGCACCAACGGTATCTTCGGTGCGGTGAAAAACGGCCTGATCACCATGGGTGCTCCGTTCCAGCCGATGCATGCCGGAGAGATGTCCGAGGGTATCATCGAGGTCGGTCTGCCCGGCGGCACCGACAACCCCGCCGAGCTGATGGACCTGTTCTACGAGAAAGGTTTTGGTGATGTGCTCTCTGAGGCTTATGCCGCACACGGGATCAAGTATCTCGATCCGTACATCCAGCCGCCTGTCTACATCATCACCAAAGAGCCGATCAACTCCGTTGAAGACTTCAAAGGTCTGAAAATACGTGCGCCGGGTGCCTACGGTAAGTTCCTGCGTAACCTCGGTGCTTCTCCTGTCAACCTGACCTGGAGCGAGATCTACACCGCACTGTCGACCGGCGTTATTGATGGCTCTATCGGCTCCAACCTGATCGACCATCGCGACGGCAACCATGTCGAAGTGGCCAAGTACATGTACCGCCTGCCGCTGGCCGGTGCGCAGGTGCTGCCGGTTATCGTGAACCAGAAAGCCTGGGATGCGCTGCCGGCAGATCTGCAGGCGATCGTAAGTGCTGCAACCGTCGTGCATGCCAAGGATCAGCTGACCAAATCCCGTGCCTGGGAAGCTCAGGCTATCGCCGATATGGAAGCGAAGGGTCTGCAGTGGAGCCCGGAGCCGAGCGCAGCTGACCGCGAAGCCTGGAAAACCGCTGGCGCAGGACTGTGGGATGACTACGCGAAAGAGAGCGATTTCAGCGCTCGCCTGATCGACGTGCTCAAGAAGGACGCCAACTGAGCCAACGCTGTTACCGGGGCGGATTGAATCTGCCCCTCTTCAGCTCACCCTGATTCTGCGGGCGCCGGAGTGCGCCCGATCCGTATCGGCGTGGGCTGATCCTTTTTCAGGAAGTTCATTATGGTAGCAACACTGTTCAGAGCCTACTGCCTGAGCGTGCAGTTCGTCGTCCGCTTCGTCGGTCGCTCGGTCTCCTACCTGGTACCGCTGCTGGCGTTTGTCGTCGCTTTCGAGGTATTTGCGCGCTATGTGCTGAACCAGCCGACCATCTGGGCCTATGACCTGTCGCTGTTTCTTTTTGCCTATATCGCTGCACTGGGCGGTGCCTATGCCCAGCAAAAGCAGGCGCATATCAACGTCGACATTCTCTATCTGAAAGTGTCGGCACGTACCCGGCGCCTGTTCAATCTGGTGACCTATGCGCTGGCGATCTATTTCATGCTGGTGCTGATCGATATCAGCGTCGACAAGCTGATAGAGGCACTTAAGTTCAACTACCGCCGCCAGAGCGAGTGGGCCCCGCACATGCATCACTTCTGGGTGATGATGATGACTGCGGCCGGTCTGATGGCGGTGCAGCTGCTGGCACAGTGGCTGGAGGATATCTACGCGCTGATCAGCGGTCGCGAGCTGTTTGAAGAGCGGGAGAGCAACAATGATGAGTATTGAGCTGCTGACCGCTGTATTGCTGGTCTGCCTGTTGGTGGCGTTTGCCTTTGGCGCGCCTGTGGGGCTTGCCCTTGGCGGCATCGCGATGGCGATCGGTTATCTGACCTGGGGCGAGGGGATCTTTAACATTATCCCGTCCACCATCGACTCCACCTATTTCAGTTTTATCCTGTTGGCGATTCCGCTCTATATCTACATGGGGCAGCTGCTGACCCGCTCCGGTATCGGGGATGCGATGTTCAATGCCAGTCAGCTGATTATCGGCAGGGTGCGCGGTTCGCTGGCGATCAGCGTGATCGGCGTCTGCTCAATGATCGGCGCCATGGTCGGTATCATCGGTGCCGGTATCATGACCTCCGGCAGTATCGCGCTGAAACCGATGCTGGAGCGTGGTTATGATCGCCGTCTGGCGCTGGGGGTGATTATGGCCGGGGGTGGCCTGGGTATTCTGATCCCGCCGAGCGTCCCGATGATCATGTTTGCCTCTGCCACTCAGAACTCGGTCGGTCGCATGTTTATCGCCGCGCTGGTGCCGGCGCTGATTTCAGTGGTCTCGCTGGCGCTCTATGTGATCATCAGCTGCCGGTTGAACCCGGAACGCGCGCCGATGGGCACCGGCGACGAAGCGGTGATGACGCCGCGACAGAAAGTGATAACACTGCGTGATGGCCTGTTTTCGGTACTGCTGATCTTTGCCGTACTGGGCAGCATCATCTCCGGTATCGCCACACCCACGGAGTCCGGCGCCATCGGCGTCATGGGGGCGATCATCCTGGCGATCCTGTTCAAGCGCTTCAAACTGTCGATGTTCCAGGCCGCCGGTTTCGAAACCTCGCTGCTGATCAGCGTGGCGATGTGGATCATCTTCGGCGCGACCCTGTTCAGCAACTTCCATCTGTTGATGGGCGTGCAGGATATGGTGGCCTCCTTTACCGAGGACCTTGGTCTGCCGCCGCTGGGCGTGATCATCATGATGCAAGTGATCATGATTCTGCTCGGTTTCATCATCGACGAGTTCATTATCGTCCTGATGTGCGCGCCGCTGTTCACACCCATCGCGGTATCGCTGGGCTATGACCCGATCTGGTTCGGCATTCTGATGATTCTCAACATCGAGATCGCGGTTCAGACGCCGCCTTACGGCTTTGCGCTGTTCTACCTCAAGGGGATTGCGCCGCCGGGGGTGACCATGTCCGACATCTACCGTTCGGTGCTGCCATTCATCTGCATCAAGGCGGCGGTGTTGATTCTCTGCATGCTGGTGCCGGAGATTGTGCTCTGGCTACCGAACAAGATCATGGGGTGAGGCGATGTACAGCAATATTCTGATACCGATGGATCCCGATCATGCTGATCTGTTCGATGCCCAGGTCAAGGCGGCGCAGCGACTGCTGGCAGACGGCGGCACCATCTCGACAATCTACGTCAACCAGAACTACGTGCATCATGTGCTGGCGGCAACCTCGTCTGATAGACCCACGGAGATCGAGCAGGCGATCCTGAAGCAGGTGAAGGCGCTGTTTGAAGCCGAGGTGCCCAAGGAGCAGCGCGGGCATGTTTACTCGCGCCGTGGCGTGGTGCATGACGAGATCATCAAGAAGGCGAAGGCGATCAAGGCCGACCTGATCATCATGGCCGCGTGCAAGAAGCCTCTGGAGCGCTATTTCCTGGGCTCCAATACGCGCAAGGTGATGATGGACGCCAGTTGCTCGGTGTTCGTTCAGCGCTGATACGCGATACAGGTGCGGTGGCGGGTTGCCCGTCGCCGCACTCCCGTCTTAACGAGGCGTCAGGAAGTGCTGGTGAAGCTGGCCTTCTAGCTCCCGATTGAAGTGTTCGGCCGAGTGCATATGGTCGAGCATAAGGGTGCGGGCGCGCTCGGCATCCCGGTCATAAAAGGCCTCCAGCAGTCGCTGGTGATACTCCAGATTGGCGCAGGAAAACTCGTGCTGCTCCGGTAGTGCTGACTTTTTGAAGATCACCAGATCGCGGATCATGTCGTTCACGAAGCGGCCGATGAATGCCAGCATGGCGTTACCGCAGCGACTGGCCAGCACCACATGAAACTCAAGCTCGGCAATACGCTGCGCCATGCGCTCTTCGAAGGTCTGCGGCGGTACTTCGCACTGCTTGACCAGTGCCGATAACCTATCCAGATCCTCGTCATTGAGATTGGGGGTGGCCAGTGCCGCTATCTCTGGCTCGATCAACGTACGTAGGGCATAGATCTCAGGGCCTGAGGGCTGCTCAAAATGCAGAAAGTTGCGCAGCAGCTGGCTGGCCTTTTCGTAGGGCACCCGCTCCAGAACGGCGCCGCCGTTGGGGCCGGTGCGGATCGAGATCAGCCCCTGTACCTCAAGCGACTTCAACGCCTCTCGTACAGTCCCTTTCGAGCAGTCGAACTGCTCCATCAGCTCCCGTTCGTTGGGTAGTCGTTCACCCGGCTGTTTGCCGTTGATGGCCACCCAGCGCTTGATCGATTCGACGATCTGGTCGGCGCGCTTGATCCGTTTGGGGCTGACGAGCTCTTTGTCCTGCATGGCGGTTTCGTGGCGTCTGTGGGGAGCGACATCCTGCCATAGATCAACGCCGATGGCGATGTCGGTTGAACTATTATATTTATTAGTATAAATATCACAAATACGTATCGCATGCAGTCGCCGATACCCATCAACCGTTCGAGACTCAAGGTTCAGGGAGACTAGAAAAATGTCGCACGCTTCACGTTTCAACTGGGAAGACCCGCTACTGTTCGAGCAACAGTTGACCGAAGAAGAACGTCAGATCAGCGATGCCGCGCGTGCTTACTGCCAAAACGAACTTCAGCCGCGGGTGCTGAGTGCCTATCGAGAGGAGCGTTTCGATCGCGAGATTATGAACGAGATGGGCGAGATGGGCCTGCTCGGCGCCACTGTGGCGGAGGAGTACGGCGGTGCTGGCCTTAGCCACGTGGCTTATGGCCTGATCGCCCGCGAGGTTGAGCGGGTCGATTCCGGTTACCGTTCCGCGATGAGCGTCCAGTCCTCTCTGGTGATGTACCCGATCGAAGCCTACGGCTCCGAGGAGCAGAAGCGCAAATTCCTGCCGCGTCTGGCCAGTGGCGAGATCGTTGGCTGCTTCGGTCTGACCGAGCCGGATCATGGTTCGGATCCGGGCTCGATGATCACCCGAGCCAAGAAAGTGGATGGCGGTTATCTACTCAATGGTCAGAAGATGTGGATAACCAACAGCCCGATAGCCGATATCGCGGTGGTCTGGGCGAAATCCGAAGCGCACGAAGGCAAAATTCGCGGCTTCATCGTCGAGCGTGGCACCAAAGGGTTCTCCACACCCAAGATCGAAGGCAAGCTCAGTCTGAGAGCGTCCATCACCGGTGAGATCGTACTCGATGAAGCCTTTGTGCCTGAGGAAAACCTGCTGCCCAATGCCAGCGGCTTGGCCGGCCCGTTCGGTTGCCTGAACAAGGCGCGCTTCGGTATCGCCTGGGGTGTACTCGGTGCCGCCGAGTTCTGCTGGCACGCGGCTCGTCAGTACACCCTTGATCGAAAGCAGTTCGGTCGCCCGCTGGCAGCCAACCAGCTGATTCAGCTCAAGCTGGCCAACATGCAGACGGAGATTACGCTGGGTCTGCAGGCGGTGCTTCAGGTTGGCCGTCTGATGGACAGCGGTAACTGGGCTCCGGAGATGGTTTCGCTGATCAAACGCAACAACTGCGGCAAGGCGCTGGAGATTGCACGGATCGCCCGCGACATGCATGGCGGTAATGGCGTGGCAGACGAGTTCGGCGTCATGCGCCACATGGTCAATCTGGAATCGGTGAACACCTACGAGGGTACGCACGATGTGCATGCACTGATTCTGGGGCGGGCCCAGACCGGTATTCAGGCATTCTGTTGATCGACCAGCGGCGCCCACGGGCGCCGTTTGCGGCTTTGGAGGTTCAGGATGGACAAGCCATTAAGCGGAATCCGCGTGCTCGATCTGTCACGTATTCTTGCCGGTCCCTGGTGCACCCAACATCTGGCGGATCTAGGCGCCGAGGTGATCAAGATCGAACACCCGGTGCGCGGGGATGACACCCGCGGCTGGGGACCGCCCTACCTGGGTGATACACAGGAGGCGGCCTACTATTTGGCGGCCAATCGCGGCAAACAGTCGGTGGCGATCGACATGGCGCAGCCCGAAGGGCAGGCGCTGATTCTCGATCTTGCACGCAAGAGCGACGTGGTGCTGGAAAACTTCAAAGTCGGCGGGCTCAAGCGCTATGGGCTGGACTATGAAAGCCTCAAGGCGGTGAAGCCTGACCTGATCTACTGCTCGATTACCGGTTTTGGCCAGGATGGGCCCTATGCCAACCGCGCCGGTTATGACTTCCTGCTGCAGGGTATGGGCGGTTTGATGGGCATCACCGGTAAGCCGGATTCCGAGCCCGGCGGCGGGCCTGTCAAAGTGGGGGTGGCGGTCACGGACCTGTTCACGGGCATGTATGCAGCAACCTCCATTCTGTCCGCCTTGATCGGGCGGGATCGCACAGGGGAGGGCGCTCATATCGATCTTGCGCTGCTTGATGTGCAGCTTGCCATGTTGGCCAATCAGGCGATGAACTACCTGACCTCGGGACGCTCTCCTGGGCGCATGGGCAATGCCCACCCCAATATCGTGCCCTATCAGGCGTTTGCCACCGCCGATGGCCATATCATCCTGGCCGTGGGCAACGATGGCCAGTTCCGGCGCTTCTGTAACGTAGCGGGTGTAGCCTCACTGGCCGATGACGAGCGATACGCCACCAATCGTGCCCGGGTGGAGCACCGCGCTGAGTTGGTGCCGAAGCTTGAACGTCTGATTGCCGAACAGACGTCTGCGTTCTGGCTTGAGTCGCTAGAGCAGGAGGGGGTGCCTTGTGGCCCCATCAACTCGATTGAGCAGGTATTTGATGATCCACAGGTGTGTCATCGCGGCATGAAGATCACGTTGCCGCACGAAGAGGCTGGAGAGGTCAATCTGGTGAGCAACCCGGTGCGGTTCGACAATCGTGCGCAGAACGCTGGTACCGCACCTCCGCGTTTTGGCGAACATACCGATCAGGTGATCGAGAGGTTATTGCCGGAGCAGTGCGATCGGCTTGAGGCGCTCAGGGCCAAAGGTGTAATCCGTTAGCACTGGGTGTTCTGAGGTTATTTCAGTGGGTTATAGGTGGTTGCTTTATATTCAGATAATTTATCGAACACTCAGTTTCGATAAATATTTGTACAAAGTCGGGCTGGGATTTTAATTGTTTGAAAAATAAGGGCTTGTGAGCCAATGCCAATCCTTTGTTGCTGTTTTCGCAACAAAGGGTTTCGTTCGGTTTGCAGGTCCACTGCTGTAGCGTTCGCGCATTGTTGATCTGGGTCAATGTTTTGAAGTCGTCGACCTGACCCGCAGGCGTTGGACGTTCCGGCTCATTGCCTCTCTGCCGGTTCATCTTTCATGCACCCGTCCTCGCAAGGGACCGAGCCTGCCCGGGCGCTATCGACCGGCCTTTCCTGCATTGATCCATTTCCGCAATACGGCGCTTCGCGTCATTCCGGGAGCTATCCCGGCCAGGGTTCATGCAGTCGTGAGACCCCACGACCTGCATGAGGTTTCGGCCCGGGACGGCTCCTGCTCGTTTCAGCCCCTTTCACGTTGAAGGTTTAAGATGAAAGACAGAGCTTTCTCTCTCTTGCGAGGCGGAATCTCGTTGTTGCTGGTGGCACTGCTCACCGGTTGCAAGGAGGGCATTCTGGCTCCAAAAGGGCAGGTGGCCGCCGACGAAAAATCGCTGATCATCACAGCCACGTTGCTGATGCTGATTGTGGTGATTCCCGTCATTGTGCTGACCCTGTACTTTGCCTGGCGATACCGGGCAAGCAATACGCGCGCAACCTATACGCCCAAGTGGGCGCACTCCAACCGGATCGAGCTGGTGGTATGGCTGGTGCCCTGCCTGATCGTCTCTATCCTCGGCGTCATCACGTGGCGCACCACCCATGAACTGGATCCCTACCAGCCGCTGGCCGGCGAAGCCGACCCGATCACCGTAGAGGTGGTATCGCTGGACTGGAAATGGCTGTTCATCTACCCGGAGCGGAAGATCGCCACCGTCAACGAGCTGGTGTTCCCCGCTCACCGTCAGGTGCGTTTCAAGATCACCTCCGACTCTGTGATGAACTCCTTCTTCATCCCCCAGTTGGGTAGCCAGATCTACTCCATGGCGGGCATGGAAACAAAACTCCATCTGATCGCTGACGAACCGGGCGTCTATGACGGTTTCTCTGCCAACTACAGCGGCGGCGGCTTTACCGGTATGTCGTTCAAGGCCCGTGCAACGGCCTCCGAAGCGGACTTCGATACCTGGGTAGAACAGGTGCGCGCCGGCGACAAAACCTTGGATCAGCAGAGCTACAAAGTGCTGGCCCAGCGTTCGGAGAACCACCCGATCGAACACTATGCACATGTGTCCGAAGGGCTGTTCGACACCGTTCTGAAGCAGTACATGCGCCACCACCACGACCAGCAGATGAGCCAGTTCGACGCCGAGCACGGTGCGCTGGAACACAGTCTGGCCAAGGAGTAATCATGTTCGGAAAACTGACGCTCGACGCCATTCCCTTTCACGAGCCGATCATCATGATCACGCTGGCCGTGGTGGGTATAGTGGCTGCCTTCATCGCTTACTACCTCACGAAAACCCGTAATTGGGGCTATCTCTGGCGCGAATGGATCACCTCTGTCGACCATAAACGCCTGGGTATCATGTATATCATTCTGGCGTTGGTGATGTTGGTCCGCGGCTTTGCCGATGCGATCATGATGCGCACCCAGCTGGCCATGGCAACCGACGGGGCGCCGGGCTACCTACCGCCGGAGCACTACGACCAGATCTTTACCGCCCATGGCATGATCATGATTATCTTCATGGCGATGCCGTTCATGATCGGTCTGATGAACATCGTCCTGCCGCTGCAGATCGGCGCGCGCGACGTGGCGTTCCCGTTTCTCAACAATTTCAGTTTCTGGCTTGCCGCCGGTGGCGCCATCCTGGTCAACATCTCATTGGGTGTGGGTGAGTTTGCGCGTACCGGGTGGGTCGCTTATCCGCCGCTGTCGGAGCTCTCGTACAGTCCCGGTGTCGGTGTCGATTACTACATCTGGGCACTGCAGATCTCGGGGCTTGGTACGCTGCTCACCGGTGTCAACTTCCTGGTGACCGTGTTCAAGATGCGCACGCCGAGCATGAAGCTGATGGAGATGCCGGTGTTCACCTGGGCCTGCACCTGGGCCAATATCCTGATTGTGGCCTCGTTCCCGATCCTGACCGCCGTATTGGCGATGCTGACTCTCGACCGTTACCTGGACTTCCACTTCTTCACCAATGAAGGCGGTGGTAACGCGATGATGTATATCAACCTGTTCTGGGCCTGGGGCCACCCCGAGGTATACATCCTGATCCTGCCGGCATTCGGCATTTTCTCCGAGGTGATCTCCACCTTTACCGGCAAGCGCCTGTTTGGCTACACATCGATGGTCTGGGCCAGCGGTGTTATCTCCGTACTGGGCTTTATCGTCTGGCTGCACCACTTTTTCACCATGGGCTCCAGCGCCAACGTCAACGCCTTCTTCGGCGTGGCGACCATGATTATCTCGGTACCGACAGGGGTGAAACTGTTCAACTGGCTGTTCACCATCTATCGCGGCCGCCTGCGCTTCACCACGCCGGTGCTGTGGACGCTGGGCTTCATGGTCACCTTTACCATTGGCGGTATGACCGGTGTACTGCTGGCCGTGCCGGGGGCGGACTTTGTGCTGCATAACAGCCTGTTCCTGATTGCGCACTTCCACAACACCATCATCGGCGGTGCCGTATTCGGGTATCTGGCAGGCTTTGCCTATTGGTTCCCGAAAGCGACCGGCTTCAAGCTGCATGAGGGCTGGGGTAAGGCATCGTTCTGGTTCTGGCAGGTCGGCTTCTACGTCGCCTTTATGCCGCTTTACGTGCTGGGCTTCCTGGGCATGACCCGTCGTCTTAACCAGACCAACAACCCGAACTGGGATCTCTGGCTGTACATCGCCGCCGTGGGTGCCGTGCTGATTCTGGCCGGTATCCTGTGCCAGGTGGTGCAACTCTACGTCAGTATCCGTGACCGCGAGCAGAATGCCGCCGAAGGCGATCCGTGGAATGGCCATACCCTTGAGTGGTCGACTACCTCTCCGCCGCCGTTCTACAACTTCTGTGCGCTGCCTGCCGTAGAGGGTCTGGATGCCTTCACCACCGCTAAGGAGAAGGGGTACGCCGGTCGCAAGCCTGCGTTCTACGCCCCGATCCATATGCCGCGCAATACCGCAGCCGGTGTATTCATGGCCGGATTCATCACCCTGATGGGCTTTGCCCTGATCTGGCATATCTGGTGGCTGGCCGGTGCCGGCTTCCTTGCAACCATCGCGACATTGCTGCTTCGTGCCTATGACGATGACACCGACTACTACGTGCAGCCGGAAGAGATCGAGGTGATCGAAGGTGTTTCCGATGAACAGTTAGCGAGGACGGCGTAATCCATGACAACACAAGTAACTTTCCCGACAGACGCCTACCCCTACCACGAGGAGGCGCACCACGACAGCGGCGGTAACACCCTGTTCGGTTTCTGGCTCTACCTGATGACCGACTGCCTGCTGTTTGCATCCGTGTTTGCCACCTACGGCGTGCTCTACTTCGCCACCGATGGCGGGCCGACACCGAAGGAGCTGTTCGAGCTGGATTATGTGCTGGTGGAAACCTTCGCACTGCTGTTCTCGAGCATCACCTACGGCTTTTCCATGATCAACGCCCATGCCGGTCGCCGCGGCGCGACGCAGTTCTGGCTTGCCGTGACCTTTGCCCTGGGCGCTGTGTTCATCGGCATGGAGGTGAACGAATTTGCTCACCTGATCGCCGAGGGTGCAGGTCCTCAGCGCAGCGCCTTCCTGACCGCGTTCTTCTCGCTGGTCGGCATGCACGGTCTGCATGTAACCGCGGGTCTGATCTGGATGGCGGTGATGATGCTGGAGGTGTCCAAACGCGGACTTGGCGGTAAGACGCTGACCCGTCTGGGCTGCCTGAGTCTGTTCTGGCACTTCCTCGATGTGGTCTGGATCTGTGTGTTCACCGTGGTTTATCTGATGGGGGCGATGTAATGGAACATTCCAATCATGATGCTCATGGCAGTGGTTATCACGGCTCGGTGAAGTCCTACCTGATCGGCTTCGTACTGTCAGTGATCCTTACCGTGGTGCCGTTCGGCATGGTGATGGTCGGCGGGTTCGATCCGAAGCTGATTTTCTGGAGCATCAGCCTGCTGGCGGTGGTGCAGATAATCGTTCACCTGAAGTATTTCCTGCATCTGGACTTCTCGGTGGAAGGACGGCCGAACACCTTCACCTTCCTTTTTACCGGACTGGTGATCGTGATGGTGGTGGGGCTGTCGCTGTGGATCATTTACGCATCCAACGACATGATGATGTGATCGCCATGCTGAAGCTCAAACGCTACCTGCTGGTGGTCAAGCCCGGCATTATCTTTGGCAACCTGATTGCGGCGGCGGGCGGTTTTCTGCTCGCCGCCCAGGGCGAGGTGGACGGCGTGTTGCTGCTGGCCACGCTGCTCGGGTTGTCGTTGGTGGTTGCCTCGGGCTGCGCCCTGAATAACTGTATCGACCGGGATATTGATGGTCGCATGGAGCGTACCTGCAACCGTGTCACCGTAACCGGTGTGATCTCGGTGCGCGCCGCGCTGATACACGGCGTGCTGCTCGGGTTGGCCGGGTTCTCGCTGCTGGCGGTGTGGACCAACGCGGTCACGCTGTTTTTCGCGGCTTTCGGGTATGTCATCTATGTCGGCGTCTACAGCCTGTGGATGAAGCGCAGCTCGGTGTACGGCACGCTGGTCGGTAGCCTCTCGGGGGCCGTCCCGCCGGTGGTGGGCTACTGCGCTGTCACCGGCCGTTTTGACGCCGGCGCTGCCATTCTGCTGCTGATGTTCTGTCTCTGGCAGATGCCGCACTCGTACGCCATTGCGATCTATCGCTACCGCGATTATGCCGCCGCCAACATACCGGTACTGCCGGTGGTCAGCGGTGTCATGCGCACCAAGCGTCAGATCGTGCTCTACATCATCGCCTTTGCGCTGGCGACGCTGATGCTCGCCATCGGCGGTTATGTGGGGTACGGCTATCTGGGCGTTGCGGCGGTCACCAGTGTCTGGTGGTTGGCCATGGCGCTTCGAGGCTGGCGTGTCGAGATGGATGATCGCGGATGGGCGCGGGGCGTTTTCGCCTTCTCCATCGTCACCATTACCGCCTTGAGCATCGCCATGGCGGTTGATTTCCAGCACCCGGTGAACTGGTTGGCGATGAGCTGAACCGGGCCCTCACCGAGCTTTTTCTCCCCCAAACCCCGGCCTGCGTGTCGGGGTTTTCTTTTTCAGCGAGAGTATTTTTCAGGGATCGCTTAAGGGGTGCCGCTGTCTCAGTATCGAACGGCGGGATAGAATGTCGCCATACCGGAAGGGGGAAGAATCATGTTGAAGAGCAGTGGTGGGGTGTTGTCCCGAGTGGTGTTGGTGGGTGTGTTGTGCCTGACCTCCATGAGTGCACTGGCTGAACTGGCACCGGCCCGTATCGAAGCCTATATCGCCAGCCTTGCCGAGGTAAGAGCAATGGGTGATCAGCTAAAGGCAGAGGGCAAGCAGGATCTGCTGGCGCGCCAGATCATGCCGCGCGCCGGTGAAGCCTTTGATCCCCATCAGCGTGCAATCCGCGCGCTGAAGCGGGATGAACCGGCTTACTTTGCGCGTCTGGAGAAGAGTGTGCTGACGCAGGGGTTTACCAGCGCCGACAGCTGGGCCCACACCGGCGATCAGATCGTGCTGGCCTACGGCGCGGTGAAAGTCTCGGCCGAAAGTCCGCAGATGCTGGCGCTGGCCGCACAGGGCGGCCCGGAACAGGAGCTGCTGTTGCAGACACTGCCTGCCCAGCAGCGTGCACAATTGCAGCAGGCACTGGTGGTTGCCAAGGCGCTATCCAAGGTGCCCGAGGCCGACAGGCGTGCCGTGCGGCCCTACGTTGGCCAGTTGGATAAGCTGTTTAGTCAGAACTGATAGTCCTGGGAGTACAGGAATAGATGCGTTGACGGTATCCTCTTGAGGGTAACCGGATGGCCCGGGCAATTTTTTGCCCGCTGGGCAATATCTTGCTCAATCTCGGGCAAGATTTTGCTCGATGAAATCGTATGTGATAGAAACCGCTTTAGAAACAATGCTTTGTGGTCTGGCATGCCCCTTGCTTTAACAGGGGCGGGGTTTGGGGATGCAAACCTCGATCACATCCATATCGGAAAAGGAATTTTTCAATGCCTACACCCTGTTATATCTCTATCGAAGGTCAGACTCAGGGCCACATCACTGCTGGCGCCTTCACCGCTGAATCCGTGGGTGACATCTTCGTTGAGGGACACGAAGACCAGATGCTGGTACAGGAGTTCAACCATGTCGTCACCGTGCCCACCGATCCTCAATCCGGTATGCCTTCTGGGCAGCGCGTCCACAAGCCGTTCAAGTTCACCGTAGCGCTGAACAAGGCGGTTCCGCTGTTGTACAACGCGCTCTCCTCCGGCGAGAAGCTGACCAAGGTTGAGTTGAAGTGGTATCGCACCTCCATCGAAGGCAAGCAGGAACACTTCTTCACCACCAGTCTGGAAGGCGCCACTATCGTCGATATCAACTGCAACATGCCGCACTGCCAGGATCCGGCAAAAGCGGATTTCACGCAGTTGATCGAGGTTTCCATGGCGTATCGCAAGATCGATTGGGACCATGTCAGCGCCGGTACCTCGGGTTCGGACGACTGGCGTAAGCCGATCGAGGCCTGATAGGCGCCAGATTCACCTGACCCCGGTATCTGAACAGGTATCGGGGTTTGGTCGTTTTGCCAGATGACAGGGAGGTTCGATGGCAAGATTGAGCTTTGAAATACGCGTCGATGGATTACCGGACGACGCTCTGATCCTGCGTGAGTACAAGGGGTGGGAGTCGCTATCCAGTGAACCGCTGGATATCAGGCGTCCGTGCCATGGCTTTTATTATCAGATCGACCTGGCCAGCCGACGCGCTGATATCAAGCCCGATGATGTCGTCGACAAACGTGTCAGTCTGCTGATGCTGAGTGATGGACATGAGGTTCAGCGGGTAAACGGAATTGCACGCAGTTTCAGCCGCGGTGATAGCGGGCATGCCCATACCTTTTACGCCCTGGAGCTGGTGCCGGCTCTTGAGCGGCTCTCCCTGAGGCAAAACAGCCGAACGTTCCAGCACAAGAACGTACCTGAGATCGTCTCCATACTGTTGCAGGAAATGGGGATCGAAGACTATGCGTTTGCCCTGAAACGCGAAGGCTCCCCGCGTGAATTCTGTGTGCAGTATCGGGAGACCGACTTGGATTTCCTGCACCGGCTGATCGCGGAAGAGGGGATCATCTACGCATTTGAGCATCGGGGCGACAGTCACACACTGGTGTTTACAGATGACAGTGCAGGTCTGCCGTTGTTGGCACACCCCCTCGCCTATAACGCGCAACCCGGTGGTAGCGATGACCGGCCATATGTCAGTGCTCTGACCCGCAACTCCCGCGCAGACGTCAGCCATAGTCAGCTCAAGGATTACAGTTTCAAAAAGCCGGCCTACCGCTTTTTACACACGGCTCATGCCAGCGAGATCGACTATCAGATTGCTGATCGCTATGAACATTATGATTACCCCGGTCGTTACAAGCAGGATGTCAGTGGCAAGGTGTTTAGCCGTATCCGCCTCGAGTATCTGCGCCGCGAGTCCGAAACTGCGCTTGGCAAAAGCAATGCACCGAATGTGCGGGCCGGCACGCGCTTTAAGCTGGCGGATCACCCTGATACCGCAGCTAATCGTGATTGGCTGGTGGTGTTTATCGAACATCAGGGGAGCCAGCACCAAGCGCTGGAAGAGGCGGGCGGACAAGGCATGACCCGCTATACCAACCGTTTTACGCTGATTCCGGCTCATCGTCGCTGGCAGGGGTGTCCACAACCCAGGCCTCAGGTCGATGGGCCGTGTGTTGCCGTGGTTGTGGGGCCGCCGGGTGAAGAGATCCACTGCGATGAGCATGGTCGGGTCAAGGTTCATTTTCACTGGGATCGCTACAGCAACGGAGATGATCGTTCCAGCTGCTGGGTGCGTGTTTCACAGGGATGGGCAGGTGCGCAGTACGGCACCATGGCGATCCCGCGGATAGGGCATGAGGTGATTGTCTCTTTTCTGAATGGCGATCCGGACCAGCCGATTGTGACCGGCCGCGTTTACCATGCGGCCAACCGGCCACCCTATCCATTGCCGGAGCACAAAACCAAAACCGTCATTCGCACCGAAACCCATGGAGGACAGGGGTTTAACGAGCTGAGCTTCGAAGATCAGGCCAGCCGGGAGATGATCTATCTACATGCGCAGAAAGATTATGAAGGGCGTATCGAACATGATCACAGCACCAGTGTCGGTCACGACCAACATCTGAATATTGAGCACGACCGGTTCAGCCGTGTACAGGGCAATGACCACCTCAGCGTAGACGGGGAACAGCGCCTGCATGTTAAACAGAATCGCAGCGTGGAAGTCGACAGCTCTCTGCATCAGAAGGTCGGCAATAAAACCAGTCTGGTCAGTGGCAGTGAGATTCATATCAAGGCGGGCAGTAAAGTCGTGCTGGAGGCCGGGGCTGAAATCACCCTAAAGGCTGGTGGTAGCTTTATCAAGATCGACCCGGCCGGCGTTCATCTGGTTGGGTCTGCGATTAATCTCAACTCCGGCGGCAATCCGGGAAAAGGGGCTGGTTACGGCGGACAGACCGCCTTGTTACCCAACGGTGTAGGTGCACCGGATACACCGGGCGAACTTCAGGTGGCGGACATTCTGGCCTCCCAAACCGCCATGGATCCACTGTTGAAAAGCCGACAGCTTGAAGCGTTGAAAGGTAAAGAGCCCGTATGCGAAGTGTGTGATACAGCAAACAGCTCGAAGTAATGGAGTTCAGTCTGATGGAAGGGAATCTTATCAGTACGGTGCCAGCGTTCGATCGGGCACACACGCAGCAGCTATACCTGATCGTTGATGGTGGGCAGATCGAAGACCTTGCTCCACAGCTCTACGCGCTGGAGGGTGAACTGGAGATGGAGTTCATCTACCTCAAGGCCCCTTACGACCATCTGATGGAGGTATCTCCCTGCGTTATTCGTGCCACTGAGCCGGTCAAAGAATGGTTTCTTGAGCAGAACGCGCCGACGGCAGGCTACCTTTTTGCCTCCAGCCAGACGCTTGAGGCTGTAGCGTCATTGTTTCGCGCGATCATCGAAGTGGAGTCACCGCTGGGCAGCAACGTGTTTCTCAAAATGGCGCACTCCGAAGTAGCACATATTCTGCTGGAAACCCGCACTCCAGCCCTCTGGATGATCGTTGAGACTGGGTGGCTGCCCACCCGTTACGGCTGGCAATATGCTGAGCGTCCAACGGACCTTGCACTCGACGTATCGCACCCTATCAAACTGACAGACGATCAGTGGCAACGCTTCGGAGCAATCAGCTGGCGTAATCGCCTGGAAGAGGTTCAAGCGCACCTGCGGCACTATTTCCCCCAGTGTCTGGATAGGGTTGCAAGACCGGAGAGTTGGATAGCACACCATGCAGAGACAGCCTACAACAAGGGCTTCACCACCCTGCAGGAGCAGCTGATCTACTTCAACATCCTGGGTTGGCTTGGTGATGACGCCTTCACCGATCGTTACCCCGACATTCAGGACCTGATCGAAACCCGCTCAGCACGTACGCCCGGTCAGCGCCTGGAACAGGCTGCCATACTTGCCGAACGCTATACGCATAAGGAAATGCACACATGAATACGTCCGTCAGCGGCCCCATCGCTGCCGCCCTCAGCGCCTCAATACGGGATGTGAAAGATCCTCTCCAGCCGTGCCCGTTTAAGAAAAAGACCATCCAGCTGCTACCGCTGCGTTACGGTTTGGTCGAGTCTCCCGTGTCGCAGCAGGCTGTTGTTCTTCCATATGAGACCCAATCCAAACCGTTGGGGATACGCCTTCTCAGGGATGGTTGGTTGTATGTGGTGTTGTCTCACGGTGACCAGCAATGGCTGATGCACGAATACCGTGTGGAGAAGGGTTTGGTAAGCAAGCTGCTGTGGAAAGATGCAGAGGTTGCCGCGGATATTCGCACCCATTCAGTCGGTGAAGCGAAACTGATTTTCCCGGCTAACACCACACTGTATGTCACCTACTCGGAGGTGCAGTGGACGGCGGCGAAGTGTTCACAGGTGATCGGCAGCGCCCGCGACCGGGAGGCCTTCATGCAGCGGGTCAGTCTTTCATCCATCAACGCTAGCAGCGGTGGCAAAGACCTCCTTACAGAACAGCAAGCACGGAACGTCATTGCCGAGGTCGCCGAAGCCGAAGGCGACAATAAAACTAACGATGACGTTACCCCCTACGTCTGGGAGCACACACCTCTGTATCGGCATGTCGGCTTCGAGCAGATCCGCCAACAGGCATCGACACATCCTGACGATCACCTCTATCTGGTACTTGAAGACGACATCGGCGTACTGCGTGATCTCGCCGCCTACCAGGACAAGGTCGTGGAGTGGATAGGCGACTGGCAATCCGATGACACCCGCCACCAGAAATATGTCGAGGGCTGCTATATCGAATCCCAGCTCGATCTGGCACCTGATCGTATCGACAAACTTGCCCTGGCGTTGGGGGATCAATCGTTCGTCAAGGATCTCGACGCCCGGCAGAAACAGGCGCTGGAGGACTGGATAGAGGCTTGGGATAAATACAGTGACGACATGAGCCGGCCGGTGGTGGGAGAAAAGTTCCGCGAGATGGAACGGCTGCTTGGTCCCGAATTGATGAGCAAGCATGAGGGTACGCTGTTTGCCATCAAGGATCGGTTCTTGGAGCAAGCGGAAGGCGTCTCATGGTGGAAGGCGCTCTGGAGCGGCAATGCCGGTACTGACGGTATCGAAGACCTGATTGATCGCGAAGCGATGGAAGCTTTCCTTGCCGAGGAGCGCAAAAAGCTTCAGCACTGGCACCGGTTGCTCGACAGCATCAGCGACGATCGCACCGCGCTGTTCAGCCGCTTCTACACCGCCGCTTGGTACTTCGACCCAAGCAGCAGCGAACAGATCCAGGCGGCACTGGCCGCGGAGTACGGCTGCATCAAGGATATCTGCCGCAGCGACAAGGCCACGCAGCAGGTCGCTGACACCCTGAACCGCATGCCCTGGGTGCTCTACTCGATGCTCTATACCCTGCCGAAAGCACAGCTGGACAAGACGACCAAGGATATCGGGGAACGGCTCAAGGGCGTTGGCGACCTGATTGAGCGCGATGAGTCCCGACAGGCGCTCGCCGATATCAGCGCTCAACTCAACAGCCTGGTTCGTACGCTCCAACCGACGTTCGACATCATCGCCTTCGATGCGCAACTGTCCGCGTTCAGCGAACTCAACGACTCCGCCTATGCACCGGCGAACACCGTCGGCATGGCGGAAAAGGCGCAAAAACTGCTTGGCGAGCTGTCGACCGAACGCCAGTTCGATCCCTCCAACGTACTGCGCAATCTCAAGGATGCCGAGTGGCTGTCGATCCTTAAGGCGTATGACAGCAGTGGCATCACCATCGAGTTGGCTACAGAAGCCGAGGTCAAGATCTTCAAGGACCGTGTCGATGAAGCCGGCGCTATCAGAAACACCAACCGACGGCTGAAAAACAGATTGAGGGAGCTCAAGATTCGACTGCGACGCGAAGGTGGAATCGACGTGCGAATTGCGCAGATGGAGAGCGAGTTTCGCGCCAATCAGCAACGGCTGAGTGAGCTGGAACCGAAGATCGCTGCCGGCATGAGTCCCTTTGGCACCGAAGCCGGACGAATCGGCTACCGGATACAGGGCCTGACCCCACATCAGCATCAGGAGCTGGAGAAAATCAGCACCGGCGAACGGGTGAATCCGAATCAGCGCCTGTTGCAACCGGGCGTGCTGGATGGGCTGGCGGTGATCATTGCGGTGTGTCAGATATGGATCGCGGTAAGAACTTTTAACGAGTTCGGGAATGATAGTTTGACCGCGAGAACGTCTAAATTGGACGTAGTACGAGATATCACCAATGCATTGGGTGCTAGCTTTGCCGCTGGCTATGGCCTATGGGCCGGTCGCAATATGAACGCAATCAAGGAGTTCACTTCCGCCACGCAGAAACTGGTCTATGGCGTTCAGTTAGGGCGCATGGCGACCTACTTGGGAGGATCCGCTTACTTTTTCTCACTCGCGTCATCGGGGATAAAAGTGTGGCAAGCCTACGCGGCCTATCAGGACGCCCTGCGACGCGGCGATCGACAGGCCCTGATTAAGGCCGGGATGGCGATCGGCACCGAAGGAACGCTGACAGCGATGAACGGCTACGGCCTTGGGCGCAGTCTGGTCACAGTGATGCGTGTCACCCTTGCCAGCCCGGGCAGCAAGGCGGCGATCTGGGCAACGGAGGGGATGAGACTGCTCTCGCTCGGCGCCCGCCTCAACCTGATCGGCATCGCCGTAAGCGCCGTGCAGCTGGGGACGACGGTCTGGATCAACCATAACCACCTCACGCCCTATATGCAGTGGTTCAAGCAGAGCCGTTGGGGCCAGGAACCGATGGCACGCACGTTACCGCAGAGCAATCTGGCGCTGGCACGAATCACAGCGCGTCCCAGAGTTGATATCGAGGCACTGACCAAAGGTCATGTACTCACGTTCGAACTGCCCGCCATCCCTTTCGAAGAGCTGGACCGGGCGGAGGTGAAAATCGCGCTCTACTGGTTGATTGATGCCCAACGCAACGACTGGCAGCCCTGGACACAAAAGTTGCAGCAGCAGTGGCTATTGCTGAGCGGACCGGGGGAAGGGCTGAAAATGGGCTTGGCGCTCTATCCCGAGGAGGTCAACGCCGGCCACGGTATCGGCATCGAACTGCACTATAAGCCTGTGCCGGAGGCAAGTGCGGACGACGTGCTGCGCTTTCAGACCGACAGCCTGAACCGGATCGGACAACTGCAGGAGGTTGCCCTGCTCAAGGTGCGCGACCCGAGCAGCACCAACCTGCTGCCGCTGACAACGCAGACGATCACCCAAGTCATTTAGGAAAGATCATGAGCAGACAAAAACCAGCCGCCCCGGACAGCGATGCGCTGGAGCTGAAGGAGCGCCCGCCCCACGCCGGCGAGGTCCGCAAGCACATCTGGGGCGAGGCGATGTTCTTCTCCCCCCGCCCCCTGCCCACCTGGGCGCCCAAGGAGGGGCGCATGGCCGCCGGCGAGGTGATGGCGGTCAACGACACCTATATGGATATCGGCCAGAGCAACTATGGCAAGGCGTTTCAAGTGCAGGTGGGCATTGGAATATTGATGACCGGGTTCTGGGTGTTTTTTCTGATTATTGTCGCCATGAGTCTGAAGCTCGTGGCTGCACATAACCATGAGCACCGTTTCTTTTACTATTTCCGGGAAGGAGTGGAAGAGCTCTATCTCCCCCTCGGATCCATTTTTCTGCTTGCTGGTGCCATCGTCCTATATGCCATCCTCTACACCACCTTCCGCAAGTCCCGCCAGCGCCCGCTGCGCCTGAACCGCCAGCGCCGTGAGGTGTGCTTTTTCCCCAAGGGCAGCGACGAACCGGTCATCTGCCCCTGGGAAGAGGTGGTAGCCTGGGTCGCGCTGAGCACCGGCTCTACCGGCACCAACCTGATGCAAAGCATCACCTTCGGTATGGCGCTGCCCTACGACAACGGCGAGAACTACTGGTTGCTGCATCAGGACGTCATGTTGGTGACCCAGGCGCAGGAGGCCTGGGAGACGATGCGCCGCTATATGGATGAAGGCCCGGAGTGCTGGCCGCGTCCCATGCCGCCCGAGACCCGCGCCACCTTCGATGCGGAACGGCGCAAGCGGCATGAGATGTACCGTCGCGGTGAAAAAAGCTGGTTCCGCTCAAGACGCGGCGATATCGGCTACTCCCGGCTGAGCATGGTCTGGTTCTATTTCTATAACCTGTTCTGCTTCTGGAAGTTTCCGTATTGGGTGGCAGAGTGGGATCAGAAGTACAGTATGAAGCCGATGCCCGCGAGCATCGATGAATGGTCTGCACCACTGCCGGAAGAGCAGTGGACCAAGCCCAGCCCGGAACTGCTAAAGGAGAAGGCTGCGCTGGAGCGGTTCTACCGCGAGGCGCGCGGGACTATCCATGATTTCTACCGCGCCCGACAGGTGGCGGATGTGGAGCCGGTCTGATGCGCCGAAAAAAAACGACCGTCCCCGACAGTGGGTCGCTGGAACTGAAGGAACGCCCGCCCCGCGCCGGCGAGGTTCGCAAGCACCTCTGGGGTGAGGCGATGTTCTTCTCTCCCCGCCCCATGCCCACCTGGGCGGCCGGGGAGGGGCGCATGGCTGTGGGCGAGGTGATGGAGGTCAACGACACCTATATGGATATCGGACAGAGCAACCACGGCAAGGCGTTTCAGGTGCAATCGTGTATAGGGATTTTGATGGGCGTGTTCTGGGTGTTTGCCCTGATTAACGTCGCTTTGAGCCTGAAGCTTGTATCTATACACATCTATGAGCAGAGTTTTTCCTACTATTTCTGGGACGGAGTGGAAGAGCTCTACCCCGTTCTCGGACCCATTCTCCTAATATTGGCGGGCATCTATCTGTACGCCATCCTGTACACCACCTTCCGCAAGTCCCGCCAGCGCCCGCTGCGCCTGAACCGCCAGCGCCGTGAGGTGTGTTTTTTCCCCAAGGGCAGCGACGAACCGGTCATCTGCCCCTGGGAAGAGGTGGTGGCCTGGACGGCGCTGAGCACCGGTTCTACCGGCACCAACCTGATGCAAAGCATCACCTTCGGTATGGCGCTGCCCTACGACAACGGCGAGAACTACTGGTTGCTGCATCAGGACGTCATGTTGGTGACCCAGGCGCAGGAGGCCTGGGAGACGATGCGCCGCTATATGGACGAAGGCCCGGAGTGCTGGCCGCGTCCCATGCCGCCCGAGACCCGCGCCACCTTCGATGCGGAACGGCGCAAGCGGCATGAGATGTACCGTCGCGGTGAAAAAAGCTGGTTCCGCTCAAGACGCGGCGATATCGGCTACTCCCGGCTGAGCATGGTCTGGTTTTATTTCTATAACCTGTTCTGCTTCTGGAAATTTCCGTATTGGGTGGCGGAGTGGGATCAGAAGTACAGCATGAAGCCGATGCCCGCCAGCATCGATGAATGGTCTGCACCACTGCCGGAAGAGCAGTGGACCAAGCCTAGCCCGGAACTGCTAAAGGAGAAGGCTGTGCTGGAGCAGTTCTACCGCGAGGCGCGCGGGACGATCCATGATTTCTACCGCGCCCGACAGGCGGCGGATGTGGAGGCGGTCTGATGCGCCGCAAAAAAACGACCGTCCCCGACAGTGGGTCGCTGGAACTGAAGGAACGCCCGCCCCGCGCCGGCGAGGTTCGCAAGCACCTCTGGGGCGAGGCGATGTTCTTCTCTCCCCGGCCCATGCCCACCTGGGCGGCTGGGGAGGGGCGCATGGCCGCCGGCGAGGTGTTGGAGGTCAACGAGACCTATATGGATATCGGCCAGAGCAACTGCGGCAAGGCGTTTCAGGTGCAAGCGGGTATTGGGATCCTTATGGGCGGGTTCTGGGTGTTTTTTATGGCCGCTATTGCAATGGGGTTTGGGCTCCAATACAAAAACTACTACGACCAAAGTTTTTTTTATTATTTCAAAGAGATAGCGTCGGAAATTTCCCCCCCTCTCGGATACATTTTTTTAATTGCTGGCGGCATCTACCTGTATGCCATCCTGTACACCACCTTCCGCAAGTCCCGCCAGCGCCCGCTGCGCCTGAACCGCCAGCGCCGGGAGGTGTGTTTTTTCCCCAAGGGCCGCGACGAACCGGCCATCTGCCCTTGGGAGGAGGTGGTAGCCTGGGTCGCGCTCAGCACCGGTTCTACCGGCACCAACCTGATGCAAAGCATCACCTTCGGTATGGCGCTGCCCTACGACAACGGCGAGAACTACTGGTTGTTGCATCAGGACGTCATGTTGGTGACCCAGGCGCAGGAGGCCTGGGAGACGATGCGCCGCTATATGGATGAAGGCCCGGAGTGCTGGCCGCGTCCCATGCCGCCCGAGACCCGCGCCACCTTCGACGATATACGTTACAGGCGGCGCGAGATGTTCAAGCGCGGCACCAAGCGCTGGTTCTGGTCCAGACAACAGGATATCGGCCCCTCTTGGCTGGGGTTGTTCTGGTTCTACTTCTGGAACCTGTTCTGCTTCTGGAAGTTTCCGTACTGGGTAGCGGAGTGGGATCAGAAGTACAGCATGAAACCGATGCCCGCCAGCATCGATGAATGGTCTGCACCGCTGCCGGAAGAGCAGTGGACCAAGCCCAGCCCGGAACTGCTAAAGGAGAAGGCTGAGCTGGAGCAGTTCTACCGCGAGGAGCGCGGGACTATCCACGATTTCTACCGCGCCCGACAGGCGGCGGATGTGGAGGCGGTCTGATGCGCCGAAAAAAAACGACCGTCCCCGACAGTGGGTCGCTGGAACTGAAGGAACGCCCGCCCCGCGCCGGCGAGGTTCGCAAGCACCTCTGGGGTGAGGCGATGTTCTTCTCCCCACAGCCTATGCCTTCTTGGGCACCTAAGGCGGGGCGCATGGCCGCCGGCGAGGTGATGGCGGTCAACGAGACCTATATGGATATCGGTCAGAGCAACTATGGCAAGGCGTTTCAGGTGCAACTGGGTATTGGGATGCTGATGGGAGTGTTCTGGGTGTTTTTCCTCGTGCAGGTTTTGGATGGTTTTCTTCTGGAACACCGAGATGGTTATGATCACAGCTATTATTACTACTTTTTGCAGTCAGGGGAGGGTACCTATGCCACCCTCGGCTCCATTTTCCTGATTTTGGCGGGCATCATCCTGTATGCCATCCTGTACACCACCTTCCGCAAGTCCCGTCAGCGCCCGTTGCGTCTGAACCGCCAGCGCCGGGAGGTGTGTTTTTTCCCCAAGGGCAGCGACGAACCGGTCATCTGCCCCTGGGAAGAGGTGGTGGCCTGGACGGCGCTGAGCACCGGCTCCACCGGCACCAACCTGATCAAGAGCCTCACCTTCGGCATGGCACTGCCCTATGCAAACGGCGAGAAGTACTGGCTGCTGCATCAGAAGGTGAGTCTGGTAAACCAGGCGCAGGAGGCCTGGGAGACGATGCGCCGCTATATGGATGAAGGCCCGGAGTGCTGGCCGCGTCCCATGCCGCCCGAGACCCGCGCCACCTTCGATGCGGAACGGCGCAAGCGGCATGAGATGTACCGTCGCGGTGAAAAAAGCTGGTTCCGCTCAAGACGCGGCGATATCGGCTACTCCCGGCTGAGCATGGTCTGGTTCTATTTCTATAACCTGTTCTGCTTCTGGAAGTTTCCGTACTGGGTGGCAGAGTGGGATCAGAAGTACAGTATGAAGCCGATGCCCGCCAGCATCGACGCCTGGTCCGCGCCACTGCCCGAGGAGCAGTGGACCAAGCCCAGCCCGGAACTGCTAAAGGAGAAAGCTGAGCTGGAGCAGTTCTACCGTGAGGAGCGCGGGACGATCCATGATTTCTACCGTCAGCGTCATGCTGATGGTATGGCAGTATAACTTGGGGCTGAACAGCCCCGGTGTGGTTAGCTCGCCAAAGACTCAGCCAGCCGCTGCACGGCCATCTCCAGTAGCAGCGGCGTGATTTCATGATCGGTGCCTTTTTCAGTATCCAGCGTGACGGAGGCACCCAGGGACACCAGTCTCTCGTGTGCGGCGCGGGCGTGGCTGACCGGAATTACGCCATCATTTTCACCGTGCAACAGGTGAATCGAGGTTTTCTGGGGCGCTTGTTCCGGTAGCGAGGCGTAGCGGCCGGAGAAGCCCAGTACCTGACCGGCCAGACCGTCTTTAGCCTTGATCGCTTCCAGTGACATGATGGTGCCCTGAGAAAAACCGACCAGTACGGTATGTGCAGCATCAACGCCGTAGCGTTGCTTGAGCGTTTCCACCAAGGTGAGGAACGCAGGCAGTGCCGCGGCGACCCGCTGAGGGCGGGTTTCTTCGGTGATCCCCGCAAGCGAGAACCACTGGCGTCCGCCGAATCCGCCGTCAAACGGCTCGAATCCGTCTACAACCAGCGCGCAGGCGTGGGGAAAGGCCGCGTGCAGGGCGTGGCCCAAGGGTTCAAGGTTCTCCTTGTTGGCCCCAACGCCATGGGCAAGGATGAAGAGATAACGGGTTTCGCCCGCGGCTGGAATTTCGATCATCTGCGGTAGTGTCATGTTCAGTCCTCTTGTGCCGCACCGCTGGTTTCGGCAAATAACCAGGCGTCCATCGACAGAACGCCGTGTGTGATCTGTCCCGTTAATCGACGGGCGTGGCTCCACTCTTCACCGGCGGCACCGATGGCGAAGTACAGCGGCAGTAGATGCTCTTCTGTTGGATGTGCCCGCACGCCGGCCTGACTCAGTCGACGGTAATCCAGCAGCGCTTCGATATTCCCGTGCTTGATCTGATCGTCGGTCCAGTCTGTGAACTCGGTGACGTAGGGTTCGGCAGGCCCCATCGAGCGTTCATACAAATTGTGGGTGATGCTGCCGGAGCCGATGATCAGGATACCCTGATCCCGAAGGGCCGCACAGGCCCGGCCCAGCATCCAGGTTTCGCGGGTGCTGTAGAACGCCGGTAACGAGAGGGCAATCACCGGGATGTCGGCGTTGGGGTAAAGGTGCAGAAGAGGCACCCAGACGCCGTGATCAAACCCTCGCGAAGGGTCTGCAAGCGTGGCAAGACCCTGTTCGTTGAGCAGGTCGACGACCGACTGTGCGATTTGCGGCGCGCCAGGCGCCGGGTAGCGCAGCTCGTACAGTGGCTGGGGAAAACCACCGAAATCGTGAATCGTCTCGGGCTGAGGGTGTGTTGTCACCCTTAAGCCCCGGGTCATCCAGTGTGCCGATAGCACCAAGATGGCTCGCGGGCGGGGCAGGGTTTGACCCAGGCGCGAGTAAGTTTCGCCAATCTGGCCAGGCTCCAGCGCAAAGGTTGGAGAGCCGTGAGAGACGAACAGGGTAGGCATAGTGGACATCGTGTTTCCTCAATTCATGTGCCCGAAGTCACCGGGAGGTTATACGCATAAGTTTAAGGTGTTCAGGCCATCGATAAACTGCATTTATCTGCGCGATTTATACAATTTTCTAGATATGAACGCTGGGTTTTTGAGACAGTTGGAGAATACCGAGCTTTCCACTAATCTAGAGGTATGGATCCAATCTGTTTGGATTGGACGGTTGCGGTGAAGATATGACGCAGTACAACCGAACACTGTTCTCTTTGCTGGGCGTAGGCCTGATGGCCCTGCTGTTGTTGCAGGTTCCGCAGAGTTATGCGCTGGAAAAACGCAACCTGAATCAACCAGCCCTGGTGGAAGGGCTGTTTAATCTGGAACTGTCGGACAGTACGACGCTGGATCCAGATCATAGTGCCGCCGTATTCGATGTTTTCAGACTACCCGAACCGGGCGTTTCGATAACGCCTACCGCTCATTCAGTTCAGTCCGTCGCTGTCAGCCCGGCAAAACTGCCGCCCTCACGCGCACCACCGATCGACTGAATCCCCGCGTTCGGAATTCCACCCATAATTACCCATTCTGCCCTAAGGCAGGAGGAGTCTGTTCTATGCATCGTTATCATGAATTGAAAACCGTCAGCCTGAGCGAATATCCATCGGTTATCGAATCCGATCAGGTTGAAAGCTTCGATCTCAACAGCCCGGCACGTCTGGTCATGACCGACTTTCTTTACCACCGTCCGCTCACCATGCAGCCGGATGTCAGCATCGATGAAGCGATCTCGGCCATGCGCAAGGCGCACGTGCGTTCAATCCTCGTTACCGATACGTCGGATGCGTTCCGCGGCATCGTCACCGTGGCGGATCTCGAAAGCCGCAAGGTGTTGAGTCTTGCCACCAGCTCCGGTCAGTCGCGCAGTGATTTGACCATTGGTGATCTGATGACGCCCAAGGAGAAACTCAAGGGTGTACTGATCGGTGCTGTTGAGAGGGGCACCATCGGTGATCTGCTGGAAACGCTGAAGAACGAAGGGCAACCGCACATGCTGGTGGTCGACTCCGATAGCCACCGTATCCGCGGCATTATCTCCTCGAGTGATATTGCAAGACGTCTGCGTATCGCTGTGGAACTTAACCTGCGTGCCACCAGCTTCCGTGAGCTGGTTGATATTATCTCGTCAGGACGCGAGGTAAGCTAAGCCAAGCGCTATTCGGCGTCTATCCTGTTAGTGGCACAGACCTTTTTCCACCCGGAAGTTGGTCTGTGTCAGTTTCTCTGCACAGTGCAACTGCGATACTCGAAGTCGCAATGTGCCGGCGGATAGAAGGAGACCCGAATGGCGCCCGAATACCGCATGATGGACGGCAACGAAGCGGCCGCCACCATCGCCCACCAACTCAACGATGTGATCGCGATCTACCCGATCACGCCCGCCTCGCCTATGGGTGAGCTCTGTGATGCCTGGAGTGCAAGCGGCCGGGCCAACCTTTGGGGTGCTGTCCCCGACGTTATCGAACTCCAGAGCGAAGCCGGTGCCGCCGGTGCTGTGCACGGCTCTCTACAGGCCGGTGCCAAAACCTGTACGTTTACCGCGTCTCAGGGGCTGCTGCTCAAAATCCCCAACATGTTCAAGATCGCCGGTGAACTGACGCCGACGGTCTTTCATGTCGCGGCACGTTCAGTGGCCACGCATGCACTGTCCATCTTCTGCGATCACTCCGATGTCATGGCGGCCCGCACCACCGGTTTCGCACTGCTGGCCTCTAACTGTGGGCAGGAGGTGATGGATTTTGCCTGTATAGCCGAGATGGCGACGCTGGAGGGACGGGTGCCGGTGCTGCATTTCTTCGACGGCTTTCGTACCAGCCATGAGGTCAGTAAGGTTCAGGTTGTTACCGATGAGCAGCTCAGAACGCTGATTCCGGCGCATCTGGTACAAGCCTGCCGTGATCGCGGCATGTCGCCCAACCGGCCTCAGGTCAGGGGCACATCGCAGAATCCGGATGTGTTTTTCCAGTCGCGAGAAGCCACCAACCCGTTCTACGATGCTTTTCCCGCCATCGTGCAGTCAGCGATGGACCGTTTTGCGGCGGTCACCGGCCGTCAATACCGGCTCTATGAGTACGTAGGCGACCCTGATGCTGAACGGGTCATCATGCTGATGGGCTCAGGCGCAGAAACCGTCGAGGAAACGGTCAGTCACCTCAATGCCAGCGGTGAAAAAGTCGGCGTGCTGAAAGTGCGCCTGTTCCGCCCCTTTGACGGCGCCCGCTTACTCGCTGCACTACCGGAGAGTGTCAGATCAATCGCCGTGCTCGATCGTACCAAGGAACCCGGTGCCAACGGCGAGCCTCTGTACAAGGACGTGGCGACCGCACTGATGCAGGCAACGGTCACGGGCGAGTGGACGGGGCGCGCAATGGCGCGGGTGATCGGTGGGCGCTTCGGGCTGGGCTCGAAAGAGTTTACGCCCGCAATGGTCAAGGCGGTGTTTGACCACCTTGGCAGTGACAAGCCCCGTGTCCAGTTTACGGTGGGTATAGCCGATGATGTCAGTGGTTTGAGTCTGGATTACGACCCGGCTTTTCGCACCGATGCCTGCGCGCAGTGGATGCAGGCGGTTTTTTACGGTCTGGGTGCCGATGGCACTGTCAGTGCCAACAAGAACAGCATCAAGATCATCGGCTCCGAGGCGGGTCGGTATGCCCAGGGGCACTTCGTTTACGACTCGAAAAAGTCCGGTGCGGTCACCGTCTCGCATCTGCGCTTTGGGCCAGAGCCCATTCATGCCGCTTATGAGATTCAGCCCGCTCAGGCAGATTTTGTGGCCTGTCATCAACCCCAGTTTCTCGATCGCTATCCGATGTTCGAGCTGGCGAAAGAGGGTGCCTGCATACTGATCAATACACCACTTGAAGGCGATGCGTTCTGGCACAGCCTGCCGGGCGAAGTTCAGCGGTTGATGCAAAATCGCAGGCTCAAGGTGCATCTGATCGACGCTTACAAGGTTGCTGAAGAGGCGGGGCTGGGCAAGCGCATAAACACCATCATGCAGACCTGCTTTTTTGCGCTGACCGATGTGTTGCCCAAAGCGCGCGCCATCGCCGAGATCAAGACGGCGGTGGACGCCACCTATGGTAAACGCAGCCGCCGTATCGCCGATATGAACATTGAAGCGATCGATAACGCGCTGTCGCATCTGAAACCGTTCACTGTTCCGGCAAAGGCCGAAGGTCAGATAGCCATGCGGGTGATCGACGTGGCTGAAGACCCCTTCCTGAAGGGCGTTACCGCCGAGCTGATCGCCGGTCGTGGGGATGCTCTGCGGGTCAGCCAGCTGCCGCCGGACGGGGCTTGGCCCTCGGCAACGGCGCAATATGAAAAACGTGATCTGGCGTTGCAGATCCCCAGCTGGGAGCCTGACCTGTGCACGCATTGCGGCAAGTGCGTCTTGGTCTGCCCCCACAGTGTTATTCGCTCCAAGGCCTTTGATGCCAGCGAAATGCAGGGGGCGCCTGATGGTTTCAAGGCGGTGCCAATCAAGGGGGCCAAGGATTTTCCACCCGATACCCTGATCAGTTACCAGCTGTCGCCTGAGGACTGTACCGGCTGCACCCTCTGTGTCGAAATCTGTCCGATCACCGACAAGAGCAATGCCAGCCGCAAGGCGATCAACATGGTGCCCAAGGAGCAGACGCTGGCGCAGGAGAAGGCCAACTGGGCGTTTTTCAACGCCCTGCCCGAGTTTGACCGCACACAGGTGAAGGAGACGACGCTCAAGGGCGCGATGCTGTACCAACCGCTATTCGAGTTCAGCGGTGCCTGCTCAGGATGTGGCGAAACACCCTATGTCAGGCTGCTGAGCCAGCTTTGTGGCGATCACATGTTGGTCGCCAATGCGACCGGATGTTCATCGATCTACGGCGGCAACCTGCCCACCACACCCTGGAGTGTGAACGCCGAAGGCAAGGGGCCGGCTTGGAACAACTCCCTGTTTGAGGACAACGCCGAGTTCGGGCTGGGGATGAGGGCTGCACTGGATGCGCAAACCGCCTATGCCCGGGCGCTCTTGCAGGGACTTGGTGATCGTCTTGAAGGTGGTCTGGCCGAGGCGATACTCAACGCCGACGAAAGCAGCGAAGCGGGGCTCAAGGCCCAGCGTGATCGCATCGCTGTGCTGCGCCCACAGCTGGAGGTGCTGGATGATCCCTGTGCTAAAGCGCTACTGGCCGTGTCCGACAAGCTGGCGCGACACAGTGTCTGGATCGTCGGTGGCGATGGCTGGGCCTACGACATCGGCTACGGCGGCCTGGACCATGTGCTGGCCTCGGGGCGTAACGTCAATATTTTGGTGCTCGATACCGAGGTCTACTCCAATACCGGCGGCCAGACATCCAAGGCGACGCCGCGTGCGGCAGTAGCCAAGTTCTCAGCCGGCGGGAAGGCGGGGCCGAAGAAGGATCTTGCGCGGCTGGCGATGGACTACGAGCATGTCTATGTAGCGCATGTGGCGTATGCCGCGAAGGATGTGCATACCCTGCGTACCTTCCTCGAAGCCGAGAGCTATGACGGCCCGTCGCTGATCATCGCCTACTCACCCTGTATTGCGCACGGCTTCGATATGGCCGACAACCATGAGCATCAGCGGCTGGCGGTGGATTCCGGTCATTGGCCGCTGCTGCGCTACGATCCGCGTCGAGCGGCACAGGGGCAGAACCCTCTGCGGCTTGACTCCAAGCCACCCTCGATTCCCTACACCCATTTTGCCCGCACCGAGGCCCGTTTCAGCATGCTGATGCGCACCCACCCGGAAGCCGCCAAAGCGTTTCTCGATGCGGCCCAACATGAGGTGACAGAGCGCTATCACCGTTATGCGCAGCTGGCCGAACTGAGTTGGGAAGAGGTTGAGTCACCGGCCGACACGGCAGGGGAATCGGAAGTGGAGGAGGTGTAATCATGAACAATCGACTAGAAGCGCGTTATCTGGGGCTGGCACTTAGCAGCCCCCTTGTCCCCTCGGCCTCGCCGCTGACCGCGACCCTCAGTGGCGCGCGAACGCTGGAGGATGCAGGTGCGGCGGCTATCGTCATGCACAGTCTGTTCGAAGAGGAGTGTCAGCAGGATCAGCAGATGCTGCATCAGTTTCTTTACGACCGTGAGCAGGGACATGCCGAGTCCGACGGTTATCTGCCTGAGCCCGATGGCTTCAAAACCGCCGAAGAGCGCTATCTGGAAACCGTGCGGCAGATGAAAGAGCATCTGGAGATCCCGGTGATCGCCAGCCTCAACGGCGTGACCCGTCGCGGCTGGTCCGAACACGCCCGGCAGATCGCCGAAGCCGGAGCCGATGCGCTGGAGCTTAATATCTACTATGTCGCTGCCGACGGTGATGAGGCGGCGCAGGATGTGGAGAGGCGCTATCTCGATATTCTCCACGCCGTGCGCTCCAGCGTGCCGGACCTGCCATTGGCTGTGAAGATCTCGTCTCAGTTCACAAGTCCCGTGCATTTCGTCAAGCAGCTCAAGCAGATCGGGGCCGATGCCGTGGTGCTGTTCAACCGCTTTCTGCAGCCGGATATCCATCTTGAGTCCCGTCGGCTGCGTTCGCTGCTGGAACTTTCGCGTTCAGAGGAACTGCGCGAGCGATTGCGCTGGATCGCCATTGTCCGTGCCCAGGTAGCCGTGGATATCGCGGTGACGGGAGGTGTTCACACCGCTGAAGATGTGATCAAGGCGCAGATGTGTGGTGCCGACATTACCCAGATGGCCAGCGCACTGATGCAGAGAGGGCCTGGCATCCTGCCCGAGATAAAGACAATGCTGCTGCACTGGCTGGACGAGCATGAGTACGACAGCCTGCTGCAGCTCAAAGGCAGCGTGTCATACCGCAATGCGGCCGACCCTTCAGGCTTTGAGCGTGCCAACTATCTCGAAACGCTGGACAGCTGGCGGCCTTGAGCGCCTATAGGAGGATGACAAAGCGGGTTCTGGTGTTAGTATGCGGTTTATAGGGATGCGACCGTTTCGGGTAATGTCGGCTGTAATCGTTGTGAGGCATTCGCACTCGGCTAGCGGGATAGCTAACTAAAACGCCGATGACCAAAGGGTTTTGGAATGGACATTCAAGCGATTGAAAAGATCTTGGACGCAGACGGCATCGTCTTTCTCACATACGGTGGTTTCATTACCCAGTCCCTGATCGCGGGTATGACCGATGCGCTTGAGCGCGAGAGTGAAAAAAAGGATTTAAATCAGGGGCTTGCCAACAATATTTTTGTCATATTCATCGAGCTGTCTCAGAATATGATGAACTACTCCAAAAGCCGGGAAGTGGAAGGCGATACGTTCGACCCCAAGGGCCTCATTATGGTCGGAAAAGGGGAGAACGACGCCTACTATGTCCTGAGTCAGAACATCCTGAACGATTCAGACAAGAACAAGATCCTGCCCAAGCTCGAGGAGATAGGGCAACTGGATAACGATGGACTCAAGAAGCGCTATCGCGAGCTGAGAAAAACTGGTCGAGACAGCCATGGTCAAGGGGCTGGCATCGGCTTTTATGAGATCGCCAAGCGCTGTGAATCAATCAGCTACGAGTTCATCCCGATTGGTGAAGGCAAATACTATTTTCAGTTTAAGGCGATAGTGAAATGACCCGGAGTGCTGTTATGGAAACACTGCGACTGGAAGCGACTCAGTACACACCGGAAATTGTCTTGGACCCCGCTGGCGTTATCGCATTTTCCGGAAAGTCCTATCCGGAGAACACCTTCGATTTCTATCAGCCTGTCATGGACTGGCTCGAACAGTATTTTTCCAGCGAGTTGCCAGAGCGAACGGTGGTTAATATGGAGATCATCTATTTCAACTCCAGCAGCTCGAAACTGTTCTTCGATATGTTCGACCTGATGGAAGAGGCAAGTGCCGAGCACGCCCTGGAGGTCAACTGGATTTACGATCCCGAGAACGAGAGTGCGCGTGAAGCTGGCGAGGACTTTATCGAGGACTTCGACAGCCTGACCCTTAACCTCGTTGAGAAGGGATGAGCGAATGAGCAAGAGTCCTGACGACAAGCTCATCGAGGAGCTGGAGGGATTACGAGAGCGGTTCAACCGAACGACCGATCGTATTGTGAAAGATATCGGTCGGCAGAAGAAAATCATGGAGCGCAGCGACAAGCGTCAGCGCCAAGAGTATGACGAGCTTCAGCGCCGGTTCGATGAGATCGAAAGACTCAACAAAGAGATAGAAGAAACCCAGCGTGAAGTGGTCTTCACCATGGGGGCCATAGGCGAGAGTCGCTCAAAGGAGACCGGCAACCACGTTCGGCGTGTGGCCGAATACTCAAAACTGTTCGCGCTTTACTATGGGCTAGCAGAAGAAGAGGCTGAGCTGCTCAAGCAGGCTTCGCCGATGCATGACATAGGCAAGGTGGCTATTCCCGACAGCATTCTCAACAAGCCTGGTCGGCTGGACGAGCACGAGCGCGAGGTTATGAATACTCATGCTCAACTCGGCTACGAAATGCTCGCCTACTCCACTCGGCCGCTTCTTAAACTGGCTGCGACCGTGGCGTACGAGCACCATGAAAAGTGGGATGGTAGCGGGTATCCGCGAGGCTTGAAGGGCAAGGATATCCACATCGGCGGAAGAATTACGGCATTGGCCGATGTATTTGATGCGTTGGGTAGCGAACGCTGCTACAAAAATGCGTGGGACGACGCACGCATATTCGAGCTTTTCAGAGAGGAAAAAGGGAAGCATTTCGATCCCGATCTGATCGACATTTTTTTTCAACATATCGACGAATTTCTCGAGATTCGGGACCGTCTGAAAGACGATCTCTGATTGTCCGTCCGGCCGATGGTCCGGTAGAGGGATCGGTTCACGGGGGCTAAAGGATCTGCCGATGAGAAAATGGGTTGCACTGCTGTTGTTCCTGTTCAGCTCCTTGGCCTGTGCAGGTCCCGAATGGATAGAGTCCACGCTCAACGACGAACAGAAGGCGTGGATCGGTGCCCACCCCCGTATAGATATTGGGGCCATGGACGCCTGGCCACCGATGAACTTTGTCGATCAGCGGCAAAGGCCCCAGGGTATAGGCGCCGACCTTGTAGCGGCGCTTAACCGGCGACTGGATGGTCGGTTACATATCGTCTCGGGTGCCTGGCAACAGGTGTACGAGCAGACGAAACAGGGCGAGCTGGATGCGCTTCTTGATATAACGCCCAAGCCTGAACGCGAAGCCTATTTCAACTTCACCGACCCTTATCTTCGAATCCCGCACGTCATCGTTGCCCGCCGTGATGCCGATTATATTGCTGACCTGAATGCATTACGCGGTAAGACAGTGGCCCTCGAGTCCGGTATTGGCACGGTCAAATATCTGCGAGAACACTTCCCGGAAATAGTTATTCGTGAGTATCGCGACACATCACACTGCTTGGGGGCCGTGAGCAGTGGTGAGGTTGATGCCTATGTCGGCAACCGTGCAGTGGCGGACTACCTGATCACACAGGAACTGCTCAACAACCTGAAGATTCATGGTCGCGACTCTACCCGGGCCGGCTCTGTGCTGGCCTTGGGTACACCGAAAAACAACCCTATCTTGCGGGATATATTACAGCTGGCGCTGGACGATATCGGGCAGCAGGAGTTCAACGAGCTATTGGAGCCCTGGACCGGGGTTCGCACAGGCAATATAGGATTGACGCTTCAAGAGAAGGCATGGATCGCTCAGCACGGGGAGGTCAAGGTAGGAGGCGAACTGGACTGGCCGCCCTTTGATTTCGTCGGCCAGGATGGACGTTATAAGGGTATAGCACGCGATATCATGGACCTTGTCGCGCGCAAAGCCGGGCTTCGGCTGCACTACGAGACCGGACTGAACTGGTCGGCGATGCTGAAAGCCTTTCAGAATGGCGAGTTGGATATTCTGCCAGCCATGTACGAGAGCCCCACTCGGGCTGAGTTTACAACGTTCACCGCGCCCTATTTCGAGATCAAGGACTATGCGTTCATGCGTCAGGACGCTTCGCCGCCGACGTCGATAGAAGCGCTGGCCAAGTTAAGGGTTGCCGTGATTGACGGCTATCAGATCGTCGATCACCTGACTCGCCGGTTTCCCGACATTCAGCTGGTTAGGGTGAACACCCTGCAGGAGGGGCTGGACGCGGTTCTGCTTGAGCGCGCAGATGCTTATATCGACGGCTATGCCGTGGTGAATTACCAGTTGTCTCACAGCATGCAAACCGGGATTAAACCGGTTTTGCCGGTGGATTTTTACACCAATCAGCTGCGTGTCGGCGTGCGCAAGAGTGCACCGTTATTGGCCGGTATCGTGCAGAAGGCCGTTGCATCGATCAGTGACGAGGAGAAAAACGCCATTTTTCTGAAATGGTTCGGTGAGCAGCGAGATGGTGCACCGACAACTGCGGTCGTGCTGTCGAAGGCTGAAACGTCGTATCTGTCGAACCATCCGGTCATTAAGGTTCATCTCGACAAGAACTGGCCGCCATTTAGCTATGTAGAAGCGGGCCAGCCCAGGGGGCTGGGGATCTCGCTTATGAACCTGATTGGTGAGAAAACCGGCGCTAGAATTGAGTATGAGTCCGAGCCGACATGGGATGAAGCGCAAAAGTTGATGAAGCAGGGCGAGTTGGATGTGTTGCTCAATGTGACGCCGTCGGCTGAGCGTGCCCAGTATCTGGATTTCACCGAGCCCTACCTGAATGCGTTGCGCGGCATCGTCATGCGTGAGTCTGATACGCCGGTGCAAAACCTGAATGACCTGCTCAAGAAAACCATCGCGTTACCAAAAGGCTTCTACTACACCGAGTATTTCAAAAAGCACTACCCTGAAACGTCACTCTTTCTGGTCGATTCAGATCTGGATGCTCTACAGGCCGTTGCATACGGCAAAGCGGATATCACCATCGGCATAATGGCTGCCCATCAGTATTTGATGGAGAAGAACTACATCAGCAATCTGAAAATTGTCGGCCTGCCGAAAGAGAAACTGTTCGACCCCTCGCCTCTGGCGCTGGCTTCGCGCCGTGATGCTCCCGAACTCAATGGTATTTTAAGCAAGGGGTTGGCTGCCATCAGTACCGACGAAATGCGGGCGATGATTCAGTTCTGGCTTGGTAACTCCAATCGCTATCCGGACCCCGCCGATCTGGAGGCGCTCAACCTCACTGAGAAGGAGAAGGCGTGGCTGGGGTCGCACCAGGTGATCCGCTATAGCGAAGTGAACTGGAAACCGCTGTCGGTCATTGATGAGCGTGGTATGACGGGCATCATGGGGGAATACCTGGCGCTGGTGTCCAAGCGAACAGGTATAGAGTTTCAATATGTGCCGTCAAAGTCCTGGCCTGAAGTTCTCACTCAGTTCCAGAATGGCGTTATCGACATGGTGCCGGGTATTGGCGATAGCCCTGAGGAAAAAGCGCTGGGTTTGCTCAGTGACCGCTTCGCGTCATACCCGATGGTGATTGTGACCAACAGCGATATCGCGTATGTGCGCTCGCTCGATGAGCTGAAAGATCGCACGTTCGCTCTGCCCAACGGCTATACCAGTTACAACTATCTCAGGAAGGCACTTCCCGGGGCGAATATTATCGAGACCCGGGATATACCTGAGGCGCTGGTACAGGTCTCCAGTGGCAAGGCCGATGTATTTCTCGGCCACCTGGCGCCCGTGCTTTATTACATGGGGCGGATGCCAGGCGCGGAGCTGAGGGTTGCCGGCAACACCGACTTTCAATTCAACCACCATTTCCTGATTTCGCCGCGTTATCCCGAGCTGCAATCGATCGTGAACAAGGTATTCGCAACCTTGACGGAGAAGGAGCGGGAGCAGTTTTACCACGACTGGGTGCAGGTCAAAGTGCAGCAGGGTTTCGACTATTCCCTGTTTTGGAAAGCCTTGGCGGTAGTGATGGCGCTTACGGCCATTATGGTTTATTGGAACCGGGCACTTAAAACCAGGGTGCGGCGAGCGACCGCTGAGCTTACCGCCTTGCTGGAATCGTTCAATCGACATGTCATCGCATCCAAGACCGATCTCAATGGCCAGATTACCTACGTCTCCGATGCCTTTTGCTCGATCAGTGGGTATCGACGCAGCGAGTTGCTGGGGCAGAACCACCGCCTGATAAAACATCCGGAGAACGATCCCGAACTGTACCGTGAAATGTGGCGCACCATAGCGGAAAAGCGTGAAACCTGGCGAGGGGAGATCAAGAATCTCAGGCGCGATGGAAGCCATTTCTGGGTGGACGCAATCATTCAGCCAGAGTACGACCTGAACGGGGAACACATTGGCTATAGCGCCATTCGCCAGGATATAACCGCGAAGAAAGAGGTTGAGGAGCTAAGCAGTTCACTGGAGCGCAAGGTTGAAGCACGTACCGAGGAGCTGCGGGAGAGTCAGGAATACCTTGCCGAGGTGCTGGATTCACAGCCAAGTATCGTATTGACCACGGACGGGCGTCACATCAAGACCGTCAACCAAGCATTTCTGGCTTTGTACGGCCTGCAATCATTGGATGAGTTTCCGCACGACTGTATATGCGACACCTTCGAGCAACGTGAAGGGGAACATTATCTGCAGCGAATGATGGGCGAGCACAACTGGATCGAGTACCTGCGGCTCCATCCTGGGAATACCCATGTGGCCTGTATAGCCGGTCATCTGTTTACGGTGAGTGCCACAGCCGTGGATATTGGCGACGAGGCGATTTATCTGGTGGTGTTAACCGATATTACACAGTTGCAGGCCGCACAGGAGGAACTCAACAGAAGCCGCCGTTTGATGCACGATCTGATCGACAACACAGACGCGGTGATTCACGTGATGGATCTGAGCGGAAACTATCTGCTGGTCAATCGAGGCTGGCGCACCGTGTTTGGCATGGACAGTGAGGTTATTGGGCTGGATAGCCCGACAACAGATCAGACGGCTCCCACCACGATCGACCCGGATCAGCTGCCGGACGAATACAAGGAGCTGACCATTCGCGAAGTGACGGTACCGGTGGATGACCAGGATAATATTTTCCTGTCGTATCGGTTCCCGCTGCACGATCACCGTGGCCGGCTTTATGCGACGGCGGGGGTGGCGATCAATATCACCGAACGCAAAGAAACTGAACGTCAGCTGGAGGCGTTCAACCGAAAAATTTCGGATTCAATCGAGTATGGCTCGTTGATACAGACTGCACTGCTGCCCGAGCCCGATACCCTGCAGGCATTCTTCGATACCCATTTCACGGTCTGGCAACCCAAGGATGTGGTCGGAGGTGATATCTTCCTGTTCGATCCGCTACGTAATGACAGCGAAGCGCTGCTGATGGTAATTGACTGCACCGGTCACGGCGTCCCGGGAGCGTTCATGACCATGCTGGTCAAGGCGGTGGAGCGAGGGATCGTCAGCGACCTGCGGGCAGGGCTGCAAGAGGTACATCCTGCCGAGATACTGCAGCGCTTTAATCGCACCATTCGAACACTGTTGCGTCAGGACAATCCGGGCTCTGCAAGTAATGCCGGGCTGGATGGTGCGGTGCTCTATTTCGACAAGGCGCGCGATATCCTGCGTTATGCAGGGGCTGAGACCCCTCTGTTCTACTTTGATCAAGCCCGCGAACTGAACGTCATCAAAGGCGATCGACAGGGTATTGGTTACCGAAGCTCGGACCCCCACTACGTGTTCACCGAGCATGAGTTGAGCATCAGCTCACTGCACAGTCTATTGGTCACGACCGATGGCTACATCGACCAGAACGGGGGCAACAAGGGGTTCCCGTTCGGCAAGCGCCGCTTGAAAGAGCTGTTGATCGAGTATCGCGACCAACCGCTCTCTGAGCTGAATGACGTGCTGCTGGGCCGCCTGGCGGACTGGCAAGGTCAGGAAGAGCGCAGCGACGACGTTACCCTGGTCGGAATCGGATTTTCAGCGCCTGACTGAGCGGCGTGCTTACATCTCCCACTCTTTCATGATGATATGGGTTTTCACCCGTATCATCTTGTGGAAGTCCTCGATGGCGGCGCGGATCTCAATCAGCCGTTCCATGCTGGCCGCTTCGATGTAGATCAGCATGTCGGTTTCGCCGCTGATGCCGCAGCAGCGTTTAACCTCGGGAAAGGCGCGGATCTGTTCGACGTAGTGTTCGCATCGGCTCTCATTGTAGAACAGCTCGAGAAACGCTTTCACGGTGGGTGTCTGGGGGGCGGCGATGCGGGCGTGATACCCCTGAATAATCCCCTGCTGTTCGAGGTGGCGTATACGCTCGCTCACAGCGGTTCGCGACAGATTGACCGCGCGGGCGATCTGCGTGACCGGTGCGCGCGCATCGTTGCGTAACAGGGCCAGTATCTGCTGGTCGAACTTGTCCACGGTGCTCCTTCGTTAAGCTGCGTGCGCGGTGCTTCCGCGCTCTGGCGTCTATGATCGCTCTTTTTTTGTCCCTGTGGCAGATCGCCATGCATATCCGACGATGCGCAGGTGAAATCCGCCGCTTTGTCAGCTACCGCCGTTTCGGCGGCGCCTTACTATAGCAACAGCTGTATCAACCACCTATCGCGCTATAGGGGGTGCCTTGGGCGCCACCTGCACAGCCGCCGTTCGAGTTTGCCGTTATGAGTCGCTTAACCCAAGATTTGAGCCTGTCCCAAGGGGTTGGCTTGTTGACCACTTCACTGTTGGGCACCGGTATCTTCATTGTACCGGCGGTCGCCGCGTCCCAGGCCGGTGAGGCCTCACTCTGGGCCTGGCTGCTGTTGATTCTGATGGTGCTGCCAATCGCCTTCACCTTTGCCCAACTGGGTAAGCGTTTTCCCCACGCTGGCGGTGCGCCGTCGCTGATCGGCCGTGCGTTCGGTCCGCGCATGGAGCGCGGAATCGCGTTCATGTTTCTGGCCGTGATTCCGGTAGGGTTGCCCGCCGCGCTTAAAATGGCCAGTGGATTCTGGCACGCGCTGACCGATCTCACGCCGGGTGAGGAACTGATCATTCAGTTGCTGAGCCTCGGCCTTATGCTGGCGCTGGGGCAACGACCTGCGCGGGCATCGGGCAAGATCCAGACCGGCATTGCGGTGTTGATCATCGCCACGGTGGCGGCGATCTGGTGGGCCGGTGATCTGCCCTCGGCGGAGGTGCCGGTGTTGAGCCTGGCAGATTTCAGCTGGGGCGCGCTCCCAGCGGCGCTGGCGGTGATGTTCTGGTGCTTTGTCGGTATCGAGGCGTTTACGCACCTCGGCGAGGAGTTCCGTAATCCTCAGCACGATTTCCCGCTGGCGTTGTTGATCGGTGTGGTACTGGCAGGGTTGGTGTATTGGGCCTTCTCGGTCGCGGTGCTCAGCTTCGGTGTGTATGGCGATGCGCAGACCAACGGTGCATCCCTACCGCTGCTCATCGGGCAGTTGTGGGGGGTAAAGTTAAGCGGACTTGCGGCGATGATCGGGTATCTTGCCTGCTTTGCGTCGATCAATATCTATGTACAGGGGTTTGCACGGCTGGTTTGGAGCCTCGCGGACGAGGGCAAGCTTCCCTCGGCGCTTGCCCAGCGCAACGGCCATGGCATGCCCGGTCGTGCGCTGAATTTGGTGATTGCCGGATGTGTAATTTCGGTGGTGCTGGCGTGGTGGAACACGGTGCCCGTTGACGAGCTGATCCGCTATGCCAACGGCATCTTCGTGCTGGTGTATCTGTTCAGTATGGCGGCGGGATGGATGCTGCTGCGCGGTGTCTGGCGCTATCTGGCAGGGCTGAGCACACTGCTCTGCGCCGTCACAATGCTGACGCTGGGGATGCAGATGCTGTACGCAATCGCCGTGCTGTTGGGGTTCCTGCTGCTAGGACATCTCAGGCGTCCGCTGATCCTGAAACCACGGCGCCCGTTGTAAGCGGTGTTAACGTTCTTGCGTTGACAATGCATGCAGACCTGACATCACAAACCGCTTGATATAGTCGGACACCTCCGCGGCTGGCCGCTGGTAGATCGCTTGAATCGGTGTCGGAAGATCGGGGTTGATGATCATCAGCATCAGGCAGGGCGACATAAGCCCGAGCAGGCCGTACTTCAGTTTCGGGTCGTCGATGGCGATGCCGGTGATCTCGGACAGAATCGGCATCGCGAGATCTACGCGTGGTAGCGTCTCGGTTTCGAGGATGCGGTCGTTTAGGGGCGAGGGTGTCAGGATCTCCCGGGCCCAGACCCGCGGGTGCCAGCTGCGCTCGTCGATCAGGCCCTGTACCAGGCCGTCGATCATCAGCCCCAGCTTCTCCTCTGGTGGTGCGTTGCTACTGGCGACCTGCGTCAGATACTCGAGATTGAGCAGGTGACACATCACCTCGCTCATCACTGCCAGATACAGCCCATCGCGGCTGCCGAAGTGGTAGTTCACGGCGGCGATATTGGTGCCGGCCTTGGCGCAGATCGCCTTGCTGGTCGTATCCAGATAGCCTCGCTCGGCAAACAGTTGGCCAGCGGCTTCCAGAATCAGTGCGCGGGTGGCGTCGCCATCGGTGCGCCCACGGCGGGCTGGCGTTTTCTTCTCTGTACTCATCTGCTCTCTAGTGCGTAATGCGGTTGTACGCTTAGCTATGATTTAGTTGTAATTTAAATTTGAATTTAATATTGTGCAAGTTAATCTACTGATTAAACGGTATACAACTGCAGGGAGCAGTCGATGCGCAAGCTAGTCGTTCTGGTTCTGATCCTGGGGCTGGCCACAGGATTTGGCTGGTGGCACTACAACGAGCCCAATCAAGAGGACGGCTCTCTGGTGCTGCATGGCAATGTGGATATCCGTCAGGTATCGCTGGCCTTCACGCTGAGCGAACGGATCGTCGAGATGAGTGTGGAGGAGGGCGATCGGGTACAGGCCGGGCAGGTACTGGCCCGGCTCGACACCGATACTTTGTCGCTGCAGATTGCCCGGACCCGCGCCGCTATTAGCGCCCAGCAGCAGCAGGTGCAAAAGCTGCACAAGGGCTCACGTCGTGAAGAGATCGCTCAGGCCCAGGCGCTGGTCGAAGCTGCCAGAGCCGATGTGGAGCTTGCCCTCAGTCGCCTTAACCGGGTGAAGGATGTCGAGCGCGCAACACAAGGGCGGGGTATCAGCGCTCAGGATATCGATACGGCCAGCGCACAGCTCAAGGCAGCTCGCGCCCAGCTGGCTAATCGGGAACAGACACAGGCACTGGCCAAGGCAGGTCCGCGCGTCGAGGATATCGCGCAAGCCGAAGCCCAGCTCAAGGCGCTGCAGGCCGATCTGGCCCTGCAGCAACATCAAGTAGCGCTATCCACACTCAAAGCGCCGGTGGATGCCGTGATTCGCTCCCGCCTTCTGGAGCCCGGCGACATCGCCTCGGCACAACGGCCTGTGTATACGCTGGCCTTGAGTGATCCCAAGTGGATCAGGGTGTATGTGTCAGAGCCTGATCTGGGGCGCATACGCCCAGGCATGACGGCACAGGTGTTTACCGATACCGATCCCGAGAATCCGGTGACCGGTCAGGTGGGTTATATCTCCTCGGTGGCCGAGTTTACGCCGAAAACGGTGCAGACCGAGTCGCTGCGTACCGCTCTGGTGTACGAGGTTCGTATACGGGTGAAGGATCCCGCAGATCGCCTGAGGTTGGGGATGCCTGCCACGGTACGTATCGAAACGGACGCCAGCGCGGACGACAGCGGACACTCCTGATGAACAGGCCAGAGCTGGCAATCGAAGCCCGCACGGTCCACAAGTCGTTTCGCGACAAGCAGACCGGCAAGACCGAGGACGCCCTGAAATCGGTAGATCTGCAGATCCCCATGGGGTCGCTGACGGCGCTGGTCGGGCCTGATGGCGCCGGTAAAACCACGCTACTGAGGTTGTGTGCAGGTCTGATGCGACCGGATCAGGGCGAGTTGAAGGTGCTCGGTATCGATGTCGCGCAGCACCCGCAGCCGGTGCAGGACCGTATCAGCTATATGCCTCAGCGCTTCGGTCTGTATGAAGACCTCAGTGTGCAGGAAAATCTGGATCTCTACGCCGACCTTCACGGCGTACCGGCTGCCGATCGCATCGAGCGTTACCGGCGCCTTTTGCATATGACCGATCTGGCCCGTTTCACCGAGCGCCCCGCCGGAAAGCTCTCCGGTGGCATGAAACAGAAGCTGGGACTGGCCTGCACACTGGTGCGCTCACCCGATCTGCTGTTGCTCGATGAGCCGACAGTCGGGGTCGATCCGCTGTCCCGCCGTGAGCTGTGGCAGATCATCCAGCAGTTGGTTGAAGAGGAGTCGCTGAGCGTCGTTGTCAGCACCGCCTATCTTGATGAGGCCAGTCGCTGCGACGAGGTGTATGTGCTGCATGAGGGTGAGTTACTGGCGCAGGGAACTCCCGATCTGTTGTGCGAGCGCGCACTGGGCTGCTGTTTCACCGCCGTACCCGGTAAAGGCGAGTCACCGCGGCAGCTTCAGTCGCGCCTGATCGACCATCCGGACCTTATCGTCGATGCGGTCCCCCACGGTGGCGAAGTGCGCTTTGTGACCCAGGCGAATGTCACGCAGGAAGCGCTTGAGCCGCTGTTGCGTGGTGCGCGCACCCAGGCTGTACCACCGCAACTGGAAGACGGCTTCATGGTGCTGCTGCGCAAGCGCTTGGGCGCGGCCAGCCCGGATGTTGACTCGCTGGAGCGACAGCGGTCCATCGCCGGGCCGCCAGACGAAGTGGTCATAGAGGTGCGCGATCTGGTGCGTACCTTCGGTGATTTCACCGCGGTGGCCAGTACCAGTTTTGATGTTCGGCGTGGTGAGATCTTCGGCCTGCTCGGGCCCAATGGCGCGGGCAAGACCACCACCTTTCGCATGCTCTGTGGGCTGTTGCCCTCATCCAGTGGCTTTCTTCAGGTGGCCGGTGTGAATCTGCGCACGGCGAGGGCGTCGGCGCGTCGGCGCATCGGCTATGTGTCACAGAAGTTCTCGCTCTACGGCAACCTGACTGTATTGGAGAATCTGCGCTTCTTCGGTGGTGCCTACGGGTTGCACGGCAAGCGCTTGAGTGCGCGCATCGTGCAGGTGATGGAGCAGTTCGACTTGTCAGGGCAGGCGCGTACCCGCAGCGGTGAGCTGCCGGGCGGTTTCAAGCAGCGGCTGGCGATGGCGGCCGGACTGATTCACGAGCCAGAAATCCTCTTTCTTGATGAACCGACCAGTGGTGCCGATCCGCTGGCGCGGCGGGCGTTTTGGCGTCGCATCACCGCGCTGGCCGAGGGCGGTACGACCATCATCATCACCACCCACTTCATGGAGGAGGCCGAGTATTGCGATCGCATCATGATTCAGGATGCGGGCAAGCGCCTTGCAATGGGCACGCCCCAGCAGGTGCGCGAGCTGGTGTCCACGGCTGATCCTGCGCAGGGCCGTTTAAGCATGGAGGACACCTTTATCGGCATTGTCGAGCACAGCCGTAACGGCAGCGCCGGTCATTCGGAGGTGAACCCATGAGCAGTGCACGTCAGGGCGGGTTCTGGTTGCGACTGTTTTCGCTTATCCGCAAGGAGACGCGTCAGCTGTTGCGCGACAAGAGCAACCTGATGATCGGCATCGGCTTGCCGATCGTGCTGATCCTGATCTTCGGCTATGGCGTGTCGCTCGATGTGCGCAATATCCGTCTGGCACTGGTACTCGATGACCACTCGCCGGTGGGTCAGGATTTTGTGTCGGGCCTTACCCTCTCGCGCTACTTCGAGCCGCTCTCTGCCGACTCTATGGTCGATGCCGAGCAGATGATGAAGGTCGGTACGGTGGAGGGGATACTGCACTTGAGCAGTGATTTCGCCCGTCAGCTCAGTGCAGGTCACGCGCAGGTGCAGCTGATCGTGTCAGGTACCGAAGCACCCCGTGCCGGACCCATCGTCAACTATCTCAATACTCAGGTCGCCTTGTGGCAGCAAAAGCGCGCCGACCGGGCGGGGATCGATCCGAGCAGTGGGGCGCGTGTCGAGTTGGTCGAGCGGATCTGGTTCAACGATGCCAACACCAGTACCTGGTTTCTGGTGCCGGGCTTGATCGTGCTGATCATGACGCTGGTGGGCACGTTTCTCACCGCGCTGGTCATGGCGCGGGAGTGGGAGCGCGGCACGCTTGAAGCGCTGTTTGTCACCCCTGTGCGCCCAACCGAGGTGCTTCTGGCGAAGGTGACGCCCTATTTCGGCGTCGGCATGCTGGGGCTGGCGCTGTGCATGATTGCCGGGCGGGTGCTGTTTGATGTGCCGATCAACGGCTCGCTGCCGGTGTTGCTGTTTGCCTCAATGCTCTACCTGCTGGTCGCGCTTGGTATCGGTCTGTTGATCTCGTCAGCGACGAAAAATCAGTTTCTGGCCAGCCAGATCGCAATTCTTGCCAGTTTTCTACCGGCGCTGATGCTCTCGGGCTTTGTATTCGATCTGCGCAATCTGCCAATCGGCATACAAGTGATCAGTTATGCGCTGCCGGCGACCTATTTCATCGAACTGATCCGTACGCTGTTTCTGGCCGGTAATTTCTGGCCGCTCATCATCAAGGATTGCCTGATCCTCGGTGCTTACGCGGTGGTATTGCTGAGCCTTGCACGCGTTGTGACCCGTAAGCGACTGGACTGATAATGAACTGGCTACTGGCGTTTTTCTATCGGCTTATCAACATCTGCACCAAGGAGTTGCTGGCGGTGCTCAAGGATCCGTCCAGTCGCGTGATTCTGATCGTGCCGCCGCTGATGCAAAGCCTGCTCTTCGGCTATGCTGCCACCTATGACCTGACCGACGCCCCATATGCGGTGCTTGACCAGAGCAATACACAGGTCAGCCGTGAGCTGCTGGCACGTATCGACGGCACCGGTGTATTCCACCGTGTGGCGACACTGAACAGCAGTGATCAGATCGCCAGCGTCATCGGTAATGGCGAAGCGCTGCTGGCGATTCAGATCCCCGCGGATTTCGATACCCGCCTTGCCCAGGGTCAGAGCGCCCCGGTACAGATGATTCTGGATGGTCGCAACTCCGCGACCGCCAATTCGGCTGCGGGGTACATCAGCGCGATTGTGGCCAGTTACAACCGTACGCTGAGTCCGGATGCCGGGCCTTTAGTCAGTGTTGAATCCCGCGCCTGGTTTAACGATAACCTGCAGACACGGTGGATCATCCTGCCGGGGATGATCGCTGCACTGAGCATGATTCAGACGATGATGCTCACGGCGCTCTCCGTGGCCCGGGAGCGTGAGCAGGGCACCTTCGACCAGCTGCTGGTGACACCTCACACGCCACTTGAGATCCTGATCAGCAAGGCGGTGCCGTCGATCCTGATCGGGCTGGTTCAGTCGACGCTGGTTCTGCTGGTGTCGCTGTTCTGGTTTCAGATACCTATGGCCGGTTCGCTTGTGACGCTCTATATCGGACTGCTGATGTTCACCATTGCCAGTGTTGGTATTGGGCTTTCGATCTCGGCGCTCTCGGCCAATATGCATCAGGCGATGTTGTATACCTTCGTGCTGATCATGCCGCTGATGCTGCTTTCGGGGCTGGCGACGCCAGTGGAAAACATGCCCGATATTTTGCAGAGCGCCACCTACCTCAACCCCCTGCGTTTTTCGATCCATCTGGTAAGAGCGGTCTATCTCGAAGGGGCGCAGCTGGCCGATGTGGTGCCGGATCTGATTCCGCTGATCATTATCTCGATCGTTACCCTGCCACTGGCGGCCTGGCTTTTCCGCCACCGGCTGGTGTAGCGAAAACGGAGCGTTTCATGTTGTCGATACTGCCTTCCCCATCCCATTCATCCCGCCAGTTGCTGCTACTGGCGATGGTTGTACTGCTGCCCGGCTGTGCCATGCTAGGGCCGGATTTCACCGCACCCGAGCAGGAGGCGCCTGCTGACTGGAGTGCTTGGCATAGCGGCCCTGAGCGGGCCAGCGCACCGGGTATCGATACCGATACGCAGCCCGCTGAAAAATGGTGGCTCGAGTTTGACGACCCGGTATTGAACCAGTTGCAGCAGCGCCTTGCAGAGGCCAGCCCCGATCTTAGAAGTGCAGTGCTCAACTTCGCAGGAGCCCGATTACAGCGGCAGATCGTCGCCAGTGAACGCGGTGTCGATGTACAGGCCAGCGGTGGTGTCAGTCGTCAGAAACTCAGCGAATATGGCACGTCGATGCGCATGGCCGCGATCTCCTCTCCGGCCAACAGCGATGCCTTGATTGGCGCACTCGCCGAGCCCTTTACGCTGTACCAGGCCGGTTTTGACGCCAGTTGGGAGCCTGATTTTTGGGGGCGTATCGGCCGCAGTATCGAAGCGGCCGAGGCTGGCAGTACAGCCAGTGCAGCGCTGCTGGATCAGACCCGCCTTGGGCTTAGCGCCGAGCTGGCTCGCGCGTACTTCGAGCTGCGCTCGCTGCAACAGCAAGTAAGACTTATGCAGCGTGATATCGGGCTAAAAGAAGATCAGCTGGCGCTGCTTGAAGCCAATCGCGCGGCTGGGCTGGTCAGCGATGTGCAGGTGGACAGCCTGCGTATGCAGCTCAGTGAGCAGCGTGCCGGGTTGCCGGCTCTGAACACGGGTGTCGTGGCATCCATGAACGCCATTTCGACCCTGCTCGGTGAGCATCCCGGGGCGCTGGATGCGCTGTTGCAGAGCGATGCTGTGGACACGTTCGATAGCATCCACAGCGCTGATCTTGCGTTGGGTGTGCCATCCTCACTGGCGAGGCGGCGACCGGATATTCGGGCCGCCGAGGCGCAGCTGCATGCCGCTACTGCCGAGATCGGTGTGGCGACGGCCGATCTCTACCCGCGTGTGACCCTGCATGCCGGTTTCGGCGTTGAGTCATTCCTGCAAAGCGCCTTTGGCAAGGGCGGCAGCGAATATTGGAGCATCGGCCCCGGCTTTTATCTGCCAATATTCAATCAAGGGCGGCTGAAAGCACGTGTGGAGCTCACCAAGATGGATCAGCAGCAGGCTGCTGTTCACTACCGGCAGACGGTGCTCAGAGCTTGGCAGGAGATCGACAACGCCCTGACGGCATACGCAGCAGAGCAGACCCGGTATCACCAGCTGCAGCAGAAGCTCGCCAGTGCCCGCAGTCAGCTTGAGATTAATCGGGCCAACCGCGCGGCGGGACTGAGCGACAGTAGTGTCGAAATAGCCAGTGAAAGCCTGATGCTGGGGGTTGAGCGACAGCTGGTCGACAGCCGGGCAACAATGAATATTCAACGAGTGGCGGTGTACAAGGCGGTCGGCGGAGGCGTTGACTCAGCCGGCGTCACTGAATAAGGGGAGGTTTTAAGGATGAAAGCCAAGATCAGTATGATTACCCTGGGTGTGGATAATCTGGAGCGGGCTACGCGGTTCTACCGCGATGGACTGGAGTTGCCACAGTTCGAGTTTGACAGTGAGGGCGTCGCCTTTTTTGATCTGGAAGGAACCTGGCTTGGCCTGTTCCCACGCGAGGCGCTGGCTGATGATATCGGCTTGGACAGCGCGCAACATAGTGGCTTCAGCGGTATCACGCTGGCTCACAATGTCGCGTCGAAGGCAGAGGTGGATGCCGTGCTGGAGCAGGCGGTCAGCGCCGGTGCAACACTGATTAAACCGGCGCAAGAGGTGTTCTGGGGTGGATACTCGGGTTATTTTCAGGATCCTGAAGGGCACTATTGGGAAGTCGCGTATAACCCCTTTATGGATTTGACCTGATTACTTGGCGCTTGTCTTGCGTGCCCAGTACAGGGCATTGCCCCACCAGGCGAGCTCGTCCAGCGTCTTCTCCAATTGGGCGTCGTCGCGCTCGTCGCCGGTGAAGGTGCCGTTTTCCAGCTTGCTTCGCACAGCGGCAATGTGCACCGCGCTGCTAAGAGGGGCCATCTGCAGCGTTACCAGCACCTGACGCAGCTGCTCCACGGCACGGGCGCCCATGGCTCCGCCATAGGAGATCACGCTGGCGGGCTTGCGGCCCCACTCGGCATAGACGTAGTCCAGCGCATTCTTGAGTACGGCCGGATAACCGTGGTTGTACTCGGGACAGATGAACAGAAAAGCATCGGCACGCTCGACGCTTTTGCCCCAGCGCTGCTGCTGTTCATCCTCGTATTCGCCCGCCGAGGGGCTTTTGGGCAGGTTGAACATCGGCAGCGGCCAATTTTTGAGGTCGACCAGTTCCACCGTCATGTCAGAGCGCTGCTTCGCCTGAGTGAACGCCCAGTCGGCAACAGGTTTGGCAACCCGGCCTTGGCGTACACTGCCGATAATGATTTGAAGATGCATGGCTGGCTCCGCGGTATGTGGCGATTATGGGAAGGATAGCACTCGCCTAGTAGGGTAATGCGTGATGCTGCGAAGCACAAATTGTGTAATTTGATTACACTGTCGCGGTCACTGTTCAAGCAAATGGAGTGCATGATGAATGACGATATGGAACATTGGAATGTTCAGGACAATATTCGCGATCTGGTAAGACGTCATCAGAATCAAATGGATGACTGCGTTGTTAGTGGCGCTAAGGATAAGGCCACGCAGACTATCAAATCAGAGCTCGATAGTATTTGTGACGCTCTCTCAGAAGAGCAGCAAGAAGCGTTCTGGAGCGCCTACCGCGAGGAGCAGGAGGCGTTAGCAGATGAGAGGCTGGAAGAGGACGCGTTGATCACGCAGAAAGGCTCAGCTGACGGCGTTGAAAAAGTATCCTCTGGAGGCCGAGTGTTGGCCTTTGCCTTACTGATTGCTGTAACCATTGCCTGTGCCATGTTCTTTGCGAACGGCTGAGTGTGACAACGGGCGTCACAGACAAGGCATCGATAGGGTGTTGTCGATGCCGTTTCGAACCTACGATCACCGGTTTAGACTAGTGCATGCGATAAGAACAAAGGGATAAGGTTCTGTATGCGACCGAGCTATTTTGGTTATTGGGGCAAAGCCAGAAAATCGGACGATCAAGCAGGTGATGAGTATCATCTGCTGCCTTATCATTGTTTGGATGTGGCAGCGGTTGGCTGGTGGATGCTGGCGCCGGGCAGGGCGCTGAATGAGGATCTGGCGCAGTTTCTGACGATCTCTCCCGAACAACTCCAGAAGCTGTTCGCATTTGTGTTGATGCTGCATGATCTGGGCAAGTTCGCATCGGCGTTTCAGAACCTCGTCATTATCGACGACTCTCCGTTGTGCCGAAATCCCGTCAAGAGTCCCTACGATTCCGGGAAGGCCCGTCATGACCGTATGGGCGCGCATTTCTGGCTGATGATGACTCAGGGGAAGTCATTATCGGCTTCGAGCCTGGGTTTCAAGGACACCGATTTCGGTGCCATGAATCAGTCACTCGAAAGCCTGAATATGCTGTTGGACAGCGTGTTTGGTCATCACGGTAAACCCGTTTCCCGCGAGTATCTGAAAATCCTCTCTTGTTATCGCCATCCGCTGGACGTCGAAGCCGCGTCCATGTTTGTGCGTGACTGTGCTCGATTACTGGAGCTGGAATGGCCTGAAGCGCAGTTGGCAGATAGGGACTGGTTTGCACGATTGCGTCAGGCAAGCTGGCATTTGGCGGGGCTGGCGATCCTGTGCGACTGGATCGGTTCGAATCAGGGCTATTTCCACTACTGTGCGGACGATGAGATCGAACTGGCCGCCTACTGGGAGCGTGCGAAAAGGCAGGCACTCGACGCACTGGCTCTGACCGAGCTGGGCAAGTCGATACAGGTGCAGCCTTTCGTGTCCGTGCAACAGCACTTCGGCTTCTCGCCAACCCCGTTGCAGAGGTGGGCCGAGACGGTCCCACTGTCTCAAGGCCCTCAGCTTTTCATCCTTGAAGATGTAACCGGCGCGGGTAAGACCGAAGCAGCTCTGACGCTGACGCACCGGCTGTTGGCGGCGGGAGAGGCCGATGGTTTTTACTTCGGGTTACCCACCATGGCGACCTCAAATGCGATGTTCGGACGGGTGGCCGACCACTATCGACAGATGCTCACCTTTGAGGATGGCGTGCCCAGTATTGTGCTGGCTCACGGTGCCCGGCAGATGCACGACGGTTTCCGGGAAGCGCTGTCGGAACGCAGCCCGCAAGATCGTCCCTATCTAGATGAAGATGAAACGGCGAGTCTGCACTGCAACCAGTGGCTAGCCGACTCCCGCAAGAAGGCCCTGCTTGCTCCCGTCGGTGTGGGAACGATTGATCAGGCCCTGCTTGCCGCGCTGCCGCGGAAGCATCAGCCGCTGAGGCTGCTTGGGTTGCACCGCAAGGTATTGATCTTTGACGAAGTCCACAGTGCGGACAGCTTCATGCTGGAGCTGTTGGAAGATCTGCTGACGGCGCATCTGCGACAGGGCGGCAGTGCCATCCTGCTTACCGCGACTTTATCGCAGAGTCAGCGTCGGCGACTGTGCAGGGCATGGCAGAAGGGGGCGGGATTGTCCCTCGAAGAGCGGCCGTTAAAGCGGGACTTCCCGCTGGCCACTCATCTCGATAGTTGCGGCAGGTTCGATGAAACAACACTGGAGAGCAGGCCGGAGGTCAGCCGGTCACTCAAGGTGGCGTTTCTGGCGGGCGAGCAGGCCTGTGTTGACGAGCTGATATCGGCCAGAGAGCGGCAGCAGTGTGCCGTCTGGATTCGAAATTCGGTGGATGACGCCATAGATGCCTATGACCAGTTGGTGCAGGCGACTGGATCCGAGCAGGGGATAACCCTGTTTCACAGCCGTTTTACGCTGAAGGATCGAAAGTCGATAGAGAATGGAGTGCTGGCGACCTTCGGCAAGCGTTCGACATCCGATGATCGAAAAGGACAGATACTTATATCGACCCAGGTGTTCCAGGAGAGTCTGGATGCCGATGCTGATTTGATGATCAGCGATATCTGTCCGATAGATGACCTGATACAGCGTGCCGGTCGATTGCACCGGCATCGACGGGACGCCGCAGGGAATCCGTCATTCACGGGAGAAGATGGGCGACCCGAACCGACGCTGCTGGTTCATGCGCCGGTTTGGCAGGAGACGCCGGATGGCAACTGGTTGCTGTCGGCGATGCGCAATACTGAGTATGTCTATCGCTCCCCCGGCAAGCTGTGGCTCGGGATGCGAGTGTTGCGCGACAAGGGTGAGATTCTCATGCCGGAAGGCGCGCGTGATCTGATCGAAGCCGTTTATGCGCCGGATGCACAGAACAATATCCCCGAAGCGCTTCAGGGCAAGCACCAGGGCTATTGTGGCGAAGAGCGCCACAAGGCATCTCAGGCGCTTAACCAAACCCTGGAGTGGGAGCAGGGTTATAGCTGGAAAAGCTCCCCCGTCTGGCTCGACGATGATGTGGAGATCAGCACTCGCTTTGCAGACAGAGAGATGGTGCAGGTGCTGGTGCTGAAAAAATCGGACGATGGCCAGTTACTGTTGTGGGCCGAGGGTGAGCCGTTCGCGTTGCAGAACAGTATCGTGAAACTGGCGAAAAACAGTATCGCCGATCATCTCGCGCCGCTGCCGGAAACAGAGAGGGTTGGCTATCAGGCATTGCTTGGGCGGCATCAACAAGCCAAGTATTTGCAGCCTTGGCTGGCTGAAGTGGATAAAGGTTTCGCTTACTCTCCTGAAAAGGGAGTTATCAGACAGAATAAGGAGGTTGAATGAATTTACTCACCGACCCCTGGCTCAGCTACCGCCTGACCGACGGTAGCGAGCGGGATCTACCTCTGGCCGAAGCGCTGGCCGATCCGCATGTGGTGGATTTTGCGTTACCGCGGGCAGACTTTCATGGGGCTGCCTATCAGTTGGCCATTGGCGTGTTGCAGACCGCGATGGCACCCGGCAATGTGCATCAATGGAATATGCTGTATCAACAGCCGCCGGCGCTCGATACGCTTCAGCAGGCAATCTCTCGGATCAGTCATGCTTTCGAACTGGAGGGTGAGGGCCCGCGTTTCATGCAGGATTTCGATGCGCTGGCCGACGCCAAACCTGCTCCCATCTCCGGTTTGTTGATTGAGGCTCCGGGGGAAAACACGGTTAAGCAAAACACCGACCTCTTTATAAAACGTGGTTTGGGGGATGCTCTTTCGCCGGGGATGGCGGCACTGGCACTGTTCACTTTACAGATCAATGCGCCGTCGGGAGGTCAGGGTCATCGTACGGGACTACGCGGCGGCGGTCCGCTGACAACTCTGGTGCTCCCACATGAGAACGATGTCTCTCTGTGGCAGAAACTGTGGCTCAATGTGCTCGACCGTGATGCCTTCCGCTACGACGATCCCGATCTTCATAGCCCTTTGATTTTTCCCTGGCTCGGTCCAACCAAAATCAGCAAGGCGAAGGGAACGGAAATCTACCACAACGAGGCCCACCCGTTGACGATGTACTGGGCGATGCCTCGGCGCATCCGGCTGATTTTCGAGGATGAGGCAGGCATCTGCGGGCTTGGTTTGAAACCCACCGGGCGCATCTGTCGCCAGTTGCGAACTGTTAATTATGGAAATAATTACGCCGGCACTTGGGGTCACCCGCTTACCCACTACCGCTTCAATCCGAAAAAGCCGGACGAGGATCACTTGTCCAGCAAGGGGCAGCCCGGCGGTATCCAGTATAAGCAGTGGCATAGCCTCGCCTATACCGACCGTGAAGGAGGAAGCCTCCCTGCAAAGGTTGTCAGTCGTTATCTGGAGGATCTGGCACCGTTTTTCAGTTTCGACTGGGGTGAGGTGCCCAGGCTTTGGGTGTTCGGTTACGACATGGACAACATGAAAGCCCGTGGTTGGTACAGCAATGAGTTCCCATTGATCCGGCTGGATCCCGATCAGCGCGACCGACAGTTGCTGGTGCTCAGGGATATGCAGTCGCTGGCTACGGAGGTGCTCTGGCAATGCCGAACGGCGGTCAAGTCCGCATGGTTTGAGAAACCCTCGGAAGCGAAGGGAGACACCAGCCAAATCGACCTGCAGTTCTGGCAGCGTACCCAAGCTGCTTTCTTTACGCTGGTCCGCGAGTTGCTGTCGTCAGCGGAGGATCTGCCACCCGAGGCTGCGAACCGCTGGTTGGGTGCCTTGAAGCGAACCGCCCAGGATATATTCGACGAACTGGGGCTGGAGAGTCTGGCGCCGGACCGCAATATGGCGCGCAAGATCAAGGCAAGGCGCAACCTGACCGGTTGGCTCGCCGGCAGCAAGCGGATCAAGGCATACAGAGCGGAGTATCGGCTCGACAGTCTTATCAAGGAGGAAAACCGATGAGTGAACAGACATCCGAGAGCACAAAGCCTTTTCCGGGTAGCGCTACGCTTCACCGCTGGTGGAAGTCGATGATGCTCTCTCCCGATGAATTGAAAGCGGACGATATACGTCCGGCGCCGACGGTGTACCGCGCAGAGCTGAAGCGGGCGGGGTCTCCGGATGCCGTGCTGTTGACCAGTGGTTTCCGGGCACTCTGGTTGAGTTTGCCGGATGAGGTGCGTGAAGAGAAAGCCCGCCCCTGGACGCCGTTGGCCTGGGCCACGGTGGCCGGTGTGCTCAGCTTGATCAACACCGACATGGAGGGGCGCTTTGCGATGGCCGTTGGTCAGGTCGATGCCGAGACCGACAAGGCAAAGGTCAGCGAACTGCGATTTGCCCAGTTGCAGGGTGCCAAAACCCCCGAAGATTTCTATCGGCGGCTGTGCCGTATCGTCAGGCAGTTGCAGGGAAAGGTTCCCGTCCGCTCCCTGGCCGGCGATATCCTGACCTGGTACGACGAACACAACCGCACACTGCCGCGACGCGCCGATAAACGACTTTCCGTTATCTGGGCCATGGACTACTACCGGGCCGCCGAAGCCAAACATTAAGGAGACAGGCTATGAGCAAATTTATCCAACTGCACCTTCTGACCTCTTACGCACCGGCCAACCTCAATCGCGATGATCTGGGGCGACCTAAGACCGCTCGAATGGGCGGTACCGAAAGACTGCGTATCAGTTCTCAGAGCCTGAAACGTCATTGGCGCACCTCTGACCTGTTCGAAGAGGCGCTAGGCGATAACCTGGGTACGCGCACCAAGCGTCTTGGCGTCGAAGTCTACAACAAGCTACGCACCCTCAACGTAGATGAAAAGCCCGCGAAAGAGTGGGCCAGAAGTATCGCTAAGGTGTTCGGCAAGGACAAGAAAGACAGTCTTGAGATCGAGCAGTTGGCGCATGTGAGCCCTGACGAATGGCAGGCGGTCTGGGCGCTGACAGAGCAGTTGGCAGCGGAAAATCGCGCGCCGGAAACGGAGGAGCTGAATCTGCTGCGCAAGAACAGCAGCGCCGTCGATATCGCAATGTTCGGACGTATGCTCGCCTCCAGCCCTGATTTCAACACCGAAGCGGCGTGTCAGGTGGCCCATGCCATCAGCGTGCATAGCGTCGCCGTCGAGGATGACTACTTCACCGCCGTAGACGACCTCAACAAGGGCGAGGATGGCATGGGCGCGGCGCATATCGGCGAAGCGGCGTTCGCGGCTGCGCTGTTCTACAGCTACATCTGCATCGACAAGGCGCAGTTGGTGGAAAATCTGAGCGGCGATCTGGAATTGGCAAACAAAGCGATCGCCGCGCTGCTTGAGGCCGCCGTCAAGGTGTCGCCCAAGGGCAAGCAGAACAGCTTCGCCTCTCGTGCCTATGCCTCATATGTGCTGGCCGAGAAGGGTGATCAGCAGCCGCGCTCCCTGTCTGTGGCCTTCCTTAAGCCGGTGGTGGGAGAAGATCAGGCCGACGAGGCGATTAAGGTGCTGGAGCGGCAGTACGAAAACTTCGACAAGGTCTACGGCGCGTGCGCCGATGCACGTCAATCCGTGAATGCGATCACGGGTGAGGGACGCTTTGACGAGCTGAAAGCCTTCGTGGCGGACTGAGGGAGGTACCATGAACTATCTGGTATTTCGTCTCTACGGGCCGATGGCCGGGTGGGGGGAGGCGGCTGTCGGTGGCGACAGACCGAGCGCTCTGCATCCCAGCCGCTCTGCGATCCTCGGCCTGGTGGCGTCGGCACTTGGTATCCGTCGTGACGAAGTTACGGCTCTGGATGAGCTGAGACAGGCATTGGGCGTCGGCATCAAGAGCTATACCGGCGGTGAACTCACACGGGATTATCACACGGCACAAGTGCCGTCTCATGATCGCAAGCGGCGTTTCTACACCCGTCGGGATGAGCTTGACGCTCCCAAACACAAACTCAACACAGTTCTCTCCAGTCGCGATTACCGTAGCAACGGCTACTGGGTGGTGGCGCTCTGGTTGTGTGGCGATTCTCGCCACGATCTTGCTGCACTGGCCGATGCGCTGAAAAAGCCGGTATTCCCGCTCTATCTGGGGCGTAAGTCTTGTCCACCGGCGGCACCTTTGATGCCAACGCAGGTTGAGGGAACGCTGAAAGAAGCGCTGGATTGGATCTTTCCGCCGTTATTGGATGATACGAAACAGGACCGTCAATGGTTGCGCATGGGGCAATATAGCCACTACTGCTGGCAGGGCTCAGTCGATGATCTGGGAGACTACGACGGTGTACAGAGCCGTAACGTATGGGATGAACCGATCAGCCGCGTGCCCTGGCAGTTCGGAACACGGCAGGAGCATCAGCTCACCCTGCCGGTAGGGGAGGAATAGGATGTTTCTGTCACGTGTGTCACTACAACATACCCCGGAAGGTCGAAAGGCGTTGCTGGAATCTGCGCAGAAAGGCGTATATGGCCAGCACCAGTTGCTTTGGTGGCTGTTTGAAGGCGATGAAAAACGCCAGTTCCTGTTTCGTGAGGAGCAGGGCGATGGGCGCATTGTTGCCAGGGGGGAGCCCTATTTTTACCTGCTGTCTCCGGAACAGCCCCGGGATGACTCCGGCCTGTTCCATATTGAAAGTCGCGCCTTTCAGCCACGATTGTCTGTTGAACAGAAACTGGATTTCAGACTCAGGCTCAATCCCACCGTCTGTCGACAGGGCAAGCGTCATGATGTGGTGATGGATGCACAGCGTCAGTGGCTGCAAGCCGAATGTGGGCGACTCGATCTGTCGATAGATGGGGCGAAGAAACGGATGAAATCCCGTCTGCTGGATATGGCGGGAGATGCCGAGCTGGTTCGATGGCGGGAGCTGATCGCCGAGGGGCCGTATCGCGATGATTGCGAGCGTCGATTGGGTCGCACGGAAACGCTGAATCTGGTGCTGAAAAGCTGTTCGGACTGCGCCGTGCGGGAGTGGTGGCAAAGTCGTTGCGAAGAGTATGGCATCGGGATCGAGTCCGGGACGGTGGAGATCAACGGCTATCAGCAGCAGCTTATGCCGGGAAAAGGCAGGGGCGCGGCTTTCAGCAGTTTGGAATTGTCCGGAACGCTTCGGGTCACGCAGCCGGAAACCTTTCTATCGCAGTTGCATAAAGGGTTTGGACGCGCCAAAGGCTTCGGCTGTGGTCTGATGATGATCAAGCCGGCATAGGTAGGCCCACTCACTGCAAAAGGCAAAGGAGAGTGCCATGGCTTTTATCCCCGCCAACCCCATCCCGCTTAAAGATCGCGTCTCGATGATCTTCCTGCAGTACGGGCAGATCGATGTGATTGACGGCGCCTTCGTACTGATCGACAAGACTGGCGTCCGCACCCATATTCCATTGGGCTCGGTGGCCTGCATCATGCTCGAACCGGGCACGCGAGTGTCCCACGCTGCTGCCAAGCTGGCGGCGACCGTTGGCACGTTGCTGGTCTGGGTGGGTGAGGCGGGTGTCAGGCTCTACGCCAGCGGGCAGCCGGGCGGCGCCCGATCCGACAAGCTGCTCTACCAGGCTAAACTGGCGCTGGAGCCGGAGTTGCGGCTCAAGGTCGTTCGCAAGATGTTTGAGCTCCGTTTCGGCGAGGAGGCGCCCAGCCGTCGATCTGTCGACCAACTGCGCGGCATCGAGGGTACCCGTGTCCGTGCGACCTACAAACTGTTGGCTCAACAATACGGCGTCAAATGGCATGGGCGCCGCTACGACCCCAAGGACTGGTCCAAGGGTGACAAGGTCAATCAGTGCATCAGTGCTGCTACTTCCTGCCTCTACGGCATTACCGAAGCGGCGATACTGGCTGCAGGGTATGCACCGGCAATCGGTTTTCTGCACACCGGCAAGCCGCTTTCGTTTGTCTACGATATTGCCGACATTATTAAATTCGAGACTGTAGTCCCTAAAGCGTTCGAGATTGCCGCGAAAAATCCGGTGGGACCTGACCGGGAGGTGCGGCTGGCCTGTCGCGATATTTTTCGCAGTTCCCGTACCCTCGGCAAATTGATCCCACTGATCGAAGAGGTGCTGGCAGCCGGCGATATCGAACCTCCTCCTCCGCCCGAAGACAGTCAGCCGCCCGCGATCCCCGAACCGGACTCTATGGGGGATGAGGGGCACAGGAGTCACCAATGAGCATGTTGGTTGTTGTGACGGAAAACGTGCCGCCTCGTCTCCGCGGACGACTCGCTGTCTGGCTGCTGGAAGTGCGGGCTGGAGTCTATATCGGCGATACCTCGAAACGGATTCGGGAGATGATCTGGGAGCAGATCGATGCCTTGGCGGAAGAGGGCAATGTGGTGATGGCCTGGGCGACCAATACCGAATCCGGTTTTGACTTCCAGACCTACGGTGATAACCGCCGTATTCCGGTGGATCTGGATGGCCTGCGTTTGGTTTCGTTCCTGCCCGTTAAAGATCAATAAGTTAGCGCTCTTTAAAAATCCGGAAATTGGATGAATGTACCGGTGGATTTTTAACGGGTGAAATAACCCTTTAAAAACAATAGTATCCATTTGGAGTGTTCCCCGCACCCGCGGGGATGAACCGCAGGGCCGCTGATGGATCTGGAACGGTTTGTTGTGTTCCCCGCACCCGCGGGGATGAACCGCAGAATGGCGATCGCATCCTGGTACTGCGTGGGTGTTCCCCGCACCCGCGGGGATGAACCGGACCCATGTAATAGCCGCTGCCGCTTACCGGCGTGTTCCCCGCACCCGCGGGGATGAACCGTGGATACTCGATAGTTTTATTGCGCACTCGCCGTGTTCCCCGCACCCGCGGGGATGAACCGACCCGTTCCCGCTGCAGGCGCTGACATCTTATGTGTTCCCCGCACCCGCGGGGATGAACCGCCAGTCAGACTGGCCAGGCCAAGCGCAATCGTGTGTTCCCCGCACCCGCGGGGATGAACCGTCGATCGACTCAGGTGTCACCTGCTCAACGCAGTGTTCCCCGCACCCGCGGGGATGAACCGGTCTATGGTGAGGCCGATCCAGATACGCCACGGTGTTCCCCGCACCCGCGGGGATGAACCGCAGCCGCGCTTTGTGGTGATGCCGGTGGCTGAGTGTTCCCCGCACCCGCGGGGATGAACCGGTTACCCAGGAAGACGCCGAGCTCGCATTTTAGTGTTCCCCGCACCCGCGGGGATGAACCGGAGTCAGCATGAGCGTAACCGAACGAAACGATGTGTTCCCCGCACCCGCGGGGATGAACCGATGACGCGAGGCGCCTTATCGCTAATCCAACCGTGTTCCCCGCACCCGCGGGGATGAACCGCGGTCAAGGTATCACGAGTACCTGCGCGCAGAGTGTTCCCCGCACCCGCGGGGATGAACCGTGCTGACCTTTGGCGCCAAGAAGTACGCACCCGTGTTCCCCGCACCCGCGGGGATGAACCGGGGCTTCGAACGAGGAGATCATTATGACCCAAGTGTTCCCCGCACCCGCGGGGATGAACCGCCTCGCGACACGATGCTCAAGGTGCCGCTCGGGTGTTCCCCGCACCCGCGGGGATGAACCGTCTTCTGTATCGAGGTACGACCCGTTCAGATCGTGTTCCCCGCACCCGCGGGGATGAACCGATCGTCCATAGCGCGCCACCGATTGCCAAGACGTGTTCCCCGCACCCGCGGGGATGAACCGGAATCATCATGGCATACCGTAATGCGAAGCGTGTGTTCCCCGCACCCGCGGGGATGAACCGTGAACAAAGGCCGCTTTGGCGCTCTCGCCGCGGTGTTCCCCGCACCCGCGGGGATGAACCGTAGTCGGGCATTCGAGTCATGGCTTCCATCACGTGTTCCCCGCACCCGCGGGGATGAACCGTAGATCCACTGTATCTACGGTTCTCATGGATTGTGTTCCCCGCACCCGCGGGGATGAACCGGTCGGGAATGATGTATGGGTGCATTTGCCAGCGTGTTCCCCGCACCCGCGGGGATGAACCGCTTGAGTTCGCACGCGTCGCGTTCCGCTTTGGGTGTTCCCCGCACCCGCGGGGATGAACCGCGTTTTAACCCAGTGTTCTTCGGCAATAATCTGTGTTCCCCGCACCCGCGGGGATGAACCGCGAACCGATGCCATTTCACAAACACCGGCCCGGTGTTCGCCGCACCCGCGGGGATGAACCGTTCAAGGATCGTATGATTACGATCATTCGCGAGTGTTCCCCGCACCCGCGGGGATGAACCGGCTGTGCGCGGCGTTATGGGGCTGCCGAAGGAGTGTTCCCCGCACCCGCGGGGATGAACCGCTTCTCCGAATCAGATCGGGCCAGCAGATCATGTGTTCCCCGCACCCGCGGGGATGAACCGTTCAATGTCGCTAGCTATATCCCAGGACTCGTGTGTTCCCCGCACCCGCGGGGATGAACCGGCCGTCTTCGGCCCGGCTCACTGTCGCAGATAGTGTTCCCCGCACCCGCGGGGATGAACCGCAGAGGCAAGGCTGCAGGCTTATACGTTGAAAGTGTTCCCCGCACCCGCGGGGATGAACCGCACCGACTCCGGTGTCGCATCCACCTCCAACGGTGTTCCCCGCACCCGCGGGGATGAACCGGTTCAGGTGATGGGGAACGGCCCCGAGTTTGAGTGTTCCCCGCACCCGCGGGGATGAACCGCAGGCAGAGGATGAGCTGACGCCCGCAATGGTGTGTTCCCCGCACCCGCGGGGATGAACCGTGGTATGGGCCGCGCTCGATGGGGATTATGAAGTGTTCCCCGCACCCGCGGGGATGAACCGCATCAGCCGATCAGCTGCCGCGATCTCTGTGAGTGTTCCCCGCACCCGCGGGGATGAACCGGCTACAAGGTGCTTTCTCAGGCTCAGGCGTAAGTGTTCCCCGCACCCGCGGGGATGAACCGTGGTACGTAAGAGTTAACGAGGAACTCCAATCGTGTTCCCCGCACCCGCGGGGATGAACCGGGCGCTGAAGTTCTGGCCCTCGTAGAAGCCCAGTGTTCCCCGCACCCGCGGGGATGAACCGGCCGTTTACTTCGCTATCACCATCCTCAAACCGTGTTCCCCGCACCCGCGGGGATGAACCGGGAACTATGATGTTCCCGAAACAGACCACAACGTGTTCCCCGCACCCGCGGGGTAAAATTGATCCACGATTCACAGTAGTATCCGAAAATGATTGAGTATTCGCTGTCGAAACATTAAGCGATCAACGTCAATTACCCGTATCCTGGGGATGAGAGGTCGATTTATTTCCTCCACCACTCACGTCAGATGCAACTTTTTCGCCGCTGGGTATTCTGAGGAGAGTGGGGGAATGTGAACCGGTCTTGCGACGGTTCTGTGGACGGACATATCTTGTTAGTATCACTGGACGCCTGTTAGTGGAGAATGGATTTGCGTCGTTTTGCACTGTTGTTATTAGGTATTGCCATCTTGTCGGGCTGCAGTAGCAGCGGCCTGAAGGACGATTCCGTCTTCAAACACCCGTCCCAATGGCTGGACAAGACCGGGGGGGTTCTCGGTAACTGGGGTGGGGCGGAGCGCGACGATGCCTATGATCTAGAGGTGGATCGCCTGTTCGAGCAGCCCTACATCGATCCATTGACCCGCTATCTCGAGCGCTATCGCAACGATGAGTCGCGTGCGGCACATCTGCAGCGTGTACTGGATGAGCGCGAGCGTCGCTGTGACGAGATCGCAACACGCTACGCCGACCGTCCGCTGACGGATCAGACGCTGGATCAGTACCGTGCCGGTTACGCTTACTCCTGTCCCAAACAGGTGGAGGTCTTCGCGGAGCGGTTGGGAAGCGCCGGTCAGGGCGGTAAGGAACATAGGACGACTACTCCGGTTAAGCCCTCTGAGGAGATTGTCTGGAGCGGTCAGTTGGCGCAGCAGCTCAATGACTGTTATCTGCTAACGACTATCGGCAACTACAGCGATGCGCGTTCAGCCTGTGCAGGTCCTGCAGAGAAAGGTGATCCGCGTGCGCAATACAATATGGCACTTGTCTTCCGGTCTCTCCGGCAATACGAAGAGTCTTTGAACTGGGCGCAAATGGCCTCACCCCACAGTGCCGAGGCGCGCTACCTGCTTGGCCAACTGTATGAAGCCGGGCAGGGTGTGGAGAAGGATATCGATAACGCCCTGAGTTGGTACCGTGATGCGGCCGAACAGGGTTACCCTGCCGCGCAATACAAGGTCGGGCGTTTCCTCGCCGAGGGGCTTGGGAGTGAGCCTAGCCCAGCTGCCGCCATGGGATGGTACGAGCGTGCGGCTGCGCAAGGGCAGGCCGAAGCTCAACTGGCTTTAGGTAACATGCTGCTGCAGGGCGAGAGTGTCACGGCAGATCCTGTTCAGGGTCGTTACTGGGTGCTCCGGGCGGCGCGTCAGGGGCTGGCCAACGCTCAGCTGCTGCTCGGCGAGCTGGCCGAACAGTCTGATGCGACAGTCGCCAATCGCGCTGAAGCGGCCATATGGTATGAATTGGCCGGACAAAACGGTATCGAAGACGGGGCTGTACGTGCTCAGCACCTGCGCGTGGAGTTGGCACCGGAAACCCTCCAGGATGCTCGTATCAGGGTGCAGAATGCACTGGAGGGTGGGCGCTGATGCCGCTAATACGTGCGCGTCGTCTGCGTCGATGGCTGATGGGCCTCAGTGATGCTCTGCACGCCTCCTCCAAAAAATCGATCAAGTGGCTGCTGATGTTGCTGGTGGCGCTGTTTCTCGCCGGCATGTGGATTCTGTCATCGCTCAACCTCAATTATTCGCAGAAGGCGTTGGCAGAGCTGCGACGTGACGAGATCGAGGAGATCTTCCTCTCCAGCCTCAACCAGATTGTCTCCCGTCAGCATGTCTACGGTCTGTATACCGAAGGGCTGGGACGTTTCGGCGAAACCAGCTACCGCGTGGCCGGCGATAACCTGAAGCCGCAGATCGAGAAGTCGATGCGGCAGATGTTGCAGGACTTCTCGGGCGTCGCGGGTATCGGTATTTGGTTCGAGAAGGGGCTTTTGCCTGACACTGCTCGTGACTATAACCCCTACGTCTACCTGAGCAACGACGGCAGGGTGATGACCGTGCCGAACGCCGGAGCCTCCAAGGGCTATCGTGACCAGAGCTGGTTCAAGATGGTGATGACGGATGATCGTCTTAAGCGGCTGGCGCCCAAGCAGCAGTTCTGGACACCGGTTTACTACAGCCGTGAGACCGACAAGGCGGTCATGACGATTGTCATGCCTATGTTCACCGACCAAGGACGGCTGCTGGGGATGGTGACCACCGACTGGGAGGCGGAGCAGATTATCGATCTGGTCAGTCGGGTTCAGGTAACGCCGAACAGTTTCTCGTTTTTGATCGACAGCAACAACCGCAAGCTGTCTAGCCTCAGCCGCAGTGATGATCCGCTGCACGCCCAGCACATTATGGATGCACTGGTATCGCAAAGCCCCACCTACGTGGCACCGGGCTATAACGCGATGATCTCGAATAAAACCCCGAAAGAGAATCTGGCGCCAAGTGAACTGGCGGTAGATGGCGTGGATTACGCACTGTATCTGGCAGGAACACCCGCCGGGATGAGTTTTGGCATCGGCGTGCCCCAGGATGAGATCGATTCCATTCTGGTGCCGATGCGCGATAGCAACTACCGGATCCTGACGATCACGGGTCTGGTTATGCTGCTGCTGTCGGGCTATTTGGTGTACCGCATCTCCGAGCTGGTTAAAGAGTTGCAGGCCTCCTATACCGATGAGCTGACCGGGCTGCCCAACCGCGCGCGGCTGCTACAGGACCTCAATCGTGCCGTCGACGGTACGCTGATGTTGATTAACATGGATAGGTTTAAGGAGATCAACAGCCTGTTTGGTCACCGCTGCGGCGATCAGGTGTTGCAGACGCTGGCCGAGCGTCTGCAGCCGTTCATTAAGAGGTACAAAGCGTGGAAGGGGGCCCGTCTCTACCGGTTGCAGGGTGATGAGTTCGCGATATTCGGGCCCCGCGTTGAGGAGGACTCGCCGCTGTTGCTGCAAGTTTTCAGCGATTTCGTGCAGGAGCAGCAGCTGCTGTGGCAGGAGCAAGAACTCAATGTCGACGCCACCCTGAGCCTGGCCCATGCGAGCGAGACGGGGCGGGGGCGTCTGGATAGACTGCTAAGCCAGGCAACCGTGGCATTGCGCCAGGCGCGTTTGCAGGGGCTCAGTTTTCATACATACGACTCGGAGCAGGGCGTCGAACAGGTCTATGAACAGAATCTGGTGTGGGCCAGACGGGTCAAGGATGCGTTGCAGGCCGAGCGTTTCGAGCCCTGGTTTCAGCCCATACTGGATAACCGCAGCGGTGCGATTGCCAAGTATGAGTGTCTGGTCCGCATGATCGATGGCGAAGGCAACGTTGTCTCACCCGGGCTGTTTCTGGGTGTGGCGCACCGGTTACGTCTAGGTCGGCAGATCACTCGCATCATGATCGACAAGTGTTTCGCGGCCTTTGCCGACCAGCCGTTCGAGTTCTCCATCAATCTGGCCTATTCCGACATGATGGATCCGGAGTTGACCGCCTATGTGTGCGAGCGGCTTGAGCAGAGCGGTGTCGGTTCGCGGGTTATTTTCGAGCTGCTTGAGTCTGACGGCATCGATAACTACGATGAGATCCGACGTTTTATCGACCGGGTGAAAGCTTTCGGTTGCCGCATCGCTATCGATGATTTCGGCACCGGTTACTCCAACTTTGAACATCTACTGCGCCTGAATGTGGACCTGATCAAGATCGATGGCAGTCTGATTCGGCACCTGCATCAGGACCGCACCGCCTATCTGGTGACACAGGGGATCGTGCAGTTTGCGCGCAGCCTCGGTATTGGCACCGTGGCCGAATTTGTGCACTGCGAGGCGGTTCAGCAACAGGTGATCGCACTCGGTGTCGATTTTTCTCAGGGCGAATATGTGCGTATGCCCGGTCCTGATCTGGTCGAGGACTGCGCCGCCTGAGCCGCAGCTGATCACCATGCCTTCCGCCTGCTATAGTGTCCGCTTCACATCGCACAATGGATGATCAAGATGCTGCCGATAACGGTATGGGGGTTGGCGCTGGGACAGGCGCTGTTGGTGACGGGCAATATCCTGTTGGTATCGGTAACGGCGCTCATCGGGCAGCGCATCGCCCCGGATCTGGGGCTGGCGACGCTGCCGGCGGCCTTGCAGTTTCTGGGGTTGATGAGTGCGACACTACCGGCGGCGCACCTGATGCGCTGGTTCGGGCGAAAGATCGGCTTTCTGACCGGTAACCTCATCGGTGTCAGTGGCGCAGTACTTGCGGCGGTAGCACTGGCGCAGGCCTCATTCGTGCTGTTCTGTATCGGTACCTTTCTGCTGGGCGTGGCCATTGGGGTTGGTCAGCAGTATCGTTTCGCCGCCATCGAAGGCTGCTCCCCCGCCCAGCACCCGCGTGCAATCGGGCTGGTCATGGGCGGTGGTGTGCTCGCGGCGATTCTCGGGCCGAATCTGGCGATCTGGTCCGGGCATCTTGCGCCGCAGAGCGACTATCTGGGCGCGTTCTATGTGCTGATCGGGTTGTATGTCATTACGACGGTGCTGATCGCCTCACTGCCGCTGCGCGCACCGGACTATGCCGAGCAGCACGGTGAGGTGAGACCCTATCGAACCTTGCTGAGGCAGCCGGCACTGGTTGCGGCGGTGACAGCAGGTGCTATCGGTTATGGCGTTATGGTGTTGGTGATGACGGCGACACCGTTGGCGATGCAATCCTGTGGGTTTGCCTTTGATAGTGCTGCCAGCATTATCCAATGGCATGTGCTGGGGATGTTTCTGCCCTCGTTTTTTACCGGCCGTCTGATTGCCCGCTTTGGCGATACCCGTATTATTCAGATCGGTTGCCTGCTGTTGATCGCCTGCGTGCTGCTCAACCAGTTGGGCGTGACCTATTGGCATTTCTGGATGGCATTGGTGGCACTCGGTGTGGGTTGGAACTTCGCATTTATCGGTGCAACCACGTTGCTGACACACACCTATTTCCCGGCCGAGAAAGCCAAGGTGCAGGGGATGAACGATTTTCTGGTGTTCGGGTTTTCAACGGTGGGGGCTTTGATGTCCGGTCAGCTGCAGGCGCTGGTGGGATGGGAGATGCTGAATCTGATGATGCTACCGGCGATTGCGCTGGCGATGGTGCTGGTGGCATGGAGTGCGCACCGCCTGCGTAGGCAGGCGGTGGCGGTGCAGTGATTACTCCAAGGGGCAGCTGTCGCTGAGTTCCAGCGCGCGGGCGTATACCTTGCGTGCTGGCAGTCCCTTGCCTTCCAGTTCGTTGAGGACCGCTTCGGTGGTTTCATCCAGTACCGGTTTCCATGCCGGGTTGTTGGCACCGCCCTCCACGGTGTAGATCTCCTGACCGGCATCCAGCGCCTGCTGACGGCCAACGGTGTCAGAGTTGTCGAAGTTAACCCCGGCAATCTTCGCCCAAGCCTTGCCTGAGGCATCGTCGATCACCTGCTTGAGGTCGCCCGGCAGCGAGTTATACACATCCTTATTCATGGTTACGACGAAGGCCAGCGAGTAGAGGCCACCCACTTCGGTGTGATAGGGCGTCAACTCGTTCAGACGGAAAGAAAGCTGGCCTTCCCAAGGGAACATGACGCCGTTGATGACGCCGCGCTGGGCCGACTGATACGTCTCTGGAGCGGGCATGCCGACAGGCTGCGCGCCCAGTCGGGTCAGCATGTCGCCGACCACAATGGTCGGACGGCGGATGCGCATCCCCTCCAGATCAGCCGGTGTTTTGACCAGCTTGTCGGTGGAATGCAGGTGGCCCTGACCGTGTGTGAACAGGAACAGCGGATGGGTATCGGAGTACTCGTCGGCGATCAGACCCTCGTCAAACAGACTCTGCACCACACATGAGCCCTGAACGGCAGTTTTGACAACGCCTGGCAGCTCGATGACCTGAGTCAACGGGAAGCGGTTGGCCGAGTAGCCCTGAACCGTAGCGGTCATGTCCATGATATGGTTTTTGACCGCATCATACTGGGCAGGTGGCTTGGCTAGCGTGGAGGAGGGGTAGATTTCGACCTTGATTCGACCACCGGATGCTTTCTCTACCTCATCGGCCCAGGGTTGGAAGATGTTTTTCTGTGTGCCGGCGACGCTTGGCCAGATATGGCCGAAGCGCAACGTGACATCTGCTGCTTGAGTGCTGGTTGCGGTGCCCATCAGCATGACGGTAGAAGCGGCGATTGCCGCGCCCAGTTTCTTCAAGTTCATAGCGTCTTTCCTGTTTTATTGTTATTTGGTTAATGTATTAACTACGTTATGCGGCGTCAGATATCAAGTACAAGGCGTTTACTTTTTGATCGGGAGCAGCAGGGCGCAAACTCTTCGTTGGTGGCTTTCTCTTCGGGCGTGAGAAACATGTCCCGATGATCCGGTTCACCTTCGAGTAGTCGGGTTACACAGGTGCCGCACACGCCGTTTTCGCAGGCAAAGGGAATATCGATATCGCGCTCTAGCAGCACTTCAAGCACGCTGCGATCCGCCGGGATCTCGATTACATCGCCAGAACTGGCCAGCTGCACCTCAAAAGTGCTGTCACCTTCATGGTCCACCTCTTCTGCGGCGAAATACTCACGATGAAGCTGCGCATCGCTCCAGCCGCACTGATGAGCGGTTTCCAGAATATGGTCCATGAACGGGTTGGGGCCGCAGACATAAAGATGCGTATCCGGCTGTGGCTTGCTCAACAGAGCCTGTGCATCCAGTCGGGTTGAGGGTTCCGCGCGGCTGTAGTGGAAGCTGACGCGATCGGCAAATTCAGATGCGCTTATGCGCTCACGAAACGCGGTCTGCTCCGGCGCCTTGGTACAGTAGTGCATTTCAAATTCCGCGCCCTGATGGCTCAGGCGTTCGGCCATGCACAGGATCGGCGTTACACCGATACCGCCGGCGATCAGCAGGTGGCGGTGTGCACTGTGCTCAAGCGGGAACAGGTTGCGGGGCTCGCTGATGACAATCGCATCGCCCTCGTTGACCTGATCATGAACAGCGATTGAGCCGCCTCGGGATTTGGGGTCACGCAGCACCGCGACTTCATAACGGTGCTGCTCGCCCGGATGGTTGCACAGCGAGTACTGGCGAATCAGCCCGCCGGGCAGGTGAATATCGATATGGGCACCGGCGCTGAATGGGGGCAGCGCGGCACCGTCGGGGCGGGCCAGTTCAAGCAGACAGATATCCTCTGTCTCGGAACGCTTGCGCGCGACAATAACATCAATCACAGCATGCTCTCTTAGCCTGCAGCGCAGGCTGAAACTGTCTTTCTATTTATAGTCGATTCACGGGCGGTCGGCGCGACCGGCCCGTGAAGCTTTATTATGGTTGTGAAACGTATCAGGCACTGACGCTTTCGAGCGGGATCCGGCTTTGCTGTTCCTCTTTTTCCAGCTTGTCGATCATGCGGCGTGCTTGAACGCCGCCGGCGTCGATATCAAGCTTGAGCAGGTCGTACTCGGGGAAAAGAAGCAGGTTTGCCTGCTGGCGCTCCAGCATCTCCAGATCCTCGGCAAAGATACCGCCCTGTCCGGTGCGGATAGCGTCGGTCAGCTCCTTGTCTTCGGGCTTGAAGTTGCGCGCCATGCCCCAGAAGTACCAGTGGCTGGTTTCGGTTTCCGGCGTGATGAAATCGACCACGATGCTGTTCACCCGCTTGTCGGCCGGTGCGTCCTTGCCGCCGTGTCCGGCGAGCGCGACGCCCACGTCAATCAGTACATGGCTTGGCAGTGAGAAGCGGCAGACCTGCCAGCGGTCCACCGGCTGATCATCGGGCAGGCCTTTGGTGCGCAGGTTGGCAGCCCAGAAGGGCGGTGCTATCACGTTATCCATGAAGCGGCTGGTGACGACCTCACCGTCGACGACACGGGTTTTGACCGGTGCTTCGTCGATCTCTTTCTGGCCGATGCTGGTGGAGTGCACGTAGGTCTCATGGGTCAGGTCCATGAGGTTGTCGATCATCAGCTTGTAGTCGCAGTTGATGTGGTACAGACCGCCGCCGTAAGCCCACTCGTCACTGACAGCCCATTCGAGGTGGGGGATGTCGTCGGCATTGGCAAGGCTCGCATCACCGGTCCAGACCCAGACGAAACCGTAGCGCTCTTCAACCGGGTAGCTTTTGACACAGGGGAAGCCGCCGACGCGCTGTTTCGGCATGGATACCGTTTTGCCGTCGCGTCCCATTTTCAAGCCGTGGTAGCCGCACACCAGCTGACCATCTTCGATATAACCCAGCGAGAGCGGCGCACCGCGGTGGGGGCAGAAGTCTTGCACGGCGGCCACCTTGCCGTTGTTGTCGCGGTAGAAGGCAATCTGCTCACCGCAGATCTGGCGACCGAGGGGCTTTTCAGCGAACTCATCGGGCGTACAGGCAACGTACCAGCAGTTCTTGGGAAACATGACAGGGCTCCTCTGATTGGGAATTTTTTTAGTTATGGATCCAATATGGGTCGTATATTGCCCCAAAAGAACAAAAGAAGGCTAGAATGGATCCATTGTATTTATCTAACAACTCATTGATATTGATTGTTATGGTTTATAACAATGGGTCTTTCTTTAGCTGGTGGCGCTTATTCTGGCGATTCAGGACTATCTGGACCCGTGACTCAGGTTGTAAGCAGAAAGATGAAAAGCGATCAGGCGAAGGCATTGTGAATGGCAATTGGATCCAATCTGGTACAATTGAGTCCTGTAGGCCGTTCCTATATCAGAGGTGCAGATGAGCAAGGCGGGGCATAGGGTTCTCAGTACCCTCAGGCAGATGATTATCTCCGGCGAGCTGGAGGCGGGTGAGCGCATCGCCGAGATACCGACGGCGGAGCGTCTTGGGGTGTCGCGTACGCCGGTGCGCATCGCTTTTCGTGCGCTTGAGCAGGAGGGCTTGCTGATCAAGCTTGAGCGTCGCGGCTACCGTGTCCGCGAGGTTACACCGGATGAGGTCAGCGGTGCCATCGAAGTGCGCGGCGTACTTGAGGGGCTGGCGGCACGACAGGCAGCAGAGCTGGGTATCAGTGCCGAACAGCGCAAGGGGCTGCTCGAGTGTCTGGCCTGGGGCGACCAGCTGTTTGACAAGGGCTATGTCACCGAAGAAGACTTGGAAGCCTATCATGACCTCAACAGGCGCTTTCACGCGTTGATCATCGAAGCGAGCTGCAACCCGGCGATCGGCTCGGCGATGATACGAAACGAGCATCTGCCCTTTGCATCGGTCAGCTCACTGGCGATCGATCGCAACAACCTTAAGCAGGAGTATCGACGTTTCAACTTTGCCCACATGCAGCACCATGCGGTGTTCGATGCGATCGACCGGCGTCAGGGTGCCCGGGCTGAGGCGATCATGCGCGAGCATGCCAACGCAACGCTGCGTTACGCCGACCTGTTTGCCCAGCACGATAAAGAGGAGAGCGAGGTGCGTGTGATCGGTAATGCCGGTAATTCCGATACCATGATGCTTTAAAATAGAGCCGCCATTGGACGGCGGCTCGGTGGATCAAGCGGCGGCGGCCACCGGCTGAGGGCGGGTAGCGTAGTAACGCTGTATGTGATCGATACGCTTGGTCATGCGCGGGTGTGAGGAGAGGATCTCCTGAATAAAGCCGAACACGGTCGGGATGCGCTGCTCCTGCTGCTTGAAGGCGGCCACGCTCGTGTGCGAAGTGAGTACCTGGCTGCCGGAGGCTAACGTGATCATCGCAGTGACGGCGGCTTCCTGATTATGCGGTACGCAGCTGGCGGCAATGCGGTCGGCGGTCAGCTCGCAGGCGCGGCTGTATGCGGCACCGAGGAAGGGGATGAACATCGCCGGTTTCATCAGCAGATTGCTCCAGAAGCTCACATGTCCTGCTGAGTGATGGGCCAGCTCGTGGGCAATCACCATGCGCAGGCGGTCGGTGTCATTATCTTCCCAAAGCAGGTCAACAAGGCTACTGAACAGCAGGATATATTTGGTCGACAGGAACTTTATCGCCAGCGCATTGGTGAAGCCGCCGGAGTTGACCACGAAGGTTTCCGGCACCTTTGTCAGCCCCTGTTGTTTTGCTACGTCCTGAATGATCGCATTCAGCTTGGCATACTGATGATCGGTCACCTGTACGCTGTTGCCGAAGATGGTGGCGCGGAAAAAGCGTTCGGAAATCCAAAGTACAAGGGCGATCGGCAGTAGAAAGAGCAATATGCCAAAGACGGTGCCGAGCAGGGCCGCGATCCAGATAAGGCCGCCTATGGCCAAGCACAGGGTGCGGTAGAGCTTTTCTTTCGGGTGTCGCAGTTCGTTCACTGACATCTTTTATCTCCTAAGGTCAGTCAAGTAATACCCGTCATGTCCAATATGACGAGCGAGGGCGTATCGGCTATTCAGAGGCGATGGAGTTGCATCGGGGAAGGGAAAAGGACTTTCCGTGTCCGCGGTGGTCGGCTTCCTGCCATCTGATTCTGTAGGCGGATTAGGACAAAAATGCCCCATGCTGTCAAACCAGTTAACACCGTGGTTGATGTAGAACAGCCGGGGCGTGCACGGTGCCGCTTAGCGGTCGATCCAGTTTGGCGTTGTGACTCTGGCCGGCTCCCGCTGCATGATCCGCACGCCGTCGCGTACCGACAGCAGTACATCGCGCTGGTTGCGCACCACGCTGTAGTCGTCCTCGCCGTCGAGCAGGATGAAGTTACCGGGCTTGCCCACCTCGATACCGTAGCGCGCCTGAATGTTGAGTGTGCGTGCGCTGTTATCGGTGATCAGGCTAAGCGCCGACTGGAAGTCCCGGTAGCCCATCATCTGGCAGATGTGCAGACCGAAATCGAGGGTCCGCAGTAGCTTGCCGTTACCCAGTGAATACCAGGGGTCGAAGATCGAGTCCTGTCCCAGGCAAACATTGATACCGGCGGCATTGAGCTCTTTTACGCGGGTCAGTCCGCGGCGTTTGGGGTAGCTGTCGAAACGGCCCTGCAGGTGGATGCTTTCGGTGGGACAGGAGATGAAGTTGATGGCCGAGCGCTTAAGTAGCCGGAACAGCTTTGAGCAGTACGCGTTGTCGTAGGAACCCATGGCCGTCGTGTGGCTGGCAGTCACGCGCTCACCCATATCGTTGAACAGTGCCTCACAAGCGAGTACCTCAAGGAAGCGGGAGTTGGGGTCGTCGATCTCGTCACAGTGCACATCGACCAGGCGGTCATACTTGCGCGCCAGTTCGATCACTGTCTTCATCGATTGCTCACCCAGCTCGCGGGTGTACTCGAAGTGGGGGATGCCGCCGACCACATCCGCGCCGATCTCCAGCGCCTGCTCCATCAGCGTGAGGCCGTTGGGGTAGGAGAGCAAACCCTCCTGTGGAAAGGCAACCACCTGAATCTCGATCCTGTCTTTGAGCTCGTCGCGCAGACTGCACAGGGTTTTGAGTCCAACCAGCGTTGGATCGGATATATCGGCATGGGTGCGGATATGCTGCACCCCGTTCTGTACCAGCAGCTCAATGGTTTTCAACACCCGACGACGGATATCCGCCTCGTTCAGCATCGGCTTGCGCTCGGACCAGCGCTCGATGCCTTCGAACAGTGTGCCGCTCTGGTTCCAGTTCGGCTCGCCGGCGGTCAGTGCTGCGTCCAGATGGATATGCGGTTCGACAAAGGGGGCGCATAGCAGCTTGCCGGCGGCATCGATCTGGCCGTTTCCAGCACTCAATTCGGCGCTCTGCTCGGTGATGGCCGAAAACACGCCGTTGTCGATCTCCAGGGTATGGAGGGCGGCTTTCTGGCGCAGGCGGGCATTGATGATTTTCATGATCGCTGTGTCTCGTTGTCGATATTGTGATGCTGAAACAAAATCTGTTCGATCAGCAGGGCGTTTTGCAGGTTCAGTCGCGTGAACGGGTCACGCAGCGTGTGTCCGGTCAGTTTTTCGATCCGCTTCAGGCGGTGGGCCAGGGTATTACGGTGTACTCCCAGTGTTGCAGCCGTATGTTGCTGATTGCCGAAGTGGTTCAGGTAGTGGGTCAGTGTCTCCTTCAGAGTCAGTGCGTTCGGCTCGCGTGCGAAACAGAGCCCGCCGAGCTGCTCCTGACAGAAGCTGGCCAGCATCTGGCGTTGGGGGATCGCCGCGAACAGGCGAGCGATTCCAAGCTGTTCATAAAAGAACAGCCGCTGATGCTGGTGCTGGACGGCAAACTGGGCAGCCTGACAGGCCTGATCGACCGCCTGTGAAAGGCGGCTCAACCCCGGTTGCAGGTCGCTGACACCGGCATAGATGTTCAGTTCGGGTTGCTGACGCAGCAGCCATTGCACAGCCTGTTCAAGCTCTTCGGCCAGGGAGGCCGCGTGTGCCTCGTCGCAAGGCCAGATCGCCAGCAGATCATGCTCGTGAAGCAGCACCGGCCACTCAATGCCACGGCGCTTGAGCAGATCTGTCAGTAGCTGCTCAAGGCGGTTACGTTGCTGCAGCAGCAGTCGCTGCTCCTGAATATCAGTTGTCTGGCGCAGCAGTCGCAGCGCAACAACCGAGTAGGGTCGGCTGTCGCTCAGACCCAGCTCAGTGGCACGCAGATGAATAAGTTCTGGGGCCTCGGCAAAGCCATTGATCAGCTTGTTCAGGAAGAGCTTCACCGATTGTCCCATGAGGTTGTCCTGCACAATGGCGTTGCTGATCACCTCGGTGACGACCACCATCTTCAGGTCATAGGGTTGCTCGAGTATCGGGAAATCGAGACGATTGGCCAGTTCAAGCACGCTGGCCGGAATCTCTCGAATGAACTCGGGGCCTGTCAGTATGACGAGGCCCGCTACCTGATGTCGGGCGCCCTCGCGTACCAGCTGCTTCAGGTTTTGCTCGTTGCGCCGGCGATTGATGCCGGTTACAAACACGAGCTCACCCCCGCTCACCCAGTCAGCGATGCTGTCGTTTTCCGCCACATAGGGCCAGCGGACAACGCGGTTGCCACCCTGAAGTCCGGCCCGAAAGCGGATGCTTTCAAGGCCGGGGAGGCGGGTGACGTCGGTGCAGCAGATACTCATCAGCCCTCCGCCGCGTCGAGCATCGGCGCACATTTTGGCAGCCGGATCAGCACGCCATAGCACAGGGCTGCAACCAGCACCCCGACAATCGGCGGTAGAACCGGCGAGGCGTAGGCCGAAGCCGATCCCAGCGCATAGGCGCCAAGGCCGAACCAGTTGAAGGCGGGCAGGCTGACCTCGGCCAGTTTCGGATACCGGCCTTTATGGTGCAGCCAGAAGTCGGCCATGATCACGCCCCCGATGGGCGGGATAAAGGTGCCGAGCAGGATCAGGAAGGGGATCAGCAGGTTATACATGCCACCTACTGCCATAACTGTACCGATGGCGGCACCGCCGATGGTAACCAGTCGGCGCTTGTCAGTGCGCAGCAGGTTGCAGCCAGCGACGGCAAAGTTGTAGATGGTGTTGTCCTGCGTTGTCCAGATATTGAGGAATAGCATCAAGACGGCGAGCACGACAAAGCCCTGTGCGAGCATGACATCGACAATGTCCGCCTGCTGGTAGATCAGGGTGCCCAGTGCGCCGGTGAGCACCATCAAGCCATTACCGACAAAGAAGGCCGCCAGTGTTGCGATGACAGCGGTGCGCGGAGTACGTGCAAAGCGACTCCAGTTGGTGGCCTGAGTACCGCCACTGATGAAAGTGCCGATGACGACGGTGATCGCAGCGGCGAAGCCCATGCTTTCGGACGGGGTCTTTCCGACCAGCGCCGAGACGCCACCCACATCCAGAAGGCCGGTATAGAGGCTGACCAGGATAAACACCATCATTGCCGGTACGGCAACGCGTGAAAGCAGGTCCAGCCCCTTGTACCCCACCATCGCGGTAATACAGAAGGCGAAACCGAACAGGATCATCAGCGGTATCTGGAAAGACTCCGGCAGGCCGGTGGTCTTGGTCAGGACAATGGCGATGGTGGCCGTGCCCCAGGCGTACCAGCCGATCTGTGTAAAGCCGAGTACGAAGTCCGACAGCTTGCTGCCGGTTTCGCCAAAGCAGAAGCGTCCCATCAGTACAGAGTTCAGGCCGCTTTTGCAGGCAATATAGGCCAGGGCAGCGGCGTATCCGCCCAGCAGCAGGTTGCCGATCAGGATCGCCAGCATCAGCTCGCCGAACGAGAACGCCTGACCGAGTGTGCCTCCGGCCCACATAGTAGAGGTGAAGAAAGTAAAACCGAGCAGTACGACAGAGGTGGAGAACAGCCCTTTGCGTTCGCTGTTGGGCACTTCGCTCAATGGATAATCAGAGTGTTCCATATCGGGCTCCGCATTTTTAAGAGGTATGTGTTCAGATAACTCCTCAGGTAAAGCAACCGATGTGCCATGAATTCGGCAGGAAAACTCAGGCGCGCATATTGTGAATACTGGATAGCGCATGTGTCGGAATAATTGTGCACTGTGCACAACTGCGCGCAGGTCTCAGTGTGGTCCTCTCAAGCACTGTGCGCCAGCATGAAGCAGAAAATGGCGCGTGCTCTATCGGGGAGCGCCGTTTTTGAGGTGCAAGAGCTAGTTAAGCAGTGCCCGGATGTCGGTCAGCAGTTGAGAGGGGATGTCGACCCCCTCTCGGGCGGTGCGGTGGCGCGCCTCGAAGCGACGTTGCGAGGGCAGGCGGGCACCTTGGTTGACGATCGATTCGAACAGCTTTTCGGCCCGTTGCAGGTATTGGGCGGTTTCACTTCCGAGGAAACGCTCCGGGTCCAGTGCAATGATCAACTCGCCGTGATAGGGCAGACCGCCAGCGCCTTGATCCCAGTCCATCGACTCGGCGCTGGTCAGGTCGCCGATCAGCGGTCCGGCGATCAGCTCGATCATCGTCGCCAGCGCCGACCCCTTGTGCCCGCCAAAGGTGAGCATGGCTCCGTTCAGGGCCTCAATGGCATCGGTGGTGGGATTGCCAGCGGCATCAACGGCCCAGCCCTGCGGGATGGGCTCGCCGCTGCGGCGGTGGAGCTCGATATCGCCGCGGGCGATAGCGCTGGTGGCGAAGTCGAAGACATAGGGATGCGCACCCGGTCGTGGCCAGCCGAAAGCGAAGGGGTTGGTGCCGAACAGCGGCACCGTACCCCCGGCCGGTGCAACCCAGGCATGAGCGGGGTTGCAGGCCAGTCCGACCAGTCCGGCGGAGGTAATCGCCTCGATCTCCACCCACAGCGCCGAGAAATGGACGCAGTGGTTAATCGCCATGGCGGCGATGCCGCAGTGGTTGGCTTTCTCGATCAGCCGGGGCAGACCCCGGCTGAACGCCAGTGGAGCGAAGGCGCCTCCTGCATCGACACGCAGCACCGCCGGTGCCTGGTCCTTGATCACTGGCTCTGCATCGGGGCTTGCCTTGCCTGCTTGCAAGGTGCCGATCAGACCAAGCAAGCGGTAGACGCCATGAGAGGCGCAGTCGTCAACCTGGCCGCGCATCAGTGTTGTCGTGATGGCGTCGATATGGGCCAGCGAAAAGCCGTGTCGGCTTAGTACCTGACGGCAAAGTGTATCCAGCTCAGAGAGCTGCATACGGATGGTATCCGCGCTCATATCGAATCCTTAAATTCCAGTATCCTTGATGTTCTCCATCACCACAAAGGTGCTGGTCTGCAATACATGGGGCAGGGCCGATATCTGCTCGCCGAGCACGGCTCGGTACTCCTCCATGTTGCGGGTTCTCACCTTCAGCAGATAGTCGAAGTTGCCCGCAATCATATGACACTCCTCAACCGCCGATATCCTGCGTACGGCGGAGTTGAATGCATCGAGCGCCTTGCTGCTGGTGTCGTTCAGCGTGACCTGTGCAAACGCGATATGGTCCAGGCCCATTTTGGTTTGGTCCACCAGGGCTGTATAGCCCTTAATGAAACCCTGTTCTTCCAGGCGTTTCATGCGGATCTGGCAAGGGGTTTTTGACAGGCCTACGCGGGAGGCAAGTTCGGTAATTGTAATCCGCGCGTTTCTTTGCAATTCATCTATGATCAGGCGGTCAAACTTATCCAAATCGTCCATACATGCCTCGTTTGTGGGCTATCTGACCTGTAATCATATACGAATAAAGACCGTTTTCCTTCCAGGGCTGAGCATATGGTGAATCCGTCTCGTGAGGGAGGTCTATACTGTTGCGAGCGATTAGCTGCCGCGTTCAGCTCGCACTCAGTACGGACACGCTGCGAAGACATTAAAAAACCTAGCCATCTTCTCCTGGAAAAAATTCATGACCTTTTTCAGTTCGCCGACCAAAGCAACAGTGTTTGAACAATTGGCCAGTGCGTTAAGAGCCCGGCTTCCCGAGGCCGACGCTGAATGGGTGATCCGCTTTGCACATCAGTTATATGCGGTTTCCTCTTCGTCAGACCTGCTCGATACCGGTATCGATCAACTCTGTGCGAGCGTGCAGTACTACTGGAGGGCTATGCAGCGCTACACCGGCGAAGGCCCACATGTCGAAGTGTTTAACCCGACACTGACGGAACATGGCTGGCACTCGCCGCGAACAGCGGTGATGGTACACAGTCAGGATATGCCGTTCATCGTCGACTCCATCCGCATGGAGCTGGCGCGTTTGAAGTTGACAGTGCGTTCGGTGAACAACTGCACCCCCTACGTCGAACGTGCTGACGACGGCACTCTGCTGGCGCTGCCGGAATCCCGTGTCGGCGGGCGGTTGGAATCGGCGCTTTTTATCGAGATTGACCGAGTGCCGGACCCGGGACAGCTGATGATGATTCGGGAGTCGTTGCGTGAGGTGATGGCCGAGGTCGAAGTGACGGTGGCCGACTACCAACCGATGCTTGATAAGCTGGACGCGGTGCGTGCTGAACTCGAAAAACGGGGGCACGATTGCGCCCAAGAGTCCGAACAACGGCAGACGCTGGTGGAGGCGGGGCAGTTCCTGCACTGGCTGGGGCAGCGCCATTTTGTCCTGCTAGGTTATGAGAAACTCAGCCGTCAGGTTGCAGCTGACAGTGATCACCCACTGGCAGAGGGGTGGTTGGGTGTTCAGCGTTCACGGGCCGAGCGGGAGCAGGTTGGCGAAGCTCAGCGGCTCATGAATGAAAGTGACGCACCGATCAGTCTGCTGAAAGACAGTCGCCGTTCGCGTGTGTTCCGCGCCGATTACCAGGATCTGGTACTGGTGCGTCAGTTTAATGATCGGGGGCAGGTGATCGGTGCTCACTGCTTCTTTGGCCTATACACCTCGTCGGTGTACCAGACCCTGCCAACCGATATTCCCATGGTGAGACACAAGGTCAATCGCATTCTGGACGCTTCCGGTTTCGAGCCGGGCGGACACAGCTACAAGCAGATCCTGTACGTGCTCAAGGACCTCCCGCGCTCAGAATTGCTGCTGGCCAGCGTACCCGATCTGCAGACTATCGTGATGGGTGTATTCAACCTGCAGGAGCGGCGAAAAGCCTGCCTGTTTACGCGCCGTTCGGAGGATGGGCTCTATTACTCCTGTCTGTACTATGCCCCTCGTGATATCTACAACACCGCATTACGAGTCCGGGTTCAAGAGATTCTGGAGGCCGGATTCGGGGCAAAGGATGTCGAGGTTTCTGCGCAGTTATCCACCTCGGTGCTGTTTCGTACCCACTTCGTGCTCTACGTGGATCCGCTGGCACAATTCCAGTGTGATCTGGCGCAGATTGAAGCCGATGTACTTGCAGTATCCCGCTCCTGGGACGATGACCTGCTCGATAGTCTGATTGCCCAATATGGTGAAGAGCAGGGGATTCGGTTGTCCCAGCGGTATCGTGGGGCTTTTCCAACCGCGTACCGTGAGCACTTTTCGCCGCAGCATGCGGTTGCTGATATTGAGCAGATAGAAGTCATGGGAGAGGGCGGGGATGTACCGCTGAGCTTCTATCCGTTCGTCTCTGAGGATGCGCATCAATTGCGCTTTAAGCTCTACAACCAGCAAAGTTCCGTCGTGCTCTCCGACGTGATTCCGATGCTGGAGAATCTGGGTATGCGGGTACTGGGTGAACACCCTCATGTCGTTGAACGCCAGGATGGTGTGCGAATCTGGATCAGTGACTTTGTTGTCACCTGTCAGGCCGCCGGCGGCCAGAGTGCCGAGAGAGTCGAGCCTCTGCTGCGCGAGGCGTTTAAGCATATCTGGAATGGCCAGGCCGAGAACGACCCCTTCAATCACCTGATTTTGGGGGCCGGTCTGGGTTGGCGCGAGGTCGCATTGCTGCGCGCCTACGCACGCTATATGAAGCAACTGAGATTTGGTTTCAGTCAACCGTTTATCGCCGCGGCTTTAGGGCGCCACCTGGGCATTACCCGGCAACTGGTCGAGTATTTCGACGCAAGGTTCAAGCCCGGATACTCCGACGGGGAGCGCGATACCCGTGCAGCGGCGCTCACCGAGCGTATAACTTCAGGGTTGGATGAGGTGGAAACCCTGGATGATGATCGCATATTGCGCCGCTTCTTCGTGCTCATCGGTGCAACATTGCGCACCAACTACTACCAGCATTGCAACGAAGGCGAACACAAGCGGTATTTCTCCTTCAAGCTTGATCCAGCCGCGATCCCTGATATTCCCCAGCCCAGACCGCGTTTTGAGATATTTGTCTATTCGCCGCGGATTGAGGGTGTGCATCTCAGGGCAGGGCCCATCGCCCGCGGGGGGCTTCGTTGGTCGGACAGGGTCGAGGATTACCGCACCGAGGTGTTGGGGCTGGTCAAGGCTCAGCAGGTTAAAAACTCGGTGATCGTGCCGGTCGGGGCAAAGGGATGCTTTATCTGTAAACAGCCTCCCGAGGGGGGAAGAGACGCCTTTATCGCCGAGGGTATCGCCTGTTATAAGGACTTCATTCGGGGCATGCTCGATATTACCGACAACCTTAAAGGCGGAGAGGTTGTGCCGCCCCAAGAGGTCGTGCGGCACGATAGCGATGATCCTTATCTGGTCGTGGCGGCCGACAAAGGCACGGCGACCTTCTCGGATATTGCCAACGCGATCGCCGAGGACTACGGATTCTGGCTGGGCGATGCTTTCGCCTCCGGCGGCAGCGAGGGATACGACCATAAAAAGATGGGTATCACGGCCCGCGGAGCTTGGGAGTCGGTCAAGCGGCATTTTCAGGAGTTGGGGATCGATACCCAGACCCAGCCGTTCACGGTGGTGGGCATTGGCGATATGGCCGGCGATGTGTTCGGTAACGGCATGCTCTGCTCCGATCAGATCCGCTTGGTTGGCGCCTTCAACCATCAGCACATCTTTATCGATCCGACACCGGATGCGGCGCGCTCGTTTGCTGAGCGCAAGCGTCTGTTCGAATTGCCCCGTTCCTCCTGGGCCGACTATGACGTTTCACTGATCAGTGAAGGCGGTGGTGTTTTCCCGCGCGCCGCCAAATGGATCCCGATCTCTCCGCAGATGCGTCAGGTGCTGCAGATTGAGGCCGAACGTCTGGCCCCGAACGATCTGATCAAGGCTTTGTTGATGGCGCCGGTGGACCTGCTCTGGAACGGCGGGATCGGAACCTATGTTAAGGCGCGGCAGGAGAGTCATGAAGAGGTGGGTGACAAGTCCAACGATGGCTTGCGTATCAATGGCGAACAGCTGCGCTGCAAAGTGCTTGGCGAGGGCGGCAATCTAGGGGTGACGCAGCGGGGGCGCATTGAGTTTGCGCTCAACGGTGGCGCGGCCAACACTGACTTTATCGACAATGCCGGCGGGGTTGATTGCTCTGACCATGAGGTCAACATCAAGATTCTGCTCAATGAGCTGGTACAGGTCGGCAAGCTCTCGCTTGAAGAGCGCAATCAGATCCTGCGGGACATGACTGACGAAGTGGCTCAGTTAGTGCTCAAGAACAACTACCGTCAGGCGCTGGCGCTGAGTATTGCGCAGACTGACGGTGTGGCTGGGCTCGATGACTATGCTCGCTTTATTCGCCGTCTCGAGGCAGACGGAAAACTTAATCGTCAGTTGGAGTTTCTGCCGGACGAGGAGACCTTGCAGCAGCGTCAGGTGAAGGGAATAGGGCTTACCCGACCGGAGCTGTCGGTGTTGATCTCGTACGCCAAAATTGAGCTGAAACAGACGCTGGTGGATGCATGGATTGCGCGGGATTCGCGTTTTGCAAAGGCGTTTAACGGGGCCTTCCCAGCGTCGCTTTTGGCGCATTTTTCCGATGACGCCACCGGGCATCGACTGAGAGCCGAGATCACCGCTACCCAGATCGCCAACGATCTCGTTAACCGGATGGGGATCACCTACGTCAACAAAATGAAGCGGGCGGCCGGCACCGGCTATGCCGATGTGGCGGCGGCTTACCTGATCATTCGGGAGGTCTACGATGTCGATCGCTACTGGCGCGACGTCGAGGCACTGGATGGCCGGGTTGCGACGGAGGTTCAGGTGGCGTTGTTGAGGGATCTTGTCGGGCTGATCTCCCGCGGCAGTCACTGGCTGTTGCAATACCGGCGAGGGAGTCTCGATCCGGCCCTGTCGGTGGCGCGCTATCGGGATGCACTAACGGCCGTCACCGCATCGGCGGAGCAGCTCAAGCGAGTCATCCCTGAAGATCGCTGGTGTCAGCGCTATGATTACTACATCGCCAACGGTGTTCCCGAATCGCTGGCACTGTATTGTGCTTCGACGGAAAGTCGCTATTGGCTGATGGATATTATCGAGGTCGCCCTGCAACTTGATCAGAGTCTGGAACGGGTTGCAAAGGTGTATTTCACCTTGGGTGAAGAGCTGAATCTGATCTGGCTGGATCGTCAGATCCGTGCCTTCCGCCCGGTTAATCACTGGGAGTTGATGGCAGCGCTTAGCTTCCGTAACGAACTGGATCATCACCTGCGCGAACTCACCGCCGGTGTATTCGTGATCAATGATGCAGCCAACGAGATGCTGGATCCACCCGAAAAACTGGTTGAGCGCTGGTGGGGTGAGAAGCGTGCGATTCTTAAGCGCTGGAAACAGACCTTAACGGACATGCAGGCCAGCAAAGAGGTCGATTGTGCCGTATTTTCGGTGGCCGATGGTGTGTTGAAGGAGCTGGCTATAGGGAAGGGGTGACAGCCGGGTTTATGCGTAGGCGATAAACCCAGCAAACATGCAGGTTGGCCGGGGTTGGTTGGCCTGCTCTAGTCGAAACGTCTTTTTCTTCGGGAAATATGGGCGAAGCGGCGGTTTTTTGTGCCCATAAAAAGTCAATTGAGCGCTTGGCGCTAGCGTTTATGGAGAAAGTGGCTATATCGACTTGTGTAGAATGCCTACGAAACGTACACATTCTAGAGGATAACGATATGGCACTGGCGCAATCTACTACTCCAACAATTCACGAATGCCGACAAGCTATCCATAACTACTATCTTGCCGATGAATACACCGTCATCAGTGAGTTGATAGCTGGTGCCGATCTGTCGCAAGCCATTCGTGATGCGATCTCTGTCCGTGCGGCGGAGCTGGTACGCAATGTACGTGCTAACTCCAAACCGACCATGATGGAAAAATTCCTGGCTCAGTACGGCCTCAGCACCAAAGAGGGTGTGGCTTTGATGTGTCTGGCCGAAGCCCTGCTTCGCGTGCCCGATAACATCACCATTCATGAGCTGATCGAAGACAAGGTGTCGTCCGGTAAATGGGCTGACCACCGCGGCAAGTCGAAGTCGTCGTTGATCAACACCACCACCTGGGGCCTTATGGTAGCCGGCAAGCTGATCAGCCCCGCTGACAAGCAGAGCCTGATGGAGACCTTGCGTTCTCTGGTCAAGCGTATGGGTGACCCAATGGTGCGTACCGTTGCCCATCAGGCAATGAAGGAGATGGGGCGTCAGTTCGTACTCGGTCGCACCATCGAAGAGGCGCTCAAGCGTGCCGAAAAGTATGAGTCCAAGGGCTACACATACTCTTATGACATGCTCGGTGAAGCCGCACGTACCGATAAAGATGCACTGCGCTACCACCGCGATTATTCCAATGCAATCAGCGAACTAAAAGCCAACTGCAAACACGCGGATATCCGCAGCAATCCGGGCATCTCGGTCAAGCTCTCCGCTTTGCATCCGCGCTACGAGTTCGGTCAGCGCGAACGCGTGATGAACGAGCTCGTTCCCCGTACGCTTTCTCTGGCCAAGTTGGCCAAAGCTGCCAACATGGGCTTTAACATCGATGCCGAGGAAGCGGACCGTCTTGACCTGTCTCTGGACGTAATCGAAGCGGTTCTGTCTGATCCTGAGCTGGCAGGTTGGGATGGTTTCGGTGTGGTTGTGCAGGCGTTCGGCAAACGCGCATCACACGTTTTGGATTGGCTTTACGCACTTTCTACCAAACTGGATCGCCGCATCATGGTGCGTCTGGTTAAAGGTGCCTACTGGGACGCCGAGATCAAGCAGGCGCAGGTGATGGGTCTGGATGGCTTCCCTGTCTTTACCCGCAAGGCGTGCAGCGATGTGTCCTACATGGCGTGCGCCAAAAAGCTGCTGGGTATGACCGATCGCATCTACCCGCAGTTCGCAACCCACAACGCGCACTCCGTGTCCGCGATTCTGGAACTGGCCGAGGGCCGCGATTGCTTCGAATTCCAGCGTCTGCACGGCATGGGCGAGTCCCTGCATGAGGCCGTCATGAGCGGTGGCAAGACTCGCTGCCGTATTTATGCGCCGGTCGGTGCCCATCAGGATCTGCTGGCCTATCTGGTACGTCGTCTGCTGGAAAACGGCGCGAACAGCTCCTTTGTTAACCAGATCGTCGATACCCGTATTACGCCGGAGATGATTGCGCGTGATCCGATCAGCCAGGTGCAATCACTGGGGCAGGATGTTGCCAGCAAAGCCATTCAGCGTCCGGCGGAACTGTTCGGCCAGGGTCGCAGCAACTCCAAGGGTTGGGACATTACCGATCCTGTGCAGGTTGAAGAGGTTGAAAAGGGGCGCGGAGCCTTCCGTACGCATCAGTGGCAGGGTGGCCCCGTATTGGCCGCCGAGGTTGTGGGTGCCGGTGCCAAAGAGGTGATCAACCCGGCCGATCCTGATGATCTGGTGGGGTATGTGACCCAGGCCTCTGCCGAGGATATCGAAGCCGCCATCGCCGCTTCTCAGCAGGGCTTCACCACCTGGTCTGCGATGTCTGCCGAGGAGCGTGCCGCGTGCATCGCCCGTGTTGGCGACCTGTTCGAAGAACATAGTTTTGAGCTGTTTGCGCTGGCTACCCGCGAAGCGGGCAAGACCCTGCTCGATGGCGTTGCCGAAATTCGTGAGGCGGTGGACTTCGCGCGTTACTACGCCAATGAAGGGATCCGCAACGAGGAATCGGGCGAGGCCCGTGGTGTTATCTCCTGTATCTCGCCGTGGAACTTCCCGCTGGCGATCTTCACCGGTCAGGTGCTGGCAGGTCTTGCTGCCGGTAACGCGGTCATCGCTAAACCGGCCGGTCAAACAGCGCTTATCGCCAGCCGCGCGGTTGAGCTGATGCACGAGGCTGGTATTCCGAAAGCGGCTATCCAGCTGTTGCCGGGCAGTGGTGCAACCGTTGGTACGGCTCTTACCTCCGACCCGCGTATTGCCGGTGTGTGTTTCACAGGTTCTACCGATACAGCTCAGCGTATCAACGGTGTCATGGCCGAGAATATGGCACCTGATGCGCCGCTGGTGGCCGAAACCGGCGGTCTCAACGCGATGATCGTCGACTCTACAGCGCTGCCGGAGCAGGTGGTGCGCGATGTGCTGGCGTCCTCTTTCCAGAGCGCCGGTCAGCGTTGCTCTGCACTGCGTATGCTGTATGTGCAGAAAGATATTGCCGATCACCTGCTGGAGATGCTGTTCGGTGCCATGGATGAGCTGGTTATCGGCAATCCCTGGCAGCTCTCCACCGATGTGGGTCCGGTGATCGATAAAGCGGCCAAGGCCGGTATCGAGGCCCACTGCGAAAAGTTTGCGGCCAAGGGGCGCGTATTGAAGCAGTTGGCGAAACCGGAGAAAGGGCTGTTCGTTGCGCCGACGGTGATCCGCCTGAGTGGTATCGAAGAGCTCGAAGAGGAGATCTTTGGCCCGGTACTGCATGTCGCAACCTTTGAAGCCGATCAGCTCGATCAGGTGGTCGATGCGATCAACGCCAAGGGCTTTGGCCTGACCTTCGGTCTGCACACCCGTGTCGACAGCCGTGTTAATCGCATTGTTAACCGCATCAAGGTCGGCAACACCTACGTCAACCGTAACCAGATCGGCGCGATTGTCGGCTCTCAGCCGTTCGGTGGTGAAGGTCTGTCCGGTACCGGGCCCAAGGCGGGCGGTCCGCACTACGTGCGTCGCTTCAAGAGTGTTGCAGGTGCATCAATCAGCACGACAGAAGAGGCGACAGTTACGGCTGATGCGCTGACGACAGCGATCGAGCAGCTGAGTAGCATGAAGGTCAAAGCGCCAGAGGAACGGATGCTGTCGGTCAAGGCGTTCTTCGCCAGCGCTCCGGCACCGCTGGATGCCGAGCCGGAATTTATGCCGGGGCCGACCGGCGAGCTGAACCGTCTGTCCAATGTTGCCCGCGGTGTTGTGCTCTGTCTGGGGCCGGATAGCAAAACGGCACTGGCTCAGGCGGGTGTGGCGCTCTCTCAGGGCAACAAGGTTGTGGTGGTCGCACCGGGAGCGGAAGCCGATCTGGCCCCTGCCATCGCGGCGGGTCTGCCGGTGGTGGCGCTGAACGGTCTGCTGAAGCCAGAGGCACTGGGCAGTGTTCAGGGCTTCGAGGCGGTGGTCAGCTGCGGTGATCAGACGCTGCTGCGTGATTACCGTCAGGCGCTGGCTAAGCGCAGCGGCGCGCTGCTGCCGCTGATTACCGAGCACCTGTTGCCGGAGCGTTACGTGATCGAGCGTCATCTCTGTGTCGATACCACGGCTGCTGGCGGTAACGCGAGTTTGATCGCCGCGTCCGAATAACGCTCGATGTTGTGCACCTCAAGGGGGGGGCTTATGCCTGCTTCCCCTTTTTCGTTGGCAGTTCGCGGGGGCGTGCCCAGTGCGCATTTACGGCGCTGAACCGATAGAATGAAGCGGTCTTTGGTTGTCGGATAAGGGAGGCGCGATGCTCAGCAAAAATCTGTTACGCAAGCTGGATATCCAGGATATTGCGATATTCCTCTCGCTGTATCAGACGCACAACGCGCGCAAGAGTGCCGACCTGCTCAGTGTCAGCCCGCCTACGGTGAGCTACTCGCTCAAGCGCCTGCGCAGCTGTCTGGGCGATGAGCTCTTCGTGCGGGAGAGCACAGGGTTAATGCCGACGGCACGTGCCGTGCACATTGAGCCCTACCTGCGCAGTGCCATGGAGGCGATCAACCGTTCGGCAGAGGCCGGGCCTGCGAGCGAAGACGAGACGTTGCCGCTGGAGCTGTGCGTGCCTGAGGCGTTCGAGCTGCTGTTAATGCCTAAATTGATGTTGGCAGCGCTTGCCTGCACGCCCCACCGTATCCTGCATATCGAGAAGCTGAAGGAGAAACTGCCCACCGAGGGGCTGCTCGCCGGCAAGGTGGATCTGCTCTGTGTGCCTGGGCCCGGTGCCTATTTTCAGCTGCATCCGGAGCTTGAGCGACAGCCCCTGTTCGAGGACCGTTTTGTCTGTCTGGCCAAGGGCAACACACCGCGGCAGATCACAGTTGATGAGTACTGCGATGCGCTACACGTCTATCCGTCGCCCTGGCAGTCGCCGCGCAATATGGTGGATATGTGGCTTGAGCAGCTTGGTCACAGCCGCAAGGTGGTGGCCTGGAGCAGCAACTATCAGTCCTGCCTCAACATGCTTGAAGAGCTGCCCTGCATGATGATGCTGCCGGAGACGCTGTTAGGCACACTGCGGATCCCGCCAGGGGTACAAGTTCATCAGCCTCCATTGGGCTGCCCCAATTTCACCTTCGACATGGTATGGGCGCCCGGTAGCGACAGCCCCGGACGGCGCTGGCTGCGCCAGCAACTGCTCAGGATCTGTGAACAGGATGCCCGTCTGACGCGATCCGTTTAACGCTAGGCGATCTCCGCCATGCGCTGATGAGCGGCCAGCAGGCTCTGTTCCCGGCTATCCGGTGACAGATCGAGCCCGTCGGCGATCAGCGCATGCACCCGTTGTATACCGATCAGCGACAGGAACTGCCTGACCGGCGGAATCTGATGGTCGTCGTTGCTGTCCAGCGTGCCGCCGCGGGTTGCGATCAAATAAACATCCCGATCCCGCAGCAGGCCTTTTGGGCCTGTCTCGGTAAATTCGAAGCTGACACCGGCACGGGCCAGCAGGTCGAAGTAGGCCTTCAGTTGCGAGGGGATGCCGAAATTGTAGAGTGGCAGCGCGATGACCACCGTGTCGGCGCTTTCGAACTCCTCAATCAGGGCGTCTGACAGGTGGCGATAGGCCAGTTGCTCGGCACTGCACTCGGATGCTGGCAGGCGCAGGGCATCCCACTGTTCAGCGCCGAGATGAGGCAGCGGCTGAGTGACCAGATCGCGGGTGATGAGGCGGGTGTCGGGCTGTGCGTCGAATCGCTGCTGAATGAATCGCTCGCAGAGCTGTGCCGAGCGGCTGCGCTCGCCGTTGGCGCTGGTTTTCAGGTAGAGCAGGGTGGTCATTGCTATCTCCTTACATTGAGTTGACCTGCTCAGGCTACGCCGCCGCAGCAGCGGCATGATCGGAAAATCCGAATCCCCCTTTTAATCTTTAAACGCCGTCGCTCTGGCAGACGCTGCATGCTGGCATTCGAGGGTGGTGAACGTCTTGCCGCCTGAATGTGAAGATCTGTTGGGGAGTTCGGGATGAATGGCGTATTGAAAACGACGGGCGGAGCCCATGTGATGATGGCGCTTTGGGCGCTGTTGGTTGGCAGCTCGTTTCCGCTGGCGGCCACCTTCGATGCGGTGCTGTCGCCGATCTGGCTGACCGTGGTGAGGTTCTTTATCGCGGCAGCGCTGATGCTGCCCTGGGTGTTGCGAACATCGCGCTGGTGGCCGCGAACCCTGCGTGCCTGGGTGGGCTATACCCTGCTGGGTGTGTTTCTGGCGGTGTTCTTTGGTTCGCAGTTCATCGCACTGAATATGACCTCAGCCCTGTCGGTTGCCGCGCTCTTTGTCACCCTGCCAACCATTGCCTGGGTGCTCGCCCGACTGGTGGGGATAGAGCGCTCCGGTTTTGGCCGGTTGCTGGTGCTGCTGGTTGGTGCAGTCGGGGCGCTGGGCCTGACTCTGCGCGGGCGTGACGGTGCCCTATCGGGGTTTGGTCTCGGTGAGTGGCTGTTTCTCGCAGGGTGTGCCTGCTCGGCGGCGTATTCGGTTTCGTCGCGACTGCTGGTGGTGCGCGACTGGTTGCCGGAGAGCCCGTTGCTGGCGACTTTCTGGAGCCTGCTGATCGGTGCCTGTTTGATGGCGCTGCTGGCAATGGCAAGCGGAGGCAACAGCGATCTGTTCTGGAGCCTGCTGGATGCCATGGATCTTGCGAAACTTGCGCTGCTGGCGCTGTTTGCCAGCTTCCTGACGTTCTGGATTCTTCAGCGGGCGATGCAGGTGTTGATGCCAAGCAGTGTGGCCGCCTACTGCTACCTGACGCCACTGGTGTCACTGGCGCTGGCGCTGAATGCCGGCACCGCGCATCTCGATGCCATGCTGTTGCTGAGTCTGGCCTTGCTGGCCGTTACGGTAATCTGGTTGATCGGTTCAGAGCGGGGGAGTGCCGGGCGGGCCTAGCCGCCCGGCGGATGGATCAACCGGTGCGCATTTTTTCACTGCGTGCGCGCAGGTACTCCATTGTCAGCAGTAGCAGACCGGAGATGATGACCAGCAAGGTGGCCACAGCGAGAATGGTCGGATTGATCTCTTCACGCAGACCCGAGAACATCTGGCGCGGAATGGTGCGCTGTTCGGGGCCTGCCAGGAAGAGCACCACGATCACCTCGTCAAAGGAGGTCACAAAGGCGAACAGGGCGCCGGAGATAACTCCGGGACGTATCAACGGCATGATCACCTTGAAGAAGGTGTATACCGGTTTCGCACCCATGCCCAGCGATGCCCGTACCAGCGAATAATCGAACCCCGACAGTGCCGCGTTTACCGTGATCACGACAAACGGTGTGCCAAGGGCCGCGTGGGCTAGGATGACGCCGAGGTAACTGCCGGCGATATCGAGCTGGGTGTAGAAGAAGAACATGCCCGCTGCGGTGATGATCAGCGGCACGATCATCGGCGATAGCAGCAGTGCCATGATCATGCGCTGGAACGGCATCTCCGAACGGGTCAGACCGATGGCTGCAGTGGTTCCAAGCACCGTGGCGATGATCGTGGCCATGATGCCGATGTAGAAGCTGTTCTTGATCGCCAGCATCCACTTGTCTTCGGCAAGGATCTCCTGATACCACTTCAGCGAATAGGCGTCCGGATCGAACGCCAGCATCCCCTCGGTAAAGGTGAAATAGGGCTCGGCGTTGAACGACAGCGGGATGATCACCAGTATCGGTGCCATCAGGAACAGCAGTACCAGCCAGGCGGTGAGTTTGACGCCAGTCAGGCCGAGTTTCTGCCAGATTGTAAAATAGCGTGGAAATTGAGCCATCTGATCCTACTCCTCGTCCATTAGCCCAGTTTAAGGTTGCTGATGCCCACGAGCCGGTCGTACAGCCAGTAAAGCAGGGTGATCAGCAGCAGCAACAGTGAGCCCAGCGCGGCGGCCAGCTCCCAGTTGTTGGACGACTGCATGTGGAAGGCGATGATGTTGGAGATCATCTGGCCCTCGGTACCACCGACCAGCGCCGGGGTGATGTAGTAACCGATAGAGATGATGAACACCAGCAACGCCCCGGCGCTCAGGCCCGGCACGGTCATCGGCATGTAGATGCGTACGAAGGCCGGTATCGGTTTGGCACCGAGCGACAGGGCCGCACGGAAGTAGCTCGGATCTATCCCTTTCATCACGCTGTACAGCGGCAACACCATGAATGGCAGCAGGATATGGGTCATGGCGATGACGGTGGCGAACTGCGTATACAGCATCTCCAGCGGCTCATCGATGATGTGCAGCGACATAAGTGTCGAGTTCACCACACCGTTGGTCTGCAGCAGGGCGATCCACGAAGTGGTGCGCACCAGCAGAGAGGTCCAGAACGGCAGCAGTACAAAGATCATCAGCGTATTGGCGACGCGGGTGGGTGCGTTGGCCAGATACCAGGCCAGCGGGAAACCGATGATGGCGGTCAGAACCGTGATGTAGAACGCTATCTTCAGACTTTTCCAGTACAGATCGATATAGATCTGGGTTCCGCGCTGCACGATCTCGCCGGAGGGCGAGTGCTCCAGATCCAGTGCGGTCAGGTAGAAATCGGCGGTGACGACCGAACCCGATTTCTTGATCGCACGCCAGACCTCAACCTGCTGCCACTTCTTGTGGGCATCGAACAAAATCTCGTTGCCGCGGCTTTGCAGTTCGGCGGTGTCGGTGCGACTCACCCTGCGCGCGGTGGATTTGATCAGGCTCGATGAGCCGGGCAGGGCTCGGTTGATCTCTTCGGCCAGCTTGCCGGAGAGTCGATCCTTGGCAAGCGTCTTAAGCTCCACCGCGAAGGTATTCAGTGCATCCGGCGGCGGCAGTTCGCCGCTGCTCTCGGACCATTTATCCAGTTGTGCGAGTGTTTCGGGCACCAGCTCGGACACCGTCGGGTGGTAAAAACTTCGATACAGCATTGTCCCGATGGGGGCAACGAAGGTGACGAAAATGAAGCCAAGCAGTGGCAACACGAAAAATATCGCCAGCAGTTTTGCCCGGCGGCGGTTGCGGTTAGCCTGCCTGATTTCGTCCGGTGTCAGTTCTGGGTTGGACATGCATGAGCCCCTGTCAGGCCGGATCCACCGCCGCACGGGCGGGGATCCGGGGTAGTACGCGTCTGTGTGAATCCGGGTTAAAACGTTACTTCAGCAGCCACTCGTTGAACTTCTCGCCGAGTGATTCGCCGTAATCGGCCCAGAACAGGGAGGAGGCTTTCAGGCCTTCATCCAGGTGAGCAGACGGCAGTTTCGGAATCACAGACTCGTCGATGTAGGCATAAGAGGACTGACGGGTCGGACCGTAAGCTACTTCAGGCATGCCCGAGAGCGGCTTGGAGCCGGTGGCGAAGTTGACGAAGTCGATCGCCAGATCCTTGTTCTTGGTGCCTTTTACGATTGCCCAGACATCCAGATCGAATACGTGGCCGTCCCAGACCATCTCGAACGGTTTGTTCTCCTGCTGGATAGCAGCGAAGAAACGGCCGTTGGCGGACTGAACCATGACAGCACCACCGTCGTTGAGCAGCTGTGGAGCCTGAGACCAGCTGTCGAACCAGACGATCTCATCTTTGATGGTGTCCAATTTGGCAAAGGCGCGTGCCTGGCCCTCTTCGGTGGCCAGCAGGTCGTAGACTTCGTCCTTGGATACGCCGTCGGCCAGCAGTGCCCACTCCATGTTCACCTGCGGACGTTTGCGCAGAGCACGCTTGCCCGGGAAGGTCTTGGTGTCGAAGAAGTCGTTCATGCTCTTCGGCTCGCCACCCTGAATGGTGTCGTGGTTGTAGGCGTAGAGAACGGTCCAGACGATGTTGCCGACGCCGCACTCGTTGGCCAGTGCCTCTTTGCTGAAGTCATCGGCAGCCGGGGTGCCGTCGTCACCGGGGGGTAGCTGGTCCTGAGGGAATACTTCCAGCAGGCCTTCGGAGCAGGCGCGCTCAAGGTCGATCACTTCCATATCGATGACATCCCAAAGCACATTGCCGCTTTCGACCTGTGCCTTGAGTTCGGCAACACCACCTGAATAGTTTTCAAACAGAATCTTGTTGCCGGTTTTTTCCATGTACGGGTCGATCATGTGTTTCTGCTGCGCTTCACCGTACGCACCGCCGAAAGACACAGCGGTCAGCTCGGCGGCTCCGGCCAGATTTGCAGCCAGGCCGACAGATACGGCGGCCGCCAGGCTTAACAGTTGCTTCTTCATCAGATCACCTCTTCCAGACATTGAGTCGTTGGTCCACATTGACTGCCGAGCAGTCCTTAAGCTGCTTTGACAGGGTTCTTTCCGGCGGGCTTGTCGAGCGCGAGACCGCGCTCGGTTGCCCAGGTCAAACGGGTTGGCGCGCCCGGCTCGATAATGGGAGCGTCCTGATCGTTCAGCACCTTGACCATCAGTTCGGCACCGTCGCTCATCTTGAAGAAGTAGCGGATCGAGTCGCCGACATAGAGCCGGGTGATGAATTCAGCCGAGATAACGTTGTCGTATTCGCGCCCTGCGGTGGCGATAAACAGGTTTTCCGGACGTACAGCCAGAACGCAGGGCTCGCCGACCGGCGGGCAGTTGATATCCAGCGCCCGCACACGGTCACCGCGGGAGAGGCTGATCTCCGCGATCTCGCCGTTGTTGGACTCCACCTTGCCGTTGATATGGTTGTTCTCGCCGATAAAGTCGGCGACAAAGGAGTTGGCCGGTGTCTCATACAGCGCCGAGGGCGATGCGCACTGCTGCACTACACCGTCGTTGAAGACCGCGATGCGGTCGGACATGGTCAGTGCCTCGGTCTGGTCGTGGGTAACGTAGATGGCGGTGAAGCCGAGCTGCTCATGCAGGCGTTTGATCTCGTACTGCATGTGCTCGCGCAGGTTTTTATCCAGAGCGCCAAGCGGCTCATCCATCAATACGATGCTGGGTTCGAAAATAAGTGACCGGGCCAGCGCTACACGCTGTTTCTGACCGCCCGAGAGTTGCCCGGGGTAACGACCGCCAAAGGCGTCCAGTTCAACAAGCGCCAGTGCATCCTTGACCTTCTGCTTAACCTCGCTGGCCGGAAGCTTTCGCACCTTCAGCGGATACGCCAGGTTTTCGGCGATGGTCATGTGGGGAAAGAGTGCGTAGTGCTGGAACACCATGCCGATATTGCGGTGGTAAGGGGCTACATCCTGTACCGACTTGCCGTTGATCTGGATGGTGCCGCTGGTGACGTCTTCGAAACCTGCCAACATCATCAGGCAGGTGGTCTTGCCTGAGCCCGACGGGCCCAGAAGGGTTACGAACTCCCCTTTGCGTATGTCGAGGCTGAAATCTTTTACGACCAGAGACTGTTGGTCGTAGCTCTTCTTCACGTTGATGAAACGGACGTACTGATCGTCGATGTCGTGAGTTGACACGTATTAACCCCTTTTCTGGCATCCACGGGTTCGCGGTATTCTGCTAACAGCAAACAGCGTACCAACTCTGATGCAGGCCGCTGTTTCAAGTGTTTCAGTATGTAACCACAGAGTAGCTCTTCTTGTTTATAGTCTATCTGCACCGATTTTGGGCGATTGTGCACTTTTTTTGGCTGTGGATTTGAAACCAGTTAAGTTGTCTGTCATTAACGGGAAATCCGCAGATAATCTTTTTCAATATCCAAAATATTTGGGTTGTTTCATTTTGTAACAGTTGTTGCGTAACGTCGGTGTTACCCTTCCAGACACTCGGTTACACCGGCTTATGACGCTCAGTGGCCGGTTATGCCCCGGTAATGGGCAACCTCGAACAGGCCGCCGAGCACCATGTACTCCTGCTCGCCCTGAAGCTGGCCGGGCAGCAAGCTGTCGAAGCAGACGATTTTGCTCAGGGGGACGGCGGTTTCCAGAACCGTATCGCCAAAGCGCAGCGCCTCTTCTGGATCCAGAGTGAACGAACTCAAGTTGTTAAACAGTTTGAATGCCCGACCGTGCTGTTCGGCAAACATCGGTCCGCGGCTGCCCCGGTAGAGGCGCAGATGTCGATGCTGCGGGTAGCGTTCACGCAGCTCGATCTGACAGAAGCTGTACAGCAGGTCCAGCTGCGTCTCCAGTGCGTTGGTGTTGTGTATGCCGCGGGCGCGCGTCTCCATGAACTGCAGGTAGGCTTCGCTCTCCGGTCCTGCAATAGCGGTTTTGTGAAACCGTGTCAGCAGGCCGAAACGCGACTCGACCCAGCCTTTCCAGACCGCCCCCTCGCGGCTGTCTGAGTCGAACAGCCAGCCTCGAATCATGCGGTTGTAGTGAGCTTTCGGGCGCAGCTGCGGCTCGCTCAGTGGGGAGTCGGGCAGGTCGTCGGCCGGCAGGCGAAACTTGAGTGTCATGTAGTTACGAAAACAGCTCAGACGCTCGTGGCTGTTGATGCACTGTGCCAGTTGCGCCCACAGGTCAGCGTACAGTGTCGCGACGCTGTCAATGTACAGGGGAGCGGGGTGACGTTGGTACTCGAGACTTGCGATGACACATGCCGGCAGGTTGCAGCGGTTGATCGGCAGCAGAGCGCTGCGTGGCGGCTGCGGTTCTTGGCAGGTCATCGTCGCTCCTGTGTCGGCGGCAGTCATGGTGTAAGAGCTCAGCATAGGTGCTCACGCAGGATTTACCCTTGATCTCGGTCGGATATGGGCACAATTATCAGGGGGTGATCAGCAACGCGACCCCCGACAGCTGTCTGGCCAGAGTCTCCTCCTCCATCGCTCCATTGAGTATGCCGGCCGGCATCAGCAAGAGGTCCACCTGCCAGGCGCGCAGCATCGGTCTGAGTGTCGTGGGCTCATGGTCGGCCAGATCGGTCCGCACGCTGACACTCTCCGGCAGTGCGTGGGCTCGGTGCCAGGGAGAGTCTGGCAGGGCCAGTAATAGAATTGGAAGCTGCTCACTGGCGGATATGGCGCGGGCATACTCCAACGCTCTTTCCGACGCAGCGTCGCCTGCGTGGATGACCGCGATATGCGGTTTCCCAACGACCCGTCCGGCAGTCGGGGAGCGAGAGGGCTCTGCCGCACGCAGCAGGGCTGTATCAGGATCCGATATGCGGGGCGATGAGCGGTGGGTGCAGACCAATTGCCAGTTCAGCGGTGTATCGCGGGCAATCGCCTCCAGTTCGGTGCGTAGCTGGCGCATCAGCCGCTCGGTGCGTCGGTGCAGGGATGCCTGGTCCAGCGGTCGCGAGCGTGCGCTGGCGCGACAGACTTCGGTCACGAACGGGAGTGCTGCCAGCTCGTTGAGCGAATCGTCCTCTTCAAGTTGGGTCAGCAGTTCGGCATCAAGCGCGCGGGCAAGTGCGGCGTATACCGTCATGTTGGGACGCTCGGCTCCTCGCGCATCCAGTCTCAGTATCAGACGCCTGATCATCGTGCGCCTCCTGCCTAATTATCCGACTTGCCGGAAAGTTTGCGCGCCTGCTCCGTCCAATCCAGCAGCTGCTGCTGTACACAGCCATTGACGCTCGCCGGCGGGTAGCGGCCATCCTCGTCGGCCTTGCCGGGTTTGCGGTCGAACAGCAGGCTGATCAGTTCATCGAGCTCTTTGACTGCGTAGATGTGGAATTCACCCTTCTCGCAGGCCTGAACCACCGCCTGATCGAGTATCAGGTGATCCACGTTGGTCGCCGGAATGACCACGCCCTGATCGCCGGTGAGCCCTCGGTTTTTACAGAGTTCGAAGAAGCCTTCGATCTTTTCGTTTACGCCGCCGATCGCCTGTATTTCGCCGCGTTGGTTGATGGATCCGGTCACGGCCAGCGATTGTTTGATCGGCAATCCGCTGATGGCCGAGAGCAGTACGCACAGCTCCAGCGCCGAGGCGCTGTCCCCATCGACCATGCCGTAGGACTGCTCGAACACCAGGCTTGCATGCAACGAGAGCGGTGAGTTGCGTGCATAGCGGGCGCCGATGCAGTTGGCCAGAATCATCACGCCTTTGGTGTGTATCGGGCCACCGAGCTCGGTCTCCCGCTCGATGTCGATCACCTTGCCACCGCCGAGACGGGCGGTGGCGCTGATGCGAGCCGGTTTGCCGAAGCGCTGGTCGCCCAGCTGGAACACGGACAGCCCGTTAGCCTGACCCACAGCGGAGCCTTCGGTGGCTACCATTATGGTGCCGCGCTCAATCTGTTCCTGCATCAGCTCCGAGTACTGGGCGCTGCGGGTGCGGGCCATTTTCAGCGCCTGACTGACATGCTCGGATTTGACCTGGCTGCTGCCGGCGCGGGTGGCGCAGTAGCTGGCCTCGCGCAGCAGGTCGATCAATTGGCCACGGTTGAGCGAGAGCTTGGTGCTGTCATCTACCCGGCGCGAGCTCTGCTCAATAACGCGTTCAATACCTGAAAGGGCGAAGGGAGCCAGCCCCTCCTCCTGCACGAGTTGCGTGATCAGCCCAAGGTAGCCTTCGAGATTTCCGCGGGAACGGTCCAGCTGTTCGTTGAAATCGGCGTATACCTTGAACAGGGTGCTGAACTCCGGATCGTAGGCCTTGAGCAGGTAGTAGAGGCGTCGCTCGCCGATCAGGATCACTTTCAGTTTCAGCGGCATCGGTTCCGCTTCCAGCGAACGGGTGCCGCTGATACCGTACATTTTCTCCAGTGGGTCGATGCGGATCTCCCGGTTGCGCAGTGCGCGCTTGAGCCCCTCCCAGGCAAAGGGATAGGAGAGCAGCTTTTGGGCATCGACGATCAGGTAACCGCCGTTGGCCCGGTGCAGTGCGCCGGGCTGTATAAGACTGAAATCGGTGCTCAGGGTGCCGAAGTGAGCCTGATACTCAATACGGCCCACGAGATTCTGGTAGCTGGGGATATCTTCAACCACAACAGGCGATCCGCCGTTGTGGTCGTGACTGACCAGTACGTTGATGCGGTAACGACGGAAGGTGTCGCTGCGCGCCAGTTTGTGCAGCGGTGTCTTGGCATTCTCGTCCTTGTCCTGGGCGAAGAAGTCATCCACGTTTTCGATCATGTCCTGGTGCACTTGATCGAGAAACTCAAGCAGGGCCGATTCGGTACCGTACTTTTGACGCAGTCCGCTCAGGGCAGGGTCGATGACGCTGTGGGTGATGTCGTCATCGAGTGCGCGTATCGCTTCCCGATGCTCCTGCTGGAGTTTGGGCAGTTCGCGCACCAGCGCGGTCAGTTCGGCATTGAGTTGCTCAAGTGCCGCCTTGATGCGAGTCTGTTCTGCCTCGGGCAGTGCCTTGAACTGATCGGGGGTCATCAGTTTGCCTTCGCGCAGGGGGCCAAGCGTATACCCCGACGGCGTGCGCATCAGCGTGATCTGCTCTTCGTGGGCTTTCTCGCCGAGGGCCTGAAACTGGCTCTCTTCACGCTGTTCGAACTCGTCCGATATCTCCTGTACCCGGTTGCGATACTCGTCACTCTTGAAGGTGGCGGGGATCTGGATCAGCAGCCTCTCAATCAGTTGCTGCATGTCCTGACGCAGCCCCTGACCTGCGCCTTTGGGCAGGCATAGCATGCACGGTTCGTGTGCGCGCTCGAAGTTATGCACATACACCCAGTCCTGCGGCGCTTCCCCCTGCTTGGCGCGTTCGTTGATCATGCGGGAGACCAGTTCGCGGCGGCCAACTCCGGTTGATCCGCTGACGAACAGGTTGTAACCGTCGTGATGCATGCCCACTGCAAACTGAAGGGCGTCCATGGCCCGTTGCTGACCGAGCGCCGACAGGTCCGGCGTCAGGTCGTTGGTCGAGGTAAAACCAAAGTCGCTGAGATCGCATCGATGGTAAAGCTTGTCGCTATCCAGAGGTTTGAGTGCCATAGTCCTTCAGTCCTGTTCCGCAGAGGCATCTATAGGGTAGATCAGCCCGCGATGTTTGCGCTGAGTCTGTCCGTGACCTGGATCAGATCAGCAGCAAAAGGGCGCCGACAGTGAGTGTCAGGGTCAGTCCGGGCCAGAGTTGGCGCAGCAGTGGCCAGCCGCCGGCAAAGGTGGCCAGCACGCCTTTGACCAGCGTGTTGGTGATGGCGGCTAGCGTGATGCCGGTTACGGCCGTGTGCTGGCTGATGCCGTCATGTGCCATGCGGGCCAGCGTCAGCGTAATGGCATCTACATCGGTGAGCCCGGCAACGATGGACACGATCCATAACCCCTCTTCGCCCACCTGGGCCCTGATCGCTTCGGCCGCCAGAATGATCACCGTGAGCAGCAGGCCAAATTGTAAGGCAGGGCCTATCTGAAACGGGGATGCGGCGATTTCGGACGTGCTTACCTGACCATGGGGCTCGTCGTGCCGCCACAGCCAGAGCGCCGATAGCAGGCTGACGATGCTCATGCCGCCCAATGGCACCAGCAGCGGTGGCAGCAGTGCGGTGTTGAGCACCGCAACCTCGAACAGGATGCGCGGATACATGATCGCACTGGCGAGCAGTATGCCGCCGGCCAACAGGCGGTGCAGCGGCATGCGTTTGCTCATGCGTGCAAGACTCAGCGTTGTCGCGGTGCTAGAAGCGATACCTCCCAGCGCACTGGTGATCATCACCCCCTTGTGGGGCCCCGCCAATTGCATCGCGAAGTAGCCGGTCAGGCTGATACCGGCGATCAGCACGACCAACAGCCAGATTTCATAGGGGTTCAGGGCATTCCAGGGGCCGAAACCCTCGTTGGGCAGGATGGGTAGCATAACCGCCGAGATCAACCCGAGCTGGAGTATGCCGCGCAGTTCGGCACCGCTGAGTCGCTCCAGCCAGAGGTGCAGGGTCTGTTTAAAGTGCAAAAGCACACTGATGATCACAGCCGCGGCGACGGCGAGACTGGCCTGTTCCAGCGAGACCAGTACGCCTAGCAGGTAAGTCAGTATTGCAGCGACGAACGAGGTCGTGCCGTAGTCATGGTCCTCATTGACATTGAGCCTGTAACCAAGGCCCAACAGTGCGGCGATGCAGACCAGCGCGGCGACGGTAATCCACGGTGTGATCAACTGGCCGAGCATGCCGGCGATCTGGCCGCTGATGGCAATAAGGGTAAAGGTGCGTATACCGGCTATACGCCCGCCGCTGCGGGTTTCGCGCTCGTGCCAGCCGCGCTCCAACCCGACCATCAGGCCCAGTGCGGCGGCTGTCAGCATGTGAACGATGGGGCTGGCTGTGAAATCCATTTATCCTGTCCCAAACGAGAGATCTACTCTAAGTGTAGAAAAACTCTAGAAAAAAGGGTGCCGATTCGGCACCCAAGGCTTAGAGCATCCAGGTATGGATTGTGTTGGCCGTTTACATCCGACCGGTCTGTTCGTAACGGCAGTGCCAGCTCAAGGCTTCCTCCAGCAGGTGCGGGGTGTGCTGGCCGCGTCCTGAGTGCAGTGCGCGCTCGTAGTAATCCATTAATGCAGGCTTGAAATCGGGGTGTGCACAGTTGCTGATAATCGCATGGGCGCGCTGTCGGGGCGACAGTCCCCTGAGGTCGGCCAGCCCCTGTTCGGTGACGATGATCTTGACGTCGTGCTCGGTGTGGTCGACGTGCGAGACCATCGGCACGATGGAGGAGATGGCGCCGTTCTTCGCGGTGGAGGGCGATACGAAGATCGACAGGTAGCCGTTGCGGGCAAAATCGCCTGAGCCGCCGATACCGTTCATCATCCGGGTGCCCATGATATGGGTCGAATTGACGTTGCCGTAGATGTCGGCCTCGATCAGGCCGTTCATGGCGATGATGCCGAGGCGACGTGCCAGCTCAGGGTGGTTGCTGATGTCCTGCTGTCTGAGGATGATCTTGTCGCGGTAAAGGTCGATGTTGGTATCGAACTCTTTGATTCCGTCGGGGCTGAGCGAAAATGCCGTCGCCGAGGCGACTTTTAGCGTGCCCGACTTGAGCATCTTGAGCATGCCGTCCTGAATCACCTCGGTGAACGCCGTCAGGTTCTTGAACGGGCCGGCATCCAACCCTTCCAGTACCGCGTTGGGGATGTTGCCGACACCGGACTGGATCGGCAACAACTCCTTGGGAAGTCGTCCAATCTCGATCTCGCGCTGGAAAAAGTCGAGGATATGGCCAGCAATGCGCTTGGAGACATCGTCCGGTGACTTGAACGGCGAATTGCGATCTGGCGCGTCGGTTTCGACCACGGCAATCACCTTGTCGATCGGACAGCTCAGGTAGTGCTCGCCGATACGGTCGGCCGGATCGGTCAGCATGATCGGTTTGCGGTTGGGCGGCAGGGCGGTGCCGTAATAGATATCGTGCATCCCCTCCAGCTTCGCATTCTGGCGGCTGTTCACTTCGAGGATGATCTTGTCGGCCTGTTCGATCCAGGTCTTGTTGTTACCGATCGACGAAGAGGGGATCAGGCTGCCATCTTCGCGGATACCGGCAACTTCGATTAGCGCGATATCCATCTTGCCCAAAAAGCCTGACCAGGCGTACTGGGAGACTTCGGACAGATGATAGTCGACGTACTCCATCTTGCCGCTGTTAATGCGATCCCGGCAGATAGGATCGCTTTGGAACGGCAGTCGCATCTCGATGCCGTCCACCTCGGCTAAAACACCGTCGAGCTCGGGCGCGGTGGAGGCACCGGTCCAGATATTGATACGAAACGGCTGTCCGCCCTCAGTGTTCAGCGTGCGGATACGGTTGGCCAGGGCGCCCGGCACGGCTTTGGGGTAACCGGCCCCGGTGAATCCGCTCATGCCGACATTGGCACCCCGGGGGATCATCGCGGCAGCCTCGTCGGCGCTGACGATACGTTGGCGCAGGCGCTCACAGAGGATGCGTGAAGGGGATGACATGATCTTTTCCTCGCTTTTCATATTGTCGACAATTTAGGCTCGGTGAAATTATTTGTGGTGACGTCGACTTTTTGTGAGGGCTGATTATATAAGGGCTTTTAAGTGTCTCTAGAGGGTTGCGGTTATTCTTTAGTCTAAATTTCCTATTAAATTGTTGACATTGTGTGTAAATACGAATAATTGCGTTGCATAAATGGTGTTAATGGGCTGGTTTATGTTGCCAATACGGTGCTAAAAAAGTGCTTTGAGAATGAAATGGGCATGAAAAAAGCAGCCGTTTGGCTGCTTAGGGTGGCGTGATGAAGTGTAGAGAATCGTTGCTGGTGCTGTGTGCTTATGGCGCCGCCCCGACATTGAAGAAAGTTGCTCTGACCGATCCCGGGGCGCCGGGTTGGCTAGCCAAAAGGGCGCACCCCTATCAACCATTCATGCAGAACAAACGCAAAGGCACCGTAGAACACCAGGCCGATGACCACGGCGATCAGATCGCGTTGAGCGCTGATCGCTTTATACGTCACCCCCTCCGCCCGATCACGGCGACGAGCAATAGCGTAATAGAGTATGGCCCAGGCCAAGAAGGCGCCGAACAGCAGGATGTCGGCCACTGTGCCGTTGCTGAGCAGGTGGGCGAACGCCCAGAGCTTAACGCCCAATGCCATGGGATGACCGAGCCGGGCCTTCATATGGGTGCCCGGCACATAGGCTGCCGCGAGCAGGATAAACGCTGGGAGCAATAATAGAGCGGTAATGTGCCGGGTCCAGTCCGGTGACACCCAAACCCAGGTGGGTGTGTAGCGGGCTTCCCCGTAACCCCAGATGATCAGCACAAAGCCGACGAGTGAGATAACGCTATACAGGCCTTTCCAGGGGAGCAGCCCCATGGACCGGACAGCGCTTTCCCGCAGACCCGGTGCCAGGATGCGTGTGGAATGCACACCGAGAAACAGGATAAGACCGAGGATCAGGATAGCCATGACGACTCCTTGTTATCTTGAAGGTCGAGCGTCTCAGCTTAGAGCACGGGTTGAGCGCTGTATACGGCGATCAGCTGGTGAGGCGTGGCGGTCCGCGCCTGAACGAAAACCCCCGCTTGAGGGCGGGGGTTTTTGTTAATCTGAGGCGAGTTGTGAGTTCGGATCGCGCTTACTGTTTCTTTTTCAGCGGTGCAAAGCCATCGTCACTGATCGGTGTCGGCTTGCTGCGGCGTTTGCCGACCTGCTTTTGATCGCGCAGGCGTTTCTTCACCTTGGGCTTTTCCGCCGGCTTTTTCTTGCTCTCTTTCTTCTTGCCCGTACCCGCCGCCTTGCCCGATGCCTTGAGCTTCTTCGGGCCTGTATAGCCGCCTTCGATGCCCTTGATGGTGCGTTTCTCAAACGTCTGCTTCAGGTAACGCTCGATACTGGCCTTGAGGTTCCACTCGTTTGGAGCAATCAGGCAGATAGCCAGCCCCTCGCGGCCCGCACGTCCGGTACGGCCGACGCGGTGGACATGCTCGTCGCCGCTACGGGCCAGATCGAAGTTGATCACCAGATCCACACCTTCGATATCGAGGCCCCTCGCGGCTACGTCAGTGGCGATCAATACGTTGATCCGGCCATCGCGCAGAAGATTGAGGATGCGGGTGCGTTGCGGCTGGTCCAGCTCGCCGTGCAGTACGCCCACGCGCAATCCCTGTGACTGTAGGCGCGGCCCCAGTTCATCGCTGAGGGCACGGGTGTTGGTGAACACGATCGCTTTGTCGTAGCTTTCGTTTTTCAACAGCCACGCGAGCTGTTTCTCCTTGAGCTTGGCGTCATCGGCCAGAATAACCTGCTGGCGGATGTTCTCGATCTCGGTCTGTGCGGTGCTCAGCTGGATAGTTTCGGGATCGCGCAGTACGCGATCGAGAATGTCGCCGACGCCCCGGTGGGTCAGGGTGGCGGAGAACAGCATACTCTGGCGCTCTTTGCGGCAGGCATCGGTGACGAACAGCACCTCCTCGCGAAAGCCCATGTCGAGCATACGGTCGGCTTCATCAAGCACCAGAAATTCCAGATCATCGAAATCGATGGTATTGCGCTCTATGTGCTCTTTGATACGCCCGGGTGTGCCGACGATGATCTCGGGATTCTTGCGAATCTTGGCCGTCTGGTTCTGGTAGTTTTCGCCGCCGCATACGGGAAGTACGTTAACGCGGGTAAAGGACGCCAGCTTTTCACAAGTGGCACTGACCTGCTCGGCCAGTTCGCGAGTCGGCGTCAGGATCAGGCCGCGCGTGCCGCTGCGCGGCGCGGACTGTTCGACGCAGCGCTGCAGAATAGGCAGCAGAAACGCCAGGGTCTTACCGCTGCCGGTCTCGGCGCTGACCATCAGGTCGCGGCCTTCGAAAGCCAGGGGCAATACAGCGCTTTGAACGTCGGTCGGCTGGGTAAAGCCCAGCGAATCGATTGCCTTGATCAGGCGCTCATGGAGTGACAACTCTTCGAACACGTGGGGAGAATCTCCGCGGATATATAGAGGGTGCGCAAAGCTGCATCCTAGCAGAAAAGCGACGCTGAAGCCGCTCGCCCTGTAACCAATATTTGAATATCGGTGAATCTCTTGCGAAGAGCGCTTTGCCCACGCTGTTTTCGCATGGTTATCCACAAAAAGCGTGGATAACCATGGCAGGCACTTAAGCGCTTATCGAATGACTCGTGATAGATCATTGCTATCAAGACTCTATTTATAATTAATTTTTCATTCATCTGTGGCGCAGATAGGATGGATTCAACGTAAACGATCAGTCTTTTGCACCGAATAAGGAGTTCAGCATGTTAGAAAACCGTGAAGGTCAGCGCGTACCCGATGTCACTTTCCCGACCCGTGTAGGTAATGAGTGGGTCACTGTGACGACCGATGAGTTGTTTGCCGGCAAGACCGTTATTCTGTTCGCGCTGCCCGGCGCGTACACGCCGACCTGCTCCAGCACACATCTGCCGCGCTATAACGAGCTGGCGCCGGTATTTAAGCGTGAAGGGGTGGATAGCATCATCTGCCTCTCGGTCAATGATCCGTTTGTCATGAGTGCCTGGGCCGGCGATCAGAGCGCCGCCAATATCGACATGCTGCCGGACGGTAATGGCGAGTTCTCTGAAGGTATGGGCATGCTGGTCGAAAAGCGTGATCTTGGCTTCGGCAAGCGTAGCTGGCGTTACTCCATGCTGGTCAAGGATGGAGTCATCGAGAAGATGTTTATCGAGCCGGATGTGCCGGGCGACCCGTTTGAAGTGTCCGATGCCGATACCATGCTCAACTACATCAACGCAGAGGCCAAATTACCCAAGCGCGTGACGCTGCTGACCAAGCCGGGTTGTCCGCACTGCGACCGTGCCAAGAAGCACCTGAGCGAAAACGATATGCCTTACGAGGAGATTCAGCTTGGCAAGAACGGCGTGACCTACTCGTCACTGGTGGCGATCAGCGGTCGTGGAACCGTGCCGCAGATATTTATCGACGGTGAGCACGTCGGCGGTGCCGACGATCTTGAGCACTGGCTGGCCAAGAGCGCCTGATAGCCCCCGCCTTCCACGGCAGCGCCGAGCGCTGCCGTGGTGTTTGTTCTCTGCTGCACCCCCTTGAGCTTGCATCCGCTTGGCCGATTACTTAGAACATAGGTATAGCGAGTTGATTGAGGTTGTGTATGCGTCTGATGCTTTTGGTCCTGACATTGGCGCTGCTGGCAGGTTGCAGCAGCGCGCCACGTTACACTCAGGCTCCCTATCAACTGACGGTTCCGCAATCCTCGGTGCGGGCCGACCTGATGAGTCAGTATCGACTCTGGGAAGGCACGCCTTATCGCCTGGGCGGCGTCGATCGTAACGGTGTCGACTGTTCGGGTTTCGTTCTGCGTGTATTCGATGATCTGTATGACCTGAGGTTGCCGCGTACCACCGAAGCGCAGCTGGCGCTGGGTAGTCCGATCGAGCGCGATGAGCTGCAAACCGCTGATCTTGTGTTTTTCAAAACGAGCTGGAAAGTGCGTCATGTGGGCATCTATCTGGGCGGCGGTGACTTCCTGCATGCATCCACCAGTCGCGGTGTGATGATCTCCTCTTTGGATAATCCCTATTGGCAACGCCACTATCTGGCATCCAGACGGATGGTCGAGATCACGCCCTGACCCATTCTGTTCACACCGACGGAGGGTGTGGATTAAAAAAAGCTCCAATGCCTGTGGATTATGGTTGGGGATAAGCCTCGTGGATCAACTCCCGCTGCGGATGTAAACAGCTCAATTACCTCAATTTGGCTGTTGACAACTTTATCTTTTGCATAACCTGCCCTGCACCGAACAATAATTAAACGCTTTTTCCAAACTCAATAACCACGCGGCTTTGAGCGCTGACTCCTCGTGCTGTCCCTAAGTTGTCCATAAAGTTACGCACAGATTCTGTTTGCAACCATCACGTAATGCGGTGCAGGGGTGCGATCTTGTCCCCAGTCCTGTATCAGTCTGTGCATATTCCGTTGATAGACTGAGTGCAAATGCTGTTGTGATTCGTCGTTGGGGATAACCCCATAGCTTTGGGCGGCCTTGTGGGTAGAATATTGATCCGTGTCCATTCGGTGGGGGTGTGAAACTTTTAGCCTATAGCTGATTGTGTAAAAAGTTGCATAATCGAAAGCAGGCGCCTGATCTACGCGACTAGGCGGCAGGCGTGAGCGTTCTGGCGCCTTATCTCCATGCGAGGACTTGAATTGGTATTGCCCAAGATCTACCGATTACTCCTGCCATTTGCACTTGCGCTGTCGATTATCGGCTGCGACATGTCAGAACCTCCGCTAAGGATCGGCACCAATGTCTGGCCAGGTTACGAGCCGATCTATCTCGCTCGTGAGCTGGGCTATATCAACAGGGACCGGGTGCAACTGGTGGAGCTGCTTTCGGCTACCGAAGTGATAAGAGCGTACCGTAACGGCGCACTGGATGTGGCAGCGCTGACGCTGGATGAAGCGTTGCTGCTGCGTGACAGTGGCGTTGCGGCTCAGGTGCTTTTGATCTCCGATACCTCCTATGGCGCCGATGCGATTCTCGCGCGTACGGGGGAAAGACTGTTTGACTTGAAGGGTAAGCGGATTGGAGTCGAGACCAGTGCTCTCGGTGCATACGTACTCAGTCGTGCCCTGAGCGTCGAGGGGCTTTCTACTGCTGACGTGGAAGTGGTCGCGCTGGAGGTGAACCAGCACGAGGAGGCATTTATTGAGGGCAGTGTGGAAGCGCTGGTCACCTTTGAACCTGTGCGTTCGCGATTGATGGCGGGTGGCGCAACCGAGCTTTTCAGCAGCCGCGAGATACCCGATGAGGTAATCGACGTTCTGGTTGTGCGGCCTGAGGTGATTGAGGATCGGCCCGAGCAGGTCAAGGCACTACTCGATGCCTGGTTTGAAGGTGTCGACTATCTCGCTCGTGAGCCTGAAAAATCGTATCGTCTGATGTCCGCCCGCCTCGGACTGACCCCCGATCAGATGTTCGCTGCATTTGCCGGGCTGCGCATTGTGGGACGCAAGCACAACCGCGATCTTATCTACGCTAAACCCTCTCCGCTCCTCAGGCAGGCCGAGCGTATGGGGCGTGTCATGACCGATCATCAATTGCTGACGAGGCCGGTGGACTTGCGGGCGTTTGTTGTACCCGAGGACATATGGGAATGAAGCGCATTCCAACCCCGCCTTTGCGCCTTTTGGTGCCGGGCACCATTCTTGCTATCGGGCTGATGGCCCTGCTGTTCACACTCTTTGTCGTGCGTCCCTACCTGTTATCACTGACCAAGGAAAGTACCGAGAGCGATATACGTTATTCACTGAACCGTCTGCAGGGCACGCTTGAATACATGCTGATGCATGACGACCTGCTCGGGGTAAAGCGAGAAGTCGCCGCGAACAGCGTACGCAGGGATGTGAAGCATCTGGTTGTGATCGACCATCAGGGGCGTGTGGTGGCATCGTCATCGCTGGCGATGGTGGGACTGCCGCTGTCGCAACTTCCGCTGCACTATCCCCCTGATCTGATTGATCAGGTGAAGACAACACTGTCCGCTAAGCTGGCATCTTCGCACGCTGAAAACACGGTGTACGGCGTCGCACCGCTGCGATTCCCCGATCCCGACCACTTGCGCAGTGAAAGCTGGGGCGCTGTCCTGATTGAGCTCGATCTGGAGCAGGCGGGCAATCAGCTGATCTCTGGTATCGAAGGACTATTGGTGTGGGTATCGATCGGAATACTGACCTTTGGCGGACTGGTGATGTTCGGCTTCGACCGCCATATCAGCAGGCGCCTTGGCAAGATCACAAACGGCATCGCCCTGCTGGAGGCCGGACGCTATGACAAGCGGATCAAGTTAAACGGCCGGGATGAACTCGCGAAGATAGCGACAGTGCTGAACAAGCTCGCTGAATCGCTAAACGTCAGCCGTGATGCGTTGATCAGCCAGCATGCATTGTTCGAGGAGTTGATGCGGCATATACCCGCACTGGTCAGCATTGTGACCGCAGAAGGGCGTTTCGTTTACGTTAATACGCGGTTCGTAGGGACCTACGGGTTCAATCCGGTCGAGGATCAAAGTGCGGCCAAAACCTTTATGCCGCAGGAGCTGCTAGCGCGGCATATGCGCGTTAATCGTCAGGTGCTCGACAGTGGCGAATCGGCTCAGTTTGAGTGGACGACGCAGCTCGGTGGGCGTTCGAAAACCTGGTTTATGGTGAAGTTTCCACTGTACGAGGGTAAACAAGCGCGCGTGTGTACCATCTCGCTGGATATCACCGAGAAGGAGCAGAACGAGCAGTTGGTGAACCTCTCGCGGCGGATATTCGAGAATACCACAGAGGGGATTATCGTTACGGATGCCGATCGCAAGATCGTCGAGCTTAACGATTCCTTCGCCCGCATAGCGGGGTATCAAAAGCATGAATTGGTCGGTAGACGCCCCGACATGCTGAAATCAGGACGTCAGGATGATGTTTTCTATCGGGAGTTCTGGAAGGAGTTGCGAGGGCAGGGGCGTTGGCGCGGCGAGGTGGTCAACCGGCGACCGGATGGCACCCTCTATCCGGCCAGACTGTCGGTCAGCTCTATCGTGGATCGTAACGGTCGCATCAGCGGGTACTTCGCGATCTATCAGGATATCAGTGCCGAAAAGAGAGCCGAGCAGGCACTTCGGGAGTTGGCGTACTACGACACGCTGACCGGGTTGTACAACCGAGCCTCGTTCAAACAGAAGGTTGCCGAAGCCTTACAGCAACTGGATCGCTTTCAGGAGCCGTTCGGTCTGCTGTTCATCGATCTTGATCGATTCAAGGAGGTCAACGACAGCAGTGGGCATGAGCTGGGCGACAAACTGTTGGTACAGGTCGCGTGCCGCCTGGAAAGCCAGCTGCGCAAGGTCGATGTGGCCTGCCGTTTGGGGGGCGATGAATTTACCGTGCTGGTTTCCCACGCCAGTGATGACTCGCAGCTTGCCACGATTGCGGAAAAGCTGATAGAAGCACTGGCGAAGCCCTATCGCGTAGAGGGACAAGAGCTGGTGATCGGTTGCAGTATCGGCATCGTGGTGGCACCTCGTGACGGTGAAGACCGCGATCAGCTGATGCGTAATGCCGATGCGGCCATGTATTACGCCAAGGAGAGTGGGCGAGGTCGATACGCGTTTTTCGATACTCGAATCGACGAGCGAAACCGGCGCTTGGTGCGGATCAAGCAGGGGCTGCGACAGGCCGAGGCGAATGGTGAGCTGAGTCTGGTGTACCAACCCGAAGTGGATCCGAATACCGGCGAGGTTCGGATGTATGAAGCGTTGATGCGCTGGAACAGTGCAGAGTTGGGGTCGGTATCCCCCGCCGAGTTCATCGCCGTTGCTGAAGAGACGGATATGATCGTCGATCTGACCCGCTGGCTGATCGGTGAGGTGGCCCGGGATAGTCATCAGGAACCGCTCAAGCACAGCAAAATCAGTATTAACCTGTCACCGCGTCAGTTCCGCAGCGACAGCTGGCAGGATAGGGTGCGTGACGCCATACAGGACGGCGCACTCGATCCGACCCGTCTCTGTATAGAGGTAACGGAAAGCGCGTTGGTTGAAGACTTCGCATTGGCCAACGAGCAACTGCGTGAAATCAAACAGCTGGGCATAGAGGTGGCGATCGATGATTTCGGCACGGGCTATTCATCACTGGCCTACCTCAAGCGCTTGCCGATCGATTACCTCAAGATCGACCGTTCGTTTGTAGCGGATATACACCTGGACCCGGATGATCGCACCATTGTCGAAACCGTGATCGTTATGGCGCATGCCTTAGGTCTAAAAGTTGTGGCTGAAGGCGCCGAAACAGAGCAGCAGGTGGCGTTTTTGCGAGAGCAGGGGTGTGATCTTATTCAGGGTTATTTCTATGCTCGTCCCCTAACGTTGGCCGCCTTGGTCGAGAATATGGAGAACAGTTGAACACCGATTGATCAGCCTGTTTAGGAATGTGTAGAAAGTTGCTCTAAGTGGTTGACACTTAAAATTTTGAAGGTAATATTTGCGCCCATCCTTACGGAGGGATGGCTGAGTGGTTGAAAGCACCGGTCTTGAAAACCGACGAGTCGCGAGGCTCCCAGGGTTCGAATCCCTGTCCCTCCGCCATTTAAGGATGATTTAGGGTTATTCCTCGATAGCTCAGTTGGTAGAGCAGTAGACTGTTAATCTATTGGTCGCTGGTTCGAGTCCAGCTCGAGGAGCCAACCCTGCAGTTCGCAAGGGCTGCGAAAAAGAGTTTTGAGCGGGTCGTTAGCTCAGTTGGTAGAGCAGTTGGCTTTTAACCAATTGGTCATAGGTTCAAGTCCTATACGACCCACCACTCTTGACTCACCCGGCGGGTCGTTAGCTCAGTTGGTAGAGCAGTTGGCTTTTAACCAATTGGTCATAGGTTCAAGTCCTATACGACCCACCACTTTTCTCTTTTCTCTTTTCTCTTTTTATTTTTCCCTCGATTTTTTCCTGTGTACCCGCCTAATGTGTGCTTGGTCAGGCCGGACTACCGCCTTAGCGATAGCCTACCTCGATGATTTCGAACCACTCCTCAACGCCATCCGGCTTCTTGAGCCAGATTTCGTCGCCTGCCTGTTTTTTGAGCATCAGCCGGGCCAGTGGTGAATCAACACTGATGTAACCGGGTACATCGCCGATCTCGTCGGCGCCAACGATACGGTACTCGCGTGAGTTCCCCTGTTCATCCTCAAGTGTGACCCAGGCGCCAAAAAAGACGGTTTCCCGGTCATCCGGTGCGCGATCGACCACATTGATGGTTTCGAGGCGTTTGGACAGGTAGCGAATACGGCGGTCGATCTCGCGCAGCTGCTTCTTGCCGTAGATGTATTCGGCATTCTCAGAGCGGTCTCCCTGCGCCGCCGCTTCCTTGACCGCCTGAGTGACTTCCGGGCGCTTTTCCTTCCATAAATACTTAAGCTCGGCATTGAGGCGCTCGTAGCCTTCCTGCGTGATATAGGGGGCGCTACGGGGCGCGGGTGGTCTCCAGCGGGACATTGCAACTTCCTGAATACACTAAAATATTTAAAGAATATATCCGATGGGCCGATAGAGGAAAGGTACTCTGGAGGTGTAATGCAGACGGAACGAATTCAACAGCGCATTGAGAGCTATACCGCGGACCTGCCGCAGGCGGTGCAGTCCTCCAATGGTGCTCGTTTCGCTATGCTGCTCAGTCTGATCGCCTCCAATCAGGAGCTGTACTCGCCGGTGAGAAACGCACCTGTCGGCGATGGCAGTTTTTCGCTGGAACAGCCTGATTCACGCTACCCCGATCCCAACGAGTTCTATACGGCGGCGGTGGTCGATCGCCTGAACCGTTCAATCAATGACGGCCAGCGGGGCGAGTATGCCTACCTGGTCAGTCATGTCGACACCCACACCCATATACCGCGAACGGGCCGGCTCGCAAGCGATCAGTTCGAGCAGGTTGCACTGGCCTCCAGTGGTCGTATGATGATCGACTTGATCGATAAGTCGCGCCACTCGATCTCAACCAGCGCTTAGTATTGCGCACCGGGGCGATTGCCTGTCGTTTTGCGAAAAGGATTCATTCATGTCAGTTAAAAATCAGTCCCGCGCCATGCTGCTCGGTGGCTCGGCTGTGTTGCTCTGGTCCACGGTGGCGACGGCATTCAAACTCTCATTGCAGTGGCTCTCACCTGTGCAGCTATTGGGCTGGGCGAGCCTGTTTTCCACGCTGGTGTTGATCATCGCCGTCTGTTGGCAGCGTCAACTGGGCAGCGTGGCAATCGCCTTCAGGGAGCGGCCTCTGTTATGCCTGTCACTGGGGGTAATCAATCCGGCAATCTATTATCTGGTGCTGTTTCGCGCCTATGATCTGCTGCCGGCACAGCAAGCCCAGGCGATCAACTACACCTGGGCCCTGACGCTGTCCCTGCTGGCGGTTCCCCTATTGAAACAGCCTTTGAGGGGACGCGATATGATCGCGCTTGCTGGCGGCTATATGGGGGCGCTGATGATCGCCACGCGTGGTGATCTGCTGGCACTGGATTTTGTCAGTGGCGAGGGTGTGGCGCTGGCGATGATCAGCACCCTGTTCTGGGCTCTGTACTGGATCCTAAACGCACGCTCCACCGCACCTGCGACCGTTATGTTGCTGATCTGTTTTCTGGTGGGTACTCCACTGGTCTGGGCGCTGATGGCCTGGAAGGGTGATCTGGGCATGCCGCCTTTGAAGGCGCTCGCGGGAGCTGCCTGGGTCGGTCTGTTTGAAATGGGTATCACCTTCATGCTTTGGCTCGGTGCCATGCGCAGCGCTGTACATGTTAGCCGCGTCAGCAACCTGATTTTTCTCTCGCCCTTCCTGTCGCTGGTGTTTATCCGTTACCTGCTTGACGAACCCATAGCACCGGCAACCTTTATCGGTCTGGGTATGATCATTATTGCGGTGATCTATCAGCAAAAAGGGGAGAAAGCGAAGCCAGCACCTGCCGAGGCCTGATAAGTGAAAGACACGCGTCCGGCGACACACCAGGGCCCGTCAAGGGCAAAGGGTGCGCGCAATGGCCGCTTTCACCTTATCGATATCAACCGGTTTGGATAGGAAGTCGTTCATTCCGGCCTCCAGACATTCGATCCTATCGCTGGCCATGGCGTTAGCGGTAAGGCCGATAATCGGCAGGGCGAGGGTCCGATCGTCTGCCCGTAGCAGGCGTGTAGCTTCCAGTCCGTCCATCTCCGGCATCTGCACATCCATCAATATCAGGTCGTACCCGCCCTCACTCGCCATATCGACCGCCTGGCGGCCATTCTCGGCAATGCTGACCCTGTGACCGCTTCGGCTAAGCAGCCCCTTGATGACGGCCTGATTGACCTTGTTATCCTCGGCTACGAGGATGTTGAGTTCGCTCTGGATCTCGCCCGATTGTTGTGCGGTGGGCTCGGGAGTCTGTTCCGTGGCGCCCCTAAAAACCGGTTGCAAGGGCAGTACAAACCAAAAATGACTGCCTTCATTGACTTTACTGCTGAACTGAATTTCCCCCCCCATCAGCTCAACGAGACGCTTGCAGATCGCCAGACCCAGTCCGGTTCCGCCAAAGCGCCTGGATGTGGATGCATCGGCCTGAATGAACATGCCGAACAGCTTCTCCTGAGCTGCGTCCGAGATGCCGATACCGGTATCGGTTATATCAAAACGTATTCCGTCATCACTGCCGGAGATGGCCAGGGTCACGCGCCCCTGTTCGGTAAACTTGATGGCGTTGCCGACCAGATTGATCAGGATCTGTCTGATTCTGACCGGATCACCTGCATAGCGTTGGGCGATGTAAGGCGCTACATCCAGTTCGAGAGTGATCGGCTTTTCATCCCGGCGTGGTTGCAGCAGTGCGATGACATCCTGGGCTAGATGCCTTAGGTCAAAGTCGCTGTTGGAGAGTTCCAGGCGACCGGCTTCCATCTTGGAGATGTCCAGTACGTCGTTGAGGATCGTGAGTAGTGCATCAGCCGACTGGCGGACGGTATGGGCAAACCCTTTCTGCTCTTCATCCAGCGGTGTTTGTTCGAGCAAACTGATCATGCCGGTAATGCCGTTCATCGGCGTACGTATCTCATGGCTCATCATGGCCAGAAATTCGGACTTGGCCCTGTTAGCCGCCTGCGCCTGCTCGGCCACTATTTTCAGTTCCCCGGCCAGCGCTTCGGCATGATGGCGCTGGTTCTCGGCTTCGGCATGGCGTTTGAACACGATGATGATGATACTGAGAGTGCTCAGCAGCATCAGGCCGACAAGGGCTGCGAGTACCTGCAAAAGCTGCAGGGTTTCATTACGTCCATCGGTTTTGTTCTCGGCACGCTGCTGAAGCATTTTCAGTAGCAGTTCTTCAGCGATCGGCTCGAGTTTCCCGGAGAACTCGTTCGCCTTCGCAAGTGCCGTCGGTGACAGTGTTTCAAGCTCGGGCAGCAGGCTGTCGATAGCGTCTACATTGGCTACGAAACGATCCACCAGTTGCGCGATATCATCTTTGACGTAGAACAGAGTCTTCAGTTGGCCTCTTTGTAGAAGGTCAACACGGCTATAGAGAACATCGAATCTCAGCAGCACTTCCTCAAGCTGGGATGCCGAGTTGGGTGTGATCTGTAGCAGTTTGAGCTCGTGGCTGAGTTTCTGAGTCTCGCGGTCGATCTGATAGGCCGCCCACAGCGTGTCCTCATGCACCGAACCTAGCAGCACCTGTTGTCGCTGCACGAGAATGGCGAATGCAACCAGCGTTGCGGCCAGAAAGAGGGCGGAAATGGCCGCCATGAACCAGATGGTTCGGTCCATGAAGACTCTTCTGACCACTGAGTTGCTCTGTTGTTGTCGCATCGCCGGGGTTGGATCCGTGCCAGAGTGTTATCGAATCTCGATCTTTTTGATCTGCCAGACGGACCGGTTGTGAATCACCTCTGAATTAAGATCCGGGTTCTCGTCGAAGGGGTAGATGATGAACAGCGGGCCCTTGTCGCGCACGCGCATGTATTTTCCATCGGCTTTCATCGCCAGAATGACGTCGTAGTTGTCGAAATCTTCAGCCGGTACTTCGGCTGCATAATCATTGATGGCGGTGACGACCAGTGTGTCACCTTTGGCACCGACAGCCGTCAGCAGGGCACGGCCTAGCGGCCCTTCGAACTCCACTTTACCCTCATGCCAGGGGGTGGCGGTCTTGGTGACGTGCTGTTCGAGTTGTTCAAGCATCGCCTTATCGAAGCGCGCCACGCCCTCTGCGTTGGTATTGTCGATCGCACCTGTTACTTCAAGAATGACAGGGCCGGTGGGCTGCGTCAGTTCGGCGGCGTGAGCGCTTAAACAACTAAAGGACAGTATCAAGGCGGCGAACAGTTTCATGTTGTATCAACCTCGTGGTTAAGACCTTGGGTGGTTCAGGGCCGTTACATCGCTGTCGAGACAGCAGCTGTAACACCAAGGCTACTATATAATTTGACTTCAAAAAGCGAACAGCCGAGGCTAAAGCCAGCGCCTTTGTTTGAACAGCCAGAGCTGTAGCGCGACCAGAATACACAGCAGAATCGAAAACAGCTCGAATGCGTAAGGGTTGTCGGCACCGGGGATACCACCGACGTTTATGCCCAGTAGCCCCGTGAGAAAGCCCAGGGGCAGGAATATGGCCGCGATCAGTGAGAGGATGTACATCCGCTGGTTAAGTTGGTCCGACAGCTGGCTGATCATCTCCTCCTGAGCCATTCCGGCGCGTTCGCGGATCATATCCAGATCCTCGATATGCCGGAGTAAACGGTCACTCACCTCTCTGAGCAGCAGTTTCTGGTCGGCGCTTATCCAGGTCAGGCGCTCACTCTGCAACTGGTTGAAAGCATCGCGCTGAGGGCCGAAATAGCGGCGCAGTCGAATAGTCTGGCGGCGCAGCGCCGAGAGTGACTGGCGCACAGACGCATTTTGCTGCTCAAGAATCTCGAGTTCCAGCTCCGATAGCGCCTCTTCGGTTTCCTCGACGACATCGCCCATGCGCTGAACCAGTCGGTCGCTAAGCTCGATCAGAAGCTCAGCCACATCGCGTGGTCCTTCGCCGTTGCGGCAGTCGGCCGCAAGCCCGGTGACGGATTGAAGACGTCGCTTGCGGGTCGAGATAATCAGATAGGGTGTCGCATAGAGACGTACGGACACCATGTCGTCCGGATCCGCGCCCGGGTTCAGGTTGACACCGCGCAACGCGATCAGCAGACCGTCGCCAACCTGAGTGGCGCGTGGGCGGGTGTTTTCAGTGAGCAGGGCCTCGATGACGACCTCCGGCAAGCCGGATTCCTCATTGAGCCACTGTTGAGCCGAAGGTTCGCTATAGTCCAGATGTAGCCAGAGAACGCCCTGATCCGGCTGCCAGCTGCGGATCTCGTCTCCGGTGAGGTCCCGGGCACCACCCTGTCCGTCCAGCAGCAGGGCGTGTAGCGGTTCGGCAGGGTCGGTCATGTTTGCCGTCCTTAGCTGTTAGGCCATCGAATCTTTTCGGCATTGCCGTTTTCAACGCGCCACCACTCCTCTTCCTCATCGGCGTCGCTGCTTTCGCTCCAGCTTTCAGCGATGCAGCGGACCTGAGTATCGAGCGCATCGGCGACTTCGTGGGCGCAGTCGATGTCACGGGCCCAGGGCGTTTTGTCGGAGCGGAACCAGATGCTGATCCAGGCTTTGCCCACGGCTTTTTCGTGGATCATGACCGGGATGGAGCAGTTGTTCAGACTCACTTCCAGGGCGTGAGTGCCGCCGACGCTGTTGAGCGTACGCACCGTGTCGCAGCGCGTTCCCAGCCACTCAAGCACCGTCTCCAGAGAGCGGTTCTTGATGTATACCTCAATGTCGGGATGACGCTGCTCACTCATGTTTTTTGTCCAGAATGCTGAAGATGCGAAGTACGCTAAGGCTCAAATAGCCGACTGCTGCGAGTATGATGCCGCCCCCGATCAGGATCAAGCCGGCAAGTGCTACCAACTCGCCATCAATGCCGGGTGCAAACAGATATTGACCGGCGCCGACCAGCGCCAGGCCCAGTGCAAACAGGCTGAAACCCGTGAGCAGAAAGGTGAAGTTTTGGCGCGGATTATCGGCACGCGCATGCAGCCACTGACGTATTCTCATCTCAATCCATGACGTGATCGAAGAGATTATCTGAACTGGGACAGGCTCAACCCAAACTGGTTCACATGCAGATGTCGTGTCGGCGTCGATAGACACCCAGCCGTATATCCGCCTGGCAGTTCAGTTGTCCCCGTTCGAGTATAGCGCTATGGGTCGAGGATTTGATGCGTTGCCCATGTGGCGTCATGGTCAGCAGGTCGTCGATGCCCTGGGCGTTGTCGATCTCAAAGTCGAAGTTCAGGGTTTCGGTGCGCTGATGCTCGAACAGAGCGTCGAGTTCGGGTGTCGGATCGTATTCGCGCAGCCGCACTTCGTCGTAGATCAGCTCACGCAGCGCCATCAGGTGGGAAGGCCCTGGCCAGACCACAACGAGCAGTCCGCCGGGCTTGATCACTTTGGCCATTGGGCCTGGCATGACACGGCTGAACATCAGCGTCATCGCATCGAGCGATTCGGCAGGCAGCGGCACATCAGCCCCGGTAGCGACGAGCCAGTCGATGCCGGTACTGCGTTTGCAGGCAGCTTTTACCGCGTGTTTGGAGATATCGAGCCCCGCAATCTGTGCCGAAAATCCGGCGGCAGTGAGCGCCTCTTCGATCTGCATGGTGTAATAGCCCTCACCACAGCCAAGATCGAGCAGCAGGGGCGACTGGATACCGGACAGCTCGGCCACCAGCAGCTGGTTGAGCTGCTCGGCGATCAGCCAGTAATAACCGGCGTCGAGAAAGCGGCGACGTGCCTGAATCATCTCGCTGTTATCGCCGGGGTCTTTCGACTTTTTGCGCTGAGCCAGCAGCAGGTTCCAATAGCCCTGACGCGCCCGGTCGAAACTGTGGCCGGCTTCGCAGTGCAGCGATTTCTCGTCGGCATCGATCGCAAGCGCGCCATGGCAGACCGGACAGCTGAGTGGCATCATTGTGTTCAGTCCTTCGCCAGCAGGCGGGCGAGGATGTTTTCGTATACGGACGAGAGAGTGTCCAGGTCGGCCACTTTCACCCGTTCGTCGATCTTGTGGATCGTCGCGTTGACCGGGCCAAGCTCAACCACCTGCGCGCCGGTTGGTGCGATAAAGCGACCGTCAGAGGTGCCGCCCGAGGTGGAGAGCACGGTGTCGAGTCCGGTCACGGCCTGAATCGCCTGACGACTGGCATCGACCAGACTGCCGGCGGCGGTCAGGAAGGGGTTGCCAGAGAGAATCCAGTCGATATCCCACTCCAGGTTGTGGCGCTCAAGCACTTCGCGGACACGCTCCTTGAGGCCCTCCGCGGTGCTTTCAGTGGAGAAGCGGAAGTTGAATGCCACCTCGACTTCTCCGGGGACCACGTTGGTAGCGCCGGTTCCGGCATGGATGTTGGAGATCTGAAAGCTCGTCGGCGGGAAAAACTCATTGCCTTCATCCCAGACCGTAGAGGCCAGCTCTGCCAGAGCAGGCGCGGCTTCGTGGATCGGGTTGCGTACCAGATGCGGGTAGGCCACGTGTCCCTGAACACCGCGTACCTTGAGCGTGCCGCTGAGCGAACCACGACGGCCGTTCTTGATCACATCCCCCACTTTCTCGGTGCTTGAGGGTTCGCCCACGATACACCAGTCGATCTTCTCGTTACGTGCCTCAAGGTGATCGATTACGCGCGTGGTGCCGTTGATGAACGGGCCCTCTTCGTCGGAGGTGATCAACAGCGCGATAGAGCCCAGGTGGTCCGGGTGGTGCTCGATGAAACGCTCCAGAGCGGTCATGAAGGCGGCGATGCTGCCCTTCATGTCCGCCGCGCCGCGCCCGTAGAGGTAGCCGTCTTCAACGGTGGGCTCGAACGGAGGGTGGCTCCACTTCTCGACTGGCCCTGTGGGCACCACGTCGGTGTGGCCTGCAAAACAGAACAGCGGGCCTTCGCCGCCACGACGGGCCCAGAGATTGGTCACCTCTTCGAACGGCAGACGCTCGATCTTGAATCCGAGCTTCTCCAGACGTTCGATCATCAGCGCCTGACAGCCGGCGTCTTCAGGCGTAACCGAAGGGCGGCTGATCAGTTCACAGGTGAGTTCCAGGGTTTCCGAGCGTGTCGACATAGCGGGTAGGGCCTCGAGGAACGGCACACCAAGGCAGGTTGGCGTGCCGTTTTGGTCTTAGTTGTGCTTGTGCAGTTCTTCGTTCAGTTCGATGGCGCTCTTGTTGGTTTTCACCTCGATGCGACCGTTCTGAGAGTTGCGGCGGAACAGCAGGTCCGGCTTGCCGGCGAGCTCCGATGCCTTAACGATGCCCACTTCGTTGTTCTGATCATCCAGAACAGTGACTTTGGATCCACCGGTTACGTACAGACCGGCTTCCAGTGTGCAGCGATCGCCCAGCGGGATGCCGAGGCCGGCGTTGGCGCCGAGCAGGCAGTTTTCACCCACGGAGATCACCACGTTGTTGCCACCGGAGAGTGTACCCATGGTGGAAGCACCGCCACCGATGTCAGAGCCGTTGCCCACGACAACACCTGCGGAGATGCGGCCTTCGACCATGCTCACGCCCAGTGTGCCGGCGTTGAAGTTGATGAAGCCTTCATGCATGACGGTGGTGCCTTCGCCGACGTGAGCGCCCAGACGGATGCGTGACGCATCGCCAACGCGGATACCGGCCGGTACGGCGTAGTTGGTCATTTTCGGGAACTTGTCCACAGACTGCACGTCAAGCACACGGCCCTGAGCGCGGGCGGCCAGCTGGCGACGCGGCAGGTCCTCAAGGGAAACCGCGCCTTCTGAGGTCCAGGCCACGTTGGGCAGCAGGCCGAACATCCCGGTCAGGTTCAGACTGTGCGGCTTGACCAGACGGTTGGAGAGCAGGGCAAGCTTCAGGTACACCTCGGCGGTGGTGGTCGGTGCTGCGTCCTGTTCCAGCACACAGAGGACGATCGGCTGCTGGCTGCCTTCGAGCACTTCGCTGACCAGTGCCTGATCTTCGGCGCCGACAGAGAGGAAAGCCTCTTCCAGCTTCTTCAGTGCAGCGGCGTTGATCTCGATCGCAGCGTTGCCGCCGGTGTAGTCGACGGCTTTGGCAACAGCGTCGATCAGCTTGTCATCGGCGCCCAGAAGCGGTGCGTTGTAATAGACTTCCAGCCACTCACCGGCGCTGGATTTGGTTCCGACGCCAAGGCCGAATGCGAAGTTTGCCATCTTTATATCCTCGTAATTCGTTTAACTGTCATTCGACGCCGAATAGGGCGGCGTACTCTTCGGCCTTGAAGCCGACACGAATCGTGTCGTTATGCTCAAGTACCGGGCGTTTGATCAGGGTAGGGTGCTCGACCAGCAAAGCCCGAAGGCCAGACTCGTCGAGACTGTCGCGCTGCTCGGCAGGCAGGGCCCGCCAAGTCGTGCCGCGCTTGTTCAATACGGTGTCGATGCTGAGGGCGTCGCACCAGCGATCAACCTGCGCACGCTCGAGACCCTCTTTGCGAAAGTCGTGAAACGCGCAGGCGATGCCGTTGGTTTCGAGCCATTTGCGTGTCTTGCGCACGGTGTCGCAGTTGCTGATGCCGTAGAGCGTTGTCATCGGTTTTTTCCTTACAGCGATTCCACATAGCGACGGATACGCTCAGCCGCCTCGATGACCTCTGACACGGTGGCCACCAGCGCCATGCGCACGAAGCCGGCGCCGGGCAGACGGCCATCGGCCATCGGCCGGGACAGGTAGCGGCCGGGCAGCACGGTCAGGTGCTGTTGCTCGAACAGGCCGCGGGTGAACAGGTCGTCATCGATCGGCGTAGGTGTCCACAGGTAGAAGCTGGCCTCTGGTGTTTTCACATCCAGTACCGGCGACAATATCTTGATCGCGGCGTCGAACTTGTGCCGGTATTGGCTGCGGTTCTCCAGCACATGGGCTTCATCGTTCCACGCGGCGATAGAGGCCAGCTGGTGCTGAATCTGCATCGCCCCGCCGTGGTAAGTGCGGTAGAGCAGGAACGGCTCGATCAACTTGGCGTCACCGGCGATAAAACCGGAGCGCAGACCGGGCAGGTTGGAGCGCTTGGACAGGCTGTGGAACACCACGCAGTTGCGATAGTCATGGCGACCCAGTTCGGCGCAGGCCTGTAGCAGTCCGACCGGAGGTTTCTCCTCGTCGAAGTAAAGCTCCGAGTAGCACTCGTCAGAGGCGATGATGAAATCATACTCGTCGGCCAGCGCGATCAGCTTCTTCAACTGCGCCATGTTGTGCACCGCCCCGGTCGGATTGCCGGGGGAGCAGACGAACAGCAACTGAGTGCGCTTCCAGACATCGGCCGGAATTGCGTCATAGTCCGGGATAAACCCGTGTTCCGGCAGGCAGGGCAGGTAGTAGGGCTCGGCACCGGACAGGTAGGCGGCACCCTCGTAAATCTGGTAGAAGGGGTCCGGCATCATCAACAGGGCGTCGGGGCTGCGCTGGATAGCGGCCTGGGCGAAGGCGAAGATCGCCTCGCGGGTGCCGTTGACCGGGAGCATGTGCCGCTCCGCGCTGAGGCTGCCTTCTTGCAGCTTGAAGCGGCGGGTACACCAGTCAGCCATGCTCTGACGCAGTTCGAGCATTCCCACCGTCGTGGGATAGACCGATACCTTGTCCAGATTCTCGCGCAACACGTCGAGCACGAACGGCGGCGCCGGATGTTTCGGCTCACCTATCCCTAACGAGATGTGTTCGAGACCGGCCGGCGGCGTTACGCCCTGCTTGAGCAGCGCGAGCTTTTCAAACGGGTAAGGCTGCAGGCGATCGAGATCTGGATTCATACGGCTCATGGATGTGTCCTTCAGACTTTCCTTATAACCCGCGCAAAAGGCGCGGATATAGCAGCAAATAGGGCCGCAAAGTATACCGGAAGGCGAACAATCGGCCAATCGAGTAGGGGGGAATCGGTAGCGGGAATCCCGGGGAGTAGTCGGCGGGCCACGGCTGAGTAGTGTGCACGACAAGGTGGTTGGACGTTCAGAATACATATAAATGAAACTGATTGGTAAGCGTTTTGAAATGAAGTGGTGGTGTTATGGGTTTCACTTGAAACCATTTGTCGGCTCGTAGAGCGGACAGTCATTAACTTCATGGAGCAGACAATGATTCGTAAAGCAGTTGGTTTGGCGTTGGCGTCGGCATTGAGCGTGCAAGTCAGTGCCGCTACAGAGATCGAGTGGTGGCACGCAATGGGTGGAAGCTTGGGCGAGAAGGTCAATGAGATCGCCGAAGGTTTCAACAACAGCCAGGACGCTTATGTCGTCAAGCCGGTGTTCAAGGGTAACTACACCGAGACCATGACCGCGGCAGTTGCTGCGTTCCGCGCTCATCAGCAGCCTCACGTCGTGCAGGTGTTCGAGGTGGGTACTGCGTCGATGATGGCCGCCAAAGGAGCAGTCTACCCGACGTGGAAACTGATGGCGGACGCCGGTGTCGAGTTTGATCCCAGTGACTACCTGAGCTCCGTGACCGGTTACTACACCAGCAATGATGGCAAGATGCTCTCCATGCCGTTCAACAGCTCAACCCCAGTGCTGTACTACAACAAAGACGCACTGGCTAAGGTCGGTGCCGAGCCCCCGAAGACCTGGGAAGAGATCGGTCAGGTCGGCAAAAAACTGATCGATGCCGGTTACAAGTGCGGATTCACCACCGGTTGGCAGTCTTGGGTACAGCTGGAAAACTTCAGTGCCCGTCATGACCTGCCGTTTGCAACTCAGAATAACGGCTTCGGCGGCACCGACACAGAGCTGGTGATCAACAGCCCGGCCCACGTCAAGCACATCGCGCAATTGGCCGAGTGGCAGAAGTCCGGCATTTTCAGCTACGGCGGCCGTCGCTCCGATAGTGCGCCGAAGTTCTACAGCGGTGAATGTGCCATGTACATGAACTCATCTGCATCTTACTCCGGCGTCAAAGGTGCTGTGAGCGACTTCGAATTTGGTGTCTCTCAATTGCCGTACTGGAAGTCCATGATCGACACCCCGAAAAACACTATCATCGGGGGCGCGACGTTATGGACCTTGAACGGTCACGACGCCGAAGACTACAAGGGTGTGGCACAGTTCTTCAGCTATCTATCCTCTCCTGAAGTACAGGCGGACTGGCACCAGTTCACCGGTTATCTCCCGATCACCTATGCCGCTGCGGAGCTCACCCGCAAGCAGGGCTTCTACGAGCAGAACCCGGGGACTGATGTGGCCATCACTCAGATGACCTCCGGTACGCCTACCGCAAACTCCAAGGGACTGCGTTTGGGTAACTTCGTCCAGATCCGCGACATCATCAACGAAGAGCTGGAAAACGTGTGGTCAGGAAAGGCGACTGCTCAGGACGCTCTGGATCGCGCGGTTGAACGCGGCAATACCCTTCTGCGCAAGTTCGAGCGCAGCAACGGCTGATAACCGGAGGACGGCGGCAGCGGCACGTGCGTGCTGGTGCCGCCCATGATCTATGTCTCATCACTCAAACATACCGGCGTTCAATCACCGCTTCCTGCCTTGGATATTAATGGCACCGCAGCTGCTTGTGACGCTGGTTTTCTTTATATGGCCAGCGGGGCAGGCCGTATGGCAATCCTTTCTCGTGGAGGACGCCTTTGGACTCTCGACAGAGTTTGTCTGGTTTGAAAACTACGCGCAGATCTTCACCGATAGCCGCTACTACCACACGCTGTGGACCACGATTATTTTCAGTGCTGGCGTGACCCTGATGTCGATGGGCGTATCCCTGCTTCTCGCGGTGATGGCGGATCAGGTCGTACGCGGAGCGCAGGTGTACAAAACCCTGTTGATCTGGCCTTACGCGGTTGCGCCTGCTGTTGCCGGCGTACTCTGGCTATTTATGTTTCACCCTACCGTGGGCGTTTTAGCGTACATGCTGGACACGATAGGTATCGAATGGAACCACTTTCTCGACGGTGATCAGGCGCTGTTGCTGGTAATTATTGCCGCCGCGTGGAAGCAGATAAGCTATAACTTCCTGTTTTTCCTGGCTGGATTGCAAGCCATTCCGCAGTCACTGCATGAAGCTGCCGCAATCGATGGTGCAGGCCCCGGACGCCGTTTCTTCACCATTACCTTTCCTCTGCTCTCACCGACGACCTTCTTTCTCCTGGTGGTCAATGTCGTGTACGCCTTCTTCGATACCTTCGGCATTATCCATGCGGTGACCAAGGGCGGCCCCGGTGATTCCACGCGTACCCTTGTCTACAACGTCTTCGATGATGGCTTCGTCGGGCTGGATCTTGGCGGTTCGGCGGCGCAGTCGGTTGTATTGATGGTGCTGGTTGGGCTGATGACCGTGGTTCAGTTCCGCTTTGTCGAACGAAAGGTGCAGTACTGATGGTTGAAAATCGTTTCTGGCTGAATCTTCTCAGTCATCTGGTTTTGGGGCTTGGCGTACTGCTAGTGGCCTTTCCTATCTGGATCGCATTCGTTGCCTCCACGCATTCGGCTCAAGGATTGGTGTCGGGCACGATACCGTTCTGGCCGGGCGACCTGTTTCTGGAGAACTTCTCACAGGTGCTTTCCGGCGGGAATGACGGCTCGGTTGGCGTATCCGCTATGCTAATGCTGTTCAACAGTCTGGTGATGGCGCTGGGTATCTCAATTGGCAAAATCGTGATTTCACTGATGGCGGCCTACGCCATCGTATTCTTCCGTTTTCCTCTACGCTCGGTCTGCTTCTGGATCATCTTCATGACCCTGATGCTGCCGGTTGAGGTGCGTATCATGCCCACCTTTCAGGTGGTGGCTAACCTGAATCTGCTTGACAGCTATACCGGTCTCACTCTGCCGCTGATCGCCAGCGCCACGGCGACCTTTTTGCTGCGACAGTTCTACATGACCATTCCGCCCGAGCTGGTGGAAGCGGCGCGTGTCGACGGCGCGGGCCCGGTCAAATTTCTATTCGATATTCTGCTGCCGCTGTCGCGCACCAACCTCGCGGCGCTGTTCGTGATCATGTTTATCTACGGATGGAACCAGTACCTCTGGCCGCTGCTGGTCACCACAGACGAGCATTATTACACCATCGTCATGGGTATCCAGCGCATGCTGGCGGTAGGTGACGACGAGGTTGCCTGGAATATCGTAATGCCGACGACGTTACTGGCCATGCTGCCACCGGTGGGTGTTGTGCTGATGATGCAGCGCCTGTTTGTAAAAGGACTGGTTGAGACCGAGAAATAAGAGATTAATCATGGCGACCCTGACTCTCGACGCTATTAGTAAAAAGTATCCCAACGGTCACGAGGCGATCAAACACCTGTCGATCGATATCGCGGATGGCGAGTTCATCGTGATCGTTGGCCCCTCCGGGTGCGGCAAATCTTCCTTGCTGCGCATGTTGGCGGGTCTGGAGACCGTCAGCAGTGGCGAACTGTTGATCGACGGTAACCGGGTCAACGAAAAGGAGCCGGCACAGCGTGACATCGCAATGGTGTTTCAAAACTATGCGCTGTACCCGCACATGACCGTCTACGACAACATGGCCTACGGACTGAAAAACCGCGGCTTTGGCAAACAGGAGATCGCCCAACGTGTCGAGCGCACCGCGTCGGTGCTGCAGCTGGATCATCTGCTGACTCGCAAGCCGCGCCAACTGTCCGGTGGTCAACGCCAGCGCGTCGCCATGGGCCGCGCCATCGTGCGCGATCCCAAGGTCTTCCTGTTCGACGAACCGCTCTCGAACCTGGATGCAAAACTGCGTGTACAGATGCGGATCGAGATCAAACGTCTGCAGCGTGAGCTGGGTACCACCGCCGTGTACGTGACCCACGATCAGATTGAAGCGATGACGATGGCTGATCGCCTGATCGTCATCAACAACGGAGCTGCTGAGCAGATCGGCACACCGATGGATATCTACGATTCGCCACAGACTCCCTTCGTAGCAAGCTTTATCGGCTCGCCGTCCATGAACTTCCTCGACGGTGAGTTGATCGGCGATCAGCTCAGGCTGGGTAGCGAAAGCATTACCCTGCCGAAGAAGCATGAGTTCGAAGGTGCCGTGAAAGTCGGGATCCGTCCTGAGCATCTTCATCGTTTCGATCATGATCAGGAGCGTTTCAGCCTCAATCTGAATGTACAGCTGGCTGAACCGCTGGGTGCGGATACCCTTTTACACGGGGTGGTACCGGGGGCGAACGGCGCCGATGTTGAGCTGACCGCCCGTCTGCGCGGCGAGTACAGGGATGTGAGCGACGAGCCTCTACGTCTGGGTCTTGATCTTAATGATCTGCATCTGTTCGATTCGAAAACCGACCAAAGGCTTGCTACATGCTGAGCGCGACATTTGACGGGGCGGACCTCCCCTTACTGATCGGTCATCGTGGTATTCCTTCTCTGGCACCGGAAAATACGCTCGGAGGTGTGCGCAAGGCCCACACTCTGGGGACGCGTTGGGTTGAACTCGATACGACGTTACTGGCCGATGGCACACCGGTGATCAATCATGATGCGGATCTGGATCGCCTGTCCGACCGCAGCGGCGTGCTGCATGAGCTCAATTTGCAGGATTTGATCGGTGTCGACACCGCCGTTCACTTCAGTGGCTGGCCGTGTTCAGAGCCTGTACCCACGCTGGCTGAGATGCTGGCGCTGTTAGCGTCTCTGGATATGGGGCTGAATCTGGAGATCAAGGATCACGGTCTGGATGCCGCTTACGTGGTCAACCGACTTGCACCTGTGCTCAACAGCTTCGACGCTGACCGGTTGCTGATTTCCAGCTTCAGCGAAGCGTTGCTGCAGCAGTGCCGGTTGCAGCTGCCGAACATTCGTATAGGGCTGCTGGTCGAGCGTCTTGAGGCGGGTTGGGTCGAACGTGTTAAGGCGCTTGGCCTTTTCAGCCTGCACTGTGACTGGAAGGGGCTCGATGCCGATATCCTTGAGCGCGCCAAAGCACTTGGCTTACGCGTTCTGTGCTGGACCGTCAATGATCGTGACGTGGGTATGCAGCTGCTTGCTCGGGGAGTCGATGGATTGATCACCGATTGTCCGCAGGTGTTTGCACCGTTGGTTAGAGGCGGCGATACCGCGCTGCTGTCGACAGAAACTGAGGCAGTTGCCTATGAAGCTCAATGATCGCCAGAAGGAGATCGTCGATGTGCTTGGCAACACCGGGGAGCTCAGCGTTGAACTGTTGGCAGAGCGATTTAGTGTCAGCACGCAGACGATTCGAAAGGATATCAACCAACTGTGTGAAGCGGGTCTGACACGGCGCGTACACGGAGGCGTGGCGCTGCCGGTAACCACGCAAAACAGTTCATACCATACTCGGCGTACCACTAATGCGTCTGTTAAAAGCACAATCGCACAGGCCTGTGCCACGCATATCCCGAGTGGCTCGTCGCTGTTTCTCGGTATCGGCACCTCGGTCGCGATGCTGGCGGAGGCCTTGATAGATCACCGTGATCTACAGGTTCTGACCAATAATTTGGATGTGGCCAATATCCTGTGCGATCACGTGGATATCAACGTTCTGCTCAGCGGTGGACGGCTACGCTGTAACGATCGTGATTTGGTGGGTGAGAAAACCGTACAGTTCTTTCGTGAGTTTCGGGTGGACTTCGGTATCGTCGGCAGCGGCGGCCTGGATCCGGACGCAGGGCTGCTGGATTTTGATCCTCAGGAAGCAGAAGTGAGCCGGGCCATCCTGGCCAATTCGCGGCAACGCATTCTTCTGGCCGATGCCAGCAAGTGGAAACGCCGTGCGATGGTCGTAGTAGCCCCCTTCGAACAGATTGATTTGTTCATTACCGATAGATTGACCTCGGATCAACAAGGGCTACTCGACAGCAGAGGTCTGGAGTGGCTTGCAACTTCAATGGATGATGTTCAATGAGTGTTATCAATCAGGCTTCGCTATCTGCTATCCGCTATCTGCTGACGGATGTAGATGACACCCTTACCACCGACGGTCAGCTGCTGCCCGAGACCCTGACTGCTATCTATCATTTGCATGAAGCGGGCGTTCAGGTGATACCCGTAACAGGTGCCTGCGCCGGATGGTGCGATCATATGGTGCGTGCCTGGCCGGTCAGTGCGGTGATTGGTGAAAGCGGCGCGTTCTACAAGATCTATCGGTCGGAAAAGCGGCTAATGCATATCGGCTGGTATGACGACGCGGAGCTCCGCCGGAGGCAGGCGGAGGTTATCGATGTGATAAAGCGCGAGTTAATGCCTCACTATCAAGATCTTCGATTCGCTCAGGATCAGGTTTACCGGGTGGCGGATGTGGCGCTCGATATTGGGCAGGATCGAGAGCCCTTGCCGCAGCAGCAGATACGGGAGCTGCTGAGACTTTTGACGCAGTGCGGCGTACAGGCGCGCGCCAGCTCGATCCATATTAATGCCTGGCGCGGGGACTTCGGAAAGTTCCCGATGGCACTGAGGTTGCTGCGCAACGAGTTTAATCTGGATGACGAACAGATTCTCAATCAGGTAGCGTTCATCGGTGACTCGGCCAACGACGAATCGATGTTCGCCGGTTTGAAGTACACTTTTGGTGTCGCCAACATCGCGCAGTGGCTAACCGATATGCGTCATCATCCTGCGGTATTGCTTGAACAGCCTCGTGGATTGGGTTTTGTGGAGCTGGCGGACCGGTTACTGGAGGCTCGTTAATGTAGGGTGGGAGGCGCGTTGCAGTAAAAGGCTAAACGGCGTTATCAGCTGCCAATTTAAAAGGGGCTATGCTTGCTCTATAACATGGGCTGATGGGTTATGAGAGCTACCGACATTCCAAGGGTTATCGGTCACCGCGGCGTGCGCAAGCTGGCGCCGGAAAACTCGCTCAGCGGCGTGCGCGAGGCGGCGCGGCAAGGGGTACGCTGGGTCGAGCTGGATGTGACCCTGCTGGGCGATGGCACGCCGGTGATCCACCACGACGACGATCTGGCCCGGCTGTGCGGCCGACCTCAGCCGCTGCGCAACCTGAGCCTTGCGGATCTGCCGCGGATCGATATCGGCAGTCATTATCGCGATTCGCCGCCGGAGCCGCTGCCGACTCTGGCGGAGATGCTGACGCTGCTCGACGAGCTGGATATGGGGCTGAATCTGGAGGTGAAGGATCACGGCGAAGACCCGCGTTATGTGATTCAGCAGATCGTGCCGGTACTCGAGCGCTTCGACCCCGAACGACTGATCGTTTCAAGTTTCAGTGCCGAACAGTTACGCCAATGCCATCTACTGGTACCGGATCTGAGACGCGGTTTCCTGACCGCCAGACTGCCCCCGGATTGGCCGCTGCTGCTGGATCGGTTGGGCATTTACAGCATTCATTATCGTTGGCAGGCGCTGAAAGAGAGCACGCTGAGTCTGCTCAAAGCGAGCGGTTATCCCGTGATCTGTTGGACAGTCAACAATAAGAAAGCGGGCGAACGCCTGCTGGCGCAGGGGGTTACGGCACTGATTACCGACGATCCGCAGCCGTTTGCGCGCTATCTCTAACGGCTGCCTGTCTGAATGCGGGAGCGCTCTAGGCTCCGGCATAGGTACTTCGTCCCCACTCGAGCGCTTCCGACAGCAGCGCCTTCAGCAGGTGCGCCGTTGGCTCTGCCAATGTTGGGTTATAGGCAAAAGGTTCCTGTTCCTCCATGTAATTGCACTGGGCCAGTTCCAGCTGCACCGCGTGGATGTGACGGGCCGGATCGCCCCTCAGCGGTGGTGCCCAGGCCCTGGGGCAGCCGGTCGGCGAGCTGGCGGAGGGCGTGCGTGCCGATCTGCTGGTGCTCGATGGCGAGGATCCCTACCTCGCTGCTGGGCGCGGATTAGTGCGCCAGGGCTCTCTACTGCTACCGTAACGGCTCCGCGAGGGCTGGCCCTACGGCCAAACTGATCGGCTCTATTGGAACGCCTTGGGATCTTCAGCGTTCACTACGAGCGGCAAGCGCTGGATGAACACAATCTGAAACGGCTGCGTGCCTTGCCAGCGGCTACCCACTGATCTACTGGACCGTCAACGGTCTGATCGCGGGGGGCGGGTTTTGATGCAGGGGGGGGGCCGCGCTGATTACAGATGATCCACAACCGTTTCATCGGCTGCTCTGAGTTGTTTCAGGGTTATCCCCCTCCATTACCCGTTCGTTGCTCTCGTTTAGAGGCTCGGGGAAGCGTTTCAAGCACCTGTATTCACGCTATTGAGCGATAAGCCGACAATGTCGAGTGCTTGCGTCCATGCTAAGTGTAATACGATACTTCCAAGACATCGGATCCTGCCGAGATTCGAACCCTATAATAAATAAGAGTCGTTCGCTCGTGGCCAAGCGCTCAACCGGGAGGCGGAAAAGCCAACCGCATCTATTCAGGCGGAGCAGCCTTGCGCGCCGTTACCTGCTCAGCTCACTGCTTATTGCGTTGATTCCGCTGCTGCTGTTGGCCGGGGTTTATGATGCGCTATATGTCAGAGCCCTGAATAAGGTGGCCGAGAGTCGAACCAACGCACGCATGGCGGCGACAGAGAATCTGCTGGCCAGTTTCCTGCAAGAGCGTTTGTTCGAGCTGCAGGAGTTGATCGATGACCCGGTGCTGTCCGACTACCTCGGATCCACGCGAACCGGAGCTCTACTTCCAGATGCGGTCGATCGCACGCTTCGTCGGCAACTGGATAGCCCCTATGTATACGGTGTCATTCTCAAGCGGCGGTTCACCTCCGCGCCGGATTGGTATCTTCCCCAATCGCTCAGGGTCGGCATCGATCTTGGCACTCTGCCGATTACGCCACTGCGTGATGCCGAACTTCTTGGCCCGGTTTCCCCGAATGTCGATCGACCGGGTTGGCTGGTGCTCAAACTGGGATTGAATCAGAGCGATAACCCGGAGCAGGCGGCTTGGCTCGGCCTGGTATTGCGTTTGACCAGTTTCACCGACCGCATGCGGGACCTCGAGCTGCAGGGGCTGCAGCAGCCTCTGCTTCGAGCGCCGAACGGTGTCTATTTGAGCCAGCTGGGTACACAGGTCGATCCCCATGCGGCACTAAGTGAACGGGATGATGTGGGCGCGGAGTTTCTGCCCGGATGGAATATTCGACTGTTGTGGTTGGGGGATCCTCTTTACTCTCCGCTGGAGTTGGCCCGTTTCGGACTGTTATTGCTGGTCTTCGCCTCCGCCATCGGCATTGTCTGGCTGGCGCGGCACCTGTCACAACGTCTCAGTGACCAGATTACCCCTCTGATAGAAGGGGCAGAGCGGGTAGCCGGAGGTGATTTCGACACGCCGCTCAATATCCGCGGCACTGCTGAGATAGGGGTGCTGGCGCTCGCACAGGAGCGCATGCGGCTGCGGCTCAAACGCCTGATTCGGGGGATGGTGGAGGTTGAGCGTCGCGCTGTGCTTGGACAGTTCGCGGCAGGTGTGGCCCATGAGATCCGCAATCCATTGGCGACCATCAAAACCAGCGTTCAGGCACTGTCGCGCAAGGAAACGGAGCCGCACCGGCTGGAGCTGATGCAGATGGTCAGCCATGAGATTGATCGCACCAACGATGTGGTGCAGCTGCTGCTCGATTACGCCCGGCCGAGGCAGGCTGAGGCGAACCGTATCAACCTGCAGGAGCTGATCGACTCGGTGAAAGTGCTGGCGGATGGCATCGCCCACAGCCATGGTATTCAGATCGAAACCGTCGTGCATGACAAGGCGGTCTACGCCTGGGCCGATCCTGCACAGGTGCGACAGATCATCATGAACCTGGTGATGAACTCGATTCAGGCGATGGAAACGATGGGCGGCACGGTGCGCCTGCAGGCGCGCCGCCAGGGGCTGTCGGCATACCTCTTCGTCAAGGATAACGGGCCCGGCGTCAGTCAGGAGCAACTGGCCTATCTTACCGAACCGTTTTACACCACCAAATCCAGCGGCACGGGGTTGGGGCTATCCATCTGCAGCCAACTGGCTCATTCGAACGATGGCAAACTGACGTTTCGCAGTGTTTCCGGGCAGGGGATGCGCGTGAGCCTGCGCTTGCCGCTGTACACCACGGACAGAGAGAAATTAGAAAGACATGAGTAGTCCACGTGTATTGATCGTCGATGATGAGCGGAATCTGGTACGCAGCCTAAGCTTCTCGCTGCAGGAGGAGCAGATGCATGTCGAGTCCGCCTACACCGGCAAGGACGGAATTGAAGCGGTCCGCTCGGCGCAGCCGGATATCCTGTTACTTGATCTGAACTTGCCCGACCTGTCGGGGCTTGAGGTGCTGGAGGCGATCCATGACGGCCCCGGCGCGCCGATGGTGATTATGATTTCGGCTCATGGCGATACGCGTACAGCGGTGGAGGCGGTCAAGCGAGGCGCTCAAGACTACATCACCAAACCCTTTGATCTGGATGAGCTGGTAATGCTGATCAGGCGCTGTTACGAGCAGAAACGGCTGAGCGATGAAGTGCAGTATTACCGCACCCAGATGGCGGATCACAGCGGGTTGATCGGTGACGGTCCGGCTATGCAGGAGCTGCGCCGTCAGGTCTCGCGTATCGGTGCCAGCTCGGTTAAGACCATCCTGCTGCTAGGCCCTTCGGGTGGCGGCAAAACCCTGGTTGCAAAGGCGCTGCACAATGTCAGAAATCCGGATGCCGCATTCGTATCCGTTAACTGTGCCTCGCTGCCGGAGAGTCTGCTCGAGGCTGAGCTGTTTGGCGCTGAACGTGGGGCGTATACCGGTGCCGACAAAAAGCGTAGCGGGCTGGTTGAACTGGCGGACGGCGGTACGCTGTTTTTGGATGAGATCGGCGAGCTGCCCCTGGCACTGCAGGCGAAACTGCTGACCTTTCTCGAGACGCATCGCTTTCGTGCCGTGGGGGGGACCGTCGAGCGCAGTGCGGATATCAGAATCATCGCCGCGACCAATCGAGATCTACAGGCGGAGTCAGCGGCAGGACGTTTTCGCGAGGATCTCTACTACCGCTTGAATGTGATGCCGCTGAGCGTCCCCGCCCTGGTGGAGCGGTGTGAGGATCTCCCGGCCCTGCTGGCCTATTTCGTCGACGAGTTTGCCCGCCAGGAGGGGTGTCAGCCGATCTCGCTGTCGGCAGAGGCGGCGGCGCGTTTGCGTGCCTACCACTGGCCGGGGAACGTGCGCGAGCTGCGCAACATGATCGAGCGGCTGACAATTCTCTATTCCGGCAGTGAAATTGGTGTTGCGGAGCTGCCAGTGGAGATTCAGCACTCCGCACTGCCGGCGGAGAGAAGCCTGGACAGTGGCGCATCGGCGCAGAATGTGGCGAGAGATGACGGCGCCGAGATGACTCCCGACGGCATGCTGGCCGAGGAGATCATGCAGCGTGAGCGGGAGTACATACTGGAAGCGCTTAATCGGGCCAACGGCCGCAAAGGGATGGCAGCCGAATGGCTGGGCATATCGCGGCACGCGCTGAAGCGGCGTATGCAGAAGCTAAAGTTGGGCGACTATGAATAACCTGAGGCCGGCAGTACCCGTTTTGCGGGCCGGAATAATGCTTCTGCTGACGCTGCTTTGCTCTCTTTATGCGTTCAGAGCGGCGGCTTACGACGAGATGGGGGCGACGGCCGATGATGCCGATATCGTGGTCGGTTGCCTGTTCCCGATGTCGGGCCGCGCAGGTGTGCTGGGGCGGGATTCGGTGGTAGGGATCAAGCTGGGCCTGGAGTACCTTGCGCGCGAGCCGGGCAACTGGCCGAAACTCAGGGTGATACTGGGTGATACCAAGTCCAAGCGCGCCACTGCGGTTGGTGTGGCGGAACGGTTTATCAACGACTACTCGGCGGGCTTTCTCTGCGGTGTCGTCAACTCCTCGGTGGCGGTGGAGGTGTCGGAACTGTCGCGTGAGCGCGGCGTGATTATGATCGGGACGGACCATGCATCCTCGCGTCTGACCGGGGAGCTGTTGCACAAGGGATACTTCCGGGTTACCAACGACTCCTGGCAGTCGATGGCGGCGGGCGCGCTCTATGTAAAGGAGCGCTTTGCCGACACCCTTGCCAGGCGTCCGCTCTCGCTGGCGTACCTGGGGCCCGACTACGAGTATGGCTATCAGGTGTGGAGCGACTTTCGTTCGGCACTGGACCGCTTCGGCGTGCCCTACGAGGTGGTCCGAGTACTCTGGCCCAATCTCAACGAGCCGGACTACAGCCGCTATATCAGCGAGTTGATCTCGGCCAAACCGGATTTAGTGGTGAACAGCCTCTGGGGGGGCGATATCGTTGCATTCGTCAATCAGGCGATTGAGACGCCGCTGTTCAAAACGACCACTTTCGCCAATTTCGAGAAAGGTGCCGACTATGAGATCTTCTCGCAACTGGGCGCCAAGATGCCACAAGGACTGCTGCTCTCCTCTAGGCACCACGTGAACTGGCCCGATACCGAGTTAAACCGCTGGTTTGTCAATCAATTTCACAACGAAACTGGCTATTTCCCCTCCTCCGGTGCGGAAGGCGCGTTTGCCGGTATCCTGGCGATTGCACAGGCAGGTCGAGCGGTCGGTCCGCCCTACAACGACCGTGAGGCACTGATTGCCGCGCTTGAGGGGATGAAAATAAAGCTGCCGGAAGATCCGGACGGTTTTACATCGACCATCGATCCGGTCACCCACCAGATCCAGCAGGTGATGGCCGTTGGCGAGACGGTGGAAAACCGGGCCTATCCGCCGGCGCGGGTGATGCTGGGTAATTGGCGTGTCTACTACCCGCGCGACCTTGAGCGTTGACCCAACAGGTTGAGCGGAAAACGCTCATGGTGCGCTCATAACCCGAGCGGTTACCGCTCATCTTTTTCGTGAATGACCGAGTTTGTAAAATAATATCAATAAAAACAATTTGATATATCGTATTTCCTGAGTGGCATGAGGGTTGCTGTATACAGGTCGCAGCGATGCATCGTTGCATTATCCCCAGCCGTTTCGGATCGATCAGGCATTAGCCGTCGGTTCGCTGCGCTGACATCACCTGAACAGATAACAACAATACTCAGGAGCCATTATGCGATTGGATTCACTAAAACCCCTGTCCCTTGCCTGTGCAGTTGCTGCCGGTACCTTGGTCACCAGCGTGCAGGCCGCCGAGGAGTATAAGCTCGGCCTGGTCACCTTCCTCTCCGGCGCCGCATCCGGACCCTTTGGCATCCCCGCCAAGAATGCGGCTGATCTGGTTATCGATGCGATCAATGACGGTACGCTGCCGGCGCCGATCAGCGGCAAGGGGATCGACGGTCGTCAGATCAAACCCATCTATGTCGATGAGGCGGGGGGGGCAACCAAGCAGACCGCGGAGTATCGCAACCTCGTGGACCGTGAAGGTGTGGACAGCATCGTCGGCTATATCTCCTCAGGAGACTGTCTGGCGATTCCGCCGGTGGCGGAAGAGCTGAAGACGCTGACGGTGCTGTTTGACTGCGGCACGCCGCGCGTGTTCGAGGAGGGTGATTACAAGTATGTGTTTCGCAGCCACTCTACCGCCAGCATGGATAACATCGCAGCGGCACGGTATATCAACGAAACCGTCGATAGCCTGAAAAGCATCTCCGGCATAAATCAGAACTATTCCTGGGGCCACGACAGCTGGAGAGACTTCACCGAAACGCTGAAGGTACTGCGCAGTGGCGATATCGAAATAACCACCGAACAGTTCCCGAAACTTTTCGCTGGCCAGTATGGCGCTGAAATATCCGCCCTGATGGTCAAGCCGGCGGATGTGGTACACACCTCGTTCTGGGGCGGCGATACCGATGCATTGGTGCTTCAGGCGGCGGCGCGTGGACTGCTTGAAGATAACCAGATGATATTCACCGCCGGGGAGACCGCATTGAACAGCCTCGGCGAACATCTTCCCGATGGCGTTATTATCGGCGCCCGCGGCCCGTTTGGGCCCTTCGCCCCCGAAAGTGAACTCAATACCTGGTTCCAGAGCGAGTTCACCAAGCGTTTCGGTACCCCGCCGACCTACCCGGCTTATCACATGGCGCAAGCGGTCATCGGTCTGAAGCTGGCGTACGACAAGGCTGGCGCAGACGCCACCACCGAGCAGGTGATCGACGCCTTCGAATACATGGAGTTCGAGGGTCCGGGCGGAAAGGTCAGCATGAATCGTGGCAAGGGCCATCAAGCGGCCACCGAGATGGTTTATGGCCGACTGACCCGTAGCAATGGCGAGATCGGCTTTACCGATGTGCGCCGTTATGCGGCGGACTGCGTAAACCCGCCGGAAGGTGCCATCACCGAAGAGTGGATCAAGGCCGGCATGCCAGGAGCCAAGTGCGACTGATCCGCAAACCGAGGTCGGCGCTTGGCTGAACCGGCCGAGCGCCACGCCTTGGAGTTACCCGCAACTATCCGCAATGACCCGACACGTAGGGAGAGCCGAACTCTCTCTGTGCAGTCTGCTGCGCGCCTTTGGCGCGAAGGTATGGGATGTAGTAATGACACAACTACTCGCAATTATTATCGATGGCGTCGTCTACGCCTCCTGGCTGTTCATTATCGCGGCCGGATTGACGCTGATCTATGGCGTCATGCGCATACTGAATATGGCGCATGGCAGTTTTTACGCTATCGGCGCTTATGCCGGTGCCGGAATGGTCGGCTGGTATTTTTCGACCGGCTCCGTGCCCTGGCTCAGTTTTGCCGTGCTGATCGGCGCCGCCCTGATTGCCGGGCTGTTCATCGGCCTGTTGATCGAGCGTGGGCTCCTGCGCTTCATGTATGGACGTAATGAGGTGGTCATGATTCTGGTCACCTATGCGATCCTGCTGATCCTGGAGGATGCGATCAAGTTGATCTGGGGGGTGGAACCCTACTTCGCTTACCAGCCCTATTCGCTGCTCGGCCGAACCAAACTGGCCGGACTCTCCTTTGCCAATTACGACTTCATGCTCATCGTTGTCAGCACCCTGATTGGCCTGGCGCTCTGGTACGGCCTGAACCGCACCCGCAACGGCAAGCTGCTGCGGGTGGTGATTCATGACCGCGAAATCGCGCAGGCGCTGGGTATCAACGTGTCCCGCATCTTTACCATCACCTTCCTGATTGGTGCTGGACTGGGGGCCCTGGCTGGCGCGTTGACGGCGCCGGGGCTTTCCGTTGTCCCGGGCATCGGTATCGAGGTGATTGTGCTGGCCTTTGCCGTTGTCGTTATCGGCGGACTGGGTAGCGTTTCCGGTGCGTTAGTCGGCGCGTTAATTGTTGGTCTTGCACGCGCCGCCGCCGTGCATCTCTACCCTGAGGTCGAACTGTTCGTCATCTACGCGGTGATGGGTCTGGTGCTTGCGATCCGTCCTCAAGGGCTCTTTGCCGTGGCCAGTGCGAGGAAAATCTGATGCAGACTAAGAGTATTTTATTGTTGATAGGCGGTGCGCTGGGCCTGTTTGTGCTTGGCCTGCTGGTGCCCGAATGGCTCTCCTACCTGATGATCATCGCAATGGGCAAGGGGATCGTGGTACTGGGTGTCGTATTACTGATGCGTGCGGGACTGGTCTCGTTTGGCCAGGGGCTCTACTACTGCATCGGTGCATACGTCGCCGGCACGTTGACGCAGTTTGCCGGTATCAGTGACGTGCTGCTGATTCTGCTGGCCTCCATCGCCGCCTCGGTGCTGGTGGCGGCTCTGGTGGGGCTTTTGTTGTGCCGTTATCGCGGCATCTTCTTTGCCATGTTTTCGATGGCATTTTCGATGATCCTGTACGGCCTGCTGGTACGCAGCTCTGTCTTGGGTTCGACCGACGGCTTCAACGTTCTGCGTCCGAGTCTGCTTGGCTGGGTACCGTCCGACGACGCCTCGAGCGATCTGGTGCTGGCCGTCGCGGTGGTCATGGTCATGATACTTGGATCACTGATGTGGCTCTATTTCCGCTCACTTTCCGGCTACGCCGGGGAAGCGGTGCGGGAGAACGAGATCCGCGTCGAGTACCTGGGCACATCGGTGTTTCGCATCATCTACACAAAGTATCTGATCGCGGCAGCACTAGCTGGCATCGGTGGCACTGTTACCGCGTTGGTCAGTGGCCATGTCGACCCGGAGATGGCGTATTGGACGACGTCCGGTGAGTTTGTCTTTATCGCGCTGATGGGGGGCACATCCCATGTGGCGGCACCTATGGTCGGTGCCGGGCTGTTCGAACTGTTGCGCACCTACGCGTTCGCCATCGCTCCTTACACCTGGCAGATGATCCTGGGCAGCACGCTGCTGTTGATCATCATCTTCCTGCCCTCCGGCCTGTGGTCGCTGGTCAGCCGCTTCAGCCGTCAAGCCCGAGGATAAGTCGATGAGTGCACTGCTGGAAACCAGAAACTTAGAACGTAGCTTTGGTGCCGTAACCGCCGCTGTCGATATCAATGTGTCGATAAACGCCGGCGAAGTCGTGGGTGTGATCGGCTCCAATGGCGCGGGCAAAACTACCTTTATCAATATGGTGACGGGCTATCTGAAACCCTCCGCCGGTGAAATCCTGGTCGATGGCCGCAGCATCGTCGGCTTGCAGCCCCGTGCTGTCGTCCGCGCCGGTGTGGGGCGCTCCTTCCAGGTCGCACAACTCTTCCCGGAGCTGAGCGTACTCGACAACGTGCTGGTGGCCCTGGGGCTGTCAGTCGATCGCAAGCTGACGTTGCTGCGCCCGTTGCACTCCCAGAAACGCCGACGTAAAGCGCTGGAGATACTGGCTGAATATGAGATCGCCGGTCACGCCGATGAGGTGGTGGCGACGCTGCCGCAGGGGGTCAGGAAGCTTTTGGATATCGCCATGGCGATGCTGTCATCGCCCCGCCTGATGCTGCTCGACGAGCCGACGTCGGGAGTCGCGATAGAGGATAAGTTCGCGCTGATGGAAACGGTAATGAATAGGGTGCGCAAAAGTAATGCCGCGACACTGTTCGTGGAGCACGACATGGATGTGGTGCAGCGCTACGCCGACCGGGTATTGGCCTTTTACGACGGCCGTATCCTGGCGGACGGTACAACAGCCAAGGTGTTGTCGGACCCGAAGGTGCAGGAGCTGGTGGTGGGTCACCATCTGGATATCGAGGTGGACAGCGCCGACGCATACGAATCGACCGTTGTCCCTATGGAGGTTCGCAATGCTTAAATTCGAAAATATCAACGCCAGTATCGCGGGTACGCCCATTCTACGGGACGTCAATCTGAATGTGGAAAAGGGCACCATGGTCGGCCTGATTGGCCGAAACGGTGCCGGTAAGACCACATCGCTGCGTACCGTTATGGGGTTACTCAAGCCGACGTCGGGACAGGTCATTATCGATGGTCAGGATATGACGGTGGAAGGCGCCTATGAGCGGGCCGCCCTGCATGTCGGTTATATGCCTGAAGACCGCCGGTTGGTGCCGGACCTAACCGTGGAGGAGAACATTCTGGTTCCGGCCTGGGCGAACGAAATTCCTAACCTGACCTCGCGTCTGGCCTGGATATATGAGCTGATGCCGGAGGTGGAGGCGTTCTCGTCACGCCGCGCACTGCAGCTGTCCGGCGGGCAGCAGAAACTGGTAGCACTGGCCCGAGCGCTGATGAGCGGAAGTCATCTGCTGCTGCTCGATGAGCCCTTCGAGGGGGTGGCGCCGGCACTGTCGCGTCGTCTGGCAAGCGTGCTGCACACACTGAAGGATGAAGGACTCACGGTTTTGCTGTCCGAGTCCGATTACACCCATTCCGCTGACCTGCTCGATGCCGGCTACCGGATAGAGCGTGGCAGTGTCACGCCAATTGAGCAGCACTAAAGGAGGATGAGTGATGTCAGGTTTTACCTTCAATACGGCGAAAAGCATTCTCTGTGAAGCCGGTGCCGTCGCGCGACTGGGCGCGATTGCCAGGGAGCAGATAGGTCAGCGGATACAGATCGTCACCGATGCGGGCGTGGTCGCCGCTGGGCTGCTCGAACCCGTGGAGCGTGCACTGTCAGAGGCGGGTCTTGATCTGGTGGTCTTCGACGCGGTAGTGGCCGACCCACCGGCGGAGGTCGTCCAATGTGCCTGTGAGCAGGCGCGTAACGCGCGGGTGGACGGCATTATTGGCCTTGGCGGGGGCTCATCCATGGATGTGGCCAAGCTGGTGGCGTTGCTTGTCGGTGGCGGAGAGTCGCTGGACGACATCTACGGCGTCGGTATCGCCAGGGGGAAACGTTTGCCGTTGATCCAGATACCGACGACGGCCGGCACCGGCTCGGAGGTCACGGCGGTTTCGATCATCACCGTGGGCGAGTCGGAAAAGAAGGGTGTTGTCGCACCTCAGCTGCTCCCCGATCTGACCCTGTTGGACGCCGAGCTGACACTGGGCCTGCCACCCCATGTAACAGCGGCTACGGGTATCGATGCCATGGTCCACGCGATCGAGGCTTATACCTCTAAGTCACCGAATAATAATCCGATCTCCAGCATACTCGCGCGCCAGGCGCTGCAACTGCTCAACGCCAATATCGAAAAGGCCGTACACCAGGGTGGGGATATTGCGGCGCGGTCGGCGATGTTGCTCGGTGCCATGTTGGCGGGACAGGCATTTGCCAACTCCCCGGTCGCTGCCGTTCACGCGTTGGCCTACCCGATAGGGGGCATCTTCCATGTTCCGCATGGGTTGTCCAATGCGCTGGTGCTGCCGCATGTAATGCGGTTCAACGCCGCGGCCTGTGAATCGGCCTATGCCGAACTTGCCGTCGACCTGCTGCCGCAAGCGGCCAGCGCATCCAGTGCGGGGCGTGCACAGCTACTGATCGAGCATTTGGCCGGTCTGTGCAGAACGCTTGGGCTGCAGACCCGTCTGCGTGAGCTCGGGATCGCACAATCCGATCTGCCGAGAATGGCAGTCGATGCGATGAAACAAACACGGCTGCTGGTCAACAATCCTCGCGAGGTGGATCAAGCCTCTGCGTTGGCAATATACGAGCAGGCATGGTGATTCGCTGGGCTAGGGGCCCGATGGCGATAGCCGTGCAAGTCGTTCCGAATCTACAGGAAGAAGCGTAATGTATTTGACTTTGAATGATCCTGAGTTGCTGCGCTCCCAGGCGTTTATAAATGGCGTCTGGAGCGAGGCTGAAGATGGTAAAACGCTGGCCGTGACCAATCCGGCAAACGCTGAGCTGCTGACCAGCGTACCGGATATGGGAGCCAGTGAAACGCGCAGGGCGATTGAAGCTGCACAGGCCGCCTGGTTCGATTGGCGGTCGCGGCCAGCTAAGGCAAGGGCGCAGATTCTGCAGCGCTGGTATGAGCTGGTGATGTCGGCCCAGGATGATCTGGCGCGCCTGATGACGGCAGAGCAGGGCAAACCGCTGGCGGAGGCAAAAGGGGAGGTGGCCTACGGCGCCAGCTTTATAGAGTGGTTTGCCGAGGAAGCCAAACGTGCCTATGGCGATGTTATTCCGTCACCGACCGCGGACAAGCGTCTCGTGGTCACCAAACAGTCGGTGGGTGTGGTGGCGGCGATTACGCCGTGGAACTTCCCGATTGCGATGATTACCCGCAAGGTGGCGCCAGCACTGGCTGCCGGCTGTCCGGTGGTGGTGAAACCCGCGCCCGAAACGCCCCTGTGTGCGCTCGCGCTGGCGCTGCTGGCCAAGCGTGCGGGGCTGCCGGACGGGTTGCTCAACATCATCACCTGCTCCAAGGAGAACGCCAGCCTGGTTGGTGGCGAGATGACCTCCAACCCGATTGTCCGCAAGCTGTCTTTTACCGGATCAACGCCGGTGGGCAAGCTGCTGATGCGCCAGTCCAGCGACACCGTCAAGAAAGTGAGCCTCGAACTCGGTGGCAACGCGCCCTTCATTGTGTTTGACGATGCAGACCTGGATGCCGCCGTCGCAGGTGTGCTGGCATCCAAATACCGCAATACCGGACAGACCTGCGTCTGTGCCAACCGTATCCTGGTCCAGGATGGCGTCTACGATGCGTTCGCGCAAAAGCTGAGTGCCGCGGTCTCTGCACTAACTGTTGGTGCCGGGCTGGAAGGGGACGTGCAGCAGGGGCCGCTGATCAACGAGGCGGCGCTGGCGAAGGTGCAGCGCCATGTCGATGATGCCGTTGCCAAGGGTGCGCGGATTGTACTGGGTGGCAAGCCACACGCCTTGGGCGGCACCTTTTTCGAACCGACCATCCTAGCGGATGTGACTCCCGAGATGCTGGTAACCCGTGAGGAGACCTTCGGTCCTGTGGCGCCACTGTACCGATTCCACACCGAAGATGAAGCCATAGCGCTGGCAAATGACACCGAATTCGGCTTGGCCTCATATTTCTACAGCCGCGATATCGGGCGCATTTGGCGTGTGGCCGAGGCGCTCGAAAGCGGCATGGTGGGCATTAATGAAGGGATCATCTCCAATGAAGTTGCGCCCTTTGGCGGGATCAAGGAGAGCGGGCTGGGACGCGAAGGCTCACGCTACGGGCTGGAGGAGTATCTGGAGACAAAATATCTCTGCATGGGGGGCTTATCGCGCTGAGGGCTCAGCGCTAACGCTGCTTTTGAAATATCGGCCGAACCGTATATGTCGGGGCCTCTTCAGCTGATGCAGCCTGCTCCTCGTAGGGGCTGTGTCAGCTTTTTTGCATCCCCCCGTCCTTAGCGCAGGGCTAAAGCCGTAGAGTTACTCGATACATGAGGTCTCTTATCCTCCCGGCCGCGTCAGCAGGTGCGGATCGAGCATCTGCTCCAGCTCTTCGCGGTTGAGCTCCGTTTCCTGCTCCACCACATCAATGATCGGCCGCCCCTCGGCGTAGGCCTGTTTCGCCAGCGCGGCGGCTTTCTCGTAGCCGATCACCCGGTTCAGCGCCGTGACCAGGATCGGGTTGCGCGACAGCGCCTGCTCGATGCGCTCCTGACGTACCTCGAAGGAGGCAATCGCCTTCTCGCCGAGTGCGTTGGCGGCGTTGGCCAGCAGCGACTGGCTCTCCAGCAGGTTATAGGCGATGACCGGCAGCATCACGTTGAGCTGGAAGTTAGAGCGCTGCGCACTTAACGCTACGGTAGTGTCGTTGCCGCACACCTGCATGCAGGTCATCAGCACGGCTTCGGGTATGACCGGATTCACCTTACCCGGCATGATCGAAGAGCCCGGCTGAAGGGCCTGCAGCTCAATTTCACCTACACCGGCCAGTGGGCCTGAGTTCATCCAGCGCAGGTCATCGGCGATCTTGATCAACGTGGTGGCACAGGTGCGCATCGCAGCGGACAGCTCCAACGCCGTATCCTGGCTCGACAGTGCGGTGAAAAAGCTCTTGGCCGGGCTCAGGGTCATCCCTGTCTGGGCGCTGAGGTGGCGGCAGAACAGGCGTGGGAAGGCCACCGGGGCGTTGATGCCGGTGCCGACGGCAGTGCCGCCCTGTGCGAGCTGGGCAAGGCGCGGGGTTACCTGATCGAGACGCTCGATCGAGGCTGTCAGCTGGTGGTGCCAGCCGGTGAGTTCCTGCTCCATGGTCAGTGGCATAGCGTCCATCAGGTGAGTGCGGCCGGTCTTGACCACCTCATGTAGAGTGGAAGCCTTGCGCCGGATGGTATCGTCGAGGTGGCGCAGTGCCGGTAACAGGGTCAGATGCAGCTCGTTCAGATTGCTAAGGTGCAGTGCCGTCGGGATCACATCGTTTGAGCTCTGGCTCATGTTGATATGGTCGTTTGGGTGCAGCGTGAGCCCTGAATCGCGCTCGACCAGATGCGAGAGCACCTCGTTCATGTTCATGTTGGTGCTGGTGCCGGAGCCGGTCTGAAAAACATCGACCGGGAACTGGTCGTAAAACTCGCCGGCGATGATGCGTTTGGCCGCCGCCTCGATGGCCTGCGCCGCATCCTGGTCAAGTAGGCCAAGTTCGGCGTTGGTTTTCGCACACGCAGCCTTGATGTGCGCAAGGGCATGTATGAACGCCGGCTGCAGCCGACGCTCGCTGATATTGAAGTTATCCACCGCGCGTTGAGTCTGGGCGCCGTAGAGTGCCTCGGCGGGTACGTCGACCGGTCCGAGGCTGTCATGTTCGGTGCGTTTCATCTTCGCCTCCCTGTGCGGTTACTCGGGAGCCGTGACCGCCTGATGCTCTGTACGGGGTTTAAAGCCCAGCCAGTCACGCGCACCTTCCAGTATGGTCAACATTGAGGGAACCACAACCAGTATGAGCAGCGTGCCATAAGCCAGACCGAACACGATGGAGGTGGCCATCGGGATCAGGAACTGCGCCTGCAGCGAGGTTTCGAACAGAATCGGGGTCAGGCCACCGATGGTGGTCAACGATGTCAGCAGCACGGCACGTAGACGTTGGCAGGCCGCCTCCACAACGGCATCTTGGATAGCCAGTCCCTGCTCCCTGAGGTGCTTGTAGAAGGTGACAAGCACGATAGAGTCGTTGATCACGATACCGGAGAGGCCAAATACACCGAACAGCGACAGCACTGTCAGGGTTTGGCCGGTGATGAAGTGCCCGAGCAGGGCACCGGTAATGCCCAGCGGAATGGCCAGCATCACCGTCAGCGGCCAGCTGTAGGACGCGAACACCCAAGCCAGGATGATATAGATCAGCGCCAGCGCGATGACCAGTCCCAGCTTCATGTCGGCCAGCGTTTCGCGCTGGTCTCGGTTTTTGCCCTCGAAACTGGCCGAAATACCGTAGCGGGCGCTCAAGCCGGGGATGACCTCCCGTTGCAGGGCGGATATCACTTCGTTGGCGTTGGTCTGGTTTTCGTTCAGGTCTGCCGACACGTTGATTGCCAGTTCGCCGTCGATGCGTTGCAGAGAATCAAACCCTTGACGCGCAGTGAACTCAACCACGTTGGTCACCGGCGTGACACTGCCGTCAGGGAGTACGATGGGGAGTTGCTCCAGCGTGCTCATCCGATTGCGCTCGCGCTCGGGCAGGATCACCCGAACCTTGATCTGATCCTGGCCCTCATAGAAAGACTGCACCTCGACGCCGTCGAACGCGGCCCGCAATTGGCGTCCCACCTGCTCCAGACTCAGGCCCGCGGCTTCCCCCGAGGGTGTAAGGCTGTAGATCAGCTGAGAGGTGCCAAAGGGCAGATCGTCATCCACGTTGGACAGGCCGCTGTAGGCTTTCAGGTCACGCTGCAGTTGCAGGGACGCGGCCTTCAGTGCGCCAAGGTCTTTACCGGTCAGCTTGACCTCGATCGGCTTGCCGGGAGGGCCGCCCTGTGCCACATCGATGGAGAAACGCTCGACGCCGGCCGGCATCTTGATACGCTCGCGCCACTGGCGGATGAAGGCAGATGTGGGCATGCCACGTGTATCGGCGGGGTATAGCTCAACAGACAGCACGCCAAACTCGTCGCCGCGGGAACTGCCGGCACCGGTGCGGCTGAACAGCGCAGTGCGCTGACGCGCCAGACTCATCTTGACCTGTCCGCCGCCGAGTGCCCGGTCGGTTTCATACAGGGTCTCACCCATGTGATCGAGAAAGCGTTTGACCGTGTTTGCGTCCGTGCCGGCGGCGAACTGCACGCTGGCATCAAGGGTGTCCTGCTCCACTGATGGGAAGAAGGTGAACTTCATGCGCCCGCCTGCGACCAGGCCGATGCTGACGATCAAAAGGCCCAGCGCCAGGGCCAGTACCGTCCAGCGGAACTGGATCGCACGCTCGATGAAGGGGCGGAATATACGGTCGCGAAAATGGTTGAACCCGCCATCCAGACGCTGACGCAACCGGCTCGGATGTACCGCATCGGTCTTGCGCAGGGAGTGGAACAGGTGGCCGGGCAATACCAGGAAACATTCGACCAGCGAGGCCAGGATGACGCAGATCACCACGGTGGGAATATCCGCCATGATGTTGCCGATGATGCCGCCGATGAGCAGCAGCGGCAGAAAGGCCGCGATGGTGGTCATCGAGGAGGCGATAACCGGTGCCTTCATGCGCAACGCGCCACCAATCGCAGCGTGTCGGGATGATTCGCCCATCTGCGCGTGGGTCAGCGTATCTTCACCGACCACGATGGCGTCATCGACGATGATCCCCAACGCCATGATCAGGCCGAATAGTGAAATCATGTTGATGGTGCCGCCTATGGCGTAGAGCACCGCGAGCGTCGCCATGAAGGATACCGGAATGCCGACGGTAACCCAGAACGCCACGCGCCCGTTCAGGAACAGGAACAGTATCGCGATGACCAGTGCCAGGCCGCTGAGACCGTTTTTCAGCAGCAGCTCGATGCGATCCTGTATCAGCTGCCAGCGCTCCTGATAGGGGATCAGCTGTAGCCCGGCCGGTAGCTTGGGCCGGGTCTCTTCAAGCCAGCGGTTGAAGATACCGGCGCCGACCAGACTGTCGTCGTTCTCCGTGCGTTTGAGCTCAAGCAGGATCGCCGGCTGGCCCTGATAGTTGAGCAGGACCTGATTATCGGCATCACGTTTTTCGATCAAGGCAATATCGCCAAGGCGCAGTCGTTGGCCGTCGGTGGAGGCCAGCAATGGCAGCTGCTCGAAGCCTTGCACGTCACGCTGCTGGCCAAGGCTTCTCAGCTGACGCGAGCCTTCGCTTTGGGCGGCGGTGCCAGCGGGCAAGTCCACGCTGCGCAGACGTATTTTCTCGACCACCTCGTTGAAGGTCATGCCCAGCTGGGAGAGTTCTGAGGGTGACAGCTGTATCGCCAGCTCCTGCTCGGGCATGCCGACAAAGTCGATCTTGCGGATACCGCGTTTGAGTAGCTCCTGCTCGAACTGACGCGCCATGATGCGTAACTCAGGCAACGAGGCTTTGTCGCTGGTCAGGATCAGGTCGGCGATCCCCTCGTAACGGGTCACGCGCTGGACCAGCGGCTCCTCCACATCATCGGGCAGCTCGCCACGCACCGAATCCACTTTCTGCTTGGCTTCGGAGAGGGCGTAGTCGACATCGGTGGTCTCGGTCAGCTCGATCCGGATCGATGCCGACCCGTCACGGGCGGTCGAAATCATCTCCTTGATGCCATCGAGCGAGCGTAGCTCCTCCTCCAGCGGCAGCAGTACCGAGCGCTCCACATCCTCGGCGGTGGAGCCGCGCCAGGTCACACTGACGGTCAGCACATCCAGCTCGAAGGTGGGGAAAAACTGCACGTTCAGCTTTTTCAGACCGTAGAACCCGCCAAGCAGCATCAGCACCATCAGCAGGTTGGCCGCGACCCGATGGGTGGTGAACAGTGTGATCAGCCCACTCAGGGGGCCTGTGTCCCGCTGTTGCATGGTTTACTCCGTGACCTCGACCAGAAGGCCCGCGATGGCGTTCGGCAGTTGCGTGGTGATGACCTGCTGCCCGCTTTCCAAGGTGTCGCTTTTGACCAGTACCCGGGAGTCGCCATCCTCGGTGGTCAACTGTCCGATGCGGGTAACGGTAACCGGGTCGAGCCTTGAGTCGGTAATGCGGTAGATGCGGTCGGTGCCATACAGGGCTGTTGGCGGCAGGGCGATGAGATTGTCACTGGCTGGTAGCTGCACATGCAGGCGCAGGGAGCGCCCGGGTTCCGGCGCCAGTGGCGGATTGACCAGACGAAACAGAGCATCAACACCGGCCTTGCCGTCACTGACTGTGGCGCCGAGTCGGTCCAGCTCCAATTTCAGCGCCAGACCATCGAGGCTGGCGCTGGCGTTGATCTTGCCTGCCCCTTGTTGCATCGCCGGGCGCAGCTGGCTGAGCAGCCGCTCCGGTATCTGGGCGCGCACCTCAAGCTGCTCGACGGCATAGAGATCGAACAGCCCATCGCCGGTGCGCACTCTGTCGCCCTGGGCGACATAAACCGCCGCGATGCGGGCGTTGTATGGCGCGCGGATCTCGGTGCGCTCCAGATCCAGATTGAGGCTTTCAAGCTGCGCCTCAATGCGCATCCGTTCGGCGTCGAGCTGCGCCATGCGATTGGGGTGGTCGGCGATTGCCTCGCGCAGGCTGTTCAGGTTCAGGCGTTGCTGCTGCAAGGCGGTGCGTGCGCTGTCGATCTGCTGCTGGCTGGCCATCTTGCGCTGCGCCAGATTCTCGTAGCGTGCCATGTCCTTCTCTTTAAGCGCCACCAGCTCGCGCTGCAGTTTCAGGTCGTCATTGTCGGCACGAAAGCGCACCTGTTCGGCGTTGATCTGAGCGGCAATACTGGCCAGTTGCGCCTCTTGCTGGCGTATCTCGATCTGTACGTCGCGATTGTCCAGACGGGCCAGCAGCTGCCCCTTGATGACCGACTCGCCTTCAAGCGCCAGCAGTTCGACCAGATCGGCTTCCAGTGCGGCACTCAGGGTGGCCATTTTCGGGGTTTCCACTGCACCGTAGAGTTCAACCTGGGGGTTTAGGCGCATCGGCTTGACGGTTTCGGCGTGGACGCTCCAGCTGCGCTCCTGAATTGGCTGGGCCGGCGGCTGCGGCTTTGTTGCCTGCAGAGTGCTGAAGACCATCGCCGATCCCACCAGTAACACGAGCGGTAACAGCCACTTCAGGTGGCGAAGCGTGAAACGTTTTACAGACATCGTTGCTCCCTGTCGCGACTATCCGGATCTACAGCGTCTATATTAGAAACTTCTGCTTGATGCTCGATTCTAACTACCTGAGGCGACAGCTGTCGCTATATTTACAAAGCTTTACGTAGCCGGCGTCAGATCGGATTGCCAATAACAGGATCTATGGGGGTAAACATGCGCAGAGGCGATATCGCGGTACTGGATTCCCGGGGCTTCCACCGTTTGCACTATCAAGAGTGGGGCAACGCGGACAATGAGCGGGTTCTGATCTGTGTGCATGGGCTGGCACGCAACAGCCGCGATTTCGACGATCTGGCGCTGGCGCTCAGCCGCAACTATCGCGTGATATGCCCAGACCTCCCTGGGCGCGGCGAAAGTGACTGGCTGACCAACCCCGAGGATTACTCACTGCCTCAATATGTGCAGGATATGGTGGCACTTATTGCCCGGCTTGGAGTGCAGCAGGTCGATTGGGTGGGCACATCCCTAGGTGGCCTGATCGGCATGGTGATAGCCGCACAGCCGGGTACACCGATCCGGCGGTTGGTACTGAACGATATAGGCCCCTTTATCCCCCGGGCGGCACTGGCGCGGATTTGCGAGTATCTGGGTGATCATCGTTTTGGCTCCGAAGCGGAGCTTGAGGGCTGGATGCGTCAGACCTACACCGCACTGGCAGGTCTGAGCGATCGCCAATGGCAGCACTTGGCGATGCATGGCAAGCGCCAGTGTGAAAATGATCTTCTGGGGCTGCATTACGACCCGGCAATTGCGCATAATGCGCGCAGGAGTGCCGGAGAGGATGTGGATATCTGGCCGATCTGGCAGCAGGTAAGCTGTCCTCAGATGCTACTGCACGGCGAAGTATCCGATGTGCTCAGTCAGGATGTCGTCTCCCGCATGCGTGCGCAGCGCCCCGACCTGAGGGTACATACCCTGCCCGATATCGGCCACGCACCCTCGCTGATGGAGAGCGACCAGATTGCCCTGGTGGTAGACTGGCTGCGCCATACCCAAACCAACTGATCTGTCGAACTGGAGTGCCATGAGCCTGCTGACCCGTTGGCCCCGTGAACATCTTGCCTTGTCTGAATCCGAGCGCCGACGCGCTGTGCAGGCTGTGGAGCAGGCGTTTGCCTCGACACTGGAAACACTGCAGGTCGATATCGGCCTGAAAGAGCTTCTTGAGCAGATCTATGTGCCGTTGGCGGCCTGGCTGGTGGAGCGTCAGAAAGGGCGAACAAAGCCGCTGGTGATCGGTATCAACGGTGCGCAGGGCGCGGGCAAGTCCACTCTGTTCAATCTGCTGGAAGTAATCATGGAGGAGGGGTTTGGCCTCAGGGTGATCGGTTTCTCCATCGATGATCTGTACAAAACGCGGGACGAGCGCGAGCGGCTGGCGCGGGATATACATCCGCTGATGAAAACCCGCGGCGTACCCGGAACGCATGATGTGGAGCTTGGGATCGAGCTGCTCGACTCGCTGATACACGCAGGCCCTGATACGTTGACCAAGATCCCGGTGTTCGATAAGTCGATTGACGACCGTTGTCCGCCGACCGTGTGGCAGGAGTGGCTGGGGCCGGTGGATGTGATCGTATTCGAGGGCTGGTGTGTCGGCGCATTGCCGCAGGACGAGCAGGCGTTGCAGACCCCGGTGAATGCACTGGAGGCGCAAGAGGATGCGCAGGGCATCTGGCGCCACTATGTTAACGCGCAGTTAGCCGGGCCCTATCAGCGTTTGTTCAAGCGGCTTGATCTGCTGTTGATGCTCAAGGTGCCGAGCATGCAGGCGGTGTACGAATGGCGCGCACAGCAGGAGCAGAAACTGGCCGAACGGGTACAGTATATCTACGACACCCAGCAACCCACGGCCCATCTGAGAATCATGAATACCTCAGAGATCAAGCGCTTCATCGCCCACTATGAGCGCCTGACCCGAGCGATGCTCGAAGAGCTGCCGACGCGGGCGGATGTCTGCCTCTATCTCAACGAGAACCACAAGATTCGCGAGATTCAGCTCAACTCAAGCGATGTGCCCGCTCAAGCTGCACGTGCCTTAACCCAGGTTTAGATCGGCAGCAGCGTCGTCGAGGCAAATCCCACCACTACATTCTTGATCGCGCGATTAGTCTTGTTGGCCACGATATTGGCCATCATGTCCTGATACGCGATCAGCTTGCCGAAGATGCGCTCGAAACTTAAGTTGCTCACGCCCTTGTCCGAGATGCCGTTGGTCAACAAGAAGGGCTCGCCGTCAGGTGCGTGCAGGTTGTTCAGACGCCAGGCCACGGCCTCAAGATTTCGGGCGCTGTTGTAGAGTTTTTGCTGGTCGATCTCATCGAGCAGGAAAAATTCGTTACGGTAGCTGTAGGACGCGTGCAGCATACCGCTGATTCCGATCATCAGCGCGAACACCCGGTCACCCTTGAACTCTGGGTCAAAGACCAGTGGCATGGCATCGACGCCGTAGCGCGAGCCCAGTTCCGCATGATTGATCTGGCGCGGAGAGTCCAAAAGCTGGTGCAGCCGGCGATTGAGCGTCATACCGGCCGGTGCCTTTTTCAGCTCGCGGGGGTTACGTTTGTAGAGCTTGATCGTCAGCTCCCGCACCAGAGTATTGACCGCCCGTATATGCTGGTCGGTGACCATGTCGATGTCGGATTTCGCCAGATTCTTGATCTGGAACGGGCGGGCGCGTTCGTTGCTGGCACATCCTTGCAGCAGCGACAGCGTCATCAATATCAATAGCACTCTGGTCACTGTGCTTTGCCTCCGTTAACCGCCTGAATGACTGGCTGTTTGGCATCGGGTTCATCATGCAGCTCAAAGACCGTGCGCTCCTGCACGGCCGGTGCCTCAAGATCGTCGGTGGTGAATGACACGCCTCCGCCGACCAGCGTTTCCAGACTGGCTACATTCAGGTTTACACCGCTGAACAGACCGCCATGCGCCTTGACGCCGCTGTGGTTGAAAAAGTGGCTGGAGGTGCGAACCAGCGTCGAATAGGAGGGACGGATATGAGCGTAGATGACGACGCCATCGCCCCGAAGGTTGATTTCGTATCCGGTGATACGTCCAACGGGCACCTCACGGTACAGCACCGGGCTGCCGACAGCGATTGAGCCCAACTGTTCTGCATGCAATTCCACAGTAAGCCCGGGCTGCGGACGGTAAGCCGGTGCCCGTCTCAGCGCAATGAAGGTATCGCTTGAGGCGCCGTTGCCCGGTAGTACCTCAACATGGTTGCCAAACAGCAGGTTGGACGGGTTTTCGATACCGCTGAGCCTGATCGTAGGCTCGCTGATCCAGAACCTTGAGCCCTCACGGGCAATAAACGCGGCTTCGCGAAACAGGCTGGCCTCGACAAGTCTGTCACCGGCTTCGTCGGCGATGCGCACCGCATCGATCCGCCCCACCTGAGCGCCCCGATAGCGGATAGGCGCACCGGCGGCGAGATCGGCCCCGGGTGCGAAGTGGATCAGAATCGGGTGAACCTGCTCCTGGCTGGCCTGCTCTGACGGGTAGAGCGTGAAGCGCGTATTACGGTCGATTTTGCGACCGCCCTCGGCGCTGTCGAAGGCGATGCCGCCTTTGACCAGCTGGCTCAATGATCCGCTCTGGATACTGACGCCCTCACGCAGGCTCGCCTTGGCTGACACAGCTGAGGCGATCCAGAAACGGCTGGCGGTGCTGACCAGATCTCGGTACGGCGCACGGATCGCCAGGCGAATATCCACGGCGGTGCCGTTGGCAGCCAGTCGGTAATGACGCACCTCTCCAACCTCGACACCGCGGTAGAGCACCGGCGAGCCGACCGTCACTGCGCCGCGCTCCGGTGCACTCACATGCACGGTCAGCTCACCGGAGTTGTCATCGAGCAGTCGACCATCATCGGTGGCGCTGTCGAGATCGGGGTACAGAGTAAAGGTCGGTTCCGGCTGTTTAAGCGGTGAGGCCTTGCCGGTGGGATTAAACAGGCTGATGCCGCCGCGGATCAGCGTTTGCATGCTGCCGGTGCGCACCGAAACGCCCTCTTCGAGGTCGGCCTTGAACTGAAGCCCACTGCTGTTCCAGAACCGGCTGGAGGCCTTGACCAGATCACGATAGCGCTCTTTCACCACCGCATGGATGATAACGCGGTCGCCTGATGGGCTGAGCTCAAAACCGGTCACTTCACCGATCGGCAGTTGGCGGAACAGTATGGGCGATCCGCGACCGACAGAGCCGAGGGACTCGGCTTCCAGCTTGATCGGCAGGCCCTCGTATACAGGCGGATCTGCAGGCGGTTCATTCAGTGCGGTAAAACTGAAGGTTTCCGCACCTTGCCCCGGGGCCAGCTCGATATGCTGGCCGCTAAGCAGATCCTGAAGGTTGAAATCCGCCGACGGCAGGCTCGGCTGTGCCAGCCAAAAACGGGTACCGGCGCGCAGCAGCGCGCGCGCGCGCGGGTCGATCAGCAACTCGGCATGCAGTTCGCGGAAATCCTCGGTCATCTCAAGATCTCGGACGCGACCGACCCTGACGCCATGGCTTAAGACCTCGGTTCCGACACTCAGGCGGGTGTTGCTGGGGAAGACAAGTTTGACCGGAACGCCATCCTCGGCAGCCTCGTAATCGGGAAACAGGGGGAACTGGTCGCCATCCTCGGCGGCGGGATTTTCCTTGGGCGCGGGCGTATAGAAGTGCACGCCTCCGGCAATGATCGTCGCCAGCGAGCCCAAACGTAGATTGATCTCCGGCAGCTTACCCTTGATTTCGAGGCTGCTGGCGTTCCAGAACCGGGAGTGCTTGCGCACCAGATGGGCATATTGCGGCTCGACAAACAGGTCGACCAGAATCTGGTCGCTGTTGGTACTGAGTCGGTAGTCCAATACCTGGCCCACATCGATATCGCGGTAGTAGACGGGCGAACCCCGATGGATCGAGGCCACGGAATCGGCGTACAGCGTCAGGTAAAGACCATCTCTGTCGCGGGTAGCCGGAGGCGGCTCATCGGCGGCGGTAAATCGATACGCGGCTTCGCCCTCGCCGGGGCGCACGCCGATGTAGTGGCCGGACACCAGTGTTTCCAGGCCGCGAACGCCCGAGAGTGATATTTGCGGTTTCACCAGCCAGAACAGGGTGCCTTTTCGCAACAGAGCCTGGGCGTTGGCGTTGATCTCGATCTCGGCCGTTACCGTCTGCAGGTCTTCGTTCAGCTTCAGCGTGCGCACAGTGCCGCTTGGCAGACCGCGGTAGATGACGCGGGTCTTGTTCGGCTCAAGGCCCTCTGCCGAGCTGAACACGACTTCGATCATCACCCCCGCCTGTGAATAGCTCTTGTACACCAGCCAGCCTGCGATCAGCGCTGCCAGCAGTGGCAGTATCCATACGGCAGAGGGGCCACGATGCTTGCGTACCAGTGGCCTGACTTGCTCTGAGGGGGAGTGCTCAGGTTTCGGATCCAATGCTTGCCTCCTGCAGGTGACGATCCCAGATCAAACGCGTGTCCAGAGTGTTGGCCGCGAGCATGGTAAAGACGACGACTCCGCCGAACGCCAGAGCGCCGGTCTGCCCAACGATATAGGCGAGGTTACCAAACTGTACCAGCGCCACCAGTATGCCGACCACGAAGATATCCAGCATCGACCAGCGGCCTATCCAGTGCACGATGCGGAACATTATCATTTTCTGGCGCAGGTTGGTGGTCCAGCGAAACTGTATCGTCAGCAGCAGGGAGGTCAACGCCAGAATTTTGCCCACCGGAATCAGAATGCTGGCCGCCAGCACCACGATGGCGATGCCCCAAAGGCCGTGCTTGGTCAGCTCGATGACACCGCCGAAAATGGTTGAGGCCTCGCCCTGGCCTAGCATCGCGACGCGCATAATCGGCAGCAGGTTGGCCGGCAGCATGAGCAGGGTGGCGGTCAGCAGCAGCGCCCAGGTTCGCACCAGCGAATTGGGTGCCCGGCTATGCAAGGGGGCGCCGCAGCGAGGGCAATGTTGCGAATCCATGGTGACCGGCCAGAGCGCGGTACAGTCGTGACAGCGCAGCAGGCCCTGCGCCAGTGCACCGTGCTGCCAGCTATTCATCGAAAGTCTCCTGTACCAGTGAGGACTTGTTCAGATCGTCGATCTGGTGCCAGAACAGGTCAGGGTCCAACTGTGACGAACTCAACGTGGTAACGGCAATCAGCGCAGAGAGGCTGTAAAGCCCCAGTCCCGGATGGACGGTGGCGATATCCACCAGTTTAACCACCGACACCAGCACGGCAATCAGGTAAACCTCAAGCATTCCCCATTGATCCAGATGTTGATAGCTGCGCATGGCCAGCGACAAACCGGGCCAGGGTGTTTGCAGATGGAGTGCGCCTGCGACATAGGCCAGTAGCACCAGTTTCAGCAGGGGCACCATAATCGCAAACAGCAGTACCGCCAGAGCCACAAGAGCAAGGCCGTCCTGATACAGCGCCATGGCACTGGAGAATATGGTCTGCTGCTGTTCGCGACCGAGCACCTCGAGTGTCAAAACCGGAAACAGGTTGGCTGGCACCAGCAGGATCAGGCCAGCCAGCGCCAGCGCCAGAGAGCGCTCGGCGCTATTGGGGTGGCTGGAAATAAGACGTGAACCGCAGCGGGGGCAGTGGACGACCTGATCGCCATGAATCTCCGGACGCTGCATAAGCAGATCACATTCATGGCAGGCAATTCGGCTATCGGGTACCGCTTCTGTCATCTCACATATCCCGGTTTGGCTGAAGTCTCTAATCTGAAAAATGGGCGCCGAACTGATCAAGCGCAGAACACAGGTTTCTATATCGTATATAGTGAGCGCCTTTGAAGTTTCACACAGGAGAGCACAATGGCAAATCAGAATCGCGATGTTAGCGCACTGAGACGTGAATATGTGGCCAGTGGGCTGCATAAGTCTGAACTCAACTCTGACCCGTTCGAGCAGTTTCAGACCTGGTTCGATCAGGCGCTTGAGGCTCATCCTGACGACGCAACCTCGATGACGCTGGCGACTGCGGATAGCGAGGGTCGTCCTGCGGCTCGCATCGTGCTCCTAAAACAGTTTGACCGCCACGGCTACTGTTGGTTTACCGACTTCCGCAGCGAAAAGGGGCAGCATCTGGCCCAGAATCCGTACGCCGAAATTCTGTTCTACTGGTATGGACTGGAGCGCCAGGTCCGCATCCGCGGTCCTGTCGAACAGCTGGACTACAACACCGGTGCCCATTACTTCAACGAGCGTCCGGTCGGTAGTCGCATCAGCGCCGCAATCTCCCACCAGAGCGCACCGATCGACAGCCGTACAACGCTGGAAAGCGCAGTGGCTCAGATGAGAGAGGAGCACGCCGATGGTAATATTGTCTGTCCCGAAACCTGGGGCGGGTATCGCTTGATCCCCGAGCGTTTCGAATTCTGGCAGGGGCGCGAAAATCGACTGCATGACCGGTTCAGCTATGAACTGCATGATGGACAGTGGCAGATCATTCGTCTGCAGCCCTGATCGCTTTATTAAATAGAGTTTTAAACCGATGAAAATCACCCGCGATTGCGCCGTACATTTCCGCTACAACCTGGCTCCTGTGGGCGAGCCGCTGGAGGCGCCTGGCGAGGAAGAGCCGTTACTGAGTTATCTGCATGGACATCAGCAGATTATTCCGGGTCTGGAACAGGCGCTGGACGGGCGCGAGGCCGGCGATCGCTTTGAAGTGGAACTGGCGCCTGAGCTGGCCTACGGCGAGCGTGATGACAGTCGGGTAGAAAAGGTCGAGCGCGAAGCCTTCGCAGGAATGAAGGATCTTCGCGCAGGCCTGTTGGTACAGGTTAACGATGAGTCGGGCAAACCTGCCCTGGCACGGGTTATCAAGCTTGATAACCGGGAAGTGGAGCTGGATATGAACCACCCCTATGCCGGTGTGACGCTGGCGTTCAGTGTCGAAGTCGTTGACGTCCGCGAAGCCACGGAGCAGGAGCGTTCCGCAGGCCGCATAGCCGACTGAGCCAACGGCTCAGGGCAACCCCTTCACAGAAGGCCTGGGCGACGGTTATCGACCGTTGCTCAGGACACTTTTTCGCGCCATTTCAGATCGCCGATCTGAACATTCAACCATTCAAACCCGATTCTTTTGGCCACGGCCGCCGCGCCGTCCAGGCTCTTGAACTCTCGTTCCCCTTTTGACCGCTGAAGGTTCAGCACGACGACTTCGTTGTCTCGAGTGACGAATTTTAACGTCCAGCCTCGTGACATCGAGATTGGAATCGCCTGACAGGATTCGAACACCCCCGCCTTGAATAGAAGCTTGATTTCACGTTCCTGCATCTTGAATTTCCTTTTTTGATTCATCGTTATTCTGTTATTGATAATTCTACAAAATATATTGATGTATCGCAAATTTAATACGGCATTTTTTCATTTCCAAGCAATTGATTTAAAAGGGTTTTTATATTTTCAGAAGGGGTGTGTTTGTGAATGCTTTTGATTTTTTAAGTTGTTGAAAGATAAGGGTTTTTCGGAAGGTGGTTTTTATATCGATTTGGATCAAGAAGTGTGGTCATTAGATTTCAATATTCTAAAAACCATATTTTGAATCATCAATAAGTGTTTTTTGAAGATTCTTTGTCGATTGGTGCTTGGTGGAGCGTGAAGGGTGGGTGAAACCTAAGGGCTTGTCGATGGGCTGGGGCGCGCTATTATTGCCGCATAACCAGTGGCTGCGAGGTGGCTATGCCGACATATGACTATTTCTGCCCGAGCAATGGGCAGGTGCTGGAAGTGCGTCACTCAATGAGCGAACGGGTGGGAACCTGGGCGGAACTGTGTCAGTTGGCTGAGGTCGAGCCGGGCGACACGGCGCTGGATGCGCCGGTCGAGAGGCTGGCCAATGGCGGCCAAATCGTTAACAGGAGCAGCCTGGGAGACAAGCTGTCACCCTGTCAGACGGGAGCACCTTGCTGCGGTGCTCGTGCCTGTGGGTTGAACTAGTTCTCTTTCTTGACTTCGAGTCGGGTGCGCAACGCTTTCTCGACTCGATCCAGATGCTCCCGCATCTCCTTGACCGCGCCATCGCTTTCGCCGAATTCCGGCGTGTATTTGAACATGTCGAGCATCTCGACCAGAAAACGCTCTTCGTTCATCTGCTTGAGTTGTTCGGCGCTCCAGACTTTCATCTTGCTTGGCATCAGTGTCTCCTTGTAAGACGGCTAGGGCACGTCCGGGCGGGGGACGGGCTTTTGGTTTCCCTGTTTCAGTAATGGGCCAGGCCTATCATTTTTGCAAGGCGCTTTTTCCCGATGTCGATTGAGCTGAGTCAATATCTGCCAAAGTGAACAGCGGTACTCTTATCTCAACGTTAAAGAGAGAGAAAGGGTGAATGCTATGTTCGGTGTTGATGCTTACAGCCTGGAGGTTTTGATACCCAGCCTTGTCGGTGTTGTTGCGATGGCGGGCGTAATGGTCTGGGCGTTCGTAAAAGTGCGTAAACTGATGAATGACGAGCCGCGACACAAGTGATTGCTGTCTGATAGTCGCTGTTCCTCGTTGAAAAAGGCCCGCTGTATGCGGGCCTTTTTCTTTACCGGAGGCAGACGCGCTATTGCGCATCTGTGGGCGCTGGGTGCTTGGCGTGAAGATGCTGGTGCAGCCAGGCCAGCAACAGCAGTACCAGCCCAAGCCCCATAAATGATGCGACTCGCAGCAAACCGTCCAATCCTTCCATATCCACCATGAAAATCTTCAGGATCACCACGACCAATAGCGCCATGGCGCCTTGGTAGAGCCTGTGATTATCGCGCCGGATCGCCAGTGCCATGCCGATTGCGGCCATCGCCAGCCAGATAGCCGAATAGGTGTAGAGCTCGGGGTTCTCGGTCGGGAGCGTCAGATCAAGGGCGCCTTGCCAGAGATGGCGAATCTCAAGTGATACAAACAGCAGAAGGCTGAGTCCTGCGCCCAGCATGGCGACCTTGCGCAGGTGGGGGAGGTAGAAACGCCCCACCGCCAGCAGCAGCAACGTGGGTGCACCGTAGGCGAGCAGCAGCAGGTTCCAGATCGGCGTACTGGCAATCTGCGTATTCCCCCAAAGCGGGTTGTCGATCAGTACCACGAAGACCAGGTGGTTCAGCAGGCTCATGGCCATCAGCAGGGCTGCAAGCGTGTGGTAAAGCCCGGCAATGGTCTGGCTCAGCGATGCTCTCCAGTGATACACCAAGGCCGCGCATCCCCAGATCAGGGTGTTGATCGCCGCTTCGGTAAAACCATAGTGCTGCCCGAATATCTGACCGTCATACAACCAGTAACGCAGTTCTGTTCCCAGTGTGAGTACCAGGAGAGTAGCCCCGGCGCCTTGCAGCCAGGCCTGAAGTTTCGGTGTGCCTCGGCTCAGGTGTGCCGCTATGAAGCAGCTAAGGGTTGAGCCGCCATAGGTCCAGAGTGACCAATGCACATCGCTGGGGTAGCTGATTACCCAGGGGTTCAGGGTCAGTCGGCAACCTACCGCCAAAATCACCAGTCGGATCAGCCAGGGCAAAACCGGTTGCGGAAAACGCTGATAGATGGCGGACAGCGAAATCAATTGCAGGGCCAGCGCCAGTGTCAGAGTGGCTTCCCGGAACCAGATCACGACCGCCAGCGAGTAAGCCAGATGCGATGCAGCTATCAGCGTCAGAGTTAACGCTTTGGGTGCGCGGTGGGCGGATTCGCGGGCCAGTGCCAGATAGGCGATGCCGGCTGCCAGAGAGGCACCACCCCAGCGCCACTCATCATCGAGATCCGACAGTACCAGATAGGCGATAGTCAGCATCACCAGCGGTGTGAGACAGCCGATACTGGCCCAGATGCCCGCCAGTCGTGCTGATAGCCGGAGGTTCCACGCCGAGTAGCCGATGGCGAGCAGTGAGAGAAGAGATAGCAGGGCGATCAAGGTGTCGCGCTCGGTTGGCGAGGGCACACGCAAAGTCACGCCAAGCAGGTAGGGTGAAATGAACTGAGCCAGCAGCGCGCTGCCCAGTGCCAGCAGCGCAATGCCCGGTAGCGGCGCCAGCAGCGGCCGCTTCCCGGCGGCATGCAGCAGCATTAATGGCAGCAGCAGGTGGCTCCAGATCGATGTCAGGCCCAGAGGTTCACTGAACAGGCTGAATGCCTGCGCGCCGATGACCAGAAGCAGCGCCAACAACATGGCGTATTCGTGCGTGTCCCGATTGCGAAAGATCTGGCCGTATCCCAGATCGTCAGCCAGCTGTTCACGTCGGCTCAGCAACCAGTCCAGTTGTGGGGCTGCCAGCAGGCTCCAAGCGATACCCAGCAGATAAAGTGTGCGACTGACCTCCTCGGCCGGGGGGGACGCAAAACTCAGCAACCACCAGATCAGGGCGCCGGCGACAGCTCCGCACCAGAGCCAGAGTCGCCAGACATATCGCAGCAGCAAAAGCACGGACAGCGTGAGAATGAAGGTGTAGATCAAGGCGCCCTCGATCAGTTGGCTGCCGGTACTGACCAGTATCGGCACCAGATAACCGCCGAGCATGCCAAGCGCCGCGAGCAGAGGCCCGTGCACCAGTGCCAGCCCCAGAGTGGCCAGCGAAACCAGCGCCATGCCTGCGAAGATTGTCCCGGGCGGCACATAACTGAGCTGATGAAGTGCAGCCAGAAGCGCAGCGTAAAGAATAATGCTGGCGCCGCCGGCGAGCGCGGCAAACACATCGCTATGACCGCGTGTACGTCTGAGCCATTCGGCGGTCACATGCAGACCTGCACCGGTGAGCAGTGACAACACGATGCGTGCGCCGGGGCCAAGGAGTCCCTGCTCGATGGAGTATCTGACCATGAAAATGCCCGCAAGGCCGACGCAGGCGCCGCCGAGCCAGATCATCCAGTGTTGGCGCAGATGGCGCACGAAACCGGACCCTGCGCGGGTGCTGGCCGTGTCGGGTATCGAGGGCGGCGGGGAGGGGGTACGGGTTCCCCAGTGATCCGGTGGCTCGGGTGTTGCCGGCGGGGCCTCCCCTGTATCGACCGCCGTCGGCGGGGGCACGGATACGGCGGGCTTCACGACTGACTCCGCCTTTGTTTCTGCCGACGAGGTACTGTCGGTATTTTTCTGCGCAGTGCGTGCCAGCTGTCGAGCGAGTTGCTCTATCTGTAGCTCGACATAATTCAACCTGTCCTGCAGCTTATTCTGGCGAGAAAACGCGACAATGCCTAATAGCCCCCCAACGGCGACCGTCAGTAGCAACAGCGAAAACAGCAAGATCAAAACTTCCATGCGTTGAGTCCCTTACCCTGGTTGGCTGAAGCATAAACGAGCCCGAAGCGCTCTACCAATGCGAGGCGTGAGGATCACTGTCTATACTTGAAATGCACAGTCGCCTTGTGTGTATCGTCTCGGGTTCAGATTCGGTCTGAATCGAGGACAGATGAAAGGCCTCCGATGCGCCGGAGGGAGTGAGTAGTCGATATGATCAACCCAGTACTGCCGCAAGTTTTACATGTGCTGCGCCAGCATCCGTATGGGATCAGCGAATATCGTCTGATGAAAACGCTGGACAGCGAGCATCTGTTCGAGGAGCAGAACCGAACCGATGGCACGATGTTGCCGCTATTTCGCAAGCACTTTCTCATCATGAACGCGCTGTACGACCTGCAGGATATTCTCTGGCAGGAGGAGAACCGTGTACTCGAAATATCGCCTATGCATATCGAGCTGCACGAGCGTCAGACCGATCAACCCGCCAAGCGGGAGCCGGACTGGTATCCGTTACTGAGCGAGTACTATCTGGATTGGCAGTACTACAGTAATACCACCGAGGACGACATCGATCGGATGATGGATGATCTGAAACGAATAGCCGACCAGACTCACTGATCGGCTCACCTTGGTGCGGGCGACTTAGCTGTCGGCCTTGGCAATGAGGGTGTCGAGGTGACGGGCAAACGCATGACGGTCACTTTGGTTCAGTGCCGCAGGGCCGCCGGTTTGCACGCCACTGGATCGCATGGTTTCCAGAAAGTCGCGCATATTCAGGCGAGCACGGACGTTGTTGGCCGTGAGCAATTCGCCGCGCGGACTTAAGGCCAGTGCGCCGTTCTCGATCACTTCTGCTGCCAGCGGAATATCACTGGTGATCACCAGATCACCGGCCTCGGCGCGGCGGACAATCTCGTTGTCGGCGACATCGAAGCCCTGCTGTACCTGAATGGCACGGATGAACTTCGAGGGAGGCGTGCGCATCGGCTGGTTGGCCACCAGTGTGGTTTCAATACCGGCGCGTTCAGCGGCGCGAAAGATGATCTCTTTGATGACGACCGGGCAGGCGTCGGCGTCGACCCAGATTTTCATGTAGTGTCCCGTCGATGTTGAAAGGCGTCACTCTAGGGCAGCCGTCGTTGAAACTCCAGTCTCAATCGGCCCAGCCGGACCCGATGGCACGCCAGGGTAGACTCAGGCCGAGTTCCGGCACCTGAAGGGCTATCCAGGCTGGGAAGGTGTTGCTGTTGGGGCCGGGAAACACCCGGTATTCGTCCATCCAGGGATACTGCCGGGCGGCCGCTTGTACCTTCTCGATCAACGCGTCGACGCCGGGGCCGCGCTTATCCAGTATCAGATCGGGTTTTGCGCCATACCAGTGTCGGTCGGGCAGGTCCTGCATTGTTCTTAATACCGGCAGCCCCCGGTTCTTGCGCCAGCCGACCACCTCCATGACGGTGTAGTGCTCGGCCTTACTAGGTTTCACGGCGATCCAGGTGTGTACTGCAAACAGGCCGCGCCATCCCCAGGCGTCGGCTGCGTAGACCTGAATGATCGCTTCGGGTGTTTGTGTCGGGTCAGGGGCGATTCCCGCCGATTCCCGACTGGCGCTTTGCCAGCCGTCGGTCGAGCAGCCAAGGCTTAGAAGGCACAGGATCACAACTAGCAATGTACGGCGCACGGTTAACTCCTTGCTAAAACGTATGGCGCGATAGAGTGAGTATAAACCGTGTGTGTCGGGTCGAATGCATCACCGCTTTAAGAGGTGCTGGCGTGTGTTTCCCGCTCGTGCCTGAGGATGGATCCGGCATCCAGTGCGCGAATCGGAATATCGCTGCGCCGCGGAATCTCGCCAACCAGTTGCAGGCGAAGGTAGCGCATGGCACAGACGCGCAAAAACGAGGTGAAGTTGTTGATGTCGTGCCCGGCGTCGAGCGCTTCGTGATACAGCCGTGTGATCAACTGGGGTACGTTCATCTCATCGCGCCGGGCGATCTCCGTGAGTACAAACCAGAAGTAGTTTTCCAGACGTATGCTCGTCACCATGTCGTTGATGCGCAGGGAACGGGTGGAGCTGTCCCACAGGTTAGGATCGGCATTGATGAAGAGCTTGCACACGCGGACACCTCATTGAGATTTGCGGGTTGGTGGTTACGGGCCCGTGGGCGACCGGATCGACCCCCGACACGGGGCGATCCAGTCAAGCATAGAACATAATCAGTGACTCAGTAGTGACATGAACTGAGAAAGCCATGCCGGGTGTGCAGGCCAGGCCGGTGCCGTAACCAGATTGCCGTCGGTGATGGCATCGTCCACGGCGATATCGGCATATTCACCGCCGGACAGTTTCAACTCGGGTGCGCAGGCGGGGTAAGCAGAACAGCGACGTCCCTCCAATACCCCGGCCGCCGCCAGCAGTTGGGCGCCATGACAGATGGCGGCGACCGGTTTGTCGGCGCTGAAGAAGTGGCGCACCATCTCGATCACCTTGGGGTTCAGGCGCAGGTATTCGGGGGCACGTCCGCCCGGTATAACCAAGGCATCGTAGTCGTTGGGGTCGATCTGATCGAAGGTAGCGTTCAGGGCAAAACGGTGCCCTGGCTTTTCGGTGTAGGTCTGGTCGCCTTCAAAGTCGTGAATGGCAGTGGCGACGGTATCGCCGGCGGCCTTGTCGGGGCATACCGCATCGACCTGATGCCCGACCGCAAGCAGGGTCTGAAAAGGGACCATGGTTTCGTAATCTTCGGTGAAATCGCCCGTGATCATCAGAATCTTTTTGCTCATGACGCCTCTCCTTTTTGTTATGAGGACTGTCAAGTTGTAGCAGCTGAGGATCGATTGTGGGTATTAACCGGTTACTACGGGTCGGTAATCAGTCGATAAGCGTGATACCAAGATGGTCAAGCAGCAGCTTGGCAGACATCAGCAGTGTGACGGTGACGATGAGCGGGCGAACCAGACGGGTGCCGCGGGTGACGACAAGCCGTGCGCCGAGCTGACCGCCGATCAACTGGCCCACCGCCAGCGCAAGGCCCGCCAACCAGACGATGTGTCCACTGAAGAGAAAAAACAGTAATGAGGCGATGTTGGAAGTGAAGTTGAGCACCTTGGTGTGGGCGGTTGCGCGGGCAAGACCGAAACCCGCCAGCGTGACAAAGGCCAGCGTGAAGAAGGTGCCGGTGCCCGGACCGAAAAAGCCGTCGTAGAAGCCGATGCCGCTGGCAATGGCACCTGTGAACAGGGCGGTACTGATGCGCCGCTCCCGATCAAGGTCGCCAATGCGCGGTGAAAACGCAAAGTAGATTGCGATCAGAATCAACAACGCGGGCATGATCGCGGCGAGGATCGAGTTATCGATGTGCTGCACAAGCAGCGTGCCGGCGGCGGAGCCTATAAAAGTGCTTAGGATCATGCCGCGCATGGCGCGCAGATCTACCTGACGCTTGCGCACGAAATAGAGTGTGGCCGCAAAGGTGCCGAAACTGCCTTGCAGCTTGTTGGTCGCCAGTGCCTGAATGGGGCTTAGACCGCTGGCCAGCAGAACGGGGAGGGTGATCAGGCCACCGCCACCGGCAATAGCGTCGATGGTGCCCGCCCCCAAACCTGTCAGCAGCAGGGTGATGATCCATACCAGGTCCAGTTCCACGGCGATGCTCCATTGCGAAAAGCGGCTACTCTGGCGCCGGTTGACCGGGCGGTCAAGTGGTCCCATCGCATGTCGCGACACTGAAACACTTATTCACAGAGATAAGTAGGCGTTTCTTTATTAGATTATTTTAATATAAGGCGAGATATTTCGTTGATCGCTGCTAGTCTGAAGTCGAGATATCGACTCGGCTGGTTACACTTGAACCGGCTCCAAGGGTAATACCGATAACAAGATGCCCGGTGGACAGACGCGATGCGCACTGGAATCCGTATCCGGGCCCCAGGAGTGTTCGTTATGTCAAAGAAAGTACCGGATAAGCGCGGCCTTCATGAACTCTACGGGGAGAACCCCGAAAAGGCTGATCGCATCGTTTGGGGACGGGAGGTGGATACCGAGTCCCGGCGCGGGTTTCTCAAGAAAAGCGGGCTGGCCGCCATGACGGCAGCACTGGGTGCCGCGGCTATCCCTTATGCCGCGAAGATGCCCGGGGGCCTTATACCTGCCGCCTTCGCGCAAAGCGATCAGCCGTTCATGCTCGAGGGCAAGGATGGTCTGACACTGCTCAATGACCGCCCGATCAATGCCGAAACACCGCCTCACCTTCTCGACGATGATGTGACACCCGCCCACCGGATGTTCGTGCGCAACAACGGGATACCCCCGGCAATCAAGGATATCGACCCGGACAACTGGGAGCTGCGTATCGAGGGTGAGTCCTGCACCAATCCCCAGACCTTTTCGGTTGCAGAGTTGAAAGCCCGGTTCAAGCATTACACCTATCAGTTAACGGTGGAGTGCGGAGGCAACGGGCGCGCTGAATATGTACCGTCGGCCAGCGGTAACCAATGGACGACGGGCGCTGTGGCCTGTCCAAGTTTCACCGGTGTACGTCTGCGTGATGTGCTCGAAGCCTGCGGTATCGCCGGCGATGCGGTCTACATCGGGTATTACGGTGCTGACACCCATGTCAGCGGCGACGCCAGCAAATCGCCGATCTCACGTGGTGTCCCGATGAGCAAGGCGCTGGAGGACGAGTCGCTGATTGCCTGGGCGATGAATGGTGAAGCGATCCCCTATCTCAATGGCTATCCGTTGCGGCTTGTCTGCGGAGGCTGGCCCGGCTCTGTTTCGGGCAAATGGCTAAAAACCATTGTGATTCGTAACAAGGTGCATGATGGCGCAAAGATGGCAGCGCCCTCCTACAGCATGCCGAAATATCCGGTGGCGCCGGGCACCGAGGTGCCCAAGTCCGACTTTGTCACCATTGAGTCGATGCCGGTTAAATCACTGATCACCTTCCCCGCTTCAGGGCTTACCCAATCCAAAGGTGAGAAGCTGGTGGTACGTGGGCATGCCTGGGCGGGGGATCTCGCTGTCGAGACAGTCGAGGTATCGATCGATTTTGGCGCCACCTGGCAAAGGGTGGAGCTAAAAGCCCCGGTCAATCGGCTGGCATGGCAGCGCTGGAGTACTGTCATCGAATTCCCTGAAATCGGTTATTACGAGATATGGGCCAAGGCGACGGACGCTCAGGGCCGATCTCAACCGATGGTCGTTCCGGGATGGAATCCGAAGGGGTATCTCAATAATGCCTGTCACCGCATAGCGGTTCAGATCGTCTGAGGGGGTTGAGATGTTCACTCGAAGCCTGCGTCGGCTGCTGTTGCCGCTGGCGTTGCTGGTGCCGCTGGGCGCCTGGGCTGAAACCGACCCGGATACCGGTTTTGTAATCGCACCCGGGTGGGAGACAGTCAAAAACAACTGCACGGCCTGCCACTCCTCCAAGCTGGTGACGCAGAATGCCGGCTCCCGAAACCGTTGGCAGTATGTGATTCGCTGGATGCAGGAAACTCAGGGCCTATGGCAGTTTCCGGCCGAGACCGAAAAAACGATTCTCGACTATCTGACCGAACATTACGGGCCGAAGGAGGGCGCGCGTCGTCCGCCGTTACCGCCCTCGATGATGCCAAAAAATCCGTACAAGCAAAGCAGCGGTTAAGGCGCGGGCTCCCCGGTCAGGGGAGCCCTTATTGATCTCAGCTGTGCTGTGCCGCTGCCTGCTCAAAGAGTGGGCTGAGTATCGCCAGCATCTTGTCGATCTCAGGCACCGATACATTCAGTGCAGGCATAAAGCGCAGCGTGTGAGGCCGCGGTGCGTTCAGCAGCAGACCGGCGTCCAGTGCCTGTTTCACCAGCGCCTGTGCATCGATTGCGCCGGTATCCAGTGCCAGCAGCAGTCCGGCGCCCCGCACCTTACCTAGATTGAACCGGGTGCTGAGATGCTCAAGCCCTTGGCTCAGGTGCTGGCTCAACGCCTGTACCTGCGACAGGAAGCCTGCTGAAGTCACCGCTTCAAGCACGGCGAGCGCGGCGGCACAAACCAGAGGGTTGCCGTTGAAGGTGCCACCCTGATCACCGTATTCAAAGCAGCAGGCGTGTGCTTTTGCCATCAGTGCCGCGATCGGTACGCCTGCGCCCAAACCCTTGCCGAGGGTCACCACATCGGGCTCGATCTGGTGCTGCTGGTAGCAGAACAGACTGCCGGTACGGCCGATACCGGTCTGAACCTCGTCCAGCATCAACAGCAATCCATGTTCCTGTGTCAGCCTGCGCAGCCCCTGCAGGAACTCGTGACTGGCCGGTATTACGCCCGCCTCACCCTGAATCGGCTCCAGCATCACCGCCACTGTGTGCTCATCAATGGCGGCCTCGACCGCCTCCAGATCCCCGAACGGCACCTTGGTAAAGCCCGGCACCTTGGGGTTGAACAGTGGCTCGAACGCCGGTTTGCCCGTTGCCGACATGGTTGCCAGCGTCCGGCCATGAAAACCGTTGTGAAAGGTGATGATCTTCCAGGCGCCCTTGCGGTGTAGCTGCCCCCACTTCCGTGCGAGCTTGATCGCCCCTTCGTTGGCCTCTGCACCGCTGTTGGCAAAGAACACCTGATCCATCCCGCTCAGGTGTGTCAGGCGATTGGCCAGTTGTATGGCCTGATCGTTATAAAACGCAGGGCTTGGGTTGATCAGGCGCCGACTTTGGGTGCAGATCGCCTGTGCGACTGCTTCGGGGCAGTGGCCAAGGGTATTGACCGCCCAGCCTTGCACGAAATCGAGCCAGGCGTTGCCTGCTGCGTCATAAAGATAGCTGCCGCTACCGCTGGTGAAGGTGATATCCGGTTTGGCCGAGATCTGCATCAGGGCGCTGTGTTGCGTTTTCATATCCACTATTTGCTCCAAAAAAAAAGGCCACCGGGGATACCGGTGGCCTTCGTGATCTGTGTTGTCTGAAACAGGTCAGTACGTCAACAGTGTCTCGATCGGACAGGGGCGATCCCACAGGAATCTGTGCAGGAAGCGGTCTGTCGTCGGTTGAGTGCTGTCATGTTCATGCACAGGAGTATTTCAAATAGCGTGGCTGTTGAAAACAGGTGCGGCTAAAAAAGCAGACGATATGACCATCGTATCTCCAGATAACGGTACAAATAGGGTTACACTCACCGGAGAACAGAGTTTAGAGCACCAAAGCGAGTGTCGAGCTCCACAGGGAGAGGGTGATGAGTAAGCTGACAAGCGAACGATTACAGCGCCGTTGGCTGGATGATCTGGGCTGCAACCTGTCGTCGGGATTGCGGCTGGCGTTTTGGATGCGACTCAATGTCAGCCGTCTGAGAGTATCGCTTGGCCAACTGATTACGCTGGCCCTGTTGCTGTTCGCAGTGGATTTTATAACCGCCTATGCGCAGGTCGAGCCGCCGCGTGCGTTCAATCTTTACGGTATCGATTATCTGGCGGCGATCTACCTGTTCGATCTGCTGCTGATACTGCTCGGTGCCCGTCTTGTCGGCGCCGACACTCATCAGTTCGGCAAGCTTGTGACCGGCATGCTCGGCGCTTCGTTGCCGGTTACGCTGGTGATGCAGTGCGTCGCTTGGCTGATGCTCGGCGACTACCCATCGCCGCTGATAGCCTGGGGATACCTGGCGCTGGCATTAGCGTGGAACCTGCTAATACTGCTGCGGCTGTTGCGCGGCATCGTCGGTGCGCGTTCAGGCAGGGCTTTTGCGGCGGCACTGGTCTATACCCTTGGCTCACTGGCCGGTTTATGGCTGATTCCGAGGATCGAGCTTTGGTATACCGATTACCGATCGGAGGGTGTCGAGCAATCGCCGTTTCGCGGATTGAATGTGGAGGATATCTACTACGCCCAGCCTGCCTTGATGCACCAGCGTCTTGCCGAGCTTCGTGAGCAACGTCCCGGTGTTGTGGATCTGTATCTGTTGGCATTCGCCGGTTACGGGCCGGAAAACGTGTTCCTCAATGAGGTGGAGTACGTGCAGGAGCAGTTCGACAACCGCTATGACACCGGCGGGCGTTCCCTGATACTGGCCAATAACGTGGATGCCGTGCATCGCTATCCGCTGGCCAACCGCCATAACCTTAGCAATGCGCTGGGCGCGATCGCCGATCGGATGGACACAAACGAGGATATCCTGTTCCTGTTCATGACCTCGCATGGCAGCTCGGACCACCGCTTCTCGGTGGAGATGGGGCCTTTGCAGCTGGATGACCTGACAGCGCCGGAATTGCGCGCGGCGCTGGATGATGCCGGTATTCGCTGGCGGGTGATTCTTGTATCCAGTTGCTATTCAGGGGGCTTTATCGAGCCACTCAAAACCCCCGAAACATTGATTATCACCGCGGCCTCGGCGGACAGAACCTCATTCGGCTGCGGGTCGCAAAGTGACTTTACCTACTTTGGCACCGCCTTTTTCAAACAGGCATTGATGGAGGAGCCGCGCTTCATCGAAGCCTTCGAGCGGGCGCGAGGCTGGGTTACCGAACGGGAGGTTCAGGATGGCTTCACCCCCTCCGAACCTCAGCGTTTTGTCGGCGCGAGAATCTCGGACAAGCTCGATGCGTATTATGCCGACCCGCGGGTACAGCAGGCGCTGATAAATGCCGATGAAGAATATCGGGCGTGTCTGGCGCAATCCGATACGCTTGCGTGCAGGTGATCCAGCGTGTCACCGTTGGCGTACAGAATCAAAGTTGTACTGGTGGTCAGTTTTAATCGATGGCGGTATGCGATAGTGTTCGCGTTCGCGCACACTAAAGCTCAAAACGCTTTTCTCGCCCAACCGGCTTCTCACTTCCTATGACGATGCTCACTGATTTCTTTCTAACCGATCCCGTACCCAGCCTGGCGGTTATCGGCAGTTATAACCCCTGGCTGGTGACGCTGTCGCTGCTGATCGCCGTGTTTACATCGAGCATCGCGCTGCATCTGGTCGGTGCCGTGCGCAATACCGATAACCCGGTATTGAAGCGGGTCGGTATCCTGTCTTCGGGGCTTGCTCTCGGTGGGGGCATCTGGTCGATGCACTTCATCGGCATGATGGCGTTCGAGATGAATGTGCCGGTGGAATACGATCCGGGCCTTACCCTGCTCTCGGCCGTACCCGGTGTGCTGGCCTGTTGGTTGGCCATGGCTCGTGCGAATGACGAGCGCCTTGACTGGCGGCGTCTGGCGATCAACGGGTTACTGCTTGGCGCGGGTATCGGCACCATGCACTACACCGGCATGGCGGCAATGAAGATGTCGTCCATGATGCATTACGACCCTTACCTGTTTGCACTGTCGATTGTGGTGGCGGTGCTGCTGGCGATGCTGGCGCTGTCGATCAAGAGTTGGATATGGCACGGGTTCAGGCATCTGTCACGTTATTGGGTATCGCTGATCAGCGGCTCGGTGATGGGGCTGGCGATCTCGGCGATGCACTATACCGGTATGGCGGCGGTGGTGTTTGTATCTGACAGCCCCTTGCCGATGTCGGGCGGTCGCGACGATACCGCGGTATTGGCCCTGAGTGTGTCCCTGTTTACCTGCCTGATCACCGTGATCGCGTTATCGATCAACGCGTTGCTCTGGTATCGCAATCTGGTGGCACAGATCAGCGCCAACGCATCGCGGATGGACGCTATTCTCAATACTGCCGTGGATGGCATCATCACCATCGACCATAAGGGGATCATCCAGTCCTTCAATCCCGCGGCCGAGCGGATACTGGGCTGGAGTGCCGACGAAGTATCCGGCATGAACGTCAGTATGCTGATGCCCGAGCCCGACCACTCGGCCCATGACGGTTACCTCGAACAGTACCGAGCTACCCGCAAGCCCAAGATCATCGGTTCCGGGCGGGAGGTGATGGCCAAACACAAGATGGGCCATATGGTGCCCATCCGATTGGGTGTTGGCGAGGTCAATCTGCCGGGCAGCAAGGCGTTGTATGTCGGCTTTATCACCGATATCAGTCAGCGTCGGGCGATGGAAGCCGAGTTGAGAGAGCGCGAAGAGCGCTATCGCTCTTTGATCAGCAATATTCCCGGCGCGTCCTACCGTTGCCGTCAGGATTCACAGTGGAGCATGGCGTTTATTAGCGACGCGATTCGTGACCTGACAGGATGGTCTCCCGAGATGCTGGAGAAGGGCGAAATGACGCTCGGGGAGATGATCCATCCGGATGACCGCGAGATGGTTGAAGGCGCAGTGGCCCGACATGCCGAAAATCAGCAGCGCTTCATGATCGAGTACCGTATTCGCCACCGCGACGGGCGCTGGATATGGCTGTTGGATCATGGCAGCTTTTCCTATGATGAGCAGGGTCAGGTGAAGTGGATCGACGGCGTCTTGCTCGATATCTCCAGCCGAAAGGCGATTGAGGCGGCGCTGGTTGAAGCCAAGGAGCAGGCCGAGGGCGCGGCCAGCGTGAAGTCCGAGTTCCTGGCCAATATGAGTCACGAGATACGCACGCCGATGAATGCCATCATCGGGTTCTCGGATGTGTTGATGGACACCGCGTTGACCGATGATCAGCAGCGCTACCTGAAAACCATCTCGGGATCTGCGCGATCCCTGCTGCACCTGCTTAACGACATACTCGACAGTGCCAAGCTCGAGAAGGGCAAGATGGAGCTTGAGTGGTCAGATTTCTCGATGCCGGAGTTGCTCGACAATGTCATATCGACGCTTTGGTTGCAGGCACGGGATAAATCGCTCGATCTCAGTCTGGATCTCTCGCCCGAACTGGACACCTTCTACCTGGGCGCACCTCAACGTATCCGTCAGGTGCTGACCAACCTGCTGGGCAATGCCGTCAAGTTTACCGAAGAGGGGACTGTGCGGTTGTCGGTACTGCCGGCTGGCGACGGACTGGTGGAGTTCCGTGTCAGCGATACCGGTATCGGCATTCCGGCTGATCGACTGAAAGAGATTTTCGACCCCTTTACCCAGGCAGATGCGTCCATGAGCCGTCGATTTGGCGGTACCGGATTGGGTACGACAATCTGCAAGCAATTGGTGGAGTTGATGGGCGGCACGATCAGTGCCAGCAGCACTCCGGGCCAGGGCAGCTGCTTCAGTTTCCTGCTGCCGCTCAAGCCCGGCCAAAGTGTACAGGCAGAGCCCAAGCTTGATGCTGACCACATACAGCTGCCGCCACTGAACGTGCTGGTCGCCGATGATGTTCAGCAGAATCTGGATCTGCTGACACTGTTGCTTGAGCGCCAGGGCCATAGCGTCATCTCGGCTGAAAATGGCCACGAGGCGCTGCAGCGCTTCTGTGAGCGTCCTTTCGATCTTGTCCTGCTCGATGTCCACATGCCGCAGCTCGATGGTTTGGGGGCTGCCCAGGCGATGCGCAGCCACGAACGTGAAAAGGGCATAGCACACACGCCGATCATTGCGCTGACCGCCAGCGTCATGGAGGAGGATCGCCGGGCCACACGGGAGGCGGGTATGGACGGTTTTGCCACCAAACCGATCGACTTCCGACAACTGACCGCGGAAATGGCACGGGTAACCGGACTCAGCGTACGCGTGGCAGACCCAGCGCCCGGTGGTTCGCCCGACACGACCAAATGCTCGATACAGCGCGAAGACGGTCTCGCGCTTTGGGGTGACTGGACGCTGTACCTGAAGGAGCTTCAACGTTTTGAAGAGAGCAATCGCGACTGCTGCAAACAGTTCGGTGAACTGTATGACCAGCAAAACGTAGAAGAGGTCAGGCTGGCCGCACATCGGCTCAAGGGAGTAGCCGGTAATCTGGCACTCAAGCCGCTCTCCAGAGCGCTGGGACGTATCGAAGATGCCGTGCGACGCGTACCACCCGAGTTCGATCCCGAACTGGTCAGCCAGCTGGAGAGAGCCTTTGACGATTTCAGGCGGGAGCTGGCAAGGATCGTTGAAGAGCAGGCGGAGCGAAAAGAGGTGGTGCCTGCCGCGCTGCCGAGTGAGGATGCCGCTCAGTTCGAAGCCAGCGTGCAGCGCTTGATAGAAGCGGCGCGCGCGGCCGAGTTCGATGACGAGTCGCTGGAGCGGATGAAGCAATCGGCCCCGGAGCGTCATCGCTATACCGTCAACGATATTGCCAGAGCATTTGATGACTTCGATTTTCTCGAGGCGCATCGTTTGCTGGCCGAGTTGACCCCGGCCGACACCAAGGATGTAGAGGAGAGCGCAACGTGAGGCGAGCAAACACCAGAATACTGATCGTCGATGATGAGCCGACCAACCTGAAAGTGTTGCGTCAGGTGTTCCACGACGAACCCTATCGACTCTCGTTTGCACGCAGCGGTGAAGAGGCGCTGGCGCTCATCGAGCAGGAGGTCCCCGATCTTGTGCTGCTTGATGTCATGATGCCGGGCATGACCGGCTATGAAGTCTGTCAGGTGCTCAACGAGCGCTACCCCAGCTCACCCATACCGGTGATTCTGGTGACGGCGCTTCAGGACACGGTCGATGAAGTGAGGGGCTTCGAGTTGGGGGCGGTCGATTACATCACCAAGCCCTTTGCCCCTGCGATTATCAAGGTGCGCGTCAGAAATCAGCTCTCGCTGGTGCGGGCAGAGGAGTTACGCCGCACACAGGTGGAGTTGATCGAGCGGCTGGGTCAGGCGGCGGAGTACAAGGATAACGAGACCGGCAAGCATGTGATCCGCATGAGCCGCTACTCCAGCATACTGGCGCGCGCCTACGGCTTTTGCGACGAGGCCGCGCAGGATCTGGAGCTGGCCGCACCGATGCATGACATCGGCAAGATCGGCATACCGGATTCGATTCTGCTCAAGCCCGGTCGGTTGACCGAGGACGAGTTCGAACAGATGAAGCAGCATCCGCTGATCGGTACCGAAATACTCGGCCAGTCAGACTCCGAGCTGATCAAGCTGGCGCGCAGTATCGCCCTGACCCATCATGAAAAGTGGGATGGCACCGGCTACCCGCATGGGCTGGCCGGTGAAGAGATTCCCATTGAGGGGCGCATAGTTGCACTGGCGGATGTATTCGATGCCCTGACCAGTAAGCGCCCCTACAAGGACGCCTGGAGTGTTTCCGATGCGATGGGGCTGATCCGGGAACAGAGCGGGCGGCACTTTGATCCGGCGCTGGTCACGTTGATCGAGCAGGAGATGACCGCGATTCTCGAGGTCAAGGCGCGCTGGGCCGAGGACGACTAGCCCCAGCGTGTACCTGCAAAGGTTGCCATCAGGCGGCGAGGCTGTAAGGATGCCCGCCATTGTCCGACTAAACAGGCAGGAAAGCCCCGTACACCCACTTCTCACGAGGTAGCGTCATGTCCTACAAGAAACTGACCCCCGAAGAGCAGCATGTGATCCTGCACAAGGGGACCGAGCGCCCCTTTACTGGCAAATATGATGATTTTTTCGAGACCGGTGTCTACACCTGCAAGCAGTGTGGTGCGCCGCTATATCGCTCCGAGGACAAGTTTCCGTCCCACTGCGGCTGGCCCAGCTTCGATGATGAGATAGAGGGCGCGATCCGCCGCGAGGTGGATGCCGATGGACGCCGCACCGAGATCCTGTGCGCGAACTGCGGTGGTCATCTCGGTCATGTGTTCGAGGGCGAGATGCTGACGGCGAAGAATGTGCGCCACTGCGTCAACTCCATCTCCATGGACTTTGTCAGTGCCGAAGACAGGGCACAGCAAAAGGGCGGCGAACTGAAAAAAGCCTACTTTGCCGGCGGCTGCTTCTGGGGAGTCGAACACCTGTTGCAGCAGGTGCCGGGTGTGGTTGCCGTGGTGTCCGGTTATATGGGCGGCCATGTAGACAACCCCAGTTATCAGCAGGTGTGCGGCAAAACCACCGGACATCTGGAAACCGTCGAGGTGCTGTACGACCCCGCGAAGGTGGATTTCGAGACGCTGGCCAAGCTGTTCTTCGAGATCCACGACCCGACACAGGATAATGGCCAGGGGCCGGACCTCGGCCCCCAGTATGCATCGGCGGTGTTCGTCAATGACGACCAGGAGCGCGGTATCGTCGACAGTCTGATCGCACAGCTGGAGAACAAGGGGCACGACGTTGTCACCCGCGTGCTGCCGATGCAGCCGTTCTGGCGCGCCGAGGAATACCACCAGGACTACTACGTCAAAACCGGCAAGACGCCTTACTGCCACCGTTATCAGAAACGGTTCTAATGCTGAGAATCTCCAACACAGTAGTACTGGACGACGCCGAGATCGAGCTGACCGCCATACGTGCGCAGGGCGCGGGCGGTCAGAACGTGAACAAGGTCTCCAGCGCCATCCATCTGCGTTTCGATATTCGTGCCTCCTCTCTGCCCGAGTTCTACAAGGAGCGGTTGCTGGCGCTGTCGGATCAGCGCATCACGCAGGAGGGTGTCGTGGTGATCAAGGCGCAGCAGTTCCGCACACAGGAGAAGAACCGGGCCGATGCCCTTGAGCGCCTGTGTGAGCTGATCCAGAGTGTTGCCAGGGTGCAAAAGGCACGGCGCGAAACAAAACCCACCCGCAGTTCGCAGAAAAAGCGCATGGATAAGAAAAACCAGCGCGGTCAAACCAAGTCCATGCGTGGCAAAGTGCGCGACTTCTGACGCTGTTTTCGGGTCTGCTCAGCACAGCGTATTCCGACCGCTTGCCTTGAGTCCTGCGTGCAGCCTTGGCGGTAGTGGGGTGTCGCTGACCACCAGATCGTACTGCTCAAGCCTGCCTGCACTGCACGGCGCATGGGTGCCGAACTTGCTGCTGTCGATCAGCAGAATGTGAAAGCGGCTCTGCTCCAGCATTGCCTCCCGCGCCATCACCTCATCGTCGTTGTAATCGTAAAGCCGTCCGCCGTCGTCCATGGCTCCGACTGAGGTGATGGCAATATCCGCCTGATAGCGCTGAAAGAAGCGCAGAGCATCACCGCCGATCACATCCTGATCCCGTTGCCGTACCCGCCCGCCGGCGATGGTCAGTGCGCAATCCGGGTGCCCGCACAGCAAGCGCGCCGCATGCAGATTATTGGTCAGAATCTGCAGCCCCTTCAGTGCGCCGAGTTGGGCCGACAGTTCGGCAACTGTCGAGCCGGTGCCGAGAAATAGCGTCTGATAGCCGTTAAGCCACTGTGCACAAAGGCTGCCGATCCGTCGCTTGCCACCGGCGTTGCGAATGCGACGCTGGTCATAGCTGATGTTCTCCCGGTGAGGGAAGGGCAGGACTTCGCCGTGATTGCGCAGGATCAGCCCCTGTTGAGCCAACACCCGTACGTCGGTGCGGATGGTCTGCACGGATACGTTGAAATGGGTCGCCAGCTGTTGCAGCTCGATCCGACCGCGTGTGTTGACCAGCTCGGTGATCTGCTGTCTTCGTTTATGCATCGATGACACCTTGAAGTGCGATGGAAACCGTTGAAGTGCCCAAACGAAAGTGCAGGGCATCAAAACGAAAGCGCACTGTCATTCTGGTGTAAGGAGATGACATTACCTTTGCAGATACGAAATCACGGAGGTAATGACATGCCCATGAAAAAGCTCCTGACACTGGCCGGTGTTGCCGGCCTTTCCTTGCCGATGCTGGCTCTGGCCGATGAAAAACTGGTGCTCTATACCAGCCAGCCCAATACCGATGCCCAAGCCACGGTCGACGCGTTCACTCAGGCCTACCCGGATATCGAGGTGGAGTGGGTGCGCGATGGCACCACCAAGCTGATGACGCGCTTGCGCGCCGAGCTTGAGAGCGGCGTATCCCGTGCCGATCTTCTGCTGATCGCCGATACCGTCACCATGGAATCGCTCAAGCAGGAGGGGCAGCTTCAGCCCTACCTGAGCCCGGAGCGCAGCCACTACGACAAGACACTGTACGAGCCTCAGGGCTATTACTATGGCACCAAGCTGATCACCACCGGCATTGTGCGCCACGTTAACGCCAGTGAGCATCCCAAGAGCTGGGCGGATCTGGCCGCTACCCAGTACAAGGGGCAGGTGGCGATGCCTAGCCCGCTGTACTCCGGTGCGGCGCTGATCCATCTTGAAACGCTGACCTCCAACCCTGATCTGGGCTGGGCGTACTACCAGTCGCTGGCCGACAACCAGACGCAGGCGCAGGGCGGGAACGGTGGCGTACTCAAAGCGGTCGCCTCCGGTAACAAACCCTACGGTGCCATTGTCGATTTCCTCGCGATCCGCGAAGCGCGCAAAGGCTCACCCATTGAGTTTGTCTTCCCGAAAGAGGGTGGCAGCATGGTGACCGAGCCTGTGGCGATCATGAAGGACGCCAAGAATGTCGATGCCGCGCACACGTTCGTCGACTTCGTGCTCTCCAAACAGGGGCAGGAGTTGGTGCGCAGTCAGGGTTATCTGCCGGCCAGCGATCAGGTTGCGCCGCCCGAAGGCTTCCCGCCGCGCAGCGAAATCCGTCTGATGGCGTTCGATGCGGCTGATGCGCTGAAAAATGCCGACGCCAACAAGACGCGCTTTAGTGAACTCTTCGGCGGTTGATAATGAGTGTACGCGCACTACCGGGGGACCAGCCGCGATGGCTGGTTACCCTGATCCTGACGCTGATTGTTCTGCTGAGCCTGACACCCAGTGTGCGGTTGCTGTTGGAGGCGATCAGCCATCTTGAACTGGGCAGCGAATCACCGCTGGCGAGGGTGCTGCGCGACGGCGCTACCTGGCAGGCGCTGTTCAACAGCTTTTACACCTCGTCACTGGCAACGCTGATCGCGCTGTTTCTGGGTTCGTTATTTGCCTGTGCGCTGTCGCTCACTAATGTACGCGGGCGGCAGTGGCTGGTGTTCTGCTTCATGCTACCGATGATGATCCCGCCTCAAGTGACGGCACTGAGCTGGTTGCAGCTGTTCGGACCGAGCAGTCCGCTGCTTAACTCTTTGGGGCTGGCGCCCGCGCTGGGCTCGCCTCAGCCGCTCTATTCCGCTGAGGGGATCGCACTGCTGATGGGGATTCAGCATGCACCGCTGGTGTTCCTGACCCTGCGCAGCAGCCTGATCAATCTGCCCGCCGAGCTGATCGAGGCGGCGCGCATCAGTGGCGCCGGTCAGCGTCAGGTCTGGTGTCAGGTGATACTGCCGCTGTGTCGCAGCGGACTGATCGCTGCGTCGGCCATTGCATTCGTCTCGGCGCTGGGCAACTTCGGCATTCCGGCGATGTTGGGTATCCCCGCCTCGTACTACGTGCTGCCGACACTGATCTATCAACATATGGCGGGCTTCGGTCAGAGCGTGCTCAGCGAGGTGGCCGTGCTGTCGATGCTGATCGGTGTGCTGGCGCTGGCGGGCGTACTGTTGCAGCAGCACTTCTCGCGCCGGGCCCGTTACGAGCTGGTCGGCCACTCCGGCCGGGCCCAGGCCTTTGTGCTGCGGCCCGTGCATCGCCGGTTACTTCAAACATCACTGTGGGCGGTGCTGGCACTGATTTTGGTGGCACCGTTGCTGGCGCTGATGGTGAGTTCACTGGTCCCGGCGCTGGGTGTGTCGTTGAGTGCCGAGACGCTGAGCTTTGATGCATATGTAGAGATGCTCTCCCGTCAGGGTGTGACCGCACGGGCGTTCAGCAACAGTCTGTGGCTGGCCGGCAGCGCTGCACTCTGTCTGATGCTGTTGAGCCTGCCGCTGGCCTGGCTACTGCAACGCATGTCTGGCGCCATGCAGACGGCGGTTAACAGTCTGGTGGAGATACCCTATGCGATTCCGGGTGTGGTGCTGGCGATCGCCTGCATTCTGCTGTTCGCGCGACCCTTGCCGATTATCGAGGTCAGCCTGTACGGCTCGCTGGGCATCATATTCATCGCGTATCTGGCCAGGTTCATGAGCATCGCCTTGAAGCCGGTAATGGCCAGTGCCGGGCAGCTGGACCGCTCGCTGGAGGAGGCGGCGCAGCTCGCAGGCGCAGGCCCCCTACGCCGACTGGGGCAGATCGTGCTGCCGCTGGTGGCACCCGCGCTGTTTGCTGGCGGCCTGCTGGTGTTCTTGACCGCTGTAAATGAATTGACTGTCTCGGCGCTGCTTTGGAGTGCCGGTAACGAGACGCTGGGCGTGCTGGTGTTCAACCTGGATGAGGGCGGCGACAGCGTGCTCGCCGCCGCGGTTTCGGTGGTGATCGTAACGATGGTGGTTGCCCTGATGCTGTTGCTCAGTCTGGTCGGGCGTTGGCTACCCAAAGGAGTGATACCTTGGCGCACCTGATTCTTGAAAATGTCTGTAAACGCTTCGATGACCAACCGGCAGTGGAAGGTCTTGACCTGAATATCGAGCCCGGTGAGTTCGTGGCTCTGCTTGGGCCCAGTGGCTGTGGCAAAACCACCGTGCTGAGAATGCTGGCCGGTTTTGAAGCCCTCTCGGCCGGTTGTATCCGTCTGGGGGACAAGGTGCTGGCTGATGACCATGTTCACCTGCCGCCGGAACAACGCCAGATGGGTATGGTGTTTCAGTCCTATGCGCTCTGGCCACACATGAGCGTGGCGGAAAACGTGGGCTATCCGCTGAAGATGCAGAAGCTTCGCGAAGCGCAGCGCAAACAGCGTGTTGGCGAAGCGCTTGAGGCGGTACAGCTGAGCCATCTGGCTGACCGGGCACCGCGGGATCTCAGCGGCGGACAGCGCCAGCGTGTTGCGCTGGCACGCTGTCTGGTCACCGAACCGGATGTGGTCCTGCTTGATGAGCCGCTGGCCAATCTGGACCGCCATCTGCGCGCCTCCATGGAAGAAGCGTTTCGCGAGTTTCATCGTCGCACCGGCGCCACGCTGATCTATGTCACGCACGATCAGGCCGAAGCGATGTCGCTGGCCAGCCGTATCGCGGTGATGAACCGTGGCAGGCTGGAGCAATGGAGTACGCCGCAGGCGCTGTACGACTACCCGCGCAGCGAGTGGGTTGCAGGGTTCATCGGGCAGGGTGGTGTCGCGCCGGTGCAGGGCGTGTCCGCCGGATGCGAGGTAGGCGGCGAGTCGCTCTCGCGGGGATTATCAATGACCGGTAGCGGTGCCGCCACACCGGTGCTGATCCGCCCTCAGGATGTGCAGGTGGTGGATCATGGCGTACCCGCGTCGGTGGCAGAGTCGATCTACCGTGGCGAGCGTTATGAGCTCAAGCTGCTGCTGGAGAGCGGTGCACAGTTGATGGCCTATCATAACCGACCGTTGGCGCCGGGACAGCGCACAGCGATTCAGGTTACCCGCGGCTGGGCGCTGGAGGCGAGCCGGTGAGCCAGCTGCAGATCCTCAGTGGACTGGGCGACAAGGCTCCGGCGGCGATGCTGCTGGATACGCCGGACGCCCGCCTGCTGATCGAGATGGGCGGGCCACTGGAACCGGGGTTGCCGCGAGGCTGGGATCTGCCCGCTGATCGTCCTGTTGATGCGGTGGTGATCAGTCACGACCACGTGGATCATATGGGGGCCGTTGACCTGCTGCCCGCGGGAATGCCGGTCTATGCGACCGAGCCGGTGGTGGCATCGTTGCCCCAACGGCTGGATCGGCGGTGCTTGCCGCTACAGGGGCAGATTGATCTTGCCGGTGTGACGCTGCGTTGTGGGCAGGCAGGACATTCGCTGGGTGGCGTCTGGCTGCATTTTGAGATTGGCGGTGGCGTTTTATACAGCGGTGATTTTTCGCTGGAGTCCACCCTGTTTCGGTTCGACCCGCCACCGTCTGCCGCCTTGGCACTGCTCGATGCCTCCTACGGTGTCTACGATCGCGCACAGGATGAGTGTCGCAAGGCCCTTGAGCGGTGCCTGAGCATGCCGACGCTGTTGCCGGTTCCAGCCTCGGGGCGGGCATTGGAGATGGCGCTCTGGCTTGATGACCTCGGCATCAGCTGGGCCATGGATCAGCGCTGTGCCGAGCAGCTGGATCGCCTGCTGACGCTGCCCGATGGCTGCTTTCAGCCCGGTGCGCGATCACGCCTTGCCCGGTTGGCGGTATCCACCGATCTGGCCTCGGCGCAGGTCGTACTGGTGGGCAGCCCTGAAGGGATAGGGCCTGTGATCGAGCCATTGATCGCCCGCGGCGATCGCCAACTGATCTACACAGGCTACCTGCCGCCCAAGGCTAGGGGCGATGTGCAATCGGGCAGGGCACAGTGGCTGCGCTGGAATGTGCACCCGCGCGCGTCCGATCTTTGCTCTCTGGCCGAGGCGGTGAATGCCGGGCAGGTGGTGCCGCTATTCACCTCGCTCGAGGACGACACTGCATGGCGTCGTATGCTCGGGCCGCGATTTTATCGACCGCGCGATGCGGTTATTGCATTGGACTGAACAGATAGTCATGAGCGATTCGGATTTAACACTGTTACGCCGCCCCTTTGTGTTTATGCGCCACGGGGAAACCCCGATGAACGCACAGGGCCTGATCTGTGGCGCGACCGATGTGCCACTGAGTACGTTAGGTGAAGCCCAGGCCAAAAGCGCTGAATGGCTTCAACGCAAGCAGTGGAGTCTGGTGGCCTGCAGTGGTCTGCGCAGGGCGCAGCACACCGCGCAGCTGGCACTGCCCAACCAGAGTGCACAGCCGTTTAACGGCTTGAACGAAAGGGACTGGGGGGCGCTGGAGCTCAGGCCTTTGGATGAACAGACACCCTATGAGGTGACACCGCCTGAGGGTGAGTCATGGCCGGCGTTCTGTCGGCGGGTGCTTGAGGCGATGAACCGCCTACTGGCGGGCCATGAATTGCCGCTGATTGTCGCGCACTCCGGTGTATACCGGGTGATCCGTGCATTGCAGACCGGCACGCCACATGGCCCACGCATAGCAAACGCCCAGCCAGTACTGATCGAACCGATCGCCGATGGCTGGACGATGAAAGAGATCAAGGAGAACTGGATTGAACAACGCTGATACCGTAATTGTCGATGTGGATGGCACCCTGGCTCAATTCGAGCCCTCTGAGGTGCACCAGTGGGTACTCAAGAAAGAGAAGGAGTGGGATCCGTTTTTCGCCCATATGAGCGAAGCGCCGGTGGTTGAGCCGATACGGGCGCTGGTGCGGATACTCAAGGCGCAGCAGCAGCGTATCGTGATCTGCAGTGGTCGACCGGATTCCCACCGGCATCACACCCTGGCCTGGCTCGATCGCCACGAAATCCCCTACGACGGGGTGTATCTGCGTGCCCAGGGCGATGACGCTGTCGATGATGAGGCGGTGAAACAGGATCTGCTGGCACAGATTCGCGCTGATGGTTTTCAGCCCTGGCTGGTGATCGATGATCGTGATGCGGTGGTTGAACGGTGGCGCGAGCTTGGTCTGACCTGCCTGCAGTGCGCGCCGGGCAGCTTCTGATCCATAGGGCCGGTTGCGGACTCAGTCGATCGTCAACTGATCGCCCGGAGCCGGCTTTCCGATCGCATAACCCTGTACATAGGTAACCCCCATCGCGGCCAGATCTTCCTGAGTCTTCGTATCCTCGACGAACTCGGCAATCAGCGGAATACCCAGACTGTCGGCAAAGCGGATGACCGCTTCGATCAGTGCACGCGCCTTGCGGCTGTTGTGCATGCGCTTGATCAACTCGCCATCGATCTTCAGGTAATCAGCGTCGATTTTCAGCATCTGGTCGAAGTTGGAGTAGCCGCTGCCGAAGTCGTCTATCGCAATACGCATTCCAGCCAGTTTACAGCGCTTGAGTACCGCCAGCGCTTCATCCTGATAATCGATCGATTCCGACTCGATCACCTCAAGCGTGACTCGCCCCTGCATTCCATACTCTTCCACCTTGCGGATGAGGTTGTCGATGGTGTCGTGATCAAGGAGATCGAAACGTGTCAGGTTGATCGACACGCTGCAATGCTTATCGGCAAACAGGCGGAAACTTTGCTCGATGATGGCACCGGTGAGCTGCCGATAGAGATGGCTTTTGCGAATGGCCGGCAGGAAACGGTAAGGGGTGTGGATCTGCCCGCTGGTGTCGATCAGCCGTGCCAGCGCCTCGTAATGGGTGATCTTGCCGGTGCGGGTATCCAGAATAGGCTGGAACCAGGGCACTACGCGCCCCTGCCGGAAGGCATCACTGACCATATTGAGCCAGTGCAGGTTCTCTTCGTAGCGCGCTTCAGGACGCATGTCGTCGCTGTACAGCAGCATGTCCTGGCCATGCTTGCGGGCTTGATCCATCGCTTCGCGGGCATAGGCAACAAGGTCAGACGCATCGTCAAGGTTCAGTACCAGGCCTGCGCGGGCGGTCACGGTGATCTGACGGTTATCTTCCGCCTCGATCGGCTCGAAGATGGAGTCCAGCAGCTGCTGCGTCAGATGTTTGGTGGTCATCGGGCGGGCGGCCTTGAGCAGTATGAAGTACTCATCCACCATCGACCGATAGAGTTTGGCGCCCGAGGGTAACTGACGGCTGATGGTGTCGGCCACCTGTCGCAGCAGGTGATCCCCTGTCTGGTAGCCGAATAGGGTGTTGATGGCGTGAAACTCATCCAGATTGATCAGAATGCCACTGTAGGGGCCGGATTGCGCCGTCAGCTCCTGCTCCATGCGGGCGATACGCGGCATGCCGGTAATGGGGTCGTAGTAGAGCTCGTTTTCCAGCTCCTCTTCACGGCGGCGCTGAAGATGGCGATAGAGCCGCAGCAGCGGATAGATAGGAACCAACCCGATCAGCGCGGTCAGTGCCGAGACCTGAAGGCTGTTGATGAACAGTGTGTCCGGACCGTCCACTTTGACGTCGGCAGCCATAATGTACGAACTGCCGTCTGAACGCTTGGTGGGCACGAATGCGGAGCGGAAACTGCCCCATTCGTTGGTGTACACCGGCGTAAAGATCGGCTCATTGCTCTGTTTGGCCTCGAACAGCTCATCAGGTGCTGAGCGGTACGGGTTGTAAAACAGGCTGGGGGTGCCGCGGTTCAAATCATCGCGTGTTTCGTTGCTGACGATAAAGAAGGCTTTGCCGTCGACAACATCCATGGAATACACGTACTCCACTCCCGGCAGGTCTTCCACGAGCCGATCGAGGGAGTCGACGATCAGTCGATAGTGCACCTCTCCCGGGGAGTGGCTGCGATCGTAGATGTCGTGGAAGTAGAGGCCGATGATGTGGCCACCTGCGCGCGCCGCCGTCAGCAGCGTGGAGCGAGTCTGGGCCAATTGCTCGGTCCGGCTGGCGCGAAAGCTGTATAGCGTCAGCGCGGTTGTGGCGGCCAGATAGAGCAGGAAAAGTGTCGCGAACAATCCCTGTTCGGTAACGATGAAGCGTGCAATGCGCTTGAAAGCTGGCATCTATTCAACCGGATTGATTATGACAATTCGATTGCCCGTGTTTGGGCCGTATGCAAACAAACTGTCCCGAACATCTCGGGTTTAACGCCAAATCAGTGTCCAACGTCGTCAATAGTATAGCCATTAAGACATTGTGGCTATAGCACGGAGTTGGGCGCCTTTTCCTCTTCTTCTGTAGCGAAGCAGGCTTGGTTACGGCCTTGCGATTTAGCCCGGTACAGGGCGGCGTCCGCCCGGGTAACAAGCATGTCGGTTGAGGTATCCGTCGTCTGATAACTACTGATCCCCAGGCTGATTGTTGCGCTTTCCACACCGGTAAAATGGATGTGCTCGACCGCCTTTCTCAGTTTTTCGGCACAGACCAGAGCGTCTTGCCCGGTTGTGCTGGGGCAGATTACGAGGAACTCCTCGCCACCCCAGCGGCCGACGAGATCAGTGCTTCGGGTCTCCTGAGTGAGCAGTGCAGCGATCTCCTTGAGTACCGAGTCTCCGACCAGATGGCCGAACTGGTCGTTGATCCGCTTGAAGTGGTCCAAGTCCAGCAGTATGACGGAGAAAACCGTTCCATACCGCTGGGCACGGGAAAACTCGGTGTCCAGAAACTCGTCGAGCTTGAGCCGGTTGGCGATACCGGTCAGCGTGTCGGTGGAGGAGAGCAATTCCAGCCGCTTGCGGTCGGTAATGTCTTCACTGACTGCCCGGTAACCGCTGAGTTGGCCATTGAACTCCCTGATCGGTTCTATGTGGCTGTGTATCCAGTAGGAGTTGCCCTGCTTGTCGATATTATGAAGCTCGCCTTCCCAGCTTTCGCCAGCCTTCAACTTGTCCCAAAGCGGTAGATAGAAGGATGCTGGGCGCTCAGGGTGGCGGACGATGCTGTGGTTTTTACCGATCACCTCATCAGCGCTGTAGCCGCTGCGTCGGCAAAACGCGTCACTGACCGCGGTAATCAGCCCCTGCCGATCGGTTTCCGAAATGATGACATGCTGATCGACCATCCGTTTTTGTCGGGTCAGCTCGTAGGTTCGCGTGGCGATAATATTCTTCAGTCGGCTGTTTACCAGTAACACCGCGAGCACGCCGAGCAGCGAGACGGCGACGATTCCGAAAGCCACCCTTAAATAGAACAGCGGCTTTTGCTTGTGCTCATTGGGGTGCCAGATAAGGCTCTCGAGCGTTTTGTCTGCCTTGGCACCGTCAAGCTTGCCCAGCGATTGGTAAATCTGGGCGATGCGGTAGAACCGGGTGGGGCTGGTGTAGCCGATCTCGACGAGAGTGGGGGCTATCATTCGGCGTATTACGTCTGCTTCGTACTCAAGATGCTCCCGTGTTCGCTTGGGTTGGTATTTGGCTATGATCGTGCCGATAGCCTCCTGCGGGTGTGCAAGCGTATATTCCCAGCCTTTTATGCTGGCCTGCATAAAGCGATTTGATCGGTCGGGATACTGCTCTAGCGTCTCGTCGGTGGCGAAGAGTATGTCGCCGTAGAAATCGATGCCGTAGTTATGGGGGTTGAGGATGGTGAAGGGAATGCCGAGTTCCCGCAGGCGAAACGGCTGATTGCTGAGGTAGGCGCTGGTCGCATCCACCTTGCCATCAATAAACGCCTGTCCGGTAAAATCCAGCGGTACAAACTCAAAGTCACTCTCTGACAGGCCGGCATCCTGAAGCATCGAGAGTAAGGGGGCTTCATCGAGCCCCTTCTGATACGACAGACGCTTTCCGGCCAGCGACTCGGGGCCGATATTATCCGAGGAGCCGCGCGTAATGAACACCAGAGGCGAGTGCTGAAAGATTGAGGCCATGACGCGTACAGGGTTGCCCTCTGCACGGTATAGAAGCAGCGAGGAGTCGGCTACGCCGTAATCCGCAGCGCCTTCGATCACCTGAGTTATGTTGTTGAGCTTTGGATCACGCTCGATAAGCTCCACATCCAGCCCGGCGTCCTCATAGAAGCCTTTCTCCTTGGCCATGTAGTAGCCGGCAAACTGGAAGGAGTGAAACCACTTCAGCTGTAAGCTGACGCGCTCCAGTGGCGTGTCCTGGCTGTCATCGGCCAATACAAGCGCACTGAAAAATATCAGCAGGCATGAGAAGCAGTATCTGATCCTGGTCGACACGCGTTCCCCCGGTGGTCGGCTTAGATCCATGAACGTTCGGTGTGAACGTTATGTCGGTAGCCCTGTAAAGATAACACCGAAAATGGGGCTGGGTATCCCCATGATTAACGCAAGCGCAGCATCATTGGTCTATATATGGCATAATTGCGGCCTTATTTTCGGCTTTCGTGCATCGTCATCCACGCCGCACTCTTCCAACTTTCAAATCCGGGTAGTCTCTTGCTTACAACCGCGAACATCACCATGCAGTTCGGCGCCAAGCCGCTGTTCGAAAACATCTCCGTAAAATTTGGCGACGGTAACCGTTACGGTCTGATCGGTGCCAATGGTTGCGGTAAATCCACCTTTATGAAGATCCTCGGCGGCGATCTGGAGCCGAGCAGCGGCACCGTGTCCAAGGATCCGAACGAACGGCTGGGCAAGCTGCGCCAGGACCAGTTCGCCTATGAAGAGTACAGTGTCGTTGACACGGTCATCATGGGCCATGAAGAGCTCTGGGCGATCAAGTCCGAGCGTGATGCGATCTACGCCAAGGCGGAGATGACCGAAGCCGACGGCATCCGCGCCGGTGAGCTGGAAGCGGAGTTCGCCGAGATGGACGGCTATACCGCCGAGTCACGGGCGGGTGAGCTGCTGATCGGTGTCGGGATACCGGTGGAGCAGCACTTCGGCCCGATGAGCGAGATCGCCCCGGGCTGGAAACTGCGTGTCCTGCTGGCGCAGGCCCTGTTTGCCGATCCCGATATCCTGCTGCTCGACGAGCCGACCAACAACCTGGATATCAACACCATCCGTTGGCTCGAAGGGGTGCTGAACCAGCGCAACTGCACGATGATCATCATTTCGCATGACCGTCACTTCCTGAACAGCGTCTGCACCCATATGGCCGACATCGACTACGGTACGTTGAAGGTCTACCCGGGTAACTACGACGACTACATGACCGCGTCCACACAGGCGCGCGAGCGGATGGTCGCCGACAACGCCAAGAAAAAGGCGCAGATCGCCGACCTGAAATCCTTTGTCAGCCGCTTCTCGGCCAACGCCTCCAAGTCACGTCAGGCCACCTCGCGTCTGAAGCAGATCGACAAGATCCAGCTGGAGGAGATCAAACCGTCGAGCCGTCAGAACCCCTTTATCCGTTTCGATCAGGCGAAGAAGCTGCACCGTATCGCGCTGGAAGTTGAGGGGCTGGCCAAGTCGTTCGACGAGGAGCTGTTCTCCGGTCTTAATCTGACTGTCAGTGTCGGCGAGCGTGTCGCGATCATTGGCCCCAACGGTATCGGTAAATCCACACTGCTCAAGTGTCTGGTCGGTGATCTGGAGCCCAATGCCGGCACCGTTAAGTGGTCGGAGAATGCCGAGATCGGCTACTACGCCCAGGATCACGCCCACGAGTTCGAAGAGAACAAAAACCTCTACGACTGGATGGCGCAGTGGGGCCAGGAGGGCGACGACGAGCAGGTTATCCGCGGCACCCTGGGGCGGATGCTGTTCTCGCAGAAGGAGATCGGCAAGTCGGTGAAGGTGATCTCCGGTGGTGAGCAGGGGCGCATGCTGTTCGGCAAGCTGATCCTGCAGAAGCCCAACATCATGCTGCTGGACGAGCCCACCAACCACCTGGATATGGAATCGATCGAGTCGCTTAACCTGGCGCTGGAGAACTACCCCGGCACGCTGCTGTTCGTCAGCCACGACCGCGAGTTCGTCTCCTCTCTGGCGACCCGCATCATCGAACTGACACCCACCGGTATCGTCGATTTCCACGGCGACTACGAAGAGTATCTGCGCAGTCAGGAGCAGTAAGTCAGGACGAGTAGATGAGAGCCAAATCATGAGTGGTTTTACCGAGCTGAATCTATGCCCCGAACTCAACGCCACGCTTGAGGCGTTGGGCTATCGCGAGCCGACGCCGATCCAGTCTCAGGCGATTCCGCTGGTGCTGGCCGGCCACGACCTGATTGCCGAGGCGCAGACCGGTACCGGCAAAACCGCCAGTTTCGCACTGCCGATGATCGAGCGTCTGAGTAAGACTCCGGTAGCAGCCGATTATCACGCTATACGTGGTCTGGTGCTGGTGCCCACCCGCGAGCTGGCGATTCAGGTGGGTGATAACACGCTGGAGTATGGGCAGCTGCTCGGCATGCGGGTGATCTCCATTTTTGGCGGCGTGCGCTTCGATAACCAGCTCCGCAAAATGAAGCGCGGCGCCGATATCCTCGTTGCCACGCCGGGCCGTCTGCTCGATATGCTCAAGCAGAAAAAGCTGACGCTTGAGCAGCTTGAGATATTGGTATTCGACGAAGCGGACCGTATGCTGGATCTTGGCTTTATTAACGAGATTAAGGCACTGCTGGCCTATATGCCCGAGCGCAAGCAGACCCTGCTGTTCTCCGCAACCCTCGATGAAAGCGTTGAGGTTCTGGCTGACAAACTGCTTGATAACCCGAAGCGTGTCAGCGTGGCTAAACGTAACGCGCCCGCCAGTCAGGTGACTCAGCGCGCCTACGCGGTGGATAACCGGGACAAGGCCGATGTGCTGGCCTACCTGATCACCGGTGCACACTGGCAACAAACGTTGGTGTTCACCCGTACCAAACGTCGCGCCGATGAACTGGCCGCTAGCCTTCAGCATGAGGGGATCGATGCACTGGCGATCCACGGCGACAAACACCAGAAAGAGCGTATAGCGACGCTCAACGCATTCGCCAATGGCGAGGTCAACGTTCTGGTCGCTACCGATGTGGCGGCCCGCGGGCTCGATATCGAGAGCCTGCCTCAGGTTGTCAACTACGACCTGCCCAACCAGCCTCAGGATTATGTCCACCGTATCGGCCGCACGGGTCGAGCCGGACAGAAAGGGCTGGCGGTGTCGCTGGTCGCGCCGGAAGAGCGACGCTTTCTAAATGCCATATCCGAGCTGATCAACAAGCCTTTGCAGCTTCAGCCGGTGCCTGTGGCGGAGAATGGAAAACTGACCGACGGTAAAGCGCTGGCGGACAACAGCAAGCGAAAGCCGACAGCCGGTGGGCATAGCGCCAAAGGTGGCGCAAAATCGGGGGCTAAGCCTCAGCCTCAGGCACGGTCGAAAGCGCCGTCACGCACCGCCAAGTCTGAGCCGGAGCCCAATGTACCGGCGCGCTCTGCAGGACGGCGTTCGCTGTTTTCGAAATAATCGCTAGTTGTCGCAAGTGGAATAAAAAAAGGAAAGGTGAAATGGATACTTCGCTTAAAACGCTCAAGAGAAAGCAACTCGTTGCGAAGCTTATCAGCGCAGTTGCGGCTGCCGCCATTGGGCTAGGTGCTTCTACATTCAATCCCAAGCACTCAGGTGGCCAGATTCCCCTGCTGGATGATCCCAATTTTGTCAGCACAATGCTGTGGATAGCGATACCGATATTGGTGCTAACGCTTATCATCAACCTGAGGTTGAGCAGGGCGATACGAAAGCTCGATCGGGTAGCGCAGTCCCCCAAGACACCCGCCATTCCGGGTATATCGCGAGAATAGTGGGTTCAGGCTGTGTCGTTTGGGCCAGTCTATGAATGGTAAACTCTGGCCTTTAACACGGAGAATGAATATGTCTCAGGTTTTAAAAATCGATTTTGTCTCCGATGTAGTGTGCCCCTGGTGTGCCATCGGTCTTAACAGCCTGCTGCAGGCGCTTGAACAACTTAAGGGAGAGGTCGCTGCGACGCTGCATTTCCACCCGTTTGAGCTGACGCCGGAGATGTCGGATGAAGGCGAGTATGTGATCCCGTACCTGTGCGCCAAATACGGCATTAGCGAGATGCAGGTGGCGCAGAATCAGGCGTTGATCACCGAAAGAGGGGCTGAGCTCGGGTTTCGGTTCGATTTTCGCGCGGATAGCAAAAAATGGAACACCTTCGATGCGCACCGTTTGCTGCATTGGGCGGCAACGCAGGGGGCGGATAAACAGCTGAGCCTGAAGCTTGGGCTGCTCGAAGCCTATTTTACCCACAACCGTAACCCGTCTGATCGGACACTGCTGTGTGAGCTGGCCGAGCGCGCGGGGCTTGATGGCAAAGCCGCGGGCGAGGTGTTCGATAGCGGACGCTTTGCCGATGAGGTAAGGGCCGAAGAACAGCTTTGGCAGCGCCGCGGCGTGAGTTCGGTGCCGACGATCGTATTCAACGAGCGTTATGCCGTATCCGGTGGCCAGCCGGTGGAGACATTCGTGCAGGTTATTCGGGATGTGTTAACCGAGTCCGATTAAATACAGGGGCTTATAGCCTGTCCTCGCTGGGCGCCAGACCGAACAGCCGCTTGTACTCCCGACTGAACTGGGATGGGCTGGCATAACCCACTTTGAACGCGGCATCGCTGATGCCCTTGCGATCATGCAGCATCAGTCGTCGTGCCTGATGTAGCCGCACCGTCTTGATGTACTGGATCGGCGAGAGACCGGTCACCGCCTTGAAGTGGTGGTGTAATGACGAGGCACTCATATTGGCCAGATCCGCCAATTCACTGACCTCCAGCGTCTGTTCATAGCTCAGCTGAATAAGCTGAAGCACCTGGGCGATACGATGGTGGTGTCGATGTTGCTGGGCAAAGGCATGTAACTGCCACCCCTGCGGGCCGCGCAGGAGGTGGTACAGTGCTTCCTTGATCAGCAACGGTCCAAGCACCCGGCTGCGCTCCTCCCCCTCCTCTTGTAGACAACGCATCAGGCGTTGCAACACATCCTCCAGGTCTCCATCCATCGGTGCCACGTAGATACCTCGCATGCTGGTTTCGCTGCCGGCTGCAGACGGCATATCCATCTCCAGCAACAGTTCACCGAGCAGTGCCAGATCAAGCACCAGACGCAATGCGAAGTAAGGTTTCTCGCAGCTGGCGTCAATTACCTCGGCTTCCAGCGGCATCGGGACCGGCAAGACGAGATAGTTGAGCGCATCGTACTGATACACCTGCTCACCCAGATAGGCCCGTTTTTCACCTTGAGCCACGATATAGATGCTGGGTTGATAGATCACCGGCGCTCTTGTCGTTGGCGTTGAGCTGCGCATCAGCACAAGCCCGGGAATCCTGGACTCGACGACACCGTCTTCGGCCATCAGTGAAGCGATCTGGTCGGCCAGCGACAGGGGATCAGGCGGTAAGGCTGGGGCGTTCACGTGGAAACTCCGATCATCATACGGAAAGTCAGCTTACCTCACTAAGGCTAGCGTTGCCCGATGGGTGATCGACGTTCTGGAGGAATAGGCATGGATTGAACAGCTTTAATCTAAGGCCGGACGCGGTTTGCTGCGCATACTGATCGCCATTGGTGACAACGAAAGGAGCAGAGTATGAAGTCACGGATATTGGGCGCCTCGGGTATCGAGGTGTCGGCACTTGGACTGGGCTGCATGGGGATGTCGGAGTTTTACGGTGCAACCGATGATGCGCAGTCGCTCCGCACGCTCGAACGGGCGGCAGAGCTCGGTATCAGTCTGTTTGATACCGCCGACATGTATGGTCGCGGCCATAACGAAGCGCTTGTTGGACGGTTTCTGAACACGACGGAGTACCCGGTTAAGATCGCCACCAAATTTGGCATCGTGCGCGATGCACCAGAGGAGGCGGGCCGCTATACCCGTGCTATCGATAACTCCCCTGAGTATATCGAACGCGCCTGTGAAGCATCGCTGAAGCGTCTCGGGGTCGAATGCATCGATCTTTATTATGCCCACCGCATCGATCCGGCATTTCCCATTGAGGAGACGATAGAGGCGATGGCGCGGTTGGTACAGGCGGGCAAAGTACGGGCGTTGGGACTGTGCGAAGTATCGGCGGCAACACTCCGGCGTGCCCATGCGGTACATCCGGTCAGCGCGCTGCAGAGTGAATACTCGCTCTGGACACGGGATCCGGAAGAGGAAGTGCTCACCACCTGCCGTGAGCTGGGGGTGAGTTTTGTCGCCTACTCACCGATGGGGCGTGGCTTTCTGACCGGTGCAATTAGCGGAACAGACGATCTGTCTGCCGATGATTTCCGTCATCTCAGTCCGCGCTTTCAGGGCGAAAACCTGCAGGCAAACCTGCATCTGCTCACCGCTGTTCGCGATCTGGCGGCGCAAAAAGGCTGTACGCCGGCGCAGCTGGCCCTAGCCTGGTTGCTGCATCAGAGGGCGGAGATTATTCCCATTCCCGGGACACGCCGTGTTCAGTATCTGGAGGAGAATCTGGGTGCTGTCGATGTGGTGTTGAGCGATCTGGAGCTGCATACCCTGGATAAGGTGTTACCGCGCGGCGCCGCAGCGGGGACACGTTACCCGGAGGCGGGGATGAAGTTGCTGAATACCTGACAATGTCGATCGAGGCGATGCTATCCTTGGATAGCTGACCGGCCGACGGCAGCACATAGCCTTGGGGACTGGGGGATGTCCGACGAACAACTGCTGTTGTGGATTCTGGGCCCGCTGTTTGGCGCAGTGGGCCTTTATCTTGTCTGGTATGCCAGACGACGCCGGAGAATGATGCGGGCCTTTGCCCGGGAGCATCAGTTTCCGGTTAAACGCACGCTTCTCAAACCTTTACAACACTGCCTGGATACGGCCTTTGCCCTGCCTCAGTCGGATGCGGTGCGCAGTTTCGGGGAGTTAAGCTGCGTCGTCGATGCGGGCAAGGCGTGGTTGTTTCTGACGGTGGAGTTATTGGATCTTCGCCGTTACGGTCAAACGGGCTCGACCCATTTCGCGCGTATGGCGGCGGTGTTCAAGGTGAGCGCCGATCTGGATGCATTTTTTCTGATCGATATGCACGGCAAGGTGATAAAACGTATCACGCAAGAGCCGGAGGTACTGCCCAGGGTGGCGACTGCCGCCCATGAGGCGATGCGTGAAGCCGGGGCCGGTCATACGCTCAGTGTGACGCTTGCCAATGGCTATGGGCTTGTCTACTTCGAGCCGCTGGCAACCGGTGGCGAGGAGCCCGCCGATCTGGAGGCGCTCTGCAAGATTGCCTTGTCTTTGCACGCGCGCCTCTTTCGTTAATAGCAGAACAGGCGGACCCCTTGCATTGGCGGGGCGGCCTTTCGCTTAAGGGTTATTCCCGGCCCTCGATCTGCCCGCTCTCTATACGCCTTTTATAGATCGCCTCCAACTTGTAGAAATCCATCTGCAACTCGAAGAAACCGTGCCAGTGTGCGTAGTCAGGCCCGGCCATCAGGGCGCCGTGTCGAGCACGACGGCCCTCGTGGTGCCAGAGATGGTAGAAGGTGATCTGGAACTCGTCGGCCCAGGGGTTCTCCAGTAGCAGCCCTTTTGCCGACAGCTCGTCCAACATCTTCTTGGCCGGATCGTAGTACTCCTCGTTATACAGCCGTACCGCTTTGTCGCCCTGGGCGAAGAAGCCATTGGTGTGGTTTTCGCCGTGGCAGGCGGAGCACACCTCTTTCATTTTTTCCCGGCCCTGCTCACCGTTGCCGAGCAAGGGGCTGAGCACATCGGTTGAGTTGCGCACTTCCGATCGCTTGGCCCAGAGGTTCCAGTACAGGCGCTCGGTGACGTTGTGCGTGCTCTGCAGCTTGCCGATACCGCTCATGTGGCAGGTCGCGCAGGTGGGGGCGCGGTAGTCGCCGGGTTCCCATCCGCCGGCAGGTGCGGTCCAGTTCCACTCATGCCCTTCGGCGTTGAATATCTGGCCATGCTTACTGTTGTTGAACACCTCGATATCGGGGTGATCCGGACCCAGATGGCAACTGGCACAAGCGGTGGGTTTACGCGCCTCGGCCAGCGAGAATTTGTGCCGGGTGTGACAGGCACCGCAGTTGCCGGTGCTGCCGTCGGGGTAGATGTTACCCATACCGGAGTTGGGCCAAGTGGTCGGGTCGGGGGTGCCGTCGGCGTTGAGTTTTATTTCGGTACCGTGGCACTGCATGCAGCCGGTTTCGCTGGGGGCCCCGCCGAGCTCTTCGTTGTTACGCCCTTCATGGATACGCACCAGCGCATGAAGGCTGTCTTTTGGGATGATCTGGTGATAGGCACGGAAGTGCCCGCTCTCGTTAAATTGGGCGCGCTCCTGGGCATGGCAACGCCCACAGGTGGCCGGTGACACCAGCGGCGTTATATAGACGCCCTGTAAACCCTCTTCGTTGTGTAGCTGAGCCCCGGGCTGATCTTTGCTGGCGCCATGGCAGTCGTTGCAGCCGACGCCGACGTGGCTGTGTCGGCTGTCTTTCCAGTCGGCGACGATGCCGGGGTGCTCCTCCTGATGACAGGCAACACACTGCTGGTCCAGTGCCGTTAGTCCCTGGCTGAACGATAGGGTACGCACAGTGCTTAGATTCGCGCTGCCATTTTCGGTAGCGGCGTTCAGTAACGAGGGGCCCGCCAGTGAACCGAACAGCAGCAGGCATGCATACAGTAACGGGCGTAATCGGCTATGTAACATCGGGGTATCCTTATCCTTGCGTTATTTGTTATTGGACGCGTTCGGTTGCGCACCGAAATGCTGATTGAGTGCCGCTGTCAGGTCGGCATGGCCGACTTTGTGGCAGGTAATGCAGGTGTCCTTCACGGTGCCAAGGAAGTAGGGCTTGTGGGCAACAAACTGCTTGCTGGAACGTTCGGATCCGCGCTGCAGGTCGTTGTGGCATTTAAGGCAACCGGATTCATAGACGAATTCATGCGCCAGTGCTCGTTTGGCGTGCCAGTCCACATCATCGGCACCGAGCACAAACTCCTTCATGACATCCCAGGCGCCGTTGCGCGCTTTCATGTACAGGTAGTCGACATAGGAATCCTGAGGGAGGTGGCAGTCAGTGCACAGCGCACGTGTACCGGTAGAGGAGAGTCCACCATGGCTGCTTTGCAGGAAGCTGGCCTGCATCGGTTTCATGCTGTGACAGCTGCCGCAGAACTGTGCATCCGAGGTGATGTGAAGCGCGGTGTCAGTGGCCGCCCACGCCAGTAGTGAACCGACGCCCAGAACGGCGACGACCAGTATCAGCTTCAGTGTTCGTTTCACGCGCAGAATTCCCTTTCCTGTCTGTGGGTATTTGTTTTTCCTGACACTATAGACGCTGTCCGAGCAATCTGCGCCGGCGGCGACGCGATATCGTTGAAGTAGCGCAATAAATACATTTTTTTGTGAGAGAGGGACCAATGGACAATTTGTCTGACAAGAGGTCCCATGGATAATGCTGCTTATTGGTTACAAAACCTTAAGTGCAGTTGCAAAGCGCTGAGAGGTGCAGGCAAAGGATAGTGCCGGTGGTATACATCGCTGTTCCGATCTGGCAACGTGCATGAACTTATTGACCGTTATGTCAGATTGACGGGGCTCAAGGCATTAAGATGGTTGTGAGCTCAATGTGTTAGCAGTGGGTATTTTTAAGGTATTGCTGTCCCGAGCCTCTATGATGTCTGCATTGCGTCCCAACCGAATATGGCTTCTCCAGTTCACGCTGGTGTGTCTGGCTTACTATGTCGGCGGCCGGGTCGGGTTGTCGGTGCCCTATGTCGGTTCATTCATTACGCTGATCTGGCCGCCCACCGGTATCGCCATGGCCGCGTTACTGTGTTGGCGGCTCTCTCTTTGGCCCGCGATCTGGATCGGTGCCTTTCTTGTTAATTTGCATATTGGCAGTGGCATCGGCCTCGCCTTCAGTATCGCTTGCGGTAATACCCTCGGTCCGCTGGTCGCAGCCTGGCTGCTAAGACGTCTCTCACTGGATAGAACGCTGGCAAAGCGCCGTGACCTGATGCTCTATTTGGGTGTTGCGGTGTTTGGGGGGATGGCGATCAACGCTACCAACGGCGTGATCCAGTTGTGGCTTGCCGGTGTACTTGAGGCCAGTGCCGTCTGGGAGGCCTGGATCACCTGGTGGTTTGGCGATGCCATGGGAGCACTGGTACTCGGCGTTCCGCTGCTGACGGCGAACAGGGATGTGCGTCGCCAGGTTTCGGGTACACGTGGCCTGGAGCTGGGCTGTGTGCTGCTGTTGATGCTGATGGTCAGCGTGATGATTTTTGTAGGGCAAGGTGACGCTTCACCTGCCCATCCTCTTTTGTACGTACCCTTCCTGTTGATCTGCTGGCTGGCGATTCGCGGTGGGGCATGGGTAGGCTCAACGGCGGCGCTGCTGCTATCGGCGCTGGCGGTCTGGTCGACAGCCAACGGTCTTGGCCCATTTCAGGCCGAGGATATCCACTTCAGCCTTGCCATGCTCTGGGGTTATATGGCCACCGCGACCATTATCACGGTGCTGCTGACAATCATGGTGGGCGAGCTCAGAAGCAGTGAAAGTCGGCTGGCACTGGCCACGGTCGGTGCGGAACTGGGTATGTGGGAATGGGACGTTGTCGCTGATTCAATCAGTTACATCGGCGATCAAGACACCATTGCCCTGTTGAAAGATGAAGGGGCAACACGCTGTGGCTGGTTGGCCAGCGTTCACCCTGGGGATTCCGATGAGTTGCAAGCACTGCTGGATTCACATCTGGCAGGCAAGACCGAGTTGTTCGAGGCCACATTCAGAGTGCAGGGTGCGCGGCAGGGCTGGATATGGCTGCTCTCTAGAGGGCAGGTGGTCGATCGTAACGCGCAGGGCGTACCGCTGAAAATGGCGGGCACGCTGGTTGATATTACCGATCGAAAACTCAATGAGCAGGAGCTGCGCTCGAGCGAACAGCGTCGTCGTCAGAGCGAGGAACGATACCGGTTGCTGCTCAACAACTCGCCGGTCGGTATTCTGCACTATAGCCGCGATCTGATCGTGACCTATGCCAACGCCCGGTTCGAGGAGATCGTGCGGGTGCCTCGTGGGCACATGCATGGGTTTGACTGCAATGCATTGAAAGACAAGTCGGTACTGCCTGCGTTGGGTCGAGCGCTTGAGGGGGAAGACGCGCATTACAACGGCCCCTATGTTACAACATTCGGCTGTGAACATCTCTGGATTTCGATGGAGTGTGCGCCTGTACGCAACGATGAAGGCGGCATACTAGGCGGTATTGCGATTATCGAAGATATAACCGAGCGGATGCGTATAGAAGCGGCTCTGAGCGAAAGTGAGCGCCGGTTTCGGGCAACATTCGAGCAGGCGGCTGTGGGTGTCGCCAACGTGGGGCTCGACGGATGCTGGTTACGCGTGAATGAGCGTTTGTGTGACATCGTCGGTTACAGCCGTGAAGAGATGCTTGGGCTCTCTTTCCAGCATCTGACGCACGTCGATGATCGAGCCTCCAGTTGGAGTTGCCTGCAGCGTTTTCTGGCCGGTGAGATCGACCATTGGCAGATGGAAAAACGCTATCTGCGTAAGAACGGTGAGGTGATCTGGGTGGCGCTGACCATCTCGTTGCTGAGGAATAGCTCGGGAGAGCCTGATTACTTCATCACCGTGATAGAGGATATCAGCGACCGTAAACGCATCGAGGAGCACGAGCGTCGCCAACGCCAGGGGCTGGCGGCCCTTAACGAGATTGCCGCACTCTCCCATCTGCCGTTGTCTGAGCAATTGAAAAAGGCGCTGTCGATCGTCGCCGCACAGCTGGATCTTGAGTTTGGCATCGTCAGTCACATTTCTGCGGATACCTATACCGTTGTGGAAGCGATCTCGCCTGAGGACATGTTGAAGCCGGGTCAACGCTTCTCTGTACATGAGACATACTGCGAAATCACTCTTCGACAGTCGAACGTAGTGGCGATAAGTGAGATGGGAGTCTCCCCATTCCTGAGCCACCCGTGTTATGAAGCGTTCAGACTGGAAGCCTACATCGGTGCGCCTGTGCGTGTTGCGGGCAAGGTCTATGGCACGGTTAACTTCAGCTCAGCCAAGCCTTGCGCACGTCCTTTTGATGAAGCTGACAAAGAGTTCGTGCGCTTGTTGGCTAGTTGGGTCGGCTCTGCACTGGAGCGTAACCAGGCACGAACTCAGCTTGCCGAGAGTGAGGCGCGTCTGCAGACGATCATCGAGAATGAACCCGAGTGCGTGAAGGTGCTCGACGCCGAGGGTTATCTGTTGCAGATGAACAGGGCCGGCTTGGATATGCTCGAAGTTGCCACGGTAGAGGAAGCGAACGAGGTGGGCGTAATCAACTTTGTCGCGCCTGAATATCGAGGGGCGTTCGAAGAGGTGAACAACGCCGCGTTTTCCGGTGCTACGCAGATGTTTGAGTTCAAAGTGGTGGGCAAGAAAGGGCGTGAGCGGTGGCTTGATACCCATGTCGCACCGTTGAAAGACGCCGATGGGCAGGTTGTAGCGGCCTTAAGTGTGACCCGCGATATTACGGCGCGTAAAGAGTCGGAAGCGAAACTGAAGGCTGCTGCCAGTGTGTTCTCGCATGCTCATGAGGGGATCATGATCTGCGACAGCGACCGGCGTTTGATCGATGTGAACCCTACCTATACCGAGATTACCGGCTTCAGCCGAGCGGAGGTATTGGGCAAGACCCCGGATGTGTTGACGGAAGATTATCATGGCGGGTCTCGTTATCAGGAGATGATCGATGCGATAGCATCGAAAGGGCAGTGGAAGGGGGAATTCTGGAGCCGGCGCAAGGATGGCACCGAGTATCTGCAGCGACTGACGCTATCCTGTGTGCGGGAGTCCGATGGACAGATCAAACAGTACATCGGCACCTTCGCCGATATCACGCTGCTTAAACGGCAGCAGGAGCGTCTGGAGTATCTGGCGCACTACGATGCGCTGACCCAGTTGCCCAACCGTGCTTTGCTGTCGGACCGTCTGGTGCAGGCGCTGGCGCAGGCCAAGCGCAATCAGACTGAAGTGGCGGTGTGCTACCTCGACCTGGATGGCTTCAAGGCGGTCAACGATGCACTGGGCCATGATGCGGGCGATACCTTGTTGATCGAAATCGCCCGACGCTTGCAAAACGTTGTGCGTGGCGGCGACACGGTTGCGCGGCTGGGGGGCGATGAGTTTGTACTGCTGCTGATCGGTATTCGCGGGGAGGCAGAATGCGATGTGGCGATCAATAGAATCCTGCAGGAGATTACCCGACCGGTCTTGATCAAGGGCAAGAGCTGTTCCGTTTCGGGCAGTATCGGCATTGCACTCTACCCCATCGATGACAGCGATGCCGATACGCTTATTCGTCACGCCGATCAGGCGATGTATGCGGCCAAACAGGCCGGCAAAAATCGTTATACTCTGTATAGCGCTTAGTTCATATCAGGTAGTGGGTTTACAAGGTGGTCAATTACCCACTCTGGCGCATCGTGCGTCAGATCGTGACCTGCCCAGGGGTGTGTCTTCAGCGGCACGCCCCAATGTCTGGCAATGCTTGAGCTACAGCCTGGATTGACCAGTTGATCCCCCTGCGCGTTCAGAATCAGGGTGTCCTGCGTCGGCGGGTTGCGAGGGCCCCTATAACGTGCGGCGGCGAACAACTGTCGTCCGAGATTAGCGCGACTGACCGGACATTCCCGGGCATAAATGGCCCACTGAGCAACACAGGCTTCCAGATCATCACGGCGTTGGCAGATCATTTCGAATACCTGTTTCTCCCGCACAAACACCGGTTTAGACAGCGAGGAGGCGATCCTGCGCAAGGCCGAGGGCCGTAATCGCTGCCAGGGAGGGCTCAGGTTGCCAAAGCTTGAGTTGACCAGCACGAGGCGCTCTATCTGCTCTGGATACAGGCGTGCCCACTCCGTTGCGATCATCCCTCCCATCGAAAGACCCAGTAGTTGGAAGGGGCCGGATGTGGCCAGTTCACAGCGCACACGCTCCAGTGTTAGCACGATATCAAGAGGGCTTTTCTCCCCGTACCGGTAGCCGTTACCCGGGGTGTCCGGGCAGATAACCCGGCACTGCAACCGATCGGCCAACTGTTGAGGAAAGCGGCCCCAGTGGCGCTGCTCACGCGCCAGTCCCCTCAGCAATACCCAGGGAGTGGTGTCTTGGGCGGGGGCTGCACACGGGATGTACTCGGGTGAGCGATGGGTCATCGATGCGAGTCCTGACGTGCCCAGCGGCGTTCGGCATAGCGTTGGTGACGCGCACGCGTCTCCGGGGCCGGTATCCAGTTGTGCCATGAACGTACCGCATCGATTAGAAACGTGAGCAGCGCGTGGTGCCGTCGCAGGGTGCGGCGCTGGCGGTGCGGCACGGTAGGGTTGAACAGGCCGCTGTAGCTCGTCATCTGACGAAGGTTTTTCTTTACCCAGAGCCAGGAACCCATTTCAAGCGTCAGTGGCAGAAAAGCCGCGTCGTGCCGGGTGTGGTATTCGCTGTAGAGGTAGTCCCACAGGTCGCCATGGGTGCGGTAGTGATGATGCTGGGGCTCGAACAGGTAGGGGTGATGGGGGTGGGCGCGCTCGAACAGCCGCACCAGTGCGTGAAGCTCCGCCACATGTTCGAATAACCGGTTACTACCGGCATAGGGAAACCAGACTCTATCGCGCATTCCAAAGCCAGAGTGGCAGTCCAGCGCGAGCACGAAAGGGGAGGTGGCGCACTGGTGCGTCACCAGATCGCATAGGGCCTGAGCCTCGGGCTGCATCGGCTGCTCGGCGTTGCCCCGGTACCAGGGCAGCCATGACGCCAGACGATGACCCGACACCAGCCAGGGGCTTGGCATTTCGGCGTCAATGGGGGCGTTGCGCATCAGATCCACACCCTGTCCGTTACTGCGCCACCCTCTGGCCATGCCTACAGGGTTGAGCAGCGGCAGGAAGATCAGCCGGATCTCGGTAAGCGTCTGTTTCAGACATTCGTCCCACTGCAGGCGGTGAATCAGAGTCGCCAGATGCGCGATCAGCAGCTGCGAACCGATTCGTTCGATACCGTGTATGCCGCCGCACAGAAGCATCACTGGCGCGTCAGCGCGTGTACTGCCAAGCTCGATGCTGTAGAGCGGCAGCTCCACCGCACCATCGTATACAGTGCCGATTACGTCTGGACGCAGATAGCCTTCGCCCTTTCTTATCAGGCGTTGTACAAGGCGCATTTCAGGCAGGCGCTGGCGGCAGTAGTCTGCCAGCACTGTGTGCCGGGATATATCATTCGAGATGTCGAGCAGAGTATCCATCACCGCGGTCGTCTTCACCTGTAGGCGTCTTGCTAAAAGTGTAGACGTCCGACACGACGGCGTGACCGGTACTTACTTGGTCCAGTGAATATCCTGCAATACAAACGAGGGGATAGGGCTGTTTTCCCAGAACCCGCTGAGGCTTCGGTGCATGAGGTTCTCTTCGGGACGGCGGAACAGGAACACATTCACGGCGTCATCGGCAAGTTTGCGTTGAGCCTCACCCAGCATCAGGTTGAGGTCATGAGGGGTGCGGGTGGCCAACACACGTTTCCAGATCGCCTTGAATTCGGTGTTGTCATAATTGAAGTAGTAGTCGTCTCTGGCATAAATATTCATGTCCATCGGCTCGACGTGCATGATCAGTGTCAGGTCGTAATCCTTGTCGGTGAACACCTTCTTTAACCACTGTTTCCAGTCCACTTGTTCAAGCTCGACCCGAAAACCCACTGCCTCCAGGTCGGAGGCGATCCGCACACCGCCGTAGCGACCGTAGTCGGTGGGGGGCAGGCTAAGCTTGATCAACCTGCCATCTGCAACGCCTGCGTCAGTCAGCATCTGATGAGCCAGTTGAGGGTCATAGGCATACCGTTTCGTGAGGTCGACGTAGGCCGGGTGGGAGGGGACCAGGTGACTGCCGATCAGTTCGGGCTTTACGTCATCTCCGTATATGTCGAGCAAGCCATTGCGATTGATAGCATGAGAAAGCGCACGACGTACCTGCAGGTTGTCGAACGGTGCCCGGCCGTTATTGATGGCCAGTATCAGCTTGTTTTCCAAGCGTCGTGGAATAACGCGGTAATCGGGTCGCTGGGAAAACTGCGCGGTGGCGCGGGTGACACTCACCAGCCCGTCGATCAGCCCTTCGGAGAGCATGTTCTCGGTGCCGATGCTTGAGCGCATAAACACGAACGATGCCGCCTTCAGTATTGCGTTCTTGCCCCAGTAGTCACCGTTGCGCACCAGATTGACCCGATTGCCCTTCTGCCATGATTTGAAACGGAAGGGCCCCGTTCCGATGGGCTTCGCTGCGTTGGTGGCCGCTGAGTCTGGATGCACGATAACGGCGGCGGGCAACGCCAGCGCGAAGGGCAGCAGGGAATCCGGCTGATGTAAGTGGATCAGCAGTGTCGTACGATCTGACGTCTCTATTGAACTGATCTTCTCGAACCACTTCTTTTGCGGGTTGAGCGACCCCTCCCCGATGATGCGACGAAGGCTGTAAGCCGCGACATCGGCGTTGAAGGGACTGCCGTCATGAAACTGAACATCCCGGCGAAGTGTGAATGTGTAGACAAGCCCATCAGACGAAAGTGACCAGGCGCTGGCCAGTCTGGGAATCAGTTGGCCTTGACCGTCGATCATTGTCAGACCTTCGAATACATTCCCGTAGGTGATTTCGCCCGCCGCGGCAGCCGCGGTTACGGTAGGGTCGAGCGCAGGTGGTTCGAGCTGAATCCCTACACGGATATCATCGCGGGTGCTGGCGGTTGCGGTAAACGCTGAGGCTAGCAGACAGATAAGCGCCAGGAGCGCCTGAAGCTTTTTTATCATGGTAGCGCCTCCTCCAGCGCCTGCGCGGTGCGAGACAGGCAGATTTTGTTTCTGCCGGAGCCTTTGGCCTCGTAGAGCGCGTCGTCTGCTTCCTTCAATGCCGCGTTCAGCGCGTCAAGTGCACCTTCGTCGCCCTCGGCCAAGGCCGTGCCCGGTTCCACCAGGGTCAGGCCGATACTCAATGTCAGGTAGATCGGCTCTCGTCCATCCAGATTGACTGGGTTGTGGCTCACATTACGGCAAAGTTTGTCAAAAATGGCCAACGTATCCTCGAGCGAACGTACCGGCAGGACTGCCGCGAACTCCTCGCCGCCAAAGCGCGCGAGTATATCGTTGTCGCGCAGGCTATCCCTAATCAGCTGGGAGATGTGTATCAGGGCGCGATCGCCGTTGGCATGACCGTAACGGTCGTTAACCTGCTTGAAATAGTCGATATCCAGCACGGCAACGCAGATCGGCTGCAGGCTTTGCTCCAGCAGACGACGTGCGGCAACGTAGAGATGTCTGCGGTTGGCAAGACCGGTCAGGGAGTCATGCTCGGCCAGAAATGCCAGCTCATCATGTACCTGTTTCATGCGCGCTTCCTGCGACTGGATCCTCTGAACATAGCTCTTGACGGTTTCGGCCAACTGGGTGATTTCGTCCCGTCCATGATCGTTGAGTTCATCCGGCGTTAGCTCAACTTTACTGACAACACGCTGCATCCGCAGGATACGCCGCACCACCTTGAACTCGAAATACAGTGCGAACAGCAGTGTCGATAAAAGTACGAATAGCGTGAGCAGGAACAGATCGCGCTGGTGCTGGTCTATCTCGCTCTGCAGCTGGCTGCTCTGGCTGAACATCTGCTCACGCATCTCGGCGGCGAAGTAGCCGGTCTGTACCGATAGTTTGCCCGAGAGGGCCTGATTGGCGGCCGAGAGCATCTGGATCTCTTCGAGATCGCTATCGAGTGCATCGCCATCGATCCGCACCCGAACAAGCGTGTTCAGGCGCTCTATATTGCTCAGCAGGACCGACTGTGTCTCCCGCAGTTCGAGCAGGAGGTTTTCATTGCCCGGCAGCGGCAGGATGTCGGTCATGTGCGCAATCCACGCCATCCGGTCGTTGAGCTCGACCATTGCGGTGCGCCGGTCGGCCTGCGTCGTAGACGCAATCATCAAGCCTGTGAGACGCGGCAGAGATTCCACCTGTTGCACCATACGCACGGATGTCATCAGGTCGGGAATTTCTGAATTGGTCATTTGACCGACGGTGTCCTGGAGACGCCAGAGGGTTTTTGAGGTCAAAAGGGTAGCAGCGATTACCATTAAGGAAATCAGGAGTGTGATGCCGACGGTCTTGGTCGTAAGCCCAGAGGCAATTCTGCGCTGAAACATCTTGTCTACGCCGCTAGTCAGAGCAATGGGGAGTCCATCAGGATCGATAATTGTGTGTTTAATTAGCGACCATAGCTCTTTCAGTCCAATCCATGAATTGAACATTAGATTCGTGTTAACTACAAGTTTAATACGCGGCACCTCAGCTATATTGGTGTCTGTAGGACGGGTCAAGAGGCGTGGGGCTGCTATTATGTGCCCAGCGTCCCGACAGATCCGATGAGAGGTGAGAAATGCTAAGAGTCATAGTGTTACTGGTGACGCTGGGTGGCCTGTTCGGCTGCGCGGGGCCTCAATATTGGCATGAGCCGCCGGGTGCGGCACAGAGCAGCGCTGAGTCGGAGGTGTGGCAGGGTATAGCACGTAATACCACTGTGCGTTATATCTCTGTTTCACCCTTAACGCAGGTCAGTGTGCGTTGTGCGTCCTATGAAGACCTGATTCGGCTTGAACGCAAGGGAAGTACACTTGATGTGCAACTCGGGCGTGACCCGGTGCTGGACTTGAATATACCGGTTGGTCAGGACGGTCGGTTCAGTACGGTGGTGCCCGTTGAGGGTGATACCTGGGTGTACGGCGGAGTCATGCTCATCGATGAGTCGCCTGTTCTGCATCTCTGGGGCCAGCTGGATGACGATAGCGGCATCGGGGTGGGGCGCATCAATGTGTCGCCGGGCGATGAGCGTCTGGGATGTCCCGGCCGGTTTCAGGTCAGCCGCAACGGAGGGCCTCCCGCCGAGTCAGAGCTTGGGTCTCCGTTCAGGGTGCAGTATTGGATCGATGAGCTGGATAGCAATGACGATCACCTGATTCTGGGAGGTTGGCCTTTCCGTCGACACTAGGGTCGACGGAAAGCGATCCGCGTGATCAGGTGCGGATCGTCGGGTAGGAGAACGCGGCGATCACGTCACCCTGCGCAGCGCCGGTCAGATTTTTGTCGAGATCCCGATGCAGAGACTTGCGCAGATGGTTGTCCATCGAATCGCGCAGAAGACCGAGAAAATGGGGCGGTGCCGCCATATAGAAGCCGCCTATTTCATTGGTGTCTAACGCATGGCGAACTTTGGCCATGATATCGCGTGCAAAGCGCTGGTCTTCGGTTTGGCGGACGCTGCCTTTTTCAGGTACGCCCGGATGGTCGGTTTTCAGGGCACTGTCCTTGACCCGTGCTTCCGGGTGTACGAGATCCATCACCTCCAGAAGCTCTCCCTTGGGTCGGTCCTGTGCGTAAACGATCGCTTTCGACGCATCGGCTACAACAATCCAGTCTGGCATAAAGCACCTCATCTTTGTTTGAGCATCAACGAGCTTGCCCGACTAAGTATTGTCTATTTTGCGCTGACTGCATGGTCAGGAAGTGACCGAGTGGGTGTGCTGTGTAAGCCAGGCCTCGATATCATCGCCTGGCAGCGGTTTGGCATACAGATATCCCTGTGCCTGATCGCAGCCCGACGCTTTCAGTAGGGCTGCCTGAGACTCGCTCTCCACGCCCTCGGCGACAACGGCGAGCTTGAGGCTCTGCCCCAGTGCAAGGATGGTCTTGATGATCTGGGCATCGTCCTCGTCGGCAATCGCATCGAGAACGAATGAGCGGTCAATCTTGAGGATGTCGATTGGCAGACGGCGCAGATAGGCAAGGCTGGAATAGCCGGTGCCAAAGTCGTCGACGGCGATGCGAACGCCCGCCTGTCTGAATTGGTTCAACAGCCCGGTTACCCCTTCAGGGTTTTTCATCAAGGCGCTTTCTGTCAGTTCGAGTTCAAGCGAGGAGGGTGGAATGCCCCGCTGGTGTGCGAGTGCGCACAGTTGCTGATACAGGTCGCCGGTCTCAAGCTGTCGGGCCGATATGTTGATCGCGACTTTCAGATCGAGCCCCTGAGCGCGCCAAATGGCGGTTTGTCGGCAGGCTTCTCCAATTACCCAGGCGCCTATGTCGCAGATCAGCGCATTTTCTTCCGCCAATGGAATGAACTCACCGGGTGCCTGCATGCCGCGAGTGGGGTGTCGCCAGCGCAGCAGTGCTTCAACGCCGGTTACGGTATTGGATGCCAGGTCGATCTTCGGCTGATAGTGGAGCTCCAGCTCGTTGTTGCTGATCGCCCTGCGCAGGTCCATCTCCAGTGTAAGCCGCCGGGTTGTGCGCTCAAGCATCTCCTGGCGGAAGAAACGGTAGGTGTTACCGCCGGCTTCCTTGGCCGCGTACATCGCCATATCCGCACGCTTCATCAACTCCAGCGGCTGGTTGCTGTCTTCAGGGAAGAACGCCATCCCCATCGAGGCGGTTATCTCAAGCCGATAACCGGGCAGCGCTATGGGGCGCGCGATCTCGTCGAGCAGCTGTTGTGCTTTAGTGGCGCAATCGCGCGCTGATGTCAGATTCTCCATCAGCACCAGAAACTCATCGCCGCCCACGCGGGCTACGGTATCGGTCGTGCGCAGGCAGCGTCGAATTCTGTCGCCAACCTGTTGTAGCAGGTTGTCGCCCATGTCGTGCCCAAGGGCGTCATTGATCCCCTTGAAGCGATCGAGATCGATGAATGTCACCGACAGGCGCTTGTTCTCGCGATGCGACTGCGCCAGTGCATGACCCAGCCGCTCAAGCAGCAGTTCACGGTTGGGGAGGCCTGTGAGCGCATCGTGAAACGCCAGATGCTCGATATGTTCATCCTTGCGGCGCAGCTCGGTAATGTCATGGAACACCGCCACGTAACGGACCGGATTTCCCAGACTGTCGTCGATACGGTTGATTGTCAGCCACTCGAGAAAGGCTTGTCCGCCTTTGCGCCGGTTCCACAACTCCCCCTGCCATTGCCCCTCGGTGAGCAGTGCGTCCCACATCTCGCGGTAGAAGTCGGCCTTTTGGTGCTCCGATTTCAGCATGCTGGGCTTGCGGCCGAGCGCTTCGGCCGCGCCGTAGCCGGTAATCTCGGTAAAGGCGGGGTTGGTCGATATGATTCGACCGCTGGCGTCGGTGATCATCACGCCCTCGGCTGAGGCGTGAAACACGCTGGCGGCCAGGCGCAGCTCCTCCTCGGCGCGCTTCAGTTCGGTCAGGTCACGACCGACAGCCAGCACACTGCCCGGCAGTCCGTCGGCATCGGGTTCAGGCACGATGCGCATGGCAAAGTGGCGTCGGTGGCCATCGGGCGCTGCGAACACCATATCCATTTCGGTGGCTTTAGCGGTTTTCGCAATCCGTCTGGCCTGCTCCTTCAGCAGCGCGAAACTGCCGCCGTTCATTGTTTGCTCAAGGTTCCGAACCTGCTGATCGCTCACCGGCTGCGGCAGCAGGCGCTGCATGGCCGGGTTGGCGTACAGCAACTCGCCCTGCCTATCCATGCGCAACACGGTGTCGGGCAGGTTGTGGGTCAGCGTTCGAAACGCCTGCTCGCGTCGGGCGAGTTTCTCTTCGGCGAGGCGTTTGTCGGTGTTGTCCTGCATCATCAACAACAGGTGGCGCTGACCGTCGATATCGAAGCTGGACAGATGGATCTCTGCCCAGAGCGTGACGTTGAAGGAGGTTGTGTACTGGCGCTCGAGCGTCTCGGATGTGTGGGCGGAAAGGACCCTGGTGGCGGCATCCAGCAGGCCGCTGCGAAACCAGGATTCCAGCTGTGTGAAGTTCTGCGCCAGTAGCTGCTTGCGAGAGCCGCCGGTCATCCGCTCGGCGGCGGTATTGGCCAGAATGCATTGTCCGGTGTGTTGGTACACCAGTATCGCGGAAGCGGAGGCTTCGAGTATCGACTCGTTGAGCTTCAGCGAATACTTCAGTTTGACCTCGGTGTCGGCCAGTGCACGTGTGCGTGAGGTAACACGCCGCTCCAGCTCTTCGTTGAGCTTAAAGATTTCACAGCCTTGAGCGCAGCGGTCACGGAGGTTACGCACATAGAAAAGCTCGGCGTGCGCGCCTTCATGCGTCCAGGGGATAATACGCGTCTCGACAGGGAGCAGATTGCCGGTCAGATCGAGCCATCTGTCAAAAGAGGGGGCACTTTCGCCTTCAGCTGTTAACCGAGATACACGCGATTGCAAGCGGGCCTGATCGGCGTGATGGACGCGATCCAGCATCGGGGTGCCGATCAGCTGTTCGGCACAGGCAGCTCCCAAGAGCTCCAGCGCAGCCGGGTTCAGGTACACAAACTCACCGCGCTGCGTCAGCACTAGTGGCTCGAGCGATCGTTCTGCCTGACGGCGAAAAGGGTTGTCGGTGCTGAGCACTGGTTTGCTCCCCGTATAACCGGACGAAGGAGATAGGCGTCGGTGATTGACTACGGTTTTATTGTCGGGCAGGCCTGTCTTTTTGCCATTGACGGTCGTCAAGCTTGAGGAGCGCACGGGAATCCCGTCGTCGTGTCTGCGTATGATGGCACCTGATCGAGCCGTAAAACGTCCTAGGCCTTTCTCTGTACTCCCGGCCGATTTCTGCTGTACTGAGAGGTAGATGGGGGGAGTGCTTATGACGACTGCGCTGATCAGCCATGTGGATTGTGAGCTACATCAGATGAGTGCCGGACATCCGGAAAGCCCTGAGCGGCTGCGCGCGATACACCGGCAGCTTGAGCTCAGCGGTATGCTTGAACGTTTGGATCTGCTAGTGGCTTCGCCCGCATCCCGGGCACAGCTGGAGCTGGCCCATCCCGATCACTACATCGATGCCATCTGCGATCTACATCCCGAGCGGGGACTCAGTTATGCCGACCCCGATACGGCGTTGAACCCCCACAGTCTTCGGGCGGCAGATCTGGCTGCCGGCGCGGTCGTGCAGGGTGTCGATCGGGTACTCGACGGATTGGCCGACAATGTATTTTGCGCCGTGCGCCCTCCGGGGCACCATGCCGAACACGATGCCGCTATGGGGTTCTGTCTGTTCAATAATGTCGCAACCGGGGCGGGCTGGGCTTTGCAGAGGCCAGGTGTGAAACGTGTGGCGGTGCTGGACTTTGATGTACACCACGGTAACGGCACTGTGGATATCTTCAAGGATCGGCCGGATGTGCTGGTCTGTTCGAGCTTCCAGTTTCCTTTCTACCCCTTCCGGTTTCAGGATATCGACAAGCCCAATATCGTCAATACGCCGCTGCCGGCGGGTACGGGCAGTGCCGCGTTCAGGCAGGCGATAGAGCGCGACTGGTTACCGGCACTGGCAACACACCGACCGGATATGATTCTGGTGTCAGCCGGTTTTGACGCCCATCGTGATGATCCGTTGGCCGAGCTGATGCTGGATGATGAGGACTTCGGCTGGATCGGTGGCTTGATTATGGATGCCGCTAAGCGCTACTGCGAAGGCCGTGTGGTGTCGGTGCTTGAGGGTGGCTATAACCTGAATGCGCTGGGGCGCTCGGTTCAAGCCTACATCGAGGCGATGCTGGAGGGATGAGTAAAGCCCACCCCGACAAGGGGTGGGCGATGGCATAGTCCTTAGGATTTTGCCTCGAAGCCGAAGTTTTCGGCCACGTAATCGATATCCTTGTCGCCTCGACCGGAGAGGTTGATCAGCAGCGTCTGGCCGGGGTTCTCGCGGCCATGCTTCATGGCCCAGGCTACCGCATGGGCGCTCTCCAGTGCCGGGATAATCCCTTCCATACGCGAAAGTTTGTAAAACGCATCCAGCGTTTCGTCGTCGCTAATCGCATGGTAGTTCACCTTGCCGGCGGTCTTGAGGAAGGAGTGCTCAGGTCCCACCCCCGGATAGTCGAGGCCAGAGGCGATGGAGTGCACCGGCGCCGGGTTGCCCTCTTCGTCGCTGAGCAGCAGACACTTGAAGCCGTGGATCATGCCCGGTTTACCGAAGGTCATGGTGGCTGAGTGCTCGCCGAGCTTGGTGCCCTTGCCCAACGGCTCCACGCCATTGAGTTGTACCCCTTCATCATCGAGGAAGGCGCTGAACAGGCCCATGGCGTTGGACCCGCCGCCGACGCAGGCGCCTACCTGATCCGGCAGTTCGCCGACCATCTCAAGGAACTGATCTTTGGCTTCGGCACCGATGACGGACTGGAAGTCACGTACCATCAGTGGGAAGGGGTGAGGTCCGACTACCGAACCGATGGCGAACAGCGCCGTGTCGGCCTGACCCAGATAGGACTGGAAGGCAGAGTCGACCGCTTCCTTGAGGCTGCGCCCGCCAAAGCCCACCGGCACAACCTTGGCGCCGAGCAGCTTCATGCGGGTGACATTGGGGGATTCCTTGGCGATATCGATCTCGCCCATATGGATTTCGCACTCCATGCCGAAGTAGGCAGCCGCGGTGGCGAGCGCCACCCCGTGTTGGCCTGCGCCGGTCTCGGCGATGAGCTTGGTTTTGCCCATGTGCTTGGCAAGCAGCGCCTCTGCCATGCAGTGATTAAGCTTGTGGGCGCCGGAATGGTTGAGGTCTTCGCGCTTTAAGTAGATATGCGCGCCGACTTCGCGGCTTAGGTTGTGCGCGTAATACACCGGGGTGGGGCGACCCTGGTAGTGCTTGCGGATATAGCGAAGCTCGTTGAGAAAGTCGGCCGAGCGGCCAAGGCTCAGGTAGGCACGATTGATTTCGGCGAACTGGGACTCCAGCTCCGGCGGCAGAAAGGCTCCACCGAACTCACCAAAATACCCCTCCTTGTTCGGGTAATTCTTCAAATATCCCATGATGCGATGCCTTTATGATGTGATACGAAAACGCGTGCCTCACAATAAATTTAATTAACAGGTGAAACAATACTGCAGTGAGTCGATTGCGCCGGATTGGTGAGGCAGGTCATGCGGTTGTGGGCAAAGTCAGTGCAAGGGATGCACCGTGAAGGTGAAGAAATCCGGCAACAGGGCGGTAACGCGTTAATTTAGCGCTATTGATCTATGGCATACAGCATGCATCAGCTATGATTGCAGACCATTTCTGTCAATGAAGCCCATAGCACACCTGTTATGCGTGCTTCTTGGATGCCGGGCCCACAAGGCCTTTTGATCATCGGTTCGAACCGCCACAAGCGGAGGGAGTCGTTTTATGGTTTTTACTCATCGCTGGCTCTCCATTCTGGAGGGTTGCCTGCTCGTTGCGCTGGGCATACATCTGCTCAATTCAGCCCATCTGCTGATCAGCGGTACGGCGGGGCTTGGGCTTACACTGCAGTACGTGACTGGCCTTACATTCGGTACACTGTTCTTTATTCTCAATCTGCCTTTCTATCTGCTGGCGGCCCGTTTCATGGGACTGGCCTTCACATCGCGGACCTTCGCCGCTGTCAGCCTGCTCACACTGCTGTCGGTACTGATGGATCGCTGGCTGGAGTTCAGCATTGCCGAGCCTGCGATGGCCGCAATACTGGGCGGCCTTCTGGTGGGCTTCGGGTTGATTATTCTGTTTCGCCACCAAACGTCCTTGGGTGGCATCAATATCCTGGCGATCTACCTTGAGCGCCGTTTCAATATCCATGCAGGCAAGACCACGCTGGCCTGCGATGTGCTGATTCTGGTGGTGGGCTGTCTGGTCTTTCCGCCCGAGCAGATACTCTATTCGCTGCTGGCGTTTCTAAGCCTGAGTTCGGTGATGGGGCGCTATCACCGCCCACCGGCCTGGGCGCAGGCCGCGCAGCCAGCCCGTTAGACAAAAAGAAAGGGCAGCCGTGTGGCTGCCCTTGTTCGATAACGCGGACTGTTAGAGCGCCTCGATCTTCGCGTATTGCTCCTTGAGCTTATCGAACGAATCCTGGGCGGCTTCGATCTTCTCGCGCTCCTTGGCGACCACCTCTTCAGGCGCATTGGCAACGAACTTCTCGTTGGCCAGTTTGCCTTCAACGCGCTTGATCTCGCCGGTCAGGCGGTCCAGCTCTTTCTGCAGGCGGGCCAGCTCGGCGTCTTTGTCGATCAGGCCGGCCATCGGTACCAGAACCTCCATCTTGCCCACCAGCTTGGTGACGGACATCGGGGCGTCCTCGTCCGGCTCCAGCCATTTGATCTCGCTAAGCTTGGCCAGCTTGGTCAGAGAGATGTAGTTCTCGCGCAGGCGGCGGAAATCATCGTCGCTGCCGTTGTGGATCAGTACCTCGAGCTCTTTGCCCGGGGCGATGTTCATCTCACCGCGAATGTTGCGGATGCTGATGATCACCTCTTTCAGCCACTCCACATCGGTTTCGGCCGCTTCGTCGATCAGCTCCTGAACCGGTTGCGGGTAGGGCTGCAGCATGATGGTGTCGCCCTCTTTGCCGGCCAGTCCCTTGATCTGCTGCCAGATCTCCTCTGTGATGAACGGCATCATCGGATGGGACAGGCGCAGGATCGCTTCCAGCACGCGGACCAGAGTGCCGCGGGTGCCGCGACGCAGGGCGGCCAGTTGCGCTTTCTCCTCGTCGGTATTGCCCTCCGAGGTATCCCAGAGTACCGGTTTGGACAGTTCCAGATACCAGTCGCAGTACTGGTTCCAGACGAAGTCGTACAGCGTCTGTGCAGCCAGGTCGAAACGGTATTCGTCCAGATGACGGATCACCGTCTGTTCGGTGCGCTGCAGGGCACTGAGGATCCAGCGGTCGGCCAGGGTGAGCAGTACCTCTTCATTGTTCTGGCCGCAGTCTTCACCTTCGGTGTTGCTGAGTACATAGCGGGCGGCGTTCCAGATCTTGTTGCAGAAGTTGCGGTAGCCCTCCAGGCGCTTCATATCCCAGTTGATATCGCGACCGGTGGAGGCCAGCGCGGCCAGCGTGAAGCGCAGTGCATCGGTACCGTGAGCGGCGATCCCCTCCGGGAACTGCTTCTCGGTACGCTTGCCGATCTTCTCGGCCAGCTGCGGCTGCATCATGTTGCCGCAGCGCTTCTCCAGCAGTTCCGGCAGGCTGATGCCGTCGATCATGTCCAGTGGGTCGAGTACGTTACCCTTGGACTTTGACATCTTGTCGCCGCTCTCGTCGCGGATCAGGCCGGTTACGTACACGGTCTTGAACGGTACCTGCGGTTTGCCGTCCTCATCCTTCATGAAGTGCATGGTCATCATGATCATGCGCGCCACCCAGAAGAAGATGATGTCAAAACCGGTCACCAGGGTGTCGGTGGGGTGGAAGGTCTTCAGGCGCTCGGTATCTTCCGGCCAGCCCAGTGTACCGAAGGTCCAGAGTGCCGAGCTGAACCAGGTGTCGAGCACGTCATCGTCCTGACGCAGTTCCAGCTCCAGATCCAGATTGTACTTCTCGCGTGCCGCTTCGGCGGAGTTGGCGACATAGACGTTGCCGGCATCGTCGTAGAAGGCCGGGATGCGGTGGCCCCACCACAGCTGGCGGGAGATACACCAATCCTGAATGTCGCGCATCCAGGCGAAATACATGTTTTCGTACTGCTTGGGCACGAACTTGATATCGCCGTTCTCCACAGCCTCGATCGCCGGCTTGGCCAGTGTTTTGGCATCGCAGAACCACTGGTCGGTCAGCATCGGCTCGATGACGACACCGCCACGGTCACCGTAGGGCACGGTCATGGCGTTCTCTTCGATTTTGACCAACAGACCTGCGTCTTCAAACGCGGCGACGATTTGACGGCGGGCTTCGAAACGCTCCAGACCGCGGAACTGCTGCGGCAGGGTCGCATCGATGTCGGCGTTGACGCTGCCGTCGAAGTTGAACACCTGCGCTTCTTCGCGGATATCGGCATTCAGTGTTAGCACGTTGATCAGCGGCAACTGCTGGCGCTGACCGACCTGGTAGTCGTTGAAGTCGTGGGCCGGGGTGATCTTTACGCAGCCGGTGCCCTTCTCCATGTTGGCGTAGTCATCAGCGACGATGGGGATGCGGCGGCCCACCAGCGGCAGCTCGACGAACTTGCCCACCAGGTTGTCGTAGCGCTCATCCTCCGGGTTCACCGCCACGCCGGTATCACCGAGCATGGTTTCCGGACGGGTGGTGCCGACGACGATGTAATCCAGACCGTCTTTGGTTTTAACACCGTCGGCCAGCGGGTAGCGCAGGTACCACATCTTGCCTTTGACTTCGCGGTTCTCAACCTCCAGGTCGGAGATCGCGGTGTGCAGTTTCGGGTCCCAGTTGACCAGACGTTTGCCGCGGTAGATCAGGCCGTCGTCGTACAGACGGATAAACACTTCCTGCACGGCGTGATAGAAACCGGAGTCCATGGTGAAACGCTCGGTGGGCCAGTCCACCGAGTTGCCCAGGCGTCGCATCTGACCGGTGATGGTGCCGCCGGACTGCTCCTTCCATTCCCACACCTTTTCGATGAAGGCGTCGCGGCCCAGGTCGTAACGGCTCTCGCCGGTTTCCGCGGCCAGTTTGCGCTCGACCACCATCTGGGTGGCGATACCGGCGTGGTCGGTGCCGACCTGCCACAGGGTGTTTTTGCCCTGCATGCGGCGGTAGCGGATCAGGGCGTCCATGATGGTGTGCTGGAAGGCGTGGCCCATGTGCAGGCTGCCGGTGACGTTGGGCGGCGGGATCATGATGCTGTAGGCATCGCCTTCGCCTGACGGGGCGAAGTAGTTACTCTCTTCCCACTTCTTGTACCAGTTCTGTTCGATCTCGTTGGGCTGGTAGGTCTTGTCCATGCGGTCTGTCATGTCTTGAAATCCGGCAGCGTGATTGCGCCCAGAGCGAAGGGGCGCGGGGCGATTCGAAAACCGGACATTATACAGGCACAGAGCGACCTGTTACAGGGTAAGACGGGCGTTCAGCGCGGTGGTCTCCGCACAGGCTGGACGGCGGTAGCGGTTCGTCACATTCCTGAACCTGTACCTGTTGCAGTCTTTCTAGCCAGGCATCGGAACCTGGGGGATAGCGAGCACCCGCTTGTCGAGACAGGTGGGTGTCTATACTATCGCTCGCCTTCAATATCTGCTGATCCTGCGGCCTATCGCTGTTTCAGCCCTGTATGGTTATCGGTGCGAGGTGTGTGGTGATGCTCGATCGGGAGCGGGTAGGCGAGTTGTATATCGCAGGAGCGGCAACGATGTGGGGATTGCTGCCGGTCGTCTCCAAGCAGGCTTATGCGTCTATTCCCGTGCTGGTCTGTGCGGCACTCAGTGCGCTGGTGACGGCTCTGTTTTTTGCCGCTTGGCTCACCCTGCGCGGTGAGTGGCGGGAGCTGCTGTGCAAAGAGGCGTTGGCCAGTTCGCTGATCTCCGGCATTGGCATTGGCGTTCTTTACTATGGTTTGGTGTTCTGGGGGCAGTCGATGGTCCCGGCAAGCACAACCAGCGTGTTGCTGCTGATGGAGGTGTTTTTCTCCATGTTGCTGCTGCGTCTGATGGGGCACGAGCGTCTTTCCAGACGTCAGGGTGTCGGCGGTGCCGTTATGGTGTTGGGCGCTGTGCTGGTTCTGGCGCCGGATTCTCTGAGCTTTATCGGCAAGGGAGAGCTGATCCTGCTGGTAGCCGTGGCGATTCCCCCCTTTGCTAACTTCCATATGCAGAAAGCGCGCAAACTGGTGGGTGTCGGCAGTATTCTGTTCCTGCGCAGTTGCATCAGCTGTGCCGTGCTTTGGTTGATGGCACTGAGTTTTGAAACGTTGCCATCCGTAACGGATATGATGTCAGCGGCGCCCTGGGTGCTGATTAACGGATTGTTGATATTGGGTGTGTCGAAAATCCTCTGGGTAGAGGCGATTCACCGAATACCGATTTCGAAAGCAGTTTCGATGAACTCAATATCACCGCTGGTTACGCTGGCGGTTGCCTACTGGCTTCTTGATGAGCGTGCGGACTGGTATCAGTGGCTTGGCTGTATACCGCTGTCGCTGGGGTGTTGGCTGCTGGTATCGCGGCCGGGGCGGCCGACTGAGCCGCTGGTGGCCAAGCGGGATGCTTGAGGCGGGTCGTAGATAAAGCGGAAGACCGGCCGCGGGCCGGTCTCCGTAGAGTATTACTCGCTAAGGTACTTCAACACCGCATCCACACTGTCCTTGGCATCGCCGAACAGCATGCGGGTGTTCTCCTTGTAGAACAGCGGGTTGTCCACCCCGGCGTAGCCGGTGCTCATGCCACGCTTGAGCACGATGGTGGTCTTGCCGTTCCACGGTTCCAGTACCGGCATGCCGGCGATGGGGCTGTCCGGCACCTCTTGCGCAGCCGGGTTGACGATGTCGTTGGCGCCGATGACGATGGACACATCCACGTTCGGGAACTCCTCGTTGATCTCGTCCATCTCGAACACGATGTCATACGGAACCTTCGCTTCAGCCAGCAGCACGTTCATGTGCCCCGGCATGCGACCCGCGACCGGGTGGATACCAAAGCGCACGTTAACGCCCTTATCCTTCAGCTTCTTGCTGATCTCGTACACCGTGTGCTGGGCCTGCGCCACGGCCATGCCGTAGCCGGGGAGGATCATCACCTCCTTGGCGGAGGCCAGCATGTCGGCCACCTCGTCGGCCTGGATCGGCTTGATATCCTCTTCGCTGCCGGCAGGACCTGCGGCACCGGCACCACCGCTGCTCTTGTTGCCGAAGCCGCCGAGGATGACGTTGACGAACTTGCGGTTCATCGCCTTGCACATGATGTAGCTAAGGATCGCGCCACTGGAGCCGACCAGCGCGCCGACCACGATCAGCAGATCGTTGCCGAGCATGAAGCCCATGGCTGCCGCGGCCCAACCGGAGTAGCTGTTGAGCATTGAGACCACCACCGGCATATCGGCACCGCCGATGGCGACGACCATGTGTACGCCGAACACCAGTGCGATGATGGTCATCGCCACCAGCCAGCCAATACCGCCCTCTGGTGCGGAGGCGACGTACTCGACGCAGAACCCGATCGCGGCGAGTAACAGGACTAAATTGAAAATGTGCCTGCCCGGCAGCTGCAGCGGCTTGCCGCTGATCTTGGCCGCCAGTTTCAGATAGGCACAGATAGAGCCTGAGAAGGTCAGTGCGCCGATCAGGATGCCGAGGTAGGTCTCGGTGGCGTGGATCGCCTGCTCAACCGGTGTCTGGCTCACGGCGTTGTGGTCCAGGGCGTTGGCCCAACCGACGAACACCGCGGCAAGGCCAACCAGGCTGTGCAATACCGCCACCAGCTCCGGCATCTGGGTCATCTCGACTTTTTTCGCCAGATACCAGCCGATGGCGCCACCGGCAAGGATGCCGACGATGAGGACGAAATGGTTCTGGGTGACCAGTCCGACAATGGTGACGACGAGCGCCAGCCCCATGCCGAGCATGCCGTAGAAGTTACCGCGACGGGCGCTCTCCTGATGAGCCAGTCCCCCGAGCGCCATGATGAAGAGCGCACTGGCGCCTATGTATGATGCTGTGATGATGCCTGTATTCATTGTCGGCTCCTTACTTCCTGAACATCCGCAGCATGCGCTGGGTGACGGCAAAGCCGCCGACGATGTTGATGCTGGTGATAAACACCGCCAGCGTGGCCAATATCACCACCAGCGGACTGTCACTTGAGATCTGGATCAATGCTCCGATGACGATGATGCTACTGATGGCGTTGGTCACGCTCATCAACGGCGTATGCAGCGAGTGCGACACGCCCCAGATCACCATGTAGCCGATAAAGCAGGACAGCACGAACACGGTCAGGTGCCCGATAAACTCAGGCGGCGCGACGGAGCCCAGGCCAAACAGGGCCAGACCCGCCAGCGCCAGGGGAATAATGAACGCCAGCGGATGGGCCGGCTTGGCTTCCGGCTTCTCCAGCTGCGCCTTGGCCTTGATGCCGATGTCCTCTTTCGGTGCCAGGGAGATACGCGGGGCAGGTGGCGGCCAGGTGATATTGCCCTCTTTGACCACGGTGGCACCGCGGATCACTTCGTCCTCCATATCAACCACGATGTTGCCGTCCTTCTCAGGGCAGAGGTCGGTCAGCAGGTGGCGCAGGTTGGTGGCGTAGAGCTGGCTCGACTGCGCAGCCAGACGGCTCGGCAGATTGGTATAGCCGATCAGGGTGACGCCATGCTTGACCACCACTTTGTTGGCTTCGGTCAGCTTGCAGTTACCGCCGGCTTCCGCCGCCAGGTCAACGATGACGCTGCCAGGCTTCATGTTGGCGACCATGCGCTCGGTGATCAGCTCAGGGGCCGGCTTGCCCGGGATCAGCGCGGTGGTGATGATGATATCCACCTCAGCGGCCTGGGATGCGAACAGATCCATCTCCGCCTTGATGAATTCGGGGCTCATGGTCTTGGCGTAGCCGCCGCTGCCTGCGCCGTCCTCATCCGGGAAGTCGAGCATCAGGAACTCGGCGTCCATACTCTCCACCTGCTCCTTTACCTCGGGGCGGGTGTCGAAGGCACGCACGATAGCGCCCATGCTCTTGGCCGCGCCGATGGCGGCAAGACCTGCCACACCGGCACCGATCACCAATACCTTGGCCGGCGGAATGCGACCGGCAGCAGTGATCTGACCGGTAAAGAAGCGGCCAAAGTGCTGTGCAGCCTCGACCACGGCGCGGTAGCCTGCGATGTTGGCCATGGAGCTCAGGGCGTCCATCTTCTGCGCACGGGAGATACGCGGTACGCTGTCCATCGCCAGTGCGGTGACACCGCGCTCTGACAGCGCCTGCAGGGTCTCCTGGTTCATCGCCGGGTAGAGGAAGCTGATCAGGGTCTGGCCCTTGCCCAGCAGCTCGACCCCATAGAAGCCCAGCTCCGGGTGCTCCTTGGGTGGTCGCACCTTCATGATGATATCGGAGTGCTTCCACAGATCGCGGGGATCCTCGACGATCTCGACACCGACGGTTTTGTACTGCTCGTCATCGAAATTGGCAGCCGCGCCGGCACCGGACTCGATGGCCAGCGTGAAGCCCAGCTTCTGCAGCTGTGTCGCGACCTCAGGGGTGAGCGCTACGCGCTTCTCTCCCTCTTCGATCTCTTTGGGTACACCTATTCGCATTACTCTCTTCTCTCTCGAACCTGAAATGGAATTCTGTTCTGCAGCGCCCCAAGCGCGGCGCGTAGTTATCGATACTGCCTATTCTGTTGGCCTGTGGCGCACCCGACTACGGCCTGAAAGTCTCATTCAGGCACTACAAAGGTGTCCCTACCAAGGGGAGGCAGCAGCGTTTCTGACGGATTGTAGAGCGGCCTTTCAGTGCATGACGTACCAGAAACGGCCTGCATCCATATCGCTTTCGGCATTTCAGCGCCATATTCGACTTAGGTCTAGTTGGTGACCTTGTTCGGGATGTGTGAATTGAGGGGTGTCTTTAGATGCCAGCTCCAAGGATGTCACTGGCTAAATGAGCGCAAAGGCAGACAGCACGGTGCCTGCAGCGGAGGGATGTAATGGTAAAAGGGGGCGGCGGGTGGGCAGGCTACCAAATTCTGCAGTTCCAGTTCCCACAACTGCAACGGCTTATTACTCGCTCTGCAAGGCTGATACGGGATTGAGCCGCGCCGCCTGACTGGCTGGTAGAACGCCGGCCAGCAGTCCAACCATAGCTGAAAGGCTGAGGGCGAGCAGCAGGAACAGCGGGCTGATCTGGATTGGCAATGCCGGTATGGCCAATGACAGTATGCCCAGAAACAGGGCGGAGAGCAGAAGCCCTGCAAGTCCACCGGCCAGCGCCAGTAGCACCGCCTCACACAGGAAAAGCAACAACACCTGGCGGGTGGTGGCGCCGAGTGCCCGAAGCAAACCGATCTCGCTGCGACGCTCACGTACTGTGGTGACCATAATAGTCAGAATGCCGATGGCACCGACAAGCAAGGAGATACCGCCCAAGCCGCCGATGGCGAGGGTTAGGATGCCGAGAATACGGTCGAGGCTCGAGAGCATCTCGTCCTGCGTGATGATGGTAAAGTCCTCACCGCCATGGCGGGCGATCAGACGTGTGCGTATGCGCTCAGCCATGGCCTGCGCCGTGGTCGAGGGCTGATAGGTGATATCCACCTCCATCAGCCCTGTGCGGTTGAACAGGCTCAACGCACGGTCGATGGGGATGTACACGATGTCATCCAGATCGAACCCCAGCATCTGTCCCTTCTCCTCCATCACGCCGACTACGCGATAACGCTCGCCGCCGACACGAATGAATCGCCCGAGTGGGTTTTCACCGCCAAAGAGTTCGGCATGTACCTTGTGACCGAGCACGGCAAAGGGCTGTGAATAGCCGCCGCTCTGCGGCAGAAAACGTCCCAGCGCGATGTTAAAACGCCAGGCCGCCGCGGCATCAGGCCCGACACCGAGGATATCGGTGTGCCGGACGCGATTACCGTACTCGATCGCGCCTGCACCCTGCACGATCGGGACCACATGAATGGCGTAGGGCAGCGAGCGAAAGCTGCGGGCGTCCTCGAGACTGATTGGGCGTGTGCTGGAGAGGAGACCGCCCATGCCGCCGGTTTGGGACTTGCCTGGGGTGACGGCGACGATCCGGCTGCCGAACTGGGAGAAGTTCTCCAGTACATAGAGCCGTATGCCCTGGCCAAGGGTGGTCAGCATGAGTACGGCGGCGATGCCGATCGCGATACCGACAATGGTCAGTACCGAGCGCATACGCCCGGCATGCAGGGTGCCGAACGTCAGGCGTAGATAATCGCGGCTAAGCATCGTGCACCTCGCCCTTGAGGGCTTGTACCGGTGCCAGCCGGGCGGCACGGGAGGCGGGCAGCCAGGCGAACAGCGTGGCGACGCCAAGCGCGATGATCAAACTGCCGGACAGCGCCCACAGGGGTACGGTTACCGGAAACTGCGGCCAGATGCTGTGGCCGAGCCAGAGCAGGGCGTATCCGCTGATAATGCCGATCAGTGCGCCAAAGGCCGAGAGCATCAGCGCCTCGCTGATAAACAGCAGCCGTACCAGTGCGGCACTGGCGCCGAGTGCCTTGAGAAGGCCGATCTCGGCGGTGCGCTGGCTGACGCTGATCAGGGTGATGTTCATGATCAGGATGCCGGCGACCACCAGACTGATCGCGGCAATGGCGGCAACGGACAGCGTCAACAGTCCGAGAATGTCGGTGAAGGCGCCGAGCAGCGCATCCTGTGTGATCAGCGTTACATCGCGCTCGCCACCGTGGCGCTGTTGCATCAACTCTATAACGCGTTCACGGCTGCGCTCGATGGAGGCCCCGGCGCGTACTTTCAGCAGCACACGAAACATCCCCTGGGTGTTGAATATCTGTTGCGCCGAGGCCACCGGCAGGATGACCTGATTGCTGACATCCATGCCCAACGATTCGCCTCTGTCCTCGACAATGCCGATGACCCGAAAGCGCCGGTCGCCGACGCGAATCCATTCGCCCAGCGCCCGTTGTGTGCCAAACAACTCGCGACGCACCTCGGGCCCGATAACACAGACGGCACCAGCCTGTTGCAGTGGAATGTCCGGTAACGCCTGCCCCTGCTGCATGGACAGTTGGCGCAGCTCGAAAAAGCGCGCGCTGGTGCCCAGCGTCACAATTTCCCGGTTGCGCCCGCCGACGTACACCTGCGCGTTGCCGACGATCAGCGGGGCGACCATCTCGATGCCGGGCAGCCGGCTCAGGGCGTCGACATCGTCAAGCGTGATGTCCCTAGTGCCCTCTCCGGTCAGTGGCGGCAGGCCTCCGGTGGTCTCTTTGCGCCCGGGCAGCAGAATCAGCGTGTCCTGTCCCAGCAATGAAAACTCATCGAGCACAAAGCGGCGTGCGCCTTCGCCAAGGCCGGTTAGCAGCAGCACGGCGGCCACGCCGACGGCTGTGGCCAGTAAAATCATCAGCGTGCGAAACCACTGGCGCAGCAGCAGGTGAAGGTTGAACTGGATCAGATCAGCGGTTCGCATCGGGGTCACCCGAGTCCCGGTTGCGGGTATCGCTGATTAGCTGACCATCCTGCATCCACAACTGTCGCCGTGCACGCTTGCCCATGGCCGGGTCGTGCGTGACGACGAGCAGGGTAATGCCCTCGCCGTTCAGCTCTTCAAGTAGCCCGATCACCTCCGCGCCGGAGTGACTGTCCAGATTGCCGGTGGGTTCATCGGCCAGCAGCAGCGCCGGGCGGCGAATGACCGCGCGTGCAATCGCCACGCGCTGGCGCTGTCCGCCGGAGAGTTGATGCGGATGGTGGGCGGCATGACGTGACAGCCCCAGTCGTTCAAGCAGCTCATCGACCCGCGTTCTGCGCTCACGCGGTGGTACGCCCGTCAGTATCAGTGGCAGCTCGATATTTTCCCGCGCGTTGAGTCGGTCGATCAGATGGTAGGCCTGAAACACGAAACCGATTTTATGGTTGCGGATCTGGGCACGTTGCTCTTCGCCAAGTGCGCTCATCTCCTGCTGTTCAAGCCGATAGTGCCCGCTGTCCGGCGTGTCGAGCAGTCCAAGCATGTTCAGTAGCGTGGACTTACCTGAGCCGGAGGGCCCCATGACGGACAGATAATCCCCGGCGGCGATCTGCAGATCCAGATGATCAAGGGCGTGCACGCTTTCACCGCCGAGATGGTAGGTTTTACAGAGCTGTTCCAGCACGATCATTGCGGCGTGACCCGGGCCCCGTCCACGGCACCTTCAATATCGAGACGGGTCAGAATTTGATCGCCTTCGGCAAGACCGCCGGTGATTGAGGTCCAGCTCCAGTTAGCGGGGCCGGTATCGACACTGACACGTTTGAGTGTGGCACTGGCTGGATCGAACCGCAGTACGGCACTGCCTTCCAGCAGTGCTTCGGTGGGGATGCGCAGGGTGTTCTCATGGCGCTCGATGATCACTTCCACATCGGCGCTATAGCCGACCAGTAGCGGGGTGGAACGAGGGATCGGATCGAAGTAGACATCCACATCCACAGTGCGCGCCTGTTTTTCCAGTTCCGATACGAAGGGAGCGATGCGCTTTACTGTGCCGCTGAACCCGGAACCGCGAAAGGCGTCGAGTGTGATGCGGGCACTCTGGCCAGAGCGCAGTTGAGCTGCCTCCACCTCATCAATCGGTGCGCGCACATACAGGCAGCTGTCATCGATCAGATCGACAGCAGGCGGTGTGGCAACGCCGGGCGGGGAGGGGGTGGTGTATTCACCGGGCTCACCGTTAATTTCCGCGACAATGCCGGAGAAGGGGGCGCGCAATTGCCGCTTGTCCAGCTGGGCGGTGTACAGCGACAGCTCCGCCTGAGCCTGAGTGATACTGACGTCAGAGCGCTCACAGTCGATCGCGGAGAGCCTAGCCGCGTTGGCCAGGCGGTCGAGTTGCTCATCCGATACCAGATTGCGCTCGGCCAGCGACTGGGAGCGTTTCAGTTCGCGGCGATTGAAATCGGCTAGTGTGCAGGCACGTTGTTTCTCCAGTCGTGCAGCGGCGAGGTTGGCATCGGCCTGCGCAACCAGTGCCTGCTGTTCATCGTCATAGAGCTTCAACAGCAGCTGGCCGGTCTTGACCCTGTCGCCCTCATCCACAAACAGGGTTTCAACGCGCCCGCCCTGAGGCATGGACAACCGGGAGCGCTCGCAGGCGCGAATGGTGCCGGCGCGGCTGTTGGCAGCGATAACTTCCACAGGACCTGTGCCAACTGGGGACAGCGGCACCGACAGGGGGGCTGGACGGTTCATATACCAGATGCCGGCGGCAATCGGCAGGGCGACAAATATCAGTATCAGTGCGCGCTTCATGCGTACTCCTGAACATCGCCCCAGACGGGCGTCGGATCAGCGCATATCGGTTCGGTGCAGCTCGACTCCCCGATCGCGGCAGCGCTGATAGTTTTGCCGCGTCGCTTCGAGTACATCGGCGTCCTGCACGACGATCTCGACAATGCGCTGAAATTCGAAAGCATCCTCCGGAAGCGACAGCGCCAGATTGATAAACACCTCTCGGTGCTCGGGACGCTGTTCTCCATGACCTATTTCGATAGGCGCGGAGGGCTTATCACCTAGTATAACGTGCGGTACGAAAGCGTCGGGTCTGAACGCCCAAAGGCGCTGATCGAGACGCTCCGCGTCGGATTCACTTGGCATGTGAATGTAGATGTTCAGGCCAAGGCCCAGAATCTTCTCGCACAGCCGACACAGGAACAGCTCACGGCTGTCCGGGTCGGCGTCGGCGAGAATGTAGTAGTCGGCACGGCTCATCGGCTTGGATCAGGCCTCGTCTGCGCTCTCTTTCTGTTCTGCCAGATCAAGCAGGTACTGGGTCAGCAGCGGCACGCAGCGGCCGGTAGCACCTTTGGCCTTACCGCTCTTCCAGGCGACACCGGCGATATCCAGATGAGCCCAGCGATACTCTTTGGTGAAGCGTGACAGGAAGCATGCCGCCGTGATGGTGCCAGCGGGGCGACCGCCGATGTTGGCGATGTCGGCAAAGTTGGAGTCCAGCTGTTCCTGGAACTCATCCCACAGCGGCAGCTGCCAGGCACGATCCGCAGCATAGTCGCCGGCATCGAGCAGGGCTTCGGCCAGTTCGTCGTTGTTGCTGAGCAAGCCTGATGCCTGATGACCCAAGGCGATAATGCAGGCACCGGTCAGGGTGGCAATATCGATGACGCTCTGCGGCTCGAAACGACCGACATAGGTCAGTGCATCACAGAGTACGAGGCGACCCTCGGCATCGGTGTTGAGAATCTCGACGGTCTGCCCGGACAGTGTGGTGACGATGTCGCCCGGTTTCGTAGCTTTGCTGCCCGGCATGTTTTCGGCGGCGGCGATGACACCGACCACGTTCAATGGCAGGTGCATCTCGGCGAGTGCTTCCATGGTGCCGAGGACGCTGGCAGCACCGCCCATGTCGAATTTCATCTCGTCCATTTCGGCGCCGGGCTTCAGACTGATGCCGCCGGTGTCGAACGTGATCCCTTTACCGACCAGTGCATGGGGCTTTTCGTTTTCGTCGCCGCCTTTGTAGTGCATCACGATCAGGCGTGACGGCTGGGCACTGCCGCGACCGACTGCGAGCAGAGCGCCCATGCCGAGCTCCTCCATCTGCGTATCGTCAAGAATCTCGACGCTGATGGATTCGAAGTTTTCAGCCAGCCCGATCGCGCGTTCAGCCAGGTAGCTCGGGGTGCAGATATTGCCCGGCAGATTGGCAACTTCGCGGGCGCTGCTGACACCGTTGGCGATCGCCGCACCGTCTAGCAGCGCGCCTTCGCCGAGTTCGGTTTCCGCTTCATCAAGCAGGATCGCGACCCTCTCGAGCTTGATCGGATCGGACTTTTTGCTCTTGGTAATGTCGTACTGGTAAAGCTCTTCGGATACCCACTCAACCAGCTGACGGGTCTGGCGATAGGTGTCTTTCTGCTCGCTGGCAAGTCCGTCCAGTGCAACAACGGCACTGGTCACACCGGCTTTTTTCAGGGTTGCGGCAATAGAGCCGATCAGTTTACGGTGGTGGCGGTCCTTGCGCTCGTCCGACTTGCCAAGCCCCAGTACCAGTACACGCTTGGCTTTCAGTCCCGGTACCTTGAACAGCATCTGCTGCTCGCCGGCCTTGCCCGTAATGTCGCCACTGCCGATCAGCTCACGGAGGTAGCCTGAGGCTGCCTTGTCCAGTGCTTCAGCCGAAGGGGCAAGCTTGCCCTCGGCTTCGACACCTATGACGATGCAATCTGTTTCCAGTGCTTCAACCGGGCCATTGACGATTTCGAAATCCATGACGACTCCATACAAGACTTTGCTGACTGATTGCGGGATAATGCGGCCCGCTTAACGATAAAGATAGCCGCACTATACAGTGGTTTCGGGAATCAGTGCCAGACGGCACCCACAACGGCCTGCGGTGTTACATGCCATCTGAACCCTCGATATCAATGTGTGCGACCGGGGTTCGCGACAGGGATTGAGCTTTGATTATTTTCCGTTATCTCTCCCGCGAGGTATTACTCTCCACAACGGCGGTGACGGCAGTGCTGCTGCTGATCATCACCAGTGCCCGCCTGATCAAGTATTTGACCGATGCTGCCACCGGCAAGCTCGATGCCGATTTCGTGTTGCTGGTATTGGCCTACCGTATTCCCGGGTTCCTTGAGCTGCTGCTGCCGCTGGGGCTGTTCCTCGGTATTTTGCTCGGGTTCGGGCGTTTGTATCTCGAGAGCGAGATGGTGGTGCTGCGGGCCTGTGGGGTCAGCCATAAACGGTTGGTGCTCTATGCGTTGGGCCCGGCGCTGCTGGTTTCGCTTCTGGTTGCGGCTATTTCGCTGGTGATCTCTCCCTGGGGCGTCGGTCAGGCGAAGCAGATCTTCGCCCAGCAGGAGGCGCGAAGCGAACTCGAACTGCTGACGCCCGGGCGTTTCCAGTCTCAGGATAAAGGCGCCCGGGTGACCTATGCTCAGCGACTGAATACCGATAACGGTACGCTGGAGCAGGTGTTCATTGCGCAACAGAATGAGAAAGGGCAGCCGCTTTTGCTGTTCGCCAAAGGTGCAGAACAGCGCATCGTCGAAGGCCAGGGGCGGTTTCTGGTGCTGGAGGATGGTTACCGTTTCGATGGTGTGCCGGGGCGTGCCGATTACAGCGCGACATATTTCGGTGAATACGGGGTGAAACTCCCCGAAGCCGAGGCGGGATTAGCGATCAACGAGATCGAGGCCAAGCCCACCGCTGAGATCCTGCATGATAATTCGCCGCGGGCCCGCGCCCAGATGCATTGGCGTCTCTCGCTGCCGGTACTGGCCTTCATCGTAACGCTGATTGCCGTTCCGCTCTCGCGCACCAATCCGCGCCAGGGGCGATTTGCGAAACTGATACCCTCCATCATCATTTATCTGCTCTATGTCACCCTGCTGACCGCCACCCGTTCGGCTATCGAAGATGGTAAGACCGGTGCCTGGTCGTTGTGGGCCATTCATCTGGGCTTTTTGATGCTGGCAGCCAATCTTATCTTTGCCGATCGCTTCTGGGAGTCGTTGTTCAACAAGTTACCTGCGCTGCGGCTGCCGGGACGACTGAGGAAGGTTAAGGAGGGTGGCGCATGATCGCTAACCGTCTGGAACTCTATATTGCCCGCCATGTGCTGGCGGCTATCGCCGTGGTATTGCTCATTGTGGTAGGGCTTGACCTGCTGTCAGCGCTGATTGATGAGCTTGACCGTCTTAGCGACCGCTATCAGTTTGGCGCCATGTTGCAGTATTTGGCGCTGACGATCCCGAGACGCATTTACGAGATGTTGCCGCTCAGTGCGCTCGTGGGGTGTTTGATCGGTTTGGGCTCGCTGGCCAGTCAATCGGAGTTGACGGTGATGCGTGCTGCAGGCTTCTCGACTGCGCGCATTGTGTTAGGCGTGTTCAAGCCTGTTTTGCTGCTGATGCTGCTGGAGCTGACGCTGGGGCAGTTTATTGCACCGGCCACCGAACGTCTGGCGCTCAGTGGCAGGGCAGTGGCACTGGCCAGCGACGGTATTCTCCGGGCCAACGAAGGTGCCTGGCATCGTGATGGTAATGAGTTTATCCACATAGCAGCGGTGGAGCCTGGCGGCGTTATTCACGGTATTACGCGCTACCAGTATGGCGATGATGAAGGCTTGCTGCGTTCAAGTTATGCCCGTATTGGCAAGGCTAGCGACGATGGCTGGATTTTGCAGGATGTGCGTGAGACCCGTTTTGTCGACGGCCGAACAGAGGCTCGTCAGTTGGAAGAGGAACACTGGATAACAGGGCTTTCTCCGGGGCTGCTGTCAGTGATTATCGTCGACCCGGTCGATCTTTCCATTACCGGTCTGGCGCGCTACTCGGGCTATCTCGAGGAGCAGGGGGTCAATTCAGACAACTACCGGTTGGCATTCTGGGGCAAATTGCTCCAGCCGCTGTCGATTGCTGCGCTGGTGCTGATTGGGGTGTCGTTTATCTTCGGTCCGCTGCGTAATGTGACCGCCGGTCAGCGAGTGATTGCGGGGGTTATCGGCGGTGTCTGCTTCAAGTTCGCGCAGGATATTCTTGGGCCCGCCAGCAGCGTTTTTGGTTTCCCGCCGCTGCTTGCTGTATCGCTGCCGATTCTGATCTGCTTCGCCGTCGGCTTCCTGCTGTTGCGCCGGGCGGGTTGACCGCACTTAAGGGCCCGCCATGCGGCCCTAGCGTTTCCCTTTGGTTTTCTTGGGTAGCGATACCACGCAGCTTTCTGACCAGCGGTCATGCCAGGTCAGCTTCTCGTCGCTGAACAGCATCCACAGGTAGCCAAGGCCAAGGGGGATCCAGGAGATGATGGCGCAGAGAAAGCGGATCAGGGCCTGGGTCCAACTCAAGCGGTTACCATCAAAGGTCTGGACGCGAATGCGCCAGGCCTGCATGCCGAGTGTCTGACCGCTACGGGTCCAGAAATAGCCAAAAAACAGGAAGCTGAAACAGAATTGTGCGGACTGCATGGCCGCGCGGCCAAGCGGCGACACCACGCCACCCTGATTGATGGCCGTTGCAATGATCGCCACCCCAAGCCAGATGGCCACGAGGATCAGGAGATCGTACACCATTGCCAGCAGACGTTTGGCGAATGAGGCGGGGCGGATGTCGGTAGTTTCGTCGCGGAAAGGGCGGTGCATGAGGTGGGGACCGGTACTTGGCGGTTAAAAGGCAGGGCGTCCGCATGAGCGAAGCCCCGCCAGGGTTGTCATTTGCTGAATGGCGTAACGTAGCGGGTTTTGTAATCGTTGGCGAGTGCTTCAGCCTCACCAAGCTGCGACTCGCTCAGTTTCATCTTCAAGCGTGACTCGATTGCCTGTGCGGTCGGATTGCCGAGCGCCGCAGCGTTATGCATCCAGGCGTAGGCGATAACATCGGATTCGGCCGAGTCATCGCCGCCGTGGTTGGTGGCATAGAGTGTGCCGAGGAAGAACATCGCGTCCTGATGCCCCTGTTCAGCCGCTTTGCGGTACCACTGTTCGGCAGTGGCATAGTTCTGCTCTACGCCTGTGCCGAAGTTGTAGCAGCGGCCCAGATTATGCCAAGCAGTTACATTGCCCTGATCGGCTGATTTTTGGTACCAGCTGAACGCAGCATCGATATCGCGTTTGACCCCCTGGCCAAACTCGTACATTTCGCCAACACGGTTCTGGGCTTCGGCGTCACCGGCATCGGCATCCGGCTTGATCTTGTCGAACTCGGCCTTGTAGGCCTTGTTCTTCAGTGCGCGTAGGCTGTTTACGCTATCCAGATGTCCCTGTCGTGCTCCGCGCTCATAGTAGCGCTGCGCGGTTTCCAGATCGGTGTCCACGCCCCAGCCATGCTCATACATCTGGCCAAGCAGGTTGAGTGCCGCCGGGTCGCCCTCTTTTGCCAGAGGGGTCAGCTCGGTCAGTGCGCTGGCGTAGTCTTTGGCGTCGAAGGCGCGTTGTGCTGACTTAATTGAGGCAGCTGAGGCCATCTCGACCTGCAGACTCAGCAGCAGGCCGGCTGTTGTCAAAAGTGCGATTTTTTTCATCAAACCCATGCCTTGCGAAGTGACTGTATATTCGGATCCATGGCTGGACCCGCCGGTATGTGTGTAATCGGCTACGTTGATTGGCCGGAATGCGCCTGAGGAAAAACCAGATGGGCACGGTCGGCAATTCAGATTCTTCTAATGTTGGGCGCGATTGTATAGGAAAAGCGCTTGCGGCGCAGCCCGCAAGCGCTGGAAGGCGTGTTCAGTCCTTACGGCTGGGGCTGAGCAGTTCGATCATGTAACCGTCGGGGTCCTTTACGAAGGCCAGAATGCTGCTGCCGTGCTTCATCGGGCCTGCTTCGCGGACAACCTCACCACCCTTGGCCTTGATACTGTCACAGGCGGCATACACATCCTCTACTTCGATGGCGATATGGCCATAGGCATTGCCCAGATCGTAACTGTTGGTATCCCAGTTGTGGGTAAGTTCCAGCACTGTATTGTCCGACTCGTCACCGTAGCCGATGAAGGCGAGTGTGAATTTGCCTTCGGGGTAGTCCTTGCGTCGCAGCAGCTTCATGCCCAGCACGTTGGTATAAAAAGAGAGCGACTTTTCGAGATCGGAAACACGCAACATGGTGTGAAGTAAACGCATGACAGGGGCCCCTCTTAAAAAATGATGATTTGCACATAAAGCGTATTGCCCATACAAGTCTACAATGCTTAATTAGAGTGTTTAAATATAGAGTGACAAGCAAAGGATGGGATGTGCCATGTTTCAAGATATGAATAAGATGCTCAACCAGTCGATGGAGCCGTTCAAGGAGCTGGTCGATATCCAGACTAAAATGCTGGAAGAGCTGACCCGGCACCAGATGGATTGCACTAAGGCGTTCATCGATGCGACGGTTCAGCAGACCAAAGAGCTGCAAAACTGCAAGACGCCCGCCGACGTTCTGGAGCTTCAGAAAGCCTATGCCAAAGAGCTTGAAGATACCCTTCGCTCTGCGAACCAGCAGAATCTGAAAGCGTTGGCCGAGGCGCGTGACGCAATGCAGGCCCTGACGCAGGGCACACTGGATAAATTTAGCGGGTAATACGCACCAACGCTGCGACACCCCTATCCGGCAAAAGCAGCCACGACCCTTTCGGTCGAGGGCTGCTTTTTATTGTCTGTGGGGTGGCAAGGCATGTTCATGAGTTAACGATGATGAACCGAATAGGGCTCTTTTACGCCAGTACCACCGGAAATACCGAGACGGTCGCCGAGCAGATTGCGGGCCTGATCGATAAAGATGTTCTGGAGATGCACAACATCGCAGCGGAAGGGGTGTCCAGAATCAGTGACTATCGATACCTGATCATGGGGATCTCCACTTGGGACTTCGGCGAGTTGCAGGAGGATTGGGATGCAGAGTGGGCGGCGCTAAGCAGTATCGATTTTACCGGTCGCAAGGTTGCGTTGTTCGGGCTTGGTGATCAGATCGGTTATGGCGAGTGGTTCCTCGATGCGATGGGGCAGCTCGCGGAGCTGGTGACGGAGCGTGGCGGTGAGCTGGTTGCGCCCTGGCCGACAGCGGGGTACGAATTCGAACAGTCCAAGGCGCTAAGCGCAGCCGGTGACAGTTTTGTCGGCCTTGCCATCGATGAAGATGCGCAGCCAGCGGAAACCGCCGGGCGTCTCGAGCGCTGGGTACCTGAGGTGTTGGTTGCGTTCGATGTGTGAACGATTCGACAGGCAGTGGAACTCTTTATATTAATGCTATCTAATGTAGTTCGTTGTTAATTTCACATTGAAAGGGAAGGACTCTGGATCATGAAAAAGTATATGACAGCTGCAGTTGGAGGCGTATTGCTTGTCTCGGCGCTGAGTGTGCAGGCTGCGGAGGTTGATGACGCCATCGAATATCGGCAGGGTATCTTTAACGCCTTCAAATGGAATCTGGGCCCGATGGGGGCGATGATCAAGGGTAAAATGCCCTACGATCAGGCGCAGTTCACGTTACACGCGCAGCGTCTGGAAACCCTGTCACACATGCCGCTGGAGGGGTTTGTCGAAGGTTCGGATAGCGGTGATACCGACGCTAAAGCGGAAATCTGGTCCGATATGGACACCTTCAGTGCTGGATTCGACAAGCTGCAAACCAACGCTGCAGCTCTGGTTGAGGCGTCTAATACGGGTGATATGGAGCAGATCAAGCCGGCATTCGGTGCTGTGGCGAAAAGCTGTAAGGGTTGTCACGATAACTTCCGCAAAGATTGATCAGCCGACAGAGAAACCATTGAAGAAGGGCGCGCTGTGCGCCCTTTTTTATGCCCGCTAGCCCAAAGAGCGAAGCAGCAAGAACAGGCCCAAGGCCGGAATAATCACGATCAAGCCGAGCAGCACTGGTGTACGAACATCCGAATAACCGCCAGAAACCGGTTTGCGGCCGTGGATCATCCCCTGCACCAGTGGCTCGCCCTTGAAGCGCTGGTGATAGATGACCCCCGCGAGGTGCAGAAAAATAGCCCCGAGCAGCAGGTTGAAGTTGGCTTCATGTATCTCGGTCATCAGCGAGGCTGTTCCCGAGCTTACCCAGGATGACAAAGGGCCTTCGGTGAAGATGTCATCGGTGGCGAACAGTCCGCTGGTAGCCTGTAGTGTACAGAGCAGGATCAGGGCGATGACCATCCAGCCACCCAGTGGGTTATGTCCGGTGTAGTGCGGCTCTTCACGGCGCATTGCTGTCTTGAAGTACTGCAGCGTGTGGCCGGGGGCTTTGACGAAGCTGGCGAAGCGGGCATAGGGGGTGCCAATAAAACCCCATATCAGGCGGAAGAGGATCAGAGAAAGTATGGTGTACCCGGCGAGCATATGGGCGGTCATCCAGTTGCCACCCTGCTCGGCGCTCCACCATGCGAAGACGATTGTGCCCGCCAGCGTCCAGTGAAAGAGGCGGATAAAGATGTCCCAGACCGGCCGGGTCTGAGTCTGAGTTGATGCATCCATGAGGCGTGTGACTCCTGTGACGTGCGCAATGATGTGCTAACAGATACGGATCAGTATCGCTTAACCCCGTTTAAGAGTCATGACGTAGACTTCGGTTCCATATTCCTGATGCGTACAGAATTCAAACAGGGCGGCAGATCAGGTAGAATACGCTCCTTTTTCCAAGCAACGAGTTTTTGACCCCCGATGGAAATCAACCCGATTCTGAACAGCCTCAAGGATATCGGCGAGCGCACCAAGCTGCTGCGCACCTATCTCGAGTACGATGTGAAAAAAGAGCGCCTCGAAGAGGTGCAGCGCGAGCTCGAGGATCCGGCGGTCTGGAACGACCCCGAGAACGCTCAGCAGCTGGGTCGCGAACGCGCCACCCTTGAGGCGGTCGTCGAAACCATCGACGAACTGACCGCGGGTGTATCGGATGCACGTGAGCTGCTGGATCTGGCGGTCGAAGAGGACGACGAAGACACCGTTGCCGAAGTCGAGTCCGAGGTCGAAGGGCTGCTGGAGAAACTGTCACAGCTCGAGTTCCGCCGCATGTTCTCTGGCGAAGCCGACGCCAACAACGCCTTCCTCGATATTCAGGCGGGTTCCGGCGGTACCGAGGCTCAGGACTGGGCCAACATGATGCTGCGCATGTACCTGCGTTGGGGCGAAGCCAAGGGCTTTAAGACCGAGCTGGTCGAGGTCTCCGAAGGTGAAGTGGCGGGTATCAAATCGGCGACCATCCGTTTCGAAGGTGAATACGCTTTCGGCTGGCTGCGTACCGAAACCGGTGTGCATCGACTGGTACGTAAATCGCCGTTCGACTCGGGCGGTCGCCGTCATACCTCGTTCTCGTCGGTATTCGTATCGCCCGAGATCGATGACAACGTGGATATTGAGATCAACCCGGCGGACCTTCGTGTCGATGTATACCGCGCCTCCGGTGCCGGTGGTCAGCACGTTAACCGTACCGAGTCCGCCGTGCGTATCACCCACGAGCCGTCCGGCATTGTGGTGCAGAGCCAGTCTGCCCGTTCTCAGCACCAGAACCGCGACACCTGTATGAAACAGCTGCGCGCGAAACTGTACGAGATGGAGATGCTCAAGCGTCGCGAAGCGGCTCAGGAGATGGAAGACTCCAAGGCCGATATCGGTTGGGGCAGCCAGATCCGCTCGTACGTGCTGGATGACTCCCGTATTAAGGATCTGCGCACCAACGTGCAGACTTCCAACTGTGATCGCGTGCTCGACGGCGATCTCGACATGTTTATCGAAGCCAGCCTCAAGGCAGGCCTCTAAACTGAATTTGACCGATTTAAGCCGATTTTAAGGTAGCCTGATGTCCGACAACGCTCAGAACCCTCAGCTGAATGGCGAAGCGCCGCAGCAAGAAGAAAACCGCCTGCTCGCGCAGCGCCGCGAGAAACTCGCCGCGCTGCGCGAGCAGGGCAACGCCTTCCCCAACACCTTCCGCCGCGACAGCTATGCCGGCGACCTGCAGAAGGCACACGGCGAGAAGAGCAAGGAGGAGCTGGAAGAGGCGGGCATCAAGGTCTCTGTGGCCGGTCGCATCATGCTTAACCGCGGCGCCTTCATGGTGCTTCAGGATATGAGCGGTCGTATCCAGCTGTACGTCAACAAAGAAGCACGCGGTTTTGCCAAATCTGTGGATCTGGGTGACATCGTGGGTATTCAGGGTACCCTGCACAAGTCGGGCAAGGGGGATCTCTATGTCGATATGGAGCAGTTCCAACTGCTGACCAAGAACCTGCGTCCGCTGCCGGACAAGCACAAGGGTTTGCAGGACATGGAGATGCGCTACCGTCAGCGCTACGTGGACCTGATCACCAACGAGCAGTCACGCACCGTGTTCGAGACACGCTTCCGCATCATCGCGGCAATTCGTCAGTTCCTGGCCGAGCGCCGTTTCCTCGAAGTCGAAACCCCGATGCTGCAGGCGATTCCGGGGGGGGCTTCTGCGCGTCCGTTCGTGACCCATCACAATGCGCTCGATATCGAGATGTATCTGCGTATTGCACCGGAGCTGTATCTCAAGCGTCTGGTCGTGGGTGGCTTCGAGCGTGTGTTCGAGATCAATCGTAACTTCCGTAACGAGGGGCTCTCGACCCGCCACAACCCCGAGTTCACCATGATCGAGTTCTATCAGGCCTATGCTGATTACCACGATCTGATGGACCTGACCGAAGAGATGCTGCGCACCGTAGCTCAGAATGTGCTGGGTACCACCACCATTATCAATACCGTGCGCAACGAAGAGGGTGAGGTGCTGGAAAGCTTCGAATACGACCTGTCGAAGCCCTTTGCGCGCATGTCGGTGTTTGATGCGATTCTACATTTCAACCCCGAGATCAGTGCCGAAGCTCTGGCCAACGAGCACGCAGCACGTGAGATCGCGCAGCGCCTCGATATCGATGTGAAAGATGGCTGGGGTCTGGGCAAAATTCAGATCGAGATATTCGAAGAGACCTGCGAACACCGTCTGCAGCAGCCGACCTTCATTACCGAGTATCCGACTGAGGTCAGCCCGCTGGCGCGCCGTAGCGATGATAATCCGTTTGTAACCGATCGCTTCGAGTTCTTCGTCGGCGGTCGCGAGCTGGCCAACGGTTTCTCGGAGTTGAACGATGCCGAGGATCAGGCCGAACGCTTCCGCAAGCAGGTTGAAGAGAAGGATGCTGGAGACGACGAAGCAATGCACTACGATGGCGACTTCGTTAACGCACTGGAATACGGCCTGCCGCCGACCGCTGGTGAGGGTATCGGTATCGACCGACTGGTGATGTTGTTCACCGATTCGGCCTCGATCCGCGATGTGATTCTGTTCCCGGCCATGCGTCCGCGCGCGTAAGCCGACTCAGCGAAAAGGCCGCCCTGTGCGGCCTTTTTTACGTCAACACTCAGTGGGTGAAGCCTGACGATGGGGATCAAGCAGCTTTTATTTCCGGAAAGTGCCCGCAGTCTGCCGGGCAAGCGCTACATCAGTCTGGCGCTGCGTGGGCTGCATCTGGTGGGCGTTGCTGGTACTGCAGGACTGTTTTTATACAATCTGCCAGTCGAGCAGTGGAAGTTATACGGTGTGCTGGCGTTGGTGACCGGTACTCTGATGATGGTGATGGAGATCTGGGGTGATGGTGTGTGGCTGTTCCAGCTGCGTGGGCAGGCGGTACTGCTCAAGCTGGTGCTGCTCGCTGTGGCGCTGATCTGGCCATCGACGGCTGTACATAATTTCGTCGCGATCATTCTGCTCTCGGCATTCTTCTCCCATGCGCCGGGCAGGATTCGGTACTATTCGATCTGGCACGGTCAGGTGGTCAAGGCGCTTCGTACCGCCGATGGCCGTATTCGTGACAGTGGGCAGCTGTAACGAGACATTTGAATGGATGAGGTAATGATGGCACTGGACAAGGCTCCGAGCTGGCAACCCCTGCTGGCGTCCGAATTCGACAAGCCCTATATGCAGCAGCTGAAGGCATTCCTTCAGCAGCGCAAGGCCGAACATGTCACCATCTATCCGCACTCAAGCAACTGGTTCCATGCTCTGGAGGCCACGCCGCTGGAGAGTGTGCGTGTGGTGATCATCGGTCAGGACCCTTACCACCAGCCGGGGCAGGCCCACGGTTTGTGCTTTTCGGTCAAACCCGGTATCAAAGTGCCGCCGTCACTGGTGAATATTTACAAAGAGTTGCAGGCTGATCTCGGCATAGCGCCGGTGAATCATGGCTATCTGGAGTCATGGGCCCGGCAGGGCGTGTTGCTGCTAAACGCTGTGCTGACCGTCGAGGACAGCAGCGCCAATGCCCATCAGGGGAAAGGTTGGGAGCAGTTCACCGACCGAATTATCCATCTGGTCAATGAACAGTGTGAACATGTCGTCTTCATGCTTTGGGGCAGTTATGCGCAGAAAAAAGGCGCCTTCATCGATACCGGTAAACACCGGGTGTTGAAAGCGCCTCATCCATCGCCTTTGTCCGCCCATCGCGGTTTTCTCGGCTGCAAACACTTCTCGCAGGCCAATGACTGGTTGCTCCGTCAAGGACGCGAGCCGGTTAACTGGCAACTGCCCCTGCAGATCTGATATTGCCTGACGCCACTGGCGTCAGGCAATATCAGAGCAGCCGGTCAGCTCTGGGAATGTCGAGTCTATTGCGGGGAACGGCGGTCATCGGGGGGCGCGTCTTGCGGCATTTCTACTCCGCATGCGTATGCCGCTTTCTGTAGCTTCTCCTGAGCGGGTCTGCTGTTCTTTGACGGTTTGCCCAGAAGCTTCTCCATGCACTGACGCTGTGCCGCCGTCAGCGGCGGTGGGGCGTGGTCCGAGGGTGGGCTGGTATTCGTTCCGGCCGCCATGGCGGTGGTGGATAGCAAGCAGAGCGAGATCAGCAGGTATCTCATGTGGGCGTTCTCCGGACGGGTTTGGCTAACCTGATGGTGGTGTTGGCGTGAGTTTTCGGTCTCAACTGCCGGTGGGTTCGTTCAGCATAGTGTCCCGGCCGCCGAGTGCTTGATAGAGTGTCGCCATCGCCGTCAGCCGCTTATAGCGACTTTCAAGCAATGATTCCTCTGCGCTGCGGCGATCATCCTGAGCATCGAGCCAGTCCTGAATGGCGGCCGCGCCGTTGCGGTATTGGCTTTCATATAGTCGCTCGGCTTCTGCAGCAGAGGCGTATTGCTGCTCCAGCTGTTGGCCCTGTGCCTGATAGTGGCTAATGGCGGAGAGTGCGTTATCCACATCTTCAAACGCCTGATAGAGCGTGTCACGGTAAGTGATAATGGCACTTTCATATTCGACCCGGGCAATCTCTTTATTGATCTGCATTTCGTTCCATTGCAGGAATGGCAGTACGAGACCTGCGCCAAGGGTGCCGACTGGGTTGCTTAAAAGCTCCCTCAGTGCGCTGGAAGCATCACCGACCTGGCCTGTCAGGGTTAGTGTTGGCAGGTAAGCGGCAGCTGTCGCATCGCGGCTGGCAAGGGACGCACGCAGGCTGTACAGCGCGGATTTAACATCAGGGCGTCGCAGCAAAAGGTCGGCGGGTACGCCCGCGTTCACCTGCGGAAGCGGCGTCTCGGGTAACTGCGTTATGCTGGTTTCATGGCTGTTCGGTGGCTGGTTGAACAGTATAGCCAGCGCATTTTGGGCCTCGCCCAACTGACGCTCCAGTTCAATACGGTTTGCACGTTGTGCTGCCAGACTGCGGGTGGCCTGAAGGACGTTGAGCCTTGATACGGCGCCGGCCTCATACTGGGTTTGCGTTAATGACAGCGTTTTCTCGGCATATGCCAGACTCGCGTCAGTCAGGGTCAGGCGCTGCTGAAGGTAGCCTATCTGCCAGTACAGAGTGGCAGTGGTTGCCACCAGAGCCTGGGCTGTGGCTTCACGATCCTCGGCGCTGGCAAGGGCTGTCCATTTGGATGCATCGACATTGGCGGCGACACGGCCCCAAAGGTCAGCTTCGTAGCTAACAGACAGGGTAGCGTCGTAACTACGGCTACTACTTCCGCCATCCAGTGGTTTGCTGCGTGAGGTGGAAAGGCTGGCAGAGAGCTGGGGGAACAGCTCCTGCTCTTTAACCCCGGCTTGTAGGCGGGCTTTTCTCAGTGTCAGTGTGGCTTGGGCGAGGTCGTTGTTAGTTTCCAGTGCCCGCTCAATCAGTTGATTGAGCTGTGGATCATTAAATGCCTGCCACCAGGGGTCGACACCGGGTGCTCTGTTCTGCACTTGGTTTTGCCAGCCTGAGGGGACTGTCAGCGCGGGTGACTGGAACTCAGAACGGGTCAGAGCGCTGCAGCCGCTGAGCAGCGCAATACTGAGCGTCAGGGCCGCGATGCGGGTGTTCAATGTGTTTTTCGTCATCTGAAATTACTCTCGTGCCAGTGCGTCGACTGGGTCGAGCCGTGCGGCATTGCGCGCCGGCAGAAAACCAAACAGCACGCCAATCAGGGTTGAGCAGGCAAAGGCTGCCAGGATCGAGTTTGTTGAGTAGACCAGTGTGAAGCTGCCGCCGGAATAGCTGAAGCCCACGCCGATAAGGTAAGCCAGCAGGATACCCAATAGCCCGCCACACAAGCAGACCAGTACGGCTTCGATCAGGAATTGACGCAGAATGTCGCTTTGGCGGGCACCGACCGCCATGCGTACGCCGATCTCCCGGGTACGCTCGGTCACTGAAACCAGCATAATGTTCATCACCCCTATTCCACCCACAATCAGGGAGATCACAGCGATAGCCGAAATCAGCAGGGTCATCGTGGCTGTCGTCTGCTCAATACTCTGGCGAATGGTGTCGGTATTGATGGTGAAGAAGTCCTGCTTGCCATGGCGCATCTTCAGTAGCGAGATGATTCCTTGTTCGGCGGCATCGCTGGGTACCGACTGATTGATTCTGACCGTTATACCCTCAAGATAATTTTGCCCCACCATGCGTCCGGCAATCGTGGTGTAGGGGAGCCACACATTGAGAGAGTCGTTGTTACCAAAAGCGCTTTCCTTGGGAGCGGTCACGCCCACTATGCGCACCGGGAGATCGCCGAGGAATATCACGCTACCGATCGGGTCGCTGTCCGAGAAGATCGACTTGAGTGTGTTGCTGTCGATCACCGCTTCCTGTGCGAGCGAGGTTACGCTTTCATCATCCCAAAACTGGCCGCGGTCCAGCGTGTAGCCGCGTACGCGGAAGTAGTCGGGGCCGACGCCATTGGCTGTAACGGTTACCGCTTGGTTAGCATAGCGCAACGTTGTACTGGAGCTGATCGAGGGCGTCACGCTGTCGACGTAGCCGAGATTCTTGAGCGCATCTGCATCTCTGCTGGTGAGGGTGCGTACGCGCCCAGAGCGGCGATCGCCGAATCCACTGCCGGGTCGAATGTCGATGGTGTTAGTGCCCATTGAGGCTATATTGGTCAGGATCTGCTGTTGTGAGCCGGCCCCCAACGCGACGACGGAGACTACAGAGGCGATGCCGATAATGATGCCCAGCATTGTCAGGAAGGTGCGCAGCCTGTGGGCCGACATCGCTAGTAGCGCCATTTTCAGCGCCTCTATCTGACCTTCCCAGATGTTGAGCCAGGGGTGGCGAGGTGCTGAGCCTGCTCTGCCGGGACGGGCTGGCTGTTTGGGCGGGTCTGCCTTGCAGTGGTCGCGAATAATCTCCCCATCCTTGATCTCGATAATGCGGTCGGCAAACTCGGCGACATTCGGATCATGGGTGACGATAATGATAGTATGGCCGTCATTATGCAGCTCACGCAGCAGCCGCATCATCTCTTCGCCGCTGCTGCTGTCCAGTGCGCCGGTGGGCTCATCGGCAAGAATGACATCGCCGCCATTCATCAGGGCGCGGGCAACGCTGACACGTTGTTGCTGGCCGCCACTTAGTTGACTGGGTTTATGGTCCAGTCGCTGGCCCAGTCCCAGGCGGGTGAGAAGTGTGCCAGCGCGTTCATGGCGTACCTGACGGTCCTGACGGGCATAAATGGCGGGAACCTCGACGTTGCCCATCGCATTGAGGTCGCCAAGCAGGTGGTAGCGTTGAAAAATGAATCCAAAGTATTCGCGACGCAGCTCGGCGAGCGTATCGGCATCGAGTGTCGATATGTCCTTGCCGTTGATCCGGTAGGTGCCGCTAGAGGGGCGATCGAGGCAGCCGAGAATATTCATCAGTGTCGATTTACCAGATCCTGATGCGCCTATTATCGCGACCATCTCGCCTCTGTGGATGGTCAGGTCCACCTCTTTGAGTACTGTCAGTTGTTGGTCGCCCGCGGGGAAGGAGCGGCTGATGCCATGCAGTTCAAGCAGTGCTTCACTCATCACTTAAAACCCCATCGGGCCGCGAGGGGGCTGGAACAGGTTGCCGTCGCCGCTGGACATGCCGGTTACGACCTGATCGCCTTCGTTAAGGCCTGAGGTGATTTCGGCAAAAAACTTGTTGTTAATGCCAACCTGAACAGGGCGGTATTCAACACGGCCTTCGCTAAGAACCGGAACCTGATAGCCCGTGTCAGGGCTGTTTGCCACGGTGGCGTGTGCTGGGCTGATGCTGCTGCCTGCGCCGGTCGGTGGCTCAGGCATACCTTTTTGAAGAATCTGTGCCGGCACCAGCAACGCGTTTTCGGATTTTGCCAACACTATCGATACCTCGGCGGTCATACCGATACGCAGAGTGCCGTCCGGGTTGTTCACATCAAACAGGCCGTTGTAGTAAATAGCATCGCTGTCGCTGGGCGTCATGTCGCTGTCATCGCCGTCCATCGAGGTGGGGCCCGGCTCTACGGCGCGCAGCGTACCCTCATAGCGGGTCTGCGGCTGACCAAGTATGGTGAAGTAAACAGGTTGTCCAGCTTTGACGTTGACCACATCCGCCTCTGAAATCTGTGCTTTGATAGTCATCCTGTCCAGGCGGGCCATCTCAACGATGGTGGGTGTGCTCTGGTTGGCGTTCACGGTCTGCCCCTCTTCAACGGCGGTGTACACCACGGTGCCGTCCATAGGAGCGGTGATTTTTGTATAGCCCAATTCGACTTTGGCACTGTCAACCTTGACGACGGCCTGTTCCCGCTCAGCCTGAAGTTGCTCCAGTTCGGCACGGTATACCCGGAGGTTGGCATCGGCGGTTTCATAGTCAGAGCGTGCGCTGGCATCGACTGCCTGCATCTTTTTCTGGCGGTTGAACTCTAGGTGGGCCTGTTCTATCTGCGCTTTCTTGGCTCGAATCTGGGCGTCAATGCTTTTCAGTGAGGCTTGGGCCTCCCTCAGGCTGTTCTGCTGGCTAAGACTGTCGATCTGCGCGATAAGATCGCCTTTTTTGACCGTCTGACCCAGTGCAACGGGCAGTGTTTGGATCTGCCCGGATACCTGGGCACCTACACTGACGAGCTTGGATGCCTGCAACATGCCGGTGGCCAAAACTGTCTCTTCTATCGTCCCGTGTCGCACGGGCTCCGTAACGTAGCTGGGTGCAGGCGCTGTCGTGAAGTGGTCATATGCCGCATAGAGTGCGCCAGCGATTACGAGGGTCGACAGTGCCAGTAGCGAGTGTTTAATCGGCTTTTTCATGGAGGGCGTCGTAGTCCTTAACTGCGTTGGTCCCGAAGGGCAGGTTAGTATATCGATTAGACGCGCTGAAAAGAGGGAAGGGGGCGTAAAGTTAGATTAAGAAGTGTTGACTTAGTGGCGCAGGTGGGTATGCCGACCCATTTCAGGGTCGGCCGGTAATGTGTGCAACGACGTTAGCGCTTGCTTTCAAACAGACGGGGATCCAGCGTATAGGGCAGGTCCAGCAGCCGCAGTACCGGGCCGTCCAGGGTTCCCAGATGGATGTCGCTGCTTTCGGCCTGATCTTTGGTGATAACGGCGAGCAGTTCATATTCACCGGTGTCTGTCGGCGCGGCGATGACGACCTGGCCGATATTCTCCTTCTCGGCGCTGTGCAGTGTCTGTCCCGGCTGCGGACGCTCGGTGCTTGTAACGCAGGCCCTGTACATCGGCTTTTTAAGAATACCGCGGTGCTGCAGGCGGGTGACCACCTCCTGTCCGGTATAGCAACCCTTGGTGAAGCTGACACCCTCGAACGCCTGCATATTGGTCATCTGAGGGATGAAGGCTTCAGAGGTGTCGCTGTACAGTTCCGGCAGACCCGCGCGGATCTCCTGCAATAGCCAGTCATCGGTACCGGCCAAAGAGGCCTGCTGGGCAAGCTTTTCCAGCAGGTCCGGGGCTTGATTCAGAGGCAGCCAGATCTCGAATCGATCACCCGGTACGCGTACCAGAACCCTGTCGTCTTCACAGCTGGCGCCGTCGGTTTCCTGCGGTACTGCTGAGAAAAGGGTGCCGACGATATCGCTGGCGTCAGGGCCGAACACGCCGATACCGACCAGTTCATCGGTCAGTTGTGCCTCGGCCTTGGAGAACAGTATGTACTTCTTGATGGTGGCAAGTGCCTTGTCCGCATTGCTGGCATCGGTTCTCAGCAGGAAGGTATCGCTGCTCTGCTTCATGACGCGAAACAGGCTGATCATGTGCCCTTTGATGTTGCAGTGTGAGCCCAGGCGACTGCCTATACGGTCTACCTCTGCGATGTTGCAGCTGAGCTGGCCCTGCAAAAACTTCTGGGTATCAGGCCCCGAGATGCGAATGATACTGTGCAGGGTCAGTGGTACGGCGTGGTTTTGCTCGCCCGATTCGGGTGCGCCGATAGTCGCGTTGCCCTGCTCATCAAGGGTGTAGCCTAGTGTCTTGAGGGTATCGTTCCAGATGGTATTCATAACGCGTAACCGCCTCTATAACCTGCGTGAACTCAAGCGCTTTTGCCAAAGGTGGCGATACGATGCCCGAGTGTGACGCCGGCGCCATGTGTCAGTGAGTCTTCCCATTGCAGCGCATCCGGGCCAAAGGCCAGAATGACCGTGGAGCCCAGATGGAAGCGCCCCATCTCCTCTCCCTTTTCCAGCCGAACCGGTTTCGGACTTGCGAGACTGTACAGGGTTTGAGGTTTGCGTGGCAGTGGCGCGACCGGGCCGGACCAGACAGTCTCGATTCCGGCGACGATCATTGCACCGACCAGAATCATGGCCATGGGGCCGTACTCGGTGTCGAATATGGTGACAAGGCGCTCGTTCCGTGCAAACAAGCTGTCGACGCCCTGTGCTGTGGCATTGTTCACCGAGTACAGATCGCCGGGCACATAGATCGCTTCGCGCAGGGTGCCAGCGACCGGCATGTGGACACGGTGATAGTCACGTGGTGACAGGTAGAGCGTTGCAAAACTGCCGTTGATGAAGGGCTCTGCACGCTTGGCATTGCCGCCGAGCAAGGTGGTAAGGCTATAGCCACGGCCCTTGGCCTGAATGACGCGGCCGTAGCTGATCGCGCCGGCCTGACTGACGGCTCCGTCGCAGGGGGAGACCAGCGCATCGTCGGCCGGGTCGATAGTGCGAGCGTCTTTCTTCAGTGCGCGCGTAAAGAATTCGTTGAAGCTGCCATAGGCGCGAGGGTTCTCTTCCGCGGCCAAACTCATATCGATGCCGTAGTGACGGTGAAACAGGTCGATAAACAGGTTCTTGACCCACCGGATGCGGCAGTCGGCGAGGCGGCCTACCAGTCGAGACAGCAGGTGTTGCGGTAGCAGGTGCTGCAGCAGAATAAACAGCTTGTCTTTCAAGGATATCTCCAAAGACCCTTTGGGGTCGGGTGTTAATCAGCGTTCGATCGGCAGATCTGGGGTGTTACCCCATTCGAACCAGGAGCCATCGTAACAGCGAATATCGTCTACGCCGAGCCAACGACCGACCAGCCAGGTAAGGCCGGAGCGTCGATGGGTCTGGCAATGGGTGACCAGTGTATCGGCCCCGTCGAGGCCAGCCGCGGACATGAGCAAGCGAACAGTCTCTCGATCGCGCAGGCGGGGAATGGGGCCGGGTTCGAGCAGGTCGGTCCACTCCAGTAGGTGTGCGCCTGGAATGTGGCCCCCCCATTTCGCATTGATCACCTTTTCGCCACGATACTCTTCGAGGCTTCTGGCGTCCCATATCTTGACCGTTGGGGTGTTCAGATGGTTCAGCAGCCAGGGGATATCCACGACCAGTCCGGTATCCGGCTCGACGTTATACTGAGTCGGAGTGGGGGCGTTTGCACATTGTTCGGTCGGCAACCCGGCCTCCAGCCAAGCAGGCAGCTGACCATTCAGGAAGCTGGCGTTGTGGTGCCCCGCGATTGCCAATGTCCAGATCATCCGGCCTGCCCATGGACCTTTCTGGTCGTCATAGACGACAACATGACGCTCAGGCGAGAGTCCAATGCCCGAAAGCAGCGCACTCAGCTGTCCGGCGGTCGGTAGCTTGTTCGGTACAGGGCCTTTGCCGCGCAGCAACTGCTGCGGGTCGACGTGAATCGCACCCGGGATATGAGCGTTGGCATAGTTTTCGGTGCTGGACAGGTCGAGGATCAGCAGTTGCGCGTCGTCCAGGTGGTCGGCCAACTGCTGGGGTTCGATTATGAGCGGTAATGTAGACACAGAGTCTCTCCCGATGCTGTTTGTGTGACGAGTGCGAGCAACAATGGCGTCGTACGTCAGTCACCAGACCCTAAACGTTTGAGTGCGCCGCCGGCGGCAAGGCACAGTTCTCGGAAATGCTGCTGGTGAAAATCGACCAGTGGCGTATTGGCCCCTTCGCGGTCGGCGTAGATAAGTGCTACCGGTGATTTTCCGCGGAATATCGACATTATCAGGCCATCATTCTGGCCAAACCAGCCTTGGTGCTCTTGTGGCAGTGAGGCGTGAATCTGACGGCGATTGTTCTCGGAGATCTGCAGCATCGCGGGCTTTTCGCAAAGTCGTGCAAACAGCCGGGTCTGTTTCAGGTCGATCTCCATGTTTGCCATGGGGTCATCGTTGGATATGCCCATGGCGCGTGCGGCATGAAGCGTCTGTGTCTGGGGGTGAATCAACAGCAGGAGTGCGCGCTCCAGACCGATACCGCGATAGATGCCCTGTAGCAAACCATGCAGTATGTGAGAGGGCTTGGTGTACAGATCGTATCCATCCTGAAACCGCTTGAGCACCTGATTATAAATATAGGGGTTGAGCAGCTCGGGTTTTATCTCCGGCAGGTCATCTTCCGGTTGCTCCTGATGAACAGGTGTCGCGTCACGAGGCGGCTCTACAGGCTCAGGAAAGCGTGTGGCGTAAGCGTGCAGTTCATGGTCGGACAGGCGGTGTGCCAGGCGGATATCGCCCGGCAACAGAATCATCTCGGCAGCCGGCGCCATGACCCCCGGCACATGATAGCCGCGAGCCGCGGTGGCGCAGTTTCGATGCAGCCTGGCCATGGTTTCCGGCAGTGTCAGGTCAAGGTAGTCGCTGATGATGTCGAAGGTGCGGTGTGCGCGACTGTGATCCCAGCCACGGCTGACATTCAATGTCATCCAGTTGGCCAATTTCACCGGGAAGTAGTGCTGTTGCACCAGATGATTGAGCTGGCGCAGGTCCTTGTCCTCCAGGCGGGGGTCTTTCAGCGCGCGCATGTGCAGCTGTTTGAGCGTGCTGAGTGAAGGCGAGGTTTCATGATCGAGCGCCAGGACCGTCAGTTCGGTCAGTTTCCAGCGATCGGCCAACGCCTTACCCATCTCCTGGGTTGTACAGCCAAACAAGCGGCGCTCGGCGTCGACCGGACTCTCCCCATTCTCAATGACGGCGATGGCGAAACGGTGCTTGTGTAGCGGGGCGTATAGCCACAGCATCCAGTGCACCAGACCGTAGAACAGAGCGGCAAGACGGGCTTCTTCAGCGTAGGGCAGTTGCTTGTGGTTTACCCAGTCGGCGGCTTGGACCGAGGCGTGATTGCTCGCAGCAATGGAGCGGAAATAGCTGCGTTGCGCCACGCTGTGGGCGTGGATCTTGATCGTTTCCAACTCGTCGGCAAGGGCTTCTATCTGGCCGAAACCCAGTGAGGCGATGGCGTGGTCAACACTGGTAACCGAAGAGCCCTTGGCTTCGTGAAATGTTTGGGCCAGCCGGGTCACGTGCAGCGACAAAACCGGATCCATTCGAACCTGGTGTCCGAGCTGGACCAGGGTTGTTCGGTCGTCGTTCAGTGACCGCTTCAGTCGGGCCAGGGTGCTGGCGCGTACCGGAAGCGATTTGCTGCTCAGGTAGTGTTCCCAGGCCTCAAGGCCATATAGGTTTTCGGTACTGCTCATGCCGATCGGTTCGCTTTTCGCCTGAATGCTCGAATTTAGCTCTCGCGTATCTGACCTGCCTGTAGAGACTGCAGAATCTGTCGATAGCTGTTGAAACGGCTTTCGCTGATCTCGCCTGACTCCAGTGCCGCCTTGAAGGCGCAACCCGGTTCGCTTTCATGCTTGCAGTCGCGAAACCGGCAGTGGCCAAGCAGTGGCCGCAGCTCGCGAAAACCTTCCAGTACCTGCTCCGGTTCGATATGCCAGAGCGCAAACTCGCGTATCCCCGGAGAGTCGATCAACTCGCCGCCGTCGGGAAAATGGAACAGTCGGGCGGTGGTTGTGGTGTGGCGCCCCTTGCGTGTCTGCTCGGAAAGCTCCCCCACTTTCAGGTCGATGCCGGGTAGCAGTGAATTGATAAGAGATGACTTGCCAACGCCGGACTGGCCCACGAATACACTGACCCTATCTTTAAGCAGATCTTTGAGGTCGTCCAGACCATGCTCGGCGGTGGTGGACGCCTTGAGCACCCGGTACCCGATCGCTTCATATTGCGCCAATAGAGGCGGCAGGTAAGCGCCCGCTTCGGTATCCAGCAGGTCTACCTTGTTCAGCAGCAGGACCGGTTCGATGCCACAGGATTCGGCTGCGACCAAATAGCGGTCGATCAGGTTTGGATGAGCTCTGGGCTCGACGGCAAACACGATGACGATAAAGTCGATGTTGGCGGCGACCGGCTTCAACTCGCCCATATTGTTCGGGCGTTGTAGTTCGCTCTCGCGGGGTTGGGCGGCAACGACGACGCCGCCGTCGTTGGAGGCGCGCCAGATAACACGATCTCCGGTTACCAGCTGTCCGAGGTGGGTACGCATGTGACAGCGATGTATTGCGCCGGCGGCAGGGCCGTCGAGGGCTTCTACATCTACACTTCGACCGAAATGGGAGATGATCAGCCCCGATTGTTCGGGTCCGAGGTCTCCGCCTTCGAGTTTCGCATCCAGTTGGCTGTCTCTGCGCTCGGCTCGCTTGGCGCGCTCGGCCTGAATTTTATCGACACGCCAGGCCTGGCGCCTGGTCAGTTTGCGTTTCGCCATCGCGGTGGGCGTCGTCCCGGTAGACTAAAAAGTTGATGTGCTAAGGTATTCTAAATTCGGTAGAATTTACAGCATTTGCATGGGGAGTAAGCCTGACAATGGACCGAGATCAGAATCTGATCTGGATCGATCTGGAGATGACCGGTCTGATACCGGAACGGGATCGCATTATCGAAATGGCCGCGATCGTCACCGATGCGGATCTTAACCTGATCGCGGAAAGCCCGGTTATCTGCGTGCATCAGCCCGATTCGCTGCTCGATCAGATGGACGAGTGGTGTACGCGGCAACATGGCCAGTCGGGCCTGACTGCCCGCGTTCGGGCAAGCACCACGACCGAAGCCGAGGCCGAGCAGCAGATGCTGGCCTTCATATCGCAGCACGTGGCCAAGGGTGTATCGCCGATGTGCGGCAACAGCATCGGTCAGGACCGTCGTTTCCTCTATGCTTACATGCCGGAGCTCGAGGCGTACTTCCATTACCGGAATCTGGATGTCAGCTCAGTCAAGGAGCTGGCGCGGCGCTGGAAGCCGGAACTGCTCAAGGGGCTGAAGAAGCAGGGCTCTCATCTGGCGCTTGATGACATTCGCGACTCCATTGAGGAGCTGCGTTACTACCGCGAGCACTTCTTCCAGCTTTAATCGTTCAGGCGTCGGGCTCCGCGGTGCGCGAGTATGGGCAGTGGCTGTGGTTGTGCGGCCCTCCCCAGATTGTCTACCGCCCAGTCGATATGTTCCTGCACCAGAGGCGATGCGTGATCGCGCTTCGCCTTTAACGCCGCAATCACCTTGTCTCCACCGGCACTGTTGCCCAGCGCAACGGCCAGGTTTCGCTGCCATCCCTCGAATCCGGTCCTGCGGATGGCTGAACCTTCAGTTTTGCGCAGGAAAGTCTCTTCATCCCAGTTAAACAGTGTGAGCAGGTCTGCATTGTCCAGCGCATGGCGGGGTTTAAAATCATCCTCTGGCGTGCGCCGGGCAAAGCGGTTCCAGGGGCAGATCAGCTGGCAGTCGTCGCAGCCGAAAATGCGGTTGCCCATCATGGGGCGCAGCTCAAGCGGTATGGATCCGCTGTATTCGATGGTCAGGTAAGAGATGCAGCGTCGGGCATCGAGGACGCCGGGTTCCGGAAAGGCCTGTGTTGGGCAGACATCAAGGCAGGCAGTGCATCGGCCGCAGTGGGATTCCGTTTCGGGAGCGTCGATTGGCAGCGGAATATTGGTAAACAGCTCGCCGAGGAAAAAGAGCGAACCGGCCGATCTGTTCAGCAACAACGTATGCTTGCCGATCCATCCCATGCCCGCATTACGTGCTAGAGGGCGCTCAAGCACCGGCGCACTGTCGACAAAGGGACGAAACTGTACATCAGCGCCGGAGCCGGCTTCCTGCTGCAGCCATTGCCCCAGTTGCTTGAGTCGCTTGCGAATTAGTTTGTGATAGTCACGGCCCAGTGTATATCGCGCGATGTAAGCCTTGTCCGGGTTGGTCAGTGTCCGCAGCGTCGTGGTTTCAGGCGGCAGGTAGTCCATCCTGACCATTACGATGCGCTCACTGCCCGGCACCAAAAGGCGAGGATTCAGGCGCTTCTCCCGATGCTGCTCGAGGTAATGCATCTCGCCGTTATAACCTTGCGCCAGCCATCGATCGAGAGTTTCCGCCTCCATGGAAGCATCGGGCAATGTCACTGCGCATTGTTGAAAACCCAGCTCCCGCGCGCGCTGTTTTAGCGCGTCAGCCAGCTGGCGAAGACGAGCGTCCGAGAGGGGGTTGGGGTTCGTGTTTGCCAAGGGCTGTTCCACTATAATGCGTGCAGATCGGAGATGGGTGGATAGGCTATGAGCGTCAATAGGTCAGCGTTACCGACAACATTATACACAGCCGAACAGTGCCGTGTGCTGGATCGCACGGCGATCGAACGCTGCGGAATTCCGGGCTTTCGCCTTATGCAGAGAGCAGGGCAGGCGGTTTGGGCTGTTATCAGCCAGCGTTGGCCGGAGTTGCGTCGTATCACAATAGTCTGTGGCGCGGGCAACAACGGCGGTGATGGTTTGGTGGTAGCAGGGCTTGCCTGGCAGGCGGGTGTCGAGGTGCAGTTGGTTGTCGTCGGTGAGCGCTACGCCGAACGTTTGCGCGCAGAGGCGCTGGAGGCCTGGCAGTGGCTCAGTGGCTTTGGCGTCAAGGCCGAAACCTGGCATCCGGGCGTCGAGTTCAGCGGTGAGCTGGTGGTGGACTCCTTGCTGGGGATCGGGCTGAGCGGGCCGGTCAGAGGCGAGATCGCCAACGTTATTGGCCAGATTAACCGCTGTGCGGTGCCGGTGTTGTCCGTGGATATACCCTCAGGTCTTTGTGCCGACACTGGGGCTGTGCTCGGCAGCGCGGTGCAGGCGGACTTGACGCTGACATTTATTGCACTCAAGCAAGGTTTGCTCACGCACGAAGGTGTCGACTTTGTTGGGGAGTTGCTGTTCGACGGGCTGCTGTTGCCGGATGAGGTGTTCGAAGATGTACCGGTGAGTGCATTCAGAACCGACAGTGAAGATCTGCGGGAGTTATTGCCCGAGCGGCCAAGGTCTGCCCACAAGGGGCGATATGGGCATTTGCTGATCATCGGCGGGGATCTGGGAATGGGCGGCGCTCCCCTGATGGCCGCGCAGGCGGCGCTTCGCTCGGGGGCAGGCTTGGTCACTCTGGCGACACGAGAGGAGCATCGGCTGGCGGCCATTACTCGTGCGCCCGAGGTGATGTGTCACGGCGTCGAAGACGCTGATGATATTGAGTTGCTGGTGGCGCGGGCCGATGCGATTGTGGTCGGCCCCGGTCTTGGGCAACAGGTATGGGGGCGGGCGCTGTTTCAGGCGGCAATCGAGAGTGGAAAACCGCTGTTGCTGGACGCCGATGCGCTGAATTTACTGGCGCAGGACGACAGTGTCGGTGTGGGCAGTGACTGGGTGCTCACGCCCCATCCGGGCGAGGCGGCCAGATTGCTGGAGACCGATGTGCGAGATATTCAGGCAAACAGGTTTGAGCAGGTGCGCGAACTGCAGAATCGGTACGGCGGAACGGTGGTGCTTAAGGGCGCCGGCACCCTGAGCTGTGATGGTGATGTGATTCATCTGTGTAGCGACGGCAATCCGGGGATGGCAACGGCGGGTATGGGTGATGTGCTCAGTGGCGTGATCGGTGCTTTGCTGGCGCAAGGGCTGGCGCCGCTGGATGCCGCGCGCATCGGTGTTCTTGTGCATGCGCGTGCCGCGGATATATGCGCCCGTCATTACGGTGCGCGTGGACTGCTGGCCACGGATCTTGTAAATACCCTTCCATTGGCGATGAACGAATAGAGTAGAGATGACGGAACAGACAATTGAGCTGCCTGACGAGGCATCGACAGTCGCGTTTGGTGAGCACCTCGCGCGGCAGGCGCAAATGATCGGTGGTGTGGTGATCTTTCTGCACGGCGATCTGGGGATGGGAAAAACGACCTTCTGTCGTGGTGTGCTGCACGGTTTTGGGCATACAGGTGCCGTTAAGAGTCCGACGTATACGCTGGTGGAGCCCTATGAAACGGCGCGTGGGCGAGTGTATCACTTTGATTTATATAGGCTGAGTGATCCGGAGGAGCTCGAATACCTGGGGATTCGAGATTACTTCGACGAAGATTCCCTCAGTTTGATCGAGTGGCCTGAGCGTGGTGAGGGCATCTTGCCCAAGGCTGATCTGGAGATCAGTATCGAGACTGCCGGTGCAGGGCGGCGATTGTCGTGGCAATATAATACTGAAAAAGGTCGTGAATTGGCCGATAAATTAATTAAAGTGTAGAACTTACGGCCTTGATTAAAGGTCAGTTTTGGAAAGAAGGGGTAATGAGGCCGGTGCGTGTGCTGATCAGGTTTGCGCTGTTGCTGACTGCAATGTGCGGTTGGACTGTGCAGGCAGCTACCAACGTTGAAAATATCCGTGTCTGGCTGGCACCGGATAACGTGCGCTTGGTGTTTGATCTCAGTGCGCCGGTGGAGCATAACCTGTTTATGCTCGATAACCCGCGGCGTCTTGTTCTGGATATCAAGGACACCCGCTTGGGTGTCGATGTTGATAAGTTGGGTCTGGCTAAAGGGCCGATATCGAGTGTACGCACCGGCGATAGGGATGGCGGTATACGCCTTGTGCTGGATCTGAAATCGGATGTCAGCCCCAAGAGCTTCCAACTCAAGCCCAACGATCAGTATGGCAACCGTCTGGTGCTGGATCTCGATACCGGTGAGGAGCCGGCCGCGCCGACGGTTGCTCAACCCCAGCCGCATCCCAAGGGACCGCCGCGCGATATCGTGGTGGCTGTCGATGCCGGTCACGGTGGCGAGGATCCCGGTGCGCTTGGGCCGGGGCGGATTCGCGAAAAGAACGTTGTGCTGGCGATAGCCAAAGAGGTAGCGCGTTTGATCGATGCGGAGCCTGGCTACCGTGCGGAGCTTATTCGCAGCGGCGACTACTATGTCAGCCTGCGCGGGCGAACCCAGAAGGCACGTAAGATAAATGCCGACCTGTTTGTCTCGATTCATGCCGATGCTGCGCGCGACAAGCGTGCCCGCGGTGCATCTGTGTGGGTGCTTTCCGGGCGTGGCGCTACCAGTGAGATGGGGCGCTGGCTTGCACGCAAGGAGAACAGTGCTGACCTGATCGGTGGTGTGGGTAGCGTCAGTCTGGAAGACAAGGATGATGTGCTGGCCAGTGTGCTGCTGGATATGTCGATGACCGCGAGCCAGACCAGCAGTCGAGAGGTGGCCAAGCGTGTCCATGACAACATTGCGGGCTTTGCCCGAATGCATAAGCCGTATGTTGAACAGGCCGGTTTCGTGGTGCTCAAATCGCCGGACATCCCCTCAATACTGGTGGAAACCGGGTTTATCTCCAACCCTCAGGAAGCCGAGCGCCTAAGCAACAGCCGTTATCAAAGTCAGATGGCGCGGGCCATTTTTCAGGGCGTAAAGGCGCACTTCTGGGAGCGTCCTCCTGCCATGACCCAAGTGGCGGAGATGAAGCGCGGCGGAGCGGTTATCGCAACGGCTGAGCGGACGTACAAGGTTGCCCCGGGAGATACGCTCTCGGTGATTGCCGTTCGAAACGGCGTCACTCTGGATGATCTTCGTAAAGTGAACGAGCTTCGCGGAGATCGTATCCGTGTCGGTCAGGTACTTCGTATCCCTGCCAGTTAACCCCCGTAGCTGTTACCCTGTCCGCAATTGAATTATCAGGCACCGAATCAGGCTGAAATATGACCCGTATACACTTGCTGTCGCCGCAGTTGGCTAACCAGATAGCGGCGGGTGAAGTCGTCGAACGTCCAGCGTCCGTGGTCAAGGAGTTGCTGGAAAACAGCCTTGATGCCGGGGCGCGTAAGGTTGATGTCGATATTGAGAGTGGTGGCATAAAGCTGATCCGGTTGCGCGATGATGGTTTTGGCATCGACAAGGAGGATCTGGCGCTAGCATTGAGTCGCCATGCCACATCCAAAATCCTGCAGTTGGAAGATCTTGAAGCGGTAGCCAGTCTTGGTTTCAGGGGAGAGGCGCTGGCATCGATCAGCTCGGTTGCTCGTCTGTCGCTGATTTCGAGAACCGCGCAGCAGGATGCGGCATGGCAGGTGCGCGCGGAAGGGCGCGATATGGAGGCGGTCCTCTCGCCCGCCGCTCATCCGCAGGGTACAACCGTTGAGGTGAGAGATCTCTTCTTCAACACGCCGGCGCGGCGTAAGTTTCTTAAAACCGAGCAGACCGAGTTCAGGCACCTCGAAGAGGTGATCAAGCGAATGGCGTTGAGCCGGTTCGATGTGGCGTTCAACCTGCAACACAATGGTCGACGGGTGCAGCAGTTGCGGCCAGTAGACGGCGAGCAGGCACGTGAGAGGCGTCTGGCGTCACTGTTGGGCGCCGCCTTTATTGAGCAGGCGGTACATCTTGATGTCAGTGCTGAGGCTTCAGGTTTGCGGCTTTGGGGCTGGATCGGTTTGCCGACCTATTCGCGCAGTCAGGCTGATCAGCAGTACTTCTTCGTCAATGGCCGCATCATCCGTGACAAGGTGGTCACGCACGCCGTGCGACAGGCCTATGCGGATGTGCTATTCCATGGGCGTCACCCGGCGTTTGTGCTCTATCTTGAACTGGATCCTGCGCTGGTGGATGTGAATGTGCATCCGACCAAGCATGAAGTGCGGTTCCGCGAGAGTCGTTTGGTCCATGACTTTATTTTTCGAACGCTGCACAGGGTGATTGCCGATCTTCGCCCGAAGGATGGCGCCACAGCTGCGCTGGGTACGACGACCGGCCTGGAGCATCAGTCGGAGCCGCCTGGGCTGCGCTCACCTGGGGGGAGTGTTGGCGGTGGAGGTGTGTTCAGTCAGGGGCGAATGCCGCTGTATCAGCCCTCTCCGGGATCAGCGGGCTCACAGGGTGTGGCGGTGCGGGAGCAGGTCGCCGCCTATGCGGATTTGCATACACCGGCGTCGCCCGTCGCTTATCCGCAGCCGTCCGCAATGCCGGAGCAGAGTGCCGAGAAGGTGCCGCCTCTGGGATATGCCATCGCTCAGCTGCACGGAGTCTATGTGCTGGCGCAGAACGAAACCGGATTGGTTCTCGTCGATATGCACGCGGCCCATGAGCGGATCGTTTATGAGCGCATGAAAAAAGCCTGGGACGAAGACAAGGTGCGGTCACAGCCGTTATTGGTGCCGGTTAGTCTCAGTGTCAGTGAGCGAGAGGCGGATCTGGCCGAGGAGCAGCCAGAGTTGTTCGAACGGTTGGGGTTTAAGATCGAACGTATGGGGGCGGACACATTGACGGTTCGTGAGGTGCCGGTTTCACTGGCCAGAGCTGATGCGGCGCAGCTTGTGCGCGACGTCCTCGCTGATCTTGTTGTATTTGGCCGAAGTCACCGGATCGAGCAGAGCATCAATGAGCTATTGGGCACCATGGCATGCCATGGTGCCGTGCGTGCCAACCGTCAGCTGACTGTCACAGAGATGAATGCATTGTTGCGCGATATGGAGGCGACAGAGCGCAGTGGTCAGTGTAACCACGGTCGCCCGACGTGGACACAGCTGTCCATGGCCGAACTGGACAAGCTTTTCTTGAGAGGGCAGTAGCTCAGTGGCACAGCATCCTCCGGCTATTTTCTTGATGGGGCCAACTGCCTCTGGCAAAACCGCGTTGGCCATGCATTTGTACGATCACTTACCCTGTGAGTTAATCAGTGTGGACTCCGCGCTTATCTACCGCGGCATGGATATTGGTACGGCAAAGCCCAGCGTCGCCGAGTTGGCGAAATATCCGCACCGGTTGATCGATATCCGCGATCCAGGTGAAGGATACTCAGCGGCCGAGTTTCGCGCTGATGCGCTGGCGGCCATGGCCGAAATTACGGCGGCAGGGCGCATCCCGGTGCTGGTGGGTGGGACCATGATGTATTTCAACGCGTTGCAGCAGGGGCTTGCCTCCCTGCCTGAAGCGGACCCTGCGTTGCGTGCCGAGCTAGAAGCTGATGCGCAGCGCCTGGGCTGGGCGGCCATGCATGAGCGGTTGGCGCAACTGGATCCTGCCGCGGGTGAGCGTCTAAAGCCGACCGATGCTCAGCGTATCGAGCGTGCGCTGGAAGTTGTACTGCTGACGGGCAAACCGATCAGTGAGCATTGGGCCGAGCAGCAGGATGCTGCCTTGCCGTACAATGTGACGGCGTTGGCGCTGATGCCGGGTGATCGGGCGAGGCTGCATCAGCGTATAGAGCAGAGGTTTGACCTGATGCTGGCGCAGGGTTTTGAGCAGGAGGTGCGTGCCTTGTTTGAGCGGGGCGACCTGCACCCGGGGCTGGCATCGATTCGCTGTGTTGGCTATCGGCAGATGTGGGATTATCTCGAGCAGCGTCTTGGTTATGACGAGATGCGCTATCGGGGAATTGTGGCGACACGTCAATTGGCCAAGCGTCAGCTGACATGGTTGCGTGGCTGGGACGGTGTTCACTGGCTGGATAGCGAAATGGATAATTTACTTGCTTGCGCCTTGAAACTGGTGGAAGCAAACATTATATAATGAGAAGCTTTCTCGACCCCTGCCCGCTGGGCGTGTATGGGCTACGAAGAAAGCAATAAATTACAACGAACGAAAGTTTTTTCTTTTTTGGGAAGGAGTTTGCAATGTCAAAAGGGCAGTCTTTACAAGACCCTTATCTGAATGTGCTGCGCAAAGAGCGTATTCCGGTATCTATCTTTTTGGTTAATGGTATTAAGCTGCAGGGACAGATCGAATCCTTCGATCAGTTCGTTATCCTGCTGAAGAACACTGTAAGCCAAATGGTTTATAAACATGCCATCTCTACGGTGGTTCCCTCACGCCCCGTCAAATTGCCTCAAGGTGATGAGAAGGCGTCAGACTGAGGTTCTAATTGTTTTTCGAACGTCCCGAATCGGGCGAGACTGCGATTCTCGTCCATATTGAGCTGTCCTCTGATGAGAACAGCGAAGATCCACGGGAACTGGAAGAGCTAGCGCTCTCCGCAGGTGCCGATCCGGTCGTTTTTTTGACCGGATCTCGCGCCGATCCCAGCCCCAAGTTTTTTCTCGGAAAAGGTAAGGTTGAAGAGCTGGCCGGTTTGGTACAGCAGTATCAGGCTGAACTGGTGATCTTCAATCACGCCCTGAGTCCGGCACAGGAGCGTAATCTAGAGCGCGAAATCAAATGCCGGGTGCTTGATCGAACCGGTTTGATCCTCGACATATTTGCCCAACGTGCACGCACCCATGAGGGTAAGCTGCAGGTCGAATTGGCTCAGCTTGAGCATATGTCCACACGCCTTGTTAGAGGCTGGACCCATCTTGAGCGGCAAAAGGGTGGTATCGGGCTGCGTGGTCCCGGTGAGACGCAGCTCGAAACCGACCGGCGATTGTTGCGTGCTCGTATCAAGGCGATTCAGAAACGGCTCGAAAAGGTGCGCTCCCAGCGTGAGCAGGGACGTCGTGCCCGTCAGCGTGCCGAGGTTCCGACGGTGGCATTGGTCGGTTATACCAATGCGGGCAAGTCTACCCTGTTCAATTACATGACGGACGCGTCGGTGTATGCTGCCGATCAGCTTTTCGCGACGTTGGATCCGACGCTGCGCCGTATCGAGTTGGATGATGTGGGGCCGGCGATCCTTGCTGATACGGTTGGTTTTATACGTCACCTGCCACATAAGCTAGTGGAGTCTTTCCGTGCTACGTTACAGGAAACGGTAGAGGCGACCCTGTTGTTGCATGTGATCGATTGTTATGACGAGGAGCGTCAAGATCATATCGATCAGGTGCATGCGGTCTTGCGCGAAATCGGTGCTGATGAGGTGCCGGCTTTGCAGGTGTATAACAAGATCGACAAATTGCCCGGACAGGCGCCGCGGATCGATCGTGATGAGGATGGCGTCGCTCAGCGTGTCTGGCTTTCGGCCCAGACTGGAGAAGGTGTGGCGTTGCTGATGGATGCCGTGCGCGAGCGTCTAGGCAGCGACATGTTCCATGACACGCTTTGCCTGACCCCCGATCAGGGGCAGCTGCGCGCGCAGTTGTATGCTCAGGGGGCTGTACTGACAGAACAGGTCGATGAGCAGGGGCATATCAGCCTTGAGGTGCGTATTCCGATGCGCGATATACGCCAACTGTTGAGTCGACTGAGCATTCCGGCGGAACGTTATCTGCCGGAACAGGTCCACTAAGGTTGCGCGTAGAGGGTTGGCCCCCTAAAATTTTTTAAACTTTTCAAGCGTTTTCACTGACGGAGAACAGTATGGCCTGGAATGAGCCTGGTGGTAATGGCAACAACCATGACCCCTGGAGCGGCGGTAGCAAGGATAACCGCGGTAAGCGCGGTCAGGATCAAGGACCGCCCGATCTGGATGAGGCGCTGCGCAAGCTGCAGGACAGAATGAACGCGATCTTCAGTGGTGGTAAACGCCGTGGAGGTGGTTCAGGAGGTGGCTCCGGCGGTAGCGGCGGTGGCTTCGGCTTTTTGATCGTCGTGATCGTGTTGGCTGCGCTGTTCTGGGCCGGTATGGGGTTCTATACCGTCGACCAGCCTGAGCGCGGTGTTGTGCTGCGTTTGGGTAAGTACCATGAGACGGTGCAGCCGGGTTTGCAGTGGAATCCGCCGCTGATTGACGACGTGACCAAGGTTAATACCGAGGTGGTTCGGACCCACAGCCATGACTCCCAGATGCTGACCGAGGACGAGAATATCGTCTTTGTTGACTTGACCGTTCAGTACGTGGCGACCGATCCGAAGGCTTTTGTGCTGAATGTGCGCGATCCGGAGGAGAGTCTGGCTCATGCGGCTGAGTCGGCGCTGCGTCATGTGGTGGGTACGACCGATCTGCATGCGATCCTGACGGAGGGGCGTGAAGCGCTCGGTCTGCAGGTGCAGGAGCGTTTGCAGCGCTACATGGAGTTCTACGGTACCGGTATCAATATCACCAAGGTCAACATCAAGAACGCGCAAGCACCTAGTCAGGTACAGGAAGCGTTCGACGATGTTATCAAGGCGCGTGAAGATGAGCAGCGTACCATCAACCAGGCTCAGACCTACGCCAACGGTGTAGTGCCTGAGGCGCGTGGTGAAGCGCAGCGTATCATCGAGGAGGCTAACGCCTACCGCGAGGAAAAAGTGGCCCGTGCGACCGGTGAAGCAAACCGCTTCACGGCACTGCTGGACGAGTACGAGAAGGCACCGCAGGTTACGCGTCAGCGCCTGTATCTCGAGACCATGCAGGAAGTGTTGGGTAATACGCCGAAGGTGTTGGTTGACGTGGACGGCGGTAACAACATGATGTACCTGCCGCTCGATAAACTTATGGAAAAACAGTCGGAGACTCGCGATACAAGCGGGCGTGCGGTGAGGCTGGATGACAATAGTCTGCGACAGATCACTGATGAGGTGCTGAACCAGGTACGTCAGCGCCAGAGTTCTTCATCTTCGACACGGGAGGGCCGCTGATGAGCGCTAAATCTCTCTATGCCCTGATTGCCGTTCTTGTTGTAGTCATGGTGGGTTCCAAGTCGGTTTACATCGTCAAGGAAACCGAACGTGCTGTGATGCTCCGATTTGGTGAGATTGTCGATCCCGACGTGACACCCGGTCTGCATTTCAAAATTCCGTTCGTGAACACCGTGCGGTTCTTTGATGGTCGTGTGCAGACCTTGGATGCACGTCCGCAGTCGTTCCTGACGCTTGAGAAAAAGCGTCTGGTTGTGGACTCATTCGTCAAATGGCGAATCGCGGATCCGGCGAAGTACTACACCTCTATCTCGGGTGATATCTTCCGAGCCTCCGAGCGCCTGTCCAACAACATCGAAGAGAAGCTGCGTAACCAGTTCGGTGAGCGTACGGTGACCGAGGTTGTGTCCGGTGAGCGTGAAGAGGTCATGGATGCCGTCATTCGTGATCTCAGTCGCCAGGCGGATGAGCAGTTCGGTATCGAAATTATCGATGTGCGGGTGAAGCGAATCGATTTGCCTACCGAGGTTTCATCATCGGTGTATGAGCGTATGCGTACCGAGCGTGAGCGTGAAGCCAGAGAGTTGCGTGCACGCGGGCGAGAGTTGGCTGAAGGTATTCGTGCCGATGCCGATCGTCAGCGCACCGTTATTCTCGCCGAGGCCTATCGCGACTCGGAGAAGTTGCGTGGTGAGGGTGATGCGGAAGCGGCGCGTATCTACGCGCAGGCGTACACCAAGAACCCTGAGTTCTATGCGTTCAACAGAAGCCTGCAGGCCTATCGCGACACCTTTGATGGTGGTGGCGATGTCATGTTGCTGAAGCCGGATACCGAGTTCTTCCGTTATCTGGATAACGCCAGTACGCCTAAGCCGTAATAGATCCTGCAACACAGAAATCGGGTGCCCCTGGCGCCCGGTTTCGTGGTAACATTCGGTAACCGGGTCGAGGCCCGGTTTTTTTGTGGATTGAGGTGGCTGGATGACCGAGTTGTGGCGGGAACTAATGATAGCGTTCTGCCTGATGCTGGTGATTGAGGGTGTGTTGCCGTTTCTTTACCCCCAGCGCTGGCGCCGACTTGTGATTCAGCTGGCTGATATCAATGACTCCGTGTTACGTGGAGTCGGTTTGGTGTCCATGTTGCTGGGCGTTCTGGCTCTGTATCTGATCCACTGATTTTGTATTTATTGTACTGGAGTGCTGCATGACATTGGCAGATCGCTGGTTGCTGCCGGATGGAATGAAAGAGATGTTGCCGCCACGTGCACGTCTGGTTGAGACGATGCGTCGGCGCTTGCTCGATCTTTATCACAGCTGGGGTTACGACCTGGTGATGCCGCCTTTGGCGGAACATTTGGAGTCGTTGCTGACGGGCGTTGGGCGAGATCTTGAGCTTAAAACGTTCAAGCTGACCGACCAGGTCAGTGGCCATACCCTGGGCGTGCGGGCTGATATCACACCGCAGGTTGCGCGTATCGATGCTCACCGTCTGCGTACCGAAGGGCCCAGTCGGCTTTGCTATTGCGGCTCGGTTTTGCACACGCGTCCTGGCAATAAACTTGCCTCGCGCAACCCGCTTCAGCTAGGTGCCGAGCTCTACGGTCATGCCGGCGTTGACAGTGATGTTGAAGTTATCTCGCTGATGCTTGAAACGCTGGATTTCGTAGGGGTAAAAGGTCCGATCAGTCTGGACCTCGGGCATGTCGGCGTTTTTAGTCAGCTGATGAAGGATGCGGCGCTTAGCGCATCTCAGCAGGATGATTTCCTGGATATGCTGCAGCGTAAAGCACTGCCCGAGATTTCGGCTTTTGTGGAGCGTTTGTCGTTGGCACCGGCGTTGTCCGAGCGTCTTCTGGCTCTGCCGCGTCTAAGTGGCGGCATCGAAGTATTGGAAAAGGCGCGTGCACTGTTTGCTGGTTCAGCGAGTGTGATAGTGGCTTTGGATTATCTCGAGCACGTGGCTAAGCGTATTGCGGTGCGCTATCCCCAGACCGATCTCTATTTCGATCTGGGTGAGTTGCGCGGCTATCACTATCATACGGGTATCGTCTTTGCGGCATATACGCCCCATTTTGGACAGGCGCTCGCCAAAGGCGGTCGTTATGACGAAATCGGTCGGGACTTTGGCCGCGCCCGCCCGGCTACGGGGTTCAGTGCAGATCTGAAAACGCTGCTCGAGACCGCCGAGGCTTTGCCGGAGTTGGAGCAGGGTGTGGTATTGGCGCCGTCGGGTGAAGATGCCTCTTTGCTTGATGCAGTGTCGAAATTGCGTCAGCAGGGCGTGCGGATCGTCCAGGCGCTTGAAGGAGAAGTGGTACCGGGCTGCTGTGATCGTCAGCTGGTACTGAAGGATAAGCAGTGGGTCATTGAGGCCCGGTAAACATTTCCCAATTCAGAAGAGTTTTAAAGACAGCAATGGGTAGAAACGTCGTTGTTCTGGGCACCCAGTGGGGTGATGAAGGCAAGGGTAAGATCGTTGATCTTCTGACCGAGCGAGTCGCGGCAGTCGTGCGCTTTCAGGGCGGTCATAATGCCGGCCATACACTGGTGATCGAAGGTCAGAAAACCGTTCTTCACCTGATCCCGTCTGGCATCCTGCGCAAGAATGTTGAGTGTCTGATCGGTAATGGTGTGGTGCTTTCGCCGGATGCGCTGCTGAAAGAGATCGCTGGTCTGGAAGCGAGTGGTGTGCCGGTTGCAGATCGTCTGCGCCTGAGTCCTGCTTGCCCTCTGATCCTGTCCTATCATGTTGCTCTGGATCAGGCGCGCGAGAAGGCGCGAGGAGAGTCCAAGATCGGTACGACCGGTCGCGGTATCGGTCCTGCGTACGAGGACAAGGTGGCGCGCCGCGGACTGCGCTTGGGGGATCTGGCTGATCCGGTGCGCTTCGAGCAGAAGCTGCGTGAAGTGATGAGCTATCACAATTTCATGCTGGAGAGTTACTACAAGGTCGATCCGATCAATGTCGATGAGCTGCTGGCTAGCTGTCTTGAAATGGCTAAGACGCTTGTGCCGATGATGACCGACGTGACGGCTCGCCTGCATGAGTTGCGCAAGCAGGGCGCCAGCATCATGTTCGAAGGTGCTCAGGGTTCTCTGCTTGATATCGATCACGGTACCTATCCCTACGTGACCTCCTCAAATACGACTGCAGGTGGTACATCCACGGGTAGCGGTTTTGGCCCGTTATATCTCGACTATGTTCTGGGGATTACCAAGGCTTACACAACCCGTGTCGGCGGTGGTCCGTTCCCGACTGAGCTTAACTGCGATATTGGTGCGCGTCTTGCTGAGCGTGGTCATGAATTTGGATCGACCACCGGTCGTGCGCGTCGCTGTGGTTGGTTTGATGCGGTGGCGCTCAAGCACGCTATCCAGATCAACTCGGTATCAGGTTTGTGTCTGACCAAGCTGGACGTGCTGGATGGTCTGGATCAGATCAATATCTGTATCGGTTATCAGGCTGCCGATGGCAGTGCTGTTACATCGCTCAGCGGCAGTGAAGATTACGAAGCAATTACGCCGGTATACGAATCGGTACCGGGTTGGTCCGAATCGACTGTGGGTATCAAAACCCTTGAGGCGTTGCCGGCTAACGCGCGTGCGTACATCGCCCGTCTGGAGCAGTTGGTGGAAGCGCCGATCGACATTATTTCGACCGGTCCTGATCGTGTAGAGACGATTGTTTTGAGAGATCCGTTCCAAGAGTGATTGCCCTGCTTGGAGTGAGAGGAAAACGCCGCATTTAGTGCGGCGTTTTTTTATGCTGTTCGCGCAAAAAAATGCCGCACGGATGTGCGGCATTTTATGAGCTGTTCGGCGCTTAAGCGTTGAGTGCCGGACGCATTGCTTTTAGTAGAGCCTTGAACATTTTCGGGTTGCCCGCGACAAGTTTGCCGCACTCGCGGTGGTTGTTGCCGCCGGCGGTATCGCCGACCAACGCGCCAGCTTCCTGAAGCAGCAGAAGGCCGGCGTCCTGTTCGCTCTGTTTGAGTCCGAGCTGGCAGAAGCCGTCGAGGCGACCGGCAGCGGTATAGGCCAGATTCAGTGCGACAGAACCGGTATTGAACGGTGTTGCGCCTGAGCTCACCAGTTCGCGCATGATGGCGATCTGGGTTTCCAGTCCGTCTGCATCGCTCTTGCGGCCCAAGAATCCAGTGCCGATCAGTGCGCCGTCCAGTTCCTTGCGGATGCTGACGCGGAGGCGTTTGCCATTGAGTTGTGCGCCTTCGCCGCGGCTGGCTGTGAATTCATCGCCGGTAATCGGGTTGATGATGACCGCGTGTGTGACCTTGTCCTTGATACGGCCTGTCATGCTGAGGGCGAACGACGGGACGGCGTTGGAAAAGTTGGGCAGGCTGTCGATCGCCGTGATTTGCCATTCGCAAGGCGTAGGACCGTCACCGATGGCCTCGTGTCGCCCGCTGTAGTCGCCTACCAAGGTGTGGTGGGGGTAGGCTTTCTGCAGGGTGTGGACGATGGTGCGTTCAGCCTGCTGGCAGAGGTCACTGATGTAGGTGGCCACACTTGCCTGCTCGGATTTGATGAGGTCCAGGCGTTCTGTGGCGCGGACGATCTGCTCGGCAGCCTGGCGGGCGGCTCGCAGAGCGATATTGACCATTGGTTGCATCGGTAATGGGATCCAGTCGTTCGTAGAAAACAAACGACTATTGTAGCTCAGGACGCGGCGCGGCTGAACCATCCACTGACGTTATGGGCGATATCTTCTCGGTATCTTTCGCGATAATCATCATTCTATGGCTATTGGGCGCATTCTGGATGTCGGCGCGTGTCGATAAACAGGTGTCTGATCTGCTATTATATCGCCCCCTTTTTCGAGCCTTGGCCTCTGAATGCTTGATCACATACGCATTGTACTGGTGAATACAACACACCCCGGCAATATCGGCGCTGTCGCGCGTGCCATGAAAAACATGGGCTTGAGCGATTTGTGTCTTGTGGCGCCCAAGCGTTATCCGGATGAGGAGGCGATCGCGCGGGCATCGGGCGCAACCGATATCCTCGAGCGTGCGCGGATAGTGGATGAGTTGACCGAGGCGCTAGAGGATTGTCAGCTCGTTGTCGGAGCCAGTGCGCGCGGGCGGCACATACCCTGGCCAGTTATCGATCCGAGAGAGTTGGCCGCTATCGCGACGCCACTGGCGGGACGATCACGCGTGGCGATTCTGTTCGGTCGAGAGGATCGGGGGCTGACCAATGAAGAGCTGCACGCCTGCCATCATCATGTTCACATCCCTTCGGTAGAGGGGTTTAGCTCCCTTAATGTGGCGGCGGCCGTTCAGGTGGTGTGTTACGAGCTGCGTATGGCTGGTTTGTACCAAAACGCTTCGGATAAGCCTCAGTGGGGCACCGACTGGGATATCGAATTGGCGGATCATGCGGAGCTCGAGCGTATGTTCGAGCACCTTGAGCGGACGTTGGTCGATATTGAGTTTCTCGATCCGGATAACCCTCGTCAGCTCATGCCCCGTTTGCGACGCCTGTTTCTGCGTGCGGTGCCTGACAAGGTTGAGGTAAATGTCTTGCGCGGGATCTTGAAATCCGTAAATCGCGCGATGCTCGGCAAGCAGAAGGATGGTAAACAGTAGGTGTGCAGCGCGGCGTTTTGCAACTAAAGCCTAGTAAAATGGTCGGAATAATAGTTGACTAAAAACCTCGGGATTTGCATAATGCGGCCAGACTCGTAAGAGTAGGTGAGGATTGATATGCGATTGACGACTAAAGGGCGCTACGCCGTAACGGCTATGCTGGATCTGGCGCTGCATGAAGGGAAAGGGCCAATCAGCTTGGCCGATATTTCTGAACGCCAGGGTATCTCATTATCCTATTTGGAACAGCTGTTTGCCAAGCTCAGACGTAATGAGCTGGTGCACAGTGTTCGTGGCCCGGGCGGCGGCTATCAGCTCAAACGTGAGCGTGGCGCCATCAATGTGGCTGAAGTGATCGATGCGGTCAATGAGTCAGTCGATGCCACTGGCTGTAACAAGACAGCGAATTGTCAGGGTGGCGATGTCTGTCTAACGCATCATTTGTGGTGCGATCTGAGTGACCAGATTCATGGCTTCTTGAGTGGTATCAGTCTGGCTGATTTGGTGCACAGGCATGATGTTCAGGAAGTCGCGGAGCGTCAGCAGCGTGCGATGGCTCAGCCCGAAAAGTTGATTGCCAGTAGCGTTGCTTCGGCGTCCTGAGAGAGCAAGTTTTTTGGAGATTGAAATGAAATTGCCGATCTATCTCGATTATTCCGCTACGACGCCGGTCGACCCGCGCGTTGCCGAAAAGATGATGAGTTGTCTGACTCTGGATGGCAACTTCGGTAACCCCGCGTCCCGTTCTCACCAGTTCGGATGGAAGGCGGAAGAGGCTGTCGAAACGGCGCGCCGTCAGGTGGCTGACTTGCTGAATGCTGATCCTCGCGAGATTGTGTGGACATCCGGTGCGACCGAGTCGGATAACCTCGCGATCAAGGGTGTTGCGCACTTCTATAACAAGAAGGGCAAGCACATCATCACGTCGAAGATAGAACACAAGGCGGTGCTGGATACCTGTCGTCAGCTTGAGCGTGAGGGGTTTGAGGTTACGTACCTGACGCCGGGCAGCGATGGCATCATTACGCCGCAGATGGTGGCGGATGCGCTGCGTGAAGACACCATCCTGGTCTCTTTGATGCATGTGAATAACGAGATAGGCACCATTACCGATATTGCGGCTATTGGTGAATTGACCCGTAGTCATGGTGTGCTGTTTCATGTCGACGCTGCGCAGAGTGCAGGGAAACTGCCGATCGATATGGCGCAGATGAAGGTCGATCTGATCTCCCTTTCCGGTCACAAGATGTATGGGCCCAAAGGTATCGGTGCACTTTATGTGCGTCGTAAGCCGCGTGTCCGTCTTGAGGCTCAGATGCACGGTGGCGGTCATGAGCGTGGTATGCGTTCGGGTACGTTGCCGACCCATCAGATCGTGGGCATGGGCGAAGCGGCCCGTATAGCTAAGGAATCGATGGCTGAAGAGGTCGAGCAGCTTAAAGTGCTCCGGGATCGTTTCTGGAATGGGATAAAAGACATGGAAGAGGTGCATATCAATGGCTCCGTCGAGCAGCGGGTGGCCGGCAATCTCAATGTCAGTTTCGCGTTTGTCGAGGGTGAATCCTTGCTGATGTCTATCAAGGATCTTGCGGTGTCCTCTGGCTCTGCCTGTACATCCGCCAGTCTTGAGCCCTCATATGTATTGCGTGCTTTGGGACTCAATGACGAGCTTGCTCACAGTTCTATCCGTTTCTCCTTCGGACGCTTTACCACCGAGGAAGAGGTTGATTTCGCCGTTCAGCAGATCCGGGTAGCTGTAGAAAAACTGCGTGAGTTGTCACCCTTGTGGGATATGTACAAGGATGGAGTTGACCTCAGCAAGGTTCAGTGGGCTCACCACTGATACAAAGCGAGCATTATTTAGTTTTTTGGAGGTCGTTATGGCTTACAGCGAACAGGTTATTGATCATTACGAAAACCCGCGCAACGTCGGCAAAATGGACGATGGCGACGATCATGTCGGTACCGGCATGGTGGGCGCGCCAGCATGTGGCGATGTTATGCGTCTTCAGATCCGCGTCAATGACGAGGGGGTGATCGAGGATGCAAAATTCAAAACGTATGGGTGTGGCTCCGCAATCGCGTCCAGTTCACTGGTAACTGAGTGGGTCAAAGGGATGACGCTGGATCAGGCGGCTGAACTGAAAAACTCGCAGATTGCAGAAGAGTTGGCGCTGCCTCCAGTCAAGATCCACTGCTCAGTGCTGGCGGAAGACGCGATCAAGGCGGCTATCGAAGATTACCGCAAGAAGCGCGGCTGATTGTTACTGCAAGAGTCGGGTTGTTGAAGGTTTGAGGGTTGTATGGCGATCAATATGACAGAAGCGGCGATCAATCATGTCGCACGCTATCTTGAAAAACGTGGTCACGGTAAGGGGATCCGGGTGGGCGTTCGTACGTCTGGATGTTCGGGTATGGCTTACGTGCTCGAATTCATTGATGAAATCGAATCCGATGATCAGGTGTTCGAGTTTGGTCCCGTTCATGTCGCCATCGACCCCAAGAGCCTTGTTTACCTTGATGGAACCGAGCTGGATTTTGTCAAGGAAGGCTTGAATGAAGGCTTCAAGTTCAATAACCCGAATGTGCGCAGTGAGTGCGGTTGCGGCGAAAGTTTTAACGTCTGATTCTGTAACAGAGGGTGTTGTACTGACGCATGGATATGACCCGTAGCTATTTCGAGCTGTTTGATCTAGAACCCTCTTTCGACGTTGATCAGGCGTTGCTCAGTGAGCGCTATCGGGCGCTGCAGAAACAGTGGCACCCTGATCGTTTTGCACATCTTTCGGATCGCGAGCGCCGGCTGGCCGTTCAGTATACGGCCCACTTGAATGAAGCGTTCGCGACGCTGAAGTCCCCTCTGCGCCGAGCGCAGTATCTTCTTTTGCTCGCCGGGCGCGATACGCATGGTGAGTCTGGTGCTCAGTTGGACCCCGGATTTCTCATGCAGCAGATGGAGTTGCGTGAGCGACTTGCTGAGGCTGTCGATCATGATGACCCTGAATCTGAGCTCGAGGATATGCAGCGTCTGGCTGATGACAATCTGCGTCAGCTGCTTGCTCAATTTGTTTCTCTATACTCTGAAAACGATCTTGATGGTGCGGAAAAAATTGTGCGCAAGCTGCAATTCGTAACCAAACTGCAGCGTGAAATAGAGCAGCTTGAAGATCGTTTGCTGGACGACTGAACGGAATATCTATGGCTTTGTTGCAAATCGCCGAGCCCGGGCAGAGTGCTGCGCCGCATGAGCGCAAGCTGGCTGTCGGGATCGATCTTGGCACCACCAATTCACTGGCGGCTACCGTTCGCAGCGGTGAAGCGCAAACCCTGGCTGATATGGAGGGGTATCACCTGCTGCCCTCTGTGGTGCATTACGCCGAAGACGGTTCCATTGATGTAGGGCGTTCGGCTTTGTCGCATGCAGCAGAGGATCCCTACAACACTATCGCGTCGGTCAAGCGTCTGATGGGGCGTGGTGTAGAGGACGTACTCTCATTTGGTGGCGAAATGCCCTACCGGTTTGCACCGGGTGAGGGGGGGATGCCCTTCATCGAAACACAGGCTGGATTGCGCAGTCCGGTGCAGGTGTCCGCTGATATCCTGCGCGTTCTGCGTGAAAGAGCCGAGCAGGCGCTTGAGGGCGATCTGACAGGTGTGGTTATAACCGTACCGGCCTATTTTGATGATGCACAGCGTCAGGCTACCAAAGACGCGGCACGGTTGGCTGGGCTGCATGTGCTGCGGTTGCTGAATGAGCCGACAGCGGCAGCTGTAGCTTACGGGCTTGATCAGGGTGAAGAGGGTGTTATCGCCGTGTATGACCTTGGTGGTGGCACGTTCGATATCTCGGTGTTACGCCTAAGTCGTGGTGTGTTTGAAGTGCTCGCCACCGGTGGCGACAGTGCATTGGGCGGCGATGATTTTGATTACGCCTTAGCGCGCTGGATGCTGGCAGAATCCGGTATAGAGCTGGAACTTGATGCTCATCAGGCGCGTTATATAACGGCGCTTGCGCGGCAGGTGAAAGAGACGCTGAGTAGTCAGTCACACGCCGAAGTATCAGTCAGTCTGGGCGGTAAAGAGGCGAGAGTGAGCGTGTCGCGAGACCAGTTCAATGCGGTCATCGAACCCCTGGTGAAAAAGACGCTAAGGGCGTGCCGGCGTACGCTCAAGGATGCAGGTGTCTCTGTCGACGAAGTTCGCGATGTTGTTATGGTCGGTGGCTCTACCCGCGTGCCTGTGGTGCGTGAGAAAGTGGGCGACCTGTTTGGGCGGGAGCCTCATATCGATATCGACCCTGATCGGGTTGTTGCGATCGGGGCGGCATTGCAGGCGGATGTGCTGGCTGGGAATAAACCGGACAGCGAGATGCTTCTGTTGGATGTTATTCCGCTCTCCTTGGGTTTGGAGACTATGGGTGGTCTGGTGGAGAAAGTTATCCACCGAAACACCGCGATACCTGTCGCCCGTGGTCAGGAGTTTACGACTTATCAGGATGGTCAGACCGCTATGGCAATCCATGTGGTGCAGGGTGAGCGTGAGCTGGTGTCGGACTGCCGGTCCTTGGCGCGTTTTGTTTTGCGTGGCATTCCGCCAATGGCGGCTGGTGCAGCCAAAATTCGGGTGACCTTCCAGATCGACGCCGACGGTTTGTTGAGTGTTGCAGCTCAAGAACTCTCGACCGGGGTTGAAAGTAGTATCCAGGTTAAGCCGTCCTATGGTTTGAGCGATGATGAAATCGCGGGCATGTTGAAAGACTCGTTCAGTCATGCCGAAGATGATATGGCGGCGCGTGCGTTGCGTGAGCAACAGGTCGAGGCAGAACGTCTGGCTTCAGCGCTGGAGGCAGCTATCGCGCAGGATGGAGAGCTACTCGACGTAGATGAGCGTGACGAGTTAGTGGATGCCGTGGCTGAGTTGCGCCGTGTCGCTTCCGGATCGGAGGCGGCGGCAATTGAGGCTGGTGTGCAGGCGCTGGCTAAGTTGAGTGATGAGTTTGCGGCGCGGCGTATGGATAAAGGTATTCAACGAGCGCTGAAAGGGCATCGTATAGATGAGCTGGATAAGGAGTCGAAATAATGCCGCAGATTATATTCCTGCCGCATGAGGAACTTTGTCCGGATGGCAAAGTTATTCAGGTCGAACCGGGTGTGACCATTTGTGATGCCGCGCTTGCCAACGGTATCGAGATTGAGCATGCCTGTGAAAAATCCTGTGCATGTACTACCTGTCACGTGATCGTACGGGAAGGGTTTGACTCTCTGGATGAGTCCGATGAGCTTGAGGATGACATGCTGGACAAGGCGTGGGGGCTCGAGCCTGAATCACGCCTCAGTTGCCAGGCGGTTGTGAGTGAAGACGATTTGGTCGTCGAGATACCGAAGTACACCATCAACCAGGTCTCGGAACAGCACTGAGAAGGAGTGTCGCCGTGAGTCTTAAATGGGTAGATGTCCAGGAGATCGTGTTTGAGCTGGACGAGAAGTATCCGGATTTAGATCCTCTGCGAATCAATTTCCCGGATTTGATGCAGATGGTGTTGGATCTGGATGGCTTTGATGACGATCCGTCACATTGCGGTGAGAAGATTCTGGAAGCGATCCAGATGACTTGGATCGAAGAGCGAGACTGATAGTCCGACCGGCTTCGATTAACCCTAAACCCGGCACTTATTGCCGGGTTTGTTGTCTTTTGGGTGTCTCGAAGGGAGTGGGGTAGCGGTTCGGTTGGTCTTGGTGGTCACCGGTCGCGCACCATTATCTTTCGAATATCCTCGTCAGAGCTTGCTGCTAGAGCGGTAGGCATGGCGGGGGTGATAACCACCATCCGTTGCAATTGTTGCGATGGATGTCTGTTGAGGACACTGCAAGCTGTTCGGCCGGGTCTCCGGAGAGCAGGGGGGGAGCTATGAGAAAATCCGTAATCGCTATCGCGATGTTGTCGCTGTTGCCGGGGCTGGCAATGGCGCGTGATCTGACAGTCGATTCCGCCATCGGTGGGGCGATCGGCGGCGCGTTAGGTGGTGCTGTCGGTGCTGAGCTGGGTGGTCGCGACGGTGCTGTTGTTGGTTCAGGTCTGGGTGCCGCCCTTGGTACTGCGATCAACACTGAAGACCATCGTAAAGATGATTATCGTGAGGGGTATCGCGAGCAGCGTGGCGAGTATTATTTTCGTGACGGGCACCGCTATATCTATGATCGACATCGCAACTCATTTTGTCCGCCTGGGCAGGCGAAGAAAGGGCGTTGCTGATACTCGTCTCTTTAATTTAGCGACTGCTCATTCCGCCACTGGTGATTGCTATCGAAGCGTTGTGTCGTGGCGTAGATTCGCACTTGTTGCTGTTCAGGCTTTGAGCAGTCGCGTATAATGCTGCGCCTTGCATTTTTATAACCCTACAACTTTGGGATTAGGTTTAACATGGCTACTGAACGTACACTCTCTATCATCAAACCGGATGCCGTTGCCAAAAACGTTATCGGTGAAATCGTGACTCGCTTCGAAAAGGCGGGCCTGAAGGTAGTTGAGATGCAGATGAAAGCGCTGAGCCAGGCAGAAGCCGAAGGTTTCTATGCTGAACACAAAGAGCGTCCTTTCTTCGCAGACCTCGTTGCTTTCATGACCTCTGGCCCGGTTGTGGTTCAGGTACTTGAAGGTGAAAACGCTATTGCACTGAACCGTGAGCTGATGGGTGCTACTAACCCGAAAGAAGCGGCCGAAGGTACAATCCGTCGTGACTTCGCCGAGTCTATCGATGCCAACGCTGTGCACGGTTCTGACTCCGCAGCTTCTGCTGAACGCGAGATTGCCTACTTCTTCGGTAAGTGATCCCATTCGGGGCTGCCGTTCGGCGGCCCCTGTACACCGAATAGAGTGAACCCCATGACTGAATCCACTGCTAAAGTTAACCTGCTCGGCCTATCTCCTCGTCAGCTCGAATCATTTTTTGAAGAGCTCGGCGAGAAGCGTTTTCGCGCCACTCAGGTGTTGAAGTGGATGCATCAGTTGGGTGCAAGCAGCTTTGATGAGATGACCAATATCAGCAAGGCGCTGCGTGCGAAACTGGCGGAAGTTGCCGAGATCCGTGAACCGGAAATCGTCGTTGAGAAGTTTTCCAAGGATGGTACACGCAAGTGGGTCATCAGAATGGATGGTGGCTCGGCAATCGAGATGGTACTCATTCCCGATGGTGATCGGAAAACGCTTTGCGTTTCGTCACAGGTGGGATGTTCGCTGGATTGCAGTTTTTGTTCTACCGGTAAGCAGGGCTTTAATCGCGATCTGAGCACGGCCGAGATTATCGGACAGTTGCGGGTGGCGATACGTTCTTTCGGACCCTTTGATCCTTCAGGTGAGCGTCGCGTGACTAACGTGGTGTTCATGGGGATGGGGGAGCCGTTAATGAATTTCGATAACGTTGTTGCGGCCACAGAATTGATGATGGACGACAACGCTTATGGTCTCTCCAAGCGTCGAGTCACGTTGAGCACCTCGGGTGTGGTTCCTGCACTTGACCGTCTGAGAGAAGTTAGTGATGTTTCCCTGGCGGTATCCTTGCATGCGCCGAACGACGAGCTGCGCAATGAGCTGGTGCCAATCAACCGTCGTTATCCTATCGACGAGTTGATTGCGGCGTGCAATCGCTATCTTGAGGGGCTCAATGACAAGCGCGTGGTAACGGTTGAGTATACGCTCATCGCCGGTGTTAACGATCAGCCTGAGCATGCCCGTCAGTTGGTTAAAGTGCTTCGCAAGCTGCCTTGTAAGCTGAATCTTATTCCTTTTAACCCATTTCCGAACTCCGGATACAGCCGCCCGACGGAAGAGGCTATTCAGGCGTTTAAGCAGATCATGTTGAGCAGTCATGTTTTGACGACTGTTCGTCGAACCCGGGGTGATGACGTGGATGCGGCGTGTGGGCAGTTGGTCGGCCAGGTGCAGGACCGTACGCGGCGTAGCCAAAAGTATATCGCTGTGGTACAAGAGGAGCCTGTTCAGGGGAAGAGTCAGGCTCTGTAGGGGAGGATCGAATGCGTAAACTACATGCTGTGCTGCTGATTTGGGCAGCGTTAGGTGTCTCAGCATGTACGACGACCTCCGACCGCTTTAACTCCCCTGACTCATCCCCGCAGGCGGCTCTGGAATCGTATACCAGTCTTGGTCTTCAATACCTGCGGGCAGGTAATACGGCCAGTGCAAAAGGGCCGCTCCAGCGTGCGCTGGAAATTGATGCTGATTACGCTCCTGCATTTAACGCTTTGGCACTGGTGTTTCAGGCTGAAGAGGATTTGGCGCTTTCAGAAAGCTATTTTCGCAAGGCCGTTGCCGCTGATCCCCAATCTGCGATGATTCATAACAACTTCGGTGCTTTCCTGTTTTCCCAGCAGCGTTACGAAGAGGCGTGTCAGGAACTAACACGTGCAACCGAGGATCCTTTCTATCAGGCACGCGCGCAGGCGTTCGAGAATATGGGACGCTGCTACCGAAAGATTGGTCGCTTGGACATTGCCGAGCATGCGTTCAATAGAGCGCTGACGCTATCGCGACAACGTCCGATCGCGATGATCGAACTGGCTGACATCCTGTTGGCGAAAGGAGATAAGGCCGGAGCGGCGGTGCTGTTTGATCAGTTTAGAGAGTATGTTGACGCCAAGCAGATTGATCATTTTGCTTTGAGTCTATGGGTTGGCGTTCGCGTTGCGCGTTTTGAAAAGAATTCGGGCCGGGCGGCTACCTACGCCCTGTTGCTTAAGAACATGTTCCCAGAATCCGCTGAATATCAGTTGTACAAGGAGTCTGCGCAGTGAGCAGTGAAGAGGAAAACATCGGCGGTGCTCAATCCTTCCCGGGCGGTGATTTCGCTGATGCACGCCATGCGCTTGGGTTGAGCTTCGAGCAGTTGACCCGTGAATTGAGACTGCCGGTTAGAACGCTTGAGTCGATCGAGAATGGACAGTTAGAAAAGTTGGGTGGACCGGTTTTCGTGCGTGGGTACATACGCACCTATGCTCGACGTTTGAAGCTTGATCCCGATCGCTACGTCGCTCTGTACGATCGGCTTTTGGGTACGACGGACACCCGCAGTACTGTACGCATGGTGGGAACCGTGTCGACAAGTCCGGCCAGACAGAGTCGCTCCTTGATGCGATTCGGTACGTTTGTGTTTCTGTTGGCGATTGTCGGAACGGTAGTTTGGTGGTGGCAGACGCAATACTCCATCGATGCAGTCATCGCACCGGAACATGATGCGCCGGTTACAGTGGATACGGCTGACGGAAATACCCTTGTATTGCCGCCTCTTGATGATGGTCTGCCATCGCAAGAGGATGATCTGAATTCAGCCCTTCCCGAAGTGGCAAGCTCGGCACAGGCGACGGAAGATGTTGAATCCAGGGACATGGATCAAGAAGAGGTGGCGGCTTTGCAGGAAGGGGGCGCGACTCCTGGGGCGGGTGAGGATACTGGCGTTGAGGCCGCTGGGGCTGATGGTGTCGTGTCTGACTCTGAAACCGAGAGCTTCGCGGGGGGCCTGGGCGCCGAGGGGTTGAGTTTGTCTCTGGCGGAGGATAGTTGGCTCAGTGTGAAAGATGCAAACGGACGTTCCCTGTTCAACGGGATTGCCAAGGGAGGGCAGTCTCTGGATCTTAAGGGGGCAGAGCCGCTTGCGGTTGTAATCGGTCGGGCAAGTGCTGTAAGCCGCATCGAATATGCTGGTGAGCCTGTTGATATTAGTGGCGTTAGCAATAAAAATGTCGCCCGCCTGACGCTCCCGGCGTCACAACGTTAATTTTATCTGTATTACGGGAAAGTGGAATCTTGGCGAAGATCAAAGCCATCAGGGGCATGAACGATATACTGCCGGACCAGACACCGGTGTGGCAGTACCTGGAAACCGAGGTTAAGCGTGTGTTGGGCAGCTACGGCTATAGTGAGCTGCGCATGCCGATCGTTGAGCAAACCGACCTTTTCAAGCGATCCATCGGTGAGGTTACCGATATTGTTGAAAAGGAGATGTACACTTTCGAGGATAGAAACGGCGACAGCTTGACCCTCAGGCCAGAAGGGACGGCAAGTTGCGTGCGTGCCTGTGAAGAGCATGGATTGATCTTCAATCAGGTTCAGCGTCTGTGGTATATGGGCCCGATGTTCCGGCATGAGCGTCCACAGAAGGGGCGTTATCGTCAGTTTCATCAAATCGGGGTCGAAACATTCGGCATGCAAGGGCCGGATATTGATGCTGAGTTGATTATGATGACTGCGAGGCTTTGGCGTAGCCTGGGGCTTGATAAAGCGGTCAAGCTCCATCTCAATACGCTGGGCAGTGCGCAGGCGCGAGCTCGCTTCCGCGATGACCTTGTTTCGTACCTCAGTGATCATGTCGATAAGCTTGATGCTGACAGTCAGCGGCGTCTCACGACCAACCCCTTGCGTATCCTCGACAGCAAGGACGCCTCTACTCAGGTGCTGCTAAATGAGGCGCCTCATTTTCACGATTACATCGATGATGAGTCGCGTGAGCACTTCGACCACTTGTGCGCATTACTCGATAGCGTGGGTATTGACTATGAGATCAATGCGCGACTTGTTAGAGGGCTCGATTACTACGGTAAAACCGTATTTGAATGGATAACTGATCAGCTGGGTGCGCAGGGTACGGTCTGTGCCGGCGGCCGCTATGATGGTCTGGTTGAGCAATTGGGTGGCCGGGCGACACCGGCGGTCGGTTTCGCGATGGGAGTTGAGCGCTTGGTCTTGCTGCTTGAAACCTTGCAGGCGGTGCCGGATCGTGTGCATCAGAATGTAGATGTATATGCGATTGCTATGGATGATGAATCGCTTGAAAAGATGGTTGCAATCACCGAGTGTCTGCGAGATGAAACGGGGCTAAGAATCCAATTGCACTGTGGTGGCGGAAGCTTCAAAAGTCAGATGAAAAAGGCTGATAGAAGTGGGGCGCGTTACGCTTTGCTTATGGGCGAGGATGAGCGTCGCTCAGGTGTCGTGACGTTAAAGCCATTGCGTGAGTCGGTGGAACAGAAACAGGTTAATGGTGCAGCGCTGGCCGGTGAGCTGGTCGCTATCTACGCTGCAGAGCAGGAGTGAAAACGGTCGTGGCTGAATTGCGTACGGAAGAAGAACAGATCGAAGCAATTAAAAACTGGTGGAAAGAGAACGGCCGTTCTCTGTTGCTGGCGATCGCGGTTGCTGTGGCGGCTGTGTTTGGGTGGCAGGGTTGGCAGAAACGCCAGGATGCTCAGGCGACAAACGCTTCGATTACCTATCAAGAGCTCGTAGACTCTGCTTTGGCGTTGCGTTCTGCTCCAGATGCGGGTGCTCAGCGAGCTACGGCAGAGCATTTGTCTGAGACGCTGAAAAATGACTACTCCAGCAGCGGATATGCTGTGTTGGGAGCGTTGTTGATGGCGAAGGTTAATGTCGATGCGAGTGATTTAGATAAGGCTCTGTCGGAATTGGTCTGGGCGGAGGAGAATGCGCAAGAGCCTGAAATGAAACAGTTGGCTCAGCTTCGGATTGCGCGTATTAAGCTTGCGCAAGGGGATGCGGCTGCGGCGCGAGACCTGCTGAAGTCGGCTAATGCAACGTATTTCACAGCCGCTTATGAAGAGCTGTTGGGCGATGCTTTTGTAGCGCTGGGTGATGTTGCCCAGGCGCGCAAGGCCTATGATAGTGCGCTGTCGGTAGCCACGCCGCAGGCGAAGGCTGTTTTGCAGATGAAGAGGGATGATCTGGCCCAGGGAGATGAGTCATGAAGTTCCCAGGTGCGATCCCGCTACTGATTGCAACCGCGTTGCTTTCTGGGTGCGGTTTTTGGGGTGGAGAGTCCGAAGTAGAGCCTAGCAAATTGGTCGATTTTTCGGCTGAAAAGCAGGTCGATGTTGCTTGGAGTGCTCAGATTGGCTCCGGGCCCGGTACGATGTACCACCAGTTCGTGCCGGCTGTAGGCGACGTTAATGTATATGCGGCGGATAGTCGGGGCGAGGTGGTCGCTCTCTCTAGGGTGGATGGGCGTAAGGTCTGGGAGTCGGATCTGGATTTGGTGCTCTCCGGTGGTATTGGGGCTGGTTATGGCACAGTGGTTGTGGCATCCGAAGATGGCGATGTTGTAGCGCTTAATGCTGAAACCGGCGAGGAACTGTGGCGTGCGCGTGCTGCTTCTGAGGTTGTGGCACAGCCTCAGGTGAATGCGGATTTGGTTGTTGTTCAGGTTATCAATGGTCAGGTGGCTGCGTACGATAGGGTGACGGGTGAACATCGCTGGACGTTTGATAGCCAGATTCCGCAGCTTAGTTTACGTGGTACCAGTGCGCCGGTGCTGACATCCAACGTGACGTTGACCGGATTTGCCAATGGCAAGTTAGTGGCGATTGATAACAGATCGGGCAGTGCTTTGTGGGAACAGCGCGTCGCTTTGGCTGAAGGGCGCTCGGAGTTGGAGCGTATCGTCGATATTGATGGTAGGCCCTTGATCTTTAACGGCATTGTATTTGTCGGAAGTTATCAGGGCCGTTTGCTGGCGCTTAACCCACGTGGCGCACAGGTTATATGGGCGCAGGATTTTTCAACCTATCGTGGCTTGGCGGCGGGTTTTGGTAATGTTTATGCCGTGTCTGCCGATGATGAGATCGGAGCTTTTGACGCTGGTAGCAGCGCCAGTGTCTGGCATCAGGATGCATTACGTTATCGCGGACTCACATCCCCTGTTTCGCTGGGTGATACGCTAGTTGTCGGAGATGCTCAGGGGTATCTGCATTTTATGTCGCAGATCGATGGGCATTTTGTGGCGCGATATAATTTTGACTCCTCTGGTGTCTTCAGTGATCCGGTGGTCGTCGATGATACGCTCTACGTGTTCAGTAATGATGGCAAGCTCTCTGCTCTGACTCTGAACTGATTTTATTTTTTCTGCATTGGCGGCGGCGCTCTGCGTGAAGTGGATCGCCGCCGTGCTGCATTTTGGTGATGTATATGCTTCCGGTGATAGCGCTGGTCGGTCGACCCAATGTCGGTAAATCCACTCTTTTTAATCGCCTGACACGTTCACGTGATGCGTTGGTTGCGGATCTCCCGGGCCTTACCCGTGATCGCAAATATGGCGAGGGTAAGCTCGGTACTCGAGATTATCTGGTCATTGATACCGGCGGTATCTCGGGCGATGAAGCAGGCATAGACAAAGCCATGGCAGAGCAGTCCTTGCTGGCCATTGATGAGGCTGATGTCGTCTTGTTTCTGGTCGATGCCCGAGCAGGTATTAATCCCGCAGACGAAATGATTGCTGACCATCTACGCCGTCAGCGAAAGGTTTGCCACCTGGTTGTAAATAAGGTCGATGGCCTGGACCCCGATGTTGCGCGCTCTGACTTCTTTGCGCTGGGTATGGGTGAACCGTTGACCATTGCTGCGTCACATGGGCGGGGGGTAACGGCTCTGATTGACTACGCGCTCGATGAGCTTGGTATCGAAGAGCCCGACGAGCAGGAAGCGGCGGACAAGGTGTACGATGATAGTGTCAGAATTGCCATTGTCGGTCGTCCCAACGTTGGCAAGTCTACGCTGGTCAATCGCATGCTCGGTGAAGATCGCGTGGTGGTATACGATCAGGCGGGCACAACACGTGACAGTATATATATCCCGTACGAACGCGATGGCCAAGACTATACGCTGATCGATACGGCGGGTGTTCGACGTCGAAAGCATATCAAAGAGGCGGTAGAGAAATTTTCTATCGTCAAGACGTTACAGGCGATTAAAGATTCCAATGTCGTTGTTGCCGTTATCGATGCGCGTGAGGGGGTGACCGAGCAGGACCTTCATATGTTGGGGTTCGTTATCGATTCCGGGCGCGCTCTTGTGGTGGCGCTTAACAAGTGGGATGGCATGACGCAGGAGCAAAAGGAAGGGGTTAAAACTCAGGTTGAGCGTCGCCTCGCCTTTGCGGCTTTTGCGCGTTTTCATTTCATATCCGCATTACATGGTTCGGGTGTCGGCGATCTTTATGGTTCGATTAATGAGGCATATCGATGTGCAATGGCGAAATGGTCGACCAACCAGCTAACGCGATTGCTGGAAGATGTAGTTGCCGATCATCAGCCACCTACAGTTCACAATCGCCGGATCAAGCTGCGGTATGCGCATCAAGGGGGGTCAAACCCGCCGGTAATTGTTGTTCATGGCAATCAGACGGATTCATTGCCGGGTGCGTATAAGCGATATCTGGAGAATCGCTTTATTAAATTGCTTAAGGTGAAAGGGACACCGATGCGATTCGAATTCCGTACCGGTGACAACCCGTTCGCGGGCAAGAAGAATACCTTGACGCCTCGCCAGTTGGCCAAGAAGGAACGACAGAGGCAACATGTAAAAGAGATTAAGCAGCGCCAGAAGAAGCGTGCTAAAAAAGGTTGATCTATTTTTTAAGGCTTTTCGAAAATAGGCGTTGACAGCATTCGTTTTGTCAGTAGAATACGCCTCCACTTCAGCGCTGAACCGTGCGACTGTTTTGAAGTTAAGTCTTCGAAACTAAAGCGAAAATAAAGGTTGACACTGAGGTTTGAGGCGGTAAGATATGCGCCT
>NZ_JMQN01000016.1 GCF_000705555.1 Marinobacterium lacunae
TGGCGAGCTGCGTCTGTCCCCGTTCAATGAGCATGCGGACAAGTTCCGTTTTTTCGGCACGCTGGTTCTGGTCATCGTCTATTTCAGGTCGATGGATGCGGTCGGACAGCTCTTCCCCAATACCGGGATGGGTTTTTTGCTGACCTCCATCCTGTTCATGCTCCTGCTGTCACTGCTCTATGTGCACAGCCTTACCCGCCGGGTCCTGTTGGGCATCGGCCTGAATTCGATCATCGCCCCGTTGGTGGCCTGGTATGTGCTGGGTCAGCTGTTCGCAATTTCGCTGCCTTGAGGGGATAGGTTCAGATTATGGAATTCCTTGCACTGCTTTCACCCGAGTTCTTCCTGCTGTCGGCGGTGGGCTGCCTGGTCGGCATCATCTTCGGCGCCATTCCCGGCATGACCGCGACCATGGCGGTGGCCGTCTGCCTGCCGCTGACCTACTCACTGGGTCTGCACGAAGGCCTGGCCCTGCTGCTGGGGCTGTATGTCGGCGGTATCTCCGGCGGTTTGGTGCCGGCGATTCTGCTCAACATTCCCGGTACGCCCTCATCCATCACCACCACCTTCGACGGCCACCCGATGGCCAAGGCGGGCGAGCCGGAGAAAGCGCTGAAGATCTGTATCGTCGCGTCGCTGGTCGGTGGTCTGTTCAGTGCCGTGGTGCTGTTCTTCTTCGCGCCCATGCTGGCCGACTTCGCGATCAAGTTCTCCTATATCGAGAAGTTCCTGATCATCTTCTTTGCGCTGACCGTGATCGCCTCGCTGTCGCAGAATATCCTGGCTGGTATCTTTAGCGGTCTGCTCGGTGTGCTGCTGGCACTGATCGGGACCTACGATACCTCCAACGGCGGCAATGGCGAGTATCGCCTGATGTTCGACTTCATGGTGCCCTATCTGGAGACCGGCTTCTCGCTGCTGCCGGTACTGATTGGCCTGTTTGGTCTGGCCACGATCTTCGAAGAGGCTGAGAAGGGGATCAGGCGGAGGATAGCCACAACCAGATCAAACTGAAGGGGCACAAGCCGTTCCACTTCACTGTATTCAAGGGGCAGATCAACAACCTGATCCGCTCCTCCAGCATCGGCACCTTCGTCGGTATGCTGCCGGGTATCGGCGGTAGCGCGGCCTCTGTTCTGGCTTACAGCCAGCAGAAAAACCTGTCGAGAAATCCGGAGAAAATGGGTAAAGGTGCCCCAGAGGGGATGATCGCGTCGGAGTCCGCCAACAACGCACTGACCGGCGGTGCACTGATTCCGCTGCTGTCGTTGGGTATCCCGGGTGACAGCACCACCGCGGTGCTGATCGGCGCGTTTACGCTGCAGGGGCTGCAGGTAGGGCCGCTGTTCATCGGCGAACACATGGATACCTGGTACTCGATGATGGCTGCGCTGCTGTTCGCCAACTTCGTCATGTTCGGCGCCATGTTCTTCGCTATCCGCTATATCGCCAAGGTGGTGATGGTGCCGAAATACATCCTCTACCCGATCATCATCATGATGTGCGTGATCGGTGCCTATGCGATCAACTACGGCATCATGTTCGACGTCTGGACCCTGCTGATCTTCGGTGTGTTCGGCTGGCTTGCCGGCAAGATCGGTATCGAAGTGGCGCCCCTGGTGATCGGCTTCATTCTGGGCGGCTCCGCGGAGGTGTACTTCGTCAAGAGTATCGAATCCTACGGCAGCCTGAGCATCTTCTTCACCAAGAGTCCGATTGCGGTGGTGCTCTGGCTGCTGATCCTGGCCTCAGTTGTGTTCTCGATCCTGATGCACCGCAAGAACAAGCGCCTGGCGAACCAGGTAGAGGAAGCCAACGCATGAGCGCTGGTCCCGAGGTAACGACGACAAGCGCACAACAGAAGCCGATAACGCCCGGTAACAAGAAGGGCGGCTTGAACAATATCGTCGATGTGCTTAGCCCCGGTGACCTGATTGTGCGGCTCTCTCCCGCGATCAACGCGCGGGTGAGAGCCATATAAAGGCAAGGTTCGGACCTGAGAGGTCGGGCGCAAGAAAACAGTTGCGACCCGTCTTGTATGTTGTATGATGTATTACATGTTAAGTGGCGATAGCTTATCGTCAGCATGCGAACCAATAACAACACCGCTTAAATCTGAGGAACTCTGAAGATGGCACTCTCTGTAGAACGTATTCGTCAGTCGCTGAGCGACGGTCTGCTCTCTTTCCCGATTACCGATCTGGACGCCAATGGCCAATTCAACGCCGACACCTACCGCGAGCGTATCGAGTGGTTCGTTCAGCAGGGCGTATCCAGCGTGTTCGTGGCGGGCGGTACAGGGGAGTTCTTCTCCCTGTCGATGGATGAGTACAAGGCGATCTGCAAGATCGCTGTCGAGACGGTTGCTGGTCGCGTACCGGTGATCGCCAGCGCCGGCAAGAGCATTCCAGAGGCTCAGGCCTACTGCAAAGCGGCCGAAGAAGCGGGTATCGACGGCATTCTGCTGATGCCACCGTACCTGACCGAATGCCCGGCGGACGGTGTTGTCGAATACGCCAAGGCGGTGATCAACAGCACTTCGCTGCAGGTGGTGTACTACAACCGCGCCAACGGTATCCTCGACGCCGAAAACGTGAAGCGTCTGGCCGCGGCCTGTCCGAACCTGATTGGTCTGAAAGATGGTGTTGGTGCCATAGCGGCACTGAATGACATCATCAAAACCGTCGGTGATCGCCTGGTGTATATCGGTGGCGTACCGACCGCCGAGATCTTCGCCGAAGCCTACCTGTCGATCGGCGTGAACACCTACTCATCTGCCGTATTCAACTTCATGCCGGAGATGGCGATGAAGTTCTACAGCGCGCTGCATGGCGGTGATCAGGCCACCGTAACCCACATCATCCAGAACTTCTTCATCCCCTTCTGCCGTCTGCGCGATCGCAAGAAGGGCTACGCGGTCAGCCTGATCAAGGCCGGCGCCGACATCATCGGCCGTTCCGCAGGCGACGTGCGTGCGCCGCTGACCATGCCGAGCGCAGCCGAGAAGGAAGAGCTGGCGGCAATCATCAACGCCAACCGTTGAGTTAAAGAGCACCTCAGGGGCCGGTGGTTAGCGAAGGGGTTTACCTCCGGCCCCCTTTTTCTCCAGAGGGCAGAGAATGTTTACGACCATAAAAAAGATGAGCGTGGTGCCGGTAGCCGGTTATGACGGCTTCCTGCTGAACCTCAGCGGCGGCCATGCACCCTGGTTTATCCGTACCGTTGTGGTACTCGAAGATAACGACGGTAATATCGGCCTGGGTGAGATTCCGGCGACCACCAGCATCATCAACACGCTGGAGAAGTGTCGCGAGCTGGTCGAGGGGCAGAGCGTCGGCCGCTACAAGGCGATCATCAGCCGCGTGCGTGAGGCGACCTCCGGTCAGACCGACGATGTGCGTGGCAACCAGACCTTCGATCTGCGCACCGCGGTTCACGTGATCACCGGTATCGAGTCGGCACTGCTCGATTTGGCCGGCCAGAACATGGGGCTGCCGGTGGTGGAGCTGCTCGGCCAGTTCGGCAAACAGCGCGACGAAGTCGAGGCCTTGGGCTACCTGTTCCAGCTTGGCGACCCGAACAAGACCGATCTGCCGTACCCCACGTGCGAAGATCCGACCGACGACTGGGATCTGGTGCGCACTCAGGAGGCGCTGAACCCGGAAGCGATTGCGCGCCTGGCGAAAGCCGCGTACCAGCGTTACGGTTTCAAGGATTTCAAACTCAAGGGCGGTGTGCTGGATGGCCATCAGGAAGCGGAGTGTATCGCTGCACTGTATGACGCCTTCCCGGAGGCGCGTCTGACCCTGGACCCGAACGGTGCCTGGACGCTGAAACAGGCGGTGGAGTACCTCACCCCGATCAAGCATATGCTCAGCTATGCCGAGGATCCCTGCGGTCAGGAGGGTGCCTGGTCCGGACGCGAAACCCTGTCCGAGTTCAAGCGCATCACCGGTCTGAAAACCGCGACCAACATGATCGCCACCGACTGGCAGCAGCTGCGTAACGCGGTGCGCCTGGATTCGGTCGATATCCCGCTGGCGGATTGCCACTTCTGGACCATGCAGGGTGCGGTTGCCGTGGGTGAGCTGTGCAACGAGTGGGGCATGACCTGGGGTTCGCACTCCAACAACCACTTCGATATCTCGCTGGCGATGATGACCCATGTGGCGGCAGCTTGCCCAGGCGAGATCACCGCCATCGATACCCACTGGATCTGGCAGGACGGTCAGCGCATCACCAAGGATCCGTTCAAGATCCGTGGCGGCAAACTGACGGTGCCGAACAAACCGGGCCTGGGTATCGAGCTGGACCGTGAAAAGCTGGACGAGGCGCACGCCCTGTTCAAGACGCTGACCTTGGGCCAGCGCGATGATGCCATGGCGATGCAGTTCCTGATTCCGGGCTGGAAATTCGATCCGAAACGCCCGGCGATGGTTCGATAAGTAGAAACACCTGCGCTTTATGGGATAATGTAGCAAGCCAATAAAAATTGATGACAGGACCTATCCATGGGTAAACCCTCTGCCGCCAGTGACAGCTTCAAAGTCGAGCCGGTTCAACGCTCGGAGAGTCTGGCCTCTCATGTGGCCAAACAGCTGGAACAGATGGTGACCCTGGGTCGTATCCCGGTGGGCGAGAAACTGCCCACCGAGGCTCAGCTGTGCGACATGTTTGCCGTCAGCCGTACCGTCATTCGCGAGGCGATCACCCAGCTCAAGTCGCTGGGACTGGTCGAGACGCGGCGCGGCGTCGGTACCACGGTGATGCGCAGCCAACCGGCGGAGACGCTGTTTGCCTACACCATCAATCCTACGGCCGTTGAAGATATCCTCAATATTCTCGAGCTGCGCATGAGCGTGGAGGAGAAAGCCGCGGAGATGGCAGCCATGCGCCGCTCCGAACAGGATATCGAACGTCTCGAACAGAGCCTGTCCGCGTTTGACGCGGCGTTGGCAAAAGGGGAGTTGGCGCGCGAGGAGGATCTCGCGTTCCACCTGGCGATTGCCAGTGCCACCGGCAACCCGTTTTTCCGACAGTTCTACGAGCAGTTCAACAAAAACATTATCCCCAGAGCGAAGATCGTCAACACCAATCTCGATCACCCCGCTACCGAGGAGTATCTCGAGCGGGTACGTCAGGAGCACCGCGCCATCTTTGACGCGATCCGGGAAGGTGAGCCCGAAAAGGCCAGCAAGGCGATGCATACGCACCTCTACCGTGCCTATCACCTGTACGAAAAGTACAGGGCCAGTCAGCAATTCGAGTAAGGCTTAGCAACGCCGCTCAACTGCTGGTTCAACCGACATCGCTGGTTTAAACGATGCCCCGCTTCGGTCGGGCAACAAGGCCCGGCTATATGTACAGGATGTACGGTATGCCGCGGGCGCATGGATGCGCGGGAGCGGCGAGCCCGGGCCAGACACTCTTTATTGGAGGGATAAGCAGATGACAATTCTCGGCGAAATGCTGATCGGCGCTCGCGCCGTCAAAGGTACCAGCGCGCCTATTCAGGCGATCAACCCCGCCACCAACGAAAAACTGGAGCCGGTGTTCGGCGGCGGTACTCAGGCCGATGTCGATGCCGCGGTGAAGCTGGCCTGGCAAGCGTTCGACAGCTTCCGCGAAACCAGCCCCGAGGTCCGCGCCAGCTTCCTGGAAGCCTGCGCCGACGAGATCCTGGCGCTGGGCGACGAACTGGTGCAGCGGGCGATGGCCGAGACCGGCCTGCCCCAGGCGCGTATCGAGGGTGAGCGTGGCCGCACCATGAACCAGCTGCGCCTGTTCGCGTCGGTGGTACGCAGCGGCAACTACCTTGATGTGCGTATCGATCCGGCTATGCCGGAGCGTCAGCCGCTGCCGCGTAACGATCTGCGCCTGCGCATGATTCCGCTGGGCCCGGTTGCGGTGTTCGGTGCCAGCAACTTCCCACTGGCGTTCTCCGTGGCCGGTGGCGATACCGCGTCCGCTCTGGCGGCCGGCTGTCCGGTGGTAGTGAAGGCGCACTCTGCGCACCCGGGTACGTCAGAACTGGTCGGGCGTGCGATCCAGAGCGCAGTGGCCAAGTGCCAGCTGCCGGAGGGCGTGTTCTCCCTGCTGTTTGGTTCCGGCCGTGAAGTGGGCTCCGAGCTGGTCAAGCACCCGCTGATCAAGGCGGTAGGCTTTACCGGTTCCCGCGCTGGCGGTACCGCGCTGATGGAGCTGGCCGCCAACCGTCCCGAGCCGATCCCGGTCTACGCCGAGATGAGCTCGATCAACCCGGTGTTCCTGATGCCGGAGGCGCTGAAAGCGCGTGGCGATGCGATCGCCAAAGGCTTTGTCGGCTCGCTGACCATGGGCGCGGGGCAGTTCTGTACCAACCCAGGTCTGGTGATCGCCCAGTCCGGCGCCGAGCTGGATGCCTTTCTGGCAACCGCTGCGACCGAGCTCTCCAAGGTCGCAACCCAGACCATGCTGACGCCGGGGATCTTCTCCGCCTACTGCAGCGGCGTTGATCAACTCAAGGGCAACGCCAGTGTCCGCGAAGTCGCGGCAGGGCAGGGCAGCGATGCGCCCAACCAGTGTCAGGCCGGTCTGTACGTGACCAGCGCCGAGGCGTTTATAGCCGACGAGTCGCTGTGCGACGAGATCTTCGGCTCCACCTCGCTGGTGATCGAGTGTAAGAGCGTCGAAGAGTTCGCCCGAGTGGCGGAACATCTGGAGGGCCAGCTGACCGCGACCCTGCAACTCGACGAAGCGGATTATGCCGCGACAGCGGCGCTGCTGCCGGTACTGGAGCGCAAGGCCGGCCGCATCCTCTGCAACGGCTTCCCGACCGGCGTTGAGGTATGCCACGCCATGGTCCACGGCGGTCCGTTCCCGGCCACCTCTGACAGCCGCACCACGTCGGTCGGCTCGGCGGCGATCAACCGCTTCCTGCGTCCGGTGTGTTACCAAGACCTGCCCCAGGCGCTGCTGCCTGATGCACTGAAGGATGGCAACCCGCTGGCGATCCGTCGCCTGGTGGATGGTCAGGACCAGCGCTGAGGTTTACAGCGCTAAGCTTCATCACACTTCATCTCCAGTGTGCTTCACAAGCCGGCTATACGTCGGCTTGGTGTTTGGCCCCTGTCTCCAGCGATGGAGCAGGGGTTTTTTATGCCTTTTTCCTGTGTTTTGTTCGTGTATCAAATGATGTTGTCGTACCACCTTCATCTGTAGTGATGGTGGAGGTATATGTTGAATTCATAGAAAACAATAGATTGCCGTCACTTAGCCTGATGACATCTATTGGGCTGCTCGACTTTTTATATGTGTGGTATGATCTCAAGGAGTCTTAACCGAGAGATTGTCGAGTGAATCAGAGCAGCACCTTGCCAACAGGCGAAACTGAGCCGAAACGGAAGCGGCCACGTAAACTGGCGCAAACCCTGGTTGCGGAGATCTCCCGTCAGATTGCTGAGGGTGAGCTGAAGCCCGGCGATAAGCTACCTACGGAAACCGCGATCATGGAGCAGCACGGCGTCAGCCGTACCGTGGTGCGCGAAGCGCTTCAGCGCCTTCAGGTCTCGGGTTTGGTCGAAACGCGCCACGGCGTCGGCACATTCATTCTTGAATCATCCACCGATGTCGGCCAATTCCTTAAGGTCTCCATCGACTCGGTGCGCGATACCATCGCCATTCTGGAGTTCCGCCTCGGTCTCGAAGTGGAGGCGGTCGGTCTGGCCGCCGAGCGGCGTTCGCCCGAACAGATGACGCAGCTCCGCGAAACGGTCGACGCCCTGAAACACTACGAAAGCGAGGGACTGGCGGAGCAGGCGGGCAAGGAAGACTCCCGCTTTCATATCCTGATCGCAGAGGCCACAGGCAATCGCTACTACGTCGACGTGATGAACCACGTACGCAACTCCATCGGGCCGCTGGTCTCGGTTCACCGTACCGATCCCGAGCGACTCAATCACGAGCACGAAGAGATCTGCGCCGCCATCGAGCGCCAAGACTCCTACACGGCACGCGCAGCCATGCGCCTGCATCTGGTGAACTCCAAAGAGCGTTTGCTGAAGATGATCAAAGAGCGTCAACAGGCCTGAGTAAGCGCGTAAAGCGTCTTGCTCAGGTGTCGGATCTCATTCTAGTGAGTGATTTCCGCCTGATGTCTAACGGCAAGTAACGACCCGGAGCTGACATGATGCAAGAGCTACCGCATAGAGTGGTTTTGGCCCATTCGAGAACTTAAGGGCTTTCTAAAGAATCCCCAAACCGGACATTAGGCCCTTTCTAATAGGTAGGTGCTATAGGCACTGAGCTGTCGTTCGTAATTCTTACGAGCATTCGCCCAGGGGCTTTTGATCTGTCTAGGAAAGAAGGGGCGACTCAGATTGTTTCATACTGAGGGATTTATTCGCAGTTACCTTAATCACACACTGCCGACTGCCCTGTGTTCACGCAGGTGTCTGCGCGAGAGGCCGCTGACACCTGCGTCACAGCCCGGTCATGCCTCGATAGTAAGACTCGCGCTGCGTGCTCTGGAGACACACAGGCAGATCTGGTCCCCTTTCTCTTGTTCACGCGCTGAAAGGTAGTGATCTCTGTGATCCGGCGTGCCCTTCAGCACCGTTGTAGTACACATGCCGCACTCGCCTCTGGCGCAGTCATACAATGGTTCAACTCCAGCGGCTATCATAGCTTCCAGAATGGTTTGATCTGAACCTACCGTGAGCTTGATGCCGGACTGCTCAAGTACCAGTTCAAAGGGCTTGTCGCTGTTCAACACCAACGCGCCCTGAAATAGTTCGTAGTGCACGGCTTCCGACGGCCAGCCCTGTGCTCCAGCCATTGCGACCACCGCCGAGATCAGGGATTGCGGACCGCAGACATACAGGTGCCGTCCGGCACTATAGGAATCCAAAAGCTGCGGCAGTGCCGTGCGCATTGAAACCTGATCATCCTGATAGAGGTAGGCACTGCTGCCAAAGGCGCGTACCTCATCGGCAAACGCCATGGCCTGGGTACTGCGCGCGGCATAATGTATTTGGAACCGAGCGTGCTGCTGATGAAGATGCCGCGCCATCGACAGCAACGGGGTAATCCCGATACCCCCGGCTATCAGCAGATACTCCTTTGCCTGCGGAACCAGTGTAAAGGCGTTGACAGGCGCCTTGGCGGACACAGGCTGACCAATCTCCAGCTGGTGCATCCACAGCGATCCGCCGCGCCCATCCGCGACGCGCAGCACGGCAATCTGGTAGGTCGTGGCGCCAATTGCTCGCGCCACCAACGAATACTCACGCCAGGCCAGCTGGCCATCCGGCAACGTCACCTGTATCGGCAGGTTGGCACCCGGCTCAGCGTCCGGCAACACTTGACCATCAACTGCGCTCAGTGTGAATGCGAAGATATCAGCCGCAACCTGTTGTTTGTCACTAACCAGAAGTTCAAGCATAGCTATTACCTGCACAGAGAAGAGGATGAATATGATCGGCGAGAGCCACCAGTGACCGCTCACCTCCGAATGGCCCGACCAGTTGAACGCCGATGGGCAGTCCATTGGGGCCAGTTAGCCCAGGCACGTTGACATTTGGATGCCCTAACAAAGTCCAGATACGAGAGCACACTGGATCTCCTGTCGCAGTAAGTCCGGAGGGTGCTTCTCCTGGCGCACTGGGTGTGAGCAGAGCATCCAGTGAGCCTAGTCGGTCGTTAATTTCTGCACGTGCGTCACCTGCCAGATGCAGGGCAGTACGGTACTCTCCTGAAGAGATCGACAGGCCCGTTTTTATCAGTTCACGAAACTGCGGACTGATCAGTGTTTGATCCATGGACCATTCAGCGGCGTAGGCTCGCGAGGCCTCAAACGCCTGAATCGTCTGCTGTGCCACCACCAGATCCCGGTAACGGTCCGGCATAGTCCATTCCACGCACTCAAGTCCTGCATCGCCCAGCAGGCTAACGGCGCGTTCAAAGGCTGCCCGTCCACCAGCGTTCAGGTGTGACCATTCATGGGTACGGCAAATACCGATGCGCGCGCCAGTTACGGCTGGAAGGCCTTGAAATTCGATGTTGGTCAGTGCGCAACGAACCAACTCCAGATCTTCGGCATGCCGGCTCAACCAACCGAGGGTATCCAGCGAAGGGGACATCTCTTTAACCCCGTGCGTAGGGATCACACCGAAACCAGGCTTCAGCGCAAACACACCACAGTAAGAGGCTGGGCGAATCAGCGAGCCAGCGGTCTGCGAGCCCAGCGCTATAGGCACCATGCCCGCCGCAACGGCCGCCGCCGATCCACTGGAGGAGCCACCGGGCGTATGTTCTAGGTTGTGCGGGTTACGCGTCGGGCCTGGTGCAAAATAGGCAAATTCGGTGGTCACCGTTTTGCCCAAAATAACGGCACCGGCAGTGCGGAGCTGTTCTACACAATACGCATCGTCACCCGTTACGCCGTAGTCATACAGTAGCGAGCCATAACGGGTCGGCATGTCATGCGTAAGCATGATGTCCTTAATCCCTACCGGTATGCCATGCAACAAACCTGGCGCCGATACAGACCTCAACTTCCCAGCTGCTCGGCGGGCAAGCGTCGGTGCGAACTCTCGCCAGGCGGCGATATCCCGTCGACGTTCACAGACGCCAATGAAATGCCCGACGACCTTCTCTGGCGTCAGGGAGCCGTCACGCATCGCCTGCACCAACGCACAGGCAGATGCGGTTTCAACTGCGATTGTCATACCTATACCTCGTACCTATGCGCTGCCGTCAACGGCAGCTGTTGGATGCGATCAATGAGCAGTTCAAAGCTCGGCCGGGCAGACTCCAAGCCTATCCTGTCGCGCATCGGATCCCAGCGCACAGCTGCGATACCCGTGTTGCGCTCACGCAGCTCAAGCGGATCAATGGCCCTGCCTTGACCCGGTTCCAATCCCAACATCAGCACGCGCCCGTAACGGCGCAACGCCTGCAAACTCTGAGCGGCATACACTCCCGAGGTCGGATCGAGTACCGCGTCCACGCCACCATGCTCACGTGCAAGAGCAGCCCAGTCGGTACCGTAGAGTGCTGCCTCCGCCGCTCCCAGTTGCATCAGCTGATAGGCACTCTGGCGGTGCCGGGTCAGTGCGAACACCTGAGCCCCCCGCTGTAACGCCAGAAGCGTGTTGAGCAAGCCTAACGGCGAGTCTGCTCGGTGGATCATCACCGTAGCGGACGGTGCCAGCGCCAGATGTTCGAAGCCGTGATACAGAGACGGCCAGACATACGCCATAAGCGCCTGTTCGGTTCGGCTGTCGGCAACGGGTACGACGTAGTGCTCATCCACCACCCGTTCGTCGCCACACACTGGACCATTCATGCTAAATGCCACATAGCTGTGCGCAGGCAGTTGTGCTTCGGCGCCAGCCTGCAACACTACCGCCACCACCGGGCATGGTGCGCCGCTCGACAACAATTTCGGAGCCAGAATGCCGACCACGCGGCAATGCAGCTGGCATGGTCCCAGCCAGCCGGACGTGTCGGGTGATATTGTCATATCATCTACCATGCAATTGGATCACTCCGTTCAAACCTGTATGGTTGCCACTCTGCAGCAACAGCTAAATTGAGGATTTTTCAGCCATGCCGAATCGCTATCTGGTTCCTGACGAGCAGGACGTCATCCTGAAAAGCCCTGAGTTCACGCTGCGCCAACTCTCTTATTTTTTGGCGGTAGCGCAGTACCAGTCGATTCAGCGCGCTGCCGATGCACTGCACATCTCGCCTCCGGCCATCTCCGCAGCTATCGCTCACCTGGAATCAGCGTTGCGAGTTACCCTATTCAAGCGCCGTCATGCCCGCGGCCTGATCCTCACAGAGGATGGAACCACCTTCGCCGTGCGCTGCCGTAACATCCTGCAAAGCGCCTGGGACCTGACGTCCTCGGGAGGCATACACGGGCAGATAAGGGTTGGCTGCCTAAAAACCTTTTCGCCCTTTGTGATCCCCCAACTGGTCGCTCAGGTACGCGAACACCTTCCCGGTGCACGCCTCAATTGGACAGAGGGGTACACCGAGTACTTGCTAGAAGCCTTGCAAAACGGCACGCTGGATCTGGCCGTTCTCTACGACTTCGAAATTCCCTCCGGCATTGAGACCATCAGTGTGCGACCTGCACCACTTCAGGTCGTGCTGCCTGCTGGGCATCCCTTATCCAGACGTTCGTCATTACGCGCCGCCGATCTGCAAGGTGAGTCCCTGGTGCTGTTGGATCTGCCTCGTACACGCGAGTACATGCTTATGGCATTTGGAAATGCGTCCTCCATGCCTCGCATCTCGCAGACTGTCACGTCTTTGGAAATGCTGATGGGCATGGTGGCCGCCGGTGAGGGTTTCTCGTTGCTCAACTTCTGCCCTCCCAGCGGTCTGTTCGGCTCCGGAGACCTAGTTTCCAGAGCCTTTGAGTCAAGCATTCGTCAACCCGATATCGTGATTGCGCATTCGTTCCGCTATCAATTGCCGCAGGTGGCTTCCGCCATCATTGAGCAGCTAACTAAGTTGATAAACGACATCGAAATTCAGACGTTTTGAGACAGGGTGCTGCGCAGCGAGCAGCACCTCCTTAATCCTTAACCTCAGTGAGAAGCTGTATTGGAATATCAGAGGGTCTCGTCCATCTGGTTGATCGGGTTGTTTTCGGAGCGATAATTTCCCTAACCATAAGATATTTATGATTTTTAAGCGTTGTCAGGTTAGGGAAAAACCGCAAAAGTGCCGATCTCAGTTGTCGATCGGCAATGCTCTATTATTCAGTGAGCTCGAACTGTCCATCATTAACGGTGACCATGCGAACGCTGCCGACCTGAGCGCCATAGTGGTTACTGGGCGAGTAACGGTATTGCGCGGTCACCCCGGTGTATTGAGTCTGGTTTTCCAACATATCGCGAATGGCGGCCGGGTCAGTACCAGCTTTGCTGATCGCCTCCATAAGCAGGTGTGCACTGTCGTAACCATTACCGGCGAAGGTCGCAGGCGTGTGGCCGTACTTGCTGTCATAGGCGTTGAGGAATGCCTGGATCACCGGTTTCTGCGGGTCGCTGTTCGGCAGGCTGTCAGCAACGTACAAGGACGATGATGGCAAACGAATTCCATTGGCAGCTTCTCCCGCCAGCTTCAGATAGTTGAAGTCGTTGGCGGCATGCGTAAGGTATAACGGACTTTCGATCCCTAGTGCCCGGTGGTTACGCGTAGCGATTGCCAGTGCCGGGCCGGTTGCCCAGAGCACGATCGCATCGACTTCATCGGCTCTTAGCTTGGTCAGCTGTGTGGTCATGTCAGTGTCGGTTTGGGAGAAAGTTTCGTGCCCGACAATTTCGATCCCGTAGTCCGCTACCTGACCCGCCAGTCCATCGTAACCGCTGGTACCGAACGCCACGTCTGAGTTGAGTATACCGATGCGCTTGATGCCCTGTTTCTGCATCTCGGCCAACATGACGGACTGCACCGCCACGTCAGTGAGCGGGGCCATGAAGGTATAGCGGCGCTTGTCCAGCGGCGCCACAATGCCAATGCTTGCACCATTGGCAATCATCGGCACCTTGGCGTGCTCAACCGCATCGACAATCGAATAGTTGGAGCCGGAACTCGACGGGCCGATTAAGGCAATGACCTTTTCCTGCGACAGCAATCGACGCAGCCCCATTACCGTACGGGTGTTGTCGCTTTCACTGTTGATGTTAACCAGCACGACCTTATCACCGTTAATCCCACCAGCAGCGTTGACTTCATCAACTGCCAGCTGCGCCCCCTCCAGAGTTGGCTGGCCCAACGAGGCGAGTGGTCCGGATGTCTCAAGCAAGGCTCCTATCTTGATATCCTCGGCCTGTGCGGCTGCTGCCAAAAGGCAGGATGCCATCAATGCCGAGACGGTCACTACATGCTTCAGGCTTTTCATAAACGTACCTTTTTTGGTTAATAAGACTCGTTGACAACATTCTCAAACAGTTCCGGCGGCACTTTGTAGACACCTCCGCCGATACGACCCGCTACGCCTTCGGCATGCAGGATGCCCAACGCCACTACCGGAGACTTTCCCTGTACGACGACCGTCTGTGCGAATAAACCTGTTTTGACGTTCACCGCCACGAAACCCGGATGCCGCTCAGCCAAGAGCGCATCGGAGAGTGTCTCCGCTGGTTCCGGCATAAAGGCTCCCAGATTCCGCTGCTGGTCCGGTGACAGCCACATAGCCATGGCACCAAACCCCAGCATTTCCACTATTGCGCTATCGCCTATTGCTGGTAGCGCGTCCTCAGATGTGTAACCAGTGATCAACACACCCGATGGCGGCAGAGCGGGCGCCGTGACCCAGCGCTCGGGTCGATCGGCAACCCGCAAGCCGAAGCATCGCCCATTGCCCCCTGCCGAGGTCACCAGTTGGCAATCGGGCTTACCCTCTGCAGCCGTCAGGATACATTTGCTTGCTGCCATCCAGAGATTCAGAAAAAAGCCTGGTGATGCGTCGAGATAATTCAGCACCAGCGCCTTGACGGACTCATCCAAGGCTTCGGCAATACGTTCGGCAAAGCCGGCCGTGCCGGCCAGCGTACGGCCATGGCAGTCATCTCCCTGCGCCAGTGCATGGTCTGCCAGCGGTATCAGATCGATTCCGGCCGCAACTGCGCCCACCAGTGCCGGAGCCACCTGTTCATTAAGCCAGCGCAGGTTGTCGACGACCTCTATGTCTGGCAACCCAAGGCGCAGCGCCCATTGATTTCCACCATTGAGTGGCGCGAAACAGGTGCGCCCATCACCTGCGGCATCATCGACGACCAGAACGTACTGACTCGGTGAAAGCACGCTGGCCAGAGGTACGACGCAATCGAAATCCTGAGCACTTTGTAGGTGGATCTCACTGGCCAGGATTGCTGCTCTTGCGGCGGCAAGATCTGTGTACCAACACTCGAATACCGCCGCCGCCGCCGCCGAGTTGAGTACAGGGAGAGCAATATCCTCGGGCGAAGCAAAAGGGGGGCCGGCGTGTAGCAGTGTACGTTTGGGAAAGTTCACTCTGGATCCCGCCAGAGCAATTGAATCCAACCTGGGTCTTACCGCCAGAATGGCGTGCAGCCCCGTATCAGCAGATGCCTCGATTACTTGAGTATTCATGCGCTGACCCTCTCGTGCTCGGACTCGGTACTCTCCTGCCAACCCAGAAACGCCTCGTTGATATCGGCCCGCTCGAGCAGCGCGTTGCTCTGCCCCTCAGCCACAATGCTGCCGTTGACTAGAACATAGCCGCGATCAGACATCTGCAGCGCCGCTTTGGCATTCTGTTCGATGATCAGGATGCTCACGCCTTTCCTGGTCAGGTCCGGCAGGGACTCAAGAATTTCGCGAGTCACCTGAGGCGCTAATCCGAAAGAGGGCTCGTCCAGCATCAACAGCTGCGGACGTGACATCAGTGCGCGGGCAATGTTGACCATTTGGCCCTCTCCGCCAGACAAGGTGCCAGCCTGCTGATGACGGCGTTGACGCAACTTCGGGAAGAAAGTCATCACTTCCTCCATCACCTCAAGCATGGCCCGATGATGCTCACCCCTCGGCGCAATCAACTGTGACAGACCACTGCGGCGCAGCTGCGAGAAGTAGCCCATCATCAGGTTTTCCTCGACGGTCAGGCTGCCAAACAATGAGCGCCCCTCCGGTGCGAGGGCGATTCCCAGCCCGGGGCGCTTGTCAGCAGCTATGCCCCGCAAGCTTCGACCAGCAAATTCGAGTGTTCCCTGCGATGGTCGGTAGCGCCCTGAGATACAGCCCAGCAACGTGGACTTGCCAGCGCCATTGGCACCGATAAGAGAGACAATTTCTCCCTCATCCACATGCAGAGACACATCTTCCAGTGCTTGCACGGCACCATGCGACGCACTCAAGTTGGCTGCGGTTAGAAGCCGCCTATTCGAACGCTCCGACCGATTGTCACGACGACGATTGATCTCGGTGTTACCCAGATAGGCGTCAATCACCTTTGGATCTGTGCGTACCGCTTCTGCCTCACCTTTGGCCAGTACCTGGCCGTAATTAAGAACCACAATGCGTTCGGCAAGCTTGCTTACAAAAGTCAGATCGTGCTCGACAAATACCACTGTGACACCGCTCTTGCGGATACGCAGAATGGCATTCACCAGCAACTCCTTTTCAATGTGATTCAGTCCCGCGCCGGGCTCATCCAGAAACAGTATCTCGGCACCGGTAGCCAACGCCCGCGCGGCAGCCAGCAATCTCTGTTGACCTGCGGTCAATTGCGCGGCGGAGCGCTCCGCCACGTCCCCCAGGCCAACCAGTTCCAGACATTGATCTGCCAGCTCGCCACTTCGCGATGGACGGCCATATTTCCAGCCCATGCCGATTGCACCAGCGAACAGTTTCATCTCCTTCATGCTGGCGGCGACCACGTTCTCGCGCACGTTCAGCTCGAACAGAATCTCAGCCGCCTGGAAGGTACGTACGACCCCTTTGTCGACGATTTTATCGGCGCTCATGCCAACCAGGTTCTTGCCTTCTAACAGCACCTGCCCTGCATTGGGTGTGTAGAAACCGGTAATGACGTTCAATATGCTCGACTTTCCGGCACCATTAGGTCCGATCAAGGCCAGGATTTCGCCCCCGCGAACATCAAAGGACACCTTGTTCAACACCGACAGTCCGCCAAATGAAAGGTCTACGTCCTTGACCTCGAGTAGCACTTTTTTGTTGTTCATCAGTTCAACTCTCCGCGCTTGTCTCCGGCCGTTGCCTGACGTGATTGGCGAAACTGATCAAACATCCCGCCGAGCCATCCTTGCGGGTAAAGCATTGCGGCAATCAACAGTAGGCCAAAAATGATGGTGTCCCAGCGTCCAAAGGCTTTCAGTACCTCGCTGATAACCACCACAAAGAACACCCCGACCAGCAGACGCCAGCTTCCGCTGTAGCCACCCAGCGCCACGATCAGCAAAAGTTTCAGTGAAAAGGCGACATTGAACGGATCGGGACTGATATAGCCCAGCCAGTAGGCATAAAGCGCACCAGACAAGCCTGCCAAGCCGCCACTGATGGTCATGGCTGCGACTTTCAGGGCATTCGGTTTGATGCCAATGGAACTGGCCACGCTCTCACTTTCGCCAACCACTCGCAGACCCAGCCCGAAGGGTGATCGAATCAGATTGTCCGAGGCGAGCAACAGAAGACAGGCAACGCCCCAGCCCAGCAGGAAGAACGCCCGGTCAGACATCAGATCGACGCTACCCAGTACCAGCGGGTTAATCAGGGCAGTGCCGTCCGGTCCTCCGGTCACGCTGCGCCATTCCACCAGCACCGTATGCACAATCATGCCCAGGGCCAGCGTCGCCATTGCCAGGTGATGGCCACTCAGACGAAACATCAGCTTGCCGACAGCCCATGCACATAGGCCACCGGTCAGCGTCGCAAGGAGAACGGAGAACCAAGGATCGATGCCGTATTCATTTGAAGTGATCGCTGCCACATAGGCACCAATCGCTACGAATGCCGCATGACCCAGCGAAATCTGTCGACACCGGCCGAACAGTAGACCAAGGCCTATCGCCGGGATTGTGTAGATGGCACAGACCACACCGAGGTTGATCAGATAGTCGTTGCCAGACAGGTAGATGCCGACCAGTCCCAGCACAACGGCGACGGGAGCAATTGCGCGATTCATCGTTTCACCTTGTCAAATTCACCGAGGATTCCGCCAGGACGGATGAACAGGAACACCAGCAGCATCAGGAAGGCGATGGCATTCTTCATGCCCGAGCTGATGTAGCCCGAAGCAAAGGCTTCCAGCAGTCCCAGCAAGACTCCACCGAGCGCAGCGCCAACCGGGTTACCAAAGCCACCAATGATGCAGGCGATGAATCCCTTGATGCCAAGTGCAGCGCCACTGTCGTACTGCATCAGTGCCATGGGGGCGATGATGATCCCGGCAATTGCTCCGATGCCGCCGGACATAAAGAATCCCAAGCCGCGAATCATCCCCGCCGGTATACCCATGAGTGCTGCGGTGTCGGGGTTCATGGCACAAGCCCGGAAGGTACGCCCCAGGTAGGTACGGGTAAGGAAGAGATACAGCCCACCCATCAGGGTCACGCTGGTACCGATGACCCAGAGCGCCTGACTGGCGACAACCACGTTGCCGATATTGAAGTTCTGCTGCTGTGAAAAAGTTGGCAGGGCCTGGGCATTAGTACCCCAAAGTACAACCGCCAGTCCCTGCAGCACTACACTGACACCAATCGTGATGAGGATGCCCTTGGTTATATTCTTGCCGACCGGGCGAATGGCCACTCGCTCGACCAGAATATTCAGTACACCGACAAGCAGTATGCCGCACACCGCAGACAACAGTAGGGAGAATCCGAAGGTGATCATCGTGGCCGTAAGCAATGCTCCCAGCATGGATGATTCGCCCTGCGCAAAGTTAACCACATTGGTCACGTTGTACACGGTGGTAAAGCCGATCGCGACCAGCCCGTAGATACACCCTACGACGAGCCCTGAAATCAGAATCTGAAAAAAGGTATCCATCATCGTGTCCTTTTAGCTCTATTGGGACGGCATCTGGATCCAGGTTTCAGAGAACGCCAGAAATGCCGAACTCTTGGTACCACCATCGAATCCACGGGTCGCGACCGAGCCACGCAGTCGCTTACCATTCACTTCAATGCCAGCTTCAGCGGCATCGATGAACAGGCTGTACATCTCGTGCTTCTGGGTAGGTCCCTTTTCCGGCGGCATGTCCACCGCATAAGGCTTGCCCAGCTTGTCCCAGCTCATGACTACATCCAGACCATCGCCAGACAGGTATTCTCGATAACTGTCACGGGTGTCGCCCTCAGAGTGGGCTGAGGTCAGCTCAAGGAATGCGACACTCGGAGTTGCCTTCGATACCCGGAACGCGGCAAAGCGGGAAAAGAACTCATCCAACAGATAGCGCGCCAGATCCTGGTTGTCCGACAGCATGATATTGCATACAGCCGGATATCCGACCTCGCTGTCAGGCTCTTCCAGTAGCAACACGCCGCGGCCACGACCGTAAGGGGAGTATTGAATGTTGAAGTAGGTCGCCAACCCGGTCCATGGACCATCCGCCTGCTCTTTCAGGTAAATACCCGGATTGTCGCCAGTCCAGGAAACTACACCGCTATGAATAGGAGACGTCATAACTAAACCCTCAAAATGTAAAATGCGTGGCTGAGCTCACTGCTGAGACTGCGCGAATTCCTTGATGCGCTGCTTGATCTGCGCGTTACGATCCGGCGCTTGATGATGATCTCCCTTGACCACAATCGCGGTGATCGCCTTGCCCACCTCGCGAACCCTTTCAGCATCATCGGCACCTACCGCCGGTGCGACCGACACCACTGTGTCATGTGCGTAAGTGGGCGTCCGCTCGTTCGCTCGCAGCGGCGAAACACTTGGATCGGCTCCAGTAGCCACCTTACGCGCCTCCCGCCGAATCAGCTGCCGCAACATGGCAACGCCCTTGTCACAACGGGTCAGATTTTCCATACCATGCAACGCGATTGGACGTTGGGATACCTGGGCGTCGAAGTCACCAGGCATACGCTGACGATCTGCGTAGGGGCGATTTCCGTTCTGACCGAAAAAGTCGACAGACTCGACACCACACTGCGACTCATCAGCAATACCGCGTGGGTCGGCTTCAGGGTTGAAATGACGCCAGCCGATGATCTTGCAGGTGGTGTTGTCCACAGGCGTGGTCCAACGAGTGATGGCGACACGAGCGAACTCCTTGTCCACCATACCGTCTTCCCAGATGTGACCCACTTGGGCCAGATTGGGCAGGATGATGTCGTTGGAGCGGACCCAGACTTTGCCTTCCCAACGCCGCGAGGTCACGTAGATCATGCCGGTTGGCGTCGGGACAAAGTCCATCTCCGGTATCTCTCCCCAAGCTTCGGCAAACTGGGTAAAGCTGATACGGGTATGCAGGAACACCGCGTGTGCCGGGTCCATCACGTTCTCGTGTACCTGCAGCCAGTTGCAGGGATAGGTGATGCTGTAAGGCACCATACGATTACCCGGTGTTTCGTAGGTGTCATACAGCGGGAACTCGGGCATTTTATCCTTCGGTCCAAAGTAGCCGAAGATGATCCCGCGAAACTCCTTGAGCGGATATGCACCGTGACAGATATTGAAGCGCAGCTGCGAGTCTGGTGGGTCTCCGGGGGTTTCTAGAATTCGTCCGTCGACACCGAACAGCCATCCGTGATAGCAGCAACGAAGCCCTTCGTCTTCGCATATACCGTATTCGAGCGAGGTACCACGGTGGGGACAGTGCTTCTCAAGTAACCCAGGTTGACCGTTCTTGGCACGAAACAGCACCAGTTCCTCACCAAACATCTTGACCAGCTTGGGGAGGTCGTCGATCTCTTCGGATAGCGCGATGGGTTGCCAGTAGCGACGCAGGTACTCCCCCATGGACGTACCCTTCTCTACATGAGTCAGTTCGGCGTTCTCCTCCGGAAGCGGTTCACGGTCGTACGCTGAGTATGGATAGATAAGATTCGATTTACTTTCCATTGGGCAATCACAGTTGTAATGGGTGTGAAATCGAATATAAGTTCGCCGAACATCAAAAGAAATTATTATTAAAAGCCACTCTTGTTCAGTTTTTCTGAAGTGCACTATCATCACACGGGGGTGCGATAAGACGGTGCAAAAAATGCTTTCCTGTGAGTCGATCCTAGTCCTCTTGTAGTGATCCAGTGATCTCGGAAACCGATTTAGGTGGGCCCGGTCACCGTAGCCATTCTGGTGCTTGATCAGGGCTACAGCATGACCTAAGCCAGCCGTGTCGTCAGCCGACAGGGCCAGCAATCGCGTGATCTGGTATCTCGGTAAACCACAATGAAAAAGCAGCCAAATCGGCTGCTTTATTCGTTCCTAATTCACTTTAAGCGAAGCACTATTTCACCAATAAGAGACGGCGTTTCACTCTAAATGAGATCCAGGACCAGGCGTTGCTCTCCTACTTAAAGTCATACAGCGCCAGCGGGTTATGGATGAAGATCTGTTCCAGAACCCTCCGGCTCGGCATCCAACTGCAGACGTGATCCAGCAGTTCGGCATCGTTGGGTGCGCCTTCCACGCTCTGGCTTACGTGCGGCCAGTTGCTGCCCCATAGGATGCGTTCCGGCGCGTGGGCGATAAGTGCGCGGGACAGGGCGGCGGTGTCGGCATACTCGGGGGCACCGGTATGGGATGACTCGTAGCAGGCGGCGATCTTGACGTAGCAGTTGCCTCTGTCCATCAGCTCAAGCAGGGCCTTGAACTCGGCGCTTTCGGTGGTGACCGGACCCAGGTATTTACCGATATGGTCGATCACGTAGGGGTTGTCGATCTGCTTGAGCAGTGGGGCGCGGTCGAGCATTTCGCGGCCGTCGAACTGGACGATGCAATGCCAGCCAAACTCGCGAATGCGGGCGTTCACCTCCAGCACCTGGTCAACACCGACCGCGCCACCCGGCAGCTGCATGATGCGGGCTCCGCGGGCACCCTGTGTATGCAGATAGGCCAGCTCTTCTATGCCGGTGTCCGGCGTGACCACCACGACGCCCCTGGCGTTGTCGCCCAGCTCGGCCATCGCCTCAAGCATGCAGCGGTTATCGTCGCCATAGGCGTTGGGTTGGACGATCACCACCCGCTCCAGGCCGACCCAACGCTGCAGTTGCTGGTATTCGGCCAGTCCCGGGCAGTCCTTGGGGATCAGGGGGCCGGGGGTGAGCTGGGGGTAGGCTGGTGAATAGAGGTGCATATGGGTGTCGACACTGCCGGCAGGGAGTCGGGTCTGCGGGGCTGTTCCACTGAGTGTGCGTGACATCGGGGGCTCCTGTTGTCGGATCTCTGGTTGTTGTCAGGATTCGGGGTAGAAGGGCGCCAGGGCGTCCTTGTTGATCTCGATACCAAGGCCCGGCCCGCTGGGTATGCGTACCATGCCGTCCACCATCTGTACCGGGTGCTTGAGTAGCGCGGCACGCATGGGGTTGTCGCTTTGGTCGAACTCCAGCCAGGCGCTTTGTGCTTCGAAGGCTGGGGGCGAGGGCGGGATGATGGCGTGGAAGTGCAGACCGGCGGCGAGGGCAATGTCGGTGCCCCATATATGTGGCACACAGCGTACGCCGTGGATATCGCACAGTGTCAGCAGCCGTCGCGCTTCGCTGAGGCCGCCGACACCGCCCACATCGGGTTGCAGGATATCGACCGCCTCCTGGCGCAGCGCTTCGGCGATGCCCCAGCGGGTGTGCCAGGTCTCGCCGCCGGCGATCGGGATGCCGTTCAGCTCGCGCAGCCGTCGGTAGCTGCTCAGCGCTTCCGGTACCACCGGCTCTTCGAACCAGTCGATGTTATAGGCCGCCGCCAGGCGGATGATCTGGGCGGCGGCTACCGCATCGTAGCCGTGGTTGGCGTCGATCATCAGCCTAATATCAGGGCCGATCACCTCGCGTACGGCGGCAATCGATTCGATATCGAGCGCAATGCCGAAGCCTATCTTGATCTTGACCGCGCGGAAGCCGGCATTGATGAAGCCTTGAACCTCCTGGCGCAGACTGTCGATGCGGTCGAGCCCCACCTGGCGGAAGCCGCCGGTGGCGTAGGCGGGTACCCGGTCACGAAATGCGCCTCCCATCAGTTGGTGGATGGGGGCGTTGTAATACTTCCCGCAGAGGTCCCAGAGCGCGATATCGATACCGCTGATCGCGTTGATCGTCGCACCGCGCTGGCCCTGGTCGCGGAACTGGTTATAGAGCTCCAGCCAGATCGGTTCGATATCCAGTGCCGAGCGGCCGATCAGCAGGGGCGTCATCGCTTTCACAATCGCGGCGTTGATCTCGACATGACCCAGACTCTCTCCCCAGCCGATCAGGCCGTTATCACATTCGATCTCGACCAGCAGGTGGCGCCGTACGCTGAAGCGTGTGGCGGAGGACTCGAAGGGGCGATCAAGCGGTTGCTCCAGCAGATGGGTGGTAATCGCCTTGATGCACATCTGGCTCTTCCCCTGAGTCATCGGCTGTTGCTGGGCATCGTGTGTAAGGGGAGGTGTCATATGCGTCATGGTTACTTCTCTTTTGTTACTTCTCTTGTGTTATAGCGCCGGGTTTTCCGCTAATCGACTTAAGACATCATACGACATACTGGAGTGTGGTCAATGGTTATACGATGACTGAAAGTGGATTATGCGCTGCTGTTGCGGGCGGTGGCGATTTGAAAAGAGATGTGTAGAAAACGACAGGCCTGCATTTAAGTGATTGATAATAATAATTTAAATATATTTTTATGTGGTTTTTGTGTGGAGTTTTGTGTGGAAAGGCGTTGAGTTTTTATTAATATGACATAGTATGACTGTTGTGTGTTGTATGCTGACATGCTACAACTTAACCGTCGTCGGCGCCGTGGCACGCCTTTCTCGGGCAGATCCTCTACGGTTGTCGTAACAATAAAAAAGCGATCTCAGGAGCGATAACAATGATTAAACGCTTTGCTGGCAAGACGTTGGGGGCTGCAGCCCTGGTGGCCGGACTGGCCTTGACCAGTGGTGCTCAGGCTGCGTGGAAAGGGTGGAATATCCATACCCCCGACTACCCCGTATCGGAAGCGATGGAGTACTTCATCTCCGAGGTGGATAAGCGTACCGACGGTCGCGTATCAGGTAAGGTCTATCACAGTGCCGTGCTCGGTAGTCAGGAAGATGCGATCTCTCAGATGCAGCTGGGCGGAATCGACTTCGCCGAATTCAACCTGGGACCCCTGGGGCCGTCTGTACCCGAGGTCAACGTGGTGTCTCTGCCGTTCATCTTTAAGGATGTTGAGCACATGCACCGCGTGATGGATGGTCAGGTTGGCCAGGAGCTCGGTGATGCTATCGCGAAGGCCGGTATCGTTGCGCTGGCCTGGTACGACTCGGGTTCACGCTCCTTCTACACCACCAAGCATCCGATCAGTACGCCTGCCGATGTGAAGGGGATGAAGTTCCGTGTCATGAACAACGAACTGTACGTCGGTATGGTGGAAGCGCTGGGCGGCAATGCGACACCTTTGGCCTATTCTGAGGTGTATCAATCGCTGAAGACTGGGGTCGTGGACGGTGCCGAGAACAACTGGCCCTCCTACGAATCCAGCAACCACTACGAGGTAGCACAGTACTACTCCGATACTCAGCATCTGATTCTGCCGGAAGTGTTGTGTGTCAGCCAGCAGGCCTGGGACAAGCTGTCGGATGCAGACAAGAAGGTTGTGCGCGAGGTTGCTCAGGAGAGTGCAAAAATGCAGCGCGAACTCTGGGCCAAGCGTGAGCAGAAGAGTCGTGAAATCGTAGAGAAGGCAGGCATCCAGTACAACGCGATCGACGATAAGAAAGCGTTCCAGGATGCAATGGGCCCGGTATACGAAGACGCGGTTAAAAAGAACCCGGCGCTCAAGGACCTGATCGACCAGATTCGTAGTATCGAATGATCCATCCCGGCAGGAGAGGCGCGTTCATGCGCCTCGTTCTGCCGAAACCTGCATGTGGGTCGAGCTTAGGCCGGCCCAGCTGATAAATCGCGAGAATTCGAATGAATATTAAGTCCGACAAGCCGAGCAGTTTCGATCGCATGCTCGATCAGTTGGCTCGACTGGCGATCATGGTTGCCGACCTGTGCCTGGTGGTACTGGTGTTCTCTTTCGGATGGCTGGTTTTCGGACGTTACGTGCTGAACCAGACGCCAACCTGGGTTGAGCAGATGGCGCTGCTGCTGGTAACCGCCATCACCTTTCTTGCCGCCGCCGTCGGCATTCATGAACGTACTCACCTGAGCGTGGATCTGCTCTCCCAGTTTCTGAACGAGCGCGGGCGCCTGGTGCTGTCGTTGCTGGTGGATCTGTTGTTAGGTCTGTTCGGTGCCGCGCTGGTCTGGTACGGCTGGGATCTGATTCAGTTTGCCTGGCGCAAACAGATACCGCTGCTCAATATTCCGGATGGTGTGCGCTATATCCCGATGGTGGTGTCGGGGGGGCTGATCGTGCTGTTCGAGGTCGGACGGCTAAAACAAGGTTTGTCGGTACTGCTCTGTCGTCGCAGCGGTGGTGCGCGAGCCGACAAGGGCCGGATGGCGGAGGAGTGCTGAGATGGGGCTGCTGATTCTATTGGGGCTGTTTGCCCTGTTTACGGTCGCCGGCGTACCGGTTGCCTTCGGTCTGGGTATCGCTGCGCTGTCATCCTTCATCTACGAAGGGTTGCCGCTGATGATCGGCTTCCAGCGTTTCGTATCGGGCATGTCGGTGTTTTCGCTGCTGGCGATCCCGTTCTTTATTTTCGCCGGTGAACTGATGCTGCATGGCGGCATCGCGGCACGGCTGGTGCGTCTGGCATCCAGCGCCGTCGGCTGGATGCGTGGTGGCCTGGGCCAGGTTAACGTGTTCTCCAGTATGCTGTTCGGTGGTATCTCCGGCTCTGCGGTGGCAGATGTGTCGGCGCTGGGCTCGCTGCTGATCCCGGTAATGAAAGAGAAGGGCTACAAGGATGATTACGCGGTCAACGTGACCGTGACCTCGTCGATCGCCGGTATCATGATTCCGCCGAGCCACAACATGATTCTGTACGTGGTGGCGGCCGGTGGCGGCATGTCGGTGGCTAACCTGTTTATCGCCGGCATTGTTCCGGGTGTGCTGATGTGCCTCGCGCTGGCGTTCGTGGCGCGCTGGATCGCCATTCGTGAGAACTTCCCGACCGAAGAGTTTGCCGGTTGGAAGGTGGTCCTGATCTCGTTCATCGCGTCGCTGCCGGGGCTGCTGACTGCGATCATCATCGTCGGCGGTGCGCTCTCCGGTGTGTTTACCGTGACCGAGTCCGGTGCCATCGGCGCGCTCTACGCCATCGGCATCACCGCCATCGCGTATCGCACCCTGAGCTGGGACGCGTTCTGGACCGCGGTCACCCGCTCGGTCAAAACCACCGGCCTGGTGATGATCCTGGTCGGCTGTGCCTCCGCTTTCGGCTATATGCTGGCGATGTATCAGGTGCCGGAGCTGCTGTCATCGACGCTGACGTCGATCTCGGACAATCCGATCGTAATCCTGCTGATGATGAACCTGATGCTGCTGATGCTGGGCATGATCATGGATATGGCGGCGCTGATCCTGATCTGCACGCCGATCTTCCTGCCGGTGGCGGTGGCTCTGGGCATGGATCCGATCCACTTCGGCGTGATGCTGATGATGAACCTGGGACTCGGTCTGTGTACGCCGCCGGTGGGGGCCTGCCTGTTCGTCGGCTGTGCGGTTGGCGGGGTGCCGATCGCGCGGGCGGTCAAGACCATCTGGCCGTACTACATCGCGCTGTTCATCGTGCTGATGCTGATCACCTACGTGCCGTGGATCTCGATGATTCTGCCGAAGCTAATCGGTATCTGAGTCTGAATAGAACTGACTATTGATTTGGCCCAACTATTGATTTGGCCTAAGTGGGGAGTGTTATGAAACGTGTACTACTGACCGGTGCCGGCGGCAATCTGGGACGGGCGCTACGCAAGACTCTGGCGGGTTGGGCCGACGAAATCCGGCTGTCCGATATTGCACCGATCGATGATCTAAACGAGGGTGAAACCTTCGTGCAGTGTGATCTGGGTGATTACGAGGCGGTGATGTCACTGGTGGAGGGGTGCGACGGGATTATCCATCTCGGCGGTATCTCGGTGGAGAATACCTTCGACAGCATCCTCAACGGCAATATCAAGGGTGCCTACAACGTCTATGAAGCCTGTCGTCGTCACCGGGCCGGGCGCGTGCTGTTTGCCAGCTCCAACCATGTGATCGGTTATCACGAGCGGGAAACCTGTCTTGATGCGGATTCGGCCATGCGCCCGGACAGTCTCTACGGTGTTTCCAAGGGATTCGGTGAACTGCTGGCGCGCTACTACTGGGACAAGTTCGGGGTTGAATCGGCGCTGGTGCGGATTGGCTCCTGCTTCGACAAACCGGCCAACCGCCGCATGTTGTCGACCTGGATGAGCGTCGATGACTTTACCGACCTGATCAAGCGCGTGTTCGCCGCCGATCGTTTGGGTTGCCCGGTGGTCTATGGGGTTTCCGACAACCCGACCAAGTGGTGGGATAACACCAAGGTCAGCTATCTCGGCTGGAACCCCAAAGACAGCTCCGCGGTATTCGAGAACGAACCCCATATCCTGGAGGAGGTGGTAGACCCGAACGACCCGGCGGTGCGCTACCAGGGCGGCGGCTTTGCCGCCGCCGGGCATTTCGAGGATTGAGTCTGATTCTGTCGTTGTAAACGTACCCTCAAAGAGGATTGCCCCGCCCAGGCGGGGCTTTTTTATGCTAGAAAGTATGATGTATTACATTTTGATTTGAGCTGCATGGATTGAGGGGTAAATATGCGTGATATCGACGTATTGGTTGTCTGTCCGAATCGGCCGGAACAGATGAAAATGCTGGATGAGACCTATCGCCTGCACCGCTACGACCTGGCGACCCCTGACGAGAAAGAGGCGATGCTCAGAGAGGTGGCGTCGAAGATCCGTGCTGTTGTCACTACTCATGGCGGCGGTTTCGAGTCATCCCTGCTGGACCGTCTGCCCAATCTGGAGATCGTGACTTCGTCCAGCGTGGGCGTCGATACCATCTGTGTTGATGCCTGTCGGGCGCGTGGGATACCGGTGACCAATACGCCGGACGTGCTGACCGACGACGTAGCCGATATGGCGATGATGCTGCTGTTGGCCACGCTGCGTCGGCTGCTGCCGGGCGTGGATTGGATCAAGAGCGGCAACTGGGTGGAGAAGGGGATGATGCCGCTGAACACCTCGCTCAAGGGCAAGAAACTGGGTATTGCCGGTCTGGGACGGATCGGCAAAGCGATTGCCCGGCGTGCCGAAGCCTCCGGTATGGAGGTCAGCTATTATGGCCGCCGTCCGCAACTGGATGTGGCCTATCCCTATTACGACGATCTGCTCTCGCTGGCGCAGGATGTTGATGTGCTGGCGCCGGTGGTCCCGGGCGGCCCTGAAACCGAAGGGATGGTCAGTCGCGAGGTACTCAGCGCGATCGGGCCCAAGGGCTATTTCCTCAATATTTCCCGTGGCTCGGTGGTGGATGAGGGCGCGCTGGTCGAGCTTCTGCAGGCGGGTGCACTGGCCGGCGCCGGCTTGGATGTGTTTGTCGATGAGCCCCATGTGCCGGCCGCATTGCTGGATATGGATAACGTTGTGCTGCAACCGCACTGCGCCAGCGGTACGGTGGAGACGCGTGGCGCGATGGCACAGTTGGTGGTGGATAATCTGGCGGCGCATTTCGCAGGTAAACCGTTACTCACCCCTGTGGGCTGAATGCGCTCTAACTTGTGATAAGCGATTCTTATGGATGGGATAGCAACCATTAATAGAGAACCTGTAATTCCACTCTTTGGCTAAACATATGATGTATGATGTGCCTCGCATCCGGCAGGATACGAGGCAATGCGAAAGAGTGGAGGCGTATGAGTAGTCAGATCGCGATTTTTACCCAGATATTCACCGTTACCGGGCCGGTTTTTGCGATGCTGGTTATCGGTATGGTGCTCAAGCGGTCGCGGCTGATCGACGATCACTTTATCTCCGTCGCCTCGGTGCTCAGTTACAAGGCGCTGATGCCGACGCTGCTGTTCTTCGGCATTCTGCGTGCCGACCTCAATACCGCACTGCAACCCAAACTGATCGGGTACTTTTACCTGGCCACGGTACTCAGTTTTGGCTGGGCCTGGCTCTGGGCACGACGGACTGTTCCGGCCGAAAACCGAGGACTCTACGTTCAGGGGGCGTTTCGCGGCAACTGCGGTATAGTGGGGCTGGCGCTTGCGGCCAGTCAGTATGGGGATTACGGAATTTCTGTCGGCGGCGTGATGGCCGGGCTGATCATTGTGCTGTTCAATGTGCTGTCGGTGATTGTGCTGGGGGTCTACAGCACCAGTTTCAAAGCCGATGTACGCTCGGTGATCAAGGACCTGGCGCGCAACCCGTTGATTCTCAGTGTGCTGGCTGGACTGCTGGCGTCTTCCGCAGGGGTGACATTGCCTAAGTGGATCATGGTCTCGGCCGACTACTTTTCGTCGATGACGTTGCCGCTGGCACTGGTCTGTGTGGGTGGGACGCTCTCGCTGTCGGCATTCATTGATTCCGGCCGGATCGCGTTAAGCTCCAGCCTGTTCAAGGTGCTGTGGACGCCAGCGCTGTTCACGCTGGTCGCAGTGCTGCTGGGCTTTGAGGGTCGCGATTTGGGTATGCTGTACCTGTTCCTGGCCAGTCCCACCGCGGCCGTAAGCTATGTGATGGCAAGAGCATCAGGCAGTGACGGCAAGCTGGCTGCCAACATCATCGCCATTTCAACCGCGATCTCGGTTGTCACGATCATGGCCGGGCTCTATATCTTGCAAAGCTTCTCCTTTATCTGAGTCGAGAATCGATTCTTATGCTTTCTGAGCTGTTCGCAAAGGTCGGTTGCCAGTAAAATCGCATTTTTCTGGTGATAGTGGAGCATTTGCTGCATGGGCAGAGCGTATCAGAACCGCAAAGAGTCGATGGCCAAGACCTCCGACATGAAGGCCAAGGTCTACAGTCGTTATGGTCGAGAGATCTATGTCACAGCCAAATCGGGCGGCACCGACCCCACCGGTAACCTGGCGCTGCGCAGCCTGATCGACCGGGCAAAGAAGGAGCAGGTGCCGGCGCATGTTATCGAGAAGGCGCTCGATAAGGCCAAGGGCGGAGCGGGTGAGGACTATTCTCCTGCGCGCTATGAAGGCTATGGTCCGGGCGGCAGTATGGCGATTATTGAGTGTCTGACCGACAACCCGAACCGCACCTTTGGTGATGTCCGTCAGGCGTTCACCAAGACCAAGTGCAAAATCGGCACCCAGGGCAGCGTCAGCCACATGTTCGATCACTGCGCGATTTTTGTATTTGCCTACGATGATGAAGAGGCAGTACTGGAAGCGCTGATGGACGCTGATGTCGACGTTACCGATATCGAGAATGAAGATGGCAAGCTGACAGTGTTTGCGCCCAACACTGATTATTTCAAGGCCAAGCAGGCTTTGCTGGATCTGTGTGGCGATATCGATTTTGAAGTGGACGAGATCCAGTTCATCCCGCAGAGTTACACGACGGTCAGCGGCGACGATGTGGCGCTTTTCGAGAAATTCCTCTCCATGCTGAATGATCTGGATGATGTTCAGCAGGTGTACCACAACGTAGAGATGGCCTGATACGCCGCTCTTAACCCTGTTGTCCAGAATAAGCCGGCTATATGCCGGCTTATTTGTGTGTGGCAATGCCAGTTGAAGTAAAGTGTCGCTAGACTGAGGGAAAAACAGGAGTGGAGAGCGGTAATGGAATTGGTGATCGGCAACAAAAATTACTCGTCGTGGTCTTTGCGTGGCTGGTTAATGCTCAAGTGGTTTGACCTGCCGTTTACCGAGGTCAAGCTGTTACTCGATACTGATAATTTCAAAAAGGATATCGCTCGATACTCCAGCGCAGGAAAGGTGCCGGTCCTGGTGGATGGCGATCTGAATGTCTGGGATTCGCTCGCCATAGGGGAGTACCTTAATGATGCCTATCTTCAGGGGCGTGGGTGGCCGAGTGATGTTGCTGACCGGGCACTGGCGAGAGCTATAAGCTGTGAGATGCATTCCGGTTTTTTCAATCTTCGCCGTGAGATGCCGATGAACTGTCGGGCCGTGCGTGAGCTGACCGTATCGGATGCCTGCTCGACCGAAATTGCGCGTATCGATAGCCTGTGGGCTTCTCTTCGCCAGAGATTCGCGTCCAAGGGGGATTGGCTGTTTGGTGAGCGCTCAATTGCCGATGCAATGTACGCTCCCGTTGCGCTGAGATTCCATACCTATCAAACGACTCTCTCTGAGGCGTCGAAAGCCTATGTCCATACAGTATTGAATGACGCATCAATTGCGCAGTGGATGCAGGATGCTCAGGCCGAGTTGCAGGTGTTGGATGCGGAAGAAAAGGGTACGCCGGTCGACTGAGTCGTCAGGGGGCGCTTGGTGGTAAGCGCTTGGTGTGGAGGAGAAAAATAAAGGCGATATCGGTTAACCGATATCGCCTTTATGTTGTTTACTGGCCTGCGAGTTCGACTTTGTCGAAATCGGGGGCAACCTGCATGGCAAGGAGCAGTTTACCGACATCGGCCAGCAGGCTGTAGCGTGCATACCACTCGTCGAATACGCCGTTGATCTCATCCGAACGTGCGGTGAAATACTCATTCTCGGTATCGAGCAGGTCAAGCAACGAGCGCTGTCCGATATCGAATTGACGGGTGTATGCCTGACGGGTTTCGGCGGCAGAGCTGGCGTGCCGCTCCAGCTGTGGCTGTGTATCGTAGATGTTTTTCAGCTTGTTCCAGGAGGAAAACGCGTCAGCCTTGAGCTCGCGCTGTACCTTGATTACCGAGGCGCGCTGCGCTTTGCTCAGATGCTCTAGCTGTGCAACACGGGCGCTGTCGGCGCCGCCGTTGTAAGCGTTGTAGCGCATTCTCAGCATCGCCAGTGCTTCGTCTTCGCTGTAGTTCTTGCCATCCACGCCGTGATTGGTCGCAGCGCTCAGCTCAAGATCCAGGCGCGGGTGGAACGCTGCGCGTGCGATGTTTTCCTGCGCCATAGATGATTCATGGCGGGCAATAGCTGCAAGCAGAGCGGGGTGGGAGGTCAGTGCGATTGCGACTGCATCGTCCGGCGTTGACGGCAGGTGTGTGCAGCAGTCATCTTCTGGCATCACCAAGTCTTTCGGGGGGTGACCAACAACGCGTTCGAAGTTGATTTCGGCTTCCCACAGGTTGCCCTCGGCAACCACCATGTTGGAGTTGGCCAGGGCCAGTCGAGCCTGCGCCTGCTGGTAATCGGACTGATTGCCAAGACCGGATTCGAAGCGTTGCTTGATTCGGTCGTGAGTAGCCTGATGTGCTTCAAGGTTTTCGCGGGTCAGCTGCAGAAGCTGCTGGTAACGCAGTACATCAAGGTAAACCTCGGTGACTTTGAGCGCCATATCCTCGGAGGTTGCCGCCAGGTCGAGCGCGGAAGCCTGTGCGCCGGATTCGGCAGAGTCTACGCGGCTTTTGGTCGCATATCCGTCATACAGCATCTGAGAGGCTTGAATACTGTTTTCGCGGCGCGTCATGTCAGTATCCTGTGTGCCCGTGTTATCGGTCCATTCGTACCCATAGCCGATCGTCAGGTCAACCTTGGGATAATAGCCGCTCTTGGCGATACTGAGCTGCTGCTCGTCGGTCTTGCTGCGAGTGGCAGAGAAGAGAACCTGAGGATTGGTTTCCATGGTCTCTTCAATTGCTTCGTTAATGGTCTGGGCGCTAACCGTAAAAGGGAGCAGGCTGAGCGTGCCGCCAGCCAGAGCGCAGCAAAGAGTTTTACGCATCCATTGCTTGTTCATAAGCGTGCCTCATAATCTAGCGAACATTGATTTCAACACGACGGTTGCGCAGTTCTTTAACACCGTCTCCGGTATCGATTAGCGGCTCCGACTCACCTTTATAGTAAGTGCGGATCGTGTCAGCATCGACCCCTATCTCGATCAGGTCTTCCCGAACGGCTTCGGCGCGGCGCTTGGAAAGTGCATCGTTAAGCGCAGCAGATCCGGACGTGTCGGTGTGGCCCGTAACGAGAACCTCAGGCGCTTCGCGCTTGAGGACTTCCTGGTAAATCTCTTCGGCGTCGCGTCGGGACTGTTCGGTCAACTCGTCAGAGTCGAACTTGAAGTATACCAACTTATAGATCGGAGCCGCGGGCATCGCCTTATCCACCTTGTCGAAATCGTCAGCGGCGGCGACAGGGGCTGGGCAGAAGGGGGGCGGTTCCTTGGACAGCAAAAGCTCTCCATCCGTATTGGCTGCAACATCCGATACCGGTTTGTCAGGGCCGAAAGTGTTGACGGCGCCGCTGTATACGGTGCAACCGGACAGACCAAGCAGCAGCAAGGCCGATCCAAGGGTAGCAGCGGTTCTTATCATTGGGCGTTACCCTCTTTTGTTGGGTTATCAACTTTGATGGAGAATGCGTTACCGCTGACGGTTATGGCGCTTGCTGGGGTCGCAACGCTAAGTGCCTCAGGGTTGCCCTGTGCAACCTTACCGGCAATAACTGACACGGTGCCCTCGCTGACTTTCAGGTCCAGCCCACCTTTGTGGTTGCGGGGGTCGTATGAATAGTCAGCGAGAGAAAGTTTTGAATTGGGTCCTACGGCAATGCGGGTATCGTCATCGAACAGAATGCCAATGCTGCCCTGATTTCCGGTGGATATACTGTCTTGTTCGTGAATCCGATCACCCAGGGTTGCGGCATGTGTCTCGTTCTTGCGAACGATAGAAACCTCACCACTAAGTTTTTTGATGGTTGCTATGGGTTCTGCCATAGCGAATGAGGGCGCTAGTATCATTGCCAACAATAGGCAGATTTTCTGCGCAGAGTGCATTGGGTTCTCCTTTACCCGCCGGTCCTCCGTAAAATCCAGCCAGCGACCAAACTTTACAGACTCTGTAAATTTAGAATGTTGCTCATAATAGCGTAGTGGATAGCGGCGGCAAGCCCCATAAAAATAGTTGTCGCCATTTTTTTGGCAGAATAGCCATATTCCGCAGATAGTGACGCTTATTCGATACGAATGCCGTCTGATGACGGGCGCGGGCACACTACTTTTTATATCGGATCGGGGTTACGCCAGTCCACTCCTTAAATGCGCGTGAAAAGGATGGGGCATCGGAATAGCCCAGTTCGTGTGCAATGCGCGAAATAGGAATGATTTTGCGAGAGAGCAGATGTATCGCGGTGTCGCGCCGGGCGATGCTCTTGATCTCCTGAAAAGAGGTTTTCTCCTCTGTCAGTTTTCGTCTCAGGGTGCGTGTTGTCATCGCCATGGACGCCGCGATCTCTTCAAACTGCAAATTTTCAAACCGATTCTCAGGCGTCAGTGCATCCAGCACACGCCGTGTAAATGTGGGGTAGTAGTTCTGTCGCTTGAACCAGTCCAGAGGGGCGCGCCGAAGATGGGCCTTGAGCGTATCGGGTGTTTGTACCACCGGCGCAGACAGTAGCTCCGAGGGGAATAAGATACGGGTGCAGTCAGCCTCGTATTGGATCGGGCAGGGGAACAGCAGTCGGTATTCATCGGCGTGGGCAGGTTTTGCGAAGTCCAGATGCGCGCTGATGAGGGGGATCCGATTACCAATCAACCAAGCGGGAAAGCGGTGCCAGAGAATGAGCAAAAAATCGGTCAGCATATGGTGTTTGTCATAGGCCGGGGCGGTGAGTTTCATCTCCAGCGTAGCGATTTTGTCATCGTAACTGAAATTGAGTGTAAAGGCGGTTGTCGTGAGGTTATAGAAGCGGCATAGGTGCCGGTAAACCCCACGCAGGTTTTTGCAATGCACCGCCTGTTTGGCCATCAAGTTAAAAACACCATGGCGGGATGTGGTTGCCGCCATTCCCAGAAATTCATCGTCTTCGATCAGCCAGGCGCTTTGCATCAACTTCGCAAGCTGCTCGGGCGTGAGGCGCATGTCGTCCGATTTGATCATGTTTTCGTTAATCGCCGCAGACTGGAGTATTTCGCTGGGTGAGAACCCTTTGTCCTGCGCTGCAGCGGCCACGGCTCGGGCATAGTGCACGGATACGGTCTGGTTTTCAAAACTCATTTGATTGCGGCTCTCGGTACGTCGATTTTGCTAAATTCTATCCTTAATGTCCGAAAATGCTAATTTTTTGGTATGGGGCCGTCATTGGCTCACATCGCAACTACTGGAACACTTGCTCGTACGCTCAGGCAGGGTCTCATTCAGAGAGTCTGTCTATTTTTTGAGGGAGGTTTTCATGTACAGCGGCGATTATTTGAGGCTGGGCCACATTGAGGGCAAGTCGGGCCTGATATCACTGGATATCTGCAAGAAAGAGAGCAGCGTCAATTCGGTTGATACTGCGTTTTTGCAAGAGCTCGAAGCGGTGTGTGACCTGCTTGAATCTGATCAGGCCGTGCGTGGGCTTCTTATTACGAGTGCCAAATCCGCCTTCGTCGTTGGAGCGGATATCTTCCAGTTTCCTCCGCTTTTTAATGGGCCGCTCGAGGCGTTCGAGAGTTGGGTCGTGCGTGCGCACGGTATATTCAATCGACTCGAGAACCTGCCTTACCCGAGTGTGTGTGCCATAAATGGCTTGGCGCTGGGGGGCGGGCTTGAACTTGCGTTGCTGGCCGATGCACGTGTGGTTGCAGAGGGTGCCAAACTCGGTTTGCCTGAAGTGACACTGGGGCTATGCCCGGGTTGGGGGGGCACGGTACGTGCCAGTCGTCTTGCCGGCGTGCAACCGGCACTGGAGTTGATGCTCTCGGGCAAGCCGGTTAGCGGCGAAAAAGCGCTTGAGTTGGGGCTGGCGGATCGTTGTGTTGCCGACAGTGAGTTGTGGGTGGCAGGGTTGGAACTGCTGGATAACCTTGTTACGGGCGCGCTGGATTTCAGAGCACTGCGTGCACGCAAGCATGACATTAGAGCAGAGGCGTGTAATCAGGAGGCTCTGGAACAAGCGCTTGCGGCGTACCTGAAACCGAACTACCCGGCAGCACAAAAGATACTCTCGCTTGTCTTGGCACACGCCTCGCTGCCATTCGAGAGTGCACTTGAGGCCGAGCGGCGCAGTTTCGTGACATTAGGGCGCACGGATTGCGCAAAAAGCCTGGTGGGCCTGTTTATTAATGACCAGAGCGTCAAGGGTGCTGCGAAGCGCGCTGCAAAAGCGGCCAACCCGGTGCAAATGGCAGCCGTGCTCGGTGCTGGCATCATGGGCGGTGGCATCGCGTATCAAGCCGCGGTGACCGGGACGCCGGTGTTGCTCAAGGATATTCGACAGGAAGCGCTGGATTTGGGAGTGGATACCGCCTCCAAGGCACTGGATAAGCTGATCGCGAAAGGCCATATGGATGATGCAGGCAAGCGCGACTGTCTTGGGCTGATCGAGCCGATGCTCGAGTTCAAGGGCTTCGATACTGTCGGCCTGGTTGTGGAGGCTGTTGTCGAGAATGAGAAGATCAAACACGCTGTTTTGACCGAAACAGAGTCCCATCTGAAGCCAGAGGCTATTCTGACATCGAATACCTCGACAATTTCGATTACGTCACTGGCTGAGGGATTGCAGCGACCGGAAAACTTTTGCGGGATGCATTTTTTCAACCCTGTACCGATGATGCCGCTGGTTGAGGTTATCCGAGGCGCGAAAAGCAGCGATGTCGCGATTGCGACGGCTGTCGATTGCGCGCTGAAAATGGGCAAAACCCCGATTGTCGTCAACGATTGCCCGGGCTTTTTGGTCAACAGGGTGCTGTTCCCTTACTTCAACGCCTTTAACCGCCTGCTGCACGATGGCGTGGACTTTCAGCGCATAGACCGAGTGATGGAAGGGTTCGGCTGGCCTATGGGGCCTGCATACCTGGCTGATGTCATCGGACTCGATACCATGGTACATGCCGATCAGGTGCTGCAAGCAGGTTATCCGCAGCGAATGGGGCATGACGACAGGCCGATTATCGAAGAGCTGCTGGATAAGGGCGCATTGGGGCAGAAAAACGGACGAGGTTTCTATGATTATGCCAACGGCCCGCGCAACAAGAGCGCAAGTCCGGATGCGTTGTCACTTTCTGAACGGGCGGCTCGTCAGGTGGAAATTAGTGATCAACAGATTATCGATCGCATGATGATACCGCTTTGCCTGGAGTCTTATCTGTGTCTGGACGAGGGCGTTGTGGGCAGTGCCGCTGAGGTGGATATGGGGCTCATCATGGGCATCGGTTTCCCGAAATTCCGCGGCGGTGCGCTGCGCTATATCGATCACCTGGGTTTGAATGAGTTTGCCGCTAAAGTCGATGCACTTGCCGATTTGGGGCCGCTCTACCGGTTGCCTGAGAGTTTCCGTACGCGTGCACAGAGCGGTCGGAACTTCTTCTAACAGAATTTTTTATTTGAGGAATCGATGATGTCCGAATATTTCCACCCCTATCGTGATGTCACCTTTGCACTGCGCGAACTGGTTGGTTTTGACGCGCTTTGCGAATCTGCAGGTCTCAGTGAAGTGAATGGTGAATTGGCTGAGGCAATTCTGGAGGAAGCAGGTAAGTTCGGCAGCGAAGTCTGGGCTCCGCTTAATAAGGTTGGAGATCAAAACGGTGCCAAGATGACGGACGTTGGGGTTCAGGAGTCTCCTGGCTTTGCCGAGGTGTATCGTTCATTTGTTGAAAGCGGTTGGCCGACGTTGACGTTCCCGGAAGCCTTTGGCGGTCAGGCATTGCCAAATGTGCTGGGCACGGCTGTAAATGAGATCTGGCAGTCCGCCAATCTGGCGTTCGGGCTCTGTCCTTTGCTGACGCAAGGGGCCGGGGCTGCGCTTGAGCATCATGCGGATGAGGCGCTGAAAGAGATCTGGTTGCCCAAGCTTGTATCCGGCGAGTGGACCGGCACTATGAACCTGACAGAACCGGATGCGGGTTCTGATCTGGCGGCGGTGAAAACCAGAGCGGTGCCTGAGGGCGATCATTACCTGATCACCGGTCAAAAGATATTCATCACCTGGGGCGATCATCAGATGACGGACAATATCGTTCATCTGGTATTGGCGCGGCTGCCTGATGCACCGGCCGGTGTGAAGGGTATTTCACTGTTTGTCGTGCCCAAGTTCCTGCTAGATGAAAATGGCGAGCCGGGGCAGGCGAACGACGTCAAGTGTGTCTCGATTGAGCACAAGCTCGGCATTCATGGCAGCCCGACCTGCACCATGAGCTTCGGTGATAACGGTGGTGCCGTGGGGTATATGGTCGGTGAGCCGAACCAAGGCCTGGCGTATATGTTCACCATGATGAACCATGCCCGTCAGGCGGTAGGGCTGCAGGGGTTGGCGATCTCCGAGCGCTCCTATCAGCAAGCGGTTGAGTACGCGCGCGAGCGTGTTCAGGGAACGCGCAAGGATGGCAGCAAAATACCGATCATCGAGTTCCCGGATGTGCGGCGCATGCTGATGCAGATGCGTGCATCCATTGAGGCGATGCGCGGTCTTGCATTGCTGGCAGCCGCTGAGGTGGATCGGGAGCAGTATGCTGATGATGGTGAGCAGGCCAAGGTTCACGGTGAACGGGTCGAGCTGTTTACGCCCATCGTGAAAGGCTGGTTGACCGAGTTGTCCCAAGAGGTCACGTATCTGGGGGTGCAGATTCACGGCGGCATGGGATTCGTCGAAGAGACAGGGGCTGCTCAGCACTATCGTGATGCGCGCATTCTGACCATTTATGAAGGCACCACCGGTATACAGGCGCTGGACCTTGTTGGTCGTAAAATCGTGCGCAATCAGGGTGTGGCGATGAATGCACTCCTTGATGAGATCGACGCGTTCACCCAGCAGCTTGAGGCTGATGCCGAGCTGGCGGCGATGGCTGTACGTTTGAAATCAGCCCTTGAGGCTGCGCGCGAGGCCACCCGCTGGTTGCTGGAAGAGGGTTCTCAGAGCAGCTCGGCACCGGGTGCTATCAGCGTTCCGTTCATGATGCTCATGGGCTATCTGTGTGGCGGCTGGGTCAGCTGTCGTATGGCGCACAGTGCTGCTCGACAGCTTGCGTCAGGTCAGGGCGATTCAGCTTTCTTGAATGCAAAGGTGACAACCACCCGCTTCTACTGCGAACATCTGCTACCTCGTACTCAGGGGCTGCTGGATACAATTCTTTCCGGTAGCGAGAGCGTTATGGGCCTGCCTGAATCTCAATTCTGATCCAGGCACCAGAGTGAAAAGCGATAACAGGATAAAACAATGAAAGTACTTGTCAGCGTCAAACGCGTCATCGACTACAACGTCAAGGTACGGGTCAAGGCCGATAACTCCGATGTGGACC
>NZ_JMQN01000017.1 GCF_000705555.1 Marinobacterium lacunae
TGGTCCTACCCACAAAAAGTAGACACTAGGTTATGCGCATTTGCGCTCATACTCTGCCGGACTGACATAGCCCAAAGCCGAGTGCCTACGTATGCGGTTATAAAATACTTCGATGTATTCGAAGATCCCTGATTTCGCTTCTTCTACTGTCCGATACTGTTCAGCATAGATCAGCTCTACCTTGAGACGGCTGAAAAACGACTCCATTACGGCATTATCCCAACAGTTCCCTTTTCGGCTCATACTGGGCCGACAGCCATGACGCTCCATCAAAGCCTGATAGTGGTTGGAGCGGTACTGGACGCCTCTGTCCGAGTGGATGATCAAGCCAGGCTCGATTTCCCGGCGCGTGAAGGCCATGTGCAGTGCATCAGTAATCAGTTGCTCGGTCATGCTGGTATCCAAAGCCCAACCGACGATGCTGCGGGAATACAGGTCCATTACTGTGGCCAGGTACAACCAGCGATCCCTGACCCAGATGTAGGTGATATCGGTGGTCCACTTCTGGTTCGGACCCGCCGCGTTGAAGCGACGCTTGAGTAGGTTATCGGCCACACCGGTCATCGCTTCCCTGGCTGGCGTGTACTTGAACGCCTTGCCGTTACGCGCCCGCGTGCCATTGTGTTTCAGGATGTTAGCGACGTAGTTCACCGAACACGGGGTGCCTAGTGCATTAAGCTCCTTGGCAATCCTGGGTGCCCCATAGCGGGCCTTGTAGGTGGCAAAGGTGTCCATAACCTGCTCTTCCATGATCTGCCGTCTGAGCGTGCGGGAACTGACGTCCCGGCTCAACCAGCGGTAATATCCTGATGCCGATACCTTGAGCACCCGGCACATCAGGCGTATCGCATACTGCCCTCGATACTCCTGTATCAGAGCGTACTTTACTCGTGCTGGCTCGCAAAGTACGCAGCAGCCTTTTTTAGAAACTCGAGCTCCTTTTTCAGTTCATCGCGCTCTCGCTTCAACCGGCGGACCTCGTCACTCTCCGACTTGGAGTAATCGACCCCATTCAGGCTGTTGAACTGCTTCTCCGATAATCGATGGAACTGCCGTCTCCAGTTGTAGATCTGACCGGGGTGTATACCCAGTTCCTTGGCAACCGAGGCAGCCGTATTTCCGGGTTGGTCCGCACGTTTGACCGCTTCGCGACGGAACTCCTCCGTGTAGTGCTGATACTTTTTCCGGGACATCTTACACCTCCTCGTCAGGCGTAAACCTAACTATAGAAGGTGTCTACTGTTCGTGGGTAACTCGGGAGCCTAACGCCGCGCTAAAGGGCGAGAAAAAGCGAGTCCGGTGGAGGCCACGCTTTTTGTGGCCGGAACGTATT
>NZ_JMQN01000018.1 GCF_000705555.1 Marinobacterium lacunae
GCGGCTCTTTGGAGATCACCTCGGGCAGTGCCACCACGGAGTCCGGATCCTGCATACGGGTACGCAGACCGTAGGCCTGTGACAGGTCGGTGGTGAAGGCATCGCAACGACCGGTATCGAAAGCGGTTGCCGCCTCTTCGTTGGTGTCGAACACCACCGGGGTGTGCTGCAGGCTATGGGTGCGGAAGTAGTCGGCCATGTTCAGTTCGGTGGTGGTACCGGACTGTACGCAGATGGTAGCGCCGTCCAGCTCTTTAACGCTGTTCAGGCCCAGCTCCTTTTTGACCAGGAAGCCCTGACCGTCGTAGTAGTTGACGCCGGCGAAGTTGATCCCGAGCTGGGTGTCGCGGGTCAGCGTCCAGGTGGTGACACGCGAGAGTACATCGATCTCACCGGATGCCAGCGCAGTAAAGCGCTCCTTGGCGTTGAGCGGAATGAATTTGACCTTGCTTGCATCGCCGAGCGCGGCCGCCGCCACTGCACGGCAGACATCCACGTCCAGACCTTTCCAGTTGCCCTGTTCATCGGGCACGGAGAACCCAGGTACACCTGAGGTCACGCCACACTTCACGAAACCTTTCGATTTGATGGTATCCAGCGTTCCGGCTGACACCGTACCGGACAGTGCAACAGATAATACAGCTGCTGTTATCAGAGCTTTTTTCATCACCTTGTTATTCTCCTTAGTACTGACTTTGCACGCTCAGGCGCTATCGGCCCTGCAGATGCGCAGGCCGATCCAGTTTTAAAGAGCAAACTCGGTGCCAACCAGTAAGAATAACTACATGTTATTGATAAAAAAGAATTTTCAAAACAAAATCGTGGAATTCCAATGGTAACGAAGGGGTATAACCTTTTAACGTAAAAACCTGTCAAAAAGCTAAATAATACTTTTAAAACAATGCATTAAATGAAAAACCCGGACGTTATAACCCGACGCCAGGTTATAGGGGTTTAATCGTCAGCACTTTGCTGCCGCTTGAGTCGCTTACTCAACGCCGGCTGTGAGACCCCAAGCAGGCGCGATGCAATCGACTGGTTGCCTTCGGCACGGCGCATCGCCTCCTCCACTAACAGATCGGCCACCTCATGCAGGGTCGGCAAGGGCTCGTCCGGCATGAAGACGGTACGTGCGGCGGTCGCCTCCTCAAGGTCCTCGGCAGCCTCTGCATCAATCGCCCGCTTGAACACATCCATCGACAACATGCGTGAGCGGTGCACACTCATGGCGTCGTATACCATCGCCCTTAACTCCCGTACATTGCCGGGAAAGCTGTAGTTGGAGAGCAGCACCGGTAACTCACGCGGAATGGTAGGCTTGCTCTTGCCCAGCTCTTCGGCGGCCTCCGCGAGGAAATGCTCAAGCAGCAAGGGAATATCCTGTTTGCGCTGACGCAGGGCGGGAATACGCACAAGGTGCGTCCGCAGTCGATAGTAAAGATCCTTGCGGAACTCACCCGAGGCCTGCTTCTTCGCCAGATCCTGATGGGTGGCCACCAGCACCCGGGCCTGCATCCGCTTGGGTCGGTCACTGCCAAGCGGGTAATACTCCCCCTCCTGCAACAGACGCAGCAACTTCACTTGTGACGCCATGCTCAGGTCCCCGATCTCGTCGAGAAACAGCGTGCCGCCTGCGGCCTGCTCGATCATCCCGCCGCGTGACTGGTTAGCGCCGGTAAACGCACCCCGCTCATGCCCGAACAGGGTGTCGGCAAACATGCTGTCATCAAGCCCTGCGATGTTAACGCACACCAGCGGTCCGCTACGCCCGCTGAGTGTGTGTGCCGCTCTGGCCACCAGCTCCTTACCCGTTCCGCTCTCACCGCAGATCAGAATCGGCTGGCGGCTCACCGCCACCGACTCCAGGTACTGGAAGACCGAGCGCATCCCCTTGTCGCCGGTGACGATGTGGGAGAAGGCTTCGGGGCTGTCCAGGGTGTCATAGAGGAAACGCTTGCGCAGCTCCTGGTTCTCCTGACGCAGCTCGATCAACCGAATCGCGCGTCGTATACCGGCGATCAGTCGGTCGGGCTCGTCGGTTTTGACGAAGTAGTCGAACGCGCCAAGCTTGATACAGTTGACCGCCGTCTCAACCTGATTGAGACCGCTGATCACGATAACCCCAACCTCCGGGTACTCCTCGACGATCTGTGTCAGCAATTTCTCGCCCGAGATATGCGGCATGGTCAGATCAAGTGTCACCAGACCGATCTCACCCCTGGCCAGTATCGACATCACCTCGCGGCTGTCCTGACAGCGCTGGATGTTGCTGATACCGCCGTTGCGCTCAAGCGATATGCTGAGGCTACGCAGGAACGAGGCTTCGTCGTCCACCAGCAAAACACCGAAAGAGGGATATACGCCGTTTGTCATTACAGATTCCTGTACACGCTTCTTACTGCCACATCAGCTGTTGGATTACAGATCGTCCTTAACAGGCTTACTCGCTTCGCTGGCCAGAGGATGATCGCCCTGCACCGGCAGGATCATGCGCACGGTCGTCCCCTCGCCCGGCTTGGAGTCGAACACCAGCCGCCCGCGATGCTCACTAACAATACCGGCCGATACCGACAACCCAAGTCCGGTACCGCCGCTCTCGCGACGGGTGGTAAAAAACGGATCGGTCAGCTGATTGATTGCATCGGCATCGATGCCGCGCCCCTGATCTCGCACCTCTAGAATAACCCGCTGCTCACCGGACTCGTCCGCGTCGTAATAGGTACGCATGAAGATTCCCTCGGTCGGCGATCGCAGTGCCTGACAGGCATTGAGTATCAGGTTGATCACCACCTGTTCTATACGCTGAGAGTTGCCTCTCACCAGCGGCAAACCGATGCCAAGGCTGACTTCAAAGTGAAAGGTGGCCTTGCGAATCGAGTTGTCCACAAGCCGGATAGCGGTATCGACCACCGTATTCAGGTCCACCGCCTCACTCAAGTCAGCCGTGCCCTGCCGGGCAAAGTCCTTGAGGTCTCCAACGATGCGCTTGATGCGCCGGGCCCCTTCAAGCATCTCGTCCATCATGTAGGGGATCTCGTCACGCATCCGCGAGTACGCGAGCCCGCCAATGGTGAAATCGCCGTGTGCCCGGTAGTGATTCTCCAGTATTTCACGTGAGTCCTCGTAGGCATCACGCAGCACCGGCAGGTTGAGCAGCAACAGGCTACTGGGGTTGTTGATCTCGTGCGCCACACCGGACACGAGTACGCCCAGAGAGGTCATCTTGTCCGCCTGTATCAGCTGTTGCTGATGACGGCGCAGATCTGCCGAGCGGCTCTCCACCTCGCGTCTGAGCATACGGTTCCACATTACGATCCCGCCGAGTACCAGCAACAGCGCCCCGGAGAACCCGGCGCCAATCTGCCCCACCTTTTTCCACGGGAAACTGCCCACATCCTCCAGAGGCCCCAGCCATTTATCATAGATCTCCTGATGACGGCCGGTGTTCTTGAGAATCGCGAGCCCTTCGCTGAAGGTAGCCAGTGTATTGGTATCCCCTTTTTTAACCGCGTAGCCGTATCGGTTGGCGAACGGTTTGGCCACGGGCAGGATGTTGGTAAGCCCTAACTGTCGACTCAGATAAAGCGAAGGCAGGTTGGCCACCAGCGCATAATCGCCCTTGCCGGATGCCAGCAGGCGCAGCGCATCGGCATGGGTATCCACGGTGATCAGCTCGGCGCCCACGTTATGCTCAAGCAGGTAGTCGTGCATGATGTCGAGCCGCTGCACGATCACCTCTTTACCCTTCAGCTCATCAAGCCGGGCTGCAGGCGCTCCCTTGCGGGCAAAAAACGACTGATGAACGATGGCGTGAGGCGGCGCGAAATCGAAGGTTTTGGCACGCTCTTCCGAATAGGACATGCCCTGCAGGATATCCACCTCGCCGGACTCCAGCTTGCGGCGCATATCCGCCCATTCGCCGAACACGAAGCGGACATCCACCCCCATCACTTCGGCGATTGCCCGGGTCAGCTCCACGTTGTAACCGGCCGGCGCACCGCTGTCGTCCAGAAATTCGTAGGGGGGATGATAGTGATCGCCGCCGACCACAATGTATTGCCGTACACTGTTGGTTGGATCGCCTCGATCGGCATGCACAGCTACAGAGCCAAGCCCCAGACAGGACAGGGCCAGAAGGAAGCCACATATCTTTTTTATGAGTCGCACAAACCGCATCGCTCAGTATCGGGAACCGGGGATCGTTATTATCCTCCTTTTTACCTGACATGCGAAATCTGCCGACTTCACCTACATTGACATTAATTAACATCTTATTTATATTTTAGTTAATATATTAATTAAATTAATTCTGAACGGCCCATCGGACGCTGCGGAGACTGCAATGCTGAAAGCAAGCTACCCCTACTATCTGGCAAACGAAGCTGAAACGCCCAACCAGGATCTGGCGGTATACGACAAGTATTCCGGGGAAGTGGCCACCCGCGTCGCACTGGCTGACGCCGATGCCATCGACCGCGCCATCGCGGCAGCTGACGCCGCCGCCGAACCGATGCGCAAATTGCCTGCCTACAAGCGTCAGGCGATTCTGAACCACTGCGTCAAGCGCTTCGAGGAGCGTTTCGAGGAGCTGGCGCAAGCGCTGTGCATCGAAGCAGGCAAGCCGATCAAAGATGCCCGCGGCGAGGTAACCCGACTGATCGACACCTTCCGCATTGCCGCCGAAGAGGCGGTGCGCATTGGCGGTGAAGTGATCCCGATGGATATCAGCCCCCGCGCCGAGGGCTATACCGGCATGTGGAAGCGTGTGCCCATCGGCCCCTGCTCGTTCATCTCGCCGTTCAACTTCCCGCTCAACCTGGCAGCACACAAGGTGGCCCCGGCGATTGCCGCTGGCTGCCCGTTCGTACTCAAGCCCGCCAGCCTGACGCCGATCGGTGCGCTGATAATCGGCGAGGTACTGGCGGAAACCGACCTGCCCAAGGGCGCGTTCTCGATCCTGCCCTGCCGTCGCGACGGTGCCGACCTGTTCACCACCGATGAGCGCCTGAAGCTGCTCAGCTTTACCGGCTCGCCCGAAGTGGGCTGGGATCTCAAGGCCCGCGCCGGCAAGAAGCCGGTGGTGCTCGAACTCGGTGGCAACGCCGCCTGTATCGTCGACGAAGGCACCGACATCGACGATGCCGTGGCCCGTATTGTCTTTGGCGCATACTACCAGTCGGGCCAGAGCTGTATCAGCGTGCAGCGCATCATGGTGCATGAGAGTCTGTACGACGCCGTACGCGACAAGCTGACCGACGCGGTCAGGGCGCTCAAGAGCGGCGATCCGAAAGATGAAGAAACCTTTATCGGCCCGATGATCTCCGAGAAGGAAGCTACCCGACTGCATGGCTGGGTTGAAGACGCCGTGGCCAAGGGTGCCACCCTGCTCAGCGGTGGCCAGCGTGACGGCGCCATGCTTCAGGCGACACTGCTGGAGAACGTGCCGGCCGACACCGACGTGAACTGCCAGGAGGCGTTCGGCCCGGTGGCCGTGCTCTCGCGTTTCAGCGATTTCAACGCCGCGCTCAAGGAGGTAAACAACTCTGACTTCGGCCTGCAGGCGGGCATCTTCACCCGCGATATCTACAAGATCCAGAAAGCCTGGGACGAGCTGGAAGTCGGCGGTGTCGTGATCGGCGATGTGCCCTCCTGGCGTGTGGATCACATGCCCTACGGCGGCGTGAAGGACAGCGGTCTCGGTCGCGAAGGCGTGCGTTATGCCATCGAGGATATGACCGAGCTGCGTCTGCTCGTGATCCGCAATCCTAACTGAGCAGCACACTGTAATGACGGCCCAGACGCCCAAACGCGGTCCATCCGTTGCCCTGATGGCACTGATCGCCATGGCCAGCCCATTGGCGCTCAACCTGTTTGTCCCAGCGATGCCGGATGCGGCAAGGGCGTTGCAGACCGACATCAGCGTGATTCAGCTGAGCTTTACCGCTTACCTGTTCACGCTGGCGTTTGGGCAGTTGCTCTCAGGCCCGCTGGCGGACCACCTCGGACGTCGGCCGATCCTGCTCGGCGGTCTGGCACTGCACACCTGTGGCAGTCTGCTGGCCGCCTTTGCCCCGGATGTCAGCATGCTGATCGCCGGTCGTGTATTGCAGGCACTCGGCGGTAGCACTGCCATGGTGCTGGCCCGCACGATCATTATCGATATGTATGGTCGCGAAGGTGCCGCCGCGCGTATGGGATACATCGTCATGTGTATCGCCATCGCACAGTCCATCGCGCCGACCCTCGGCGGTTATATCAACCTGTGGGCAGGTTGGAACACGATCTTTTACGTGTCGCTGGCGATGGGCTGCATCGCCTGGCTGGTGGCGTTCATCCAGTTACCGGAAACCTGCCGTGAAAAGAGCGACAGCCTGAGACTAAAGCCGGTCATTCAGCGCTACGCCGCTGTCTTCAACTCCGCCGGCTACCTCGGCTATGCCCTGTCCACCACTTTTATCGCCGCAGCGTTCTACATGTTCGTCGGCACCGCGCCCTATGTTGTGGACAGCCTCGGAGGCAACTCGGCCCAGTTCGGGACCTGGTTCCTCGCCGTATCGCTGTCGTTCATGGCAGGCAGCTTCCTGTCTACACGTCTGGCCAAGCGGCTTTCGGTGGATCAGGCGGTTATCCTCGGCAACAGCCTGTCACTGATCGGCGCGCTGTGCCTGCTTGGGTTCACGCTGGCCGGGGCACTGGGGTTTGCCAGTCTCTTTCTGCCCATCGCAGTGGTCACATTTGGCCGCGGACTGAGCCAGCCTAATGCCCAATCGGCCGCTATCAGCTGCTCACCTGCATCGGCAGCGACCGCATCGGGCCTGATGGGTTTTATACAACTGCTGACCGGCGCCCTGATCGCGCAGATCATGCCGTTTCTGCTTGACGATGGCCCACTGCCGATCGCGATCTGCATCGTGCTGGCACCGGTCGCAGCGCTCTGCGCCCACTACTACGCAATCAGGAAAAACCGAAGCGAGACTCTGTCATCTCAATCGGCATCGAGCTTTTGAGGGATCACCACCATGACGGTCATTGAACGTCCGCATCGACTGATTGTACTGCTCGCCGCGCTTCAGGCGTTCGGCCCATTGTCGATCGATATGTATCTGCCCGGCCTGCCGCTGATTGCTCAGGATCTGGAAGGCTCAGAATCCGGCGTTCAGATGACGATCAGTGCCTTTCTGATCGGACTGTTCATCGGCATGCTGTTCTACGGCCCGCTGTCGGACAAGTTCGGCCGTCGAAAACTGCTGCTCGGCGGTATCACCCTCTACGCCATCGCCAGTCTCGGCTGCGCCTTTGCCGCCGAGATCGAGCAACTGGTGGCGCTGCGCTTTGCACAGGCGCTCGGCGGGGCGGCAGCCTCAGTACTCGGGCGGGCCATTGTGCGTGATCTGTTTCCAGTTGAAGAATCCGCACGTGTACTGTCGCTGATGCATCTCGTGACGATGCTCGCCACTCTGGTCGCGCCCCTGTTTGGCGGCTACATGCTGCTACTGGCCGGTTGGCGATCGCTGTTTATCGTGCTGATGCTCTTCGCCGCGATCACCCTGCTATTCACCGCCTGGAAGATTCCGGAAACCCACGTCGGCGAGTCGCGTAATGCCAGTATTCTCAAGGTGTTCTCGGCCTACTTCCGTATTGCGCAACACCGCCACGCTATCGGCTATATCCTATGTATGTCGCTGACCTTTGCCGGCATGTTTGCCTTTATCACCGCCTCGCCGTTCGTGTACATCAACTATTTCGGTATCGAACCGACTCATTACGCCTGGCTGTTCAGCCTCAACATCGCCGGCGTGATTCTGTTTGTCACGCTCAATGCGCGTTTCGTCAAACGGGTGGGCACTCAGCCCATACTGATGGCCGCTTCCAGCCTGGCAGCCTGTGCCGGCGCACTGCTTTTACTCTGCGGCCTAACCGGATTCGGCGGTTTAGTCACCGTGGTTATCGGTGTTCTGGCGTTTGTCGGCGTCACCGGCCTGATCGGCGCCAACTGCATGGCCAGTTTGCTGGCACGTTATCCACAACAGGCAGGGGCTGCGGCAGGCCTTGCGGTTTCAGCGCAGTTTGGTCTCGGAGCACTATCAAGCTCGCTGGCCGGGAGCCTGCACGATGGCACACCGCTGCCGATGACTCTGATTATGGGACTGAGTGGAATCGGCGCGCTGTCAGCGCTAATGCTAACCCGAAAAAGCGCGTAGGCCCCAAGTGAAAAGACAACAGAAAAGTCCAATATTAAGCCAGAAACTTACATTTTTTGTTTTGAGTTCAGCCGCGATACTTAACACATCCTTCGGGATTCATGTTGTTCCACGCTGCGTGGCAGTCATCGCCCCTCGGAACACAGTCCTATAACGACAAGAGAGATTATCGCAATGAAAGCACCCAACCCGATGCTGGAAAAACTTCAGGCCATCCTCCCGGACATCCGCGCAAACGCCGCGAAGGCTGAAGAGCTGCGTCAAGTGCCGCAGGAGAACATCGAGATGCTGCACGGCATCGGCCTGAACCGTGCTTTCCTGCCGAAAGCCTACGGTGGCCTGGAGATATCCCTGCCCGAGTTTACCGACTGCATCGCCGCTCTGGCCGGCGCCTGCTGCAGCACCGCCTGGGCCTACAGCCTGCTCTGCACCCACAACCACCAGATGGCCATGTTCAGCAAACAGGCACAGGACGAGTTCTGGGGCGAGAACCCCGACGCCGTCGCGTCCAGCTCCATCGCCCCCTTTGGCAAATATGAAGAAGCCGAAGGCGGCATCATTTTCACCGGCGACATGAAGTGGAGCTCCGGTGTGGACCATGCCGACTGGATCATCGTCGGTCTCAACCGCATGGTTAACGACGAGAAGGTGTACAGCTTCGCCGTCATTCCCAAGTCCGACTTCACCATTATCGATGACTGGTTCTCGGCTGGCATGCAGGGTTCTGGCACCAAGACGGCGCGTATCGAAGGCGTATTCGTTCCCGAGCATCGCATTCAGGCGGCCAAGGATATGATGGAGGGCCGACATGTCGGTCGCAGCCTCTATCCGGAAAGCAAGATCTACCACACCCCCTACCGTCCCTACTTTGCCTGCGGTTTCGCGGCCATGAGCCTGGGCGTTGCCGAGCGTATGGTCGAGGTCTACAAAGAGGTTACCCAGAACCGCGTGCGTGCTTACACCGGTGCCAAAGTGGGCGGTTCAATCCCGCCGATCCTGCGCATCGCTGAGTCTTACCAGCAGGTGTGCGCTGCCCGCGCCTACCTCGAAAAGACCTGGGAAGAACACAAGGAGTACGGTGAGCGTCACGAGTACCCGGATCGCTACACGCTGGCTCACTGGCGTACCAACCAGGCCTACGCGATCAAGATGTGTGTCGAAGCGGTCAACCGTCTGTGGGCGGTAATGGGCGCGTCCAACTGGTATGTGGACCGTGAAGGCCAGCGTCTGTGGCGCGAGTCCAACATGACCGCGGCTCACGCCTACACCGACTATGACGTTTGCGCGCAGATTATCGGCCGCGAGCTGCTCGGTCTCGAGCCGGATCCGTCCCTGCTCTGATTTGAGCCCATTCCACCCGGGGCTTACCGGCCCCGGACGTCCCGTCCAATAAGAGACACGACCCAACATCTGGAGTAGCCACCATGAGCACTCAAGCCACCGAATTCGACGCCAAGGCGTTTCGCCGCGCCCTAGGCAACTTTGCCACCGGCATTACCGTCATCACCGCCACCACACCCAGCGGCGAAAAGACAGGCGTCACCGCCAACAGCTTCAACTCCGTATCGCTGGATCCGCCCCTGATTCTCTGGAGCATCGACAAGCGCTCCGGCAGCTGCAAGATTTTCGAGGACGCAACCCACTTCGCGGTCAACATTCTGGCGGCTGACCAGATCAACCTGTCCAACCATTTCGCACGACCAAGCGACGACAAGTTCGCCGGTATCGACTACACCACAGGGCTCGGCGGTGCGCCGATCCTGCCGGACTGCTCAGCTGTGTTCCAGTGCGAAAAATATGAAACCGTCGAGGGTGGTGATCACTGGATCCTGATCGGCAAAGTCGCCTCATTCGATGATATCGGCCGTGCGCCGCTGCTCTACCATCAGGGTGCCTACTCTGTTGCCCTGCCGCACGCCCGTTTTCCGGAGAAGGCGGATGGCGACCTGCCAGCCATCAAGGCACTTGAAGGCCGTCTGAGCAACAACCTGTATTACCTGATGACCCAGGCGGTTCGTGCCTATCAGAAGGATTATCAGCCGCTGCAACTCTCCACCGGCCTGCGCACCAGCGAAGCGCGCATGCTGATGGTGCTTGAGCAGGATCGCAAACTGTCGATCGATGAGCTTCTCAAAGAGGTCAACATGCCACGCAGCGAGATCGAAGCGGCTGCCGACATTCTTAAGCGCAAAGAGCTGATCGCCTTTACCGACGACCGCTACTGCATCACTGAACGCGGTATCGAGCAGGCCGATACGCTGTGGAACATCGCCGCCGAAGAGCAGGAGAAGTTGTTCAGCGCATTCACAGACGACGAAATCGCGGCTTTCCGCAAGGTACTTATACACCTCGCCGCGAACTGATCGCGGCGGGCCAAACGATAACAAGAGGTATAACTAATGGGTAAACTGGCCCTCGTAGCAAAGATCACCCACGTCCCCTCCATGTACCTGTCCGAGCTGGACGGGCCACAGAAAGGGTTCCGTCAGGCGGCCATCGACGGCCATATCGAGATCGGCAAGCGCTGCCGCGAACTCGGCGTCGATACCATCGTTGTGTTCGATACCCATTGGCTGGTTAACGCCGGTTACCACATCAACTGCGCACAGCACTGGGCCGGTAACTACACCAGCAACGAACTGCCCCACTTTATCTCCAACATGGCGTTCGAGTATGACGGCAACCCGGAACTTGGCCGCATACTGGCCGCCGAGTGCAACGCTCAGGGTGTGGATACCCTTGCTCACGATGCCACCACGCTGGACCCTGAGTACGGCACGCTGGTACCCATGCGTTATATGAACGAAGACCGCCACTTCAAGGTGATCTCGGTTTCAGCCATGTGCACCGTGCACTACCTCAACGATTCTGCTCGCCTCGGCTGGGCCATGCGCGAGGCGATCGAGAAACACTACGACGGCACCGTCGCTTTCTTCGCCAGCGGCTCGCTCTCCCACCGCTTCGCCCAGAACGGACTGGCACCGGAGTACGCCACCAAGGTCTGGAGTCCCTTCCTCGAGACACTGGATAAAGAGGTGGTCGAGATGTGGAAGCGCGGCGATTGGAAAACCTTCTGCGAGATGCTGCCTGAGTACGCGGTCAAGGGCCACGGCGAGGGCTTCATGCACGATACCGCGATGATGCTCGGCGCGCTGGGCTGGTCCGAGTACGAAGGGCAAGCTGAGATCCTGACCCCCTACTTCGGCAGTTCCGGCACCGGCCAGATCAACTGCGTGTTCCCGGTCACACCGCAAACCGGCAACGCCGTACCCGGCCCGCAGGCATCGGTGGAAGCAGGCTTCGCACCGGGCGCCAGCCGCGTCTGACGTTAGCCCTTGTTTTGCTGGTATTAGTACGGCTGACGGCACCGGTGGTGCCGTCAATCAGTTTCACATCGAGTGCGGCTTTCAACTAAGCCCTCCACTCGGCTTGCCCTCCCCCCATCGTCGGTTCAGGCTCAATCAGAGCCGGAGCCGACGGTGTGTCAACAACGCCCCTGCGCGCGGTTTTGGGTATACTCCGGTGCAATCCAATGGCCCGATAAGGCCTGAAACCCTCAATCACGCCCGGCTGAAGCAGGCGAACACCAGCAATCCCCGGCCGGGAACAGGCAGTTGATAGGACAGGTGAAATGAATCTAGCTGAGCCAGGACAGGCGACGATCAGGATCAAGAATCTGCGCTTGCGTACCTTCATCGGCATCAACGACGAAGAGAAGCAGAAACAGCAGGATGTGATCATCAACGTGTTGATGCGCTACCGCGTGGATCCGGCCATCGAGCACAACGACATCGATCATGCGCTGAACTACCGCACCATCAACAAGGCGATCATCAGCCATGTGGAAGACGGCCATTTCCTGCTGCTGGAAAAGCTGGTCAGCGAGGTGCTGGAGATTGTCATGCGCGATCCCAAGGTGTGCCATGCCCAGGTCGAGATCGACAAACCCCACGCCCTGCGCTTTGCCGACTCGGTTTCCATCACCCTGTGCGCCGAGCGCGATTGAGCGGATCACACCGTGAATACGCACGTCAGACTGACCGAAACCGAGATCAAGCTGCGCCTTGACCCTAAACTGAGCGAACAGGTACTCCGCCATCCGCAGGTGTTGCAGCGGCTACAGGGCAACTGGCAGCACTGCGAGCTGTTCAACCAGTATTACGATACGCCCGAGCTGTCGCTCGATTCGAAGGCTTTAGCGCTGCGCCTTCGCCGCGACGGCGATCAGGTGATCCAGACGCTCAAGGGGCGCGGCCAGAGCGTTGCCGGCCTATCCGTACGCAACGAGTGGGACTGGTATCTCGATACCGAACATCTGGCCACCGAACTACTCCAGCAGCCGGGTCTGCCGACTGCGCTGGCATCTCTGGATACCCAACGGCTGCAACCACTGTTTCGCACCGACTTCCATCGCCGCAAGGCGTGCCTGCGCTGGCAGCGTGGTACAGACACCGTTGAGGTAGAACTGGCGCTGGATTTCGGTGAGGTGGTCAGTGCCGACAAACGCGAACCGCTGTCCGAACTGGAATTGGAACTGCGCTCGGGTCCGCCCGAAGCGTTGATGGAACTGGCGGTATCGCTGAGCGAAACGCTGCCGCTGTTGCCCTGGGACAGCGCCAAGGCCGAGCGCGGTTTCCGGCTGATCGACCCGACACGTGTACCGGCGCTGCCGCCCATCGGCGGATGGACGCTGGACACCTCAATAAACGCCATACTGGCGCGGCTTACACAGTGCCTGATCGCCCGCGCTGTATGCTGGAGCGAGCGGCTCTACCTTAACGATGCCGCCGCACCCCAGGGAATTAAAGACACACTGCGCCTGATGATCAGCGTACTGGAGGGGCAGCCACAACCGACGGGCTTGTCGATGCACCTGATACCCCGGTTGGCATCACTGATTGACGACATCGCTGATACTCCGGATGCGGTGCGCACGCTGATCAGCACCCGGGGCAACTGGGGCTGGCTGATACTGAGCCTCTCCAGCGCCTCAGCGAAACTGGCAGCCCAGGCTGGCCCCGCTTTCACTGACTGGAAACAGGCCGCTGCGACAGATTCCGGCGCGGTTCAGGCGCTGATAACGCTTATCGAGGAGAGGGCCGGTGACTAAGCCCAGCATACTGATTACAGGCGGTGCCCAGCGTATCGGACTGCACTGCGCCCGCAGGCTTGTGGATGATGGCTACCCCGTGATCATCACCTGCCGTACCCAACGAGCGGAATGGACTGAGCACCCGCTCGATGGAATCGAGGTGATCGAGGCTGACTTCTCCACCTGCGCCGGTGTGCAGGCGTTGATCGATCAACTCAATGACCGGGAGATTCGGCTTAGGGCACTTATCCACAACGCCTCGGTCTGGATGGGCGATGACGACAGCGGTGAGGCCTTTCAGCAGATGTTTGCCGTGCATATGCAGACACCCTATCTGCTCAATCAGGCGGCGCGGCGCTGGTTCGAACCGGGGCAGCCGGCCGATATCATCCACATGACCGATTACGTGGCCCAGCGCGGTGCCCGCCATATGGCGTATGCCGCCACCAAGGCGGGGCTGGAAAGCCTGACGCTGTCGTTTGCCAGCCAGCTTGCCCCTGCGATTAAGGTCAACAGCATTGCCCCTTCGCTGATCATGTTCAACGACGAGGACGACCCCGAATACCGCGCCAAGGCGCTGGCCAAATCGGCATTGGGTATCGAGCCCGGGCCGGATGTGGTTTATCAGGCGGTGCGCTACCTGCTGGATAACCCCTACGTCACCGGCACCTGCATGGAGCTCAACGGTGGCCGCAATCTGCGCTGAGTGGCGACACTCAGCCGAAGAAGTCGCGTTTGACCACGCCGTTTCGGCTCCACTCGTCGAGCGTTGACGCCACCTGCTCCGGCGACAGACCAGCATCGCTCAGGATGCGCCTGAGCGCCTGATCAAAACTGTACCCCAGTGTAGAGGCGCGCCCGCAGGCATAGAGTCTACCGCCCTGAAACAGCCACTCCAGCAGCTGTTCTCCGCGCTCAACCAGACGCTCGGTGACGTACCGCTGACGTTCGCCGTCACGGGAGAACAGGGTATCGATCTGCTGAATCACCCCGGCCTCGACCTGACGCTGCAGGTAATCGCGGTAGAAATAGTCCTGCTCGCGGTAGCGGTTGCCGAACACCAGCCAGATCGGCCCGCGGTTGGGACCGGCGGCTGCACGCTGCTCGATAAAGCCAAGGAATGGCGCGATGCCGCAACCGGTCGCGACCAGCACCACCGGCGTGCTTTCATCCTCCGGCGGGTTGAATCCCGGGTGGTGACGAATGCTCACGGCATGCTCACTACCTGGCTGCCAGTTCAGACAAACCTCACTGCTGCCACGGCCAAGCTGCTCCTGCCCCTGATCATCGACGTAGCGCAGCAAGCCCACCGTCAGCTGTATCTCGCCGGGCGTAACCTGCGAGCTGGAACCGATGGAGTAGAGTCGCTCGCCGCCCTCGGCCAGCTTCACGCTGAGCAGATCGCCGGGGCTGAAGCTTAGATGCTCGGGCACCGAGAGCCGTATCGCGTAGCTCTCGCCGCCATCATTGCCCTGCTCCAGCCGGCTGCGCTCGATCAGTGTCGCGGTACAGGCCTCACAGCCACCGCCATCCGGTATCACCACCAGTGACAGCCCTATTACCGGGCTCAACGTACTGAGCCACTGCTGCCAATACTCGGCCGGGTCGCCATCTGCCTCCACCGGTTCGGTGAGTTCGAGGGCTCCGCACTCAAGCAGAATATCCCTGACCTGATGCCCACCGCCGCAGAAGTGGCTATAGCCACGATCACCCAGCGCCAGCAGGCTAAAGCGCACCTCTGACATATCCTCACCGCGCAGGGTATCGGCCCAGCCCCGCAGGCTGTCGGGCGTATCGCCCTCACCGGTTGTCGATACCAGCAGCAGAATCTGTCGATACGCAGCGAGATCTGCCGCCCCCAGATTACCCAGTGGCATCAGATCGACCTTTTCACCGGCCTGCTGCAACAGCTGACGTGTATCCTGCGCCAGCGCCAGTGCTCGACCGGTCTGGCTGGCAAAGGCGACCAACGTGGTCGCCTCACGCTCACGCAGTTGCAGCTGATTACCGCGTGTGCGCCGAATCCAGCTAAGCGCACCGGTCAACGTCAAACCAACCAGCACCAAACCGCCAATAGCGTTCAGACTGCCGGACCAGGCCCCTGCCCAGGTGCCTTCGTGCAGCTCTTTCGGCCAGTAGGGCTCATCGCTTAGCGGCGTGATTGCATCGGCGGTAACCACCAGACGTCCCTCGGCCAGTGTCACCAGCATGCTGCCGCCCTTGAAGCCGCGGATCGCCACCAGATGCTCCCCACCCGGATACTCGCTCACGCGTGCTAACGCCTGCTGCATATCCACGCGTCCACCACCGGGCTTTATCGGCAGCTCGGGCGCGCCGATATGCAGGGTCATCAACACCGCGGTAAAGGGGATCAGAATCAGCAGCGGCAACAACCCCCACGCCAGCATCTGGTGCCAGCCGATCAGAGTGTTGCGGATACGCGGCAGGCCAAGAAATACACCGGCCAGAATTACGCCAAGCATCAGGTAGGTCAGTGTCTGGGTGAGCCAGTCGGCCCTTAGCAACAGGCTCTTGTGCAGGTTCTGCACAGTGCCGAAAAAGCTTTGCAGTGGATCGCTGCCATCGCCGATTAGGGCGCCGCTATCAAGCGCGTAGTCACCGACACCACTGACACGCACGCTGTTTTCGTCCAGTGTCTGGATGTCGCGGATTGCGTTGCCGGGCAGACGCTCGACCAGTGCAGCCACCTGTTCGGTAGGCACAGAATAAACGCTGGCTGAGCTGCCAAGGTCAGCCAGAATAGGCCTAAACGCCAGAATCACGCCGGTAAGGGTAATCAACAGAAACAGCGGCGTTGCGATGAGCGCAATCCAGCGGTGAAGGGTTAAGAGTGAGCGGCGCATAGTGTACTCCCTGCCATCGGGCAGAATGGTTTCGGCTTCCTTTGCCACCATGCTAGCAACCGCCCTGCGCAGAGTCGTGCCAATAATCGCAAGGAATAATTAAGAAATGTTAAGCGCCCGATAAGCCGTTACGCTCTGGTCGAATCCTTCGATCTATGTGATGCTGAACGGCCATTTGCAGTCGTTACACGGACAGGTACTTTTCGATGATCGATATTCATGAGGTCAGTGTTTTCCAACAGCAGACCAAGGTTTTCGAGCGCTTCTCCCTCAAGGTCGAACAGGGCGAGCATGTGGCCATTCTCGGCCCAAACGGCGCGGGCAAGAGCACCCTGCTGAAACTGATCAGCCGTGAGCTGTACCCGGTGGAACGCGAGGGCAGCTATGTGCGTCTTTACGGAAACGAGCGGGTCAACCTCTGGGATCTGCGCAGCCGCATTGGATTTGTCTCCCACGATCTGCAGGAAGACTACACCCCCTACACCACGGCGCTGGATGTGATCCTGTCGGGCTTTTTCGGCGCTGTCGGTCGCCACGACCATCTGCAGGCCAGCACAGAGCAAACGGCAAAGGCACAGGCATTGATGGAGCGCCTGGGCATGACCGAATACAGCACCACCATGTTCCAGCGTCTCTCCACCGGCCAGAAGCGCCGCCTGCTGCTGGCCCGTGCACTGGTACACGAACCCGAGGCGCTGATTCTCGATGAACCCTCCAACGGACTGGACATGGGTGCAAGCCTTAAGATGCTGACACTGCTGCGCAGTTTCTGCGGCAAGGGGCGCTCGATGATGATCGCCACTCACCATGTGGACGAGATCATCCCCGAGATCGAACGGGTGGTGCTGATCAAGTCAGGTCAGGTGGTGGCCGACGGCCCCAAGGCAGAGATTCTGACCACTCAAAACCTTTCCAACCTGTACCAGACCGACCTAAGCATCAGCACGCAGGACGGCTGGTATCGCTGCTGGCACCGCTGATCAGCTCTTGTCGAGCGCGTTGGCCCGATCGCCACGTTCAGATCCTCGGGGTCAGGCGAAGTCATCGATCGAAAGTGATGAGAAGAAGCATTGTTTTGATGCCATAAAAAACGAACAATAAATTCTCAACAGACTTATCGTTTCGATTTCAGAACAAACAAAGAGGTGCCGATGCGCTGGAACATAGATGATGTGCCGATCTATCTTGCGATCATCGACCACAAGGGCGTCTCCGCCGCCGCGCAGGTGCTGGGCACCTCCAAGTCCACCGTCAGCAAGGCGCTTAGCCGTCTTGAAGAGGCGCTGGGCGTGCGCCTTATCGAGCGCAACTCGCGCAACCTGCGTATCACCAGCGAGGGCGAAGTGTTTTACCGTCACGCCTCTCTGATCATGGAGCAGGTCAGGGAAACCGATGCTGTCATGGCCGGCATGACCAGCGAGCCGCGCGGCAAGCTGGTGGTGGCGCTGCCGATGGCGTTTGCGCGCGAGATCGTCGCCCCACATCTGGGGCACTTTCATACGCTCTATCCCGAGGTGGATGTGGAGATCATCATCACCAGCCGTCCGGTGGATATCATCCGTAACCAGATCGATCTGGCGGTGGTGGTCGGCGCCCTGAACGACTCGGAGCTGGTGGCCAAGACACTCTACGAGAGCCGTCTGCTCTGGGTGACCAGTCCCGAGTACGCCGCCCGCCATGATCTGGGCCACAGTGCCGAGGCGCTGCTCAGTCATGTGCATATCTGCGAGCAGCGCTATGGCATCCCCCACTTCCAGATAAAGCTAGAGGGCAGCAAGGCATCGCTGGATCTGAGCAAGGGCGTGATGCATGTAAACGACCCGCTCTCGGTACGCGAGGCGGTTATCAACGGCTGTGGTGTAACGATGCTGCCGGGACAGTACTGCAAGCGTAATCTGGCCGACGGTTCCCTGGTCGAGGTATTCCAGCACATCAGCATCGAAACCATTACCGCCAAGCTCTCGGCGATCTACCCGGGCAGACGCCTGCTACCGAGCAAGACCCGGGCGTTTCTGGATTTCCTGAGCGATATCTGTGAGCAGCTCTAGAAACGACACAGCCGCCTCATCCTCACGGATGGGCGGCTGTGGAGGTATGTCAGTAATGGCTTACTGGCACTGATCGGAAAGTTCCAGCGTGCGGGCATACACCTTGCGTGCAGGCAGGCCCTTGTCTTCCAGCTCCTGAATATAACTTTCGGTGGCTTCATCCAGCACCGGCTTCCACGCCGGGTTCTGAGCACCGCCCTCGATGGTCACGATGGTCTGCCCGGCCGCCAGTGCATCTTCGCGCCCAGCTTTATCCAACGCATCGAACACCTCACCGGCCTTCTTCGACCATGTCATGCCCGAAGCATCGTCGATCACCTTTTTCAGGTCATCCGGCAGGCCGTCATAGACACGTTTGTTCATGGTCATGGTGAACGCCAGACTGTACAGACCGCCCACCTCGGTGTGGGTGGTGGTCAGCTCGTTGAGGCGGAACACCTTTGCGCCCTCCCAAGGCAGAGTCACGCCGTCGATCACGCCACGCTGCAGCGACTGGTAGGAATCCGGTGCCGGCATACCCACCGGCGCGGCATTCAGCCCCTCCAGCAGCTTTGCCACCACGGCGCTGGGGCGACGGATACGCAGGTTAGCCAGATCAGACGGTTCGTTGATCGTCTTCTCTTTCATGTGGAAGTGGCCCTGACCGTGCGTAAACATAAACAGCGGATGGGTATCCTTGTACTCGCTATCGAGCAGGCCCTCTTCATAGAGGCTCTGCACAACACAGGAGCCCTGCTCGGCGCTCTTGACCACGCCCGGCAGCTCGACCAGCTGGGTCAGCGGAAAGCGGTTGGCGGTGTAGGCCTGAATGGTCGCGGTCATATCGGCGATGCCGTTCACCACGGCATCGTACTGGGCCGGCGGCTTCGACAACGTAGCACCGGGGTAGATCTGCACGTCGATGCGCCCCTGAGAGGCCTCTTTCACCTGATCGGCCCAGGCCTGAAAGATCTCCTTATGCTGTGCCGATACCGACGGGAAGAAGTGCGACATACGCAGGGTGACATCGGCCGCCTGGGCCTGAGCGGCCACCGACAGCGCGAGTGCTGCGCCAAGCGCGGCCTTTTTGAAGGCATTAGACATGTAGCGATCTCCAGTGCTCTTATTAATCTTTGGCGCAGGCGGGCAAAGACAGGGGCTGTCACCCGCACGGCGCGAACACACCGGATTATGTTGAGACACCCAACATTCAACAATCGAACATGGATAAACGAATCGTTCTAAAAAGGAAACGATCAGCGCCGTCCGATCATATCTTGAAGGCGCTGACCACCGAGCCCAATTCATCGGCCTGCGTCTGCAACTGAGCCGACTCCTGACGCATCTCGCCCACCTGACGGGAGGCGTTATCCGAAAGGCTGCTGATCGATGCCATGTGCTCGTTGATGTTATTGGCCACCGCCGACTGCTCCTCGGTGGCGGCGGAGACCTGCTCGGCCATCAGGCGGATATTGGCGACGGAGTCCACCACCTGTAACAGAGCCTTGCCGGCAGTATCAGCCTGCTGCACCGCCAGCTGCGTCTCTTCATAACCCTGCTCGATCGCGCCATTGGCCGCTGCTGCGTTACTTTGCAGCTTCTCGATAATGCTCTGGATGCTGGCGGTGGACTCGTGGGTTTGTTGCGCCAGACTTCGCACCTCATCGGCCACCACCGCAAATCCGCGCCCGGCCTCACCGGCCCGTGCTGCCTCGATTGCTGCATTCAGCGCCAGCAGGTTGGTCTGCTCGGATATCTGGCGGATCACCTCAAGCACCTTGCCGATTGACTGGCTATCCTCATTCAGACGCCCAACCACTTCAGTGCCATGTTCCACATAACGGGCCACCGCATGAATACTGGCGATTACCGCGTCCACTTCATGCCGCCCCTGCTGCGCCAGACCGTCCACCACAGTGGCGGAGTCCGAGGTGGAGGCCACGTTGCGCGCCACCTCTTCAAGGCTCTGGGCCATCTGGTGCACAGCGGCCACCACGGTGTCGATCTCGCTCTTCTGCTGATACACGCCCTCGGTCATGCGCTCGGTCATCATCACGCTCTGCCGGGTGGCGCTGGCGACATGCTCGCTCGCGTTGGAGGTGCGGTGCACCAGTTGCTGGATCAGCTCGACAAAGGCGTTGAAATTCGTGGCCAGCATGCCGATCTCGTCACGGCGGTTCATCTGAATCCGCGCGGTCAGGTCGCCGTCGCCGTTGGCGATCTCATCCATGCGGTGGGAGATAAAGTTAAGCGGCGCAATAATCCGTGCCAACAGCAGCATACCCACTGCCAGCATCAGCACCGCAATGACCACACCACTGATCAGCAGCATGCTGCGCGCACCGGAGGCGACCGCTTCCGATGAGTCATCCACCTGTACCCGGATCGCCTGCGCTTTACCGGAAAGCAGATCAAGCTGTTCAAGCACCGCGCCCATTGCCGAGGTCAGGTCGGACTCGATATCCACAAGCGCCGCCTCGCCGTTTAACTGACGCCGCTTGGTTTCGAACAGTGCATTGTCCTGACCAAACAGGGTGCCGATCGTGGTTTCGTACTGCGCAAACAGCGCCGTGGCTTTCTTCTGCATCGACTCGTTGGCGTACAGCAAGCCTTCAAGACGCGCGAGGTTATCCGCCAGGTACTCCGAAAGCGGACCGAGGTGCTCGGTTTGCAGCGCTTCGAGCTCTTCAACCGTGTTGGCCATCATGATGCGGCGCGACAGTGCCGTCAGCTTCACCATATCGAGGCGAATCCGCTCGCTGAGCGTCAGTGCCTTGGGCTCGTTACCGAATACGATTTCACGAAAACCGGTACGCAGGTTATCAAGTGCTTCTCGACTGCTGTCTTTAAGCCCCCTTACCTCGCGCTCGAACTGGCGGCTCTGGCGCGTTACCAGATGCCCAAGATCTGTCGAGAGTGCCTCGATCTGCTCGACGCTGGCGTCGGTCTGTGCGTCGATCTCACGAATCAACCGGGGCATCTCCTCCTCCAGTTTCAGGATGGTCATCGACTGCTGGTGGAGCGTGGCGCCCAGCGACTTATAACGATCGAAACGCTGCTCAAGATGATCGAGATCGCTACTGAGTGCCTGCTGCTGATCGTCCGACAGATCCAGCTGGGCAATGATTGCCCGATCCTGCTCCAGCGACTGCTCAAACAACGACGTGTCGGATTGCTCACTGATACTTTCAAGCTCCTGTGCAGACACGGCAGAGAGCACACGGCTGTTGCGCGCCAGCATGTCGGCCACCGCCTGGCTTATGTTGCGCCCCTGGGTTTCAAACAGAGCGCTCAGGCTGAGTTGCCGCTGATTCTCGCCCAACGTGCCGATCGCCTGAAACGCGATCGCCCCGAACAACACCAGCGAGAGTAAATTGATAACCAAACCCGCGATGAGTGACTGCCTGATCGTAATATTCAATTTCATCACAACTTCTGTTCCGGCTAGTGCATTGGAATAATAGTAGTAAACAAAAGCATTTTTTGGGCCAGCGCACTGACATGAGAATATTTTTCAAAAAAGCATAGAAAGGCAATCTATTTCCATACAACTCTGGAGGTATATCAAGAAATCATCGGATCTCGTCTTTTCCCTCTCCGGCCTTTTTTCACGAAGCGAGCTCGAAAATGGCGCACAACGCGCCTGAGAGGCACTAAAACCACGCCCTGCGCTTTACCCGCCACCGCCTGTACGGCATATTGTTGTCCCCTGCTACAAAGCAAGACCCTCTGTTCCATTTTGGGTCACACGACGACAAGATCGAATTAAGGACGTTCCGATGATCACACGACGCTCCCTGCTGGCCGCTGCGGCCACCTGCATGATGCTCAGTCCCCTCGCACAGGCCGACTACAAGGCCGAATACACCGTATCCACCGTTCTGCCCTCTGCGTTTCCCTGGGGACAGGCTGCCGACAAATGGGTCGAGCTGGTGAAAGAGCGCTCCGAAGGGCGCATCAACATGAAGATTTACAGCAGCGCTCAGCTGGTCTCCGGTGACCAGACCAAAGAGTTTTCCGCCATGCGCTCTGGCCTGATCGACATGGCTGTGGGCTCCACCATCAACTGGTCACCGCAGGTGGTAGAACTAAACCTGTTCTCCCTGCCCTTCCTGATGCCGGACCACAAGGCGATCGATGCGATCACTCAGGGTGATGCAGGCAAGGCGGTATTCGATGCCATCGAGAAAAAGGGCGTCACGCCGCTGGCCTGGGGCGAGAACGGTTTCCGTGAACTGTCCAACTCCAAGCTGGCGATCAGCCAGCCCTCTGACCTGCAGGGCCTGAAGATCCGCGTTGTCGGCTCTCCGCTGTTCCAGGACACCTTCTCGACTCTGGGCGCCAACCCCACCCAGATGAGCTGGACCGATGCCAAGCCTGCCCTGACCACTGGTGCCGTTGATGGCCAGGAAAACCCGCTGTCCGTGTTCGACGTGGCGCGCATCGATCAGGTTGGCCAGAAATACCTGACCCGCTGGCACTACATGGCTGACCCTCTGGTCTTCGCCGTGAGTACCCGTGTATGGCGCACCTTCTCACCGGAAGATCAGGCCCTGCTGAAGCAGGCCGCCATCGACGCCGGCAAATGGGAGATCGAGAAATCCCGCTCTGAGCTGGACGCCACCTTGGCCACCATCCGCGAGCGCGGTGTTGAAGTGACCGACCTGACACCGGAGCAGCACGCGGCCTTCGTTGAAGCGACCCAGTCTGTCTACGACACCTGGACACCGAAGATCGGTGCCGATCTGGTCAAACAGGCGCAGGACGCCGTGGCTAACCGCAACAACTAAGCAACAACGAAAGCAACAACGAAAGCAACACCCGAACCCAAGCCCAGCCCGCCCGCCATGCGTGGCGGGCCTTTTCCTTTCTGGAGTTTTCATGTCATCCAGACCGCCCAAGGCACGGCCGGAACGCACACTGGCCGCGCTGGCGTTAACCGTTATCTGCCTTATCAGCCTCGGCAACGTGGTGGTGCGCTATGCCACCGATGCATCTTTCGCCTTTACCGAGGAGTTTTCCGTATTTCTGCTGGTGATCGTCACCTTCGCAGGCGCCGCCGCTGCCGCCCGCGATAACCAGCACATCCGCATTGAACTGATCGAACACATGCTACCGGCGCGTTTCTTGCCGGTGCTGTACATCCTGCAATGGGCCGCCGGTGTGGCGGTACTCGGTGCCGCCTGCTGGTATGGCTACACCTTTGCCATGGAGGAGTACGAGTGGGAGTCACTCTCACCCGGGCTTGGACTGCCCAACTGGATCTACGTGGCCTGGTTGCCTCTGCTATCGGCGGCGATTCTTGTGCGCATGACGCAAAACCTGATCGACCGCCTCACGGGGCGCGACCGCGCAGAGGGAGAGCAGCATGACGCCTGATATTCTGATGGTCGGCGGCTTCCTGCTGGCCCTGTTCCTCGGTATCCCCGTGGCGATATCGCTCGGTGTCGGCGGCATGATCGGCATACTCGCCGGGCTCTCGCCGGATATGCTGGCAACGCTTGGCACCAACACCTACAACAGCGTGGCCAAGTATCCGCTGATCGCCATACCGCTGTTTATCCTTACCGGCCTCATCTTTGAGTACGCAGGCGTAGCCGCAAGCCTTGTGCGCTTTGCCCAGGCTCTGATCGGGCCGCGCCACGGCGGACTGGCCGTGGTAGTGGTGCTGGTCTGCCTGATTATGGGCGGCATGAGCGGCTCGGGCCCTGCCGATGCCGCCGCCGTTGCCATGGTGATGCTGCCGAGCATGAAGCGCGCCGGTTATCCACAGCCGTTCTCGACTGCGCTGATTGCGGCGTCCTCCTCCACGGCAATACTCATACCGCCGTCGATTGCGTTGATTCTGTACTCGATTGTGGTGCCCGGTGTCGACCTGCGCGCGCTGTTTGCCGCCGGTATCTTCCCCGGCATTCTGGCGGGCCTGTCGCTGCTGCTGCCGGCATGGCTACTGGCCCGTCGCTACGGCTGGGAGAACCCCGAAACCACCGAGCGCCCGGCACTGGGCGAGAGCTTCCGTCAGGCACTGCCTGCACTGTTTGCCCCTGTCTTGATACTTGGCGGCTTGCGCTCGGGCCTGTTTACGCCCACCGAAGCGGCGGTAGTGGCCGTAGCCTACGGCGTAATTGTCGGCACGGTGATCTACCGCAAGCTGAGCCTTAAAGACCTGTGGAACCTGATGGGCGAAGCGGCGATTACCTCAGGCATCGTGATGTTTATTATCGCGCTGGCAGGAATCTTCGCCTGGGCAGGCACTACGCTTGGCACCTTCCGCCATCTGGCCGAAGCGATGCTCTCGCTCTCGGAAAATGGCTGGGTGCTGCTGGGGCTGGTGATGCTGCTGGTTTTGCTGGCAGGCATGCTGCTGGATGCGATCTCAATCTACCTGATCCTGATCCCCATCGTGCTGCCGCTGATGCAACACTTCGGCTGGAACCCGATCTGGTTTGGCATCCTGCTGGCGATGAACATCGCCATCGGCCAGTTCACCCCGCCTGTCGCGGTGAACCTGATGGTGACCACCCGCATCGCCAATATACGGCTGGAGCAGACGCTGGGCTGGACGATGATCTTCGTGCTCAGCATGGCTGTTAGCCTGCTGCTGGTGATGCTTGTCCCCGGCTTTGCCCTATGGCTGCCAGAAAAACTCGGGTATGTGGTGGGGCCCTGGTAGGCCTGCCAACTGCAACAGGGTTGCCCGATGCTCGATAGCATCGGGCCCTTCACCACCGCGCGCCTCGACGCCCGTCACATGACATGGAAGCCACTTGATGCAGCCCTCTCTACTTCGCCTGTTTGACCTTCCCTTAAGCGCGCGCTACATGCTGGTATCCTCACTGGGTTTCGCGTTGATGGGGGCTTGCGTCAAGGCAGCAGGCGCGAGTGGGCTGCCGGTACTGGAGATTGTCGCGGTTCGCGCCCTGATTTCGCTGGTGCTCTCGTTTATCGATATTCGCCGCAAGCGCATACCGATGTTGGGGCAGAACCGCCCCCTCCTGATGCTAAGAGGCGTATTCGGCACCATCGCCCTTATTGCAGTGTTCTATTCGGTCACCACACTGCCGATTGCCCAGGCTATTCTGCTGCAGTACATCCACCCCACATTCACCGCCGTGCTTGCGCTGTTTTTCCTGAAAGAGCGCATCAATCTGGGCACCGTTCTGTGCATTGTGCTGAGCTTTATCGGACTTTCTCTGGTAACCGCCCCACAGTGGTCGGCGCACAGCACCACCGATATCAGCTGGTTAGCGATTGCGGCGGCATTAACAGGCGCCTTTACCAGCGCCTGCGCCTATGTGGTGGTCAGGAAACTGGCCCAGACAGAGGATCCATCGGTCATCGTGATCTATTTCCCGATGGTCGCCGCGCCTATCTCAGCGGTGTTGCTGATCGCGCAGCAGAGTTTTGTTGTCCCCACCCTTTACCAGCTCACGCTGTTAGTGGCCATCGGCGTACTTGTGCAAATTGCGCAGATCGCCCTGACAAAAGCGATGTCGGTTGAAAACGCCGGTAAAGTCAGCGCTTATGGGTATATTCAGGTGGTGTTTGCCGCGTTACTGGGCATGATGTTTTTTGATGAAATCCCCACCGGCTGGACGCTGGCTGGAGGCGTTTTCATCATTGCAGGCGCTTTTATAAACAGCTGGAAGAAGTCGCTTAAAAGCCGCTGAGCACCCCATCAAGCTGAATATCCTGGCATCTCCGTCAGTCTGCTGATGATCTATACACCTCTGAAAAAGGGGAGTGCTGGTGTGAAAAAACAGCCTAAATATTATGACTGGACACCACAGTCACTTGTTAGCTCTGTATACCAAATTCATCCAACGTTCTTTCATAATACTCAATATAACCTTTTAAAGCTGGGTAGCTATGCAACACAATTTTGACTGAATCTACAGTTCCTGCTTTTTTAGTTGCGCTTCGCACTCCGGCCTCCAGAAGGCACCATGTAAGCTCGTAACTTACGAATTCCTTTATAGGATATGAATGAGTTTTCGCACCTAGAGGATACTTAAGTGGATAACCCGCACTCATCGGGACCACTTCCTCATCAAAAGGCATCTCAATAAGAAAGGTAGATGCCATCACCCTATAACCTCTGACCAAATCCAACTCATCTAATGGCTTCAAATCTGTAGCAAATTCTTCCCCTTCGTATATAGCTAAAGCGCATCCGTGCAGAGCTAAAGGGTAGCCATGATAAGTAGCATTCCGTAAAGCTTTTAATATTTCTGTGTACGCATTCCAACCGGGATATTTATTAGCAGCCCAGCTATCTCCAGTTAAAAACTTAAATTCCTTTCTCATAGTCTCTGTAAGCTGTTGGCTTTTGTAAATGTACTGTTCGAAAGCGTAGCGAAACTTGACCGGATACCGCCTTGACCCATTTAAATCGTGATATAGCCGTCTCAAGTCTTCGGCAACTACCTCAGTTCCTCTTAACTCTCTCACGTGAACTCCCTTCAGCTAACAGCCCATTTACGAGGTCTTCTACCTCATAATAATCATTAACGAGAATACCTTTTAATTATCTTTGTGGCATTCTCAAGCATTATAATCGATTGATATTTAAAGCGTTTTTGGATCACAAAACTCTTTGAGCAATCTAAAAAGGTATACCTTCTCGTTACCTGACCTGAGAAAGGTATAGCGAATACTGAACACAGAGATGAAGGCTCACGGGTGGAGGCACTGCCAGAAAGGTTGTGAGCAACCGCCAATGGCGGGTTAGACAAGCAAGTATCCATCTACCGTCCCTCTGGATCTTGTGTGCGTAGCTATGCGTCTACTGCCTGTATGACGCTAGAGACAGTTTGCTGCGTTTTTACCTTGGGCACAAGCGTGTATGTATCACGAAGAAAAGGCCCCGAAGGGCCTTTGATGGAGGGTGAAACAAACAGGTTGATCAGCGGTTGACGTGGTCCGGTCCAAACTCCGGATAGGCGTGCATACCGCATTCGTGGAGGTCCATACCTTCGGCCTCCTCTTCATCGCTGACACGCAGCCCCATCACCGCCTTGATAACCAGTAGTACGATAAAGCTGGTGATGAACATCCACGCGAAGGTTGCAACCGTGCCGATCAGCTGGCCGGTGAAAGTGGCGTCAGGGTTGGAGATCAGCACCGCGAAGATACCCCAGATACCGGCAGCGCCGTGTACCGAGACCGCACCGACCGGATCGTCGAGTTTGAGTTTGTCCATCAGCAGTACAGAGAGCACCACCACGGCGCCACCGACAGCGCCGATGAGGCTGGCCACGCCGGCAGAGGGCTGTAGCGGCTCGGCGGTGATCGCCACGAGACCGGCCAGCGCACCGTTTATGGTCATGGTCAGGTCGGTCTTGCCGAACAGTACGCGAGCGATCAGCGCCGCCACCACCATACCCGCAGCTGCGGCCGCGTTGGTGTTGACGAAGATCTTGGCCACCGCGTTGGCTTCCTCTACGTTGGAGATTTTCAACTCCGAGCCGCCGTTGAAGCCGAACCAACCCATCCACAGGATAAACATACCCAGTGTCGCCAGTGGCAGGTTGGCACCGGGGATGGCGCGGACCTCTCCGTTGGCCCCGTAGCGCCCTTTACGCGGGCCGACCAGAATGACGGCTGCGAGCGCGGCAGCAGCACCGGCCATGTGCACAACCACGGAACCGGCGAAGTCCTGGAAACCGAGCTGGTCGAGGAAACCGCCGCCCCACTTCCAGTAGCCTTCAACCGGGTAGATCACGGCGACCATCACCACGGCGAACACCAGGAAGGGCCAGAGTTTCATCCGCTCGGCCACCGCACCGGAGACAATCGACATGGTCGCCGCGGCAAATACCGCCTGAAAGATGAAGTCGGCCATGCTGGAGTAGTAAGGTGCATCATCCGCACCGGAGGTCACGTCGGCAACGCTATTGTCGCCACCGAGCAGGAAGTCGATTCCCGGCACCACCGAGTTGATCGGGTTGCCCGGATACATGATGTTGTAACCCACGACGAGGTAGACAATACAGGCGATGCCGTACAGCAGCGCGTTCTTGTTCAGGATCTCGACCGTATTTTTAGCCCGTACCAGCCCCGATTCGAGCATGGCGAACCCGGCCGCCATCCACATCACCAGCGCTGTGCACATCAGGAAGTAGAAGGTATCAAGTGCGTACCCTAACTCCAGCACCATTGTTTCCATAAGCAGGATCTCCAAAACTGTCTCATCTCAGGATGGCCCCCAGGTGACGTTCAAACGCCAACTATTTAGGGGAATATTTATTTCCTGATACGAATAAGCAATCCGTGGGCCAATCCGTTGTAAGGCTTCTGATTTCGTGCGCTCACCGCTTGGATCTACGCGAAACCCCACTGAGCTAAACCAAAAAGGTGCAGCCGTAGAATCGGACCGCCCCAATGTTGCGCAAAAAAATCCGGGCAGATCACCGGGATACGCACAGGACCTCCGACACCGGCACTTGCAGGGGATGCCGGTGTCGCATCGGCGCATCGGCGCATCAGATCAGGTTGAGCCAGCGCTCCATCAGCGTGCGGGCGAATTGAGTCTGTTTGTCCTGATAGCGCTCGAAGTCCCGATTGACCTGCTCCACGAGGCTCGCCACCTGCTGTTGATCCTGACGCGGGTTGCCGATCAGCTCACGGCGGGTCCAGATATCCACAATCTCGGGCGTTACCTCGAAGTGGCACTGAAAGGCGTAGGTACGCTCGCCGATCCTGAACGCCTGATGGGCAACCGCCTCGCCCTCCATCAGCAGGGTGGCCTGCTCCGGCAGGTCGAAGGTGTCGGAGTGCATCTCGAACAGCATCTGTTCTGAATCCAACCCACCCAAGAGCGGATCGCCGTCGGCGACTTCGTTCAGTCTCAGCGGTGTAAAGCCATACTCCAGGAACCCTTGCGGGCGCACCTGTGCATCGAAGGCGTAGGCTATCGACTGGCAGCCAAGGCAGGAGCCGAGGATCGGTTTGCCTGCCGCGTGAAAGCTGCGGATCAGTGCACCCAACTGGTCAAAGTAGAATTTGAGCGCCGGATCGTGCACGCTGACCTCGCCGCCAAACACGATCAGGGCGTCGTAATCGACGATCGATTCCGGCAGCTCATCGCCGTGACGGCGGTAGAACCAGTGCAGTTTTCCGCCCCTGGCCCGCACCGCCTCGCCGATGCGGCCGGACTCCAGATCGCCCTCCATGCCGCCGGCCATGATTGCGACGATATCCATCAGACGATCCCTTTTTCCAGATACTCGTCCAGTCCCGGTGTCCGGTAGCCATCCTCGCTCCAGGTGATGGGGAAGTAGGCTTCATCCACCTCGTTGGAGCCAAACTTCTTATAGCGGCCGTAGATCGGCCCGTTGCCGACGGTCATAAGTGCCGGGTTGAACTGGATATCGGACTGGAAAAAGTGCGCGGCCAGTGCCCGGCGCGGTACATCGGCACGGTTAACGCGGGAGCCATGCCAGAGCCATCCGTCGTGAAACGCCCCACCGCCCGGCGGCACCTCGATCGGGACCAGCTCCAGCTCGAAGCCGTGGGTTTCCGCCCATTCACGCACCTCTTTAAGATCGTCCTCCGGACCGTGAAACTGCATGATCGGCTTCGCTTCGCCCCACTTGTGAGAGCCGCGAATGTAGACCAGCGTACCCCCTTCGGCGGTGGTGTGATCCAGCGCCAGCCAACAGCTGACCAATGCGGGCTTGTCTATCCAGAGTGAGTACATACTGTCCTGATGAAAGCCGATAGGACGGCCGTTCACCGGTTTCCACAGCAGGTTATCGATCATCAGCCGGGCACCATTCCAGCCACCGAGCTGTGCACAGGCCTTGCCCAAATCCTCGGACAATATGTGACGTGCCACCGCCAGATCCGATTTCCAGGCGTTGCAGATCTGGTGGGTGTAGGGCGGGCTGCCGCTGGGCAGGTTGACCTCATCCGGCTTGATCCCGGTTTCGTATTCGCCACGCTGGAAGATCCCCTCGTAGCGGTCGAGAATCGCCTGTGCCGCTTCCGGCTCGATCAATTTATCGACAATCAGAAAGCCATCCTTGCGGAACTGTTCGACCTGTTTTTCAGTGATGTTGATCATGATGATGCCGCCTAATCAGTAGAAGGTGAGATAACGGTTGATTTCCCATTCGGATACGGCGCTGTGGTAGGCCTGCCACTCCTGACGCTTGAGCTTCAGGAAACTGGCAATCAGGCGCTCGCCCAAGACCTCGCGCAGCAGGCTGTCCCGTTCCAACGCATTAAGCGCATCGCTTAGGTTCTCCGGCAGGCGCGACACACCAAGCTCGGCAATCTCGCTGGCACTGAGGTCATAGAAGTTCACCGAATGGGCTTGGGGCGCTTCCAGTTCGCGGTCGATCCCGTCAAGACCGGCCGCGATGATCGCGGCCAGCGCCAGGTAGGGGTTCATACTGCTATCGCCGATACGGACTTCGATGCGACCGTAAGGTATGCGCACCATCGCCGAGCGGTTGTTGTCACCATAGGCGATGAATACCGGTGCCCAGCTGGGGCTGCCCGGTGCGCCGGTGATCAGACGCTTATAGGAGTTCACAGAGGGGCACAGCAGCGCACAGAGCGCCGGAGCATGCTCGATGATGCCGGCGATGAACTGGTAGGCGGTCTTAGACAGCCCCATACCGCTGGCATCGGTTGCGTCGTGGAACAGGTTGTCGCCCTTTTCATCCACCAATGAGCAGTGCACATGCATGCCATTGCCGGTGGTGGTGGCGCTGAGCTTGGGCAGGAAACTGCAGATGCCGCCCAGATTGTTCGCCACCTCCTTCGCCGCCATCTTGAAGAACTGCATGTTGTCGGCGGACTTCATCGCCTCGTCGTACTTGAAGTTCAACTCGAACTGGCCGTTGGCGTCCTCATGATCGATCTGGTACACCTCAAGACCGATGGCGGTAAGGGCGTCGTACAAACCTTCGAGGAACGGCGCGTTGCGGGTCAGCCCCTGATAGTCGTAGGTGGGCTTATCGAGGGTGTCGGTAGCGTCAAACGGCACCACGGCGCCGTTTTCATCGCGCTTGAGCAGGTAGAACTCAGGCTCCAGACCGGTCATCAGGCGCAGGCCGCGCTGGCTAAGGCGCTCGGTCTGCGTGGCCAGCACATTGCGCGGGTCCAACGGATAATGACTGTCGCCGACGAAGCCGTGGCCGCGAATGCAGGCGTAGCCGGGCAACCAGGGCATCAGCGCCAGGGTGGAGAGATCAGCCACCATCATGAACTCCGGGTCTTGCGGGCGCATATCGAAGCCGAGGATGGCGCCACCGGCAAAGCCTGCGCCGGATTCGGTCAGATCCTTAAGGCAGTGCACCGGCACCGCCTTGCTCTTGATACCGCCATGCAGGTCGACAAACTGGGCGAGTATATAGTTAACGCCGTGCCGCTCCAGAAAGATGTGTGCTTCCTCCAGGACATTCTCCTGGGGTGCTCTCCAGACGGAGGACAACATGTTGGGTTGATGAGACATCCACTTCCCTCCTTTTGAGTTTCGGATGGAGGTAGTGTCTCAGTGGCAGGGGTTAAGGGCCTTGACCGCAGAGCGCGCTCTTTTGACATTCGGTGCCAATCGTTAGCGGCACCCGATAGAGGGAAGAATTAGCGGGTACGCCAGTCGCTCGGGCTCATGCTTTTCCAGCGAATGAAGGCGCGGGTAAACGCCGAAATTTCCGAGTAGCCAAGACGAAAGGCAACCTCAGAAATACTCAGACGCTGATACTCCAGATAGTAGATCGCCAGCTCCTCGCGCAGTTCATCCACCAGCTCTTTGAACGAATAGGACTCCGCCGACAGCTGCCGCTGCAGCGTGCGCTTTGAGAGATTAAGCCGCCGGGCCACCTGATCGATACCGGCATCCCCCTCGGGCAAGAGCTCCAGCAGTTCGCTCTTGACCTGCTGCGCCGTGCTCAGCAGGCGCGGCTGCTCACCCACCAGCTCGCTGATGGTGCCACGCACCACGTTGTTGAGCATCTCGTTGGCATCCGGCATCGGCTTATCGAGGCAGGCTTCAGGAAAGAGAATCAGGTTACGCGCCTGCTGGAAACGCACATCGCACTGAAACGCATCACGGTGCGGTTCGGAATTAACCAGCGCCGGATGCTGAAAGTGCACCTCCAGCGGTGACCAGCGCTCGCCGAGCGCACGTCTGAGTACGTTGTTGAGCATGCCCACTGTCAGCTCCGCATCCTGACGCCGATCGACGATGTCGCCATCAAGCAGCCGGTACTCCAGTTGGCAGATCCCCTTTTCGATACTGAAACCGAGCAAGCTGTTGCGCTGGAACACATCGAAATAGCCCTGCATTCCGGCGATGGCACTGCGCAGATCGGGCGAGGTGGTAGCAAAGTATCCGAACAACCCCAGCCCTTGTGGGTCGAACTGTTCACCAAACCAGAGACCGAAATGCTCGTTGCCGGTCGAGCGAGCTGCCTCGTGCATGGAGTGGCAGTAGTTCTTTAGCGAGATATGACGATTGGGTTCGCGATACAACCCCGAGCGAAGACCGGCCCGCGACAGCACCTGACGGCTGTCGCCCCCCTGCCGATCGATAAACTCCTCAAGCCCCAGCGTGACCGACGCCAGTACACTGGATTCTGACCGAGGGGAGCGAAAACGCGGATGAGAGAGGGTCATAATATTCGTCACTCTTAGGTATACGAAATATTATTTTGCAAGTATCACGCCGACTCCATCAGGCGTAAATCCACCTGATATAGGCGTGCATGACTCTCTCTTGCCCCAAAAATATGCAACCGCTATTCAGCTTGCACTACAACGTTCCAGCGACCAAAGAGATCTTTATACCCGCTCACTCAATGCCAGCTTAAGCCCAAGCGCCGCAAAGCTTGTTGCAAAAAACTTCTGAATCGCAACGCTCGCCTTCTCCGACCTCATAATAAATGCACTAAAGGTGCCGGATAAGAACCCGTATACGATGAAGACTGCGAACGTCATCAGCATAAAAACAAGACCGAGCACAAGCATATTACCCAATACACTGTCTGTCGTTTCCGGAATAAACTGAGGCAGAAAAGCCAAAAAGAAAATCGACAGTTTTGGATTTAAGATATTCAGTAGAAACCCTTTAACGACAAGGCCCCAATAGCGGGTATCCGACTGCTGATCCGCAATAGAGAGCGGCGAGGATGAGCGCCACATTTGCCACGCCAAATACAGCAAATACGCCGCACCCACATACTTAACAACCTGAAACGCGACGGCACTGGTATGAAAAATGGCGGCAAGTCCAAGTGCACTGGCCAATAAGGCTGGAATAATGCCCAACGTACAACCGAACGCTGCGAACAGGCTAGCACGCTTGCCAGCAAACAAACCCGTCGCCACCGTGTACAAAACACCGGTTCCCGGAATCAAAACGACCACTAACGACGTCACTAAAAACTCTAACGAAATCATCTGATATTTCCTTTACCTTGAAGGCGTTAACGCTCTAATGCATGACGCCGTTAAAGGGCCACGGCTGTGCAGCTGCGCCCTACTCCATTACAGCCCCTCTTTTGCCCGAGCAAGCGCAGCCTCAATAGCGGCTCTGGCTTGTGGGCTATTCTTCCAGCACGTTGTGCGCAGCATAGAGGCCACCATGTCCGCGATGTAATCCGCCCGATAAGTCGCCAATTCTGCAAGCGTATCGATTCCGATCTCTTCAAATCGTTTCACAACGGTGGGCCCGACGCCCTTAACCGATAGAAGCGCTTCCCTTTCCTGATTCGAAAATGCCACAAAGCCTCCTTTAAACAGATAGCGCTTTCGTCAGTGTGCTGTTTTGTAGCCACCGGCACAAGATTGGCATTTCACGAAAAAAAGGCCCCGAGGGGCCTTTGATGGAGGGCAGGAGCTTCCCGACACAGTCGGCTCCCTTGATGAAAAGCGTGTTGTGCGACGCGCTCAGCCCTGTGCGGCTTCTACCGCTTCGCAGGCTTCCAGTGTGTTTTGCAGCAGGCAGGCGATGGTCATGGGGCCCACACCACCGGGCACCGGTGTAATGGCCGATGCCTTCGCTTTTGCCGCCTCGAAATCCACATCGCCCACCAGCTTGCCGGTGTCGAGGCGGTTGATACCGACATCGATCACCACGGCACCGGGTTTAAGCCACTCACCCTTGACGAAGTTGGGTATACCCACCGCGGCAATCACGATATCGGCGCGAGCCAGTTCACCCGGCAGGTCCCGGGTTTTGGAGTGGCAGACGGTGACGGTGGCCCGCGCCATCAGCAACTCCAGCGCCACCGGGCGGCCCACGATGTTGGAAGCGCCTATCACCACCGCGTTTTTGCCCATGGGGTCGATGCCGTAGGCGTCGAGCAGGCGCATGCAGCCGTAGGGCGTGCAGGGGCGCAGCGTCGGTGCCTTTCCGGCCAGACGGCCCAGGTTATAGGGGTGGAAGCCGTCCACGTCTTTCTGCGGGTCGATGCGTTCGATTACCGACTGCACATCGATCTGTTTCGGCAACGGTAGTTGTACCAGTATGCCGTGAATCTCGGGGTCGGCGTTCAGGGTATCGATCAGCGTCAGCAGGTCGGATTGGGTGGTTTCCTTCTCCATACGGTAGCTGCGCGAGAGAAAGCCCACCTCTTCGCAGGCCTTGACCTTACTGCCCACGTATACCTGAGAGGCGGGGTCTTCACCCACCAGCACAACGGCCAGACCCGGAGCGGGCAGGCCCCGTTCAACTCGCAGTTTTACCTTTTCGGCTATCTCTTTGCGCAGCTCGGCCGCCACCGCCTTGCCGTCGATCAGCTGAGGGGTTTCCACGGTTCTCTCCTGATTATCGAATCTGTTGGGGTACTCTTAAGAGGGTGTTCAGGGGCTGCCCGCACAGCGGCGCAGCCCTAGGATTGAGGGTGAGGCTCAGTATCCGCCCTGCCCCGGAATCCAGGTGGTACCGGCCAGCGGGACGCGCGCCATCGCCGCGGATTCCACGGTCAGTGCCACCAGGTCTTCCGGCTCCAGATTGCGCAGGTCGTTCTTGCCACAGGCGCGGGCCAGAGTCTGCGCTTCCAGCGTCAGTACGCGCAGGTAGTTGGCCAGCTTGCGACCGCCCTCAACTGGGTCCAGACGCTTCATCAGTTCCGGATCTTGAGTGGAGATACCGGCCGGGTCTTTGCCCTCCTGATAGTCGTCGTAGAAGCCAGCAGCGGAGCCGATCTTCTTGAACTCTTCGTCGTACATCGGGTGATTACAGCCCAGTGCAATCAGTGCCGCGGTGCCGATGGCCACAGCATCAGCCCCCAGTGCCATGCACTTGGCCACATCGGCACCGTTGCGGATACCGCCAGAGACGATCAGCTGTACCTTGCGGTGCATGCCCATCTCTTGCAGCGCCTGAACCGCCTGCGGAATCGCGGCCAGCGTCGGGATACCCACATGCTCGATAAACACATCCTGCGTCGCGGCGGTACCGCCCTGCATACCGTCGACCACAATCACGTCGGCACCAGCCTTAACCGCCAGTTTCACGTCGTAGTATGTACGGGTCGCACCCACCTTGATGTAGATCGGCACCTGCCAGTCGGTGATCTCGCGCAGCTCCTGAATCTTGATCGCCAGATCGTCAGGGCCGGTCCAGTCCGGGTGACGGCAGGCAGAGCGCTGGTCGATGCCCTTGGGCAGGTTACGCATCTGCGCCACACGGTCGGTGATCTTCTGGCCCAGCAGCATACCGCCGCCGCCCGGCTTGGCGCCCTGACCGAGCACCACTTCAATGGCATCGGCCTTGCGCAGGTCGTCCGGGTTCATGCCGTAACGGGACGGCAGGTACTGATACACCAGTTTCTTGGACTGGCCACGCTCTTCCGGGGTCATACCGCCATCACCGGTGGTGGTGGAGGTACCGGCGATAGAAGCACCGCGACCAAGCGCTTCCTTGGCATTCGCCGAGAGCGCGCCGAAGCTCATGCCCGCGATGGTCACCGGAATATCCAGCACAATCGGCTTCTTGGCGAAGCGGGTGCCGAGGGTGACCGAGGTGTTGCACTTCTCGCGGTAGCCCTCCAACGGGTAGCGCGACATGGACGCACCGAGGAACAGCAGGTCGTCAAAGTGCGGCAGCTTGCGCTTGGCGCCGAAGCCACGGATATCGTAGATACCGGTTTCGGCGGCACGGCGGATCTCGTGCATGGTGTTACGGTCGAAGGTGGCCGATTCGCGCAGACCGTCTTTTACATTGATATCGTTGCTCATAATGAATTCCTCAATCAGTACGCACCGGCGTTATCGACTTTGAAGGTGTACAGCTGACGGGCCGAGCCGTAGCGCTTGAAGCTGGTCGGGTCTTCATCGACACCGGCACGGTTCAAAAGCCCGGTCAGTTCCTCGATATGCTCGGGGCGCATCTCCTTCTCGATGCAGTCGGCACCGAGGGATTTCACGGTTCCCTTCACGTAGATGTGCACTTCGTACAGGGAGTCACCGAGTGCATCGCCTGCATCGCCGCACACGACCAGCGAGCCGGACTGGCCCATGAAGCAGCTCATGTGGCCGACGCTGCCCTTGACCACGATATCCACACCCTTCATGGAGATGCCGCAGCGCGCTCCGGCGTTGCCTTCGATCACCAGCAGGCCGCCCTGTGCCGTGGCCCCAGCTGCCTGCGAGGCATCACCCTTGACGCGCACAGTGCCGGACATCATGTTCTCGGCCACGCCTTGACCGGCGTTACCGTGGATGGTGACGGTGGCTTTCTTGTTCATGCCAGCGCAGAAGTAACCGGCGTGGCCCTGGATATCGACGGACAGGCTCTGATCAAGCCCCACCGCCAGATTGTGCTGGCCCTTGGGGTTGAGCACCTGCCATTCGCGCTCCAGACACTCGCCCGCCTGATCGTGCAGGGCCTGATTCAGTTCGCGTACGCTGGATTCAGCCATGTTGATGGTTTTCATGTTCAGTGCTCCTTAGCTGCGTTCCCAGACGTAGAAGGTGGCCGGTTCCGGCTCCCAGACTTTGGCGTTTTCGATGCCCGGCAGGGTGGTCAGTGCCTGATACTCCGAGGCCATGGCTACGTAGTCGTCGGTTTCTGCCAGTACCGCCGGCTTGCAGGCGATCGGGTCACGCATGACGGCAAAGCCGTTGCGGGTACCGATGGTGAAGGTGAAGAAGCCGTCCAGATCCTCCAGCGCGTGCTCCAGCGCAGCCTTGAGGCTGTCGCCCTGACGCAGACGCCATGTCAGGTAACCGGCCGCCACTTCGGAGTCGTTCTCGGTCTCGAATTTGATCCCCTCGCGCTTGAGGTTCTCGCGCAGGCGGTTGTGGTTCGAGAGCGAGCCGTTATGCACGAGGCACAGGTCCTGCCCTGTGGAGAAGGGGTGAGAACCCTCCATGGTCACGGCTGACTCGGTGGCCATACGGGTATGGCCGATAATGTGGCTGCCCTTCATGCCGCTGAGGGTGAACTTCTCGGCGATCTGCTCCGGCAGGCCCACCTCTTTGAGGATCTCGATAGAGCGTCCGACGCTCAGGATCAGCACCTCGGGCGCCATCTCGGCCAGATAGGCACGCACCTGCGCCTCTTCGGCGGCCACCTTGAATACGGCGACGTTGGCGTTCTGCATCCAGGAGAGCTCGACACTCATGCTGCGACGGATATCGTCCGCCAGCTGCTCCCAGTTGTAGCGGCTATCGGGGTGGCGCAGGGTCAGCTTGACCCAGCCGTTGGGCACTTCATCACCATAGATGGCAAAGCCTGCACTGTCGGGACCGCGGTCGGTCATCGCGATCAGCATCGGCTCGAACAGTTCACCCAGCTTGCTCTCAAGTGCCGGGTTCTTCAGATAGAGTCCTACTATTCCACACATACTCTTTACCTCTTGCCGGAGCAGGTCCGGCGCTTAACGAATTAGAAAAACTCGGCGTAATGCTTCACTTCCCAGTCGGAGACGTGGCGGCTGTACTCCACCCACTCGGCCCGCTTCACCTTGAGGAATTCAGAGACGATCTCCTTGCCCATCTTTTCGGTGAACAGGGTGTCAGCCTCCAGCGCATCGAGCGCCTCGTTCAGGTTCTGCGGCAGAATCTCAACGCCCTTGGCCTTGATCTGGTCAAGACTCAGGCTGTAGAGGTTGATGTTCAGCGGCTCACCGGGATCGAGCTCGCGCTCGACGCCATCCATACCGGCGGCGATCAGCGCGGCATGTACGAGATAGGGGTTGCAGCCGGAATCCGGCAGGCGGAACTCAAGGCGTCCGTAAGGCACACGCACCATGGCGGAGCGGTTGTTGTCGCCGTAGCAGACATAGGCCGGGGCCCAGGTCGCACCCGAGGCGTTGCCGCCCACGACAAGGCGCTTGTAGGAGTTGACGGTGGGCGCTGCAAAAGCGCAGATCGCCTTGGCGTGGGCCAGAATGCCGGCGGTGAAGTGGTAGGCCATTTTTGAGAGGCCCATGCCGTACTTGTCGGTCGCGTCGTGGAACAGGTTTTTGCCGTTCTCGTCGCAGATTGACAGGTGGAAGTGCATGCCGTTACCGGTGCGATCCGATGCGGGCTTGGGCATGAACGAGCAGACCATGCCCAGCTTGTTGGCGATCTCGCCGGCAGCCATGCGCACGAAGGTGAAGCGGTCGGCCGAGGTCAGTGCGTCACTGTAGGTGTAGTTGATCTCGAACTGACCGTTGGCGTCCTCGTGGTCGATCTGGTAGACGTCAAAGTCCACCGCCTGCAGCGACTCCACCAGCTGCTCAAGAAACTCGCGTGAACGGGAAAGCCCCTTGTAGTCGTAGCAGGGCTTGTCGAGCACATCGCTCTCATCCACCGGTGTCAATGAGCCATCGTCGGCGCGGTTGAACAGCGAGAACTCGGGCTCAAGGCCGGTGTTCAGCGTCCAGCCGCGCTCGGCCAGTGTGGCGAGCTGCTTTTTCAGCACCACGCGCGAGCAGTACGGGTGCGGCTTTTTATCCACATAGCCATCGCAGGCGATGCGGGCATAGCCGGGCTGCCAGGGCACGGCGCTGAAGGTGTTCAGATCGCCACGGGCCATGAAATCGGGGCCGTGAGGCTCCATACCGAGCCCCCAGACCGCGAACCCGGCGAAACCGGCACCGGCTTCCACCACGGAGTTCAGGCAGTTGGCCGGCACCGACTTGGTCTTGGCCACGCCGTGAATATCGACGAACTGGGCCAGGATGTACTTGATGTCGTTGTCGCTGATAAAACGTTCGATCTCTGTTGAGTTCATCGTGCATCTCCTTCGTTTAATGTGTGCCCACCCAGTTCGTTGACGAGGGTGTGGAAAAGCTCGTTCATGTAGTGGTCGTAGCCGCTGTCGAAGCCGATCAGCAGTGCGCCGTTGATCTCGTGGTAGAGCCAGCAGTTAACCCCGGCCACCGATGTCATCAGCCAGTCGCCCGGCTGCATGCGGCGGAAGTCGTACTGGCACACCTGTGCCATCAGTGCGATCCAGCCCTCCCCTTTCAGCGCCAACACGGAGTCGGCACGGGGAAAGCACCACTCGTGGGCAGGCTGTTGCGCGCCGGCACCGATAAAGGCCATGTACTCGTCGCTGCCGGTGCGGGCGACCAGTGCCTCCGCCGATGCAGCAGCACTGAGCTGCGCCTGTGGCAGCGGCAAACCCGCGGCGCTCAGGGCATCGGCACTGCCGGGGCCGGTGAGCAGATAGCCGCGCAGGTCATCGCGGTTTGATAGGTGCAGTGCAGTCATCAGGCCACCTCCGTCAGATCGGCTGTTTGACGCGCACCGTCGGCGTCATAGAAGGGTGTCGGGCAGGGTTCCAGCGTGACCATCGCGCCGCTGTCGACGCGTACCTCAAGGGCACTGGCGCTCTCGGCCAACGGCAGGTCGACCATCGCAAGTCCAATCACCCGGCCCAGCGCGGGGCTGTAGGCGATACTGGTGATGCGACCGGCCATCTCGCCATTCTCGATAATCAGGTGGCACTCTTTGGGCAGCTCGCCGTTGTAGCCCTTCGGCAGGCGGAAACCGATCAGTCGACGCTGGCAGCGCGCCTGAAGCAGCGCCAATGAGGGCTTGCCGGTGAACCAGGGCTTGCTCTTGAGCGGCACGGCCCAGGCCATGTTGGCCTCGAAGGGGTTGGTCAGGCCGTCGGTGTCCTGACCGACGATGATGTGCCCCTTCTCCAGACGCAGCACACGCTGGGCCTCGACACCGAAAGGTCGGATACCATAGGGCTTGCCAGCCTTGATAAGGGTTTCCCAGATCTCAAGCGCCGCCGTGGCCGGCATGTGGATCTCGTAGCCGAGTTCACCGACGAAGCCGACGCGGATCAGCCGTACCGGATAACCACACAGGGTGCCTTCGCGCATGCCGAGATAGGGGAAGCTCTCTTCGCTCAGATCCACATCCGTCAGTGTGGATAGCAGCTTGCGCGAAGCAGGCCCCGCCAGATTGAGCGCCGCCAGAGAACCGGTGCGATTCACCAGACGCACGTTCAGCCCCAGCTCCTGAATCTTCAGCGACAGGGTGCGAAACGCCGCATCGGCGTGGCTGGTGGTGGCCGAGACGTAGAAGCGATCATCCGTCACGCGGCCGACGATGCCGTCATCAACGATGACGCCGCTGTCATCCACCATCAGTGCGTAGCGGGTCATCCCCTGTTTGATGGTGGACATCTTCATGGTGTACACCACATCCAGCAGGCGTCCGGCATCTGGCCCCATCACTTCGATCTTGCCCAGTGTGGACACATCGATAATGCCAAGACCGCTGCGCACCGCCTGTACCTCTTGCAGTATCGCCTGCTCACGCTGTGCCGGTGCGCCGTAGAACTCAGGGCGCAGCCAGCGCCCGGCTTCCATCATCTTGGCGCCGTTGGCGGTGTGCCAGGCCTGCATGGGGGTCAGGCGCTCGGGGCGGAAGCGGCGTCCTGCCAGCGCACTCACCGGCACCGGATGGAACATCGGGCGCGCCGTGGTCGAGCCGGTCTCGTCGATGGTTTTGCGGGTGATCTCCGCCAGCACACGGATCCCGTTCATGTTGGCGTGCTTGCCCTGACTTGGGCCCATGCCGTTGGTGGAGAAGCGCTTCATCAACTCGATGTTGTCGAAGCCCTCTTTCGCGGCATTGATCAGATCCTTGAGCTGCAGATCCTCGTCGTAATCGACAAAGTTCTTGCCCTTGGGATGACCGATGATCGGCCAGTCGTGGCTGTGGGCACGGTCATCGCGAAAGCGCGTCAGTTCGGTTTCAACGGTCTTGCCGCGCAGTTGCGCCACCGCCTCTTTCGCCGCCCGCTCACCGTCGGCCAGACGCTGTTCCAGCGTGAACGCACCGTTCAGGCGACCACAGGCATGGATGCCCGGCGAGAGTTCGCGCGGCAGAATCTGCTGCAGTTTCTTGTCATAGCCCAGCTTGCTGCCGGATTGATACAGCAGTTGCGCCGCCGGGGCCCAACCCACGCTCATCAGCAGCAGGTCGCAGCGGATGGTCTTACCCTGCCCGCTGTCGCAGCTGCGGCCATCAAAGGGCGCCACCACCACGGCTTTCAGTGCATCCTTGCCCTTGGCTTCATAGATGGCGCTCTGCTCCAGCACCGGTATGCCTTTGGCCTTGACCTGCTCGGCCCAATGTCCGCGCTTGTCGAGCCACTCCAGATCAACCACGGCCGCCACCTCGATGCCCGCCTCGATCATATCCAGCGCGGCGCGATAACCCTCGTCGTTGCCGCACAGGACCACAGCACGCTGCCCCGGCTTCACCGCATAGCGGGCGATCAGGCGCTGCGCACCCGAGGCCAGCATGACGCCGGGCAGATCGTTGTTACGAAACACCGCCGGCTGCTCCATCACACCGGTGGCCATGATCACACCGCCAGCACGCATCTTGATGATCCCCTCGGGACCCACCAGCGGTACGTAGTGATCGGTGTACCAGCCGCAGGCGTAGTGGCCGGTGAACACGCGGATGCCCGGATGCTCGGCGATACGCTGCTTAAGCTGGCGTCGTGCCGAGGCGGCATCCGACTCATTAACCAGCTGGTAATCCAGGCTACCGCCAATCTGCGGATTCTCGTCCACCAGCACCACATCGGCCCCAGCATCTGCAGCGGTGAGGGCCGCCTGCATGCCGCTGGCACCGGCGCCGATCACCAGCAGATCGCAAAAGCCGTACTGCTTCGGCTGACGGATGGCGCTCCACTGGGTACTGATCTCACCGAGACCGGCCTTCTCACGGATCAGCCGCTCCCAGAACGGGAAGAACTTCTTCGGCTTGTGAAACGCCTTGTAGTAGAAGCCCACCGGCAGAAAGCGCGAGAGCAGACCGATATAGGTGTCCTTGTCATTGGCCAGCGTGCCGTTGACGTTACAGGCACGCAGCTTCAACCCTTCGCTGACCGGCGTCACGTCACCGCGGATATTGGTGGCCTCGGCGCTCTGGAACAACGCATTCACGTCGTGGTTGGCCAGCGACAGCGCACTGCGCGGACGATGATATTTGAAGCTGCGACCCAGCAGTTTCTGGCCGCCGGCCAGCAAAGCCGAGGTCAGGCTGTCGCCCTTGAAGCCGCTGAAACGCTGGCCCTCAAAGTCGAAGCTCATCGATTCGGAGCGGTCGATCCACTCCAGCGGCTGGGGATCAAGCCGGTATTTCATAGCGCGGCTCCTCATAACGAACATCAGCGGCATCCACTACAGCGACGATCTCGTCGGTCAGGGTGTCGCGGTCGAACACAAACCAACGTCCGGTGGGGCGGTGGTACCAGCGCTCACGCAGCACACCCGGCGCACCCTTGCGGTTGAACACGTAGTCGGCCCAGACGAGCTCATCGGCCTGTGAGGGCGGTACACGCACCTCGCCCAGGTAGTCGAACTCACTGATCGGGCGTTTACCGATCACGGGACAATCGAGCAGTTTCATAGTCCCTCTCCTCAATGCCCCACCGACGCTGCGCCCTTCTCGCCGACCAGATCGAAGTCGGCAAAGCGGGACAGGCGGAAGGGTTCAATCAGTTCATGGGTTTTGTCGTTGGCGACGGTCCAGGCCATGGTCTTGCCACTGACCGGCGTCGCCTTGAAGCCCCAGGTGCCCCAGCCCGCATCCAGATAGAAGCCGTCGATCGGCGTCTTACCCATGATCGGCGCGAAGTCCGGGGTGATATCGGACATGCCGGCCCACTGGCGCATCACTTTCATGCGGCTCATGAACGGGAAGAGGTCCAGCATCTGGTCTGCAAGCCCCTCGACGAAGTCGAAGCTCGAACGGGTGGAGTGCAGTACCGACGGGTCTACCGAGGCGCCCATCACCAGCTCGCCGCGTGACGACTGGCTGACATAGACGTGCAGGCTGCCGGAGACCACGATGGTGTCCATGAACGGTTTAACCGGCTCGGAGACGCAGGCCTGCAGCGGGAAGATCTCGATCGGAGTACGCAGCCCCAGCATGCTGGTGATACGCGGCGTGGAACCGGCCACCATGGAGATCACCTTGTTGCAGCTGATCGCGCCGCGGTCGGTCTCCACCCCCACTACTCTGTCGCCCTGAGTGCGGATGGCAGTAACGCGGGTTTTCTGATGGATCTCCACACCGCGGTTGTAGGCACCGCGGGCATAGCCCCAGGCCACCGCATCGTGACGCGCCACTGAACCCGGTGCGTGGTAGAGCGCACCCATCACCGGTGCGTGGCCGTTGCAATCGAGGTCCATATAGGGGACCTCTTTGGCGATCTCTTCGCGACCGACCACCTCACTCTCGATGCCCTGATGTTTGTTCACCTCGGCGCGCCAGCGCATGGTGCGCAGGGCGCTGTCGGTGTGGGCCAGAGTGAAATGACCACGGGTTGAGTAGAAGATGTTGAGGTCGAAATCGTCCGCCAGATCTTCAAACAATTTGACGCTGGTGTCGTAGAACTTCACCCCCTCAGGCGTCAGATAGTTCGAGCGCACGATGGTGGTATTGCGGCCAGTGTTGCCGCCGCCGATATACCCTTGCTCCAGCACGGCCACATCGGTGATACCGTGTTCCTTGGCCAGGTAGTAGGCACAGGCCATACCGTGGCCGCCACCACCGATGATGACGACATCGTAGTGAGGCTTGAGCGGTTTTGATTCGGGGAAGAAACGCGGCTCGTCATGCGTGCTCTTCAACCCGAATTTCAGTAAGCGCCAGGGCATTGTCTATCTCCGGGAGATCAAGCGAAAACGACGGTCTTGTTGCCGTACACCAGTACGCGATCTTCGATATGGAAGCGCAGACCTCGGGCCAGCACCGCCTTCTCCACATCCTTGCCAAGGCGCACCATGTCCTTGGTGGTGTTGTGGTGAGTCACGCGCTGCACGTCCTGCTCGATGATCGGCCCAGCATCCAGCTCGGAGGTAACGTAGTGGCAGGTCGCCCCGATCTGCTTGACGCCGCGCTCGGCCGCCTGATGGTAGGGGCGCGCACCGATGAACGAGGGCAAGAAGCTGTGGTGGATGTTGATGATGCGGTTCGGATAGATCTCGCAGAGCTCTTCCGGAATGATCTGCATGTACTTCGCCAGCACGATCACGTCGGCTTCGGCCGCGGCGATCTGCTCACGCACCGCCTGGAAGTGCGGCTCCTTGTTGCTCATATCCACCGGCACATGCACATAGGGGATGCCGTGCCATTCAACGTAAGAGCGCAGGTCGTCGTGGTTTGAGATCACGCAGGGAATATCGATGTTGAGCTCGCCCGAGCGCCAGCGATACAGCAGGTCGGACAGGCAGTGCGCTTCCTTGGACACCATCAGTACGGCGCGTTTGCGCTCGGCCGAATCGGTGATGTTCCACGTCATGTTGAATTGTTCGGCCAGCGGCGCGAACTTCTCTTTGAAGGTATCAAGATCGAACGGCAGGGAGTCGGCGACCACTTCGTAACGCATAAAGAAGGTACACGCCTCAGGATCCGCGAACTGGTGTGCTTCGCTAATCCAGCCTTTGTACTGCGCAATGAACTGGGTAACGGCGGCCACGATACCGAATGTATCGGGGCAGGAGATGCTGATGCGGTAACGCCGGGTGTTTTGAGGATCGAGTGCCATGTTCTCCACCTACTTTCTCAAAGGGAAAATTATTTTCACATTGATAAAGCAAACTCTTTGCCAACTCTGGAACCCGACACAAAAACTTTTTATTGATCGATGCTAAAGGCCTGAATTATCTAGATTTGTGAAACTTATATTCTTTTCAGGAAAATACCCCATAACAGGCAGTCGTGTGGGGAAGAGCGGAAATGTGGCATCAAGGCGCACCATGAGGTCGCAAACCCGCACCATCTCAAGGCACCACTCGGTTTTTGCCGTTCGATGCGCCGGATCGGTGCTTCGCGTGCATCACGCTGGTTCCTTTATGGGCAGCCACCCGATATAGGAATATTTATTTACCGATAGGAATCATCACCTTAGCCATTGTGGCCTGACAATTGCCTTTCTTTTAAGGAATAAAATTTCCTCAGCAGGAATTTACGACCCTCTATATAAGGAGAGAACAATGGCAAACTCTTGGCGCATCGCGGCCCTGGCGGAGAAACACCGTGCGATGGGATCCAATCTGGAAGACTGGAACGGCACACCCACTGCCTGGACCTACACCAAAAGCGGCTACACCCTGGCCGACGAGCACGAGGCGATCCGTACCAAAGCCGGTCTGATGGATGTCACTGGCCTGAAAAAGGTGCACTACGTGGGCCCGCACGCAGAGAGCCTGCTGGAATGGGCGACCACGCGCGATATCTCCAAGCTGTATCCCGGCAAGGCGGTCTACGCCACCATGCTTAATGATGCGGGCAAGTTTATCGATGACTGCGTGATCTACCGGATGGGGCCTAACGCCTTCATGGTGGTACACGGCACCGGCCGCGGTTACGAGCAGCTGACACAGGCAGCCCTTGGTAAGCAGGTGGCGGTACTGTTCGATGACGATCTGCACGATCTGTCACTGCAGGGCCCTACCGCCGTGGATTTCCTCGCCGAGCATATTCCGGGCATCCGCGATCTGCCCTACTTTCACCACACCCATGCCCGCCTGTTCGGCTGCCCGATCACGATCTCGCGCACCGGCTATACCGGTGAGCGCGGTTACGAGATTTTCTGCAAGGCCGCACACGCGGCAACCATTTGGGATGGCATTCTGGAGCACGGCAAGGCGCACGGCATCATCCCCTGCTCGTTCACCGCGCTGGACTGGGTACGCGTCGAGAGCTACCTGCTGTTCTACCCGTTCGACAACTCCGAGTTTTACCCCTTCGATAACGAACCGGCCGGCGACACCCTCTGGGAGTTGGGGCTGGATTTCACCGTATCCAAGGACAAGACCGAATTCTGCGGTGCCTACGAGCACTTCCGTCTGCAGGGTAAGGAGCGGTTCAAGATCTTTGGAGTACTGCTTGAGGGCGATCAGGCCGCCGATGCCGGTGACGAGCTCTGGGCCGATGGCAAGAAGGTCGGCGTCATCACCTGCGCGATGTACTCACGCCTGACCGGAAAATCGATGGCGATCGCCCGACTTGAGGTGCCCTATGCCGAACAGGGTACTCCGCTCAAGGTTAAAGGCAGCCTGGAGGTATCGGCTATCGCCCATACGCTGCCGTTCGACGATCCGGAGAAGCTCAAGCGCACCGCCAAGGGCTAAACGGGCGCTCCACTCACAAAAAAGCCAGCCGAACGGCTGGCTTTTTTGTAGCCGTAAAATCGCATCAGCCATACCCCAAAACGAAAAAGACCGCGAGCTAGGTCGCGGTCAAACTGACTGTTGAAGGGCGCTATCAGAAGGTGCGTGAAACGCTCACGACCAGTGCGTTGTCGTTGCGGAACAGGCCTGAATCGGTCTCGTCTTCGCTGTCGATGCTGGTGATCAGGTACGCAGCAGACAGATCAAGCCCTGCAAAACTGCCGGAGAGGCCGATGGAGTAGTCCTCGTAGTCATCGATATCCACCTTGCCCCAGTAATCGCCGAAGCTGTGACCGGCGTGCAGGTCCAGACTCATGTCATAGGGCAGCGGGTGGCTGTAGTCCACAGCGAGATACTGACCGGCTTCACCGGTATTGAAGTAGTCGTTGGCATAGCCGTAGGTGATCGAGGCGTTGCCGTAGTAAAGACTCAGGTTGAGCTGGCCGTAGTCGCCGTCGTAGGCGTCATAACCGGGATAACTGAACCAGGCGTAGTTGACGTCATAGCTCAGGTCATCGGTGAGTTCGCCACCGTAACCGACGTAGTAATCGATTTCGAGGTTGGCGTCGTCGCCGAAATCCACGTTGCTACCCCAAATACCGGCGTAGAGTCCGTTATCGAAGGCGACATCCAGACTGCCCTGAATCGCCGGGTCGCCAGCGGTCTGAGAGATGCCGTTGTAACGGTAGTCGTTGGTAAAGCCGATGGTGCCGGAGGTTTCCGCCGCAAATGCCGGCGCTACCAACAGTGCACTGCAAAGTCCCAGTATGGTTTTATTCATCAGATAGACCTTCTTTCTCAGTTGTAAAATCGATTGTTGGGTATACACATTGCCCGGTTTTTGAACGCCTACATCGCGGCCACATGCAGTTTTGGCGCGCAGGCATCACCCGCTGAAGACTACATTCAGCTAAACCGGGTGTTGTTCCTTGAATGCTGGGTCAGGAGTCGGACTCCCCTGGCGAGGGGAGTCCGGCGGGGAAGCGCTGGACGCGTCCCCGCCTCAGCGCTTATTTGTGCTTATCGAAAGCATCACGCTCGTGTTTCATGATCGACAGGTTCAGGTAGAGGTACACCCCTACGGCAGCTGCCAGGCTGATCGCAATACCCAGAGGGCTGTCAGCAAAGGTGAATACCGCTGCTGCGCCTTCCCACGTGGTGATCGGACTACTCATAGGTCACTCCTGTTTCTCTTCAAAAGAATCGTTCATGTTCTGATATCCCCCCTGCCCTATGCGCTGCACTGTGCGACAGAGGGGTTTCCTGGTGTCTCAGACCAACTGCTTTTCCTGACCCGGTTCCAGTGTGTTCTCGACCACGACATGGGCCGGCACAGTCTCCGGATAGGGCTTGGCCGGAATTTCGACCAGATCAAGGCCCAGCGCTTCGACATGCGGCGGCACACGCAGCATGTTCATCTTCTTCAGTACAAAGGAGATACCCCAGCCCGGTATGAAGCCGGTCAGCGCCATGATGACGGCACCGAGCAACTGGCCGCTGAAGGAGATCTCAGGCAGATCGCCAACGTTCGGATAGCCGGAGCAGAACACGCCGACCAGCACCACACCGTAGAAACCGCAGAAGGCGTGCACAGCAACCGCACCCACGGCATCGTCAACGCCGAGCTTGTCGACCAGACGGCCGATGAACGGCATCAGTGCGCCACCGCTGGCGGCCAGTACGAAGGCCAGACCCGGGTAGTAGAGATCAAGACCTGCGGCAACGGAGATGATGCCGCCGAGGCCTCCAGACATGGTCCAGAACGGCTCGCGAGAGGTCATGTAGGCACCGAGCACGCCGCCGGCGAAGCCCATCAGTGTGTTGAAGGCAAAGGCGGACAGGTTTGTTGGGTTACCGTAGATCGTGGTCCAGCCGGTATCGCCGCCGTTAAAGATGATGCAACCACCGAGGAAGCCAAAGAATCCGACGATGATCATCATCAGACCGATCAGCGACATCGGCAGGTTGTGCGGTGGAATGTACATCGCCACGCCATCCTTGAACTTGCCGACACGGGCGCCGAGGTTCATCAGCACGCCAAGGGCGAAGAAACCGGCCACCGCATGCACCACGCCGGAGGCGCCCACATCGTGGTAGCCCAGCTTGGTCAGCAGCCAGCCAGACGGATGCCAGCCCCAGGCGCCGGCCAGAATCCACACGGCGGAGCCAAGAATCGCGGCCAGAATAAGGAAAGCGCTGAGGCGGATACGCTCGATCACTGCACCGGAGAGAATCGAGCCGGTGGTAGCGCCAAACAGGGCAAAGGCGGCGAAGAATATACCGGTCCCCATATCCTGAATATCAGGGCCCATGCTCTGGCTCCACGGCAGTGCCGCCGAGGCATCGATCGGGATCAGACCGTTCGGGAAGGCGTTGTAGATCCACCATCCGAAGAAATAGAAGGTGGGGATGATCACCGACAGGGTCAGGATGTTTTTCATACCTGAGGTCAGTGCGTTCTTGACGCGCGAAGCGCCAATTTCATAGGCCAGGAAGCCCGCGTGGATCATGAACATGATGGCGGTACACCACCAGTAGAACACTTCGACATTCATCGACTGATGCATCTCGAAGGTGCTTTGCAATGTTTCAACACTCATCGGCTTATCCTCATTAGTGCACGCATTTCTAAAGTTTTATGTAACGCTTGGGCCGCCCCTTGAACCTCGTTGGAAGTGCAATGGATAAAGCCCTTTTCTTATAACCTTTAAGAAATTTATTTTCTTTTTGAGAAAGCAACCGCTATGCCAAAACGTGCATTCCTGTGCACAATTTGTTCTGCCATGTGCACTATCCAGCTGTTTTTTAAACACTTTTAATCAAGCGCAAATAGGGCTGTGTAAAACCATTGGGCAGACAGGGGTATCGGTCGTGAGGCAGGTGCCCGAATACGGGCGTTTTTTTGATCGAAGATTGCACACTTATTGATCACAGCGCGCTTAAAACTCGCATAAAAAGTGCGTTCTAGAGGGGCGATCGGGGGCGTTGCCACGCCCTCGATCGCGGCAGGTTTCAGCCCACCGCTTCCAGCGATTCGGGCAGGATCTGACCACCGTCCACCACCAACGTTTGACCGGTGATGTACGCAGCCTCGATCGATGCAAAAAACGCCGCCGCTTCGCCGATATCCTCCACACGTCCAAGACGCTTGAGCGGAATCGATGCGGCCATCTGGCTGAGGTAGCCATCCCCCATCCCCTCAAGCCCTTCGGTGATGATATTGCCCGGCATCACCGCATTCACGGTAACGCCGTACTTGGCCATCTCGATAGCGGCGGTGCGCACAAACCCCAACTGCCCCGCCTTACTGGCACCGTAATGGGACCAGCCGGGAAAGCCGGTGACGGGGCCGGTGATCGACGAGGTCACCACAATCCGACCGGCAGCGCTCTCCTTAAGCGCGGGAATCGCCGCCTGAACGGTGTTGAACATCCCCTTGAGGTTGGTATTGAGTACCAGATCCCAATCCGCCTCGGTCATAGTTTCCAGATCCGCCGAGGGGAAGATACCGGCGTTGGCGCAGAGCACATCGAGCCCGCCATAGGCGGCTTTCACTCGCTCGACGGCGGCCTTCAGCGAAGCGCGGTCTGTGACATCGGCGTTTATCGCCATCGCCTCGCCGCCCTCCGCCACGATGGCGGCCACCGCCTGCTCCGCGGCCTGAATATGGCGTGCCACCACGGCAACCTTGTAGCCCTTGGCGGCCAGCACGCGTGCGATGCCCAGACCGATCCCCTTACTGGCACCGGTTACCATGGCGATACGTTGAGTTGTGTCTGTCATTGGTTTATCTCCTGATCAGATCCTGCGCCATCACCTGCTCGAGAGCATCGAGCAAGTGCTGCGCATGGTCATGGTTAAAACAAAGAGGGGGACGAATCTTGAGTACATTGCCGTAACGCCCGGCTGCACCGATCAGCACGCCGCGCTGCCTGAGCCCATTGACAATGCGGCTGCACAGCACACTGTCGGGCCGTGTGGGATCCTCGCTTGATACGATATCCACACCGATAAACAGCCCCGCGCCACGCACATGCGAAAGCGGCTCGTAGTGCTCAGCCAGCCCCTGCAAGCCCTGCTTGAGCCGGTTTCCGGTACTCAGGGCATTGGCCTGCAACGCCTCCTCGTCGAGTGTATCGAGCACGGCCTGAGCGGCCGCCACCGCCACCGACGAGCCACCAAAGGTGTTGAAGTATCCCGAGACTTCGGCAAGCTCGGCCAGCAACGTCTCGTCCGCTGCCAATGCCGCCACCGGATAGCCGTTACCCATGGGCTTGCCGAACGTCACGATATCGGGCGACAGCTGGTGTCTGTCAAAGCCCCAGAGGTTGCTACCGGTACGGCCAAAGCCGGGCTGCACCTCGTCGGCAATCAACAGGCCACCGGCACGCTGTACGCGTGCCGCCGCAGCCTTCAGCATGCCCGGTGGGTCGGCATAAACCCCATCGCTGGAGAAGATCGAATCCACCAGAAACGCCGCGCAGCCGTATCCGTCGCGTTGCAGCTGCGCGATGGCGGCCTCGACCTGTTGATCGAGATAGGCCGAGGCATCGATGCCTTCAGTGTTCAGCGGCTCCAGATCGATGCAGGCGACATAGGCCGGCACCTGCCCCCGTTTAAGCGAGGAGGGGGATACATCGGTCACCGCCTGAGTGTTGCCATGGTAAGCCGCCGCCGAGACGATAACGCCCTGCTGTCCCGTATGCAGTCGCGCAAGGCGCAGCGCCAGATCATTCGCCTCGCTGCCGGTACACGTCATCACCAAACGCCCCTGCTTAAGCGGCAGCGTCGAGAGCAGCTGCTGCGCATACCGGTGCAGCGCATCGTCCAGATAGCGTGTATGGATGTTGAGCTGGCTCATCTGGGCGGTTACCGCATCCATTACCCGGGGGTGACAATGACCGAGCACGGGCACGTTGTTATAGGCATCCAGATACCGCTTTCCTGCGCTGTCATAGAGCCAGACGCCCTCCCCTTTCACCAGTTGCAGGGGCTCGTCGTAGAACAGCATGGCCGTGGGGCCGACCAGGTGCCGCCGCTGTTCGATCAGACGGTTGAGCCGCGCGTCGGTCGAGCCCGAACGGCTGAAATCGAACGCGTTCTGATCAAGTATCGCGCGCCAATCAGACATCGCCTCTCTCCTGTTCAGCATTGAGATACCGCTGCGCCAGCTCTACCGTGCCGGCGGTGTATCCATCGCCATAAAGCCGATAGGTATCGCTCTCGGAATGTTTGGCCAACCAGGCGGTGAGCATGATGCGACGGATCATGACGAAGGTATCGAGCATCGCCTCATCCTCGTCGCTAAAGGGGGCGCAGCTTCGATACCCCTTCATCCACGCCTGTTGCAGCGCCGGTATCGACCGGTCCAGTTCGACGAAACTGATCGCAGTGGCGAAGTCATAACCGAACCAGCTGATGCCGCAGTCATCGAAGTCGATCACGGTCAGTCGCTCGCCCGATACCAGCAGGTTGGCCAGTCGCAGGTCGGCATGCACCAGCCCGAACCGCTCTGCACCCTGTCCGTAACCGGCGATGCGCAGGTGAATGCTGTCGATGGCCCGGGCGATCAGGTGTTCCCCCTGCCGATCCAGACCCTCGGCTTCGCGCCAGTCACCCCAGTGCGCCTCACTCGATAGCATGGTGTGCAGGTTCCACTCCTTGCGCACAAAGCCCTCAGGCCGAATCCACTCACGGCTGTGCTGGTGAAGCGTAGCGGTCACCCGGCCGAGTTTTTCAAACCAACCGGGCAGACTCTCGCCCACATCCGGCTCCTGCCCCGGGGCATACTCGAACGCCACAACCCAAAAGGGTTGCCCCTGTACGGCTATCTCGAGCAGTGTACCCGACTCGCCCGGCACCACCGCAGGCGTGTGCACCGCCTGCGAGGCTCTCAACCCCTCGATCCAGCAAAGCTCCGATTCGATCTCGGCCCGGGTGTGGTAGTCCGGCCGGTGCAGGCGCAGCACCAGCAGAGGCTCCCCGCCCGGAGATACCGCGCGATAGGTGATGTTTTCAGAGACGGTCAGCAGTTCAACCTGCGACCCTTCGGGCAGCGACCAGCAGGCAAGGCGCTCTTGCAGTTGCTGCCGGATCGTTTCGACAAGTGATTCGGTATAGAGCATGACATCTCCTGACGCTCAATCGCTGACGGGCACCGCTGCCCTTCTGGAATGGATATTGCTGAAATCAGCCTACTCCGGGCGAATTCGCCCCCGTTATCGAAAACAGGCAAAGGTTGATGAGCAGTTCGAACATCGCCGCACGGCAGAGCACAGCACGCCTCCCGCAGCCGGACAGCGCGCCTGCATGCGCAGGTATTCAGGGAGAGAGCACAGACCGGCACGAACCAATTCGGTGCACTCAGGTGTCGGATGACATCAATGAGCAGGCGGTAGGGATTACCGACTGGGAGCAGGAGTATGACCAGATCAGCGCCGGTCGCTTTCACGGTTCCATCGAGGAGTGCCGCATCGGCGCGCTGCAGGTTTTCCGCGAACACACCAGTCAGGCGCTGTATCAGCAGTGCGAGGTGTGGGCCGGTGCGGTCTGGGTTGGCATTCCGGTGATACGCGAGGATTTCCGCATCAATGGTCAGGCTGTGGAGGCCTGCGATCTAATGTGGCGCCGGGGGCGTGATCCGTTCGAGCTGGTTACACCCGAAGGTTCCAACATTCTCAGTGTCGCGGTGCATGAAGCGGTGCTTGAGCACCATGCGCAGACTCAGGGCATCGCCATCACCCTGCCCGAGGCCGGTTGTTGCCCCCGCATTCAGGCAGACCCGGAGACGATTCGCGAGATGGGTCTGCTGATCAACAAGGTGGTATCAGCCAAACCCGGCAGTATCGACCGCGGTATTCACGAGGATCTGGTGATCATGATGCTGCTGGATCAGCTTGGGGATGTACGCCTCAACAACCAGCTGCCGCCCAGTTATGCCCATCGGCGGGCGGTGGTGGATAGAGTGCGCGACTATGTACTGGAGGTGGGCGCGCTGCCGGTGACACTCGATGAGCTGTGTCAGGTGGCCTGTGTCAGCCGGCGCACGCTGCAGTACAGTTTCGACAGCATCCTCGGCATCAGCCCGAAACATTTCCTGCGCACCGGTCGGCTCAACCGTGTCAGGCGGCTGCTCAGCTCACAGGAAGCAGGCTCGGTATCCGATGCGGCGGCTCACTATGGTTTCTACCATCTGAGCCAGTTCGCCACCGATTACAAGCGTCTGTTCGGGGAGCTACCCTCACAGACGCTCAAGCGGCACGCCGGTTAGCTGCGCACCCGTATGCGCTCAGGATCATGGAACGGCAACGCAACAACCTGACCGGGCAGCCGTTTCTGATGGCCATCGAGCTGCCCGACCTCAAGCTGAGTGCCGGGCTCGGCAAACTCCGGAGTCAGGCGCACCAGTGCGATGGTCTTGCCGATCAGCGGTGAGCGGGTGGCACTGGTGACCACACCCACGGGGAAGCGGCCGTTGAACAGCTGATCGCCGTGACCGATCATATCTTCGCTCTCCAGCACAAACCCCATCAGCCGCTGCCGATCGCTTGCCGGTATGCGTGCCAGCGCCGCCCGGCCGACGAAGTCCTCCTCCTTGGTTTTCAACGGCACGGTAAAGCCGATACCGGCGGCGTAGGGGTCGGTTTCCGGGCAGAATTCGTATCCGGCGAAGATCAGCCCCGCCTCGATACGCAGCATATCCAGCGCATCGAACCCCAAGGGCGCAAGGCCCAGAGGCTCGCCAGCCTGCCAGATCGCATCCCAGAGCTCAGGTCCCTGATCCGGGTGGCACCAAACCTCAAACCCCAGCTCACCGGTATAGCCCGTGCGCGATACCATCAGCGGTATGCCCTGCGGGCCACCGAGGCGACCGACGGTGAAATGGAACCAGGCCAGCGTATCCACCGGGGTATGGGCCTCCGGCGTCCAGACAATGCTGCTCAGCAACTCACGGCTGCGCGGCCCCTGAACAGCCAGATTGTGCAGCTGATCGGTGGATTCCTGCACCCTTACCCGATAGCCCTCCCGCGCGGCCAGTTCGCGCAGCCAGGTACCGGTGTAGGGGTCGCCGCAGATCCAACGGAACGCCTGCTCGCCCATACGGAACAGAGTGCCGTCATCGATCATGCCGCCGGTCTCCTGACAGATCGCCGAATAGACCACAGCACCCACCGCGAGGCGACGCACGTTGCGGGTCAGCGCTTTCTGCATCAGCGCTTCTGCATCGGGGCCGGTGATCTCGAATTTGCGCAGTGGTGAGAGGTCCATCATTGCAACCTTTTCGCGGCAGGCCAGATACTCGGCCCGTGCGCCCCAGCCGTCAAACTCGGTGGGCATCCAGTAGCCACGGTACTCGGTAAAGTGTCGGGTCAGTGCCGAGGTACGGCTGTGAAAAGCGGTTTGCTGTGTCATACGGGCAGGCTCCAGCGGGGTGACTCGGGTTGCGATAGCACGCGGGAATCGGGCATCGGCGGCAAAGATACGGACATGGATATCGGTGGGGCACCAACCGTTGGCCGGGTCGATATCGTCAGGGCAGGCGGACGATACGCACAGCAGGTCACGACTGGCACGCATCAACACATAATCGCCGGGACGCGACCAGGGCTCATCCATGCCGATTGCGCCACAGGGCTCGGCCTGCGTATTGAAAAAGAAGTTGATCGCCGGCCACCCCGAACGCGGCTTGATGCCATGGGGCTTGAGCGCGTTGTTGAAGTTGGTGGTGCAGCTGATATGGCCGAAATAGCCAGCATCGTCGTAATACTTCGGCGTACAGGCAAACAGGAAGCTGTCATGACGCCCGACGGTGTCCTGCACCAGCTCCAGCATGGTCTGCATATGCTGATCGGAAAAACGCGAATAGAGCCCGGGTTGCGGCAATGCCACACCGGCCAGCGTGCGGGTGGCGGTGGCGTCCAGCGTAACCTCTTCACCCTGCTTGAGCGCGGCCAGATCGAAGGCGATAAAGTCCGAGCACTGTTTACCCGCCACATCGCTGACCTGAATCCACTCCCCCGCTTTCACCTCATAGGCGCGTGCGGACGAGTGAGGTACATGTATCTCGCGCACGGGCATCGGTGCCACAGCGCCTTCTGCGGTGGGTAGCGGCAACTGCTCCAGCGGCGCCGAGACATAGTGGTGATCGATATACAGCTCTCCGGCCGGAGTCTGGTGATCTACCGGCATATCGACACCGGCGGCCAGCAGCACAAGTTCAAGCGGCGCATCCTCTTCGCTAACGGCCAGCTCGAACGGCAGCTGCTCCGCGCTCAGTTGCCAGCCCTCGACGCGCTCGGGGGCGCTCACGCCACACTGCGATAGCCTCTGTCTGAGCCGCGCGGCACTGGCACTGCTCTGCGCCAGCTGTGCCTTGAACAGGTCGGCGCTGCCACAGGAAACCGGTAGCAGGCGCTCCAGCTGTTGCTGCGCGTGCTCATTAAGGGGCAGCACTTCACAACCCTGCACGCCGTCCGCCGAGCGGATCTCGATCCACTCACCGGGGTTCAGGGTCAGGCGCAACGTGCCCTGCCCGGCGATGCGGTGCACTCTTTGTTGTCTGAGCAGGCCCCATTCGGCGCCTCCTTTTGCAGCGACAACCTCGGTCATGTTCATTCCGACGCTCTCCTGTGATCTAGGTATCAGCGGGTTAAAGCCTCATGCAAGTGCACACGCGGCGCTTTGGATCCAGCCTGGTGCACGGTTGGCAGGCATGCGATAACCGGCCAGATCAATAACTGTTAGGAAAAAATCTTTACTTACAATGGCTAATGTCTCAATGCGCAAGAGGGGTTACCTCTAAGGGGTTAATGCCCTGTCTCTGGCATGGTTACTGCACTTGTTTGCTAAGGCCCGGATTGAACCTAATCCAAGCAGATCAACGAATTAACGCGGAGAGAGTGATGGAAAGAGCACAGGCGCAAACACCATCGAGACTCTTTGACCGGATGCGCAGGCTGTTCTTGCCGAAGACGGCGATGGCGCGCACGCCCATCGGCAGCGGCGATATTCCACTACAGGAGCTGTCGCTTGCGCTGGCTGAATCCACCGACCTGCTCACAGAGCTGCCGGTGCTGCTGCAACCCTTGGAAAACGCGCTCAATCTGGAGGGGGAAAGCCGCCTGCTGCTGGCATTGACCCTGCCTGGGCGCGCCGAGGCCAGCCTGATTCAAACCCCAAGGGCTCAGCTGCCGGTGGGGCTGCCGGCCTTTCTGCGCTACCAGCTAAGCCACGCGTTCGGGGAACTCGAGCGCAATCATCCGCTGCTCATTTCGCTGCCGGGCAGCCCCCTTAAGATGCACCTGCACGCGCTGCCGGTCAGTGGACTGGATACAGCCCTGATACTGCTCAGCGAGCGCGCGCCGAGCGCAGCAACGGCACAACGCGTCGAGGCGATCGCCGCCGCGCTCGCCCGGGGGCTTTCGATCTGGCACGCCCAGCAATTGGCGCTGGAAGAGGCGATCAGTCACGAGCGTCGCGCCCATGCTGCCGAGCTGCACGACTCACTGGCCCAGATTCTCGGCTATCTGCGTCTGACCACCTCGCGGCTGGACGCCCGTTGCAGCAAGTGCAACCAGCCGGAGCTACAGGCACTGGCGGCCGACCTGTCGCAGCAGACCAAGCATGCCTACCGCCTGATGCGCGATCTGATCAGCAGCGCCCGGCTAACGCTTGAGGGCGGATCGCTGCACAGCGCCCTTTCCTGTGCCGTCAACGAATTCGAGCAGCGAAGCGCACTGGTATTCGAACTGGATAACCGCTGTCACGCTCTGGAGCCGGACGAAAATACCGCGATCCAGATGGTGATGATCGCCCGTGAAGCGATCTGCAACGCAGTGCGTCACGCCCACGCCAGCCATCTGCGCGTGCAGCTGCTGCCGACTCCACAGGGTGGCCTTCAGCTACGTATCGAGGATAACGGTCAGGGGATCACCCCTTCGCGCAAGCGTGGCGACAGCTTTGGCCTTGGCATCATGCAGGAGCGCGCCGCCCGTATCGGCGCCCACATCACCATCGGCGAGCGTCCCGGCGGCGGTACCCGCATTGAACTGACACTGGAGCGGATAAAACCATGACCGGATACACGCAGTGGTCAGACAACGATCAGCCACCCGCGCGCGTGGTGCTGGTGGATGATCACCCCCTGTTTCGCCGCGGCGTGGCGGAACTGCTCACCGAAAGCGGCCGTTTCGAGGTACTCGCAGCGTTTGATTCGGCCGCGGCCCTGCTTGGTGACATTGAAACCCTCAAGCCGGATCTGGCACTGCTTGATCTGCACATGCCCGGCGGGGATGGCCTCTCCCTGCTGCCCCAACTCAAAGCGATGCTGCCGGATCTTAGAGTCGTGATGCTGACCGCCTCGGACGACAGCGACCATCTGCTGCAAGCGATCCAGTCCGGCGCAGACGGCTATCTGCTCAAAGAGACCGATGCCGAGCTGATCCTGCAGCGGCTGGAGGGGGTACTGGAGGGCAAGGTGGCACTGGATGACGAAGCGCTGATCCTGCTGACCCAGCGTCTGCGTGAACCAGCGCCCAGCGCGCCCCAACAGAGCGAGGCACTGAACGAGATTACCCTGCGCGAACGCCAGACCCTGTCGCTGATCGCCGCGGGCATGAGCAACAAGCTGATCGCCCGTGAACTGGGCATCAGCGACAGCACGGTGAAGGTGTATGTCAAAGCCCTGCTGCGCAAGCTCAACCTGCACTCGCGGCTGGAGCTGGCCGCCTGGGTGCATGCCCACCCCGAGGTGGATCTGGAGGTGGAACCTTGAGCCTGCTCGATTTTGCCCTTGGACGGCGTCAGGAAACTGAGCGCGTCTCGCCGCAAACACTGCTCGACAGTCTCGATGAAGCGGTACTGGCCATTGATGAGGAGGAGCGCATCCTCTGCTGCAACGCCCGCTGGCAAAAACTCGCAGGCCCTGACGAGGCAAAGTCCGGACCGCTCAGCGAGCGGTTACATCCCTCCGACCTGCCACTGTGGCGCGAAGCATTAAGCCAGCTGCGCCGGGGCAAGCGACCGGCACCACTCTGGCTGCGACTGCCGGTGGGCCATGAGTTGCACTGGTGCGAGCTGCGCGCCCAACCGCTCTACCCTGACAAACCCTGGCCGGTGAGCCTAACCCTGTGCGATATCACCCCGCAGGTACGCAAGGAGCAGGTGCGCGACGCCAGCCATCGCAGCCTCAACCAGCTGGTGTCGAACCTGCCGGTGATGCTATACCGTGCCCGTAACAACCGCAACTGGAGCATGGAGTTTGTCAGCGACGGCTGCTTCGAGCTGACCGGCTACAGCGCCGATGCACTAGTGAACCAGCCACGCCTGAGCTACGGCGCTCTGATCCACCCGGAGGATGCTGGCCCGGTCTGGGATCAGGTTCAGGAGGCACTGCACCGCCATGCGCCATTCGAGCTGCACTACCGTATCCTGCATGCAGACGGCACCATTCGCCAGGTCAGCGAAAAGGGCCGCGGCCTCTACTCCTCGACCGGTTTCGTGCTGGGAGTCGAGGGCGTGATCTTCAGTCTCCAGCACCCGGTCCCTGAGGCCTGTGGATAACCCCTCCACCTACCCCTTTTGACCTACCCTTTATGAGGAATTATCTCGCCCGATCTCAGCCGGTAATTTAGGTCTCGATCACCTTAATTCGCTCACCCAATTACAAGATTTGTAACGAGCACAGGAGAGACCTGATGAACAAACGCGTAGCCATCATCGGCGCCGGTCCCAGCGGTCTGGCGCAGCTTAGAGCCTTCCAGTCTGCCCAGGCCAAGGGAGCCGATATACCGGAGCTGGTCTGTTTCGAAAAACAGAGCGACTGGGGTGGGATGTGGAACTACACCTGGCGCACCGGATTGGACGAGAACGGCGAGCCGGTACACGGCAGCATGTACCGCTACCTCTGGTCCAACGGGCCGAAGGAGTGTCTGGAGTTCGCCGATTACACCTTCGAGGAGCATTTCGGCAGGCAGATTGCTTCCTATCCGCCTCGCGAAGTGCTTTGGGATTACATCAAGGGCCGTGTTGAAAAAGCCGACGTGCGCAAACATATTCGCTTCAACACCCCGGTGCGCAATGTCAGCTACGACGCTGCCAGCGCGCTGTTCACCGTCACCGTACACGACCACAATACCGACACCGTCTACAGCGAGACCTTCGACTACGTGGTCTGCGCCAGCGGCCACTTCTCGACCCCGAAAGTACCGGAGTTCCCGGGCTTCAAAAACTTTGGCGGCCGCGTACTGCATGCGCATGACTTCCGCGACGCGCTGGAGTTCAAGGACAAGGATATCCTGATCGTCGGCGCCAGCTACTCCGCCGAGGATATCGGTTCACAGTGCTACAAGTACGGCGCACGCTCGATCACCAGCTGCTACCGCACCGCGCCCATGGGCTTCAAGTGGCCCGAAAATTGGGAAGAGAAGCCGAACCTGACCCACGTGGATGTGGAAAACGCCTATTTTGCCGATGGCAGCAGCAAGCGGATCGACGCGATCATTCTCTGCACCGGCTACCTGCACCACTTCCCCTTCCTCTCCGACGACCTGCGTCTGAAGACCGACAACCGCCTCTGGCCGCTGAACCTGTACAAGGGCGTGGTGTGGGAGGATAACCCGCAGTTCTTCTACATCGGCATGCAGGATCAGTGGTACTCCTTCAACATGTTCGATGCCCAGGCCTGGTATGTCCGAGACATCATCCTTGGCCGCATCCCGCTGCCAGCCAAAGAGGAGATGATCGCCGACAGCCTGAAGTGGCGCGAGGAGGAGCTGACTCTGGAAACCGCTCAGGAGATGTATGAGTACCAGGGCAGCTACATCCTGCACCTGATCGAGCAGACCGATTACCCGACGTTCGACATCGACGGCGTCAACCGCACCTTCCTGGAGTGGAAACACCACAAAAAGGAAAACATCATGACCTTCCGTGATCACTCCTACGCCTCGCTGATGACCGGCACCATGGCGCCACCGCATCACACGCCCTGGCTGGAGGCGCTGGATGACTCGCTCGAAGCCTATCTGGGCACGGGCGAAAGTGACGTGAAGCAGGCCAGCTAAGGAGCGGTGCGATGAGTACGATCAAGAAGCTGCCGCCGCGCAGCGTAACACCGCTCACCGACGATCTGCCCGGCTGGACCAAGGTGGAGGGCAACCCCAGCATGACCACCTGGATCGAATACTCGGCAAAAGACGAGTCGATGATTGCTGGCTGGTGGACCGCCACGCCCGGCACCTATCACGCCAAGTATGCCAGCTGGGAGGTTGTGCACCTGATCGAGGGGAGCGCGATCATCACGCCGGACGGGGGAGAGCCGGTCGAGGTTGGCCCCGGCGATGCCTTTGTCATCGAAGCCGATTTCGTCGGCACCTGGCAGATTACCGCGCCGATCCTGAAACACTTCACCATTCGGCTGAAGTAAGCAGTGCCCATTCAACACCCGGTGCCCTAAGGGGGCCGGGTGTTTCATTTATTTAAAGCGGAACTGGCTGTCCCAGTCGCGGTGGTTGAACACCTGCCCTTCGCGACGTACCCGGGCCAGTGATTCCAGATCGAGCCGGGCCACCACCCAGCCTGCCGCATCGACGCTGCCCCGTGCCAGCACGCCGTTATCGGGATACCCGTAATCCACCGGGGTGTAGATAGCGGCACAGCCGCTGTTGATATCCACCGCCTCCGACCAGTCGGCACGACCGATGGTGGGTGACTGGGCGACGAAACACTGATTCTCCAGCGCCCGCGCCTGACAGCCGATGCGCACACGGTTGTAACCGGCCTCGGTATCGGTGCAGCTGGGCACCAGAATCAGATCCGCGCCCTGCTCAACCTGCGTGCGGGCAATGAGCGGAAACTCGCTGTCGTAGCAGATACAGACGCCGATCTTGCCAAACGCGGTATCAAGCACCCGAATATCCTGACCGGCGCTGATCAGCCACTGCTCGGACTCGAAGCGGGTCATCTGCAGCTTGTCCTGATAATCACGCGAACCGTCCGGTCGGAACAGCCATGCCCGATTCACATAGCGGCCATCGTCCTGACGCACGGGGAAGGTGCCGGCCAGGATGTGCAGGCCATGACGGCGCGCCTGTTCGCTGAACAGCTCGACAAACGGCTCGTGCAGGCTCTGTAACGCCTCCAGCTGGTCCGACAGCGAGCGATACACCTCAGGAGTAAACAAGGAGGCCAGCTCCATGCTGAAATACTCGGGAAACAGCAGGAAGTTGGCGCCGTGCCCGAGCGCAGCGTCAACCATTTCCTGAATCTTGGCGCGGTAGTTATCCCAGTTGCCGATAAACTCGATCGGATACTGGGCCGCCGCCAGCGTCACAATGCGGTTGCTGCCTGCGTCACTCACGTCAGTACCTTGCTGTAAAACTGCATCGGCTTTTCGCTCTCGACCGGCTGGTCGATATCCTTCCAGTTGAAGCCGGTCACCAGATCAGGGCACGGCTCGTAGCCGAAGCGGTGCCAGATCTCATCCAGCGGGCGGTAATCGGCAGGTCTTAGTGGATGATCCTCCGGGCGCTGCACGGCGCAGAACACGCTGTAGCGCTTGCCCAAGGCGCGGGCCTGCGCTTCGCGTTCGCTGAAAAAGGCCTTGTAGAGCCCGCCGCCGCGGTATTCCGGCAGCAGTACCGATTCGGCACAATAGAAATAAGCATCAACATCCAGTGCCGCCTGCTCGAACGGCTTGCGGAAGGCTTCGGTCTCATCGCCAAGGGCAAGGCCGGTGGAAGCACCTACGACCTTGTCGCCATCGAGCGCCAGCACACAGACGGCGGTATCGGTCTCGACATAGGTGCGCAGGTAGCGCGCCTCGTATTCGAGCGAGCCGTCATAGAGGTAGGGAAAGTCGCGAAACACGCGGATGCGCAATGCCGCCACATGCTCAAGCCAGGGCTCAAGCTCGGCACCGCGCAGGGTCAAAACTCGGGTCGTTTTCATGTGCGCAGTTTAGCTAACCTGCGCAACCCAGTCATTGAGGTTGTAGTAGTTGCTGATGCGGGCAATCTGGCCGTTGCGCACTTCGAAAAAGGCGCCCGCCGGCAGGCGGTAGGTCTGCCCTTGCGCTTTGGGCAACCCCTCGTCATCGGCAATGTATTCACCGAGCACGACAAATTCGGCAGCCGCTCGACGACCGTCGGCACTGCTCATGATCGAGATCTCCACCAGCTGCTCGCGGTAACAGCGGTTCATCTTGTCCATGAAACGGGCAAAGGCGTCGCGTCCGACCTGACGCTCGCCCTGGTTGATATCGTGCACCACATCCTCGGCCAGCAGGCTCAGAAAGCCGCTCATGTCGCCCTGGTTGAATGTACGGTAGTACTCGAAAATGAGTGCTTCGGTTGCCGCTCTGCTCATCGTCGTTCTCACTCTGCTAAATGCGGATCGGATAGGCAATCATGCCGCTGGATAAGATCGCACACTGTCGAGTATGCGACGTATTTGGGCCTTAAATTCCCGCGCGATACATCCATACCCGTTTTCGGTCAGGCCGTCGTTTCGCCAAACAGCTTCAACCCGACCACACCGGCCACGATCATGCCGATGCAGAGCATTCGGATCAGGCCGCCCGGCTCCTGCATGAAGAGTATGCCGACCACCGCCAGTGCCGAGGCACCGATACCGGACCAGACCGCATAGGCGGTGCCGACCGGTATCGTGCGCATAGCAAGCGACAGCAGGGTAAGGCTGACCAGTATCAGCACACCGGTCAGCAGCGACGGCCAAAGCCGGGTAAAGCCGTCGCTGTACTTCAAACCAATCGCCCACAGGCACTCGAGAATGCCCGCGATCAACAGATAAACCCACCCCACTGTGTGCTCCTCAAGTCCGATCAGTTAGCCGGATCAAAACGGGAGAGCCACTCCACCAGCATCGGGTGGTAGCGGGTCAGCCCCTTGTACTCGATCAGCTCCGGCGGCAGGCTCTTCATGACGCGGTGCATCCGCTTCGCCCACTCGGGGTTGGTCACCAGATCGTTCATGCTGATCAGGTAGGTGCGGATGCTGAACATCAGCGCGTTGCTGCGCGACATGCGATCCAACACCTGCAGTTCGACGCGCAGATGCACCTTCTCGCCCACGTTATCAGGTGTGACGCTCGCGCGATCGGTACCCCACTGCGGATAGGTTTCCGGTGAGGTATCCATGCGGGCGTTGATAGTCAGGGTCCAGTTCAGACGACGCACAGGGCGCCCCTGCGAAATCGCACAGAGGTATTTCAGTGCGCGATCGAATACGCCCATACCGTGCGCCAGCGGAACCGGGCCGTGCCACTCCTTGAAGCTCATGCCGGCATCGAACGCCAGCGACCAGTCGGCCGGACAGGTGACGATACCGGCATCGAGGAACAGATCACCATCGCGCTGATCGAGCAGGGCAAAGTCGCCCTGAACCTGGCGGCCGATATACTCCATCGGAGGCATCGGCAGGGTGCTGCTGTCGCCGAAGGTGAAGCTGTCCTTGATATTGAGCAGCTTGTTTTCCCAGGTCCAGTGATCACCCTCACGCTCCAGGCTGAAGTGCTCCGGATAGTCGGCCGCGAAGCAGGTCATGACGCGGTCGATCATGTCCCAGCAGGCCAGATCCATATGCGGCATTGCCAGACAGCGCTTGGGATTCTCTTTCAATACCAGATCACGCTCATGCATTTCGGAGAGATAGTGCTCGTCGATATCGAGCAGGTGTTCGTAAACGCTGCCCTCGGGCCCCGGTGTGACATGGGGTTCTATATTCACCGAATACATGTACTCATCTTCGGGGAACGGAAAGGGAAAGCGTGCAATTGCGCCGGGGCTGTTGCTATAGGTGAAGTCGTCCCGGAAGCTTTGAATCGGTTTAGGTGACATGCGCATAATTGTTGCTCCTACAGATCGAGTACCAGTCGTTTACCTGCAGCACGGGATACACAGGGCATCATGCAGTTGCCCTTTTCCCGTTCCGCTGCGGTGAGGAATTCATCGCGATGTTCGATATCGCCGGACACCACCGGGGTGAGACACTGACCGCAGACTCCGCCTCGACACAGGCTGGTGACCGGAACATCGGCCTCCTCCAGTGCCTCCAGCAGGCTGGTATCAGCAGCCACCTTCAGGGTCCGGCCACTACGCGAGAGTTCCACCTCAAACGGGTTACCCGGTTGCGGTGCCGCAAAGGCCTCGAAATGGATGTAACTGGCGGGCCAGCCCAGTTCGGCTGCCACCTCCTGAACGCCTGCGATCAGCGACTGCGGGCCGCAGATGTAGGCATGGCTGCCACGGGGCTGATCGCTGAGCAGCTCACGCAGGTCGCAGCGCGCTCCGGCGTCCGCGTCGTACAGGAAACAGCGCTCTCCCAATGACTGCTGTAACTGCTCGCGGTAGGCTCCGGTCTGCTTGCCGCGATAGAGATAGTGCAGCTCGTAGTGGGCACCCTCGCGCTCAAGCTCCGGCAGGTAGGACATGAACGGCGTAATGCCGACGCCACCAGCAATCAGGATATGCTTGCTCGCCTGCCACAACGGCGAGAACAGGTTGGCAGGCGGTGTTATCCACAGCTCATCGCCCACTTTCACCTGTTCGTGCATGTAGCGCGATCCACCGCGGGAGTGCTCCTGCAGCCGCACGGCGATGCGATAGCAGCCGCCATCGCGCGGATCACTGAGCAGGGAATAGGCGTTGCGATGGGGGCGCGGCGTATCCGGCATCTCCACCACCACGTGGCTGCCGGGAGAGAACGGCATCAGTTCTGCGTCCACGGCTTTGAGTTGAAACTCCCGGATCAGTGGCGCCACCTGTTCGATGCCGGTGACCTGCACCCGAATCTTGTCGATACTCATCAGACCAGCTCCTCCGTCTCAGGCAACTCCGAGGGATTCTCGGCGTTGATCTGCACACCGACATAGGCCGCGTGCAGCTTGGAGTAGTGATCGCGCACCAGCAGCCACCGGCCGCAGCCCGAGCAGGTGTGCGGCGAGTGGGTGACATCCTCGGTGATGGCATAACAGTGGGTGCAGAACAGCCGGCGTGTGTTGTTGACCGGCTCGCACATCTGGATCTGTTCGTCGGCAAATCCCTGGCTGCGCGCCAGATTGCGGATATCCCACAGGAACGCCTCGTTCCCGGCGATATACACTGCACTGGAGATCGGCGCATCCATCAGCGCAGACCCAACCGTCTCGGCCAGCTGCGCCATCGGGTATATGCCCTTGTCCGTATCGACCACGGTCGCCCCTTGTGTGAATACCAGCACCTCTTGCTGTGATTCGGACACTTGAGCTATCAGCGCCTCCAGCGCCGGCAACCCGTCATCGCTGGCGATGAACAGGTGCAGCTGCGCCCTGGGTTGGACAGCCACAGGCGCGTAGGTCGGACGACTTTTGATAAGCGGTTCTATCCTCATGACCTTACCTTTGATTTTCTGATGGGTGTAAGTCATGGGGGCACGGCGTTGATCACCCTCACCCAGAAGACGCCAGCCCCGAAGACATTACTTAAAGGATATTTTATTTCCCTGAGGGAAAGGCAATATCCGCACCAGAAGCTGCAACCATTTGATTGGTAAGGAAATCGGAAAAAGTAGCGCGTTCAGGAAAAACAAAGACTAACCAAAACGGTGCACCGGCCCGGAATCGGGCATTGAGTTGATGCACCCAGGAAGCCGGTAGAGGGGTTCAGTCCTGTGATTCACTGGTGTTTGTCTCTTCTGGCCAGAGCAGCTTTTGTGCCCGTCCGCCCTCGCGAAAACCGAAGCAGGTGTTCATCACCATCGATTTCTCCGTGTCGGAACGGTTAAACCCCGGCGTGTGCTGCAGGTGATAGCCCCGGATGGTCTGAATGGCGGCCGTGGCCAGCACCGGCAACAGTTCGGTCAGATGGGTACAGCCGGTGGAGCGCCCGATCGCCTTCTTGGCATCATCCATCCAGCCGGAGCGTATTCTGAGCCCGATCAGCGCCGCATACTGCGCTGCCGCCATCGGACAATCCTGATAGGGGGTGTCGTCCATGCCCGCCCGGGCATCGACGATGGTCAACTGATCATCCACCGTCAGCGTCAGGACCATGTTATGCAGGTACCCACCCGGTGCAATGGCGCCCCGGTCGGGCAGCTTCATTTCGTAGCTTTTGGTATCGCGCAGGATACCCTCCACCTCCCACAGGCCATCTTCACGTCGATAGCCCTGAACATCGATACTGCGCTTGTGCAGGGGGGTTCTTTTCACCGGACTCTGTACACCGGACATCGGCACTTCCTTATTCACTCTGTTATCTACAGCAACAATTTATAAAAACACATACGTTAAACCACAGGGGCATTCAAGCCTTACCGGTGGAAATCCCGCGGCCATCCTGGATTCAATATAATAATTTTCTTTGCAAGAACTATCGGGATACACTCTTTCGGTACACAGAACGCGGTGGGCAGGGACATGACCAAGTCACGACATATCGATGCACTGGAAAAAGGCGAGATCAGCTTCAGCCGGGATCGCAGTGACCCGCGCCTTAAACTTGAGCAGTACATCGCCATGCAGGTGAAGAGCAAACGCACCGAGCAGGGCCTCAAGATTACCGACGTCGCGCGTATCGCGGGCCTCAGCCAGGGCATGGTGAGCAAGATCGAGAATGCGCAGGTGTCCACCAGTCTCGATACCCTGAGTCGCCTGTGTGATGCCATCGGGCTGCCGATCTCGCAGCTGTTCAGCAACTACGACCGCCCCACCGGCAGCGCCCAGATGACCAAGTCCGGCGAGGGTATGGAAGTGGTTCGCCGCGGCACCGAAAAGGGCCACACCTATCAGCTGCTCAATACCCAACGCGGGAAAAAATCCAGCTACGAGCCGTTTCTGATCACCATGGATGACGCCAGCGAGGTGTTTCCCACCTTCTCGCATCCCGGTCAGGAGTTTATCTATATCCTTAAGGGCCAGATTCTCTACCGCCACGGTAACCAGTTGTACGACATGGGCCCCGGCGACTCTCTGGCGTTCGATGCTGAAGTACCGCACGGCCCGGAGGAGCTGCGCGAGGTACCGCTTCAGTTGCTGTCGTTCATACTCTACGACGACCGTTAAGTACCTCGTTTACACCTTTCGGCAGCGCCAGTACGCCGCCAGGTTTCGAGCACACAGTTTCAGGTTACGCTCCGCGTCGGCGAGCGCCTCATCCAGCGAGACGACACCCGGCAATATCGGGAACACCGCGGCTATCCCCGCCTCCTCCAGCTGTTTCAGCACCGCCAACTCCGTGGGCACCGCACCGCCCACGGCGATGCATGGCACTTTTTTTTGTCGTGCACGCCGGGCCACGCCGACTGGCGTCTTGCCCCGCGCACTCTGAGTATCGATTCTGCCCTCACCGGTGATCACCAGCTGTGCGTTCTGCAACTGGCGATCCATATCAACTGCATCGAGGATGATCTCGATACCGGGCTTGAGCTCAGCGTTCAGAAATGCCAGAAAAGCAGCCCCTAAACCACCAGCGGCCCCGGCGCCGGGCGTAGCCTCCACCTCTCGCCCGAGGCTTGAGGCGATCAAGCGTGCAAACCGGGCCAGTACCGCATCCATCTTTTCAACCAGCGCATCGTCGGCCCCCTTCTGCGGGCCGAATACCGCCGAGGCCCCCTCTGGACCGGTCAGCGGGTTATCCACATCACAGGCAACTTCAAACGTAACCTCCGTCAGGCGCCTGTCCATGCCATCCAGTTCGATGCGGGCAAGATTCGCAAGGCCTGCTGGCCCCGGCCCAATAGGTTTGCCCTCGTCATCGAGCAGCCCGACACCGAGAGCCTGCAGCATACCGGCGCCGCCGTCGTTGGTAGCACTGCCGCCAAGCCCGATAATGATATGCCGCGCACCGGCCTCCACGGCCGAGAGTATCAGCTCCCCCGTGCCCCGCGTGGTGGCGTGCCAGGGGTCGCGCTGTGCCCGGGGTACGAGATCAAGCCCCGAGGCAGCTGCACATTCAATCACGGCCCGAGACGCGTCCAGCCGACCCCAAAAAGCCTCAACCGGCTCACCCAGAGGCCCCGTCGTCAGACGGGTCACCCAATCGCCCCCAGTTGCCGCTACCAGCGCTCCGGTGGTGCCCTCACCACCATCGGCCAATGGCAGCTCGACCAGCTGTGTATCGGGACTAATGCTGCGCCACCCCTCAGCCAGCGCCCGAGCCACAGCTTCGGCACTCAAGCTTTCCTTGAATGAATCCGGTGCGATTACGACTTTCATCTTCACTCTCCTGCCTGCTTCAGGGTGGCCCTACCCGGGGTTGGCCTGCATAATCGGTTCCACACTAGCGCGGTTTTCTCTTTCAAGGAATCACATCACCATGATCCGACTTGCGGCTAATCTGTCGATGCTGTTCTGCGAACACCCATTCATGGAGCGTTTCGACGCGGCTGCCCGCGCCGGATTTAAGGCGGTCGAAACCCAGTTTCCCTATGCCTGGCCTGCCGAATCACAGCGGGCCGAGTTGGAGCGACTGGGGCTGAAACAAGTCCTGATCAACCTGCCAGCGGGTGACTGGGAGGCCGGTGAGCGCGGTATCGCCTGCCATCCCGATCGAGTCGAAGAGTTTCGCGCAGGCGTCGGGCAGGCCATCGAATATGCCCAGACTCTGGGTTGTACCCGCATCAACTGTCTGGCCGGTATACAACCAGCCGATGTCAGCGACGAGCAGGCACACGGGGTGTTTGTTGCCAACCTGGCCTATGCGGCCGGTCAGCTGGAAGCGGCGGGTATGGAGCTTGTGATAGAGGCGATCAATACCCGGGATATTCCCGGATTTTTCCTGCACGCCACTGATCAGGCCGCCTCCATCATCGAGCAGGTAGGCGCCAGTAATCTGGGCATCCAGTACGACATTTACCACATGCAGATGATGGGTGAAGACACCGCCGCGCAGTTTAAACGCCATCAGGGCATGATTCGCCACATCCAGTTCGCCGATGCCCCGGGCCGGCATGAACCGGGTACCGGCAGCATCGACTTCACGTCGCTGTTCAAGCTGATCGACGGCTCCCGCTACACAGGCTGGGTCAGCTGCGAATATAAGCCCGTCGGTGACACTGCAGCCGGTCTTGGCTGGATCGACCGTTTGGGCCTTACTCCCTGATCAGGCCGGTTTGTTGCGACTTGACCAGAACTGCTGCGCAAGCTCTCCAAACCGGGTGGCGATACCCAGAACATTGCGGCTGGTGGAGGAGCTCTGCTCGACGGCACTGAGGTTCTGCTGCGACATATCGCGAATGTTGGACAGGCTGATATTGATCTCGTCCGCCACCGAGCTTTGCTCTTCAACCGCCTCGGCGATCTGGCTGCTCATACGGCTGATCAACTGGATCGACTCCATAATCGTGTCGAGAGACGCCACCGTCAGGTGACTCTGTTCGACACAGACATCAGCCTGCCGGGCACCGGCATCCATCGCCTGCACCGCCCTAGCAGCGCCTTTTTGCAGCCGCTCGATCATCTCTCGCACCTCTTCCGTGGAGGTTTGCGTGCGCGTTGCCAGCGAGCGCACCTCGTCGGCAACCACCGCAAAACCACGCCCGGCCTCGCCAGCTCTCGCCGCTTCGATGGCCGCATTCAGTGCCAGAAGGTTGGTCTGCTCGGCGATCTCGCGAATGACGGCGAGAATTCCCGATATGCTGCGGCTACTCGCTTCAACATCCTGTATCACGGCGGCAGCACGGGTGATCTCCTCCTTGAGGCCGCGCACCGACTCGACACTCTGATCGACCACCTGCTTGCCACCGGCAACCTCCTGCAGCCCCCGAGTGGCCGCCTGAGAACTGCTCTGTGCACTGGAGGCAACCTCCTGAATGCTGGCGGTCATCTGATTAACGGCTGAGGCGACCTGATCAGTTTCGGAAAACTGTAAGCGCACGCCCTGCTGGGATTGCTCCACCGCGGCACTTAACCCGGTGGCGCCCTGTGTCAGCACGCCGGATGAATCGGATATACGGCCGATCAGGCCTGCTGTCTCCGACTCGAGCATTTTCATTGCCAACTGCAACTGTCCAAGCTCATCCATCCGTCCGGTATAGACATACTGTGCGACCGGGTCCCGAATGACGACCTGAGCCCGGGCAACCAGTGTCCTGAAGGGCTGGAGCACCGCCCAGATGGCGATCAGCGAGACGACTGCCGACAACCCCATTACGCCCAACACCCAACCTTCAAGCCCTGTCATCCCTACTGCTACCGCGATGGTTGCCAGTGGCAAGAAGGCGCAGAGCATCAGGCGTGAAGAAAGCGATAGTGTCCGATTACGCAGCGCAGACGGAGCCTTGCCGTTATTGAGCTGCGCATAGAGCCGCTCGGCACGCTGAACGGCTGCTCGCTCGGGCTTTCGACGCACGGACTGATATTCGGCGATCTGCCCACTCCGCTCGATGGGGGTTACATAGGCATCGACCCAGTAATGGTTGCCGTTTTTGCAGCGATTCTTGACCACGCCCATCCACGACTGACCGCCTTTCACCCGCGTCCAAAGATCCGTGAATGCAGCCGCTGGCATATCGGGATGACGCACCATGTTGTGATCGCTATCGAGCAGCTCCTCACGGGTAAAACCGCTGATTTTTACGAAGTCATCGTTGACGTAACTGATACGCCCTTGGAGATCGGTGGTCGACAGAATGTTGGAGGAGGAGGCGTAATCGACCTCAAATTGAGTAACGGGAAGGTTCGTTTTCACGCTGGACACCTGCTACTGCTGTTAACCGAAACATTGTGTAGTAGACACGACATAATCGTCGGACTGGTCTTGGTGCCTGCAACAACAGGGCCACACCGGGTGCCTAGTCGTTTGAACGTAAAACGCTTTGCAGAAAGCCGTCATTTTTTGACGACATTTAAGATTTGACTGTTAAAGAGGATCCGACATGCGCGCTGACGCCCGGAAACGCCATGATTCGCCCGGCACCAAGGCGGTATCGAACGCGCGCAAACGGTGCTGCAGCGTTAACGCTTGTCGAGGTAGTCGCCAATCACCTGCCATTGCAGCGTTTTGTCAGCCAGCGAGAGTGATGCATGTGCAGGGCTTGTGGAGGGCAACCTGATAACCTTCACTCGCCCCTCTAACCCGGCCAGCAGATCGGCCCAATGCCGCAACAACAGTTTGTGTGCTGTCGCACCGTTGCACGCGATCAGTTGTAAGCAGGGCAACCGGGCGACCAGTTCGGCAAGATCGTTCGGCTCGACCGTGTCCGCCTGAATGCTGCTATCAAGACTACCCGGGCGATAACAGCGCCCGATCACATCCCACAGTGCAACGCCCGAGGCCTTGAGTGCCTCTACCCGGCGTTCATACGGCAGCTGCGCGTCAAAACCACACAACTGCGCCAGTATCGGCCAGAAGGCGTTACGCGGGTGAGCGTAGTATTGCTGGGCATTCAGAGAGGCGACGCCCGGTGTGGAACCGAGTACCAGCACACGGGCATTGCTCTGCCACTGGGGTAAGAAAGAGATCGCTTGCGACACCTGAACACACCTTTGAGTCCCACCGATAGTGCCACGCTGCGAAGCCCGGCCATGATCCGGTATGATACCCGGCTTTAGGTTCAGAAATATCGTACTGACAATGGCGACATACGCGATCGGCGACATTCAGGGCTGCTACGACGAGTTCATGCGCCTGCTGGAAAAGATCGGCTTTACCGACAACGACCAGCTTTGGCTGGCAGGTGATCTGGTCAACCGGGGCCCCGGTTCTCTTGAGGTGCTGCGCTTCGTCAAGGCACTGGGCACCCGCGCCCACACCGTGCTCGGCAATCACGACCTGCATCTGCTGGCCGTGCATCACGGCACCGCATTCGGCAAACGCAAGGACACGCTCACGCCAATACTCGAGGCCCCTGATCGCCATGAGCTGATGCACTGGCTTCAACAGCAGCCCCTGCTGGTCGACAGCAAGGCGCTGGGATATGTGATGACACATGCGGGTATCCCGCCATTGTGGACACTCAAGCAAGCCAAGTCACGGGCCGCCGAAGTCGAACAGGTGTTGCGCAGCACACTGGCCGACGAGTACTTCCGCCATATGTACGGCAATCAGCCGGACACCTGGCGTGAGCGGGTTGAAGGCTGGGACCGGCTGCGTCTGATCACCAATTACCTGACACGGATGCGTTTTGTCTCCCCTTCCGGCAAACTGGACTTCAGTGCCAATGGCGGACTGGAAAGCCAGCCGCAGGGGTATTACCCCTGGTACGAACTCCCGCGGGAGAAAGCGATCAAACGCGTTCAGCTGTTCGGCCACTGGGCGGCACTTGGCGATACCGGTCGCGATGATGTCATCGCGCTGGATACGGGATGCGTCTGGGGCAACCGGCTCACCGCAATCCGGCTGGAAGACCGTGTGGGCTTCAGTTGCGACTGTGCGGGACATCTGAACATCTAACACCACATTTCAATACGGGAGGTCACAGGTGGACCAATATCGTTGTATCTCTACCCAGGAAGCCGCTGACCTGATCGATCAGGGCGCTGCCGTTGTCGATATCCGCGATGCGCAGAGCTATTTCGGGCTGCATATCAAGGATGCACTCAACCTGAGCAACGACAACCTTCACGACTTCATCTCCGAAGCGGACATGGACAAGCCGCTGATCGTCTGCTGCTACCACGGCATCAGCAGCCAATCGGCTGCCGGCTTTCTGGTCCAGCAGGGTTTTGAATCGGTCTATAGTCTCGATGGCGGCTTCGAAGCCTGGCGCGCGGCGTTCCCTGATCGTTGTGAGCGCTGAGTAAACACGCGTGCAGATCTATCTGGTAGGCGGAGCCGTCCGCGACCGTTTGCTCGGTCTTGAGGTCAAGGATCACGATTGGGTGGTTGTCGGCGCCACGCCCAAGCAGATGCTCGACGCCGGGTTCAAGCAGGTCGGCAAGGATTTCCCGGTGTTTCTGCACCCCGACAACGGTGAGGAGTACGCACTGGCGCGAACAGAGCGCAAGTCGGGCAAGGGCTACACCGGCTTTGACTTCTTTGCCAGTCCCGACGTGACGCTGGAAGAGGATCTGTGCCGCCGCGACCTGACTATTAACGCAATCGCCGAAGACGATCAGGGCCGGTTAGTCGACCCCTACGGCGGCCAGCAAGATATTGAGCAGCGCGTGTTACGCCACGTCTCCCCGGCCTTCAGCGAAGACCCGCTGCGCGTCCTGCGGGTGGCGCGCTTTGCGGCCCGTTTTGCCCCTCTCGGGTTTACCATTGCGCCGGACACTCTGGCGTTGATGAAAACGCTCAGCAGCAGTGACGAGCTCTCCTACCTGCCGGCGGAGCGGGTCTGGCAGGAGTTTGAGCGGGCCCTGTGCAGCCAATCTCCAATGACGTTTATCACCGTGCTTGAGTCCGTCGGTGCCTGTCGCCAGCTGATGCCTGAACTCTGCGGGATATCCGGCGAGCACGCACAGGCGTCAATTAAGCGCCTGACCGAGCACGCCAGTACCGCCGAGCAGATGTTCGCGCTGCTGCTGACACTGGCCACTGAAGAGGCAACAACTGACAGTGCAATCGAGCAGATCAAAACCTTGTGCCAGCGCTTGAAAGCACCCAACCGCTACCGCGACATCGCGCTGCAACTGCGCAGCTGGCACGCCCCGCTTGCCGCTTTTACATCGCTGTCAGCTGAGGACAAGCTGGCGCTGGTCAAACAGCTCGACCTTCTGCGCCGTCCCGAGCGCCTTGAACAGCTGCGCCCCTGTGTGGCATCGCTGCACCCGCCGCTTGAAGCAATTGCACCGACATTGGAACCATTGCTGAGCCGTCTGCATGAACTCTCGCCTCGCGATCTGATGGCCCAAGGGTTCACTGGCAAGGCATTGGGGGAAGAACTGGAGAAGCGCCAGCTGGCCATCTGCGCGGCTAAATAACAGCGCGTAGGTTAGTCAGCCGACGCCTGAGTCGGTTCGATTGAATCGGGGGTCGAGATGGTCAGCCCCTGCCACTCGAAGGCGATGGGCCAGAGCTTCTGTTCGGACCGGTAGTTTCGCCAAAGCTCGGCAAAGCTGGCCTGCTCTTCCGGGTGCAGCCGATCCGGCACCAGTTCGGCCAGCGGCTTGAGCACAAAGGCGTTCTTGAGGATTTCTGCACGCGGAATCTGGATGCCGTTGAAAAATCCGACCTTATCGCCGAAACAGAGGATATCGATGTCCATCGGCTGCTCGCAGCGGCGCTGACCGCGCTCGCGGCCAAAGCTGTCTTCCAGCGATTTGAGCCAGGCAGAGAGCGCTTCAAGCCTCATCGGACTCTCCAGCGAAACCACCAGATTAAAATAGTTTTCGGCGCGCACACCCACCGATTCACTCTCGAATACCCGCGAGATCTGCAGCGGGCCGAAATGCTCTTGCAGGGCATCCAGTGCTGCGCGGATATTGTCGTGTCGATTGAGATTGGAACCCATCCCCAACAGTACGGCGGTCATCAGGCCAGAGAGCCTCGTTCGATACGCACTCCGACGGTGCGTGCTGCCGGCACGGCCCCTGGCTTGTTCAGCTCCAGACACACCCAGGGCACTGAAAACTCGCTCATCACCAATTGTGCCAGCTGCTCGGCCAGCGTTTCGATCAACTGGCAACGGCTCGCTTCGATGTGCTCGATCAGCCGATCCGACACACTTTTATAGTTCAGCGCCGCATCGATATCTTCGCTTCGGGCTGCATCCGATATATCCCAGGCCATCTCGAGGTCGACCACCAGACGCTGAGGCGTCACGCGCTCCCAGTCGTAGATGCCAATGATCGTTTCCACCTCTAAGCCACGTATGTACACTCTATCCATTAACTAACCTGGAGATCTGTGAGGAATGCCGGGAACCCTGACATCAATTGGTGCGCTGATGATCGGGCTGGCCTATGTGCTCGGCTCGATCCCGACCGCTGTGTTGGTGTGCAACTCTATGGGCATCGCGGACCCTCGTCAACAAGGCTCCGGAAACCCAGGGGCCACCAATGTTCTGCGTATCGGCAACAGGACAGCCGCGGCGCTGACCCTGCTCGGCGATATTGCCAAGGGGGCTCTGGCCGTCGGCATCGCACAGATGACCGACCTGACCGGAACCGCTATCGGCCTCTGCGCGCTGGCGGCGGTGATGGGCCATCTGTATCCGATTCAGGGCGTACTGCACGGTGGCAAGGGTGTTTCGACCACCCTCGGTGTCAGCCTTATGCTCAGTCCATTGCTGGCGCTGTGCCAGATCAGCAGTTGGCTGGTCTGCTTTGCACTGACCCGAATATCCTCCGCCGCGTCACTGGTCACCGCCCTGCTGACACCGCTGTTTGCCTGGTTTGTCATACCTGAACTGTTGGGCATCCTGACACTGATCATGTTGTTGCTCGTGGCGCGCCATGCACGCAACATCCGCAATCTGTTGCAGCATCGCGAGCCGAAACTCTAATCCTACAGAGGCGGCAAGGTATCCATCGGCCAGCGTGGGCGCGCCAGTATGGTCAGATCACTCTGTTGCCCGGCGAGTAAGCGCTGGCAACCCGCGTAGGCGATCATCGCACCATTATCAGTGCAGAATTTCGGTCTGGCGTAAAACAGCTTCGAGCGCTCCTTTTCAACCACAACCGCCAGCTTCTCACGCAGCCTTGCATTGGCGCTGACACCACCGGCAATCACCAACTGCCGATAACCGGTCTGCTGCAGCGCGCGGCGACACTTGATCGCCAGCGTGTCCACTACAGCCTCCTCGAACGCAGCGGCAATATCGGCCAATGTCTGCGGGTCGATCTCACCCGCCTCATCTCGATGCGCATTCACGGTGTTCAGGGTGAACGTCTTGAGTCCCGAGAAGCTGAAATCCAGCCCGGGACGATCAGTCATCGGGCGCGGAAAGGTAAAACGGCTTCGGTCTCCCGTCGTCGCCAGCTTGGCGATAAGCGGGCCGCCGGGATAATCAAGCCCCAGCATCTTGGCCGCCTTGTCGAACGCTTCGCCCGCGGCGTCATCGAGTGACTCGCCGAGCAGGCTGTACTGGCCTATTCCGTCTACCTGCACCAGCTGGGTATGGCCGCCGGATACAAGCAGGGCAACAAAAGGAAACTCCGGAGGTGTCTCCTCCAGCATCGGTGCGAGCAGGTGACCTTCCATATGGTGAACGGCTATGGCGGGAATACCGAGCGACAGCGCCAGTGCACGTCCAGTTGAAGCCCCTACCATCAATGCACCGATAAGACCGGGCCCCGCTGTATAGGCGATGGCATCAATATCGGACAGCGTCTGCCCGGATTCTGCCAATACCTCGCGGATCAGCGGTATCAGCTTGCGCACGTGGTCACGCGAGGCCAGCTCAGGCACCACACCACCGTACTCGGCATGCATATCGACCTGGGAATAGAGCGCATCGCCCAGCAATCCCCGTTCGCTGTCAAACAGCGCCACGCCGGTTTCATCACAGGAGGTTTCGATACCCAATACACGCATCTTTTTTCAGCCCTTCGCGGTCGCAATAGATGAAGGCTGCGAATTATCACATCTCTTTACTTCCGCAGCCAGTCTGACTAAAATTTCCGCCCTTATTCCAATAGGCTAAGCTTAACTATAAGCCCCTGTCGGGATAAGCAATCCAAAATCAAGCTAAAGGTGATTAATCAATGCCTGCTGTAAAAGTAAAAGATAACGAGCCGTTCGACGTTGCTCTGCGCCGTTTCAAGCGTTCCTGCGAAAAAGCCGGCATCCTGGCTGAAGTTCGTCGTCGTGAGTGCTACGAAAAGCCGACTACTCAGCGCAAGCGTGCAGCAGCTGCCGCTGTTAAGCGTCACGCCAAGAAAGTTCAGCGCGAAAACGCTCGTCGCGTACGCCTGTACTGATCATCTGCTTCAGTAATATCTGGAGCAGATTAGCACTACTACTTGTAATCGAAACCCGTCGTTCGCGAAACAGGATACCGGCATGTCTGACCTCAAAGCGCAGATTACCGAACAGATGAAAGACGCCATGCGCGCCAAAGATAAGGCCCGATTGGGTACTATCCGTCTGATCCTTTCCGACATTAAACGCATCGAAGTGGATGAGCGTATTGAGCTCGACGATGCCAGGGTACTGCAGGTGCTGGACAAAATGGTCAAGCAGCGCCGCGATTCGATTGCCCAGTATCTGGCGGCTGAGCGCCCGGAACTGGCGGACAAGGAGCAGCAGGAGTTGGAGGTGATTAAAACTTTCCTGCCGCAGCCTCTCAGTGATGTAGAGATCAACGCGATTCTCGATGAAGCGATCGCCGCAACCGGCGCAAGCTCAATGGCCGACATGGGCAAATTGATGGGCGCTGTTAAGCCCAAACTTCAGGGCCGCGCCGATATGGGCGCCGTGTCAGCTCTGGTAAAAGCCAAACTGGCGTAAGCGAAGTCGCTACGATAAGCTCTCGCTGCCAGTCGACAGCGAGGATCTATGGCCGGGCGAATCCCACAGCACTTTATTGATGACCTGCTAGCACGCGTCAACATTGTTGATGTCGTCGACAGCCGCATCAAGCTCAAGCGTGCCGGCAAGAACTACTCCGCGCTCTGCCCTTTCCACAAGGAAAAATCCCCTTCGTTCTCGGTAAGCCCCGACAAGCAGTTCTATTACTGTTTTGGCTGCGGCGCAGGTGGCAATGCACTGGGCTTTGTCATGGAGTACGAACGACTGAGCTTTCCTGAAGCCGTTGAAGAGCTGGCCCGACTGGTCGGCATGGAAGTACCGCGCGACAACGACCGCCCGGCCGACTTGGCGCGCGAGAAACAGATCAAAAGCCAGTTCTCGGTATTGGAACAGGCCAACCAGTTTTATCAGCAGCAGCTGCGCACCAGTGAACAGCGCCAGCGCGCCGTCGACTACCTCAAGCAACGCGGCCTCACCGGCCAGATCGCAGCTCGCTTTCAGGTTGGGTACGCACCGCCTGGGTGGGATAACCTCCTGACCCACCTATCCAGCCTTGATGACGCACAAAGCCAACTGGAACGTACCGGCCTTGTTATACACAATGAAGAGCGCCATCGTTACTACGACCGTTTTCGCGATCGCATCATGTTTCCGATACGCGATATGCGAGGGCGCACCATAGGCTTCGGTGGCCGCGTGCTCGGTGATGACAAACCCAAATACCTGAACTCGCCGGAAACCGACACTTTCCACAAGGGACGGGAACTCTACGGCCTGTATGAGGCGCGACAGCACACCGGCACCCTAAGCCGACTGCTGATCGTTGAGGGCTACATGGATGTCGTCAGCCTCGCCCAGCACGGTATTACCTGGTCTGTTGCAACGCTCGGCACAGCGACCACCGCGTCCCATCTTGAGCGACTATTCAAGCTGGTACCCGAGGTCATATTCTGCTTCGACGGCGACAACGCCGGGCGCAACGCCGCCAAGCGCGCGCTGGACACCACCCTGCCGGTGATCAAAGACGGTCAACAGGCCCGTTTTCTGTTCCTGCCCGAAGGCGAGGATCCGGATACGCTGGTCCGCAAAGAGGGCGAAGAAGCCTTCACCAAACGTGTGGCACAGGCACTCCCGCTGAGCGAGTTTTTCTTCAAGGCCCTGTCTGAGGACGCCGACCTCGCGAGCATGGACGGTCGCGCACGATTCAGTAATCAGGCACTGCCGCTGATCCAGTCGATGCAGCCAAGCCTGCTTCAGCAGATGATGATGGATCGGATTTGCGAAATAACCGGACTGTCGCTGGACCAGCTCAACAGCGTCATCGACCTGCATCGCGCCACCGAACCAACACCCCAGCAATCGCTGGCCACACCTTCGCGCAGCAGCCGCGAAGCGCCGCCCCCCGCTGACGACTACGAGTATGATTACGAGCCCGCATACCCGCCATACGCAGACGAGCCTGCTCCGCAGGATTACGCCCCGGCTCGTCCGTCACCGGCCAAGGCCCGACCGGGAAAAACGCTGAAGATAAATCTTGTAAGCAGCGCCATATCCATTCTTCTGCACCACCCGGAACTCGCGTCCAGCCAGCCGGAAGCCTCGGTATTGAAGGGCTTGCAGGAACCCAATATCGAGCTTCTTACCGATCTTCTTGAGTACCTGCAACGAACGCCAGGCGCATCGCTTGGCACCCTGCTCGTCGACTGGCAGCATGACCCTGCACATCAGGCCTACCTGATGCTGCTTAACGAGATTGCGCACCTCGACCCGGTACTCGGCGACGTGGATGCCGGCAAGTTGCTCGGCGAAACCATGCAACGCTTGCTGGGCCGCCATTCTGAAGCACGCATCGACGAGCTGATGAAAAAACAACGTCAGTCACCACTTACCGCCGAAGAAAAAGCACAACTGCAAGCACTGCTCACCGGCTCTGCAGGCCGTTAAGCGCTCCGCTGCCAAGCAACGTACCGGCGTTCGGCAAAATGCGGCCAAAACGCTGCAATCTGCCAAAACTGTTCTAATATTCACCTGTAACAGGGAACAAGTTCTCTACATCAACTGGCCAGGGGCTGGCAAAAACGCTATAATGTCGCGCTTGATTTCACACTGCCATCAGTCATCTCTCAGCATTCACTCTTCACAGGGGTTCTATGTCGGATAACTCCCAACAGCAGCAGTCACGTTTAAAAGAACTGATCGCCCGCGGCAAGGAGCAGGGGTACCTCACCTACGCTGAGGTGAACGACCATCTGCCCGAAGATATCGCCGATCCGGATCAGGTCGAAGACATTATCCGAATGATCAACGACATGGGCATCTCCGTGTCGGAAGAAGCGCCCGACGCCGAAGACCTGCTGCTGACCGGCGGTGACTCCGCTGACGAGGCGGACGACGAAGCCGTCGCCGCACTCGCTGCCGTCGAGTCCGACGCGGGTCGCACTACCGATCCGGTGCGCATGTACATGCGTGAAATGGGTACCGTCGAACTTCTGACTCGCGAAGGCGAAATCGACATCGCCAAGCGTATCGAAGAGGGTATCCGTGAAGTGATGATGGCGCTGGCCCAGTTCCCGGGCAGCGTTAATACCATCCTGGACGCATACAATGCCGCACTGCAGGAAGAAGGCCGCTTGAGCGACATCTTCAGCGGCTATATCGATCCGGACGCCGAAGCGCCTGAAGAGGAGAGCGAAGCGCCGATCGACATCGACGAGGACGACGACTCTGACGATGATGAAGACGAAGACGAAGACGAAGACGACAACAGCGACTCCGATAGCGATGAAAAAGATCGCGGTCCGGACCCTGAAGAAGCACGCATGCGCTTCGGCCTGCTGCAGAACGCTATCGATCAGTACCAGGCGGCAGCTGCAACTGGTGATGTAAAGGCGATGTCCGAAGCTCAGGAATCCCTGGGGCTCGCATTCTCCCCGATCAAGCTGTCTCCACGCTTCTACGATCAGCTGGTCGAGCGCGTTCGTGACTATATCGACCGTATTCGTCAGCAGGAGCGCACCATCATGCGCATCTGCACCCAGCGTGCGCGCATGCCGCGCAAAGACTTCATCCAGAAGTTCCCCGGCAATGAAACCAACAGCAACTGGTTCGACGAGCTTGTTGCATCAGGTGCCGGTTACGCGCCTTATATCGAAGACAACCTCGGCGATCTCAAGCGCGCTCAGCGTCGCCTGATTCAGATCGAAGAGGAAGTGGGCATCTCCCTGTCGGAGATCAAAGAGGTCAACCGTCGCATGTCGATCGGTGAAGCCCGTGCCCGCCGCGCCAAGAAAGAGATGGTTGAAGCCAACCTGCGTCTGGTTATCTCCATCGCCAAGAAGTACACCAACCGCGGTCTGCAGTTCCTGGACCTGATCCAGGAAGGCAACATCGGTCTGATGAAAGCGGTAGACAAGTTCGAATACCGTCGCGGATACAAGTTCTCCACCTATGCCACCTGGTGGATTCGTCAGGCGATCACCCGTTCGATTGCCGACCAGGCACGCACCATCCGTATTCCGGTGCACATGATCGAGACGATCAACAAGCTCAACCGTATCTCCCGCCAGATGCTGCAGGAGATGGGTCGCGAGCCGCTGCCGGAAGAGCTGGCCGAGCGCATGGATATGCCGGAAGACAAGATTCGCAAGGTGCTCAAGATCGCCAAAGAGCCGATCTCCATGGAGACGCCGATTGGCGACGATGAAGACTCGAGCCTGGGTGATTTTATCGAGGACACCACGCTTTCTTCACCGGTGGATACCGCAACGGGCGAAGGCCTGCGCGAAGCTACCAAGGAAGTACTGGCAGGCCTCACCGCCCGCGAAGCGAAAGTACTGCGTATGCGTTTCGGTATCGATATGAACACCGATCACACGCTTGAAGAGGTTGGCAAGCAGTTCGACGTAACGCGCGAGCGTATTCGTCAGATCGAAGCCAAGGCGCTTCGTAAGCTTCGCCACCCGAGCCGCTCAGACCACCTGCGCAGCTTCCTCGACGAGTAAAGTCCTTCCAATTCAAACTATTGCGCCAATGTTACCGCACCGGTATCATTGGCGCTCCTCTTAGGGCCTATAGCTCAGTTGGTCAGAGCAGTGGACTCATAATCCATTGGTCGCAGGTTCAAGTCCTGCTGGGCCCACCAATATTTTCAAACACTTAGCTCACCTCACCACTACCTATAACGGGCAAAGTGTCCACCATCCCAACGCGGGCCAAACCGCACCACGCCGCTCACGCTAGAGCATGAGTCAGAGCAGCAATTCGGTATCGGAGTTATGTCGACAAGGCTATGCCGGACAAATGTATGGGCTGGCTAGATTATTCGTTACACCACTTTCGCTGCGCTAGCAGCGCAGGGTCGAGGGCAGCACAAAGCTCATTGTATAGGCCCGCACGCTTGGCGAGATCCTGCAACACACGGGCACGCTGAGGGGAGTGGCGAAGAGTACGCTCAAGCGATTCCCAGGTAGACGCCTTCTGTTCAGGGTTCAGCTGAGGCCAGGTGATCATGCCGACCTCAGCCAGCTGCGCCTGCACATTCATCCGCCAGGGGCCGAGCTTAAACGCCTGAACCAGTGCTTGATCGAACTCATCATCGAATTGCAGTAAACGCAGTTTAATGAAGGCCAACTGCGTCCAGGTATAGGGCCACAAGGGTCGCGCCTTAACCGAAGCCCGGTAACCTTCCAACGCACGCTCCCTGCTTGCCTGCGCGCTATCTGCACCAAATGGCTGACTCAGATAGCGCCATTCGTAGACACGTCCCAAGCGATCCCAGTAGTCACCGTTGGTGCCCGGAACCAAACTCACTGAACGTTCTGCCGCCGCCTGTGCCGCCTGCCAGGCGGGCTCTGATGGCGGTGTCTTTTTGCTACTCCAGTCGCGCAAAAACATTTCGGCTTGAGCCGATGAAACGCCTGCCAGAAAGTAGGTCACCGATAGGTATAGCATCGGCAAACACAGCAGGAGCAACAGCACGCAGAAAGGCTTGCGCCAAGGAAGTTCAACCGGACGGCGGGATGAGGACATTAGCTGAAATGTACCTGAGCAATTGACCAAGGATTCGTCGTGACAAGCTCTGCCGCTTTTTTATCACCCAACAACTGGGCGGCCACTTTTACCCCCTCGCGCAGTATGGGGGGGCGGTGCTCGACGTTATGAGCATCCGTTGCCAGTACTGTCACGCGATCTTCCGCAAGCAGCTGGTGCGCTAACGCCTCAGCAGCTTCACCAAAGCGACCAGCTACTGAGGCTGCCGTGACCTGTAGCAGGCACCCCTGAGTCAAAAAAGGCTTTAACTTGGAGGGCGTTTTCATCAGCGCCTTGTTGCGCTCGGGATGGGCGATCATCGGCAGTATCTTACGGTCGATCAACCACTGCGTTAAACGCTCGGCCCCGAAAGGTATCTCTCCGTGAGGAAACTCAAGCAGGAGCACCTTACGCCCCTGCCACTCCCCAAGAAAAGGGATCGCCTGCCGGGCAACGCCCTCCATCAATTCAAGCCCGAAGCGCACCTCGGCAGCGGACGATACGCTCAGCTTTATTCCGGCGTTAATCAAGCCACTGCGAAACGCCTCAAGCGCGGGTTGAATCGTGTCAGGCGAGTTGTCATAACGCCCGGGATGAATATGGGGAGTGCAGACCAGATGCGTGATGCCGTCACCGACCGCAATACGGGCCAGCTCAAGCGACTTGCCAAGATCTTCCGCCCCGTCATCGATACCGGGCAGAAGATGATTGTGCAGATCCACCATCCCCATAGACCTTAGGCCTCTTTCGTTGAGCCACTATAACCGTAGTAGTCGTAGTAACCACCGTAGTTATAGCCATATTTCTTCGCTTTCTTCACATCGACCTGGTTCAGCACAACGCCGGTCACCGGTGCGTTGTTCTGTAACAGCTGACCAACACCGCGCTTCGCCAACGGAATCGCGGTGGATTCAGACTTGATCACGTAGATCAACGCATTCGCGTGCGTCGACAGCACCAGCGCGTCGCTCACCGCCTGAGTCGGCGGCGAGTCGATGATGATGCGGTCATAGCGACTTTCCAGTACCTGCAACGCCTTGGCAAAACGCTGCGAAGACAGCAACTCAAGCGGATTTGGCGGTACAGTACCGGCCGAGATGATATCCACATCGCCCTCAACCGACTTGATGCAGTCCTCAAGTTTGGCAGTACCGGCCACCAAGTTTGCTAGACCGGGCGTACCGACCGGGAACTCAAAGTTCTTGGCAACAGTCGGCCTGCGCATGTCGGCATCGATCAGCAGCACCTTTTCCATCTGCGCCATGGCAAATGCCAGGTTCGCTGCAACAGAACTTTTACCTTCACCCGGAATGGATGACGTCACGACCAGCACCTTGTGTGGGTTATCCAGACCGGAGAGCACCACACCGGTGCGGATGGTACGGATCGACTCGGTAAACGCCTTGTCGCCATCATTCAACACCATACGCGCCACATCAGTACGCTGCTTGCCTTTGAGCATCGGCAGAATACCAAGCACCGGCAGGTTGAGCTTGCCCTCGACATCTTCCGTGCTCTTGAAGGTGTTGTTCAGGAACTCAAGCAGCAACACCATACCGATGCCCGCCATCATGGCCAACAAGCCGGCGATCGCGACAATCAACGACTTCTTAGGCTTCACCGGATCTTCCGGCACTACCGCCGGATCAACGATTCGAGCATTAACGGCCTCGAAATCCGATGTAGCAGAGGTCTCTTTCAGACGCGTCATGAACGTATCGTACAGGGAGCGGTTGCTATCGACCTCGCGCTGCAGTTCGCGCAGCTTGAACTCTTTACGCTTGATATCCTGAATCTGCTCCTTGTTGCGGTTAAAGGAGCCCTGCAGCGAGCGCTCGTTAGCGGTTGCCAGCTGATATTCACGCTCGATTGAAGCCACCACCTGCTCAACTTGCGAGCGCAGGTTGGCGCTTGCAGCGGACAGTTCGGTATTGGCCGAGATCATTTTCGGGTGTTTCGGTCCGTAACGGCGCGACAGCTCCTGCACCTTGGACCGGGCCCGCCCCTCCTCTGCCTTGAACTGCTGCACGAGCGGGTTACTCAGTACAGCCGGCACGGTTGCCAAACGCTCCCAACCAGCGCTCTTCATCGACGCAACCTGTCGATACTGGCTCTCGGCCTCGGCACGGCTTCTACGGGCGTCAATCAGACGATCACCTGTCTGTGACAACTCGCCACCGGCAACGGTGGTTACACCCTCAAGATCAACCAGATTCTCCGCTTCACGAAACGCCTGCAGATTACGCTCAGACTCCTGAAGCTTGGATTTAAGCGTCGATAGACGCTCATTCATCCAGTTCGTTGCCGTCTGGGTCATGTCCAACTTGGCTTCAAGCTGACTTTCGATATAGGCGTTGGCCAGTGCATTCGCCGCCTGAGCCGCCAACGCTGCATCCGCCATTTCTACCTCGACCTTTACCAGCTGCGTCTTCATAACCGGTGAAATAGTCGTACGCTCCATGAACGCCAGAACCACCCTGTCGAAGATCTGCGCTTCCGTCAGTTCATCAGACGCCTCGAAATCGGCGGGCGTTGCAATGGGCAGCCATTTGCGAATATCAAACGACTTGAGCATGCCACTGATATCGATCAGCGGTTCGGGCTGCTGGCGCGGGTCCAGTTCCGGGTGAGTCGTCAGGTTTAGCTCTCGTACAACGCGCTCTGCGAGTTCCCGGGACTTAAGCAGTTCGAACTGCGTCTGAAGGTATTCGTTGCTACCACCGTCGAGCCCGTAAATATCTTCGATCGACACGGCCTTGGCCGCCTTTTGCTCGATCAATAGCGTTGATACACCCTTGTAGATAGGGGTCACGCTCAATACCACCAGCGCTGCGAGCATCATCACGACCAGCGTGAGCGTAATAATGCTCCATTTACGGCGCCAAATTGTCTGCCACAGCTGCAACAGATCGATCTCATCATCCACTATGCGCTGAGCCAGTGACGCCCTTTCCTGTTGGTTGAAACCTGTATCCATAATCAGAAGAAGCTCTGTTCGATAGTGATGATATCGCCTGGCGCGATCCTGGTATCCAAGTCAGCGTTAAACGTGCGCTTGTCGTTGCCGTTTTCGCGGATAATCGACATTTTGCTCTTTGACGCCCGCTCAGTAAAACCACCGGCCAGGGCAATCGCCTTGCGCAGGGTTAGCCCCGGTTTGAACGGGTAGCCACCGGGCTCTTTAACCTCACCGTTCACGAAGAAATCGCGGTATTCCAGAATACTGACGGACACCTTGGGGTCGATCAGGTAGTCACCTTTCAAGCCCTTGATAATCCGCTGTTCCAACTCTGCGGCGGTTAACCCCAGTGCGCGGACCTCGCCCAAAAACGGGTATGAAAACGTACCGGCATCGGTCATGCGAAGCTGCTCAAAACTGAGATCCTCTTCACCGAATACATTGATGCTAATGACATCACCCGAACCAAGCCGATACTGGCTATCACCGGCCGACCACGCATTAACGGAAAGGATGGAAAGCGAAAGCAGCACCAGTACACGCGCTAGCAAACGTTGAATCATCTTATATCTGCCTCAAACATCTTTACGACAAAAGGGGGAGACAAGCTCCCCCTTTTTCAAGCGGCAATCTGAGAGACTGCGCTTACAGCCCCATGGTCAGCTTTACCTGATACAGGTTGCGATCGTAAGACTCGCCCGCGACGTTAGAATCGACATCCTTGTACTGGTAACCCACGCCGACGCTCATCCAGCGACGCAGTTCATAGGTCAAGCCAGCGCCGATGCGGTTAGTATCGTCTTCGCGATCATTCTCGTAGTCTTCATTGATGAAGGTATAGTTAAGATCGGACGACAGGTAAGATGACCACTCGTGGTTCCAGCCCAAGCTTGTGCTGGTGGTATCGATGTAGTTCTCAGCCCCTTCGGAGCCTTCCTCGAAACCACGACGCGTCTGCAGGGTAAAGGTTGAGTAGGTACGCGGAGCCCAGGTGACCCCCACTTCCCACATGCTCTTATCAGCGTCATCTTTGGACGCATCATCGAACTCTTTCTCACCCCAACCAAACTTGGCAGTACCGCTGGTTTTGGCCGTTGCATCCCAGGTCACACCGACGAGGTAAGCCGTCGCATCGCTATCAAGGGTAGAGCTGCTCGACTCGTAATCGTAATCGGTATAACGCACCTCGGCCAAAGCACGGGTTTTAGGCGCTACACGGTAGTAAGCCGTGGCCGAAAGGCTGGTGGTATCGCGCTCCTGATCGTCGTTCAGGCCGCCCTTGTTGTCGTAGCGCTTCCACTCCTGGTTCGCGCCGAACTCCAGCTGCATTTTGGCAGACTGGGCTCCATAGCCGTACACACCACCAATGTTATAGGTATGGTACTTGTCATTGACACCATCGATTTCGGTATCGGCCGTCTCTTCAACCTTGTCATAACCGGCATTCAGATCCAGACGGCTGCGCGAGGTGAACTCCATGTGCGCATCCAGATCCAGATGATGGTCAACGTTGTCATCATTGCGGAATGAATGATACGTTTCACTGTTGAGCGAGTAGGTTACCGAATACAGATTCACACGATCTTTCGCCGCCAGGACAAAGGTCGGGGTGATGCTGGTAATCCATGAGGAGTCTTCATTGGTGCCAACTTCACGGAAGTTGTCATCATAACGCTCGGAGAGTTCGAGGGTCGGGGTGAACTGAACCCCACCCAGATCGATCGATGCCGCTTCAATAGCCAGTGCATTGCCGCTGGTCGCCAGCAATACGGACACGCTCAGAGTGTTCAGTGCAAAATTTTTACGCATGGCAGAAAGCCCTTTCTCTACTGTTCCATTCAGGTTTCTGGCACTCCCTGTTACCAGGAGCGCAATCGAAAATTCGATCAAGTGTTCGGGCTGGCGGAACCGTTACCCCCGTTATCAGAGGGTGTATTCGTCGTGTTCACAACAGTGGTGTCACCATCTGAGGAGTTGTCCCCGTCGTTCGAGAGAGACGCCACCGCTTTGTCGACACTGCTGTTGATATCATCGGTTTTGGTCGGAGCAGCAGCTGCTGCTGCAGTCTTGATGGTATCAGCCTGATCGGGTGCAACCTTGGCGGCTTCGGTGGCAATGGCAACCGCATAATCAGGCGCGGCAGTTACCGCTGCCTTGATCGCCGCTTCGATTGCAACAGCATCATCACCCAGACCTTTCACGACTTCTGCAACGGCATCGGCAATCGCCGCGCCTTCGGCAGCTTTCACCTGATCCGCTACCGCCTGAGACATCTGCACGCCTGCCGCTTTCAACGCATTCAGTGTGGCTTCGTCAGCCATTGCGGAACCGGATGCCAAAGCAACCGCCATGGTGAGAGCAGAAAGAGTTTTACGCATGATAACTTCCCCCGAGATTTTGTTTTCCAGCGTATAAGGCAGGCGTTGAGCCCGGTGATCCCTAAATATCCTTTTTGCGGTGCAACGACAGCACCATAAAACGTATAATCCGCTGATTTTATGAGCTTGTCGCTTAAATGGCCAGTTAACAGGCCATTTTTTATGCCGCCTGTGCGACATAATATGCGCTCGGAACCAAGCGAGCTATCTGTAAGGGTCGGCCCCTACAGGAAAACGTTTAACCCAAAATGAAAGCCAGGGAGCAGTCAATTACATGAATCAGGTACGTTCACCCCTTGAGTCAACCCTGATCTTCTTTACCCTGGTACTGCTGGTGTGGGTCCCATTGCCGAGCGGCAGCAACAGCGATTGGGCTAAAGCACTGTTCTGTATCGTCGCAACTTTACTGACCGGCTGCTGGGCAGCGATGCAGCTTAACAAAGCTACGACGCACAACCGGGCACTCAAGCCCGCCCTACCCCTGTTTATGTTGCTTCTCGCCACCCAAGTCTGGGTCGCGTTGCAATGGGCGCTTGGCATTACAGCCGACTCAGGCTCCACGCTGCAAAACCTGATGCTCGGGCTTGGCTACAGCTTTCTGTTTATCCTGATCGTCGGCCTTTTCCATACCCGCAAGCGTCTGACACTGCTGATCAGCGTGCTGCTGGTCAGCGGTACCCTACAAGCGTTCTATGGCACGCTGATGACGCTATCCGGACTCGAATGGCTGCTGTTCAAACCCAAGGAGTATTATCTTGGGGTAGCCACCGGCACCTACGTTAACCGCAACCATCTGGCCGGCTATTTGGTGATGACACTTGGGCTGGGCATCGGGTTGCTGATGGCACTTCGCGATGGCGCGCCACTGCATTGGCGCAACGTGCTGGAGATGCTGATGGGGCCGAAAGCCCGTCTGCGTCTGGCGCTGGTGATCATGGTTATTGCCCTGGTGATGACCCGCTCACGCATGGGCAACACCGCCTTTTTCGCTTCACTGCTCGTCATCGGCGGCATTTTCGTACTACTAAACAAAGAACACCGGGTTCGCAACAGCCTGATACTGGCCAGCCTGATCCTGATCGACGTTCTGGTGATCAGTCAGTTCTTTGGTTTGGATAGACTCAAAGATCGACTTATCAATACGCGTGTCGAGAATGTGGTTGAAAACGGCGAGGTTGTCGCGCGTAAAAACGAGGTGCGTCTGGACGTGTTTGAGTATGGCTGGGAGCAGTTCATCGAGAAGCCTATAACAGGCTTTGGCGCTGGCAGTTTCGAATCAAGTTTTCAAACCTACCCTGGGCCAGAGATCCAGCTTCACTTTGACCATGCCCATAATGACTACCTACAGTTCGCCATCGAGTATGGGATGATCGGATGGCTAATGCTTGGTTTGTTCGTCATCGGCGCATTACGTCACGCACTCAAAGCACTCTGGCACCGGGAATCCTGGTATCGAAGCGGTATAGGGTTTGGTGCCTCCATGGCGATGCTCGGGATACTGATTCATTCAGCAACGGATTTTAACCTTCAGATTCCGGCCAACGCTGCGACATTCGTAACAGTCGCCGCCATCGCCGTGCTGGCGGGTAATCATCGAAAATCCCGCTCACATACGACCTAACGGCGTGTCAATATCCAGAAAGCCAGCCAACCAAGCACTACCCCACCGATGTTAGAGAGGGCATCTTCCCAACTGAACGTCCGGTGGGGCTGAACCCAATGCTGTACCCACTCCAATACAGGCGCCACAAAAAGCAGCACTGCCCAAACACGCCACCCCAATTTCGAACAAAAAGCGACGCCAGCACAAAAAGCCAACGCCGAGAACGCTAACAGGTGCATCCACTTGTCTGACTGGTAGAACAGGTCAGGCGGTGACTGCGGCCTGAGCAGGCCATACAGAATCGCCACCAGCACACACCAGAATAGAGTCTGCTGCAGTATAAAGGTCTTCGTGGGGGAAATCTGACGCACTTGGCGGTTCCAATAAGCTATGTGAATTAAACCTTAAAAAGGCCATATAAAAGGAATCAGACCAATCGACACACTGCCTACCAACACGCTCATAGGTACGCCGATCTTGATGTAATCCGCAAATCGGTAGCGCCCAGGACCAAATACCATCAGGTTAGTTTGATAGCCCAGAGGCGATATAAAACTCGCTGATGCCGCAAACATGACCGCGATAACAAAGGGCAAAAAGTTTACGCCCAACTGTTCAGCGACAGCCATAGCAACCGGGAACATCAACACCGCAGCCGCATTGTTAGTGATTACTTCAGTGAACACCGCAGTCAATACATACACGAATGCGAGCGCTACCCAAGGCGATAGCCCCTCTGCGAACAATAATGTATCGGCAATCGCTGTTGCAGCCCCCGTTACCGTCATAGCATTACCAAGCGCGAATGAGGCTGCAATTACCACTAGCACCGGAAGATCGATATAACGGCGCGCCTTGCCAGCCGTTACACAGCGGCTGCCAATCATTGCGCCGGCGGCCAGAAATGCGGCTTCCATAATGGGCAGGAGCCCAATGGCACTGATCGCCACCATCGCCAGCAGTATGCCCAATGCCCAGGGCGCCTTGCGAAAATCCGGCGGAGTAGAGTCGTTCAAAGCGCTGACCAACAGGAAGTCGCGCCGAAAACGGTACTGTTCGACAAACTGGTGACTCGCTTCCAACAACAGCGTATCGCCCACCCTGAGTTCGATATCACCCAGTTTTCCCGGTATTCGATTGCCCTCGCGGGAGACCGACAGGATCACGGCGTTGAAACGGGTACGAAACCGCGATTCGCGCACACTGACATTGAGTGCGGGAAACTCCGGGCCCAACACAACCTCGACAATGCATCTCTGGTGATTTTCGACGTCGAGCTTATGAATACTCCCGTTGGCAGGTTTGAGGCCTTGTATGCGTCGCAACTCACTCGCGCATTCGGGTGCACCGATGAAATAGAGCTTGTCGCCTGCGTTGAGCATACGGTCCGGTTCGGCTGCAGTAATCAGACGCCCTTGCCGATCTATTTCGGTTAAATAACCGTAAGTCAGACTACGCAGACCCGCTTGTGCGATCGTCCGCCCCACCAAGGGCCCATCAGGCTCTACCTCTACCTCCACCCCGTACTCTCGCACCTGCTCCAATTGTTCATCAACCCCGCCTCGAGCCGGCAACAGTCGATCGGACAACAAGAGCAGGAACGCCAGGCCAACCAGCAGCAGCGGAACGCCCAGCCAAGCCAACTCAAACAGGCCAAGGTGCATATCAGTTTCGGCCTGCAGCAGACCATCAACCACCAGATTGGTGCTGGTGCCGATCAGCGTGCAGGTACCGCCCAGAATGGTGGCATAGCTCAGCGGCAGCAGCAGCTTGGATGCAGGAATGCGCAGGCGTTGCGCCCAGTCCTGAATGGCGGGAATAAACATCGCCACCACGGTGGTATTGTTCATAAAGGCGCTCAGTGCGCCGGTCGGCAGCAGCATTCGCCCCAGCGCCCCGCGCACGGAGCGGGGCTGGCCCAGCAAGCGCATGGCCACCCACTGCACTGCACCGGTCTCCTTCAGGCCAGCCGCTACCACATACAGTGTCGCAATCGTTATCACGCCCGTATTGGCAAAGCCCGCCAGCGCCTCGGGCGGAGTGAGAATACCGCTAATCACCAAGAAGGCGAGCGCGGCCATCAAGATCAGATCGGCAGGTATTCTCGTGGCCGCAAGTGCAACAAGTACTGCGCCTACAGTACAAAGGGTAAGAATGGCATCCGTTTCCAAAGAAATGAGCTCCCGCTACTCAAGCCCTGCCATATTTATCTTCCAGCCGCACGATATCGTCCTCTCCAAGATAGGAACCGGACTGCACCTCGATCAGCTCCAGCGGGATAACACCGGGGTTTTCCAAGGCGTGTACCTGGCCCACCGGGATATAGGTGGACTGGTTTTCGGTCACCAGATAGGTCTTGTCACCATTGGTCACCTTGGCGGTACCGCTGACCACAATCCAGTGCTCGGCACGATGGTGGTGTTTCTGCACCGACAGTTTCGCACCCGGCTTCACGGTAATACGTTTGACCTGGTAACGCTTTCCATTGTCGATGGAGTCATAGACACCCCAGGGACGATAGACTTCACGGTGGTTCAGATGCTCGCGACGCCCTTCGGCCTTCAACCGTTCAACTACCTTCTTTACATCCTGCACCCGGTCCTTGTGCGCAACCAGAACGGCGTCCTTGGTTTCCACGATGACCAGGTCGTCGACACCAACCGTCGCCACCAGGCGGTTATCGGCATGGATGTAACTGTTGCGTGAGGAGTGGTTCAGAACATCGCCTTTCACCACATTGCCATCCACATCCTTGTCGCTAACATCCCACAGCGCCGACCAGGCGCCAATATCACTCCAGCCAGCGTCCAGCGGCACTACCACTGCATCATCCGTCTTCTCCATCACGGCATAATCGATGGAGTCATCCGGGCAGGCGGCGAAGGCTTCAGCATCCACACGGGTAAAGGTCATGTCCTGGCTCGCGTTGACCAACGACGCGCGACAGGCATCTAGGATATCGGGACGGAAGTAACCCAACTCCTCAAGATAGCGCCTGGCTTTGAACAGGAACATACCGCTGTTCCAAAGGTAGCGACCACTTTCCAGGTACTGTTGCGCTGTCGCTTCATCCGGCTTTTCGACGAAGCGACTCACCGTAAATCCGCCATCCGACAACGCATCACCCTGCTCGATATAGCCGTAGCCGGTTTCCGCATGGGTGGGCACTATGCCAAAGGTGACCAGTTTGCCCGCCTCAGCCTGGGGCAATGCCACCTGGATACTGCGGTGAAAGGCGTCTACATCGCGGATCAGGTGGTCGGCAGCCAGCACCAGCAGTACTGGATCATCCGACTGCTCGATGGCCTGTAACGCTGCCAGCGCAATGGCTGGAGCGGTGTTGCGTCCTACCGGTTCCAGCAGGATATTGGCCTGCTCCATCCCCATCTGCCGTAGTTGCTCTGCTGCCAAAAAGCGGTGCTGCTCATTACAGATAAGGCAAGGTAGCGCAACATCCAAATCGGAAAGCCGATTCAGCGTTGCCTGCAGCATGGTGAGAGTTGCATCCGCCAGGGGCAGGAACTGCTTGGGATTCAGTTGGCGCGATAGGGGCCAGAGACGAGAGCCGTTGCCACCAGCCATAATGACGGGGTAAAGCATAAAATTGATTCCTGTATAGTTTTATCAGAGAGCCGCTAAATAGGCGCGGCTGTTCTCATGTACACGTGCCTCTTGACGCATTTCATCAGGATGCCACCAACGATAGGCGCTGTGTTGCTGGTGAGGAGGCTCCAGATCTTTGCATGCATCCAGCCTCAGGTGGTAACCGAGCACCACATAATGGGTCGAAGGGGAGCCCGCGTCGTACCCAAACATGCTATCTGGATAAAAATGTTCGTACACGCCCAACAGGCGGGCCTCTTTGCGCTCAGAGGCTAGGCCTAATTCGGTTTGGGTGAGTCGTCTGAACGCGTCATCCAGCGTCTCGCTCTTGAGAATGCGGCCACCCGGTACGAACCAGAACCCTTGTGCCGGACGGTTTGTTCTCTGCCCCAGAAGGATATAACTATCGGCACGCTCCACTACCAAATCGATCGAAACCAAAGGGGTAACGGAGACGACTGTTTTAAAGGTTTCCGTGTCGATCCACATATTCAGTTTCGCAAGAGCAAGGCTGTGGACTGAACACTGCAACAAAGCGAGCAAGGAGTACATCCTTGTCGAGATAATCCCGAGCGTAATCGGCAGCAACTGTATTTGGCACAGGCTTAGACAGTGACCGCTCAATTCCAGACACCAAAGCATCAACCGATTCAGGCTCAGTACACTCCGCTATCCCCGGATATTGAGTGCATAGCATCCCCAGCGTTGTATCCGGATCTGCCGTAATCACTGTGTTGCCCCCAACGGCCAGTATGTTAGTCAATTTGGAGGGTAGTACAGCATCCGCCGCACCGCGTTTCTGTACTACCAAGTGGCAATCCGCCGATGCCAACAGGGAAGGCAGGAGTTCGTAGGGCTGAAGTGGTGCAAAGGTTAAGTTCGTCAATTCAAGGTGACTTGCCAGGTTAATCAGGCGTTGCTTTGCAGCACCATCGCCCACCATAAGAAAGTGCAGATCATCCCGTTTATTCAGTCGATGAGCAGCTTCGATGACTGATTCAAGCCCCTGTTTCTCCCCCATATTTCCCGAATACAGCACCACTCGCTTGGCAGGATCGACGCCCAAGTTTTTCAGCAGTTGGGCATTTTTCTCCACACCACAAAACCGGGATACCTCCGACCAATTGGGGAAGAACAGCAGCTTGCTCTCCTCCACCCCTTTCTGGCGGGCGCGCTTGAGCATCCCCTCAGAAATGGTGGAAACCCGTTCAAACCGGTTCAGCAACCAGCGCTCGACAACGAAGGCGATCCCTTTCAAACGGCCGCCTTTCGCCAGTGCCAACCCAAAGAGCGCATCGACCTCGTAGTCCTGAATATGGACCACGCGTTGCGCTCCGGTTAGCTTCCCTAACAGCAAGGTTGGCAATGAGCAGAACAGCGTCGGTACTACTTGAATCACCAGATCCGGCTTCCACCGCCACTGTCCCAATACAGGGAATAGGGAACTGAAAGCAAAACTAGCCAAGTGCAAAACACGTTTAAACGAGGAGGGGCTGGACGGCACGTAGAGAGGGCAACGCGTTACGCGAACGCGCTCTTCCATCAACGTTTGATATTGCCAGGTCGAATATTCAGGGCCAACTTTCCATTCAGGATAATAAGGAGGTGCGGTCACTACCCGCACCTCGTGCCCCTGCTGGGCCAGCCAGTGAGCCATCTCACCAGAGTATTTCCCAATACCTGTAAGTTCAGGACTGTAGTTGATCCCGTAAAGCAGAATCTTCATCAACCCATCCGCGCATCATCAACATGGGTCATGAACCACTCATAGGTGCTGCGCAAACCGGCCTCCAAGCCAATCGAGGCCTGCCAACCTAGAGAAGCCAAGCGTGACACATCCATGAGTTTGCGGGGCGTGCCATCGGGTTTAGTGGTATCGAAACGCAGCGAACCTTTAAACCCCGTGACTTTCGCCAACGTTTCTGCCAACTCACGGATAGTACAATCAATGCCGGTGCCGACATTGATATGGGATAGCATCGGTTGGGTATTGGCCTGATAGAGCGCTTCATCCAACTCCATCACATGAACCGAGGCTGCAGCCATATCATCCACATGCAGGAACTCGCGCATCGGCGTGCCTGTCCCCCAGATGACAACCTCATCCTGCCCAGCTAGTACCGCTTCGTGGAAACGGCGCATCATGGCGGGAATCACATGACTGTTTTCCGGATGAAAATTATCGTTGGGACCATACAGGTTGGTCGGCATCACACTGCGATAATCCCTGCCATATTGGCGGTTATAACTTTCACACAGCTTGATACCGGCGATCTTGGCGATGGCATAGGGTTCATTGGTGGGTTCCAACACTCCCGTCAGTAACGCGTCCTCCCGCATAGGCTGTTCCGCGTGTTTGGGGTAGATACATGAAGACCCCAAAAACAGCAGCTTCTGCACACCACTCATATGAGCTGCGTGAATTATATTGGCCTCGATCATCAGGTTTTCATAGATGAACTGTGCCGGATATACGTTATTCGCTTGAATGCCACCGACTTTCGCGGCGGCCAGGTAAACTTGATCGATCTCGTTATCTCGGAAGTACTTCTGGACCGCTTCCTGATCTAACAGATCAAGCTCCTCTCGTGCCGCGGTCAGGATATGGCTATAACCTTTGGCCTCGAGCTGGCGGACAATGGCCGAACCGACCATACCTTTGTGGCCAGCGACAAAAACAGTGCGTTGCATCGATGGGCGCCTTACTTATCTCAATTTTCAACCGAAACCGGTACATCATGCCCATGCTGCTTTAGCAACGCATGACGCTTAGCTACTTTAAGGTCTTCCTGAACCATCTCGGCGCACATCTCCTGCACTGTGATTTCAGGCACCCAGCCCAACTTCTCCTTTGCATTGGAGGGGTCGCCGAGTAGGGTTTCAACCTCTGCTGGCCTGAAATAACGCGGATCGACACGAACGATAACATCGCCAACCTTAAGCGCTGGGGCACTGTCCCCTTCAATAGCGTCAACAACCGCGACCTCATCAACACCGGCACCCTCGAAACGTAAACTGATACCAAGCTCCGCTGCTGACCAGGTTATAAATTCACGCACCGAATACTGCACGCCTGTTGCAATAACAAAATCCTCCGGCTGGTCCTGCTGCAACATCAACCACTGCATTCGGACATAGTCCTTTGCATGCCCCCAGTCTCGCAAAGCATCCATATTGCCCATATAAAGGCAGCTTTCCAGCCCCTGAGCGATATTAGCCAGCCCCCGTGTAACCTTGCGGGTGACGAAAGTTTCCCCTCGGCGTGGAGATTCATGGTTGAACAGAATACCGTTACAGGCATACATCCCGTACGCCTCACGGTAGTTAACGGTGATCCAGTAGGCGTAAAGCTTCGCTACTGCATAAGGGGACCGTGGATAGAAGGGAGTCGTTTCCTTTTGTGGTATCTCCTGCACCAAACCATACAGCTCAGAAGTCGAAGCCTGATAAAAGCGGGTTTTCTTTTCCAGCCCCAATAAACGAATCGCTTCCAACAGACGCAACGTACCCATGGCGTCTACATCTGCCGTGTACTCCGGAGACTCAAAGCTCACTGCCACATGTGACTGCGCTCCAAGGTTATAAACCTCGTCCGGCTGTACTTCCTGCAGAATACGGGTCAGGTTGGATGAATCAGTTAGATCCCCGTAGTGAAGGATAAAGTTTTGGTTATCGACATGGGGGTCCTGATAAATATGATCTACACGCTGTGTATTAAACGATGAAGCTCTGCGTTTGATACCGTGAACCTCGTAGCCCTTTGCGAGCAAAAATTCCGCAAGATAGGAGCCATCCTGGCCTGTAATACCTGTAATGAGTGCGCGTTTTTGCATCTTTAACTCCAACGAATAAAACATATAGATATAAAATTCATTAAACCAATATCACCTTTTCGATTATCCATGAGCACTGCGCCTCCTTAATTTCGAGGTGAAAAAATAATCACGAACCCTAATATAATGTTGATCGATAGTATAATATAGAAAAGCCGCCACTATATTACACACCATATAGATCATAAAAAAATAATATATATTTAATTCATCAAAATAACCAAACCCAAAGAATATTGATATTATAGTAAAATGTGTCAAATATAAAGAATATGATATCTTGCCAATAAAAACTGAAAACGAAGAAAAAAATCCGCTCTCAAAAGCCCCATTAGGCATTGTTATAAACAAAACAAAAAACAAAGAAAAAACCACCACATTAATAAAATCATAAGGATTAATAATTCCAAAAGCAGGACTCAAATACATATGAAGAATACGCATAAAAAAGAGCATAAAAGCGAAAACAAAAATGGAATAAAAGCCACCACTCCAAAAAACTTGAAAACTATTTTTATTAAAATAAAAAATTTGTGCAATTAGTGCACCTAGTAACCATATAAACGTCAAGTTATGCCCTATGCCACTAATCAAGTTAAATGAAAAAACAATCAAAGAAAAATAAAACACCCCCCCCTTAAACGACACCAAACGAGGCGGACTTTTTTTTACAAAAATAATACTAAATAAAAATCCATATGCGATATAAATCCACCACTCAACCGCTACAGTCCATAACGGGCGAGCACTTCCATAAGGCTTAAGCCTTAACCAATCCACCCCCAGCAATTGAGAGAAAAATTCGGATATTACATTTTGCTGAAGCATAAGAAAGCTACCGATAAAGTTCTGAACAGTAGAGTTCTCAGTAACCTTTTCGGGCCTATTGAGACCAATACTTTCACAATATATATCGATTGCAAAACAAATAATAACAACTGGAATATACAACGTAAATATACGAAAAAATCGTCTCGATATATATTCCCTCATAGAAAATCCATGTTCGAGCGCTGAACTCAATGTGCTCAAATGAATTAAAAAACCCGATATCACAAAAAAAACGACCACACCAAAAGAGCCTATATAGACACCTTTGTAACCATAGCTAGTTAGCATATGCTCAAGCAAAACAGCCTGCGCAGCAAGCCCCCGAAGAAAATCAAGTCGAAAACTAAGCTTTTCACTTATAAGTAAGTTGGCCGCCATAATTAAAATTACTCTACGTAATATATCAATGTAATTTGTATTTCCAATGAAGAACAGTCATAACTCGCAAAATAAAAATATATCTGCTAAACCCCATATCTCTTCCAAAAAATCAATGTATTAAACCCCATGATTCGGTTAACTTGATACACTCCCATCAAGTTTTGTAACGATACTGCAACTGCGGTGGAAATAGCGCCACCGAGCAATCCATATAGAGGTATGAGTAGCAATCCAAAACCCACCCCCAATACGGAGCCCCAAAAAACATTTTTACGCAATTGCCTCTCATGACCAGTCATACTTAAAAGATAACCAACTGATCCTGTTGCCACATTGATGAACTGCCCTACGGCCAATATAACTAATGCTGTTGACGCAGATCGAAAATCATCACCAAAAAGACTCATCAGCCATGACGGAAACATAAAAATGAAAATCAATATAGGTATTGATGTTGCAAGCATTAGACGTACTGACCATATCGAAACCTCTCTCACTCCGGATAAATCTCCTTCCGCGTATAACGAAGCATATTTAGGAGCTACTATTGCATTAACACCAACTAATACAAAACTTGTTAGCATCGCTGTGCGTTGAGCAGCAGAAAACAATGCTACTGATTCTACGTCAGCCCATACCCCTAACATAATTTGAGAAGACCATTGGGTACATTGAGATAGGATTACAACTCCCCACAATGTATAACTACTACTCCATAGTTTATTTATCGGGCGTGCTTCAATTTCAAAAAAATTCGGTACAGATTTCAACCACCAAAAAGACCCTATTAACAATGACAACACACAACCAACCATAAACAATACTGCTGTTTCTCTAGCAGTGCTTACAGAAACTAAAAGAAAACCTATCAAAACCAAAGAAGGAGCTATTAAGTTAATAGTTACTATAGACTTTGCTACCTTTTTTAGCCCCTGAAGAGCGTGCGCATGAATTGTATACAATGAGACAATCGGAATTGTCCACAAAAGAATAACAAATAAATCGTCAGTGATACTTTCTTTAAAAATAAATTTATATATGTACTCACGAAATTGCCAAACGAAAAGCATCAGAATAATACAAAATAACAAACACCATTCTATGGATTTTTTATACACTCCCTTCATAAGCTGAAAGTCACTTCTTGCGTTAGCAGCTCCAACAAAGCGAACCAAGCTTTGATCTAGCCCAAAACAGCCAATAGATGACAGAACGGATACAAGAGAAAACCCCAGAAAAAAAATCCCAGACTCCGTAGGGCCTAAGCCTCTCGAAATAAATAAGCTCATTAAAAAGGCACTACCAGCAGATAATATTCTGATAGCGAACCCAAGCATACCCGAAAAAATTATTTCTCTAGCATGAAAACTTGATAGAATTTTCGTCATAAACTAAGAAGCTATTAACCGAAGGGATAATTTTCGTCATCATAAGAGCAATAATAAATTTTATCAATATGTTCAGATTCGATCTTTTAAATATCTAGCTGGACTTCCCACATATATTGAATTTCCTTTGAGGTCTGAAAAAACACTACTCCTTGCGCCAACTACAACATTATCTTCGACACTAATACCAGGAGCAACAAATACATCGGTAGCTAACCATACATGATTCCCTATAAAAATATTTTTTGAAAAAATATCAAAATTATCTGAATTATAATCATGAGAACCCGAGCACAAATAACACTTCTGAGATATTACTGAATTTTCACCAATAACAATATTTCCAAGCGTATATAAACTTACACCATCACCAACCCAAGAATAGTTACCAACCTTCAACTTCCAAGGGTAAGTAATATCTACTGAGGGCCTAAATTTAACTCCTTTTCCGATTTTGGCACCGAACATTCTTAATATAAAGTTCCTCCACCCATACATAAACTGTGGAGACAACTTAAATAGGCTACCCTGAACTAGCCACCAAACTTGACAAAAAATGGCTGAACGCCCTCTAAACCCTTCAGGGACTATAAATTTACTCAGATTTTGAGTTTTCATTTTTTGTCAGCCTTCTAAATATTTAATCCATATTTTTTCTTTATGTAAACTCTAAAACTAACCATATCATAGGCATGTATCCTTGCCTCATCTATTTTAAAATCAATCAAAGCCCTATACCAGAAACCTTGAAAAAAATGAAAATAAAATCCGGACTTACCATCTAAAAAACCTAGTAGAAAAAAATATCTAACCGAAAAATAAAATAACGCCCTAAATAATTTTGGAAATCTATTGTATGCTTTTTTGAGATTTCGTTTTACATATGTAGACAACGAAAATCCTAGCTTATCTTCTTCATTAATAGGGTTAAGCTTCTCTAAATAATACTGGATCATTTCTCTTGTTGAATAACTATTATGTTTATTAGTCCACCATTCAATGTTCCTCAGATTATGGTCATAAAACCCCCCTTTTACGACAACCCTCCTCATTCCCTTAACTATCATATGCTCATCCATCCACCTGTTCTCAACTTGGCACAAACCAGAGGGCCACATACGAACTAATGTTTGAGGATATGTACCACCAAACCTTATCCAGCGATCATTGAAAACAACTCTGCGTCTAAAAGCGACTGCACAATCTTCACCCTGAGATATAGCTTTAATATTTCTAATAGCCTTTTCGTCAAAGTATTCGTCAGCGTCGACCTTTATTGTCCACCTAGTATTAATTTGAGTATGATCTAACGCCCATTGCATCTGTAATGCTTGGTTAACGAACGGGTTTTGAACTACCTGCACTTTATGAAAGCTTTTACATATTTCCAAAGTAGAGTCATCTGAATATGAATCCACTACAACAATAGCGCTACAGAACTTAAGCAAAGACTCCAAACACCGGCCTATATGAAGCTCTTCGTTATATGTAAGAACAATAGCCGTTATATTATTTTCCATATCTGATCATTTCATATAAAAATGGAGCTTTTACTTTAAGCGTAGTGATAAATGATTTTATAAAAGAGCTAATAGCAGTATTAAAATAACCGAAGTTTTCTTTCTTTATCTGGATTTGCTGCCTAAAGCTTTCTTCACTACGCATGGTCGAACTGCCGCCACAATCGAAAACACATAAAATAGAAGATACTTTATAAACAACCCTCACATTCTTTAAAAATCGGACTGTAAAGTCGTAGTCACTTGCTAAAGAATACCTCAAATCGTATTGGAGGTTACAATCTATCAATATAGATCTTCTATAATACATTGCTTGATGGTGTGTAAACATTCCGTACGACACTAGCCGATGGCTATAGGCTTTTTTCAATTTTTCCCTATCACCGTATTTCTCTAATGCATCACCATATATAAAGTCGTACCTTCCACTATCAGATAAACAGGCTACTTTCGAAAGAATACTATCTGAATAAAAAATATCGCCTGAATTCATAAATATTACATAATCCCCCCTAGATGCAATTAAACCTTTGTTCATTCCATCATATATACCGAGATCTTTTTCAGATATTAATTTCTTATTTTCAATTTTATTATCACATTCAAACCAGACCTTGATCTCTGAACAGGCACTACCATCCACTACTATCCACTCATAATCAAGAAGATCCTGAGTTACTAAACTAGCATAGGTCTTTATGACCTCATCCAAATTATTAAAGCACACTGTTACAATTGAAAACTTCATAGTGTATATATAGGTTTTATTCTTAAGGACTCATCGTCCATTTTTAGTTTTGTATAACAAGCTGCTGCTATGGAAAATGACATAAAAGAAAAAGCATAAGATATACCAGAAGGAGAAGCCCCCATAAACCATATAATAATTATTGGGATGAATATTATGTTATATCTCCCCCAATTATTAATTGAGAGATACGCGTATATAAAAAAACCGACCAAACCAAATCGTAATACTAGAAATGGAATTCCAGATTCTATATCGAACCTCATATTATCGAATAGCACAGCTAAATCTGGGTCAATATACGAATTAGTCAATGCATAAAAACCTTCCCAATAAGGTGTTCCCAAACCAATCCCAAAACATGCGCTATAAAGGTCTGAAAACGTCATATTATACGCTGCCATAACTTGAGAAAATCGCCAATAATCACCTGAATCTATAAAACTTAAAAACCTATCACCGTATCCTTCCAATACGATATAAATGAATAATGATGCTATGGTGCTAAATACAAGATAGTATGATGGTCTTTTAAATGCCCCCGAATCATAAAAATAGAATATAGTCATCATCAAAGAAAGTACTAAAACAATTTTTCCACCCGTTGCATAAGCTATTATGTAACATGAAAAAAGGGCTATATATTTACGAAAATATAAAAAAACAGGAACAAAAAAAACGGCGGTCATATCCCCAAGCGCATAAACCCTACCCACATCTTCTGCTCTTATCTTCGATATAACAACATGAGTACCTAAAGAGTAATCAATTATTATTGATATAGCCGTCAACATCACCCACAGTTCAACTACTTTCACGACCACCAAAATATAATTTATTTCTTTATTAACAATCTTTGCAAAAGTGACTATCGAAATAGGCATTATAATTATAGACCACAAATGCGATCTAAATAACTGCCATGAGCTATATTCAAAATCTTTAATCAATACAGTTATTAACGTTGTTATCAATATGCATGCCAGCAAGACAAGGTATATTTTATTTTTTATCGAATACCTTATAACACTTTTAATATCTCCCAATAAAAAAAACACCACAACCATTGCGGAAAACAACAGCACAACTCTCGATCCAACATAAAAATTCAGAGTTGACAAAGCCATATAAACAAAAAAAACAGGAATGAAATGATTCAGCTTATTAATTTTTCGATCAGAATAACTACACATTATAAATCCAGAAATTATATTTTAAAATATTTATAGCCAATCGTATTCTATCAATCCTCTCTTATTCAAGATCTTTTTAAGTTTATTCTTTATTCTATTGAAAAGTCTAACTACGCTGATGGCTTTAAAATTATTTATTATGATTTTATTTTTAGTTAAAAATCTCAAGTATGGTCTGGCCGACCGCTCTAATGAAATGAATTCAAAATCTTTTGAAAGCCATTCTAACTGTTTTTGTGAAGGGTCTCCGCCGACAATTTCGGCAGCGGTTCTTAGCGTTTTGAATTTTTTAATTTTATATTCATTCGGGTATCTAGATGTGGTGTAGTTCCCGTATGTCTCAAACTCACTGAAGCCACATTCATTCAGCTCTGATTCACTAATAGAATGAATTATTTTTTCAAAAAAATCCTTCCCTGGCGATATACACTCATTATTGATAGAGCAAATAAGGTTTTTCATTATTGAGGTTTTAATAATCATCACCTCAGATATGAAAGAAATTTCTTTGATAGTTCTTATAACAGGTGGACAAAACAATTTATATAAAGTATCGAAATATGGTTTGTGATATTCTCTCTTCCCAATAAATATGGGGTATCCACTTTCATCAAAAAAACTTACTGGGCGAAGAGGAATGGTGTCGGAATCCCACACAACATAAAAATCATTTTTTTCGAATACGCAAATAGACATTTTAAGAAATTGCTGAAAGTACCAACCTGCTCTCCCATCTTTACCGATTCGTTCTTTTATTATTTTTTTGACATTTTCAATATTTAGCTGATCATATAAAGTATCTTCATCTATACATTCACCGTACTTATCTAAGTTAACTTTTTCGATATAAGAAATAGGAGCTAAGAATATAACATGTCCTTCAGGAAAGTTTATGTTAATATATTTAACAAGCCGTTCAACTTCATGTTCTTGCGAGTCAAAAATAGGTATATATACATTCATTTCTATATTCAATCCCGCTATTAAACGTACTTTCCAAAATTCTAAAATCCTTATATATCGAAATTCTGTTTCCAACTAGACACGTCCAAGTTCAAGCAGTCTCTGAGCTTACGCACATCTTCCCTGTATTCTTTCTGTAGGTATTTTCTCATTCGATTATTTAAAATCAGATTAGGATTCTTATATAAGAAATAGGAAAATTTATCTGAAATCACAATTCTAAATCTATTTGAAAGCATACTTTTCACGAGAAAATCAAATTTTATGCTCTTCAATATTTTCATAACATATGTTTGCTGGCGACTTTTATTATGAACATCATATTTATATAGTTTCTTTTCGCTCGCACCTAGAAAACTCAGACACTCCAAATAATATTTCTCAGGATCAATAATAAAATCATCAAATATTATTACTTTTACTTTCGAGAAATTAGTCATGTATGACTTTACACTTTCGTAATAATATCCGTACTCTTTCAATAGCCAGAAAGAATTATATCCAGCATCTTTTCTATACTTTTCATTATTTATTTCTTCTTCTAGGTCACCTTTACAGCCCGGTAGATAATTATAATGAGAAACAATTCTTTCTACCGGATCCCTTAGCATAATTATAATTGGCACATCACCAATCATTTTTTTAATTTTAGGTATGACACTTTCATAATGATACAAATAATGAACACTTGCATCACCTCTAAAAATACTTGGTACATTATATAAAGCATAATATTCTTCTTTTTCGTAGATCAGTCTACTTAAGATATCACTCCTCATTGGGTCCTTTTTACTCATCTTACGTAGTATATCCCCAACAAAATACATAGGCTCTTTACCATCCGGTATATATATATCTTGATGCGATGATAAATATTTTGCCAACGAGGATGTTCCAGCTTTCGCAGCACCTACTATAAAGAAATTTGCTTGCTTTATATTCAATTAATTTCCTTATTTCTTACATATAAATAATAGAGAAAAATCAAAGATAAAATTTAAAAACAAGATCCAAAATCCAATTAATACTCAGACGTAATTGCACGATAAATATTTTTTATTATTGAAATCACATCATATTTAGAAGTATTAGCTATAATTTCGGGAATTACTGGTTTCTGATAAGGACTGTCTACTCCAGTAAAATCCCTAATCTCGCCTTTCCGAGCCCTTTCATATAGCCCTTTAGGATCACGCTGCTCACATACCTCTAACGGAGCTTCCACATACACCTCGATAAAATCACCATCATCAAACAGCGCCCTTGCAGCTTCCCTATCGGCCCTGAACGGCGATATAAAGGCTGTAATAACAATAAGACCTGCTTCAGTCATCAACTTAGCCAGCTCGCCAACCCGGCGGATATTTTCCGTTCTATCTGCTTCTGACATTCCCAGGTCTTTGCATAGGCCGTGGCGTACGTTGTCACCATCCAGCAGCATGGTGTGGTAACCCTTTTCTACCAATGCTTTTTCCAGCGCATTGGCGAGGGTGGATTTGCCGGAGCCGGAAAGACCGGTAAACCAGATACAGCGGGGATGCTGGTTTTTCTGCTTCGCCCGCACTTCCGGGGTTACCGAGGTGTGGTTCCACACCACTTGGGCTTGACTATCGTGATCTCGGAATTCGTATTGGGCGCCTTTCGGTTGATGGGTACGGCCAGATGCCCACACTTCAGACACCGCTGCACATACCATGAACCAGGGGTTCAGCAGCGTATCTGAGCGGGTGTTGTAGCGCATGGGCTCGAGGCTGGGGAACGCCAGTACCAAACCGCCGGCGGCTTCTACTACCGCTTGGGCGGCTGCAGTATCCCACTCGCTGGTTGGCCCTAATCTTGGGTAGAGATCCGCCTCGCCTTCCGCCACCAGGCAGAGCTTGAGTGAACTCCCCATGGAGACGATTTCGGCGTTTGGCAGTGTATCGATGAATTCACGGAACTCATCGCTTTGGTGGGATCGGCTACCCACTACCTGCCAGGTCTCGCCCTCAGACGGTAGGGCTTTTACCTTGATAGGTTGGGTGACTCCACCTTCTGTCTTGAAAGCACCCTGACCACACTCGCCGTAATAGGTGACCCCTTTCGCGGGTACATGTACAACGCCGAGCACGGGCTTATGGTTATCGATCAGCGCGATATTGACGGTAAACTCTCCGTTCTTCTTGATGAACTCCTTGGTACCGTCGAGCGGATCGATCAGCCAGTAGCAACTCCAACTCATTCGGTCGTCAATATCGCTCTTAGACGACTCCTCCGAGAGTATGGGTATCTCGGGGGTGAGCTTTTTTAGCCCTTCTATGATGCAGTGATGCGACGCCAGATCCGCCTCGGTCAATGGGCTGCTGTCGGATTTATCGTAAACAGCGAAATCCTGCGCGTAGATTGCCATGATTTTTTCACCCGCTTGGCGGGCGATCTCGATGATGGCTTGTAGATCGGGCATTACTTCCAGCACTCCGAACAGTGTCTTAAAAATGTGTAAAAATTTGCGTTCCGCTATCGCATATTGGCGCTAATGCGGCTTTCAACGAGTCTTTGGCGCTAAGGTTACCATGTACAAGGCGTATCTCCTGCGGCTTGTACCTTATCCCTTTGACGAAATTCACCAGGCCCCGCTGATCGGCATGGGCGGAGTAGCCGCCGATGGTCTGGATATGGGCACGGATGTCGATGCGTTCATCATCCAACCAGACATAACCGCCCCTGGGGCCATACTGTTGGATCTCGCGCCCCAGCGTGCCCGCTGCCTGATAACCGACGAACAATACTGCGTGTTTCGGCTCATCGAGCATCCTTTTCAGATAGTTGACGATGCGTCCGGCGTTGCACATGCCGCTGCCCGCAATAACGATGGCGGGACGGCCTGATTTGGCCAGATGCGCCACCATCTGCTCATGCTGGCTGTGGCTCTCGACAGTCAACAGATTATCGAAACTGAGCGGCTTATGCCCCTGCGTCAGTCGGCGGTGCGCCTCCGCATCCCAGTAGGGTTTCAGCTCTCGATAGGCCTGGGTAAAGCGGGCGGCCAGGGGCGAATCGAGCACCACCGGTAACACCTCTTGTCCAAAGACAAGCTGCAGCGCCTCCAGCTCATAGAGAATCTCCTGGGTGCGGCCGATGCTGAATGCAGGGATCAGCAAGGTGCCGCCGTTGTGCTGTGCTCGCTCTATAGCGGCGCGCAGGCGCTGGACCCGCGTGCGGCGATCCTCATGCAAGCGGTCACCGTAGGTGCTCTCCAACACCAGCACGTCGGCGCGATAGGGCGCTCGTGGTGAGGGTAGCAGCGGTGCGTAGGGTGCGCCCAAATCGCCGGAAAACACCACCCGCCGGCGCCGCCCGCTGACTCGGTTAAGCAGATCGCACTCCACATAGCCAGAGCCGAGTATATGGCCAGCCCGCTGCAGCTTGATCCTCACCCGGCGCTGGTCATCATCGATCAGCGTGAACCAGGTTTTATATGGCAGTGCAATCGTGCGTGCGTTCAGCTGTGACAGGTAGCGTTCCACCAACCGAGTGTCACGACTGATCCCGAGTTTGAACGCATCCTCCAGTACAAGCGGCAGCAACTTTGCCGAAGGTTCGGAACAGATGATCGGCCCCTTGAACCCGGCGTCCAGTAGCCAGGGTATCCGCCCCACATGATCGATATGTACATGGGTAGCGATAAGCGCCCGAATACCCTCTGTATTGAACGAGATCGCCTGCGGATCGCCATCTTCATGTTTCGTGCCGGAGACTTCAGCGCCCTGGAACAAGCCGCAGTCGATCAACAGGCTCTGCTGATCGTCTATATGTAGCTGGTGGCACGAGCCGGTGACGCCATCCTTTGCACCGTGGTGCTCAATACTTTTGTAAGGCATATCCTTTGCCCTTTTGGTTCGTTGACTAGGTCAGTAGATATCTCTGGATAGCAGCGTAAACGGCGTCTTCAACAGTATTTTGATATCCAGCCAGAGCGACCAGGTGTTGATGTACTGAAGGTCTAGCTCAACGCGCCGCTGCATCTTATCCAGCGTCTCGGTTTCCCCGCGGCACCCGCTGACCTGCGCAAGGCCGGTAATGCCCGGTTTAATGCGATGACGCGCCATGTAAGCGGTAATTTTGTCCGAGTAGTAGTCGTTATGTGCCACCGCATGGGGGCGTGGGCCAACCAGCGACATCTCACCCTTTAACACATTGAACAGTTGCGGCAGTTCGTCGATCGAGGTGCGGCGGATAAAGCGCCCTACTGCGGTGATACGAGGGTCTTGACGGGTTGCCTGCTTTACCTGCCGATCATCATGCATACGCATGGAGCGAAACTTTAGTACATGAAATACCTTGCCATAGCCATGACGCGGCTGCCTGAACAGCACCGGCCCCGGTGAGGATAATTTGACTGCCAAGGCGGTGACCAATAGCAGAGGGCTGAGCAACATGATCCCAATAAATGCCAAACTTCTATCCATCAATCCTTTTAGAAATGCACCTGTCGGATAGGCAGTCAGCGGGCTTTCGTTCAGGTGGATAGCCGGTATCCCTTCGATATCCGATACAGAGTGGTTCAGCATCATCATACTGGCCAGATCAGGTATCCAGACCACATCCACATTGGTGTCGAGCAGATCGATATACAGCCCCTCAATCTGCTCCATTAGCGCTGCGGGCAATGCGATATACAGGCGCCGCAGGTCATACTCTTCAATCAACTGACGCAGATGTACTGCCTGCCCGATAATTGGGTAGAGACTGTCATCCACTCCCGGTTGGTCATCCGCCTCGATTAGGCCAATCAACGGTTCACCGCGCTTGACGTTTAACGTCTCAGCCAGCTGGAGGGCCAGTTCACCAGTACCCAAAATGGCCGCTCGGCGTCGGGCTCGGAGTTTATCATGATACTTTTTAGAAGCTCGGTGCAGCGGAATAAAGGCAGCCGCCTGTACGATGAACCCCAGCGTCAACCATTGCAGCAGTACTTCACGGGAGTAAAGCTCGCTGGTTTTGGTGACGAAGGCCAGCACCGCCAGCAACCCCAACAGTAACAGCCAGCCGATGAGCAGATGACGCAGGCCGGCCAGATAGCCCAGGCGTTTATCATATACTTGAGTGAGGTTGTAGACAGGCACAGAGCCCAGCAAGGTGAGCGCTGCGAGGGTACGATAGTGAGGTGCGACATCCCCGGTTTTAAGGAGGGTCAGGGTTATGAGCAGGGAGATCAGCAGCAGGTTTGCGACCGACAGCTGAATCCAAAAGGTTAGACCGCGTACCCGTGTTGTCGATGTGTGTCCAAGCTTCATTTGGTTGACTGCAATCCTTTATCTAACCAATTCCGATCAATGACCAACAATCGAGCACGCTACCGCCCGGAGGTTGAAAACGGCTTTCCTCAATGCCTGGGCGTTTCGATCTGGCAGCTCATTAAAATAAGGCAAATATCTTACACGATGATTGACGAGCCACACATAAAAAGGGGGATCTAATCTCAACGCCCGTATCCATTCGGGTTTTGAGACTGCCAACGCCAGGCATCAGCCATCATCTCTTCCAAACCCCGGCGTGCACTCCAGCTGAGTTCGATACTCGCTTTAGTCGGATCGGCATAACAGGTGGCGATATCCCCGGGTCGTCTGTCCACAATCTGATAGGGCACCGCTCGCTGCGCGGTGCGTTCAAACGCCTTCACCATCTCAAGCACCGAATACCCTTGTCCTGTACCCAGGTTCCAGATATGAGCGCCCGGCCTGCCCTCGAGATATTGCAGCGCCGCCAGATGTCCCGCGGCCAGATCAACCACATGGATATAGTCACGCACCCCTGTACCGTCTGGTGTTGGGTAGTCATTGCCGAATACCGATAGCCGTTCCAGCTTGCCTATCGCCACCTGAGCGATATAGGGCAACAGGTTGTTCGGAATATCGTTTGGATCCTCCCCGATCAGACCGCTTTCATGGGCACCGACCGGGTTGAAGTAGCGCAGAATCGCTATACGCCAACGCGGATCGGAACGGGCGGTGTCTTCGAGCATCTGCTCGACGATCAGTTTGCTTCGACCGTACGGATTGGTGGGAAGACCTATCGGACAGTCTTCACTGATCGGGGTCTGACTCGGATCACCATAGACGGTCGCCGAAGAGCTGAACACTATAGAAAATACACCGGCAGCCTGCATCGCCTGGGTCAATACCAGTGAGCCGTTGACATTGTTGTCGTAATACTTGAGCGGCTGATTGACACTTTCCCCTACCGCTTTTAACCCGGCGAAATGCAGTACCGAGTCAATTTGATGCTCAGCAAACAGCTTATCCAATAGCGGGCGATCTCTGATATCGCCTTCCACGAAATCAAGCGAGCGCCCAGTAATTTTCTCGACCCTTGCTAGTGACTCCCGACTGGAGTTACACAGGTTGTCCAGCACGACAACATCGTGGCCGGATTCGAGCAGTTCTACACAGGTGTGTGATCCGATATAGCCGGCACCGCCGGTAACAAGAATCTTCTCTTTCATAAGTCATCCGGGAGATCCATGCTCCCACTCATTAAGTTGTCTCAGCGAGCACCGAACCCAGTGAGAATGGTTCGAATCGTCCTAAAGATAATCAGGATATCCAGCCAGAGGGAGAAGTGTTTGATGTAGTAAAAATCGTGTTCGATCTTTACCCGCGTGTCATCCGCGTTGGCGGCATAGCCGTGAACCACCTGAGCCCATCCGGTGATACCGGGTTTAACGACATGTCGATAGGTATAAAAGGGGATCTCTTTCTCAAAGCGCTCGACAAAGGCTTTCTGTTCTGGACGAGGGCCGATGAGACTCATCTCGCCCTTCAATACATTGATGAACTGGGGTAGTTCGTCGATTCGCGTCTTACGGATTACACGCCCGACACGCGTAATCCGCATATCGTTGGCAGCCGCGAACTGCGCGCCGTCCTTCTCGGAGTCTTTGCACATACTGCGTAACTTATAAACCTTGAAAGCCCTGCTACCCTGCCCTATCCGCTCCTGAATGAAAAACATCGGCCCAGGACTCTCCAGCTTGATGACAACCCCTGTGATTAACATGACAGGAAGCCATACCGGCACAGTAAGCAGCACCAAGGCGATATCCATAACCCGCTTGAAAAAGTCATACACAGGAGAGGGCAAAAGCGCGCCAAACTCATTCTCCGAGAGATGATTGACCCGCACACGGCCAGTAAGTGACTCCTGCACCTGTCGAATGTTATAGACCGGGATCCTGGACAACACACAACGTGCCAGGAAACGCTCCCATTCGGGTGGTAGATCATCCGAGTGCAAATCAGCCACAACAGCATCATATCGACGCCCTTCCAGATCCGGCACGGCCAAGAGATCGAGTATAGCCTCATCACCTGCCTTCAGATCCAGCGTACGACCAAAAGGAACCAACGCAAGCTTGGGCGTACGGAACCGTCGACTAATATAGAAACCGACAAAGCACCAAAAGTTGGTCAATGCAAATGAAGCCAGAAGCACAGAGCGAGCGTACCCTTCCCTAGTCATGAAAAGCACGGCAAAGACCAGCAGGTAGGAGATAGCGACAGAAGGCAGAATGTAAGAGAGGGTGTGCGCCCCCGGGTAGTTTTTGAATCTACGCAGGATCAAAAACACACCGAAGAACGCGAATCCACAGGCTACAAAGGTGTTGAAGTGGACCTCACCTGTCCTGATTAGCTCGTATGAGTCTGTCCCCCAACGCATAAACGCCGGAGGTACGGTAGCCACCACTAGACCAGCAACAAGGTAAAACAACTCGCTAAAGATCAGCCGCTCGTACCAGCGGGAATGACGACGATTAAAAGTATCCTTCACACAGTCTCCAAAAACGCTACATCAACACCAATTACTGCATCCTTTGTTAAACACAAGACTCAGTGAAGAACACCTAATCGCCGTGCTAAATGGGGAAACTTCTGCCGTAACACTCCCCGTACCGCGTAATGCGAAAAATAGTAAGAGCTCTCAACCAGGTTAAGTTGTTCAACATCACGATAGAGTTTCCACGTGTAACTTGCTGCGCTCGCTTTGTTGGCCGAGATGGAGTCTGTGCGAACACGGTACTGAGCAAGTACCTGTTGTATCCCGTAGGCAAAGTCAGTGTGCCTCAACAGTTTAAGCCAAAGACCAAAATCTTGGCGCTTCCTTATCTGAGGCATGTAAACTTTACCAAAATGATCTGTATCGTAAACTGCAGTTAAACATCCGATAACACAGGTCTTTAACAACTGTCGATAGCCTACTTTAAATGGTACGCCCACCTTACCCAAAGGCACGCCTGTCTCAGAAATTTTTTCGTAAGCGGAAAAGCAAAAAGGAATATTATTATCCCTCATGAAATTTATTTGAGTTTCGATCTTATTTGAAAACCATATATCATCGCTATCCAAAAAAGCGATATAGCGCCCGACAGCAGCCTCTATAGCCTTATTTCGAGAGACTGCAGCGCCGGAGTTTCTTGTAAGTTTTATAATTTTTATTCTTTTGTCAGAACGAGATAACTCCTGAACTAGTGTCAAACTGGTATCGGTTGAAAAGTCGTCGACAATAATCAATTCAAGATCTTTACAAGATTGCGCAAGAACAGACCTAATAGAATCTACACAGTAATGCTCAGAGTTGTAGACGGGCATTATTACTGAAACGAGGCACATTTTAATTCCCTACATTAAAATAGGCTTCATAAACACTCAATATTTTATCAAACTCATTCTGCCAGTTATATATATTTATATATTCTCGGCCTTTACGCCCCATTTCTTCTCGTTCTTCTGCGTTTAGCCCAACCATATTCTCGACAGCTAATGAAAGATTAGTAGATGATCCAGCAGAAATAAAAATTCCCGCACCCAATCTTCCTAGCTTGTCCCTCCACATTTCAAAATCACTTGCTATAAAAGGTTTAGAAAACGCCATGTATTCATAAATCTTATTCGGATCGGTATATTTATGACCACCCACATCATCAATATATATAAGTCCAACGTCCGACTTCACAACATAAGCAAATGCCAACTCCTGTTCGACACTAGGAATATAATCAACATATTCCCAACCAGCCATCAGACGAGCTTTATTTAGATCCTCAGGATCAGCGGGCCCTATTAACCAAAGTCTACACGAGTGTTTTTTATTAACATACTCAAGCGCCTCGACCATACTAAAAAGGCCTCTTGACTTGTTTATCAAACCCAAATAAACAAGTCTAAAATCGGTATTACCAGAATCAATATTTGATACTTCCTGATATACTCTGTCATACATCTTTTTATTATGTCTCGGTGCATTCCCGACAACCAAGCTTTTTTCACCAAGGCGATTAGCAACACTTTCTTGGGTGACAAAAGTTGAAATAGAAAATTTACAAACAACCTTTTCAGCCCTAGATACCAAAAAAGCTAGAATCTTTCTTAAGGATGGATATATCCATTCACGTATAAGTATTCGCTTTTCGAAGTCCTCATGTGTGTCATAAATATAATGCCTACCAAACAGCTTCAATATAAACGCTATTGGTATAGTATCTGGATTGTGGAGATGATAAACATCAGCTCTATTTAAAAAAGTTTGAATCAGGACAAAAGGCAGTGATAAGAAACGCAATAGACGACTATCAAAATCCCCCCAGCGCGGTACGATTTTCACTCCATCCGAATGTATAAAATTAGGAGCTCGCGCTATTAAAGTAACGTCAAACCCTTGCTCCGCATAGGAAACCGCTTCCTTTTTGAAAACTCTGACATCTCCCCATTGATGAACTGGAGCCACGATTACAATCTTGATCTTATCGTCTTTCAATATAATAACTACACATCAAAAAAGATAACTATAAACATCAAAAATCTAAATTTTCCGTATATGCTTGAGCAATCTTAGAAAAAACAAAAACGTTTGAACGTACTTATTTTCTCCAGATATTATTTGAGATTTATAAAAATCAACCAGATAGTGCAAGGTCTGAGTACCACTCATACCACTTGAGCTATAGTTTCCCGCCACGAAATCAGCAACGTAGATTGATGCGCCTTCATTCATAGCTCGCTTGACAAACAGTTGGTCAGCACATATTGGGAGCTTAGGAGAGTAATATCCAACACTGGAATGCAGGCTTTTCTTAATCAACAACGCCACTGAGTGACATGACGCAACCGCTGACATACCTTTGATCCACGACTTACCCTTGCGCGGAAGACATAGCTTCCCATCTGTTATCCAAGAGGCCGCAATAAAATCAGGCATATTACCATTTACTATTGCAGACTTATAATTTTCAATTGCGGTTGGGCTCAAAATATCATCAGCACCGACAACCAAATAATAGTCTGTGCGGCAGACATCTATACCCTTATTCAAAGCATCGTACACACCGAAGTCAGGTTCAGAAATTATAGTAACGTTATCTAAATCACTACTTTCTATTAATCTAATTGTGTTGTCCGTTGAATTAGAATCCACTAATATCCAACTAAATGCATTATCAGTCTGCGCTTTAATACTTTCTATTAAATCACTAATAACGGCCTCAGCATTGTAGGTCGCCGTAATCACACTAATATTTTTGATAGACAAAGCAATAATATCTCAAGAATATGCTTTAAAATTCGTAGCCAAAAAGCTCTATATCAGCCTTAAATGTTTCAGCAACCATATTCTTAGTCTTTTCATCATAATACTGCTTATAATTTCTATCTTTAGATACATTGAGCCAAGGAAGCTTAGCATCAATACTTATTTTTTTACATATAGTATCAAAGTCTTCCTGAAGGCTTTCATACTTTCCAACAAAGTCTACGATAAGACTACCATCCGGAGCATATACAAAATCCTTTTGAAAACGGGCCTCGTGTTCACACCGCCACGCGATATAGTCTTCAAAGCTACCTAAACTTTTTATAAGCTCATGCTGAGCATGTGACTCTTTTTTCAACATGTAAGTGTATAAAGATACTTGCCAATCCCATGGGTTGCGAACAAAAGCAAAAGAAAAATACTTTGAATATTCTTCCTCCCCCATCCTATCCCGAACTTCTGCAGCACTTATATGACTACGATAAGGCTGGTTACCCCAGCCTGGTTCAGCGTTTGATGGCTCATCACTAAACCGCCGATATAATTTATTGGCTAACCTTGTAGCTTTTGCCGCGGAGAAGGGCATCAAGGCGTTGGTAATACTTGTACCAGCATTCTTATAAACATGAATAAATATAAATTTATTTCTATCTGACCTGAGCATAGTTTTTAACTTCCATCACTATCTTAACCAATCAAAACAATTAACTTTTTAACCTCATATATTTTCCAATACCTTGTCGGAAACCCAGTCAATATCATACTAATATTAAAAGAACTTGGTATTCATCAGCACCTCTATTTGCTTACTCTTCTACACCTCGCGCAAAAACAACGGAAGCGCAGTCAATTATAACACCAACCAAAGTTAACCCAACCCACGGTCACAGATCCAAAAAAATTTTAATATCAGGCGAGTTGAAATATGAAAAAGACAACTTAGTATTTAATATAAAATCTACTTCCTCTATATTATCGACTCGATAGACTCCATACTCTTCCAAATTCTCTGATTGAAAATAATCCGATATAACAATTACTGGAATGCCAGACAAGTTAAACTCAACGATCTTCGTAAGAAAGCCACTTGTTTGCGGCTGACTTATAATTAACATATCAACATCAGAAAGAACGGAAATAAGCTCTTTATCGCTTAAGGTGCCTAATACCTTTACGTTATCGCCTTCATATGCCTTAAGTTTTTCGGTGCCATAACCAGCGATTTCGAAAATATAATTATGCATTTTTATATTAAGAGATTTTATTTCGCTAATAAAATTCATAATCCCTCGGAATGTTGGAGGATTACTTATCGTACCCATCAATAATGCCCGATAACTTTTCTCCTTTTGTTTTCGAAACTCTCTTATTTTAATAACGGCTTCATATTCATCTGCAACAGGGTAATAGCTATAAACATATGCCATTACACCCATATTTGACAACATGATCTGATCATGCCTCGAAATAACAAAAACTCTGCGAGCATGTTTATAACCAAATATTTCATTACTGAAAAGATGATTATCACTTCTAAAAAATACTTCGGTCTGCGATGGAACCATAAACTCGATATTGTGTGGCATGGCGTCATACTGCACATTCAACATTTTCAACAATCGCATGAATACAATTGGAAATCCCGGGCCAACTTCTAACAACACACAATCAAAATCCTTTTTACTAACTCTTTGCAAAAGCAGAGTAGAATAAACGACCAGCGGGAAAAAAAATTTAATATTGACACCAAAAAAAATTATAAAAATAATAGAAGTAAAAAAAGATCTAAATAAAAATACAGGGTTATGGAATGACGCCCTAATCGCTTCTTTCTTATTCAATGCATAAGGATCGAATAATGTACCACCCAAATTTTCTATAGTCTTAGATATCTGAATACTCCTCTTGTACCCACCGTGCTTAACTTTAGAAGACATGTAACATGGAACATGCAAATAATTCATTCAAAAACCTTTTAAATTAAAAAACGTAAAGCATCGAAAACTATTAATAATTCATAAAAAAGCGAAATAAAACTCTATAAATATCAAAATCAATAAGAAAGCATAATTTTATTTGAATAAAAACCAATAAACAAACACTACCTACTATGCTACAAAAATAGACCTTGAGATTTCTAAGTCTCTAAAGCCATAAAACTTCAATAAAATAGCACTTTCTATATATAAGGTATAAAAATTTAGTGAATATATTTTTACAAGTTACTCAGCCGAACCACATTTCCTATTCGTTATTTACACACAAAAATTTCGCCGGTAGTTTTTAAATCGTAGATACATATTTCTTATCAACACCGGCGACAAACTAAAAACGATATGTTTTATATACGGTTTGATAGGCTGCCCTTTTTTAAAAGCATCCTTCATATACAAAATCGACAACCAGTATTTGCCACCGTTAAAAAATGAAACAGCCATTTCTTTTTCATATTCCCCAGTCGGCAATTGCTCTAAGCGAGGAAGCCTATTTAAATCGTTCACTATATCAGTTAGCTGACTATCGGCTTCCTCTATCGATAACCCCGAACTCAAAATGGCCACCTTCTGGTGTATGTATTCGTTCATTTTATTTTTAAATACTTCGGTCTTCCTACTTTGCGACCCCCTCAACCTCCTGTAATAAATCAATGGAACTCCCAAATTATATAGATCAGAGACATATGATAAATTTATAAACATGTCGTTATCTTCTAAACTTTTTAAATTCGACCTATACCCACCGATAGCCTGAATAACATTTTTACGAATCACAGACCCAGGGTGTAAAATAAGATACCTACCCTGTTTGATACGCTGTGTAACATTACCCGATACACTTGTATATTTTATTTCACCAGTAATTAAACCGTCCTCTGTCATTAGCACACAGCCTCCACCAACAAGCCCGTACTTAGTAGAAGTCTCTAGCTTATCGGAAGCCAACTCCAACCAAAAAGGAAAGGCAATATCGTCACTATCTAATATACCTATAAACTCGGACCTTGATTCTTTTATACCGGTATTAAGTGATGCAGGGAACCCTTTATTTTCACTATGTCTTATAACTCGAACATTTTCAAACTCCCTTTCCAGCTCCAATGCTAATTCATAGGATCCATCGACAGAACAATCATCTATAATAATATGCTCATAGGGCAAGCATGTTTGTTTCGAAACGGAAACAACTGTTTCTCGCAAATACAATTTTGAATTATAACTTGCCGTTAAAACCGTTATATTTGATACTTTTTTCATATCATTTAATAATCAATACCAAAAATATTCAAAGTCCTTATGGTATATTTTTCTAAGGATATTTTTTGCTTCAGGATTCAGTTTAGAGTCTGACGGAATCTGTTTATTTAATTCGGGCAGATCACCTTTCAAACCCAAATTCATAGATATGTATTTAAAATCCTTATCAATATTTTCAAACCTACCTATAAAGTCCACATGCAAACAGCCTTTATATTCTAAAAAACGATACTGTGGTATAAAATGAATCCATTTTTGAATACTAAAATCTTTTGCAAGACCATTAACAACAAAATCATTTACATCTTCGAACAAAGAAATTTTCTTTTGCGCAAATATATCATCGGTGCTATTCATACCTCCATTTTTAAGAAAGTTATAAGCCGACTCAACACGAGCGTTTGGGTTTCTTACAAACGTAAACTTATATAGCGCATCAACCGCGGGCTTCCCAAAAACATCTATATAGTGATTTATGCTCGCGTGCCCAAGCCCAAGATTTCCATATAGTTTCATATTAACGGAAGATCCTGCCGCTTTAGGAATATGTATAAAAATAAATCCATTATCCAAGTATTGGCTATATCTATTAAGCTTTAGCCTTTCTTGGTTGATTTGATAATTTTTCACTCTTTTTTTATAATATAAAAAATCTTCAATTTTTTTTTTCGCCCACATCAGCACACCTTTTTTAATCACATCTATCTAAAAGTATTCGCAACATCAAAATATTAAATTTCATATCCCGGCACATACTTAATAAAAATCTATTAAAACCTTGAAGAAACCGCTTTAAATTACAGCTTTATAAAAACAAACGCACAAAGTTCTAATAATCTATTTATTGACCTCAATAAATTCTTTTAAATCATTAATATTTGGCTTACGCTTTAACAAAGGCGTATTTAATTTATCTTCCACATATTCTTTATCATTCAACAATCTACGCAAAACACTTTCTATAGCGGAATCATCCAGACCATACAAATTAACTACAGCATTTTCATTAAAGTCCACCAACAAATCTTCTGGTCTACACCATGTTATTGGTATACAGCCCGCATAGAAAGCCTCAGGTATCTTTTCAGTTATATATCCATCACCAATACTATTTTCGGGGCAAAGACAATAGTTATAACCCTCTAAAATGTTGTATTTTTCAAAACTCATACCAGCGTTACTAAATACAGAGCCGAAGCCATCGCAGCCTAATATATTATTAACGATTTCATAAAGCCTTCCTCTCGGCTCTCTTAAGTGCGATGTAAAGATCACTGCTTTTTTCACTCTTTTGGATCTATCTTCATATGTAGATCTTATTGGATTCAACAACCGATCCAAAGACAAACGCCGACCATATCGTAAATATTCAGGCTGTTCATCCAGCCCCTCCCAATCTATATGCCACATCCAGTTTGGGAAACGGAGAACATACTGATTTCCGCTATAAGATTTCCAGAAGCCAATCTGGCACCGAGCAATATCAAACCGCACATTTTCATTTTCGCCCGTTACGAAAAAGTCAGCCTTTTTATTAAAAAGGGCATTTAATCTTAAGTACAAATGATCTTTTTTTGTCAAAAAAGGACCAACGACGGTTAATTTATTTCCGGTGGATATATTTTCAAAAAACCTGTGAATAAGCCAATTTTCCGGCTTAAAATCCTTCCAAAAACCTATATATGTTACGCTCATTTACTTTACACAACCTATTCTATGGAATAGCTAGAACTCATATCGATTAATTTTGATTAGCCATAGCTTTAAAAATATTATTATTTTTAACAAGCTGGCTATAGGTTCCACTGTCAATAACAGTACCGCCGTCTAATACATATATGCAGTCACAGCATTCAACAGTCGCTAGTCGATGTGCAATCATTATCACTGTTTTCTTACCTGATAACTCATGGATGGCATCCATTACAAGTTTCTCTGTAATACCATCCAACGCACTGGTTGCCTCATCCATTATAAGTATTTTTGGGTCATCATATAGCGCACGAGCTATTCCTATGCGTTGCCGCTGGCCTCCTGATAGCTGCACCCCCCGTTCCCCTACACGCGTATCAATACCGTCTTCTAATCTTTCGACCAACTCTTCTAGGTGAGCCAGCTTTACAGCTCGTAGGACTTTTTCATCGTCAACACTTTCTTTTGGCAAGCCAAAAGCAATATTTTCTCTAATACTTGCATCAGCCAGGAATATTGATTGCGGAACATATCCAATACAACGTTGCCATACACACTTTTCGTCCGGACGGAGAGGACTACCATCTATATAAATTTTTCCTTCCTGCGGTTCGATAAGTCCTAGTAATATATCGATAATAGTTGACTTACCAGACCCAGAGGGTCCTACCAAACCTATTACAGCATTAACAGGAAGAGTTATGTCGACCTTTTTTAAGGCCGCATCATTCTTCCCTGGGTAACGGAAAAATATACCTTTAAGAGATATGTCGCCAAGAATATTAATTTTATCTTCACAGTTAACTTTTGGCATATGATTAGAGAACTTACTCGCCTCAAAGTCATCCTTTAGACTTTCAAATGCTGATATATGACTGCGCAAGCTAGTCACCCCTGTATATACCTGTTGAAAACAGGGTAACAGTTTAAAACCGGCCAAAGCATAAATTGACAGCACTGGTAATAAAGCACCCAAATCACCTTCTTTTGATTTCATAAGGTAAAGAACAAGAGAGATTACTGCAAAAAATGCAATAAGTTCCATCACGTAACGCGGAACTTGAGCTATTGCTCTATTAATTCCCTGCGCATGCCCCAGTGCACTACTAGCTACCTCAAAACGCTCATTGAAATCAGCTTGACGGCCGAGCACTAAAGTATCCTTGATACCTCCAAAACCTTCATTCATTAATTTAAAGCGTGCCCTGTTAGCATCTGTAACGACCTTTCCATTAGAAGCCAAATGGTGTCGAACTAACCTATACAACAGAATATAGGACACTCCGAATAAAAGAACGCCGATCAACGCAACTGAGGGATTGATTAAGAAGATAGCAATAGACATAACCGTCGCCAGAACCATCTTCGCTGTCAGCTGCAGCAACGGCGCAATAACTTGATTAGTCAGTCGGTTACATTCTTGAGATACTTTATTTGTCAGTTGTGCGCTACTTCCGCTAGCATGAAACAACCAAGGTTGACTCATGTAATGTTTATAAAGTCGAGTACTTAGCTCAGCACCTACCTGTTGACCATACATCGCTAAGCGCCACGTCGTAAACATTGAAATTACGGCTGCCAAAGTCAATATCACCAAGACGGCGACGCCTAGAAAAAAAACGAAATCATTGGGAGATTCAAATCCAGATATTTTATATAAATAGGCCAGTTTCCCTTCGCCTTGCAAGCGCCCCATATCGCCCACTACTGCCATGAATGGGCCAATAGAGGCAACTCCAGCCACTTCCGAAAATGCCATTATAACTACCAAAAACTGTAATTTTATCAATCTATTCCGCTGATCAGCAGTAAGCAAATGGCAAAGTTGTTTAATTTTTGCAACCATAAATATATTTTACCCGCACCTTAAGAGTCGCCGCCAAACAAATCCCGCGTATATACCTTGCAGTTGACATCTTCAATATCAGCAGTCATCCTGTTCGCAATAATCACATCACTTTTTTGCTTAAATTCAGCAAGGTCACGAATTACCAATGAATTGAAAAAGTAGTCTTCCTCCAGTACCGGCTCATAAATGACTACATCCACACCTTTCGCCTTAATCCGCTTCATAACCCCCTGAATGGCAGACGCACGAAAATTATCCGAGCCGCTTTTCATCACCAAACGGTAGATACCGACGACCTTCGGTTTACGCCGCAACACCGAGTCCGCGATGAAGTCTTTTCGCGTGGTATTGGCGTCAACGATTGCACGAATCAGGTTACTGGGGACATCAGCATAGTTAGCGAGCAGCTGCTTTGTGTCTTTCGGCAGGCAGTAGCCGCCGTAGCCAAAAGAGGGGTTGTTGTAGTGGCTGCCGATACGGGGGTCGAGACCGACACCTTCGATTATGTGTCGGGTATCCAGTCCGTGGGTTTCGGCGTAGCTGTCGAGCTCGTTGAAGTAAGCGACGCGCATGGCCAGGTAGGTATTGGCGAACAGTTTGATCGCTTCAGCTTCGGTGCTGTCGGTGAACAGGGTCGGTACATCCTGCTTGATCGCCCCCTGCTGCAACAGGGCAGCAAAGCGTTCGGCGCGTTCGGATTGCTCACCCACAATAATGCGGGATGGGTAGAGGTTATCGTGAAGCGCTTTGCCTTCGCGCAAGAACTCAGGGGAAAAGATGATCTGGTCGGTGCCGAACTGCTCTCGCACGCTGGCGGTGTAGCCCACCGGCACGGTTGATTTGATCACCATCACCGCAGATGGATTGATCGCCAGCACATCGCGGACAACGGCTTCGACACTTTTGGTGTTGAAGTAGTTGGTCTCTGGGTCGTAGTCGGTCGGTGTGGCGATTACGACGAACTCAGCGCCCTGATATGCGCTCTCTTTATCCAGCGTCGCGCGGAAGTTCAGTGTTTTCTCCGCCAGATACTGCTCGATCTCCACATCCTCAATCGGGGACTTACGATCATTGAGCAGCGCAACCTTCTCTTCGACGATGTCGAGCGCCACCACTTCGTTGTGTTGGGCAAGGAGGATGGCATTGGAGAGACCTACATAACCGGTACCGGCAATTGCAATTTTCACTGTTCGTCTTACCCGTCGATCGAGAAGTACCGAACCCGACACTGACCACCTGACACACCCACGCCCAGCTGACCTTTCCTGGCCTTCAGACACGCTACCGCCCGGAGGTTGCCTGTCGGATACTCCTCAAAACCCAGATTTCAGTACCCCTGAACAAAGGGCACCCACGATATTTGATTAAGGCGGATTCTACACGACTTTGGTTGGCGGCCCTACACGCCTATAATCCGTACTGGCTTTTCGATTGATTGGGTACAAGATGTCTGGCTTTCATTGGTATGTCGTGCAATCCAAGCCGGGGCAGGCTGCACGCGCCTGTGCCGAGCTTGAGAATCAAGGCTATGACGTTTTTTTCCCTCAAGTCGGCGTTGAAAAGATCAAGCGAGGAAAACGCGTTGAGCAGATCGAGCCACTGTTTCCCGGCTACCTGTTCATCTACCTGTCGGAAGTTGAGAGCAACTGGCGCCCAATTCGTTCCACTCGCGGCGTAGCTCGGATGGTCAGCTTTGGCAACAATCCCGCCATCGTGCCCCACAACGTGGTTGAAGCGTTACGGAGCAAACTGCGCAGCGACAAGGAACCCGTCCATCAGCTTCAAGTGGATCAGAAGGTCGAGATAGCGGAGGGCCCCTTCCGAGGCCTCGACGCAGTCTTTCTTCAGTATGACGGTGAACAACGTGCCTTCTTGTTACTGGAGCTATTGGGACGCTGGCAGAAGCTGTCTGTCGATCTTAAAGACATTAAGGCGCCCTGAGGCGCCTTTAAGTCATGCTTTGGATGTTAGATAGGCACGCCAGCCGCCAAAGCGGGTTATCTCCACAGCCCCTTGAAGACCGTATGGCTCACAAATAAAGCCGCTTACACTGCTGCCATCCGCCAGACGCACCTTGCCGATACCCAGGGGGGCCGGAATTCCGGCAACGAAACTACCAAACTCGGCAGCCGGCATTGACCAGATCTCGACATCAATCGCAGCACCCTCTGCTTCATCGAGTACCAGTCCTGGCCGATACGGCGGGCCGCCAGCAAGCGCATACATGCGATAGACCGGGGCGGTAGCCGTCGCCTGCTTCAATACCGCCCCTCGTTCGCTCAGTTGCCAGTTAAGGGGTAACCCTTCCAGATGCGCTCCGCAAACCAATACGTCTATCCAATCCGGGTTGCTGACCGGGTTAGTATGCCGCCCTGCCTGCTCGGCACTTGCTTTGCCAGCCGGCTCTACACCTAGCGGTAGCGCCAGCCCCTGCTGAATACGATTGGCGATCGACAGCAAGGCACGGTCGCTGAAGTGATGACCCACTAAGGTGATGCCAAAAGGCATTCCTGCATCGGTGAACGTGGTTGGCACCGCTACTGACGTCATATCCAACAGGTTCATAAAGTTGGTGTAGTAACCGAGCTGGGAATTGTAGAGGATCGGCTCCTGCAGTAACTCTTCAACGGTGAACAAACGTCCGGCTGTGGGGGTCAGCAGGCAGTCCAGCCCCTCCATCTGCGCCAGGCACTTCTGCTTCAGCACTTCCAGGCGGTACTGCGCCTTGAACAGATCGGTAGCCAGGGGCCTGCCGCCCGGTTCAATGATCGCACGCACCACTGGATGGATAACCTCCGGCTTTTCATCGATCAGCGGCTGACAGGCGATATAGCGCTCGGACACCCAGGGGCCTTCATACAATAGCAGCGCCGCCTCGTTAAACGGCTCGTAGTCGATCTCGACGAATTCAAACTCCAGGCCGCTCAAGCTATCCAGCGTCTCTCTGTAAGCTTTCTCATACGCTGCATCACCGAAGAACTTCAACTGCGCCGCTGGAATGATGCCGACCTTGAGTGCCCCTTGGCGATATCCATAGTGGCGGCTCTGGTTAGCAAAGGGGTTGGCCCGGCTATAGCCATCACGCTCATCAAATCCTTCTGCGCACGCCAGCACTTCATTGGCATCATCCGCAGTCAGGGCGAAGATACTGATGCAGTCCAGGCTGCGGCAGGCCGGTACAAGCCCTGTGCTGGATAGCAACCCTCGCGTCGGCTTGAGCCCCACCAGGTTGTTGAAACAGGCCGGCACCCGGCCGGAACCGGCGGTATCGGTGCCCAGACTGAAACTGGCCAGGCCCAGCGCAACCGAAACGGCGGAACCGGCACTGGAGCCACCGCTGATGTACTGGGGATCAAAGGCGTTGCGTCCCGGCCCATAGGGTGAGCGCGTACCATTGAGACCGGTGGCGAACTGGTCCAGGTTGGCCTTACCTACAGGGATGGCACCGGCATCGATTAATTGCTGTACCACCTGTGCGCTCTCGCTCGGCGTGTAAGCAAACTCGGGACAGCCTGCTGTTGTCGGGATGCCGGCCAGATCGATATTGTCCTTGATTGCAAAGGGGATACCCCAGAGCGGATGACTGTCGATTGCTTTGTGTTCCAGCGCCTCCAGGTAGGGCTGCAGTTCCGCCTCGGTCAGCTGATGGATCCAGATATTACGGTCGGTATACTGCGCTGAACGTTCACGAATATCGTCCATCAGTTGAGTGGGTGTCAGGGTACCTGCTGCATAGGCGGCGCGCAGACGCGCAATGGTCATTTTGCTGCTCATATCGATCTCCTTAAACCTGCTCGTCCAGTACAGACGATTCAATCACCACCAGTGCCTGCCCGGCATTCACCCTTTTACCCGCGCTCAACAGCATATGGCTGACAACGCCCGCGCAGGATGCATGGATCGGAACTTCCATCTTCATCGACTCCAGAATCATCAACGTCTGTCCCGCCTCTACCGTGTCACCCACTTTCACCTCGGTCTGCCAGACACTGCCTGAAACCGGGCTATCGACGACCTGGCTGTCCTCCGGCCAACTTTCCTGCTGGTCAGTGACTTCAACCTCCTCGGTCTCGAAGTTGAACTGCCCATTGGCATGCCAGCACGCCAGCTCCTCTTCGAATGCGGCATTGCGCTTCTCCTTGAAAGCTTCGATATCCGCTGCGTTCTGTTCAATGAACTGCTCATAATCGGACAGCGAGAAGCTCGACTCCTCGATCTTGAGCGGATAACGGCCCTGCGGAAAATTGCGGCGTATCCTCTGCAACTCGTCGTGACTCACCTCGTAGAAGCGGATCTGATCGAAAAAGCGCAGCAGCCAGGGGTTCTCGAACTCCCGGGTCTGGCGATAGCGGTTCCACATCTGCAGTGTGCGACCGACGAACTGATACCCACCTGGCCCCTCCATGCCGTAAACGCAAAGGTAGGAACCGCCGATACCAACGGAATTTTCCGCGGTCCAGGTCCGCGCCGGGTTGTACTTGGTGGTGACCAGACGGTGGCGTGGATCGATCGGTGTCGCCACCGGTGCGCCCAGATAGACATCGCCGAGGCCCATCACCAGATATGATGCATCGAAAACGACCTTCTTCACCTCGTCGATAGTTTCAAGCCCGTTGATACGGCGGATAAACTCCAGGTTGCTGGGGCACCAGGGCGCATTCTTGCGTACCGACTGGTCATATTTCTCGATCGCCAGACGGCAGGCCACGTCATCCCACGACAGCGGGATATGCACGATGCGCGAGGGTACGGTGAGCTCGGTCAGCTGTTCGGCCAGCGACCGTTCAGCCTTTTCCAGATGCTCAAGCAGCTCGGCATGACTGAGTTGCTGGGAGTCGAAATGGATCTGCAATGAACGGATACCCGGCGTCAGCTCACGCAGACCCGGCAAGCGGTTTTTCTGTAGCCACTGCATCAACGCATGGGCACGAAAACGCAAGCGGACATCCAGTGCCTGCTCACCATACTCCACCAGCAGGAAGTGATCGCCCGCGGCACGGTAGACGATCTCGTCTCCAAACTTTGAGGCATCCAGGGTTTTCAGAATCGGGGAGGTAAGCTCCACCGGTTTCCACTCTAAGGTCTGTTCAGTCAAGGAGGCTATCTGCGCCATCTGCGCCCGTTCCAGCGCGACCGCCTGCTCGATGGAAACCGGCACGAAACGTACCCTGTCTCCTGCCCTGAGCTGGCCCAGCTTCCACAGGTCCGCCGTGATCACCGTGGCGGGACAAACGAAACCGCCCAGAGAGGGACCATCCGGCCCCAGGATCACCGGCATATCGCCGGTAAAGTCCACGGTACCAAAGGCGTAGGCGTTATCGTGAATATTGGAGGGGTGTAACCCCGCCTCACCGCCATCCTTGCGGGCCCAATTCGGTTTCGGGCCGATCAGACGTACGCCGGTGCGGCTCGAGTTGTAGTGGATCTCCCAGTCGGTGGCAAAGAAGGTATTGATATCCTCAGAAGTAAAAAAATCCGGCGCGCCATGGGGGCCGTAGATCACCCGCAGTTGCCAGGAGTTGGACAGGGCCGGCTTCAACGCCTCTGGCAGCACAACCGGGGTTACCGGCTCGGCGGAGGCATCCAGCTTCAGCACATCACCGGCACGCAAAGCCCGTCCGTTATGACCGCCGAACTGGCCCAGAGTAAAGGTGGATTTGGAACCAAGGTAATCGGGGCACTGAAATCCGCCACGTACCGCCAGATAAGAACGCGCACCAGTATCCTTGATCCGCCCCAGACTCAGTTGCTGACCCGCTTTCACTTCGACCACCTGCCAGAGCGGCAATGACCGATCATCCAGCCTGCCCTCAATCTGAGCGCCGGCCAGTACAATCTGGGTATCGCTGGCGAAGCTCAGCACCGGTCCCTGCAGCGTAATCTCCAGTGCCGCAGTATCCTCGGCGTTCTGCAACAGGCGGTTGGCCAGACGGAAGGCGTAACTGTCGAATGGGCCCGAGGGCGGCACACCCACATCCCAATGCCCCATGCGGCCGGGGAAGTCCTGAATCGTCGTTTGCGTCCCCCCCTGGATCACATCGATCCGTGCCGGGTGGTATACGAAACTGTTCAGATAGCGAGTAGTCACTTCGCCCTTGGCCAGCACGTCATCTCGGCTCAACGCACGCAGATAGCCCAGATTGGTTTCACTGCCGTAGAGTCGCGTATCGTCCAGCGTCTGCTGCAGCTTGGCCAGCGCAGCATCACGATCCTCGGCATGCACGATTATCTTGGCCAACATCGGGTCGAAAAACGGCGGCACATCGATGCCGGACTCGATCCAGTGGTCGATGCGCACCCCCTCACCTGCTGGAAACTCCACCTCGGTCAACAAACCTGCGCAGGGCTGGAAACCCTTGTAGGGATCTTCGGCGTACACGCGCACCTGTATAGCATGGCCACTAGCTTTTAGTTCGCCGCGTTTGGTATCCAGCGCCAGCACCTCACCTGCGGCCTGACGCAGCATCCACTCGACCAGATCTACACCGTAGACCTCCTCGGTCACGCCGTGCTCCACCTGCAGTCGGGTATTTACCTCAAGGAAGTAGAAAGCGTCGGTGTCGGCATCGTAGATAAACTCCACGGTACCGGCGTTGCGGTAGCTGACACTGGAGAGCAGTTTTTCGGCGGTGGTGTGCAGCTCGACGCGCACCTCATCGCTCAGATTGGGCGCCGGGCACTCCTCCACCACCTTCTGATTGCGGCGCTGGCTGGAACAGTCGCGCTCGCCCAATGCCAGCGCACTGCCCTGACCATCGCCAAACACCTGCACCTCGATATGGCGAGCCCGCTTGATAAACTTCTCCAGAAACACACCATCGTCGGCAAAGTTGCTGGCTCCCAGGCGTTTGACGCTGTCGAAGGCGCCGACCAGTTCCGCTTCGTCATGGCACAGCTGCATGCCGATACCGCCGCCACCGGCGGTACTCTTCAGCATCACCGGGTAGCCGATCCGCACAGCTTCGCTTTTTGCGGCATCCAGATCGGTCAGCAGATCAGAGCCGGGCAGCAGCGGCACACCGGCGTTAAGCGCCAACTCACGCGCCCGGTGCTTAAGGCCAAACGCCTGCATCTGCTCAGGCGTCGGGCCGACAAAGGCGATACCCGCCGCTTCGCAGCGACCCACGAAGCTGGCGTTCTCGCTGAGGAAACCGTAACCGGGATGGATCGCCTGGGCACCACTCTCAGCCACGATCTGCAGCAGGCGCTCCACATTCAGGTAGGTATCGGCGGCACCGCCCTCGCCCAGACAATACGCCTCATCAGCCAGGCGCACGTGCAGGCTGTCGGCATCACAGTCGGCATAGACGGCGACCGAACCGATACCGAGGCGCTTGAGGGTACGAATAATGCGGGTGGCAATGGCACCGCGGTTGGCAATCAGAACTTTGGTAAACATGGTCAAAACCCTGATGCGGGTCGTCCCGCTTTTTGATTTCAACAGTGGTCGTCCACTGAGGGGCTTGTATCGATATCAGTTATCCCAGACGAGCAGCTCGACCGGCGTTGGGTTATAGCCATTGCAGGGGTTGTTCAGCTGCGGACAGTTGGAGATCAGCACCACCACATCCATCAACGCGGTCAGTTCCACGTACTTGCCCGGCGCGGAGATGCCGTCTTCAAAGGTCAGTCCGCCCTCTTCCGTTACCGGCACGTTCATGAAGAAGTTGATGTTGTGGCTGATATCGCGCTTCTCGATGCCGTACTCCGGGTGCTCGGCGATCGCCAGCATCCAGCTGTCGCGGCAGGCGTGCATGCAGCGTTTCTCGAGGTCGTAACGCACCGTGTTGCTTTCGGTGGCGCAGGCGCCGCCCAGTGTGTCGTGGCGACCACAGGTGTCGGCGACGATCTCCAGCATCGGCGTATTCTCGTTGGAGCGCAGCACCGAGCCGGTGGTCAGGTAGACGTTGCCCTGCTCACGGATGGTATCCATGGCGCTGTAACGCTCGCTGGGGTCGGCAGCACTGTAGAACAGGGTGTCGGCGGCCTGGTTACCCTCCAGATCGAGGATCCGCAAGGTCTGGCCCGCTTTGACGGTGCCGATGTAGTAGTCACCGGCATCGATCGTGGTGCGGGAAACAGCCTGCTCCGGCTGGCGTGTACTTTCGGTCAGCATGGCGCTCTCCTTATCTGCCCAGGTGGTACAGGGCGTTGTTCTGGAACCCGCGTCGATTTTCCGGGCGGAAGTTCAGGCAGTAGTCGTCATCGGCAACCGGTTCCGCCTCGCCCAGCTCGATCCGTACCGGCTTGCGGGGATACTCGGCAGCGGTGCTAAGCGGATGGGGGCAGGTATGCAGCAGCACCAGAGTGTCCATCTCGAAGCGCAGCGTAACGCTGCTCCCCGCTGCGCTATGCCCCTCGACCAGCGCCATATTGCCCTCGGCATCGGTGCCCACCTTGCTGAACCAGTTGATATTGGCCGCCGTGTCGGCGCGGCCCAGCCCGTACTTGGCCAGTTCCACCAGAAAGGCGTCATAGCCGTTCTGGTGCCAGTCATTGCGGTCGTTCTGGTAGTCACGCTTGCCCCAGCGCGCGGCGACCTGATCGGCATGGCTGTTACCGCAGACGGTTTCATGCCAGCCCAGACTGTCCTCGACGATGGACGCAAAGATGCGCCCCATATCGGAGTAGAGGCAGTTGCCCCGGGTCAGCTTGAAGGTGTGCTGGCATTTCAGCGTATCGGGAGCGTTGTAGCGCTCGAGCAGGTTTTCCGGGTTGTAGAACAGCATGCCGACGTTTGCGCCACCGACGATATCGGTCAGCCGCATCAGCGTGCCCTTGCGCAGCCGCAGCGACCAGTGGCCGCCCGGTGCGATCTCTGTTGTGTATTGGATCTCGTTCATCTCTTGTTTCCTTCTCAACCTCGGTTCAGACGGTATTTCAACGCTTTGCCTTTATGCCGCTCAGGCGAGCTGAGCAACGGGCCTGAGGTTGTCATCAATCTCTTCGTAGGTTGCACGGTCGAGCTTGCCCACCGGCAGGTCGTAGGTGATGCTGGCGCCGTAGGCGTTTGGGGCCTGGGGGTCCTGTCTGAGCTTGTCGAACACCCAGAGCCGGGTGCCGAGGTAGAACCCCTCTTTCAGATCGTGGGTGACCATGAACACGGTCAGCTTGTGCTCGTGCCAGAGGTTCAGCACCAGCTCATGCATGTCGGCACGGATGCCTGGATCCAATGCACCGAACGGCTCGTCCAGCAGCAGGATGCGCGGCTTGCCGAGCAATGCCTGGGCGATGGCAAGACGCTGCTTCATGCCGCCGGACAACTCGTGAGGATACTTATCCAAGGCTTGGCTGAGCCCCACCTGATCGAGCATCGCTTTCGCTTCATCACGGGCCTGGCGTTTAGCACCACCGAACAGGTAACCGGTGATGCCGTTACGGGCGAACGCCTTGGCGGTCATCACGTTTTCCAGCACGGTCATATGCGGAAACACGGAGTACTGCTGAAACACGATGCCACGATCCGGCCCCGGCTCATCCGGGATCGGCTTGCCATCGAGCAACATCTCACCACTGGTGGGCGTCTCCGTGCCGAGCAGCATCTTCAGGAAGGTGCTCTTACCACAGCCGGAGGTACCGACCATGGTGACGAATTCACCCTCGGCCACCGACATGTTGATCCGCTCCAGCACCACGTTGTCGCCGTAGCGTTTCCACAGGTTCTTTGCCTCTATCATTTTTGGGGCTTCGATCATCAGCGGCCTCCTTGTACGTTCCAGGGGTAGAGCCGGCGGCTCAACCAGGCCAGTGCGATGTCGAGCAGGAACGCCAGCAGCGTAATCCAGGCCACATAGGGCAGGATCACATCCATTGACAGGTATCGACGTACCAGGAAGATGCGGTAACCCAGGCCGTCGGTGGAGGCGATCGCTTCCGCCGCAATCAGGAACAGCCAACCGGCACCCAACGACAGTCGTACCGCGTCGATCAGCTTCGGCATCAACTGCGGCAGTACCACGCGGATCAGGATCTGCAGCGTACTGGCGCCCAGCGTTTGGGCCTTTACCAACTGCTCTGAAGGGATCTCTTCGGTGCGGCGTTGGATATCGCGGGCGATAAACGGCGTGATGCCGATGGCGATCAGTACCACTTTGGACAGCTCACCCAGGCCAAACACGATGAACAGGATCGGCAGCAGAGCCAGTGGCGGCACCAGCGAGATCACCGTCAGCAGCGGCGAGACTCCGGCACCGATCATCGGTAGCGCACCGGTCAGCATCCCCAACAGCAAGCCGATCAGCGCGGCGATCACCACACCCAACCCAAGCCGGGTCAAACTACTGCCGGTATCGGCCCAGAACAGGTACTCGCCGGTGCGCTTGCTGGGCTCAAACGCCATGCGGTGGATCGCATCACCCATCTGCGCAAAGCTGGGTAGCAGCTTGTCGTCCGGGTTCAGCTCCAGACGGGCGTCGGAACCGGCCATGTAGATCAGCAGTAGCAGTACGAAGGGCAACAACCCCAGCGACATTCGCAATACCGATCCCGGCGTCTTGTTGATCATTCGTTTCATGAAAGATCCCTGCGGGGGCACACGCCCCCGTTCCGGTTCTTCAGGAGATTAGAGCTGGCCGTCGGCCGCCATCTGCATATACGTGGGATCGAAGCGCAGCTTGATATTGCTCTCGCTGCCGAATACGCCTGAGGGGGTTTCGATACCGATGAAACCGGCATCCGGGGCACCCTCACCGAGCAGGCCATGATCGAAGGAGAACTCGGCCACATGCTGCATAGTGGTTTTCAGGGTATCGCTGTTGGTCAGCTCAAGCGCGGACTGAGGGGTGTAGAACATCTCGGTACTGGCCAGCTGCGCATCGTACCCAGCCAGATCGGTACCGGACGCCTGTGCCATGTAGGTACGGACCGCTTCCGCCTCCACGCCAGTGCCGCTCATCAGTCCCATGATCTCGTACCAGGCACCGACCAGCGCCTTACCCAGCTTCGGGTTCTCGGCCAGGGTATCGGTGTTGACCACCAGCAGGTCGATGATCTCGCCCGGAATCTGGGAGGAGTCGAACACCTTGTGCGAGTCGGGCATGGCGGTGATTTCGCTGAGCAGCGGGTTCCAGGTCACGACAGAAGTAACATCGTCGGTGCCGTAGACGGCGACCATATCGGCATCGGAGGTGTTGACCACCTGCACGTCCGCCTCGGACATACCGGCGGTTTCAAGACCGCGTGCCAGCAGGTAGTGGGATACGCTGAGCTCGACCAGGTTCACGTTCTGGCCCTTGATATCGGCCAGAGACTCTTTGCCCTTCAACACAACGCCGTCGTTACCGTTGGAGAAATCGCCGACGATCAGTGCGGTGCTATCCACGCCACCGGCCGCGGGGATTGTCAGCGCATCCATGTTGGTCATGGTACAGGCGTCGAAACCGCCGGCGGTGTACTGGTTGATTGACTCGACGTAGTCGTTTATCTGCACCACATCGATAGTGATGTCGTACTTGTCGGCCCACTTCTTGACGATCCCCTCTTCGGCGCCATAGGCCCAGGGCATCCAGCCGACATAGATCGACCAGCAGATCTTGAAATCATCTTTGGCAAAGGCGGTGGGAGAGATCAGTGCAGCAGATAGAGCGAGTGCGGACAGCTTTTTTGCAGAAAATTTCTTCATGTCGAACCTCTTCAGCTTCAGTTCCAGAATGCGTTTCGGTCTGCGTTCAGGGTGTCACGGTTGTTACGGAGTACTCTTGGCCAATACGCCAAACAAGTCTCCCGGGCTTTTGTCCCGCCGTGTAACCCATCGCAGAGCCCTAACGCTCAGCTGAGAGGTCGAGTGCTCTCGGACCAGTCGTCACCTTTCATTTGGAGGTGACCGGAACCCTAGCGCTCTATTTTCCAGATTGTATTCGCCGTATCGCCAAGAGTACGGTTGATTAGGCCAGTACAAAGATCGGGCCAAGTATGACGCCGCCTGCATAAACCACGATCCGCCGCCATCTTTTACCCTTTGTATTTCAGCCGCTTAGCGGCTTATTTTCTTTTCACACCAGTGCCCTACCCTCACTGGAAGGCGGCTCCTTAGCGAAACGCAAATATGCACCATTACCGATCAGTAACGCACCATAACAGCACAAACAAAGGTTCGCCGCCCCACTTTCAAAAGCTTATTCACGGTTTCCACGGAGTCACAACACGCCCCTGGAATAAGCCAAATATAGTTGTTGATCCTCGCGGACGGTCTGTATACATTTGGAAGCGCCCCAAGGACAGGGAAGGCTGAAACAGGATGATCAGCACGTCACAATCTTTCAGGACTCGTGTTTGCAAAAACAATCACGTGGACCTGACACCGAACATACCCACTGGCGTACTCACCAACGTCATTTTGGTCCTGCAGACTGACCCTAGCGAAAGCGTTCAGCCCGAGAGCACAGCATCCTCCGCAGGCCAGTCTTTATATCCGTCAATTTCCGCTATCCCCCTGCGTCAGATACCCGTACCAACAATAACAGCCGCTGGAGCCCCGCTGTCTATGGACATGGTCTTAATGGTCATAACGAAACGACAGAATGGTCTCCATCACCCCAATTTTTCAAATGCCAAGGAGTCGCGTTATGTCTGAAGGATTATTCAAACGCATAGGCCGACTGGTGTCGGCTTCTGCCAATTCACTGGTCGACAGTCTGGAAAACGCCGCACCATCTGCCGTTATGGAAGAGGCTATTCGCGAAATCGACCGCGCCATCAGCGAAGTGCGTGCGCAACTCGGCAAGGTTGAAGCCGCACGCTATCTCAGTGCCAAAAGTCTGAATAGCGACAATACGCGTCACGCGGAACTTCAGCAGCAGATCAGCCTGGCCGTTGCCCAAGGGCGGGACGACCTGGCGGAAGCGGCCATATCACGCCAGATGGATATTGAAGCCATGATCCCGGTGGTGGAAAAAAGCATTGCTGATAGCGACGCCGAAATTAAGGAGCTGAACGCCTATATTCAGGCCCTCCAGGCCAAAAAGCGCGAAATGCAGGAGACCCTGAGCGAGTATACAAAGGCCAGTGGTGCCGCGGTTCAGGCCGAGCATGCAGGCTCCGCTACGGTGGAAACCCAGGTTGAACAGGCAACCGATGCGTTTAACCGAATACTGAACACAGCGGGCGCGCCGGGCGTCAGTAGCGGAGATGAGCGCAAACTCGCGGAACTGGATCAACTGGCGCGCCAGAACCGTATTCAGGAGCGTCTGGCCCGGGTTAAATCGCAGGCGGACGGTTAATGGCCTTTCTGTTTGCAGACGCTAACTACCCCTTTGCCGTTGCGCTGGTACTGATGCTGATCATCGCTGTGCTCGAAGGGGCACTGGTGGTGATCGGTATGGGGCTGTCGCAGTTTGTTGACGCTCTGCTGCCGGAAGTCGATCTAAGCGTCGATGGTGATACACCCAACCTAGGGCTGAGCCGTTTTCTTGCCTGGTTGCGTATCGGTCAGGTGCCGGTTCTGATCATTCTGGTACTGATACTGATGCTATTTGGCCTTAGCGGCGTAGCACTGCAGTCACTGATGCAATCCACCCTGGGCTTTACGCTTCCTGCAATCGTCGCAACAGTGCCGGCATTGGCCGTGGCGTTGCCCCTGACGCGTCTGCTGGCCGGCATGTTGGGCAAGGTACTGCTCAAAGACGAAACCGAAGCGGTCTCCACCGCATCGTTCATCGGCCAGGTCGCCACCATCACGCTGGGCGAAGCCCGCGAGGGCAGCCCTGCAGAAGCGCGCTTTCGTGACCGTTTTGGCACCACTCACTACATGATGGTGGAGCCGGATGATGGTGAATCTTACAGCGCGGGCGAGAGCGTGTTGCTGGTACAAAAACAGGGCGCGGTGTACCGGTGCATCCGCTCTGACAATCAACATCTGCAATAAAGACCATGGATTGCACTTAACCTTCAAGGAGTTTCAATGGATAACCTGTTTTCGGTAACGTTTTACGCTGGCATCATCTTTGTCGGCCTACTGGTTGTGGGCATGATTTTCGCCCGCTTATATACCCGCGCATCGAAAGAGCGCTCTTTTGTCCGTACCGGCATGGGCGGACAAAAAGTCATCATGAATGGCGGTGCAGTGGTACTGCCGGTCCTGCATGAGATCATTCCGGTCAACATGAACACGCTGCGTCTGGCGGTATCGCGCAAGGAGCAGGCGGCACTGATCACCAAAGATCGGATGCGTGTCGACGTGCTGGCGGAATTCTATCTGCGGGTAAAACCCGATACCGACGCCATTGCCAATGCGGCGCAGACGCTGGGGGTGCGCACCCTGGATCCGGACGCACTCAAGGAGATGATCGAAGGCAAGTTCGTCGATGCGTTGCGTTCCGTCGCAGCCGAGATGGAGATGGCCGAACTGCATGAGCAGCGCAGCCAATTTGTGCAGAAAGTGCAACAGGTGGTGAGTGAAGATCTGCTGAAAAACGGTCTGGAACTGGAATCGGTATCCCTAACTGGTCTCGACCAAACCCCACGGGACTTCTTCTCGCAGGATAACGTGTTCGATGCCGAAGGTCTGGCACGCATGACCCGCTCCATCGAAGCGCGGCGCAAGGAAGTGAACGAAATCGAGCAGGAAACCCGCGTTCTGATCGAACAGAAAAACCTGGAAGCGGAGCGTCAGCGTCTCGAGATTGAACGGGAAACCCGCTACGCGAAAATGGAACAGGAGCGTGAAATCGCCACCCGCGAGGCAGATCAGCAGGCCGAGATTGCCAAAGAGCGCGCGGACAAGGAGCGTAGCGCGAAGCAGGCTGAGATAGAGGCGCAACGCGAAATCGACCAGTCCAAGATAGCCGCCGAACAGGCTACCCGACTGCTGGAGATCGAGAAAGAGCGTCGTCTGCAGGAGCAGGAGATCGAGCGCGAACGTCAGCTGGCCGAGCGGCAGATTCAGAAACAGAAGGCGCTGGAGATCTCCGAGCAGGAGCGGGCCATTGCGGTAGCCGAGAAGTCCAAGGAGCAATCGCTGGCCGATAAACTGGCCAACGAAGCGCGCTCGGATGCGGTACGTGCCGAAGAGAAGGTAACAACCGCCAAGCAGGTGGAGATTGCCGAACGTGAGAAGGCGATTGAGTTGATCGAGGCGCAGAAAGAGGCTGAACGTCAGGCTACCGGAGTGAAAATCTCGGCCGAAGCGGAAAAAATGGCGGCGGAAGACAAAGCGGAAGCGCTGCGTCTTCAGGCGCACGCCGAAGCCGACGCTATTCGTATCAAGGTGGAGGCCGACCGCGAGAAATATGCCGTGGATGCTGAAGGTCAGCGTCTGATGAACGAGGCCCTGAACAGCTTGAGCGATGCGCAGATTGCGCTCAAGCGTGTACTCAGTCTGCACGACGCCTTGCCGGGCATTGTGCGCGAGAGCGTGAAGCCACTGGAAAATATCGAGGGTATGAAAATCATCTCTATCGATGGCCTGAGCCAGATCGGTGGTGAGCGCAGCGGCAAGGGAATGTTCGACAAGGAAGGGGCTGCCAACGACCAGAGCCTTCCGGAAGCGCTGGTGAACAGCGCACTGAAGCATCGCGCCATGGCTCCGCTGGTTGACTCGCTTCTGAAAGAGGCCGGTGTACAGGAGTTCGCCCGCGATCTGAGTAACTGATCATTATCTAAGTGAGCAGAGCGCAGCTAGCGCGCTGCTCACTATTCAGCCCTATCCCCGCTCGACCACCCCATAAACACATCGAAAAAATCGAATTAAGCTCAGTATCTTTCGATACTTTTGCCTACGAAAACCCTATACATATAACCTTCTAAAACAGCATGATACACTGCTTGACCTTACACGAAGATGAACTGCATGACTGACAGGAGTAATCCCCAGCCATGAATCTGATCTGGGTACCACTGTTGCCCCTGCTCGGCACTCTGGTGCCGCTTCTCACCGAGCGAGGCGGGCGAACACTTTGCGCCTGGGCAACCGCGCTTCTGCCCGCGCTTTCTCTGATGATTATCCTCAGCCACGCACCCAGCGTACTTTCCGGTGCCACGTTGAAAAGCGCCCTGCCTTGGATTCCGGCTTTGGATCTTGAGTTGGCGTTCCGGCTCGACGGATTGGGTTTGCTGTTCTCCCTGCTGATTCTCGGCATCGGCCTGCTGGTCATTCTTTACGCCCGTTATTATCTTTCGCCGAAAGATTCGATGGGGCGTTTTTACTGCTACCTGATCCTGTTCATGACAGCGATGCTCGGCATCGTGCTATCCAATAACCTGATCCAGCTTTGGGTGTTTTGGGAGCTGACCAGTATCAGTTCATTCCTGCTGATCAGCTTTTGGTCAGATAAGCGAGAGGCACGCCGCGGCGCACGCATGGCGCTGACCGTTACCGGTGCTGGCGGCATGGCACTGCTGGCGGGCATCCTGTTGATTGGCAACGTGGTCGGCAGTTATAGCCTCGATCAGGTTCTGGCCAGTACGATCCAGATTCGTGAATCCGGCTACTATCCGGCCATTCTGGTGCTGATGCTGTTGGGTGCGTTCACCAAGTCGGCTCAGTTCCCTTTCCACTTCTGGCTGCCTCACGCCATGGCGGCTCCCACTCCGGTAAGTGCTTACTTGCACTCGGCCACCATGGTCAAGGCGGGTATTTTCCTGCTGGCGCGTTTTTACCCGGTGCTTTCCGGCACCGATATGTGGTTCCTCATTGTCAGCCTGACCGGTTTGACCACGCTTCTGCTCGGTGCCTACTTCGCGCTGTTCAAGCATGATCTGAAAGGGCTTCTGGCCTACTCGACCATCAGTCATCTCGGATTGATAACCCTGCTGCTCGGCATGGACACGAAGCTGGCGGCCGTTGCGGCGGTGTTTCATATCATTAACCACGCCACGTTCAAGGCGTCGCTGTTCATGGCCGCCGGCATCATCGATCATGAGTCGGGCTCGCGCGATATGCGTAAGCTCAATGGCCTGTGGAAGTACATGCCCTATACCGCGACGCTGGCTATGGTTGCGGCCTCCTCCATGGCCGGCGTGCCGCTACTGAACGGATTCCTGTCCAAGGAGATGTTCTTCTCCGAGACACTGCACCAGAGCACACTGGGCTCTCTATCCTGGATCGTCCCGGTACTTGCCACCTGCGGCGGGGTGTTCTCGGTGGCCTACTCGTTGCGCTTCATCCATGACGTCTTCTTCAACGGTGAACCGATCGACCTGCCACGCACGCCTCACGAGCCGCCACGTTACATGAAACTCCCGGTGGAGATCCTGGTAGCGTTGTGTCTGCTCGTCGGCATTCTGCCCGGCTATGTGATCGGCGACCTGCTTAACAGCGCCTCGTCCGCCGTATTGCAGGGACTTGTGCCCAGTTACAGCCTTGCCATCTGGCACGGTCTCAACCTGCCGCTGGCGATGAGTACCGTCGCCCTGATCGGCGGCCTGCTGATCTACTACAACCGCCGGGTGCTGTTTCAGTTCCAGGCCCAGTTCCCGGAAAAGGATGCCAAAGAGGTCTTCGAAAGCCTCATGCAATCGATTATCGCGGGTTGTCGATGGCTCAATGAGCGGCTTGAAAACGGCTCGCTCCAGCGCTACCTGATGCTAATGCTGCTGCTCACCATCGCCTTGACCGCAGCGCCCATGATGTCGCTTAACCAAACCACCGGCAGCCGACCTCAACTGCCCGCAGACGGCGTCACCATAACAGGTGCTGCGCTACTGATTCTCGGCGCTCTGGCCACGGTGATTTGGCATCGCAAGCGCATGATCGCGCTGCTGACGCTGTCGATTGTCGGGTTGATTGTCTCGGTGACCTTCGCCCGCTTCTCCGCGCCTGATCTGGCGCTGACGCAGCTCTCTGTCGAGGTTGTGACCATCATTCTGCTGATGCTGGCGTTGTTTTTCCTGCCCCAGCGCACGCCCAAGGAGTCCAGCCCCCACCAGATGATGCGCGATCTGGCTCTCTCGGCGGCCGTGGGTGGCGTCGTCGGTACGCTCTGCTATGCCCTGATGACGCGTCCATTCCACTCCATTTCGGAATTTTTCCTTGCCAACAGCAAGACCGGCGGCGGTGGTACAAACGTGGTCAACGTGATTCTGGTGGATTTCCGCGGCTTCGATACCTTGGGTGAAATCACCGTATTGGGCATCGCGGCACTGGGGATCTTCAAGCTGATCAACCGCATGCGCTTGTTCATGCCGGCCGGTGACGAACGCGGACGCCCCTGGTCGGACGACCGTTACCCGATGATTCTGGCAGTCGTGTCACAGCTATTGCTGCCGTTGGCCCTGCTGGTCTCGGTTTACATATTCCTGCGGGGACACAACATGCCCGGCGGCGGCTTCATTGCTGGCCTGATCACCTCGGTGGCCATCATTCAGCAGTACGTGGCCCACGGTGTGGACTTCATCAAAGACCGCCTCAAGCTCAACTACCAGTGGCTAATCGGCTCCGGCCTGTTGATCGCCATGATGACCGGACTTGGCAGCTGGGTGGCGGGACGTCCGTTCCTGACCTCGTGGTTTGACCACTTCCATCTGCCGCTGATCGGCGACTTCGAACTGGCCAGCGCCATGCTGTTCGACCTCGGCGTTTACCTCACGGTAATCGGGGCCACTCTGCTGATTCTGGCCAACCTCGGCAAACTGACGACAGCCGAGCGTCCCGTGCTGACCAAGGAGGAGCTTTGATATGGAGATGACCTATGCACTCTGCGTCGGAATTCTGACGACCTGCGGGATATTTCTGGCACTGCGTGGACGCACCTTCCCGGTAGTCGTTGGGCTGACGCTGCTCTCGTATGCGGTCAATCTGTTCCTCTTTGCCAGCGGGCGCCTGAACGTGGAAGACGCAGCAGTGCTGATGGATGAGGCCACTCAGTACACCGACCCGCTGCCCCAGGCACTGGTGCTCACCGCCATCGTGATCGGCTTTGCCATGACCGCTTTTGCCGTCATTCTGGCAATGCGTGCACGTGCCGATCTGGGTAACGATCACGTCGACGGCCGCCTGCCAAGCATCACTGACGAGTCTTCGAACAAGGAGAGGCCGTAAATGGAACACCTGGCCATACTGCCGATCCTGATCCCGATGCTCGGCGGGGTGTTGATGCTGCTGCCGCCGATCAGTGGCGACCTCGCACGTCAGCGCTCACTTTCCCTGGCTGCACTGGGTGCGCTGATGCTTGTCTCACTGTGGTTGGTGCTACATGCCAACGGTGGAACCATTCAGCTCTATGTACTCGGTGACTGGACACCACCGTTCGGCATTGTGCTGGTTGCCGACCGGCTGTCGACGCTGATGCTCCTGCTAAGCTCTGCACTGGGCTTTGCCTGCATGCTGTACGCCTGCGCCGGAGATGACCGGCAGGGTGCCTATTTTCACCCCCTGTTCATGTTCCAGCTTATGGGCATCAACGGGGCTTTCCTGACCGGCGATATCTTCAACCTTTTCGTCTTCTTCGAAGTGTTGCTGATCGCCTCTTATGCGCTGCTTATACACGGTGGGGGCAAACAGAAAACCCGCGCCAGCGTACACTACGTTGTGCTTAATCTGGTGGGATCATCCATCTTCCTGTTCGCACTGGGTATCCTCTACGGCACACTGGGGACATTGAACATTGCCGACATGGCGCAGAAAGTCGCGCATCTGGATGCCGCCGAGCAAGCGATCGCCAGTGCCGGTGCGCTGATGCTGCTGGTGGTGTTCGGACTGAAATCAGCCATCCTGCCGCTACAGTTCTGGCTGCCCCGTACTTATGCCTCGGCCAGCGCCCCCGTCGCGGCGCTGTTCGCCATTCTTACCAAGGTCGGTATCTACAGCATCTTGCGTGTTTTTACCGTCATCTTTGGCGATGAGGCTGGCGGTCTTGCGCATATCGCAACGCCCTGGCTCTGGCCGCTGGCAATACTGACTCTGACCGCCGCCACCATCGGCGTACTGGCAGCCTCCAGCCTGCGTGAGCTGATTGCGCAACTGGTCGTGCTTTCGGTGGGGACACTGTTGGTCGGACTGGCGATGAACCGAATCGAATCCACCGGCGCACTGCTCTACTACCTTGTTCACTCCACACTCGTCTGCGCCGGTCTGTTCCTGCTCGCGGACATGATCGGCCGCCAGCGCGGCAAAGCCGAGGACCGTTTTGTCGCCGCACGGCGCATGTGCCAGCCGCTGGGCATCGGCATCGCATTTTTCATCGGTGCATTGACCATTGTGGGCCTGCCCCCCTTCTCCGGCTTCGTCGGCAAGGCATTGCTGCTGAAAGCGGCCGACATCGGTACCGAGGCTGCATGGGTCTATCCGTCGATTCTGATCGGCGGACTGGCAGCCCTGATTGCCATGTCCCGGGCCGGTACTACTCTGTTCTGGCACACCAGCCGGGAGCCCGACTCCTGCGAACGGGTCTCCCGTTTGCAGCTTGTCGCTGTATTCCTGTTGCTGGGCATGTCGCCTCTGCTGGTGATATTCGGCGGTCCGGTTTCCGATTTCACACTCGATACAGCAACGCAACTGCACGAAATGAGCCGTTCAGTCGATGCATTGTTGCCCGGAGGTGGCTCATGACAATCCCGCGCTCGCGCCGCTGGCTACCGATGCCGGCGCAGAGTCTGATCCTGTTTATTGTCTGGCTGTTGCTCAACAACACGCTGGCACCGGGACATATTGTACTGGGCGCCTTTCTCGCACTGGCGATCCCGATACTGGTCGCCCCCATGCAGATGGCCCAACCGCGGGTACGCAACCATCTGCTGGCACTGCGTTACACCCTGATGGTTCTCTATGACATTCTGGTCGCCAACTTCGAGGTAGCCATGCGCGTGATAGGACCGACACGCAAGCTAAAACCGGCTTTTGTGCCCATCCCGCTCGATATTGAAGGCGCCTTGCCGATTACTATTCTGGCCAGCACCATTTCTCTGACGCCCGGGACCGTCAGTGCGGAAGTGTCGGAAGACAAAAAATGGCTCTACATCCATGCGCTGCACACAACCGATGAAGCTGCTTTGGTCGCACAGATCAAGGCGCGCTACGAAGCGCCGCTGAAGGAGATATTCGGATGCTGAGTACGACCATCATCATTGTCAGCACGCTGATCTGTATTTCGCTGATCATGAATCTGTTGCGCCTGCTCAGGGGGCCCGACCTGCCGGACCGTATACTGGCTCTGGATACCCTCTACATCAACAGCATCGGGCTGATCCTGCTTTTCGGTCTATACAAGGGCTCTGCCCTGTATTTCGAAAGCGCTTTGCTGATCGCCATGCTGGGCTTTGTCAGTACCGCTGCAATCTGTAAATACCTGCTTCGCGGCGACATCATCGAATAGGAGCGCCCATGTCTATCACCGTCGAGATCATTATCTGCGCCTTCCTGCTCATGGGAGGACTGTTCGTGCTTTTGGGCTCATTCGGCCTGTTGCGCCTGCCAGACTTCTATACCCGTCTGCACGCGCCGACGAAGGCGACAACGCTGGGTCTGGCGGGGCTCTTGATCGGCTCCATGATCTATTTTTTTGTCGCCGAACAGCGTCTGGTGGTACATGAGCTGCTGATTACACTGTTCCTGCTGATCACGGCCCCGGTCAGTGCCCACATGATGGCCAAAAGTGCGCTCCACCACCGAGTGAAAATGGTCAAGCACACCCAGGGCCAACAGCTGGCGAACACCGCCCGCAAGCGCCAGCCCCCTCCGTCCGACGGCGCTTGAGCGCACGCGACCCCGCGATAAAGCCCGCCATGCGCCCCCTTTAATGCCCCTGCGGTGTTGCGCTGCAACAACACGCCATGTGTTGATAAACCGCTTTGTGTTAATGTGTTTTTAAACGGTTGATTCGAGGTACAGGGTAGAGATGCTGACTAAAGTTGTTATTCCCGTTGCCGGCCTTGGCACACGAGTTCTTCCCGCCAGCAAGGCGATCCCGAAAGAGATGCTGACAGTGGTCGACAAGCCGGTCATCCAGCATGTCGTCGAAGAAGCCATCGAAGCGGGATTCCGTGAAATCATTTTGGTAACGCGCAGTGGGAAACAGGCCATCGAGGATCATTTCGATCATCACTATGAACTTGAGGTCGAACTCACCCGCAAGGGCAAACATGATCTGCGCGCAGCGGTTAACGACACCATTCCGGACGATGTCGAGATTGTTTCGGTTCGCCAGCCGCAGGCACTGGGCTTGGGTCATGCAGTGCTTTGTGCCGCCCATATCGTTGGCGACGATGACTTCGCCGTTATTCTGCCCGACATGATCATCGACAATCCGGACGGCAAACGCGACCTCAGTGCCATGAGTGCCCGCTACGCCGAAAACGGCAAGGGCCAGATCATGGTCGAGTCAGTGCCGCAGGAACACGTACAGCGCTATGGTATCGTCGATTGCGGCGGTGCGAAGGTAGCCTCCGGGGAGTCCGCCGAGATCAAGGGCATGATCGAGAAGCCCAAAGCCGAAGAAGCCCCCTCAAATCTGGCCATTGTCGGACGCTATATCCTGCCAGCCCGGGTCATGAAGCTGCTCAAAGAGACCAAGCCCGGCGCCGGTGGCGAGATTCAACTGACCGACGCACTGCTCGCGCTGACCCAGGAATCACCGCTGGAAGCCTACAATATGCGCGGCAAGATCTATGACTGCGGCAACAAGGCTGGCCTTCTTCAGGCCAACATCGCGCTGGGCCTTCGCCATCCTGAAACGGGAGAGGCACTGCGCGAATTCATCAACGGTCTCACTCTCTGAAGAGGCGGGTCGATCTGATCCCCTCCAACCGGGCAAGGAGTTACCGTGAACCCTGATACTTGCTGGAGCGACCTGCGCGATGCCGCGCAATCGCTCAAATCTCGCCATCTGAGTGAACTGTTGAGCGATCCCGGTCGGTTCGATACGCTCACCTTCGAACACGACGGCTTGCTGCTCGACCTCAGCCGCCAACGTCTGTTGCCGGAGACACTGGACCAGCTGGTCGCGCTGGCCGAGTCCTGTGAACTGCAGCAGAAGATCGATGCGTTGGTCTCGGGAGAGCCGGTCAACAGCACGGAGGGTCGTGCCGCGCTGCATACTGCCCTGCGTACCCCCGCCGGCAAGAGCCTGAATGTAAACGGGCGGGATGTAATCGCCGGCGTGCAGGCAACGCTGACCAAAATGGAATCGCTGGTTGCGACACTGCACTCGGGGCAATGGCGTGGCTACAGTGGCGAGGCCATCGACACTGTTGTCAATATCGGGGTCGGCGGCTCCGACCTGGGCCCATTGATGACCTGCCGAGCCCTAAGCGAATACAAGCCTGACGCCGCACAAGGCATAGAGCTGCATTTCGTATCCTCAATGGATGGCAGTCAGCTGTCCGGGCTTTTGCGCACGCTGAACCCGGCGACAACCCTGTTCGTACTCTCATCGAAATCGTTTACCACGATCGATACGCTGGCCAACGCCGAAACCGCGCGGCAGTGGCTGATCGACGCCAGCGGACTGAGTGTCGATGTCATTCTGCGTCATCACTTTATCGGCATCACCGCTCAGCCGGAGAAAGCCAGCGAGTGGGGTATCCCGAGCCAAAACCAGCTGCTGTTCTGGGACTGGACCGGCGGGCGCTACTCCATGTGGTCGGCCATCGGCCTGCCCATCGCCATCTCCATCGGCATGAACGGTTTTCGCCAACTGCTGGCCGGTGCGCACAGTATCGATAGCCATTTTCATCAGGCACCACTGCGCGAGAATCTCCCTGTTCTGTTGGCACTGGTGGGCATCTGGAATATCAACCTGCTCGACATTCACGCGCATGCCATCCTGCCGTACGACGGGAGACTTGCGCATCTTCCAGCCTATCTGGAACAGCTGGAGATGGAGAGCAACGGCAAAAGCGTGCGCCTGGATGGCAGCGAGACGAACGGTCACACCTGCCCAGTTCTCTGGGGAGAGATCGGCCCCAACGCACAGCACGCCTTCTATCAGTTGCTGCATCAGGGCACCGAGTCGGTGATGTGCGATTTTATCGTGCCCGCCAAACGCTATACCGATCGCAGCACCAGCCTTCAACAGCAGCACCGTCTGGCCCTTGCCAACTGCCTCGCTCAGGCGCGGGTACTTGCACTGGGGGACAAGGCGCTGGATGAAGAGAGCGCCGCCAGCGCACCGCCCTGGAAACGTTACCGCGGCAATCAGCCCAGCACCGTCATATTGCTTGATGAGCTGACCCCTTATGCATTGGGACAGCTTATCGCCATTTACGAGCACAAGGTTTACACCCAAGCGGTGATTTGGGGCATCAACCCATTCGACCAGTGGGGTGTTGAACTTGGCAAGAAGATGGCAACGGCAATGCTGGACGAACTTGATAAGGCTCAGCAGTCGGATACGCTCGACAGTGCAACTCTCGGCTTGCTGAAGCGGATCAATACCCTGCGCGAGAAAGGCTAACCGGGAGAACGACCTGAGTATGAAAATCTGTGTATGGGGTGATGAACTGGCCGGCTGGATCGCGGCGGCGCAACTGGCCAGCTATGGCAACGACATCATCAAGGCGGGATCCGCTCTGGCACCGGCTGAAAGCGCCATTCGCATCGAGCCCGGCCTGATGGCTCAGATTGAGCACAATGTCGCTGACGGTCGCATCCGCTCCAGCGAAGAGGCCGATCCCTTCTCGGCCGAGGTTCATTGGCTAGCCATAGGACCCGGCGAACTTGACGCGGCCAGCGAGATCGTCACTCACCTTGCCGCCGTGCATCAGGGCTCACTTTTGGTGATCAACCAAAGCAACCTGGGAACCGGCGCCAGCGACGCGCTTCAGGACCGACTCGACACCGAGAAAAACCAGCATGTAGTGTATCTGCCGGATATGCTGCAGGGCGGTCAGGCCATGCGCCAGTTCGCACACCCAGAGGTGATGCTGGTCGGCTGCGAAAGCGACTCGGCCAGAACCATGTTCACCGCACTGATGCGCCCGTTTACCCGCGAAGGCACAGAGGTGCGTTTGATGAGTCGTCGCGAGGCGGAGTTCACCAAATTCGCCATCACCGGCATGCTGGCGCTTCGCCTTGGCTACATCAACGAGCTGGCAATGCTGGCCGACCACGTGGGCGTCGACATCGAAACCGTGCGTGACGGCATGAGCACCGACCAGCGCGTGGGACCCTACTACCTGTCGCCCGGCTGCGGCTTCGGCGGACAGCATTTCACACAGTACATCGAGGGCCTCGCCGGGCTATTGAGTAAGACCCGCGGCTCTACCCTGCTCGAAACCGTACTCAAGCAGAACGAACAGCACAAAGAACTGCCGTTCCGCAAACTCTGGCAACACTATCACTGCGATCTGGGCGGACGTCGGATCGCCGTTTGGGGCCTCGCCTTCAAGCCGGGCGTCGCGACTGTGGAAAACGCGCCGAGCCTGCGGGTTGTCGATGCATTGCTCGCGCAGGGGGCGACTGTCCACCTGCATGACCCGGAAGCGCTGGAAGACTTCCGCTTCCACTATGGCGATCATGAACAGCTGGTCTATTGCGATAAACCCTATGAGGCTGTGGATAACGCCGATGCGCTGCTGTTGCTGACAGCCTGGCCCGAGTACTGGTCACCGAACTATACCGAGCTCCATCGTTTGATGCGCGAGCCGGTTATCGTCGACGGGCGCAACGTATATGATCCTCAGCTGCTGCATGACCTTGGATTTACCTACTACGGCGTGGGCCGATCCAGCCACTGAACCGATCTAATTGGACCCTTTGCGGATTGAACAGGCGCGACGAAAAACTGACGCCAGCGGAACTCAGCTGGCAGGACGACACCCCGGTCTCGGTGCAGTTCGACGATATCTACTTCAATAAATCGGGCGGACTGGCCGAGACCGAATACGTCTTCCTGGCCGCCAACGACCTGCCTTCGCGCTGGCGCTCACTCGCCTCTGGCGAGCGCTTTACACTGGCCGAGACAGGCTTTGGCACGGGCCTTAATTTTCTGTGTGCCCGTAAACTTTGGCTGGATCTCGCGCCCGCGGATGCTCGGCTGCACTATATCTCCTTCGAAAAACACCCGCTGCTGCCGGAGGATCTCGCTCAAGCGCTCTCACACTGGCCCCAGTTCGCCGATGGCGCGCAGCAGCTCAAGGCGGCCTGGCCACCGCCGTTGCGGGGGCTGTATACGCTGGAGTTCGATTCAGCACGCATCACCTTGACGCTGGCCTTCGGCGATGCCGAGGACATGCTGGCCGACCTGAACGGACAGGTTGACGCCTGGTTTCTCGACGGCTTCGCCCCGTCTCGCAACCCCGGCATGTGGAGTGAACAGCTTTTCGCCGAAATTGCCGCGCACTCCCGCAAAGGCACAACCTTTTCCACCTTTACAGCTGCTGGCCTGGTGCGTCGGGGGCTGGCCTCGGTTGGATTCCACGTCACCAAACAGCCGGGATTCGGGCGCAAGCGGGAGATGCTCAACGGCTATTTCGACACCGAAGCACTGCCTGAGCAGCGCACTGCCCCCTGGATGGCCCGGCCCCAACCGATAGTAGATGCTCCCAGACACGCTATTGTGATCGGCGCAGGTATCGCCGGCTGCAGCACTGCAGCAGCACTGGCCAATCGCGGCTGGAGAGTCGATCTGCTCGAGCGCAATGCAGCACCCGCACTAGAGGGCTCCGGTAATCCTCAGGGCGCGCTGTTTATCAAACTCCCGACGCGACCGACCCGCCAGAGTGAGCTTCATATAGCAGGGCTTCAGTACACGGCGGCTTTAGTGCGCAGACTTACCAGCGCGCAGCCGGATATGGGGGAGCTGTGCGGGGTGCTCAGTCTTGCCCTGACAGACAAAGAGGCGGCGCACCAGCAGCAGGTGATCGAAGCGGGCCTCTATCCGAGCCAACTGGTCAGCGCGGTAACACAACAGCAGGCCAGCACCCTTGCTGGTGTTGAGGTCAGCGCAGGTGGGCTCTATTTTCCACAGGCGGGCTGGGTATCGCCCCCCCTCTTGTGCCGGCACCTGCTGGAACATCCCAACATCCGATGTCACTTCGATACGTCCGTCACATCACTGACCCGCTGCGACTCAAGCGGGCAGTGGCGGATTAACGACGGACAGTTCAACGCACCGGTGATCATCGTCTGCAGTGCAGCCGAGGCCAGCACGCTACCTCCCCTGCAAGGCCTGCCGCTCAAGCCGATCCGTGGGCAAACCACACAGGCCCAGGCCCCGGCCATGCATAGCACACTGCAACGTGTGGTATGCGGTGAGGGTTATATCTCTCCGCCACTGGATGGACGTTACTGTTTCGGCGCCAGTTTCAAGCTGCACGATACCGATCTCGATGTCCGCGACGAAGAGCATCAAGCCAACCTCCAACTGCTCAGACGCGCCATCCCAGAACTTGCCGATACGCTGGATATGCAGAGCGCCGATGGCCGTGCAGCCTTCAGAGCGACTACCCCCGACTACATGCCGATTGTCGGCCCAGTGCCCGATACCGACTGGGTCGTGGAGCGTTTCGCTCGACTGAGGAAGGATTCCAACTGGCGGTTCGAACCCGGGATGCGTCACCTGCCGGGGCTGTTCATCAATGCCGGTCATGGATCTAAAGGGCTGGTCAGCTGTCCAATCAGTGCACAGCTTATCGCCTCATTGGTGGATGAGAGCCCGTTGCCCTTGTCTCAACCCGTTGTCGAGGCAGTGAGCCCGGTGCGTTTTGTGATCAAGAAACTGATCCGAAGGACGATATAATATAGATAGTCCTTAAATCGAGGTTAAATATGGCGCTGGTAGTGTATGACCAGGGGTACCGTATCAAGACCCCCGTGTCGGCGCTGTTCAAGCCCAAGGGCGTTGACGCCCTGACAGAGCCGAGTCGCTCCAACTCCCTGCCCGAGAGTGACGATATCGCCCGTGATGAAGCACGGGAGCTTGAAGACACTCTCGCCAATATCGATAACGCTCCACGGCAACAACAGCGTCGGCTGCCGGCTGCCGACACGCGGCGCAACAGCCCCAACACCTATGGCAGCTCCGGGCTTTCAGGTACCGAGCGGCGCAAACATGGACTGACAGCCCGCCAGATCATGGTGTCGCCGGTGTATACCGCCCGAACAACAGATACCGTGCAGAGCGCTGCTGCCAAGATGAAGGCCAACGGCATACATCACCTGGCGGTTATCGATGGCGAGGAGCATCCTATCGGGTTGCTGTCAGACCGCGATATCGAGCCGTACGGAGATGGATCGGCGCTACCGGTGTCCCAGGTCTACCAGAGTCAGGTGATCGTCGCGGCGATGGATACAGAGCTCTCGGTACTGGCGGCGACCTTCGTCAACTACCCGGTGCGGGCACTTCCGGTCATTGATGATGAAGAGAAAGTTATCGGTATCATTACCCGCTCCGACCTGCTCCGCCTACTGATCAATAATGCGCGCGTAGAGAGCTGGGCCTAGTCAGGATTTAAGATGAGCTACCGGAGCCCGGAGGCAAATGATTGTTGCCTTGCGTTCCAGTCGTGGGTGGGACTCCCGTCGTCTGGGCGCGGCTTTGGCTGTCACCTGAGAACAGTCTCGCCAAAAAGCCGAACACCCGCTTGATACCCCGCCAGAGTTTTGGCAGCACCCATATCAGGAAAAGCACGAACAGGATAAGTGCGCCGACAAACCACCAGGGATGATTCAGGGCCGTCCACAGGCCACCAATCACGACCAGATCTTCAGTGATCGATGCGGTCCAGTTAGTCACGGGTTCCGGTGAGGTGTTGATCATCACCCGCGTACCCGCCTTGAGGCCATGACTGCCCGCCGCCAGTGATCCCCCTACCAGTGCTGCTGCCAAGCCCACAGCCGGCGATATATCGCCTACCGCGCCAGCTGCCAGAGCCGCACCGGCCGGTATGCGCACGAATGTATGCAGCGTATCCCAGCCGGTATCCACGCCAGGTATCTTGTCGGCGAAGAACTCGACACAGTACATCAACCCAGCCGCCATCAGCACCAGTGGATCTGACACGATCTCGAGACCCGGAGGCAGGGTGATGTGCCCCATGTTGGATAGCACACCCAACATGAGAACTGTCGCATACAGATTGATGCCACTGGCCCACGCAACGCCCATCGACAATGCGATCAAGCTGGTTATCTGGTCAAGCTGTTCCACGACGACCTCCTGAGACGCTCACGCCTGCTAATCGGGCTGCTGGCACAGAATCTCTATTTCTCTACCCGTTCCCGGGCCACTATAGAGCACTCAGCTGTACTTTCACTGAACAGCAACACGGCCTCTCCTGAGCGCAGCCGGGCCATGACCTGCTCTACCCGCCGTTCAAGGGAGACCTCATCTTCACCATAGTCGGTGCCGTCACGGGTCACAAACTCCTCGATCAACCCGCGTAAGGCATCTGAGGAGAGCTGCTGCCAAGGCAGGATCACAGCGCCTGCCCCTCGGACGCCAGCAGCTCAAGAAGTTGTGCTTCATTCAGCACCCGGATACCAAGTTGTTCAGCCTTGGCGAGTTTCGAACCCGCCTTCTCACCCGCCACAACGGCCGTTGTTTTGGCGGACACACTGCCCGCGACCTTGGCCCCCAAAGCCTGGAGTTTCGCCTTCGCATCGTCTCGCGTCAGCTGCTCCAACGTACCAGTCAGCACCCAGGTTTCGCCTTCCAGCGGCAAGCTCTGTTTAGGACGCTCTACAGCGGACTCCCAATGCATGCCGAAATCCCGCAGCTGCTGCTCAAGTGCAATTGCTCGCTCACACCAGAGCTGATCCGCCAGACGTTCGAGCAACCCATTGCGCGCCCGACTGCCGAAGCGGGGAATAGCACTCAGTGCCGCTTCATCAGCATTCAGCAACGCCTCTAGGGTCTGGAACTGATCGGCCAATAGCGTCGCGCCGGTTTTGGCAACGCCCGCGATGTTGAGCTTGTCGATCAGATCGGCAAAGGTAACGCTACCCTGCAGCTGTGCCGCCAGTTCTCCAGGCTCGATGGGTTTGACATTCAACTCGAGCAACGCGTTGATCACCGACGCGTTGTGTTCATCCTGCATGAAGTTATGGATTTCATGCGCCACTTCAAGCCCGATATCGGGCAACCAAGTCAGCAGCTCAGGAAGCGCCTTGCGGATGCGCTCCAGCGTACCCAGGCTGTTCGACAAGACGCGCGCCGTCTCTTCTCCCACCTCGGGGATACCCAGTGCATAGATAAACTTGTCGAGCGTTACCGTACGGCTCTGATCGATAGCGGTGACGATGTTTTCGCTGGAGAGCTCGGCAAACCCCTCAAGCCTCAGCAACTGCGCCTTGGTCAGGCGGTACAGGTCAGCAGGCGAGGCTACCATCTCCCGCTCTACCAACTGGTCTATATTCTTTTCACCCAGGCCGTCGATATCCATCGCCTTGCGCGATACGAAGTGGATCAGCGCCTGTTTCAACTGGGCCTGACAGGCCAGGCGCCCCACACAACGATAGATCGCCCCCTGACTGACCTGCTGACCACTTTTACCGCGTTTGACCAACTGGGTACGCTCCACCTCCGAGCCGCACACAGGGCAGTGATCCGGCAGTTCGACAGGCCGCTCATCGCCGCTGCGCTTTTCTGTGACCACCTTAACAATCTGGGGAATGACATCACCGGCACGTCTGACCATGACATAGTCGCCGATACGCACATCCAGTCGGGCGATCTCGTCCATGTTGTGCAGCGTGGCATTACTGACGGTCACACCACCGACAAACACCGGTTCCAGTCGCGCAACCGGCGTGACCGCCCCGGTACGGCCAACCTGAAACTCCACATCGTTAAGACGTGTTATCTCCTCCTGGGCCGGGAATTTATGCGCGATGGCCCAGCGCGGAGCTCTGGCGACGAAGCCCAGCAGCTGCTGAAGGCCACGGTCATCGACCTTGAACACCAGCCCATCGATGTCATAGGGCAAAGATCCCCGTTTTTGTTCCATCTGCCGATAATACTCAAGGCACCCTTCGGCACCCTCGACCACCCTCATTTCGGGGTTGATCTTGAGCCCCCACTCACGCAGTTGCTTGAGTGATTCGCTGTGACTGTCCGGCAGGCTCCCGCCTTCAACAACGCCGGTGCTGTAGCAACAAAACTCCAGTGGGCGCTTCGCCGTGATCGACGGATCCAACTGTCTCAGGCTGCCAGCTGCCGCATTACGCGGATTGACGAACGTCTTCTCATCGCGTGCTCTGGCATCCTCGTTCAATGCTTCAAACCCGGCCTTGGGCATATACACCTCGCCTCGCACTTCGAGACGCTGAGGCCATCCGCTACCCATGAGTTTTAACGGGATATTGGCGATGGTGCGCACATTCAGGGTGATATCTTCGCCTGTGTAGCCGTCACCGCGGGTTGCCCCCCTTACAAGCAGACCATTTTCATAGAGCAGACTGATGGCCAAACCATCCAGTTTGGGCTCGCAGGCAAAGGTCAGTCGGGTGGTATCCACATCTTTGAGCCGATCTCCAATACGTTTTACAAAGGCGCGCAACTCTTCGGCACTGAACGCGTTGTCCAGTGACAGCATGGGCAGCTCATGAGACACCTCCGCGAAGCCGCCAATGGGCTTGGCCCCGACTCTCTGGGTGGGGGAGTCGGATGTGACCAGCTCCGGGTGAGCCTCTTCGAGCGCTTTCAGCTCACGGAACAGGCGATCATATTCGGCATCGGGGATACTGGGTTCATCAAGCACGTAATAGCGATGATTGTGGCTATCGATCTGTTCACGAAGCGCGAGTATTCGCTCAGAAACGGAGGTGTTCATCAGTCAACGGCTGTCTCAGGAGGGTATGGCTTGAGGGTAAGTAACGCTGGGCCGCTTACGTGTATCGGGACGCAAGCGGCAACTGACGAGGGTCAGTGAGCGCGCTTCACCCGTCTATGTATTTCGAAATCGCGAATACGCTCGCGGTAATGCTCCTTGGTTTGCGGACGCATCACCGAGCGGTCGCCATCAAGCAGTTCGGCGTCCAGATGGCGTGCCAGTGTTTCGGCTGTTGCCAGCATGCACTCGTAAGCCTCCAGGGCATCGGCGGGGTCATGCATTGACATGAAGAATGTCACGGCGGGCACTTCGATAGTATCCAGCGTCGCGTAATCGAACGTCCCCGGCTGCAACGCATTGGCCATGCTGAACTGCAGACTGCCTTTTGCATCGGGCTGCTCATAACGGTGGAAAATGCCCATTTCACCGAAGTCCATGCCACAGGCATCCACGATGCGGTGAATAACCGCGCCCGACAGGGTTTCACCGCGACGTGCTACGACAAAAATCACCAGCATGTCTTCGGGATTGGGCGTTATCTCAGGTGCGGGGCGCTGCCCCTTCTTGTCGCGCTCGCTCGATACGGACGCAGCCGTATTCGCGCGACCAGTATCCACATTTCTGTCTGCTTTTAGCGGTGCAGGCTCAGTGACATCGGTCTGAGACTCATAGTGGGTTTCGACAACATCTTCTGTTTCTGTGTCAGTATCGTCGAATGGCAACTCGGGGTGCGCCTGTGGATGTCTACGCTTATTTGCCGCCGTACGCTTTGGTGATGCAGCGTCGACCGCACGACTATCGTCCCGCTCGACCGCTGAAGACGACGCGCGCACCCGATCCATCAAAACAGGAATTGGCTGCTCTGGATCGAAATCAAAGCTCATCTCCAACGGCTCGGCATCGCCATCATCCTCTTCACGCTGCGCTCTCAGCGGCGGGGATGCTTCCTCGGCGACAGCCTGCTTGTAGGCGGTATCCATAGTGGGTACGGGTTCGCGTTTGGCACGCTTCGGCCGCGGTTCAACCGGTACGTCGTCGAACAGAGGGTCCATATGCTGAAGTGCATCATCAGGCGACTTGGTCGCTCCGCTTCTGTTCACCTCGAACTGCGGCTGCTCCTCTTCTTCGCGTATGCGTTCATCAGAGTTGGCCCGCGCGGGCTGAACGTCAAACTCGGGTAGACGGTCGGATTCTTCATCCACAGGCGATGCGTCAGCTGCGAAGGTGGGCTCATGACGCTCCACCTCCACTCCCTGATGGTTGCGGCGACGGGCACCGCCATTTGGCAACTCGGGATTGGATAGCGGCGACTCTTCTGCCTGAGCCTCACCAATAGCGGAACGATCTATATCCAGGCGGATACGATTGCGATTACCGCGAATCCGACGCCATCCATCAAACAGAATCAGCGCAATTACCAGAATTCCGCCAATGATGAGCCATTCGCGCAGACTGATCTCCATGATTAGGTTCTATTCCTATCCGCTATCTGATTCATGTTCGAATTATTCGCTTAACAGACTACTCTACTACCCTGTCGATCACCAGTTTAACCGATTGGGCATCGCTACTGACAGCCACCGGTGAGAGGCTACCGATCAGATCGCCCGGCGCGGCTATTGCCTGACCAGAGTTACTGATCCGCGCTCCAATTTCGACTTCGCCGACACTGGAGAGTTCAGCGCCGGGCATCATAGCCATACTGTCGTTCAATTCAACCTCAATCGGCAGCTCCGACGCTTTGCGTCTGACTGCAGCGAGCGGCATACGTCCTCCGACAGGGCGGGCATAGATAAAGAGTACCTGATCCGGGGACACTTTTGCTTTCAGTTCGTCCGCAATATCCACCGACACGTTGATGACGGCACCTTTCACCGCAGGCATTTCAGGTACCGGCTCACCGGCCGCCACCAGCTGCTGTTTCGCCTGTTCGATACCGGATCGCAATGACTGCGCGGCATCACCGGTTGCACCCGGCAGCGCACGACTCCAGTACTCTATCGCCTGACGGTAGTCTCCAGTTTCATAGGCATCGATGCCGAGTATGCCCAGTGCCGCCATATCGCCTGGATCCATCGAGAGTGTGAGATCGATCTGCTTGCGCACCTCATCGGACATTTTTCCGCCATCGCGGAAATAAAGGGCCTGTGCGATCTGTCCATGAACGCCGGCTACTTGCGGAGCCTCTGCCGGCAAAACCTCAAGGACCTTATTGAAGGCACTGATCCCTTCATCGAAACGCCCCTGATTTACATAGGTATTGGCCAGCAGATACCAACCTTCTGCATTTTCCGGATGGCGCTCGAGCTCCTGCTCGAGTTGAGCAATCGCCTCTTCCAGGGTGGCAGGGGCCTTCGGCGGATTCATTGCAACTTCGAGATCCGGCGCGCTGCCCAGTGTCTGATACAGGCCGAGGGATGCAACCGGAACCAGCAGTGCCAAGAGCACAACAGTCACCAATTGGGCGCCGCTGGGTCTTGGGTGCTTGAGTTCTTCGACCGGCTGCTCTGCATCAATCAGCAGGTTACGCTCAAGCTCTAACTTAAGTACCTCGAAATTTTCATCGTCCAGAGTACCTGCAACACGCTCCTCTTCCAGCTCAGCCAGGCGCTCACGGTATATCTCGATATTCTGATGCTGGCGATCCTCCGCCTGATCGGTACGGGCATTGCGAGTACGGCGGGAGGCGCTTAGCAGCGGCCAGAAAACCACGGCTACGGCGATAAGGGTCAGCAGAGCAATTGAGCCCCATAGTGCCATCATCGTTTTTTATCCTGTTCCAGCAATTGATTCAGTCGCTCGCGTTCACTCGCATCAAGACCGCTTTCCACTTCACGCGATACAGGCCTGCGTTTATGCCGGCTGATCAACAAGACAACCAAACCACCGATGCCAAGCAGCACAAACGGGCCATACCAGAGGATCCAGGTCATCTCAGTCACGCGTGGCTTGTACAGCACGAACTCACCGTACCGCGTCACCATGAAGTCAATCACCTCATCGTCACTGGCGCCCTGATTCAGCATGCGGTAGACCTCCCGGCGCAGGTCAGAGGCGATGGGCGAGTTGGAGTCGGCAATATTGTTGTTCTGACACTTGGGACAGCGCAGCTCTTCCGTCAGCTGTTGAAAACGCTCCTCCGTGGCCTTGTCTTCAAACTCATAGGCTTCGATGGTGGCCTGAACCGAGGACGCAGCAAACATCATAGCGGCACTGATCAACAGCGATCTCAATACATGGTTCATGAAGCGCCCTCTGCCTCAATCTGATCCATGACCGCTTTAAGATCTTTCCAGACCACAGCGTCGACTGCACCTACATGTCGATAACGGATTACACCTTTGGCATCAATAACATAGGTTTCGGGCGCTCCGTATACACCCAGATCGATACCCAAAGAGCCATCCTTATCCAGTACGACCTCTGCGTAGGGGTCAAGGTAACGCTTGAGCCACTCCCGCGCCTTCAGCGGTTCATCCTTGTAGTTGATGCCGTAAATCGTCACACCCTGCTGCGCCAACTGATTAAGGAACGCATGCTCCTCCTTACAAGTAGGACACCAGGTGGCCCAGATATTCACCAGTGCGGGGCGACCTTTGAGATCATCCTGCGTCATCATCCGTGATGGCTCGGTCAACGATGCCAGTTCGAATGCGGGAAATGGCTGGTTCAGTCGTGCCGAGGGCAACTCTGTAGGATCGATTGAGAGCCCCCGCCAGAGGAAATAGCCCAAACCGATAAAGATCAGCAGCGGTACGAAAAGCATTATGCGGCGCATAAACGGTCAGTCCTATCCAGGGTTTCAGGCAGCGGCCAACTCACGGCGGGCCTGCTTGCGATAGCGTGGATCAGTGGCAGCCAGTATGCCGCCAACGGTCATCATCAGACCGCCCAACCACAGCCAGCGAACAAACGGTTTGTACTGCACACGAACCGCCCAGGCGTCATCGCCGAGCGATTCACCAAGTGCCACATAGAGATCCCGAAACAGTCCCGGATCAATTGCGGCTTCTGTCATGACATTGCCACGGGCCGTGTACAGGCGCTTCTCCGGATACATTTCGGTGTAGGGTTCGCCCTTGTACAACACCCGTATGACACCTGTATCGGAGTGAAAGTTTGGGCCATCGACTTTGCGAATACCGTCGAATACGAACTCGTAATCGTTAAACTGCTTGCGATCGCCTGGCTGCATTCTCAAATCGCTGTGCTCGCTGAAGGTAGAAACCAGGGCAATACCAACAACCAGCACGGCGATACCGCCATGCGCCAGCATCATGCCGTAGTAGGCACGGGACTGATTGAGTAGTGCCGAGAAACCGCGGCTTCTGTTTCGAGCCCTGTTGAGGAGGTCTCGCCCCGCGGTAAACACAACCCACCAGGCCAGCAACAATCCGGCTGATGTCCAGATACCGGGCCAATGGGGTAGCAACGCCAACGAGATGCCGCTGGCGATCAACGCCAATACGCCTGGCAACCAGATCTGTTTCAGTATCAGTGTTGCCGGGGTCTGCTTCCAGCGCAGCAGAATACCGACGCCAAGCGTAAGCACCAAAAGCGCACCCAGTGGTACAAACAGCGCATTGAAATACGGCGGGCCCACGGAGATCTTACCGAGGTTCAATGCATCCACGAGCAGCGGATACAGGGTACCCAGCAACACCGTCGCGCAGGATACGGTCAACAGAACGTTATTGATCAACATGAAGCTCTCACGCGAGAGCAGTCCGAAGCTGGACTCGCTTTTCACGTGCGATGCCTTGATTGCGTAGAGCAACAACGAACCACCAATGGTGATCGCCAACAGCGCCAGAATGAAAAATCCGCGGTCAGGATCCGAGGCGAACGCATGCACTGATGTCAGCACGCCCGAACGAACCAGGAAGGTGCCGAGCAAACTCAGCGAGAACGCGAAGATCGCCAGCAATACGGTCCAGCTTTTGAATACGCCGCGCTTTTCAGTAACAGCAAGACTGTGCACCAGTGCGGTTCCGATCAGCCAGGGCATCAGGGATGCGTTTTCAACGGGATCCCAGAACCACCAGCCGCCCCAGCCCAGCTCGTAGTAAGCCCACCAGCTGCCCAAGGCGATCCCGAGGGTCAGAAACGCCCAGGCGATGTTGGTCCAGGGACGTGACCAACGCGCCCAGGCGGCATCCAGACGACCACTTAAGAGCGCTGCAATCGCAAAGGCGAAGGCAACGGAAAATCCGACATAGCCCATGTAGAGCATCGGGGGGTGCACAATCAGGCCAAAGTCCTGCAGCAGCGGGTTGAGGTCCGCGCCCTGCTCGGGTACCCGCGGAAGAATCCGCTCAAAGGGACTGGAGGTAAACAGGATGAACAGTGCAAAGCCGGTGGTGATCAGGCCCATGACGGCAAGCACCCGCGCCAGAATATCTTCAGGCAGGTTTTTACTTTTCAACGCAACGGCCAGGGTCCAGCTTGTAAGGATCAGTAACCAGAGCAGCAGCGACCCTTCATGACCGCCCCACACGGCGCTTAGCCGATAATACCAGGGCAACGCGGTGTTGGAGTTGTTCGCAACATAGGCAACGGAGAAGTCGCTTTGCAAAAACGACCAGCCCAGGCACAAAAAGCTGAACAACACAAAACCGAACAACGCGATCGCCAGCGGCCTGGCATAACTGCACCAGAGCGCATTGCCGACGGTCGCCCCCACCATGGGTATAGTGCCCAGCAGAACCGACAGACACGCTGTGAGTATCAATGCATATTGACCGAGCTCAGGAATCATTTATTGAACTCCTGACCGGTAGGCTTGGGCATCTTGCCGGCTTTTTCCAGCGCCTCGGCCACTTCCGGCGGCATGTAGTTTTCATCGTGCTTGGCCAGCACTTCTACAGCCTGAAGTACACCGCTCTTATCGAGTTCACCCTGAGCCACGATACCCTGCCCCTCACGGAAGAGGTCCGGCAGGATACCGGTGTAGCGCACATGGACGGTGTGCTCGTAGTCGGTGATATCGAACCCGACCTCAAGGCTGTCATTCGCGCGCTGAACACTGCCATCGACCACCATGCCACCGGCACGGATCCGCGTTTCGGTAGGCGCTTCGCCCGCAGCGATCTGGCTGGGTGAGTAGAACAGGTTGATATTCTGGTTCAGGGCGAACAGGGTCAGGCCCACGGCAACCCCGACACCGGCAACAATGAACAGAACTATCAGCAGACGCTGCTTACGCTTCGGATTCATGAGCCTTTGCTCTCCCTTATCAGACGGCGGGTCAATTGGGCACGCAGACGTTTCCCAGCCTGTAGCGGCGCTATCAGGTTACCCAGAATAATGATTACGCCCAGCCCATAACTGAGCCAGACGTACAGGCCATGCCCGCCCATCGACAGAAACTCGGAAAAGGAGTTGAAACTCACACTTACCTCACTTGGACAGCAGAAGTTCTTTGACCCAGCCCGCGCGACGTTCACGGCGCAGAATTTCATTACGCAGACGCATCATCAGAGTGACGGCAAAAAATGCATAGAACCCGATCACCATCACCAGAAGCGGTACCCACATCTCCGCTGGCATGGCGGGTTTCTCGGTCAGCTTGAACGTGGCTGGCTGGTGCAACGTATTCCACCATTCGACGGAGTACTTGATGATCGGGATGTTGACCAGCCCCACCAATGCCAGCACGGCGGTTGCCTGCGCAGCGGTAGACTCGCTCTCGATGGCAGAGTTCAATGCCATGACGCCGAGATAGAGGAAAAACAGGATCAGCATCGAGGTCAATCGGGCATCCCAAACCCACCAGGAACCCCAGGTCGGTTTACCCCAGATGGCGCCAGTCAGCAGCGCGAGCACCGCCAGAGATGCGCCGATAGGCGCGCAGGCCTTGGCCACCATGTCGGCAACCTTCATTTTCCAGATCAGGCCGATGGCGCCAGCAACAGCCATCAGCATATAACAGGACTGCGCCAGAATAGCGGAGGGCACATGCAGGTAGATTATTCGAAAGCTGTTACCCTGCTGATAATCGGCGGGCGCGAAGATCAGTGCCCATAGGGTGCCGCCGATCAGCAACGCCAATGCTGCCACGGTAAACCAGGGCAGAAGCTTGCCGCATATCTGATAACACCAACGCGGTGACGCCAACTGGTAGAACCAGCGCGGCATCCATTTACTGTCAGCCATATCCGTTATTCACCTACCAATCAACCACTTACAGAAATTCTTAGCGCTGCACCAATCGCCAGCGGCGCCAGCGCAAGCCCTAACGCCAGCAAGGCCCCGAGCAAGGCGAGATAGCCGCCCAACGGCAGTCCCGTCACCGCAGCCTGAACCGCACTGGTACCAAAAATAAGCACCGGGATATAGAGCGGCAACACCAGCAAAGAGATCAATACACCGCCGCGCTTGAGCCCTACAGTCAAAGCAGCACCGATGGCGCCGACAAGACTGAGCGTTGGTGTACCGATCAGCAGGCTCAACATCAACCCGGGCATACCCTCCGCCGGTAAGAACAGCATCACCGCGATAACCGGCGCCACAAGTGTGAGCGCCAATCCACTGAGCATCCAGTGCGCCAGCACTTTGGCCAGCACCACGATAAACAGCGGTTGGGGACTAAGCAGCAGCTGCTCGAGCGATCCATCGTCAAAGTCGGTACGAAACAAACTGTCCATCGACAACAGCGTCGCCAGCAAGGCGGCTACCCACAGGGCCCCGGGGGCAAGCTGGGCAAGGAAACCGGGCTCTGGACTGACCCCCAGAGGGAACAGCGTGATCACCATCAAGAAGAAGATCAACGGGTTCACCAGCTCGCTCTTACGTCGCAATGACAGCATCAGGTCACGACGAAGGGTCGCGACAAACAGTCCGCCGGGGCCGATCTGCGCCCTTTCCGACGCGGCTTGCGTTATCAGGTCAGCCATCAATGTCCACCCTGCCGGTCCAGATTGATCGAACGTACAACGCTACTGCCCTGCAAATCCTGATGAGTGGTCAGGATCACGCTGCCACCGCGCGCAATATGCCGGCCGATCAGCGCCTCTTTCGCGGCCACCCCGCGCTTGTCGATTGCGGTAAACGGCTCATCGAGTATCCACAAAGGCGCATCACTCAGATAAAGCCGGGAGAGGGAGACTCGCCGATGCTGGCCGGCGGAAAGCGAATGACACGGCACATCTTCAAAGCCCGCAAGACCCACCTGCTCTAACGCCTCAGCCACCCGAGATGCATCCAATGAGGGATGAAGGGCACAGTACCAGCGCAAATTCTCCTCTGGGGTCAGCAAAGCTTTTACACCCGGCTGATGTCCGAAATAGAGCAACTCACGACAAAATTGATCCCGCACACGATCGATCGGTTCACCGCGCCAGAAGATGTCGCCTTCGTAGTTACGGGAAAGGCCGCTGAGTATGCGCAATAACGTGGTTTTACCGCTGCCGTTGGCGCCTTCGATCTGGACGATTTCACCGGCGTCGACCGAAAAACCGAGGCCCTCGAACAGCATGCGGTCATCCCGTTCGCAAAACAGGTTTTCCACTTGTAACATCGGCCCGGACAAACAGTGACTCCCAATCCGTGAATGGATGCCGCCTAAGGCGGTCCATAGATGCTTCAGTTGTGCCGACGCTGGCCGACTATTTTCAAACGCGCCATTATAAACAGATTCCCCACTGACGTCAGGCAGCAAGGGGACGACCGGCGCCAATTAGGTCGAAGGTTGTACACTGTCCTACCTAAGGCCGCTTTACACTGCGATAACGGAGATACCGGACCTTGCCATTGACGCTTGCGGTACAGTCACTACAGACATTCAGTCGCCAGGGCGAAACCCGTGGGGCCGACCCGCGCACGCAACTGGATGCCGGTCGAACGCTGAGCGCAAGTGTAAAGGAAGTCGTCGTTGATACGCAGCGGCCAAACCTGTTCAGGATCAAGGTTGAAGCACAAAACCTGCTGATGGAACTGATGACCTCCCGCCCGTTATCGATCGGCGCTCAGGTAACGCTCAGCAGAGGCAGCGACGGTGCTTTGCAGCTGAGTGTCGCCGAGCAGGGCCAAGCCCGTCAGACCGCTGCCACCGCACAGCCGTCCACCACGATTCAAACACCCAGCCTCACGGATGCAGGGGGTGCAGCGCAAGGGCTGCGTCTTCAGATACCGAACAACGCGCAACAGCAGATCGACGCACTGTTGCGGGCACTGCCCCTTAACCAACCCCAGACGGGCCGTGTTTTACCTTCGGCACAAAACAGCCTACCGGCGGTAAGCAATGCAACTGCGACAGCTACTGCTCAAACGGCTGCGGATCCAAAGGCGCCTGCCAGCGTCGGTACACCAAGCACATCAGCGCCACCACAGAGCAGCCCCCAAACTACCCAAGCGCCGACTAACTCATCACCCGCTTCAGCCAGTACCGCTTCGGATGCCCGCCCAGCGAATCCAAACCCGTCACCGGCTACGCCTGCTCAAAGCGCTCGGGCTGAAGGCTCTCAGGCTGCACTATCCAACATCGGCAGCAATAACCCGGCCCCGACAATGCCAACTGAAGCAGGCACAAGAGCCCCAACCCCAGGACCTGCAGCCGGCACCGGCAATGCCGCGCAGGTGCCTCAGGGAGATCGCGCCGGTAATACCTCCCCACCTCAAGCCCCAAACGTGCAGCCGCGCGTGATGACCGTGCAAGGACTTAACAGTCAAACGGCCACTCAGGCCGATACCGCTTTGCGTCCAACACCGGTCACAAGCCCCGGAATTCAGAGCCCCGCGTCGTCACCCAATACCGTGCAGCTGTCGGTAAACAACCAGCGCATCGAACTGGTGACCCCACGCCCACTGCAAGCCGGTCTGGAAGTGAGACTGACACGGGTTGATCAAAACACTGTTCAGCTCGATATATTGCCACCCAAGATTTCGCCTGATGCCCAGGCGCGAATGCAGGAGGGGCTGCAGCAGATCCTGCGTGACAGTCTGCCGGTGCAGGTACCGATGGGCGATGCATTGAACCAATTGCGCCAGTTCAGTCGCTCAGACTCGGGACGCCAGCGGGATGCGATCGGTCAGGTCGTACGCTCTATGTTGAGCATGTTCTCGGTATCCGCGAAGCCGGACGCCAAGTCGACACGACAAGCGGTACAACAGCAACTGAACTCTACAGGTCTGGCACCCAGCCCAAAAAACACCCATTCCAAGGGGCCGGAAGGCACACAGCCCTCACTCAGGGAGAATATGGCCCGGCTTGAGCAGATCGGAGAGCGCCTGCCCGCTGAGGCGCGTGCTCGTTTTCAGTCGTTACTGCAGGGGATACAAGCCCGCACCGCCACTCACCAGGCGGCAAGCCTGCAACACTGGCAGGACCTGCCGGATGGTAGTATCGAGAGGCAATACCGACTCGACCTTCCGATAAGGGTCAACGACGAGCATCTGGACAATACAGAGATACGCATCACTCAGCACAAACGGCGTGACGAAGAGGACCAGTATGTCTCGGAGTGGTCGATCAACCTTCACTTCAACCTGCAGGATCTGGGGGCTATCGACAGTCGTATCAGCCTGCAAAATGAATGGCAGATCACCGCGCGCTTCTGGGCCGAGCAAAGTGAAACGGCACAACTCATTCGAACCCGACTGGATGATTTTGCCGACCAACTAAACTCAAGCGGATTTAAGGTGGATACACTGCACGTCGAGCGGGGGCGACAACCTCATGATAATCAAGCGCCTGTCAGTCGACGGCTGGTGGACCTGCACACATGAGCGATCACGAAGACGATATCCAGTCACTCAAGGCAGTGGCGCTGAAATATGACGCTGAAACGGGCGCTGCACCGCGCATCACGGCCAAAGGATCAGGCCTGATCGCCGAGCAAATCATCAAGCTGGCCCGTGAGCATGACGTACATATTTATGAAAGCCCCGAACTGCTCGAGGTGTTGATCAGGCTGGAGCTTGGAGATGAGATTCCGGAGTCACTCTACCGCGCGATTGCTGAAGTGATCGCCTTTGCCTATGGACTAAAGCCAAAGCCCGACGGCGACCGCAGCAGCGAAAGCGAGCCCGGCAGACCTCAGTGACGGGACGGCAATGACTCGCCGGTGTTCAACTCGCGATGCAGCAGCGCCATCAGTTCAGCTTCAGGACGGCCAATACCGCAGCTTCGCACCAGATCATCGACATCGGCCCCCATCTCCATGAGACGCGCAGCCTGATTGTAAGCCAGCACACCCGGATCGCGATTCTCGAGCTCCTGCTGTTTTTCCACCGTCATATTCAGCTTGTGCTCAATGGCCAAAAGGCGATTACCCATACCGATAGAACCGTTGGTCATCGCCCGGATCTCATTGCGGAGCACATTGATCAGCGCCTGATGCCGCCGCTCCTGCTTTTGCACCCTAACGAACAGATACGCACAAAGCGCACTGACCAGAAGCGCCAGCGCGACTAGCCCAAACAACAGGAGATTAAGGCCCGTCATATCGCTCACGCCAGCATCGCCTCGAACTCTTCCACTAACTGATCAATATCGAGAATCGCGCAACGCTCGGCCATATACGTCCCGGTCAGCCAGGACCGGTGGGCCTTGTCCTCATTGATATTGACCTGATCCATGGGTATCTGCACCGACTTGATCAGCCCGTCGCAAGCCAAGGCCCATTTACGCCCCTGCAAAATAACAACCTCTTCATACTTGGAATGCTCAGGCTTGTATCGCTCAGGAATGAGCCACAGCGCTGTATCCACTACAAGCGTCTGGTCATATTCCGAACCAAATGCACCCAAAACCCACTCGGGCTGACCGGCGATATCCAGCGCCAGATCTCCAATGTGCAACGCACCTTCTATGCGTTCAAAGTCCACGGCCAGTTTCAAGCCGTGCATGTCCAGCAGCACACAGTTCATGACCTTTACCTGCGCCTTGCTTGCGGGTGCAGCGGGTGCAGCGGGTGCAGCGGGTGCAGCGGGTGCAGCGGGTGCAGCGGGTGCAGCGGGTGCTTGGGCAACCATCGCTGGTTCTGGTTCTGGTTCTGGTTCTGGTTCTGGTTCTGGCTCAGGCTCAGGCTCAGGCTCAGGCTCAGGCTCAGGCTCAGGCTCAGGCTCAGGCTCAGGCTCAGGCTCGACAGTATCGCTTAGGCCATACGCTGCCGGGTCAATAGATTCTTCCATATCGCTGTCCGAGAGCTCAGTTCTGCTGTCAACGACAGGCAGCATTTCATCACCTGTTTCGCTCGGCGGCTTTTTAGGCGAAGAGTCTTCGGCAGGCACAAAGCCTTCGATGCTGTCCGGGTCTGCCAGCAGCGCTTCGATATACTCAAAAACAACTTTTTTCTGATCAGCCATCGACTTTACCCTGTCTGCGCCGCTCCAGCAGATTTCTCAGCAGTTTCGCATAGGCATGCACACCGCGACTACCGGCATCCAGAGAAGAGGGTACTAGCCCCTTTAAGCTGGCATTTCGAAATTTGGTATCAATTGGCACGACCGCACTGGAGATATTCTCTTCGTACAGGCGGTGCAGCTCACGCAGGCTGCTGACAGAGGCTTGCGTTCTGCGATCGTAGAAAGTCGGCACAATAGTGTACTCGAGCTTGTTACGCCGGGCCCGGTTGACCATCTCAATGGTCCTGATCATTCGCTGCAGCCCCTTGAGTGCAAGAAACTCAGTCTGTACCGGTACCAACAAATGGTTACAGGCGGCCAATGCATTCACCATCAACACCCCCAACACCGGCGGGCTGTCAATCAGGGCAAAGTCGTAGGATTGCTTCTGAGTCGCCAGCGCCTTAGCCACCTGAAGTCCCATCCCCTCCTTGCCTACAGCCCGGCGCTCAAGCGTCGCCAAGGCGGTAGACGCAGGCATCAAATCAACACCTTCACGGTTGGTATCGAGAATCAGGCCTCGGGTGCGTTCAGGCTCTACCTGCAGCTGCTCAAAAAGGTCGTAAACGCTGTGCTCCAGCTCATCCGGATCGTAACGGAAGTAACTGGTCAGTGAGCCGTGAGGGTCAAGATCGACCAGCAGCACCTTGTAACCCACTTCAGCCAGCAGACCCGCCAGTGTGACGACGGTCGTTGTCTTGCCGACCCCCCCTTTCTGGTTAGCAACAGCCCATACCTGCATAGAGTCTCTTCCAGTTATTGTTCCGGATTAGCCTGCCGAAACAGTATCCCATCTTCGGTTTCAACCTGCTCCATAGCACCAGGAGCGGCCTCTGAATCCTGATCATCGGTCAGCATCGTGCTGACCGCATCCGAGCTTACCTGCTCGCTGCCATAGGACACGACGGCCCTGCGCACCTTCTCGTCACGCGATACCACAATGACGATGCGGCGATTCAATCTGCGCCCCTCTTCGGTACGATTGCTATAGGCTGGCTGATACTCGCCATAACCTACGGCAGCCATGCGCGCCGGATTAATACCGTTCATCTCCAAGAGTCTAACGACAGCCGCAGCGCGCGCGGCTGAAAGCTCCCAATTGGAAGGGAACTGGTCGGTGGAGATGGGCGCATTATCTGTAAACCCTTCAACGTGAATAGGATTATCCAACCCCTCCAGGCGTTCAGCTATACGTGCCAATATACTGTCCGCCTCGATAGACGGTATCGCGCCACCACTTGCGAACAGCAGGTTTGATCGCAACTCGATCGAAAACCAAAGATCGGAGCCACTCACCTCGATCTCTCCCGATGCCGACTGCTCGCTGAAATCCGACTCGAGCTGGGCGCGCACCTGATTGAGCAGCAGGGTAGCCCCTTCGTTTGCGGGCCCGACCAGATTGGCAGAGGACTTTTTATCGGTCTCACCGCCCTCAAGCAGTCCGCTGCCGCCATCCAACGCCCGGTTTGCGCCTTTCGGGGCGCCGGGACCCGAGAATACCTGAGAAAGGGCCTCCGACATCGACCGGTATTTCTCCTCATTGACCGAGGAGATCGCGTACATCACGACGAAAAAGGCGAACAGGAGGGTTAGAAAGTCCGCCCATGAAAGCACCCACCGGTCCAGCGGCGCATCGGGCTCAGGCGGTCTTCGACGCGGCATCATCCGCTCCCAGATAGCCTTGTAGGCGCTGGCGGATCACCTCGGGGCTTTGACCTTCAGCGATATAGACCAGGCCGTCCATCAGCATCTCGTGATACTGTGCGCGTCCCTGTACCAGACGTTTGATTTTGTTGGCGGTCGGAATCAACAGAAGATTCGCCACACCGACTCCGTAAATTGTGGAGACAAAGGCTGTCGCAATACCGTGCCCCAAGGTCTCCGGCTCGGCAAGGTTGGCCATAACCTGTATCAAGCCGAGAACCGTACCAATAATACCCAGCGTAGGTGCATAGCCACCCAGGCTTTCAATCACTCGTACGGCTTGAAGATCGCGCTGTTCGTTTGCAATCAGCTCTACTTCCAACACTGAACGAATAATCTCCGGTGAGCGACCATCGGCAAGCAACTGAAGTCCGTTCGCAACAAAGGCGTCCGACTCTTTACGCGCCTCGCCCTCTAGTACAATCATGCCTCGGCGGCGCACCAATAGGCACCAGCCACGAATCGATTTCATGCCGTCCTGAAAATCAGGATTAGAAGCGGTATACGCCCATCCAAACAGACGCCATGCCCGTTTGAAATCCTCACGTGGCGCCTGGATGACCGAAGCCGCCAGCGTTCCACCTACAACAATCATCGCAGCCGTGGGGTTGTAGAGTTCAGAGAGCTGCCCTCCCCCCAGATAGTTACCGCCAATTATCGCCAGTAACGCCAGTGCTATCCCTAAGAGTCCGAACATCAGCCACGCCTACGCTGCTGGGCCAGCAGGGGCCCGATGTCTTCCAAATCCAATATCTCATCCGCAAGCCCGGCGTTCACAACAGCCTGTGGCATTCCATAAATCGTACAACTGGCCCTGTTCTGCGCCCAGACGGTCGCCCCTTCCCGCTTCAGAAGGCGAGCACCATCGCAACCATCGGCTCCCATGCCCGTCAGTATCAGCGCCAACACCCTCGAACCATAGGCCCTGGCCGCCGACGCGTAAGTCACATCGACACTGGGCTTGTACGTAAGCTTCACATCACCTTCAAGAATGCGTACACGGTCAGTCTGGCGCGGGTCGACCATCATCTGCAAACCGCCCGGCGCCAGCAAAGCCGTTCCGGGTTTAAGACGATCGCCATCCTCAGCCTCTTTAACCGCAATCTTGCACTGCTGATTAAGACGCTCGGCAAACACCTGAGTGAAAGTCTTCGGCATATGCTGCACAAGGAGGATGGGGTAGGGAAACTCCGCCGGAATCTGCGTCAGGATCTGCTGAAGGGCCGCCGGCCCCCCTGTCGATGTACCGATCACCACCAGACGGCAATCGGGAAAACGCACCCTTGACGCCTGACTGGTCGGAGGATCCTTCTCTTCGGCCGCACGCGGCCTCAGTGCAGGTGACTGTGAGGGTGCCCTAGCACTCTCACGCTCTGGACGCGGGGCTACAGTGCGCCGAGCATCCGCAGCAGCTGTGCGCTCCTGCCCCGCACGTGGAGAAGGGGCTGACTCCGGTCGAAAGACCATTGTCGAGCTGCCGGAGGCGCGGGAACGAGGGTAACGATGCTCGAAAACAGAACCTGATCGGAATCGGCGGGACGTACCGAGCGCCAGTATGCGCTCGATCAATTGCTGCCGAATACTCTGGCTCTTGTCCATCCAGGCGCGAATATCCTTGGGCAGATAATCCGCAGCGCCTGCTTCCATCGCCTCAAGGGTTATGCGCGCCCCTTCATGGGTCAGGGATGAGAGCATCAACACATTGGTCGGGCACTCTCGCATGATAATGCGGACCGCGTCGATACCGTTAAGCTGCGGCATCTCGACATCCATGGTGATGACATCGGGCCGAAGATCACGGGCTTTTTCAACAGCTTCCTTGCCGTTAACCGCACTTCCCACGACTTCAACGCGCTTATCTTCGCGCAATATCTCTTCTATGCGGTGACGAAAGAAGCCAGAGTCGTCGACGATCAATACCTTTATCGCCATTGACCACCTCCGTGCTCACCTGTTCGCGCGCGATCAAGCCTGCGCATAGTGCTTGAGCAGGTTCGGTATATCGATAATCAATGCGATGCGACCATCACCTGTGATCGTGGCACCGGAGAGACCCGGTGTGCCATGCAGGATCGTACCCAATGGCTTGATCACCACCTCTTCCTGACCCACCAGTTGATCGACTACGAAGCCGACACGGGTTGTCCCCACCGTTACGATGACAACATGCCCCTGCTCCGGCAGTGGCGCGTACTCCTCGCCGTTGACAAGCCACCGCTTGAGATGGAACAAAGGCAATGCCTGCTCTCGCACGATAATCGCCTGCTGACCATCGACGATATTGGTCTTGGTCAGATCAAGGTTGAAAATTTCGTTGACGTTTACCAGCGGCAGCGCAAATGCCTGCCCTTCAAGAATAACCATCAGCGTCGGCATGATTGCCAGCGTCAGCGGCACCTGAATCGCAATGCGGGTACCCTGCCCAATAACGGAATCGATGCTGAGAGTACCATTGAGCTGGGTGATCTTGGTCTTGACCACATCCATGCCTACACCACGACCGGAGACATCGGAAACTTCCGTTTTGGTCGAGAACCCAGCCTGGAAAATAAGGTTGAAACACTCCTGATCGCTCAAGCGACGGGCAGCCTCAACATCAAGCATGCCACGCTTTACAGCCAAGCTTCGCAGCTTCTCCGGATCCATGCCGGCACCATCATCCTGAATGATCAGCAGGATATGATCACCTTCCTGCTCGGCCGACAGGAGTACGTGCCCTTCGCGGGGCTTACCGGCTTTAGCACGCACATCAGGCGGCTCAATACCATGGTCAACTGCGTTGCGCACCAAGTGAATCAGAGGATCTGCAAGCGCTTCCACCAGGTTTTTATCAAGATCGGTTTCCTCACCGCGCAATTCCAGTGCTACCTCTTTCTTGAGGTTGCGGGAAAGGTCTCTTATCAAGCGCGGGAAACGACCGAACACCTTCTTAACCGGCTGCATTCGGGTCTTCATGACCGAAGACTGCAGATCCGCGGTGACCATGTCCAGAGTACCCAGTGCCTTGCCCATATCCTCATCTTCGTGCGTCACACCAAGACGCACCAGACGGTTACGGACCAGCACCAACTCACCCACCATGTTCATAATTTTGTCGAGCAGGCGCGTATCGACACGTACGTTGGTTTCAGGCGCAGGCTTCTGAGCACCTCCGGTACGCTGAGCAGCGACCGGCGCAGCTGCGGGGGCAGGCTCCACAGCTGTTTGAGCTGCCGCCCTAGGGGCAATCTCCTGAACAACCGGGCTTTCATCCGGCTGACCCGAACCGGTAAAAGCAAATGCCCCCCGACCTTCTGACTGAAGCTGGTCGAGCAGATTTTCGAACTCGTCGTCGGTAATCAAGTCGCCTCCGCCAGTGCTCACCGGCGACTCGGCCGGCTTGGCGGCAGGAGCACTTGGAGCACTGTGACTTTCCGTCCCCGGCGCACCGCCCGGGCCGTGCAACTCATCGAGAAGCGCTTCGAACTCATCCTCGGTTATAAGATCGGAATCACCCGATACTTCCGTAGACGCGGCAGCCGGAGACTCAGCGACTCCCGCGAGATCCCCCAGCAGCGATTCGAAATCATCGTTCGGCGTATTGGGGTTGGCGGGAAGCGGTGCGGAAGGCGCAGCGGGAGCTGCTGGTTTGGCTGACGCAGACGCAGGCGCAGCTGCAACAGCCCCATGCCCCTCGGCGATATCAGTCAGACGCTGCAGCAAATCAGGCGAGGCGTGTTCAGGTTCGACGGCATTGCGCACCGAATCAAACATGGAATTCACCGCGTCCAGCGCCTGCAGGACGACATCCATCAACTCAGGAGTCACCGCCAGCTCACCGTTGCGCAGCTGATCAAACAGATTCTCGGCCTTATGGCAGCACTCCACCATCGCCTCGAGCTGAAGGAAGCCTGCCCCGCCCTTTACGGTATGGAAGCCTCGAAAAATGGCGTTCAGCAGATCCCGATCATCCGGACGCTGCTCAAGGTCCACAAGCTGCTCAGAGAGCTGCTCCAGGATCTCCCCTGCTTCAACGAGAAAATCCTCGAGAATCTCCTGATCGACATCGAAACTCATAGGGCGCTCCTAATCAAAAACCCAAGCTTGAAAGCAATTCGTCAACGTCATCCTGATCACAGGCAAGCGAAGATCCACCCTTCGGGACTTGGGGACCTTCAGCCTCGACTTCGCTGCTTTCTTTACTCTTTTTATCGTTCAATACGGTACGGGCGGACGCTTGTGGACGGCTCGGGGTGCCAGCTTCTATGCCGCTGAGGCGCTCGACCTTGGAGGCCATATCCATCAACTTGACCAGCTGACTCTCAACCTGGGTCAACAAGGTAATAACCCGCCGAATAAGTTGTCCGGTAATATCCTGAAAGCCTTGGGAAACCAAAATATCGGTCAGCGCGGTGCGTAGCTCGTCGACGGTTTTCTCCGATTCGTCCTTGAGCTGACAGGTACGATCATATACGCCGTTGAGCGCTTCGAACTCGCCCTCCAGCTGACCGACAAGCATCAAAAGATCCCTAAAGCGGCCGCTGTAAGAATCCAGACGATCGACCAGCCCCAGCGACTGATCGACACGGTCCATCGTCTTGTGGGCCGTTTCTTCGGTGAGTTCGATGACGTAGGCGAGACGGTCGGATGCATCACTCATTGCATCACCGCCTTGCTCAAGCTTTCCACCCACATCGCTGGAAAACGACTTGATCGCTTCATGCAGGCCGCGAGTCAGGTGTCCCACCTCGTTGTAGAACACCTCGTGACGCGCTGTCTGCAGCTGGTTAATCAGTTCAATCGCTTGCGGCAATTTCCCCTGCTCCAAGGCTGCGACCAAGTCCTGAGCCTTTTGCTTGAGGACCTCTTCCAGACCGTCAAGGTCGACCGCGATTTCCTGTTCCGCCATGAGCGCTCCTCAGTTTTTATCAGTCCTGCAGGCGCTCGAAGATCTTGTCGATCTTCTCTTTCAGCACGGCCGCCGTGAAGGGTTTGACGACATATCCGTTAACCCCAGCCTGTGCTGCTGCAATAATCTGCTCACGCTTGGCCTCAGCGGTCACCATCAACACCGGAATATGTGCCAGATTCGGATCAGCGCGCACTTCGCGGATGAGATCTATTCCCGTCATGCCCGGCATGTTCCAGTCGGTAATCAGGAAATCGATTCGCCCCTGTTTCAGGATCGGCAGCGCAGTTTTACCGTCATCTGCCTCATCCACATTAGTGAACCCCAGATCACGCAACAGGTTTTTGATGATGCGTCTCATCGTAGAAAAGTCATCGACGACAAGAATCTTGGTGTCTTTTTTCAAGACAGGTTCCCCCGGTTATTAACACTACTCATTAGCGCCTGTGAAGCCAGAGGCTTCTTACTGCCAGTCACGCAACCTGGTTCGAAGTCGAGCGGCTGCCTGACTGTGTATCTGACTGACACGTGACTCGGTCACACCGAGCACCTGACCTATCTCTTTGAGGTTCAGCTCTTCATCGTAATAAAGTGCCAACACCAGTTTTTCCCGCTCCGGCAGCCCCTCTATCGCCTTGGCCAGTGCACTTTGAAACGCACCGCCTTGTACCGACTGAGCAGGCCCCGGATCATCCGCGACAAATTGCTCTCCAGGCGCATCCTCGTCGGACTCGGTCAGTTCGTCAAAGCTAAACAGACGACTTTCAGCCGAATCCTGAAGCAAAGCATGATAGGCATCAATGCTTACACCCAGTTCTGCCGCAACCTCCGAGTCGCTGGCATCACGACCAGTGCGCGCCTCTACCCGCATGATCGCTTCACTGACACGTCGACCATTGCGGTGCACCGAGCGAGGCGTCCAATCCCCACGACGCACTTCGTCGATGATGGCCCCCCGGATACGAATACCTGCGTAGGTTTCGAAGCTCGCCCCTTTACCCGGGTCGTACTTCGACGTCGCCTCCAACAGCCCCACCATCCCCGCCTGGACCAAATCGTCCAGCACCACATTCGAGGGCAAGCGAGCCATTAGGTGGCGAGCAATCCGTTTAACCAGTGGTGCGTATTGCTCCACCAGCTCCTGGCCTGATCTGTAATCCAGCTGGTTATACATGAAGGCTACTAAGACGCCCTTACCTACACACCCTGAACCAGACGCTCAACAAAGAACTCAAGATGCCCTCTAGATGTTCTGGAAACGGGCCATTCATCTACTTTGTTGGCGAGCTGCCTGTATGCGATTGCCGACTTACTTGTTGAAAACGCTTTTAAAACAGGCGTTTGCCTTTGTACTGCCTTTCGCACTGACTCATCATAAGGGATTGAGCCCAGGTATTGAAGCGTGACATCAAGGAAGCGGTCGGTAACGGTTAGAAGTTTGCTGAACATGTTACGCCCCTCCGTATCGGTACGTACCATGTTAGCCAGCACTCTGAAGCGTGTCATGCCATAGTCACGATTGAGCAGTTTAATGAGCGCATAAGCATCCGTGATTGACGTAGGCTCATCGCAGACCACCACCAATACTTCCTGCGCAGCACGAATAAAGCTGACTACGGCCTCGGAGATACCCGCGGCGGTATCGACCACCAGCACATCCAGCTCATCCGCAATATCGGTGAAAGCATGTATCAGCTCGGCATGCTGATGTGCACTGAGTGCGGTCATCTCCTGAGTACCTGATGACGCCGGCACTATCCAGAAGTTTTCCCCAGCACTGACCATCACCTCTTTCAACGTACACTCGCCATTGAGCACATCAGCGATGTTACGCTTAGGTCGCAAACCGAGCATCACATCGACATTGGCCAAACCAAGGTCGGCATCCATCAATACAGTACGACGCCCCATCTCTCCTAACGCAACCGAGAGGTTGACCGACACATTGGTTTTTCCGACCCCGCCTTTGCCACCTGTGACAGCAATAACCTTGACCGGGTGCGACTGCTTCATATTCATACTCTGCTATCAGCCCGCCCGAAACAGACGGTCTTTATCCGCTCTGCTGCGCTCACCCTCTCGCTGAGCGGTTACGACTGCGCGACTGACCAGATCGTGCCGACGAGCCAGACCGATGTCATCGGGGATTTTCTGACCATCCGCAACATAAGCAATCGGCATCTGCTTTTCGACTGCCAGTGTCAGCGCCTCACCCAGGCTGCCAGACTCATCCATTTTACTGAGCACGCAGCCATTGAGCCCGAGGGGGGAATAGGTTTGCCAGGCACTCTCCATCAACTGGCGCTGACTGGAGCAAGACAGTACCAGCAGTTTTTTGATCCGCACCGACACGCTCTCAAGCATCTCGAGCTGCAATTGCCCGGCTGGATCCTGTGCATTCATACCTGCAGTATCGATCAGCACCAGACGTTTGCCTTTAAGAGACTGCAACACCTCTTCGAGGCTGTGATTTTCATCCACAACCCGCACCGGCACATCGAGAATACGACCGAAGGTTTTCAGCTGCTCATGCGCAGCAATTCGGAAGCAATCGGTTGTCACCAACGCCAAACTGGAACTCCCGTGTTGCAACACATAGCGCGCCGCCAGCTTACCGATGGTGGTCGTCTTGCCCACGCCTGTTGGCCCAACGAATGCAAGCATCCCACCACGCTCAATCATCTCTTCACCAACAACCGGGATGGAATCTGCCAGGCGCGCCAGGGCATTACGCCAAGCCTTATCAATGGCCAGCCCCGGCTCTATGGAAGCCAAAAGGGAACGAGAGAGACGAGCACCGAGCCCCAACCGATCAAAGCGTCGCTCAAGCTGATCTTTCAATCCCGAAGCCGCCGCCTCTGTCGCGGGGGATACCGGACGAGGTGCCTGCGCACTCGCAGAGACGGGCACTTCTGGTGCTTTCGAGCGCATCTGCTGCTCAAGCATCGCCCGTAACTGATGAATTTCATCCTGCATGTTACGAATCAGCAGGTGATCTTCAGTATCGCCAGCTTCGGGGCCACGCTCCTCAGCCAGAGGCATCGTGCTGATCTTTGCAACAGAACGTTTTTTTCTCGGCGGCTCTTCATCCAGACCCGCTGCGGCTCTCTCACGCTGACGCGCCCTGAGCGATTCGAGTATCGACTGAAGCTCATCATCTTCGGCCAACTGGCGATTGGCATTTCGACTCACCTCAGGCCGAGAGACTCCCTCACGGGCTTTGGCAATATCGAGTCTTGCTCTTTCCAGCTCACTGTCCAAGCCGCTCTGACGTGGCACCGCACGCGCGCGCTGCTCAGTCAGAATACGCACCTGCTCTTCCCGACGCCGCTCTCGCTCACGCTGGAGTTCCTGCTGCGCCGACTCATATTCGTCTTCACGCGCAACAACGATCTCCACCCCACCTGCCACACGGTGGTTGGATACGATAACGGCGTCAGGGCCGATCTCCTCTCGGACTCTTCGCATCGCCTGACGCATGTCCGGTGCAAATATGCGCTTTACTTTCATATTCGTCCCTTATCGGCCGACACGCGGAAAACTGTTAGCCATTTTGCCCCCCGACCGTCGCCACGATGGTGACGTTCTTGTTTTCAGGAATCTCCTGATAAGAGAGCACATGAACCTGTTGATCACCATAACGCACAAATTTTGCCAGCAGAGGTCGTATAGGCGCCGACACGAGCAGCACTGAAGGCTGTCCCTTGATCTCCTGATTCTGCGCTGCCTGCGCCAGGGACTTCTGCAACCGCTCAGCCATACCCGGCTCCAGTACAAGCCCCTCCTCACCCTGCTGACGCTGCTGCATGGAGTTCAACAAAATCTGTTCCAACGGCGGATCCAGCGTTATGACCGGCAGATCCGGGCTAGACCCGTTAATCGTCTGCACAATCAAGCGCGACAACGCGATGCGAACAGCCGCAGTTAACGCCAAAGGATCCTGAGTACGATTAACCGCCTCGGCCAACGCCTCCAAGGCGGTTCGGAAATCCTTAAGTGGTACCTGTTCCATCAGCAGATTCTGCAACACTTTCAGCAGCACACTAATCGAGAGCTTCTTGGGTACCAACTCCTCAACCAGTTTCGGCGACTTCTTGGCCGCCATATCCAGTAACTGCTGTACCTCTTCGTGTCCCAGCAACTCGTGTGAATGATTCTGCAACACTTTGTTGATGTGCGTTGCGACAACCGTACTGGCATCGACTACAGTGTAGCCGAGAGTCTGAGCGCGCTCCTTCTGGGGCTTTTCAACCCAGATCGCATCCAATCCGAATGCCGGATCCTTGACCGCAATACCATCAACCTTGCCGAAAACCTGTCCGGGGTTAATCGCCAACTCCCGATCCGGATAGATCTCCGCTTCTCCGACAATCACTCCCATCATTGTGATGCGATAAGCGCCGGGTAACAGGTCGAGGTTATCCCGTATATGCACCGAAGGCACGAGAAAACCCAACTCCTGAGATAATTTTTTACGCACACCCTTTATGCGGTTGAGCAACTGCCCTCCCTGCATCTTATCCACCATCGGAATAAGCCTGTACCCGACTTCGAGACCCACCATATCGACAGGCATCACGTCGTCCCAGCCCAATTCGCGATTCTCCTCCGGAGACTCGGTCTCAGGCGCCTTCACCGCCGGACTCTGCTCGGCCTCATCTTTACGGCGCTGCTCTTCACGACCGATATACCAGGCAATACCCCCCGCGACAGCTGCCAACGACAGAAAGGCGAAATGAGGCATACCCGGCACACTGCCCATGATGGCAAGAATTGCGGCCGATACGTACAGCGCACGAGGGGAGGCAAACATCTGACGAAACACTTGCTGCCCCATCGCCTCGGACGAGTTGGCACGCGTTACCATTACCGCAGCCGCCGTCGACAACAACAGCGAGGGAATCTGGGCAACCAAACCATCACCGATGGTCAGAAGAGCGTAGTACTGGAGTGCGAGATCGAAACTGAGCGAATGCTGCAGCATGCCGATACCAAAGCCACCAAACAGGTTGATGACAAGAATCAGTATCCCGGCAACCGCATCCCCTCGCACAAACTTGGAGGCACCATCCATCGCACCGTAGAAATCCGCCTCCTGGGTAACTTCGCTTCGCCTCTCCCGCGCCTCATCCTGACTGATGAGGCCCGCATTGAGATCGGCATCGATCGCCATCTGTTTGCCGGGCATCGCATCGAGGGTGAAGCGCGCACTGACCTCTGATATACGACCGGCACCCTTTGTCACCACGACAAAGTTGATGATCACCAGAATCATGAAGACGATCACACCGACGATGTAGTTACCACCGACCACCACATCGCCAAACGCCTGAATCACCTTACCGGCCGCCCCAGTCCCCTCATGCCCGTAGAGCAACACCACACGCGTGGAGGCAACGTTAAGCGCCAGGCGCATCAGTGTAGCGGCGAGCAGAACAGTCGGGAACACGCCGAAATCCAGCGGTCTGAGGGCGTATATGGCCACCAGCAAAACCACAATGGACAGCGCGATATTGAAGGTAAAGAAAACATCCAGCAGGAAGGGCGGCATGGGCAGGGTAACCATCGCCAAAATGACAAGCAGCAGCAAAGGAATCCCCAGATTCCCCTCTGTCAGGCTACGTGCATTATTGAAGATAGCAGTACGGTCCAAACGCCCCCCATAGCGTCAAATATTTGGCACAATAACCAATCCAAAGCCGTCCGCACCTCGTAGTCACCGGATAGACAACTTTAAATCACGCTATTTCACCAATTTTTTGACGCAATTTGATCGATCAACAATAGTACAAGCAAGATCTTCGCCAACTATTCAGGATCGACCCTGAGCGCCCCCGGTATCTCGATTTCGTCCTCTGTCGGCGCGACGGGCTCTTCGCTCTCCAAACGCTGTTTATAGCGCCTAAGCTGGAAAACATATGCCAGCACCTGAGCCACCGATTTGTACAGCCCGACCGGCACCTCTTCTCCCACTTCCGATGCATGATAAAGCGCGCGCGCCAACGCCGGAGAGGCAAGTATCGGGACTTCATGTTCATGCGCGATCTCTCGAATCTTGAGCGCAACGAAATCAACACCTTTGGCGACTACGAATGGCGCATTACCTCGATCAGCGTCATATCGAATAGCAACGGAGTAATGGGTCGGGTTGGTAATGACGACATCTGCTTCAGGCACCTCTTTCATCATTCGGCGCCGAGATATTTCGCGCTGCATCTGCCGAATTCTGCCCTTAACCTCAGGTTTCCCCTCGGTATTTTTCATCTCATCCTTGACTTCCTGGAGCGTCATTTTCAGCTTTTTATTGTAACTGTAGACTTGGAACGGCACATCGATAAGCGTAATCAGGATCATCGCCGCACTCATCAACAAAAAAGACCAGATTACGATCTCAATCGCATGTGCAGTCGCAGTGTTGATATTTTGCTTCGCTAGCGACGATATCTCGGGGCGGTCCATCAGCAACACCACAATGGCGACGACCCCGACGAGAAAGAACTTTGCCATCCCCTTCAGCAGCTCAATTACCGCATTAAGAGAAAACATGCGCTTAATACCAGCAAGCGGATTGATACGACTCCCCTTTGGCTGCAACGCCTCGGCGCTGAAGTTCCAGCCGCCGAGCGCTATCGGCCCTATCACAGCAGCTACAAAAAGTAGCGCAAATAGCACCCACAGACTCAGAAACGCATCCACCAGGGACTGAACCAGATGCACAACCATCTGCGAAGGATCTGAAATTGCAGCCTGATCGAGGGCGAAATTACTTTTCATCATCGCCATCATCTGGATAGCCACTTGCCCCCCAAATAACAGCGCGGCAAGCCCTGCAGCAAGCAGCAAAACAGTTGTCGTCAACTCTTTAGAGCGTGGAATATCGCCTTTTTCTCGCGCCTCACGGAGACGCTTGGAGGTCGGCTCCTCCGTCTTCTCCTGACCTGTTTCCTCAGCCACGCAAGCCAGCCTCTTGAATTACACTGGTAATCAACTCAAGCACAGATCTGGAAAACGCTTCATATTGCCCGAGAAACCCGCCCAAAGAGGCCCAAACAATAAAAATGCCCAGAACCATGGTGAACGGAAATCCGATAGCGAAAATATTGAGCTGAGGCGCTGCCTTGGTCATCACACCAAAGGCAAAGTTAACCACCAACAAGGCCGTGACTGCCGGCAGCGCCATCAGCACTCCCGCTGAAAACAACCAACCGCCAGCCAAGACAATGCTCCACAGGCTCGACAGGCGCGGCGCAAACCCGATAGGTAACACTTCGAAACTCGTGCTGAGTGTTTCAATGATTACAAGATGACCGTCCATCGCCATAAACATAAGCATGACCAACATCAGATAGAACTGCCCCAGCACAACGACGGAGGTACCGTTGGCCGGGTCGGTCATTGAAGCAAAGCCCAACCCCATCTGGTTAGCAATCAACTGCCCGCCAACGACAAATGTTTCCATTAACAGATTGAGGGTAAAGCCCAACACAGTACCGATCAGCACCTGCTCGGCAATAAGCAGCCACATTTTACCCGAAAGCCCCTCATAGACCGGCACTGGCGGCAATACTGGCAAAAGCACAGCCGTAATTGCCAACGCTAGCCCAAGGCGCGCCCTCACTGGAACCAGGCGCGTGCCAATCATGGGCATGGTCATCAGCATCGACGCCACACGAAACAGAGGCAGGAGGACCATCGCCACCATCTGTTCAATTTGCGCGAGATCAACCTCCATATTACCCAATCAATCGAGGGATATTCATGAACAGATAGCTGAACTGCTCCATAAGCTTGGTCACGATCCATGGCCCAAAGGCCATAACGGCCAGTAATGTCACAATCAAGCGCGGCAAGAAACTCAGGGTCTGCTCATTGATCTGCGTAGCAGCCTGAAAGATCGAAACGATCAGCCCAACAATCAACCCTGGCAGTACTATCGTCGCGACGATAATCACCACCAGCCAAAGCGCCCCCCCGAACAGATCCAGAACGACACCGGTTGTCATGCTGACCTCCTATACCTTAAACACCAAAACTGGCCGCTAGAGTACCCATTACCATCGCCCAGCCATCAACCAGCACAAACAGCATAATCTTAAATGGCAGCGAAATAATCACGGGCGACAGCATCATCATTCCCATCGCCATCAATACACTCGCGACCACCAAATCAATCACCAGGAAGGGGATAAACAGCATAAAGCCTATTTGGAAAGCCGTTTTCAGCTCACTGGTCACAAATGCAGGAACCAGCACCTTCAACGGAATGTCCTTGGCGGAGGACACCGCATCCGTCTGCGAGATACGCATGAATAGATCCAAGTCACTTTCGCGCGTATTGCTTAGCATAAACTCATGAAAAGGCAGACTAGCCGCCTTAACCGCATCCAATGTACCGAGTTCCTCGTTCAGGTACGGCTGAACCGCTTGGGCGTTCACCTTATCCAACACCGGTGACATGATAAAAAGAGTCAGAAACAACGACAGGCCCAACAACACCTGATTGGAGGGCGTTTGCTGTAAGCCCAACGCCTGACGCAAAATCGATAAAACGATTATGATGCGAGTGAAGGAGGTCATCATCATTAACACTGCTGGCAGGAAAGTCAGCAGCGTCATCAACGCGAGAATCTGAATGGTTACGCTATAACTGGTACTACCATCGTCTCCCGACACGACCGTTACAGCCGGGATTCCCTGATCTGCACCCAGAGCTACAGAACTGAACACCAATAAAGGAATCAAAAACCAGCGCATCAGGCATCATGCTCCTTGTGCTGGGACACCTTTTTTCTGTCTCGCTGACTCATGACTTCATGCAGCCGTTTGGAGAACAATCCTTCAGGCGCTCGGCGCGACTCAATCACGGGAGTATCAAAGCGATGAATCAGGGAAACCTGGGATGGACACACGCCCAACAGAAGCTGCTGCTCACCAACTTGCACCAACACGGCCCTTTCCCGTTGACCTAGCGACAGTACCGCTACAACCTGCATACCCGCCCGCTGTCCAGGCAAGACATTGACCCTTTTTACAAGCCACGCCAAGGCCAGAATTAATGCAATTACCGCAAACAGCCCCAACACAAGCTCAAAAACAGCACCGCTTCCCACAGGCTCAACCAAGCTGACGGGCTTCGCAGAAGAAACCGTAGTTGCACTAGCGAATGGACTGACCGCAAAGAGCACTAAAACTATGATCGATATACGCATCACTTAAGCCGCCGGATACGTTCCTGCGGACTGATGACATCCGTAAGGCGAATGCCATAACGGTCATTGACGACAACCACTTCACCGTGCGCAATCAAAGTACCGTTTATTTTTACGTCTAGCGGCTCACCCGCCACACGGTTGAGTTCGATAACCGACCCCTGACTGAGCTGCAGCAGGTTACGAATCGGGATCTCGGTACCACCCACTTCCATGGTCATGCGAACCGGAATATCCAGAATCACATCGAGCTTGGGGTCACCGATGGGGACCGACTCATCCCGAAGTTCATCGAGGTCTACCGCTTTGGCGCCCGCATCGGCATCATCACTGACCCCACCACTGGCACTACCGGTCTGCTCCTCCAGCGCTGCCGCCCATTCGTCGGCCAGCGCCTGCTGATCCAGATCGTTATTTTCGTCACTCACGCTCAATATCTCCGCGGCTATTCCGGCTGCTGTTTATAGCTGCCCAAAATCTTTATCGCCAGATTACCACGAGACGTGCCCAGCTGGCAGTTGTAGACCGGAACACCATGAGCAAACAGCGGCAGCTTCTCTTCCATCTCGACCGGGATAACATCCCCTGCCTCCAGCTGCATAACGTCCCGCAAGGTCATCTCTCGCTCAGCCACGACCAGGTTGATATCCAGAGGCGCCAACAGAACATCCCGACTCAGCGCAGCACGCCAACGCTCATCCTGCTGGTCTTCGGTATTCTGATAACCCGACACGAGCGTCTCGCGAATCGGCTCCAACATGGAGTATGGCAGCGTAATGTGCAACTCACCGGTCCCGCCCTCAAGATCGACCTGAAAGGTGCTGACCACCACCACTTCTGTCGGATTAACCACGTTGGCCATGGCCGGGTTGACCTCGGAGCCTACATGCTGGAACTTGATATCCATGACCGGCCTCCAGGCTTCCTGGAGGTCGACAAACAGCTGCTGCAGGGTCTTGTTGACCAGACGGGTTTCGGTGGGCGTGAATTCACGCCCTTCAATCTTGGCATGCCGACCGTCGCCGCCAAAAAACTGATCCACCAGCTTGAACACCAACTTGGCATCCATGATGAACAGGCCAGTGCCACGCAACGGGCTGACCTTGACCAAATTCATGCTAGTCGGTACGTAAAGGGTATGGATGTAATCGCCATACTTCATGACCTGAACCCCCCCCACCGTAACGTCAGCGGTGCGGCGCAACAGGTTGAAAAGGCTGATACGGGTATGGCGGGCAAAGCGCTCGTTGATCATTTCCAGCGTCGGCATTCTGCCGCGCACGATACGCTCATGACTGGCAAGGTCGTAACTGCGAACCCCGCCCTCCTCTTCCGGCTGCTCCTCCTCGGCCGTTTCTACATCGCCATCGTCGACACCATGCAGAAGCGCATCGATCTCATCCTGCGACAGCAGATCTTTAACGGACATTGGGCTGCCCCCGCTTACTGCATGACAAGATTAGTAAACAGAATCGCCTCGACGCCGGGTCGCCCGATCTTGTTCTGCATGATCGACTGCACCGTTTCGAGCGCCTGATCTCTCAAGGCACGCTTACCTTCGATTGTCATTAATGTCTCGAATTTCTGAGTGGAAAAAAGCGTATTCAGACGCGCCACTACCAAAGGCATATGCAGAACCAGAGCATCGACCACTTCCTGATCACGGCTCTTGGCCTCGACATAGGCCTGCATATAGTGCCGCTCACCGTCATCCGACTGCAGGGTCACCACAAACATCGGCTTACCCTCAAGGGTACGCACTTTGGTATAAATCGCTTCCTGCCGGACGGGTACCGCCTCTTCAACGGGCACCTCATCGCCTCCAGAAAGCAGAAAATATGCAGCAGCCCCGCCACCACCGAGCAGCAAAACAGCCGCCAAAGCGATGATGATAATCAGCTTTTTCTTGGACCCTTTACCGCTCTCACCGTCCACCTGGTCCTGAGCTTCTTCAGCCATTGCCACCTCGTTACCGTGCCGAAAGGGCCATATTACCCTTATGCCCATTCATATCCGGCAACTAATATAACACACTGATTTTAGGTCTGAAGCATCAAGCGTAGTAGTCGACGAGGCCGATGGGGACTGTCCGTGCCGCAACCACTGGATCACTCACATCCTCTGCCTCACCATATCCGCCCGAGCCTCCCTGAGCGCGCGCTTGAGCGGAACCATCACCACCGGTGTTAGAGGACTGATCGGAAACCGACGACTGACCCAGCTCCAGTCCCTGCTCAGCAAACATCTCCCGCAGTCGCGGCATCTGCTGTTCTATTGCATCCCTGACTGCCGGATGGGGAGAACTGAAACTGACACTGACCTGATCCTTGGCACTGACCTGTATCCGGATCTGCATAGCGCCGAGTTCTGGCGGGTCCAGCTTAATCTCCGCAACCCTCGGGCCGTATTGCGCCATCATGATCGCGCGCTGCCCCATAGCCTGACTCCATGCAGGGTCCTGCAAACGCTGCATAGCAGCCGCACTGGCCTGTGCGGCAGAGGTGGCCGACTGCGCCTGGGTTCCGACATTTACGCCCGACGAGTCGGCCGCCACCCTGGCTTCTCCACTCAACGGCGCTGAGCGCTGCACAGCATTCTGGGCAGAGCGGTCACCGTTCTCACCCGCCGCTTTTGATGGCTCTTTGGTAGTATCTGAGGCGACCAACTGCTCCATGGTGCGATGTGAACCACGAGAGTCAGACTGCCCCGTACCCGCCTGACCACCACTTGATGACCCATCCATAACGGTTATTGAAGCCTGCCCATTAGCCGGTGCTTGGGATGCCTCTGCCCGGGCGACTGAATCACGCGCACTGATTGCCCGTTCCGACGATTCCGGTGCGCGCGAGACAACAGCCACATCCACTGCCGCCTGAGCACCACCCTCGATCTCGGACACCGTCACTTCACCCTGTGGATCAGATGCGCTGGCCGATAGGGTGACCGGTTGAGCTGGATCAGGCGACTGCGCCTCGCCGCCCTGCCCGCTTGAATCCGCGTTGTCTTTTGCAACCGCAGGAGCAACCGACGCTGTGGCAACACCCTCGGCATTAGCTGATTCTGCTTCGACCGGCTCGACAGTCGGTGAAGCCTCGCCAGAACGCTCACCGACGGCTACACGCCCCTGCTCAGGCGAAACTCCCTCCGAGGCGCTGACATCCGCTTTGGCAGATTCCCCGGCCAACTGCTCACTTTTATCTGCGCGCGCAATGGAGGATACGCGCTGGCCATGATTGGCCTCGCCCTCTTCTACTGAACGGCCGCGGCCATGATTCTGTAATGCCGCCTCTCGGACATCAGACCTCGCAGCCTGCTCAGGCAGATCGGGAACACTGTTTTTAACCGCTACCCCATCGGCACCGCTCTGAGCTTCCTGGGACTCGCCTTCACTTTCTGTATCCACAACAGGGGACTGAGTGGCAACGTTTTCTTCGGCAGCGTCAGTCGAAGGGGAATCCTCCATATCAGCCTGCCCGACCTGCTCGACATCCAGATCGACTTCCAGATCAACAACCTGCTCACCTGCCGCCTCATCTGCGACCTGGTCACTACCGCCCGACAGCTGCTCAGCCTCGACAGCACCCTGCGCAGCAACATCGCCTTCGACTTCGTCCTCACCGGAGCGCGCGTCACTCCCAGAACCTCGGGCAGCAGAGCCAGTCGAGTCACCCTCTTGGGTTGCCTCCTCGTCAGCAGCAGCTTGCCGCTCCGCAGGAAGCGTTTTTCCCTCCTCCGGCAAACTTTCACCGTCCGCCCGGGCATGATCACTGCCAGCATTGCGCATCTGCTGCATCCAATGACCGAAGCTCTGCCCGGTGTCGGAGCCCTGTGAGACGGGGCCCGAATCACGCGTCGCGACTGGCGTCGACGCTACGGATACAGTCGCCACACTGATATTTGAAAGAGAGACGCTCGATGCCGGCATGGGCACTCCTCGACCTGCTACATTGGTTGCCATCGAGAAGTATTAGCAATAAAGAGGCCAGAGTTTTGGGGCAGCAGGGAGAGAGGCGAGAACACACCGGACAGACTCACCTAGATGAATGCGGAAGGCCTGTGCTGTGAGCGCTCATCCAGCTGCTGCTGAAGCCGCTTCTCGTCCAGACGCTGTTTTTCATCGACCGCCTTTTCCAGCAGCCTTTGCATTGCACGGTAATGAGCATGGGTTTTACGCCAATAGGCCTCAACCTGCTCAAGCTGAACCCGACTCTGCTTGAGCGCCTGATGTTGCTGAGACTCGGCACCACCCACCTTAGCAATAAACGCCTGATAGGTCTGGAGCTGGCCACTGGTGAGCCCACCCCGCCCGGCAGCGGTAAACTGCTGCTGATACTCAAGCTGATACGCCTTCAGCTGCTGCAAACCCTTCTCAGCTTGCTGTACACGCTGCTGGGACTCGCCCAGCAAACGCTCAGCCTCTTTTCGCTTGCGCTCGGCCAACTTCAACAACAACTTAAAGCGCTCGATTCGGCGACTCATAATGCCCTCATCCTAAACTCACGCGCCGCCGACCCGCCGGACACCGGCCACAGGCTTATTAGGTGCAGGCTGGGGCGGCGGCGTTTGCATTATAGTCGCCAACTCCTGAATCGAACGGACCATCGGCATGGGCTCCTGCATACCCTGCTGCAGGTATGCACGCAGCACAGGCATCAGGTCGATAGCCCGATCGGTTTCCGCATCACTGCCCCGACTGTAAGCGCCGACCGCTATAAGATCTTCATTCTGATGGTAACGCGCCCATATACGCTTCATCTGCATTGCCAATTGCAAGTGCGGCGGATCCACGATCTGCGGCATCGCACGACTGATCGACGCCTCGATATCAATGGCCGGATAGTGCCCCCTCTCCGCCAGGTCCCGCGACAATACGACATGACCATCCAGAATCGCACGGGCCGAATCCGCAACCGGATCCTGCTGGTCGTCGCCCTCTGTCAGCACGGTATAAAACGCGGTTACCGAACCGCCGCCGCTCTCACCGTTGCCCGCACGCTCCACAAGCTTGGGCAATTTGGCAAATACAGAGGGAGGATAACCCTTGGTCGCGGGCGGCTCGCCGACAGCAAGCGCTATTTCACGCTGAGCCTGCGCATAGCGGGTCAGTGAGTCCATCAGTAACAAAACGTTCTTGCCCTGAGCGCGGAAGTACTCGGCGATACGCGTTGCCAACTGCGCAGCCCTCAGACGCATCAGCGGCGAATCATCCGCCGGCGATGCTACGACGACAGATCTCGCCATCCCGTCCGGTCCAAGACTGTGATCGATGAACTCCCGCACCTCTCGACCACGCTCACCGATCAAGCCGACAACCGTAATTTCGGCCTCGGTATAACGCGTCATCATACCCAGCAAGACCGACTTACCAACACCACTGCCAGCGAACAGCCCCAGCCTCTGGCCTCGTCCAACCGTCAGAAGTCCATTGATGGCACGCACCCCCACATCCAGCGTTGTTTCGATAGGGTGGCGCTTAAGCGGATTGATGGTTTCCCCGGCGATAGGCACCATATCTTCGGCATCCAGCGCGCCCTTGCCATCCAATGGCCGCCCGATACCGTCGATCACCCGCCCAAGCAGACCCACGCCAACCGGCACCAGACTGGCACCCACCCGCGGGGTTACGCGCGCGCCGGGACTGAGCCCATCGACACTGTGCAGAGGCATCAGATAGATTCTGTCACCGGAAAAGCCGACCACCTCAGCCTCGGCCATCTGCCCATTCGCGATTTCAACCAGACAGTAGTCACCCAGGGCCACACGTAAACCCACCGCTTCCAGCGTCAAACCGATCAAGCGGGTAATTTGCCCTTCAGTACTGGGCCGCGGGGACTGGTAGGGGATATTCTGATAGCGGGACATTCTCCCAAGCAGCGTGCTCACGCCTCGCCACCCTGCCCGGATGAGGTCGTTGCGCCAGGAAGCAGATGCTCAAGCAACTGCATCGCCACCTGCTCAAACCGGGTTTCAACACTGGAATCCACCCGACAGGCGCCCGCCTGCAATACACAACCACCGGGTGATACCGACTCATCAGCCACCAGCTCCCAGCCTCTCTGCTGCGCGTCATGCTCGATCAGGTGACAATCATCAGGATGGAGACTGAGCACCGGGGCGCCAGCATGAGGGGGAATACAGGACAATGCTTCATTGATCGTCTCCAGCAACAGATCCGGGCGAGTGCGTAACTCTGCCCGTACAACCGCTTCGGAGAGTTGCCGAACCAACGTCACCAGCAAGCTTTCAAGCTCGGAACGCTGTTGCTCGAGTGGGCGCTGCAGCTGATCAACCACAGCTGCAAGACGGGCAACCTGCTCATCGATACGCGCGCGCCCCTCTTCAAGCCCCTGATTCAACCCTTGCTGGAAACCTTCCTCACGCCCTGCGGCCAAACCTTCGCTGCGTCCCTGCTCCAGCCCTTCGGCACGGGCGGCTTCACAGATCTCTTCCCACTGGGACAGCGTCAATTTTTCGGCGTATACCTCCTCCTCAACCACCTGCACTTCAGGTTGAGGTTCGGGCTTGCGCTTTTGGGCCAGTGCGATCAGACGCTCGTGCTCGGACTCGCTCATGTCCGGCAGACGCCAGCTGCTGGCGTCACGCACTTCGCTTGCGCGGATTCGAATCGGCTTTCGGATTTCGGATTTCATATCCTTAGATCATATCTTCACCGCCACCGCCGAGTACAATTTCTCCCTCGTCGGCCAGACGGCGTGCCACAGACAGAATCTCTTTCTGTGCCGCCTCGACCTCGCTGACACGCACAGGCCCCTTCGCCTCGAGGTCATCACGCAGCAGCTCGGCAGCACGTTTGGACATGTTCTTGAAGATCTTTTCCTGCAGCGAGGTGTCGGCACCCTTGAGCGCTACAACCAGAATATCGGTCGAGATCTCGCGCAGTATCACCTGAATACTCATGTCATCCACATCCAGCAGGTTGTCGAAGACGAACATGAGATCCTGAATCTCCTGCGCCAGCCCTTCATCGCTATCCTTGATCGCATCCATGAGTTCCGCCTCGATGGTTGAATCGAGGTAGTTCATGATATCGGCGGTATGGCGCACGCCACCAAGCGTGGTGGTCTGACTGGTACGCGTGCCACTGAACTGCGTTTCGAGCATGTCATTGAGTTCTTGCAGCGCCTGTGGCTGGATGCGATCAAGCGCGGCGATGCGCATCACCATATCGGTACGCACCTTATCGTCAAAGAAGCTGAGCACACTGGCCGCCTGATCGGGGTCGAGGTAGGCCACTACAACCGCCTGGATTTGCGGATGCTCATAACGCAGCAGCTCGGCGACCTGACGCGGATCCATCCAGCGCAGCGTATCAAGGCCCGACGTATTAGTGGTCATCAGGATGCGATCGATCAGCGTCTTGGCCTTCTCTTCGCCCAACGCCTGATTCAGCATCGCCTTGATATAGCGGTCGTTGTTGATGCCGATACCGGTCTGATCGCTGACGACACCCAGAAAATCGGTCACGACAGACTCGACACGGGATTGAGGCACATTATCGAGTTGAGTCATCGCCTCGCCGATCTTCTGTACCTCTTTGGGCCCCAGATGCTTAAGCACCTCGGCCGCATCGGATTCACCCAGACTGATCAGCAGGATCGCGGCTTTTTCAATATCGGTAAGCTCACTCACGCTCTACCACCCACTGGCGAACTGCCTGCGCTACTTTTGCCGGATCTTCGGCGACCATGCTACGGATGGCGTTAAGTTGATACTCAAAACTCTCGTTGGGCGTGGTCATCATGCTTTTATCGATACCGCCAAAGGTCACCTTGTCATCGGCGATATCGGCGCCCTCAAGCCCCTCAAGCTCCGCTGATACGTCGCCTGCCGGACCGAGTCTGATCTCATCCTTGTCAGAGCTGGAGTTGGCAAGACTCTTGAGAATCGGGCGCAATACGCCCAGCACCAGAATCAGCACAAACAGCGCCGCCATTAACTGTTTGCCAAGATCCCAAAACCAATCCTGCTGCCAGAAGGAAAGCGCCTCCTCCTGAACCTCTTCAGCCGGAACAAAGGGTGAGTTCACAACCGTTACACTATCACCGCGAACCGCAGAATAGCCTACTGCGTTCTGTACAAGAAGGCGCAGTCGCTCCAGCTCCCCTTGCTGCCACTGGGTGCGTGTCTGGGAACCATCGGCTGGGTTGATACTGACAAGATCATCCACCACCACAGCCACACTCAAGCGCTGGACACGTCCCTGCTGATGCTTGGTATAACTGACCGTACGATCAAGCTCGTAATTGCGCACAGCCTGCTCACGACTTGACCCATTGGTTCCACTTCCGGTTGCCGCCGTACCGGCGCCGTTGGCCCCAGCCCCAATCTGTTCAGGCACACTACTCGGCCCCGGTGGCTGATTGGACAGCGCGCCCGGCACCCCACCTACATCCGCACCACCTACGCGATTTTCTTCAAGGGTTTTTTCACTACGCAGCGCCGGCAGATCCGGGTTGTACATCTCGTCAGCCTGCTCGACCTGAGTAAAGTCGACCTCCGCCGACACCTCGGCACGGAAGTTACCCAGGCCCAGCACCGGCTGTAGAATGCTGTTCACGCGATTAAGCAGGGTGTCTTCAACGCTTCGAGTGTATTCAAGCTGTTTGGCGGCAAGGACCACGTCTACGTCAGCATCGCGCGTATTCAGCAACCGGCCCTTTTGGTCGACCACGGTCACATCGTTCACATCAAGCTCCGGAATACTCGACGCAACCAGATTGGCAATAGCCGCCACCTGATTGCGCTCAAGGGTACGTCCGGAGAAAAGTTCAAGAAAAACCGACGCGCGCGGTTTTCGGGAGTCACGGATAAAGACCGACTCCTTGGGAATGGCCAGATGCACCCGGGCGCTGCGCACTGCGAGCATGCTGGAGATCGTTCGCGCCAATTCGCCTTCAAGCCCGCGGCGATAGCGTGCAGTTTCCATAAACTGACTGGTGCCGAGCCCCTGCTCCTGATCGAGCAGTTCGAAACCGACTGTCTTATCGTCGGTAAAGCCGTCAGCGGCAAGCCTCAGCCGCGCCTGATGAACACGATCCTGAGGCACCAGAATAGCGCGGCCTGTGGTATCGAACTCGTAGGGAATCTGCATCTGATCGAGCTGCGCGATGACATCGTTGGCGTCGGCGAAGCTCAGATTGGAAAAGAGTACTCTGTAGTCGGGCGCCTGGGACCAGAGCACCACGGCAAATCCGATGGCAACACTGGCGGCCAAACCCACCATCAGACCGAGCTGACGCAAAATGCCCAGGCTGTTAAAGCCTGACATCCAGCCGCCTTTCGCTCCGATTTGTCCTGCCGTGTTGTCCATGCAGCCTCAAAGAAGGTTATTCAAGCGATATCAAATCGACATATTCATTATATCTTCATAGGCACTGACCAGCCGGTTACGAACCTGCGTCATCGCCTGAAAGGACACCGATGCTTTCTGCGCCTGAATCATTACCTGGGGCAGATCGACACTGGGATCTCCGAGCTCATAGGCAGTCGCCAATTTTTTGGCTTCAGCCTGTTGCGAGTTTACTTCATCGATCGCCATCTTCAGCAGATCGCCGAAACCACCTTTTTGAACCTCTTCAGACTTTTGGCCTGCAACGACCGGCTGCGGCATCTCTATCTGGCGAACACCCTGCTGAGCCTGCGCTTTCAGTTCGCGCATCTGAGCAAGCACTCCGTTGATATCGGCACGTTCGATCATGCAACACCTCTAACCTATGCGGCAATATTTTGACATTATAGATTTCAACCGCCTGGCTTCAACCTTTTACACTCGATAAAGCGACAATTTATCGTCGAATTTCGTTTTTACATTCGTTACACGCAAGTAGTAAGCAAAAAACGGGCCATAGGCCCGTTTGTTTTTTGACACACTTAAAATTCGGCCCAAGCCCCCTAATGAGTGCTAACAGGCGCCTGCCCATGCTTAAGGCGTACGTACATTAGCGCTACGGTTATTGCATCTCCCAGCGCCGTGTGCCGCTGGATAATGGGGATATCAAGCTTACTGGCAATGGTATCGAAACGAAGATCGATATCGCCGCCCACATGTTTCCATTTGATGATGTCATGATAAACATGTGAGAGCTCAATCGCCTTGTTGGGTAGCCCAAAACCATATACGGGCCGCAGAAACTTATCGATTACGCGAATATCGTAGTTTACGTAGTAGCCAAGAATAGGCCGGTTGCCAATAAAGTTAAGCAACAGATCCATCGCCTCTTCTATTTCTATACCATCGCTGAGATCGCTAGCCCGAATTTTGTGCACCTTGATCGACTCGCCCGACAAGCTCTGCGGGGGTTTCAGGCGAAGATCAAGCCGATCACTGGTCTTCACCTTGGTCCCCTGAATACGCACAGCACCAATGGAGAGGATCTCGGCCCGATTAACATCAAGACTGGTGGTTTCACAATCCAGCGAAACCACCTCATCACCGCCATAGGCTTCAAACAGCGCCGCCCAAGGGCCGTTCCGATGGGTGCGACGGTCCTGAAAGCGCCTTATTGTTCTTGGAATGATCATGCCTTACCCTCCCAGGTGATAGCGCAAGGTCAGGTGTTTCTTGAAGCTCTTTACCACCTGCAGCGCGTCTCGCAACAGGTCCCGCTCCATCTTATTCAGGCGCTCCAACTCGATCAGGTTCGGCGTGGGATCGAATCCATCCTCGCTCTCCTCGACCCGCCTCATCTGCTGCCGCAGCCGCAACTGCACGAACAGTGACAGAGCCTCCGCGATCTCCTTGCCATCTTTTTCATGCATCTGGCCAGCTTCAATAAGCGCCTCTATACGCTTGTAAGTGTTGGTCGACAATATGCGGTGTTCAAGTGCCAGCGTACGAACGCCGTGAACAATCGGGAAGATGCCTCCCTTTTTGATATCGAGCTCCGACTTGTCCTTGATATTGCCAAAGAAGGTCAACGGCGTATCGAACTCGATCGCAGCGCGTGCAAAGTGAGAGAAGAACACATCATTATTGCGTAAATGACGCAAGAACCAGTTACGCGCAACTTTGAAAAGCGCTTGGTTACCCGCCACGGGTTTGGCATCAACCGCAATGGCGAGTTTCATCTGTGCTTCACCTTCACAGGTCTCAGCCCAGTCACTCAACTTCTGCGTCCAATCGCCTACCGAATTTACCCATTCCGGGTTCGATACCATGATATTGCCGGGACAAGGTGGAAACCCAAACGAGATCAACTGCTCACTGAAACTGGCCATGGTCTTCTGCATGGTCGACCATGAAAGTCCATCACGGTAGATCAGCGCATTGTCCTGGTCAGTTTTCATGATCTGCTCGCCACGCCCTTCCGACCCCATCACGATCAGACAAACATGGGGCTGCATATCGGCCGGAATAACCAGATCAAACAGCTTTGCAATAATACGGCCGTTCATCGCCGCAAGCAGGTCCATGGTGAACCGGATCTTGACGCCTGTGGATATCAGCGCCTTGATCAGATCATTTAGCCCTTGAGCGGCTTCGCGCAGATCAGCAATCGATGATGCACGCTCAATGCGAATGCCGATAACATGCGAATGACTGGAGAAATAACTCAACACATCGGTGAGTTCGACCACACCCAGCATCGATTGGCCGCTCATGACCACGACACGCTCGATCTGCTGCTGTGTCATCATGACCAACGCGTTAAACAGATAATCGTCCGGATCCGCAGTCACCAGTCGATAAGACGCAATCTCTGCAACATCGCCGTCCAAATCCAGCTCTTTGAGCACGACCGCATCCAGCAGATCAGTTCCGGTTACCATGCCATACCGGCCGCCCTTTCGAGCTAAAACACAGTCAGCCTTGTTCTCACGCATCAAACGGGTCGCCTCTCGGATTGAGGTACCCTGCTCGACAACCAGAGGCTCTCGAATGGTCGCGCTGGTGATCTTGGACAGCATGAATTCGGCCATATCCTGGCCCTTGCCGTGCTGCGCGGCAATTTCGCTTTTGACGGTAAAATCCTGCTGAAAGTAGTCGGCAAACAACGCATTGCTCTGCATCAACTCAAGCAGTATGCGCGTCGGCAGGATATGGCAGATCGTTTCCTCGTCAGCGATAAAGTCATGAATGGCTCGCCCCCTGAGGGCCGACCAACCGCCGAAGTAATCCTCGTTCTCATAGTGCACGAATACGTGCTGCTGCTCGTCGCCCGCCTCACTTTCACGCACCTTGCCCTTCAGGATGACATGAACACCTTCCGGCACTTCACCGGCGGCGATGATCTTCTCACCCTGTTGGAAATAACCCAGATCCAGATTGGCACTTACCAGTGCCTGCTCACTTTCATCCAGCAGACTGAATGGGACATTATCCATTTTGAACGAATCAGTCATTTGATCCTCCTCGCATACACCGCCACGGAGCCTACAACCAAGGCTGCACCGAAACGGAAATGCGCGGCCTAACCAGTATAAAAAGCAGAAGGGGCACACCAACCTGTGCCGGTGCGCCCCTTCAGTTTAGAGCAACTGATTCAGAGATCAGTGTGCATGAGCTGTACCGGCACCGCGCGGGATACGGATATCCTCAACGATGTGCTGGATTTCAGCTGGCGGCGGCGGAGTCATGGAAGACACAACATAAGCCACGACGAAGTTCAGGATCATACCAACAGTACCGAAGCCCTCCGGAGAGATGCCCAGGATCCACTGGTCGGCACTGCCACCCATAAACTTGAAGTAGATGATGTATGTCATGGTGCTAACCAGACCAACCATCATGCCCGCGACAGCACCCTGAGTGTTCATGCGAGTGCTGAAGATACCCATGATAATCGCCGGGAACACAGAGGAGGCTGCCAGACCGAAGGCCAGTGCCACCACCTGAGCCACAAAGCCCGGAGGATTGATACCGAAGTAACCTGCAATCAGGATTGCAACGACTGCAGCGAGTCGCGCATACATCAGTTCCTGCTTGTCGGTGATATTCGGATTGATGGTTTTCTTCATCAAGTCGTGCGAGATAGCGGTCGAGATAACCAGCAACAGACCTGCTGCAGTCGACAGTGCTGCCGCAACAGCCCCTGCTGCAACCAGTGCGATTACCCAGTTCGGCAGCTGCGCGATCTCCGGGTTTGCCAGCACCATGATGTCGCGGTCTACGTAGACTTCGTTTACACCTTCAGTCGGGTTGGTGGTCACACGCTCACCGCTGGCACCACGACCTTCACCGAAGGCAGGCTTGCCAGCGAACGCATCGCCCGCAGAGTAGTGCACTTTGCCGTCGCCGTTTTTGTCGGTCCACGCGATCAGGCCGGCGTTTTCCCAGTTTTTGAACCAGGACGGCATTTCAGCGTATTCGACACCTGCGTTGTCCTGACCGTTGATGGTCTGGATCAGGTTTACACGACCGAAACCGGCTACCGCAGGTACGGTGGTGTACAGAATAGCGATGAAGATCAGTGCCCAACCAGCAGACAGACGCGCATCTTTAACACGCGGCACAGTGAAGAAACGTACGATTACGTGCGGCAGACCCGCAGTACCGCACATCAGCGCAGCGGTCAGGAAGAAGATATCGATCGTGGTTTTCTTGCCTGCGGTGTACTCGGCAAAGCCCAGCTCCACGGACAGCTCGTTCAGCGTAGTCAGAACTGACTTGCCGTTTTCCAGAGTCGCGCCCAGACCCGTCTGTGGCAGGAAGTGGCCGGTTACCTGCATGGACAGGAAGATCGCCGGAACCATGAATGCCAGGATCAGTACGCAGTACTGAGCCACCTGGGTGTAGGTGATACCTTTCATACCGCCGAGTACGGCGTAGAAGAACACGATCGCCATACCGATGATAACACCGGTATTGATATCCACGTGCAGGTAGCGGGAGAACACGATACCAACACCGCGCATCTGGCCTGCCACATAAGTGAAGGAGATAACGATGGTGCAGATAACGGCAATCGTACGTGCAGTGTTGGAGTAGTAACGGTCACCGACGAAGTCAGGCACTGTGAACTTGCCGAACTTGCGCAGGTAAGGCGCCAACAGCATCGCCAGCAGCACATAGCCGCCAGTCCAGCCCATCAGATAAGCGGTACCGTCACGGCCGATGAATGAAACGATACCGGCCAGAGAGATAAACGATGCAGCCGACATCCAGTCAGCGGCAGTCGCCATACCGTTAGCAATCGGCGGTACACCGCCCCCTGCTACGTAGAACTCTTTAGTTGAACCCGCACGCGCCCATATCGCGATCCCGATATAGAGTGCGAACGACCCCCCGATGAAAAGGTATGTGAGCAGATCAAGACTCATAGTGAGCGTCCTTCGTACTTATTGTTATTCGTGAACGTCATACTTCTCGTCGAGCTTGTTCATGCTGAACACGTATGCCCAGATCAGCCCGAGGAAGACGTAGATTGAACCCTGTTGAGCGAACCAGAACCCCAGCGGGAAGCCGAAGAACTGAATCTTATCCAGAGCGTCAACGAACAGGATGCCGCACCCGTAGGAGACGACAAACCAGATCACAAGGTAAGTCATGATGATACGCAGGTTCTCTTTCCAATAAGCCTGCGCATTACTGATGTTGCTAGACATGGCACCATCCTTTCTATTGTTTTTATTCAAGACATGGAAGCAGACACGATGAATCTAACAAAGGCGCCGCGAGATAAAATCCCCGACTTTAGTCTGACTCATATTGTCTACAATCCGGCCCTAAGCGCTGCAACCCCACACGCCAGTGGCGTCAGCCTCACAATAGTGCGGCGACCGGGGAAAAAACAACCTAGACCAAGGTCTTAGGGTATTTATTAGCGAAGTTCTCGGGCATTGCGTCCCTCGACTCCCTCGAGCAGCCAGGGCAGGTTACACTGGCAGTATGAATTTTCTTTGATGAGCGGAAAGTGTCGACATGTTATCGGGCTGGACCATCATTCTGATCTCCCTTGGCTACCTTTGCCTACTGTTCGCGCTGGCCTATTACGGCGACAAAAGCAGTGCGGGCAAACAGTGGGCCAGCAACCCCTGGGTATACTCGTTATCGCTAGCCGTGTACTGCTCCTCATGGACGTTTTACGGCGCTGTCGGCAGGGCTGCCTCCACCGGCTGGGAGTTCATGGCCACCTATCTGGGACCTGCTCTGGTCTTTCTGTTTGCCTGGCGGATCATCGAAAAGATCATCCTGATCAGCAAACAGCAGAACATCACGTCGATATCGGACTTCATCTCCTCACGATACGGCAAGAGCCAGTCTCTTGCCGTCCTGGTCACCATCATCGCCGTACTGGGCACGATTCCCTACATCGCACTGCAGCTGAAAGCAGTCGCGATCAGTTACAACGCACTGGCCCCGGGCGCCACCGAAGCGCTGAGCAAAGGCAGCGATACCGCTCTGTTCGTAGCCCTTGCGATGGCGGTCTTCGGCATTCTGTTCGGGACACGCCACATCGATGCCACAGAGCACCATGAGGGCTTGGTGCTCGCGGTGGCGTTCGAGTCGATCATCAAACTTGCGGCATTTTTCTCCATCGGTCTCTTCGTCACCTTCGGTCTCTTTGGTGGCATTGACGGCCTGGTCGAGAACATCAAACTGGAGCTGCGCGACAACGCCAATTTCAGCTCTTTGTTCGGTGGCAGTTTTTTGACGGAAGTGCTGCTGGCCTGCGGCGCCGCCATCTGCCTGCCCCGCCAGTTCCATGTCACTATCGTTGAAAACACCCGCAGCCAAAATCTGCGCACCGCCCGCTGGGTCTTTCCGCTCTACCTCTTACTGCTTTCTTTATTCGTCCTGCCGATTGCCACCGGCGGCTTGAACTACTTCGGCCAAAGCGGAGTAGATGCCGATACCTTCGTGCTGATGCTGCCGCTGGCCGAAGGCCGGGAATACTTGGCTACATTTGCCTTTATCGGTGGACTATCGGCAGCGACAAGCATGGTGATCGTCGCGAGCATCACGCTGGCAACCATGGTTTGCAACGACATTGTCATTCCGGTGTTGCTACGCATTCCCCAGCTGCGACTGTCCGAGTCCTCGGATCTGGGCGCCTTACTGCTACGGGTGCGCCGCGTGACCATTATCACGCTGCTTCTACTGGGCTATTTTTACTACCGCATACTCGGTGAACAGGGCTCTCTTGCATCATTCGGCCTGCTCGCATTCGTGGCCGCCATCCAGTTCCTGCCGGCAATCCTCGGTGGTATCTACTGGAAACGCGGGAATAGGCATGGTGTCCTGGCAGGTCTGTGTGCAGGCTTCCTGCTCTGGCTGTATACCCTTGTACTGCCGTCTATGCAGACCGCCCAACTGATACCGACCTACCTACTCGAAAGCAGCTGGATGACACCGGAGTGGATCTCGCCAACATCGCTGTTCGGTATCTCCTTCCTTGATCCACTCAGCCACGGCGTCTTCTGGAGCCTTAGCCTTAACACCGTGTTGTACGTGCTGATTTCGATGCTGACCAGTCAACGCCTTGTCGACCGTATTCAAGCAAGCGCGTTCACCAACGTACACGCCAAAGGCTTCTCAGAGCCCGGCCGCCTGACCAGCCAGGTCACGGTAGGCGATCTCCAGATGCTTACAGAGCGCTTCCTTGGCATCAGCCGCACACAGCATGCATTTACCGGTTTCGCACTGCAGCGCGGAGAGGAGCCAGCCCTGCCCGGCAGCAAGGCAACACCCGAGCTTATTCAGTACACCGAGCGCCTGCTTGCCGGCGCAATCGGCTCGTCCTCAGCCCGCATCGTCATGGACTCAACGTTGCGCGGCAAGGAGATGGAGATCGGCGATGTTGTCGCCATCGTAGACGAGGCCTCCCAGGCGCTCAGGTTTAACCGTTCGCTGCTGCAGTCCACCATCGAGAACATCAGCCTGGGGATAAGCGTGGTTGATCAGCGCATGCGACTGGTAGCCTGGAACCAGCGCTACATCGACATGTTCAACTATCCGGACGGACTGGTCTGCGTTGGTCGACCTATCGAGGAGATCTTTCGCTACAACGCCGTACGCGGCGAATACGGCATGAGCAGCGGCAGCATCGACGAACAGGTAGCCGAACGCCTCTCTCTGCTCAGTTCAGGCCAACCTCATGGACTCGAACGATACCGCCCGGATGGCACCGTACTCGAAGTGCGCGGCAACCCGATGCCCAACGGCGGCTACGTCAACACCTACATGGATATTACCCAGCACAAACGCACCGAGGAGGCACTTCGCGAAAGTGAGCAAAACGTACGGATATACACCGATAATGTGCCGGTTCTGATCGCCTATCTGGACCCCGACCGCAACTTTCTGTTCGTCAACAAGGCCTATGCCGACGCGTTTGGGATCGACCGGCACACCATTGCCGGCACCCCCTCACACAAGATCCTGCCCAAGGATGAACACGAGCAGCGTCAGCACTATATACGCAAAGTGCTCGCGGGTGAGCGCCAGCGCTTTGAAACGCGCATGCCCACGCGCGACGGCTCAACCCGTTATGCAGAGGTCACATACATACCGCATATCGGTGAATATGGTGATGTTTTAGGCTACTTCACGCTCTATCAGGACATAACCGAACGCCGTAACGCCGAGATCGCACTACAGGAAACCAACGAAAATCTTGAACAGCGCGTCCGTGAGCGTACCCATGCGCTATCGGTTGTAAACAAAGAGCTACGCAAGGAAAACACCATACGCGCGTTGATGGAGGATGAGCTCAGACAGGCAAAATCCGACGCGGAAGCGGCCAACCTGGGCAAAACCCGCTTCCTGGCCGCTGCCAGCCACGACCTGCTGCAACCGCTCAATGCGGCGCGCCTGTTCACCTCGGCACTGGCACAGCAAAGCCACCAACCCGAAACCAGCCAGCTGGTGGAGAACCTTGACAACGCGCTGAGAGCCGCCGAGGAGCTGATCACCGCCCTGCTCGATATTTCCAAGCTGGACGCCGGTGCGCTGGAACCTAACTTTAGTCATTTCGCACTGGATGCCCTGTTCCAGAACCTGACCACAGAATTCACAGCGGTAGCCAAGGAGAAGGGACTGAACTTCCACCACGTCAACTGCAAACAGGTCGTGCATTCTGATCAGGCGCTGCTGCGCCGCGTGCTGCAAAATTTCCTGTCCAATGCCATTCGCTACACGGCAAAAGGCAAGGTACTGCTGGGTGCCCGTCACGTTGGCGATCAGCTGCGACTCGAAGTGTGGGATACAGGCGTCGGCATCCCCGAGAGCAAGCTCAGCGAGGTGTTTGAAGAGTTCCGTCGTATCGACAACCCCAAACACAGCGAGGTCAAGGGGCTTGGCTTGGGACTGGCGATTACCGAACGTATCGCCCGCATGCTGGGCCACCACATCAGCGTGCGCTCCTGGCCGGGCCAGGGCACCGTGTTCAGCATTACTGTTCCGTTGGGCGATGCCAGCCGAGCTGAGCGGCCAAAACCAGAACATCGGGGCTGGATTCGCAGCAAAGGGCTCAACGGCATACGGGTTCTGGTCATCGACAACGAGCCGAAGATTCTGGAAGGGATGTCCGCCCTGCTTCAGGGCTGGTCCTGCGAGGTGCGTACTGCACTATCAGGCATTGCTGCGCTGGATGTGACCGACAACAGCGACTGGGTGCCGGATATCATCCTTGCCGACTACCACCTGGGGGAAACCGAGACCGGCCTTATGGCACTGGCACAACTCTCTTCCTGCTGGAGCAAACCAGTGCCGGCGATCGTCATCACCGCCGACAGAACTGACGAGGTGACTCAGAAGATTCGCGACGCCGGTGCGCACCTGTTGAACAAGCCCGTAAAACCCGCAGCACTGCGCGCGCTGATCAATAAGTTGATCGCCACCGCACGCACCTGAGTAATCACGACAAAAAAGGCGATGCTCCTGAATATCGCCTTTTTCACTTCATTATGTCGAATTCAGACGGCGGGCTTGGGCAGTTCGACACCCAGACGCTGAGCTGCGATAACCGCTTGCGTACGGCTGTGAACACCGAGTTTGCGAAGAATCGCCGTGACATGAGCCTTGATGGTAGCCTCCGACACACTCAGCTCATAGGCAATCTGCTTGTTCAACAAGCCTTCCGTCAGCATGGTCAGCACCCTGAACTGCTGTGGCGTCAGTGACGCCAGGGCGGCAGCAAACTTCTGATCCTCTTCGGTTACCAGATCGTCCAGACTGTCAGAAATCTCCTGCGGTAACCACTCATCCCCCTGCAGCACCGCTGCAATCGCTTCGGATATTACCTCGAGCGGAGCGGACTTCGGGATAAAACCGGACGCGCCAAAATCGATGGCGCGCTTCATCACCTGAGGTTCTTCGCTGCCGGATACAACCACAACCGGAATCCCCGGATGTTGCCCGCGCAAAAAGACCAACCCCGAGAAGCCCTGAGCACCGGGCATATGGATATCAAGAAGTACGAGATCGGCGTCAACGTGAGCCTCCACCGTCTCTTGTACCGCTGCCAGCGTGTCAGCCTCTAGAATGGTGACACCGGGCACGGCCTGAGTGACCGCCTGCTTCAGAGCCGCTCGAAATAGCGGATGATCGTCGGCGATTATGATTTTCTGGGCCAGCTGCATGCGAATCCCCCTCTGCCTGCGACCCCTGCGGGATCTCAAACTGATTCCAGATATAACTGGTCCGGAATCATATCAGGAAACCCACACTGCTGATAATGAAACTGGACACTCTAGAGTTGCAGTATACGGAAAAATAACGAAAAAACGCCCCGATGCCGAAGCACCGGGGCGTTTTTAAGATCGCCCCTAAATAACGGGGGATCGAACCGTGTATTTAACCCTTGCGGTTCATGCGATGTTCGATCAGATCGTCAACGACTGTCGGATCGGCCAGCGTAGAGGTATCGCCCAGCGCACCGAAATCATCCTCGGCGATCTTGCGCAGAATACGGCGCATAATCTTGCCCGAACGTGTTTTCGGCATACCCGGCGCGAACTGGATCAGATCCGGCGAAGCGATCGGGCCGATCTCTGAACGCACCCAATTGCGCAGTTCCTTCATCAACTCATCACTCTGCTCGAAGCCCGACTGCAGGGTGACATAGACGTAGATACCCTGTCCCTTGAGTTCGTGCGGGTAACCCACCACTGCTGCCTCGGCAACAGCCGGATGCGCAACCAGTGCGGATTCGACCTCTGCCGTACCCATGCGGTGACCGGAGACGTTGATCACGTCATCCACACGACCGGTGATCCAGTAGTAACCGTCCGCATCGCGACGGGCACCGTCACCTGTGGTGTAGTAGCCCTTGAAGCTGGTGAAGTAGGTCTGAACGAAGCGGTCATGATCGCCCCAGATGGAGCGGCTCTGACCCGGCCAGGAGTCCTTGATCACCAGGTTACCCTCGGTGGCACCTTCGAGCTCATTGCCTTCGTTATCCACCAGAGCCGGCTGAACACCGAAGAACGGACGGGTCGCAGAGCCCGGCTTGGTAGCCGTCGCGCCCGGCAATGGCACGATCATGATGCCGCCGGTTTCCGTCTGCCACCAGGTATCGACGATCGGGCACTTACCCTTGCCGACTACGCGGTTGTACCACTCCCAGGCTTCCGGGTTGATCGGCTCACCCACTGAACCAAGCAGTTTCAGAGACGACAGATCGGAGTCACCCAATACGTCTTCACCCTGCTGCATCAGCGCGCGAATAGCCGTAGGTGCTGTGTAGAACTGATTGACCTTGTGCTTCTCGATAACACGACCGAAACGGCTGTTATCCGGATAGCTCGGCACGCCTTCGAACATCACCGTGGTCGCGCCGTTGGCCAGCGGTCCGTAAACAATGTAGCTGTGGCCGGTCACCCAACCCACGTCAGCGGTACACCAGTAGATGTCACCTTCGTGGTAGTCAAAGACATACTGGTGGGTCATGGACGCATAGACCATGTAACCGCCAGTGGTGTGCTTGAGCCCTTTCGGAGCACCGGTAGAACCGGAAGTGTAGAGGATGAACAGCGGCGCTTCCGCTTCCATCTCTTCTGCCGGGCAGTCAGTCGATGCTGCTGCGACAGCCTCTTCGTACCACAGGTCACGACTGTCATCCCAGGCGACGTCTTTATCGACACGCTTGACGACCACAACCTTCTCGGCACAGGCCGCAGCCCCCGGGTGCTTCAACGCTTTATCAACGTTCTCTTTCAGCGGAACGACCTTGCCACCGCGCAGCGAGTAGTTGGAAGTGATAACCAACTTGGATTTGGCACCCTCGATACGGGCAGCCAGCGCCTCCGGCGAGAAACCGCCGAATACGATGGAGTGCACGGCACCGATGCGTGCGCACGCCAGCATGGCAACGGCCGCTTCCGGAATCATCGGCAGATACAGTGTGACCACGTCACCCTTTTCAATGCCCTGTGCCTTGAGCACATTGGCGAAACGGCAGACACGCTCATGCAGGTCGCGGTAGGTAATTTTTTCATCTTCGCTGGGATCGTCGCCTTCCCAGATGATGGCCACCTGGTCGCCCCGTGTTTCGAGATGACGGTCCAGACAGTTGTAGGAGGCATTCAGCGTGCCGTCCTCAAACCATTTGATCGATACGTTATGCGGATCGAAGGAGGTATTTTTGACTTTGGCGTACGGTTTAAACCAGTCCAGTCGCTTACCCTGCTCGCCCCAGAAGGTATCCGGATCGTTGATCGACTGATCGTACATGGCAGCATATTTTTCGCTGTCGGCATGTGCGTTGGCAACGAACGCCGGATCTGCCGGGTAGACTTTCTCTTCACTCATTGTGATGCCCCTAGCCTTGGAAATTTGTTGTTATACGGTTCGCGGAACGGCCTGTTATTGTTGCTCTTGAATGCGGCCGTGTGAGTAGACTCAACCTGCTTAACGTTATACTTGAGCGGCACTTCATCCCTGAATTAGACATTGGTCTATCGATTGTTAGACTAAAGAACTGCTGGCTTTCGAGTTTGTAAACACTCACATACTTTCTAAATTCCCGTCACCGCACCTCGCAGTATAGTCATAATCGCTGCCGATTCATGACTGACTAGAATTCGATCCCCTCTTCCCGCATCCGCGCCAGTTTGTAGCGCAGGGTGCGTGGGCTAATCCCCAGCTTCTCGGCAGCATCCTTTCGGCTGCCGTTGCAGGCATTGAGCGCATCCAGAATTAGCTGATACTCCCTTTGACGCAAATCCTGCCCCAATACCCCACCAGCCTCTTCCGACAGCACCTCTTCAGCAGTAACTGCAGGCCTCGCACGCTCGGCCGAGCCCAAAGGTATGGAACCTCCGGCAAGATGCAGGTCTGGTGTATCGATCAAGTTAGCGGGCTGCAGAATCAGTGCGCGCTGAATCGCATTGTCCAGCTCACGCACGTTGCCGGGCCAGCCGTGGTCTCGCAATGCGGCCTCTGCCGAAGCGGTCAGCTGCGCGCGCGGACGCTTCATCTTGTTGCAATGACGCAGCAGAATCCGCTTGGCCAGCGGAACAATATCCTCACGCCGCTCTCGCAACGGCTGCCACTGAAGGGGAAACACATTCAGCCGGTAGTAGAGATCCTCGCGGAAACGCCCTTCGGCCACGTAATCTTCCAGCTTGCGGTTGCTGGTGGCCAGCACACGCACATCCAGTGAAATCGTCTTGCGCCCCCCGATACGCTCGACCTCCTGCTCCTGTAGCACTCGTAGAAGTTTGGCCTGCAAACCGAGGTCCATCTCACTGATTTCATCCAGCAGCAGTGTCCCGCCGTCGGCCTGCTCGAACTTGCCGGGCGCGCTCGTATAGGCCCCGGTGAATGCGCCCTTTTCGTGCCCGAAGAGCGTCGCTTCCAGCATGTTTTCCGGTATTGCTGCACAGTTGATGGCGACAAAAGGTTGACGCGCACGGCCTGAATGATCGTGGATGTAGCGCGCCAGCACCTCCTTGCCCGTACCCGACTCGCCGGTAATCAACACTGTCGAATCAGTCTGCGCCACACGTTGCGCCAACTGTAGCAGTTGCCGGCTTCCCGGGGACTCCGCCACCGGCGCCTCCCTCTGACCCTCCACCCGTGCGCCTCCAGCGTGGCTGCGCACTAACTCGATCAGCTGCTCGGGTTCAAAGGGCTTCATCAGGTAGTCGACAGCGCCATTGCGGATTGCATCCACTGCACGCTCCACCTGACCGAAGGCGGTAATCAGCGCCACCGGCATACCGGGGTGAGTCTGGCGCAGCTGCTTAAGCAGCTCATGACCATCCATACCCGGCATGTTGACATCAGACACCACCATATCCGCACTCTGCCGCTTCAGTAGCTCCAGCGCCTCATCTCCGTTACTCGCCAACAGATAGGCGATATCGGCCAGCTCCAGCGTGTCCGCCAGTGCCTCGCGCAGCTCCAGATCATCTTCCACTATCAGTACACAGGGGCTCATATTCGTCATCCGTCTCTCTTAATCGAGCGTAATGGAGGGTAGCAGGAAAGTGGCACAAGTCCCCTCGCCCGGGGTGGAATTCAGATGGAACTCGCCGTGGTGCGCGCGTGCAATCACCTGAGCAACCGCCAGCCCTAGCCCAGTACCGTGGGATTTGGTGGTATAGAAGGGTTCCAGCGCGTGTTTCAGCTGTTCCGGTGTCATACCCGGCCCATCGTCCTCCACATCCAGACGCAACCACTGCGCCTGTCGGCTCAAACGGATCCGCAGCTCTGCGCCCTGACCACAGGCCTGCAGCGCGTTGTTCACCAGGTTCAACACCGCCCCAAGTAGCGCCTCCAGATTGCACTGGACACAAAGATCCGGCACCTCGTTGATGAAACTGCAATCAGCATCAGCAGCCGCCAGCGGCGTATCCAACAGATCGTCGATACGGGCGACTAGCTCGGCGGCACTGACCCGGTTATCAAGACTGGTTTCGCCCCGCGCGAAGATCAGCATGTCCCGGACCTGCTGCTCAAGATGGGTCAGGCGCGACTTGACCTTACCGGCGAAGCGGATCCTTTGCTCATCACTGATGGTCGGCGCCGTCAGGTGGCTGGCGTAGAGCAGCGCCGCACTCAAAGGCGTGCGCACCTGATGCGCCAGCGACGCCATCATCCGCCCCATCTCCGAAAGACGCTGGTAGTGAGAGAGCTTCTGCTGCAGAAGACGGGTGTCGGTCTGGTCCGAGACAAACACCAGCTGCCCTGGCTCGCCCTCCAAGGCACGGGTGGCAAGGCTCACGCGGCGGCCGTTTTTCAGCGAAACCTCGTGGCCATCATCAGGACGGGGGGCAAAGCAGCTATTGATCACATCTACCCAACGGCGATTGAACAGATCGACGCCCAGCAACGCCTGCGCGGCCGGGTTACACTCGGTTACCAATCCTCTGTTGCCGATTACCAGCACCCCGCTGGGCATCTGGTCGATCAGTCTGCGCAGACGCTGGGCGGCGCGCTGCTCCTCACGTAGCTGCGCAACTTCGTGCTCCAGTTCGGCGATACGCTCAGCACTGTTCATCGCCGCTCGATCCCATACTTGCGCATCTTTTCAACGAGCGTGGTGCGCCGCACCCCCAGCTCATCGGCAGCCCTTGCCACCACATTCCCGCAACGCTCCAGAGCCTGATAGATCAAGGAGCGTTCGAGTTTTTCGAGGAACGCCTTGAGCTCGATCCCCTGCTCGGGCAACTCCACATCGTCGCTCGCGCTGGCAACGGGTGTCGGTATAGCGTCTGCCGCCGAGCCGGGTGTTCGTTCGCCCGCATCCGCCGGGTCAAGCACCTCGTAACGGGAGGGGTCCGGTTCATCCACGTGGCGGAACTTAGGCGGCAACTCGGATACGCCGACCACTCCACCGGGGTGGATGATCGCCAGCCGTTCCAACAGGTTGGCCAACTCACGCACATTACCGGCCCAGGGGTGACGCAACAGCGACTCCATCGCCGACGGATGGAAACGGTAGCCCCCCATCCCCTGCTCCTTTAGCCGGGCGATCAGCGCATTAACCAGTAGCGGCAGGTCATCCAACCGCTCGCGTAACGGCGGCATTTCGATCGGGAACACATTGAGCCGATAGTAGAGATCCTCGCGAAACTCTCCCGCATCAATCATCGACTCCAGATCCTTGTGGGTCGCCGCCACCACCCTCACATCAGCATCGATGGTGCGGTTTCCCCCCACCCGTTCAAATTGCCGCTCCTGCAACACGCGCAGCAGCTTCACCTGCATCGGCAGCGGCATATCGCCGATCTCGTCTAGAAACAGTGTGCCGCCCTGGGCCAGTTCGAAACGCCCGGCCCGGCTGGAGATCGCCCCGGTGAACGCACCCTTCTCATGCCCGAACAGTTCGCTCTCCAGCAGCTCCCCTGGGATCGCGCCGCAGTTCACCGGCACAAAGGGGCCATTACAGCGTGAGGAGTGTTCATGCAGGCAGCGAGCCACCACCTCTTTCCCCGTGCCGGACTCGCCGGTGATCATTACGTTGATATCGCGTGCCGCAACCTGAATGATCAGCCGCTTCACCTCACGGATAGACCCGCTCTGACCAACCAGCTCATCCAGCCCGCTCACCGCATCATCTGCGTTGGATGCATTGAACACATAACAGCGATGCAACAGATCCAGCATAGCGCTGTAAGTGAATGGCGGTTCCAGCCGCCCAAGAATACCGGAAGGGGAAAACTGCTCAGGCGAGAGCTCGTGCCAATCGCACACCAGCACTTTGGGCAGCATACGACCATGAGCATCGAGTTCCGCTATCAGCTTGTTCAACGAGATCGGCAAGCTGCTTTCGCCCAGCAACACACCAACGATTCCACTGAGTTCAACGCTCTTGCCCTGCTGCAGCCAGGTCACGAAGTCAAAATCATGACACTCCAGTTCAAGGAACTCACAACAGCGATGGAGCTCCGTTCGGCGCTCGGCGTCGTCATCGATGATGAGTATGTGCAGTCCGCTTGTGTGCATGGGCCGAGGCATGGGTTATATCCAGTATGCGTCATTATTCTGACAAAGGTACTGAATAGCGGAGATATGTCAAGAGTTTGACGTCTTCAATTCATCGATTGAGGCTCCTTCAAGAAAAGCTCTACCTAACTCAATGGCAACCAGAGACTCCTAAACAATTTCCTAAAGAACGACACTTTTTTATTACAGTTTTCACCTCTCTTGCCGCTACCCGCATTAAGCCGGAAGGCATCATGCCCAACGGATTTACCACAGCACAGGCTCCCTGGCCGCCTCCTGCATACATGGCGCTAGATTTTATGGATATATTCTATGGCCGTTATTAACACCAACATCGCGTCACTGAATGCTCAAAACAACCTTGCCAAGTCCGAGAGCAAGTTGACCCAGGCCTACGAGCGACTCTCTTCCGGTCTGCGTATCAACAGTGCGGCCGATGACGCGGCGGGGCTCGCCATCTCCAACCGTTTGACCAGCCAGGTTAACGGCCTGACCGTGGCATCCCGTAACGCCAACGACGGTATCTCTCTGGCACAGACCGCTGAAGGCGCGATGGACCAATCCACCCAGATCCTGCAGCGTATGCGTGAGCTGGCTCTGCAATCGGCCAACGGCTCCAACAGTTCATCGGATCGTGAAGCGCTGCAGGCGGAAGTGACCGCCCTTCAGGACGAGCTGAGCCGTATTGCCAACACCACCTCGTTCGGTGGCCGTAATCTACTAGACGGCTCTTTCGGCTCCTCCAGTTTTCAGGTCGGTGCGAAAGCAGGCGAGACCATCGACGTTACCATGGGCAATATTTCCGCCGATGCGATCGGTTATACCTACAAGAGCTTCAACAGCTCAGCGACCGCTACCGTCGCTGCAGGTACCGAGGCCGCTGCCGGCAGCACCACAATCAACGTGGATGGTACTGACTACACGATCGCCGTTAACGCCGATATGAGCGCTTCGGATCTGGCAGACAAGATCAACAATATCGATGGATTATCTGGAGTAACTGTCAGCCTAGGGGCTGATACTGTTGCCTCAACTACGCAAACAGTTACGTCCGACCTCCAACCAGAAACTGAATCTTTTTTTATAAGGCTAACTACTCCCTTGGCAGGGGACGATGAAGTTGTGATGACGCTTGACAATGGCTCGACAACCGCAACGTTTACGATGAACGCAGTCAATACCGCATCGAGAGATGCATTCCTTGCCGACTTCAATGTAGCGGGCTACACCGCAGTCGCAGATGCGGTCGCAGAGGCATACTACGGTACTTCTGCGGTCCGAATCTTTGCAGATGATGCAACCGCATTTGATGCTTCTGGTATAGCTCAGGATACAGGTGGTAGCTGGGAAGGTGGCTGGATATCGGTCATAGGAGGCAGTTCTTCTGCGCCCTACAATAGCTTAGGTGATAGTTTCACCGCCGACTCATGGAATGTACCCGCATCCAACGAAATTGAACTCTCTGGCTATACCGCTCCAACCGGTTCAGACACCATGACCCTGACAATCGATGGCACCGAACTTACGATAGACTCCAGCATTACTGACGCCAATGCCTTGGAAACCTTCATCAACAGTTCTGGAATAGCCGGTATAAGCGCATCTATAAGTGGTGGAACCATCACAATCTCCAGCACCGACACATCTGCCGCTTTCGATGTGTCGGTAGCCGCCGCTGATCTGGACAGCGATGGATTTTCTGGAGCGCTGACCATTACTAATCCAACCAGTGCTTCATCCGCTACTGTTGATAGCACTACCGAGTTGAATCAGAACATTGCGGGCGACTTCACGATCGATTTCAGCAGTGCAAAACTGGATGAAAATGTATCTAGCCTGAGTGTCGATGGCACGGCCATGTCCGTCGCCTCCGGCACTACCTTCAAATCTGTCGCAGGTATCGATATCGGTACCCAAACCGGTGCAAGTGATGCGCTTGCGATCATCGATAGCGCTATCTCCTTTATCGATAGCCAGCGTGCAAGCCTCGGTGCAGTCCAAAACCGTTTCGACAGCACCATCAGCAACCTGACCAACATCGTCGAAAACGTGACCTCGGCGCGCTCCCGCATACAGGATGCGGACTTCGCCTCGGAAACCGCCAACCTGAGCAGTGCAACCGTTCTGCAGCAGGCCGCGACGTCAATACTGGCGCAGGCAAACTCCGCTCCGCAGAGCGTACTGTCGTTACTGCAGTAAGGACCGTGCACGCAGTTTTGAGTGGCCAGCCGTTAGCAAGCTGGCCACTCAAGCGCGTGATAACGCCGACACCTCAGTTGAGCTATGCTGGCATTTGCCACTCGATTGTGAGTGAGCCGGTATGCCCAGTGCCTATCTTGATCCAGCCCTGACACGGTTTGTTGCTTTTTTGTTACGGCACCCCGAAATGTCCGCTTCATTTTTTTAACAAACAACGCACTTTTTTCTTAAAGTTTCCCTGAGCCGCGCCGTTAACCTATTCAGCCCGCAGAAACAGTTTTTCTACGGAAGCCCATATACCACTCTATCCACCCAGCCGAGCCAAGCGCAGGCGAATCCAAGGGGTGGGTTTAAGGAGAACCGAAATGGCTGTTATCAATACGAACATCGCGTCTCTGAACGCTCAAAACAACCTGTCCAAGTCTGAGAGCAAGCTGACTCAGGCATACGAGCGCCTCTCCTCCGGTCTGCGCATCAACAGCGCTGCCGATGACGCTGCTGGCCTCGCTATCTCCAACCGTTTGACCAGCCAGGTGAACGGTCTGACCGTGGCATCCCGTAACGCCAACGACGGTATCTCCCTGGCCCAGACCGCTGAAGGCGCGATGGACGAATCCACCCAGATCCTGCAGCGTATGCGTGAGCTGGCCCTGCAGTCTGCCAACGGTTCCAACAGCGCGTCTGACCGCGATGCACTGCAGGCGGAAGTGACCGCCCTGCAGGACGAACTGAGCCGTATCGCCAACACCACCTCTTTCGGTGGCCGTAACCTGCTGGACGGTTCTTTTGGTTCTTCCAGCTTCCAGGTGGGTGCTGAAGCCGGTGAAACCATTGATGTCACCATGGGCAATATCTCTGCTGACGCCATCGGTTACACTTACAAAAGCTTCGACAGCAGCGGTACGGTGACAGCTACTGCGACCCCGGGTACTGAGTCTGCTGCTGGTTCAACCACTCTGAACGTGGGCGGAACCGACTACACCATCGCCCTGAACGCAGACATGACTGCTGACGATGTGGCTGACAAGATCAATAACATTGACGGCCTGAGCGACGTAGAAGTATCAGGTGGTGTTCAGCAGGTAACTCTGGGTAGCTTTACAGGCCTAACAGCTGACAGTACCGGCGGCGGTGCGGGGAACTTCACTGCGACCATCACAGGACTCACACAGCCTGATACTGGTAACGGTGAAGCACTGCAGATAACTGTAGGCGGAACTCAGATCGACCTCAGTGGCTACTCTGCATTGAACTCGACAGTTGCCAGCGACATTCAAACCGCCTTGGGTTCAGATTACACCGTAACTTTTGACGCAACGCTGGACTCCGGTAACGGTGGTATTACTATCGAGTCAGCTACTGACTTCGATACAACCATCGACGTAACTGATGGTTCGGGTACTGATGCAGGGGCTTTGACCGTAACTGGTGATAGTACTCAGTCGGTAACTGGCGCCACTGCTACAGGCTCTTCCACTGCAGTCAGCTCTGCAGAAGGTACTGACGCCGAATCTATCACCCTTAATCTTGGCACGCAGTCTATCGTATTGGACTCAACTAACGCTTCCACTATTGCCGACGCTGCTACAGCGATTGATGGCCTCAGCGGATTTAGCGCAGCGTTGAATGATGCTGGTGACGAAATCATCATCACCAGCGACGATGGTGCGACTTTCTCAGTGTCCGCTACTGGCTCCGATAGCAGCGGTACTCTGGATGGTGCATTCACCGTCACTAATAACGCTGGCGATACGTTTACTGTTGCAAATGCAACCCAAACCCCTACAGGTATCGATGCTGACAAATCAGACTTCACCATCGACTTCACCAATGCGAAGCTAGACCAGGATATCAGCAGCGTTACTGTTGACAGTACCTCCATGTCAATCGCTTCAGGCACTACCTTCAAATCCGTTGCCGGTGTTGATATCAGCACCCAAGACGGTGCCAGCGATGCATTGGATATCATCGACGAAGCGATCGCGTACATTGACAGCCAGCGTGCAGACCTCGGTGCCGTACAGAACCGTTTCGACAGCACCATCAGCAACCTGACCAACATTACTGAGAACGTGACCGCTGCACGCTCGCGTATTCAGGATGCCGACTTCGCCTCTGAAACCGCTAACCTGAGCAGCGCGACTGTTCTGCAGCAGGCAGCAACTTCAATCCTGGCGCAGGCGAACTCTGCTCCTCAGAGCGTACTCTCTCTGCTGCAGTAAGAGCGACTCGCTCAGATTGGCGCGGTACGCCCCCGGTGGTATAGCCGCGCCAACAGCATGGAACAAAGGGGGCTTCGAGCCCCCTTTTTGACGTGAGGACAGTATGAATACGACAATCTCATCCAGTACATCAACGACGCTGCACAATACCAGTAGTTCAGTCGATAACAGCGGCAACGTTAAGCCCACCACCAGCCAGCAGGGCACTCAAGGTGTCAAAACCGAGATCAAGGCCAGCGGACTGACGGTTGAGGAGGTCAATAGCGCCGTTCAGACCTTGAACGAAGTGATGACCAAAATGAATCGAGCACTGAGTTTTGAGGTGGATTCCAGCTCAGAGGAGCTGGTTATTCGGGTAACCGATACCGAGACTGATGAACTGATCCGCCAGATTCCGTCCGAGAATGCACTGAAACTGGTTCAGCATATCACCGAGATGCGTAACATCCTCTTCGATGCCAGTGCTTGAGAAAGGTTGGTTATATACACTAACCTTCGATTGCTGAACATTTAATATTCAAGGGGCGCAACATGAGCGGCACAATCACATCTACCGGCCTCGGATCGGGCATCGATATAGAGACGATCGTCGAAGGACTGGTCAGTGCTCAGGGCGACGCCAAAACAACCAACCTCCAGACAAAAGAGTCCGATCTTCAGGCTGAGCTCTCCAGTGTCAGTCTGCTGAAAAGTGCCATGGCCGAGTTCGAGGACAGCTTGTCGGCACTGACGGAAGCGTCAGCGTTCAGTGCGGTTACCGCCAGCAATTCCGGCGAAGAAAGCTTCACCGCCGACGTCGATTCTGACGCACAGTTAGGCTCTTATGCCATAGAGGTTCAGCAGATCGCCAGTGCTCATAAGCTGGTTAACTCACAGGCGTATAGCAGTGGATCCTCCGGTACACTCACGTTCACTCAAGGCAATGGTGACAGTTTTTCCATCGACGTGGGCGAAGACGCATCGCTTGAGGATATCGCCGCGGCCATCAATGACGCATCGGATAACGAGGGCATCACAGCTGCCGTCATCACCACCGATGCCGGTCAGCAGCTTGTACTTACCGCCCAAGAAACCGGCGAAGACACGCGCATAACCAGCGTTTCATCGACAACGACAACCGGCGACCTGTCACTTTTCGATTACACCTACGACGAGTTGGCCGGGGGCGATGACGGCGCTTATACGCAGCAATCCGCCGCCCAGGATGCCATCATGACCATCGACGGTCAGGCCGTGACCTCTGCCAGCAACGAGATATCGGGCGTGATCGATGGCGTCACTTTCACACTGTTATCCGAAACAGAGAACGCAGCAACCCTGTCTCTGACGCGTGACACCGATACAATCAAGAACCTGATCACAAGCTTCGTCAATGCCTACAACTCGATGCAATCGACGCTGAGCAGCATGACCAGTTACGACGCCGACACCGAGACCACCGGGGCACTGTTCGGCGACGCCATGACCCGAACAATCAAGAACCAGATAACCCGCGCACTGACCGACGCCTATGGGGACGGCGCAATTAACGCGCTCTCTTCCCTCGGTATACGCACACAGTCGGATGGTTCACTGGAGATTGTTGATGAGTCAGATCTGAATTCAGCTCTTGCCAACAATCTCGATGGTGTAGCCGCACTTTTCAGCGGCGACAACGGCCTTGCTACCACACTGGAAACGAAGATCAACATCTATACCCAGGACAATACCGGCCTGCTCGACAGCCGCGTGGATCGTCTGAACGGTCAGATCGATGACGTAGAGAAGCAGGCTGACGACCTGGCCGAGTGGCTCGACAGTTACGAAGAGCGGTTGTACAGTCAGTTCAATGCCATGGATACACTCGTTGCCTCCATCAATTCTCAGGGCGACTTCCTGATCAGCACCCTCCAGGCCATCTCTGACTCGATGAACAGCGACAACTAACACATATGCGTGAAGCCCACACAGGGCCTCAAACGAGGTTTATCCGATGAACAAGAAAAGCGCGATTGCGCAGTACCAGAGCGTCGACATCAACTCTGCCGTGCTGAACGCCTCCCCTCACAAGCTTATATCGCTGCTGTTTGAGGGTTTTCTGAAGCGCGTTATGGAGGCCAAAGGTTCGGTTGAGCGCGGTGACAAGACCTCAAGCTCCACCGCCATAGGAAAGGCGATTGCCATTATCGGTGAGTTACAGGCATCTCTGCGCAATAAAGAAGGTAATGAGCTGTCCCAGCAGCTCGACGGTTTGTACGACTACATTAACAGGCTGTTGTTACAGGCCGGTCGAGAGCAAAGTCAGGACAAACTTGATGAAGCCGCTCAACTGATCATTCCCATTAAGGAAAGCTGGGATAAGATCCCTGCTGAGTATCACAACCTGTCTAAAAACCAAGCCAACTGATGGGCCGCATCGCGCAATGGCTGGATCTGTTTAATCAGGCTGAGCAACTGCATGGGGATATCATGCAGTTGCTCAGTGCAGCACCGCTGATTCCTGAAGATTCAACCGATGAACCCGATCCAGATACCAATCTCGTAGCGCTTCTGACACGCTGGAAGCAATTGACATCATCGATGGACACCGCCTCACTCGGGCCGGAAGCCAGTACAATTCACAACAAAATTGCCGCACTGCTGAAGATGAACACGGAGATTGGAGAAGGAGCTTCCCGCGTGCGGGACTTTATCGCTTCTCAGCTCCGACAGCAGCGCAAGAACACACGTAATTTGCAGGCCTATGCGACGGTCTCAAAAGGCAGGTAGGCTATGGGGAGGCACCCCCTCCCCCAACACCGCAAAAACACCGGACTAATGTCTTAGCTCAAGTAGTTGAACAGACTCAGTCCGGTAATGATATTAAAGCTGGAGTAGCTGGCTTCAAGTGTCGTCTTTTGAAGTGCCAACTGACTGGCTGCCTCTGTGAGGTCGGTATCGATCAGGTTTGATCGTGCTGTTTCAGTGTAGAGCGAGTACTCATCATTGACGGTCCGCTGATCATCAATTGCATTGATTCGCGCACCAATCGAGGCGCGTGCCGATATATTCTGCTCCTGAACGCTTTCGATCGCCGTCAGTGCCGAGGCTAAGGACTGCTGCAGCGAGAGTTTCCCTTCGTAGCTGTCGACATCCGCGTTCTTCATCGCCTGATACAGGTCGTTCGCGTAGTTCAGAATATTGTCGCTATCGTGCGCTCCAGACAGTGATACGCTGGTGTCCGGATCTGTCAGCGCTGAGTCGTTCATCAGCAGTTCCAGTCCACCAATCACCACGCCAGTGCCATCTTCGTTCAACAATGCGGCAGCTTCATCAGCATTGCTCTGCGCCGCATCGGGTGTCAATGTCACCGCACCATCCACCTCGGACAAGGTGTAAACGAACGTCTGTGACACCCCATCCGCATCGGTATAGCTGACTGTCAGCGCAGCATCAACCCCGACACTTGCCGCCGTCAGATCAACCTGGAAGTCGCTGTTGTCGGCCATGAACTCTTCAAATTCGGTGTAATCATCCACGTAGGGGGTAAAAAAGCTACTGTCGATAGAGACCGGATTGAGACTGTCGGTGGTATCGGTCATCTGTGGCTGAAAAGCGCCCTCGGCCCCCTCGAAAATCTCCAGCGCAGAGTCAGTTGAGGCAACCTGATAGTCTGGCCCAACCTGGATATAGCGCTGACCTCCATCACCCTGAAACTCATACTGCCCAGTGGTTTCATTGTAATCGTAAGCGCGCGTCAGACCCTGATAGCCAGAGAAGAGGTATTCGCCTTGCGTATCACGAGTGTTGACCAAGCCCTCAATCTCGCCGACCAGCTCTTTGACCTCTGAAGCAAGCAGCGCGATGTCATCGCTGCTGAGGGTACCGTTACCGGCCTGAGTCGCAATCTCTTGCAACCGGATGTTGGCATTGTTCAGTGCATCCAGGGTGGTTTCTTCAAGATCCAGCCGACGCTCGGTAGTATCGATGTTATTCTGATACTGTTCGGTACGCGCCAGCTCTTTGTCGAGCTTGAGCACCTGACCTGATGCCAGCGGATCTTCAGAGGGCTGGCTGAACCGCTCACCCGACGATATCTGCTCCTGGGTTTTAGCAATCTGCGTATTCAGTTTATTCAGTTGATCGATGTTCGATCTGTATATCTGTTCAGTTGAGACTCTCATATCGGAGACTCCTCAATTAAGTCCGTACGCTTGAAAGGAGCGTATCGAACATCTCCTGCCAAGTACTGATCAGTTGGGATGCCGCGCTGTAGGCCTGCTGGAACTTGACCAGGTTGGCCGCTTCCTCGTCAAGGCTGACACCTGACACACTTGAACGCTGGTTGATGTTCGCATCCAACAGCGACTTGGCAGCGTCCGAATTGGTTTGCGCGATCGCCGTTAAGCTGCCGACACTTTGCACCATCACCGCGTAGTAATCCTGGTATGACGCACCGTCTACCAGCTTGGAGTACTGCAACTCTGCCATCGACAGTGCATTGCGGTTATCCGATACCCCGCTCGAATTGAAAGAGAGCGTAAAGCTATCGCCCGCTTCGGGGCTGCCATCTGCCTCAATCACAAGATCCAGCCCGTCTGCACTGCCAAGCAGGGGATCGCCTGCCACATAGAGTTCGTCGGACTTGATCGCCACGCCGGACGCATCTTCGATGGTATAAAGGAGGTTTCCGCTTCCGTCATCGGTGAACGAAACCGTCAAGGGTAGTACAGCGTCTTCAGCCGTACCTGTCAGGGCTGAAATTGCGCTACGAAACTCGTCACTCTCAACACTGATATCCAGGGTTGCATCGCTTTGATTATTGGCACTGGCCGACACCGAAATCGGCTCAGCAAAGGCTAGTTTGGAGCCATCAGTAATCAGCAGATCCATGTTATCAACGCCGTAGCGCGTCGGCTGAATGGTAAAACGGTCACCGACTGGACTCTGGGTTGTCGATATCTCGATCTCGATGCGCATGCCGTCCTGTCGTACTACCAGCACACCGTCGGCCGAATTGAAGTAAAACTCTCCATCTTCATCTACGTCACTGGCCGATGCCTGACTATTGGCTTCTTTATAGGTCCAGCTCTCGCCGTCCGCCCGTTCCAGGGTTACCTGAGTACGCGAGTCATATTCAAGCGTGTATTCAGTGCCTTGAACCGCAGACATATCCATCAAGTAAACAGAGTTATCCAGTATTCTCGTGCTGTTTTCCGAGTTCGAGGTCAGGCGGTTACTGACAGCACTGCTGGAGTTGATATCGGTGAACATCAGACCACCGAATTCGCCATCCAGATCCAGACCCAATGATTGCAGTTGATTCATGGAATCAGCGAAGGACAAGGAGAGCAACCCAAGCTCATCCCGCGTCTGGTTCAGCACTGTCTCGCGATAATCCACGACACCACCCAGAACGCCACCACTTACGAACGTGGTGAGATCACTTTTCTGGCCCCCTATATTGAGGTAAATATTCAGTTCAGTTGCATCATCCGGATTGGTTTCTGCTGACAACTTGTAGGCTGTCTGCCCTATCACGAGCGGTTCACCCTGACCTACAAATACGTTGGCCTGACCATCACTCTGCAGATCGGTCGTAAAATTGATATAGCCAGCCAGTTGCTCAAGTATTTGATCACGCTGATCCAACAACTCATTACTGACTGAGCCGGCCGCCTGGGCAAGACGAATAGAGTCATTCACGGCCGCCAGATTCGATGAAAGCGAGTTAACCGCGGCCACGCCTTCACTGAGTTCTGTATTGACCGCGTCATTCTGGCTCGCCAGTTGCGTATCCAGAGTGGTAAACGTGTTCACCAATGCTTGCGTTTCCGACAGCAGCAGCTCGCGGTTCGACAGGCTGGAAGGATCGTCCAACGCTGTCTGCAACGCTGCAAAATAGTCATCTAGTGCCGACGAAATACTGGTCGAGTCCGATGCAAGCAGGTTGTCCAGCTGACTGGCCAGCTCTTCATATGCGGAAAGCCCGTAGTAACTGGAGGTCTGCGAGTAAATCTGCTTCTGCAGGAACTCATCGGCTATACGATTTATATCCGTTATCAGAACACCGTTTACCCCTTCACGACTGACCATGGTCACGTCCTGACGGGTATAGCCATCGGTATCGACGTTCGCGATATTCTGCCCGACGACATTCAGCGCAATAGTATTCGCTGTCAGCGCCTGACTACCGATATTGAGTAGATTACTGGTAGACATGATGTATGCTCCGAGGGCGTCGTGATCCAGTCAACGCCATACTCTTTTCGTTATCGGCCAGGGCTCACCCTTCTTGAGAGCCGCTCACCGCCATCGCCAGACTTGTGCCACCCAGAATCCGCTCGATCTTGGCGGCATACTCCGGGTCAGTGGCATAACCCGCCTGCTGCAGGGCCTGGAGATAGGCAACCGGGTCTTCTACCAGCTCACGAGCCTGTTCATAGCGGGGATTCGACTGGATGAAGTCGACGTAGTCGTTCATTCCAGCCTCCAAAGACTTGTAGGCCCTAAACTCTGCCCGCTCAGGCTGAGGTAAGCCATCACGGTACTCCAACGTCTGCACCCCAACACTCTCGCCCGACCAACGGCTATCAGCTTTGATATTGAACAGGTTATTACTGCTGTTACCCTGTTGATCACGAATGATTGAGCGCCCCCAACCGGTCTCCAGTGCAGCCTGCGCGACCAAAACCTTCGGATCGACACCGAGTGCTTGAGCTGCTTTCTCTGCCATCGGCATCAACACTTCAACAAATTCAGCTGGCGAGTTGAACGTAACGTCCTGGGGTGTATCGATGGACCGATCAGCACTAGTCTCTTCACTTTCACTCACCTGAGTGGATGTGGACATAACCCGCTCACGGGCCAGCTGGTCGCTGATCTCGTCAACGGCCGATAGCGAGTGACTGGCAACACGTCGCGTGGCCATGTTAAACATCAAGTCACTGACGCCGGTACTCTCGGTTTCGCCAGTACCGCTGGTGATCGACTGCCCCAACTGCTTAACGATAATCTCGGCCAGCCCCAGTCCCCCGGCCTTTGACAGATCCAGCGTCAATTGCTGATCGAGCATCCCCTGATAAAACTGCACTTCACTTGAGTAAAGCGGATCATCCTCGGCAAAGGCCTCATTCGCCTGTCGCATCGATTTGAGCATCATGTTCATGAACACCTGCTCAAACTGCTGAGCCACTTCGCGCAATGCAGCCTTTTCATCCTTGCCGGCCAACGCCTTAAGCTTGCTCAGTTCAGTGAGATCGGTATAAACACTCGGATCCACCGCCCCCAGGGACTTACTCTCCATATCAGATCACCACCAGTTCCGCCCTGAGCGCACCCGCCTGTTTGAGTGCTTCCAGAATCGCCATCAGGTCACCGGGAGCGACCCCCACCTGGTTAACGGCCTCCACCAAATCACGCAATGAGGTACCGGTATTGAACTCGAACATATGGCCCGACCCCTCGTCGACCTGAATACCCGTACGCGGAGTCACCACTGTCTGCCCGCCAGCCAAAGGCGTGTCCGGCTGAGATACCTCAGGTGTTTCGGATATGGCGACGGTGAGCCCGCCGTGGGTGATCGCCACAGGAGAGACACGTACATTTTCGCCAATGATGATCGTGCCGGTCCGCGAGTTGATGATTACTTTTGCCACCTCCTTGCCCGGACTTACGCTCAAATTTTCGAGCACCGACAGGAATGACACACGCTGCGAGGAATCTCTCGGCGCCCGAACCCGGATGGAGGTTGCATCCATGGCCTGCGCCGCATCAGGCCCCAAAAGACCATTGATCTGCTCAGCCACACGTCGCGCTGTAGTAAAATCCGGATTGTTCAGGTTCAGCACCAGAGAATCGCCCTGAGAAAAAGCGTTGGGCACCGCGCGTTCAACACTTGCGCCATTTGGAATACGTCCAACGCTCGGCACATTCACTGAAAGACGCGAACCATCATTGCCCTGAGCACCGAAGCCTGAAACGACCAGGTTGCCCTGAGCAATGGCATACACTTGCCCATCAGCCCCCTTCAATGGCGCCATCAACAGGCTACCACCACGCAGACTCTTGGCATCACCGATGGCTGAGACGGTTACATCGATCGTCTGCCCCGGTTTGGCAAAGGGCGGCAGTTCGGCATGGATCGCAACCGCAGCAATGTTATCGGATTCAGGAGAGACATCAGCCGGAATCGCAACTCCGAAATTATTCAGCATGTTGCGAAATGTTTGCGACGTAAAGTCGGTACCATCCCCTGTGCCGTCAAGGCCGACTACAAGGCCATAACCAACCAGCTGGTTGCTGCGCACTCCAGAGACCGATGTTATATCTTTAAGTCGCTCGGCCTGTACCGGTGCAGCCATCACACAGCAGAGCAGGAGTAACGCTAAAACCTGGTTCATCCATCTCTCCCTCAGAATGGGAACAGCGGGCTAATAAAGAAGCGTGCCAACCAGCCCATCACGTTGGCATCGCTCACCGCACCTGTGCCGCTGTAGGTGATGCGAGCATCAGCCATTTTGGTGGACACAACAGTATTGGCCTCGTCAATATCTTGAGGACGGATCAGACCGCTGATACGGATATACTCATCCCCCTGATTTAGAGTCAGCCACTTCTCGCCCCGCACCAACAGATTGCCATTAGGGCGTACCTCATGCACGGTAACCGTGATGTTACCGCTGAGGCTGTTACTCATATCCGAGGTACCCTCGCCATCAAACTGGTTGCTGCTACTAAGCGAGGCTGACAGCGGGTTGCCCAAGACTGAAAGATCCTGACCAAAAATACTGCCGTTACCAACACTCGTACTACCGGACTTGTCCACAGAGGTAGAATTCGACTTTGAAGACTGGGTACTCTCTTCAAGCTCGACGGTAATGATGTCGCCAACCCGGTAAGCACGACCGTCTCCATACAGATTCATGGCGGTTGCAGCGTTATATATTGAACCGGTGGATGGCTGGGTATTGGGCACCGGCGTCATCTCAACCGGCGCGTAGTAAGGGTTATCAGGTTTGGGAGGCGAGTTCACGCACCCCGTCAGCACCATCGCTAACGCAAGTCCGCACGCCAGTTTCTGTAACCTCATACCCTTACCCCCGATACCTATTAAAGCTGTTGCGTAACAAACGATAGCATCTCGTCCGCGGTCGAGATTACCTTGGAATTAATCTCATAGGCTCGCTGAGTCGTAATCATGTTTACCAACTCTTCGGTGGCATTGACATTGGACCCCTCTAGCATCCCTTGCTGAAGGATACCAAGGCCATCTTCACCCGGGGTGCCAACCTGTGGTGCTCCACTGGCCGCTGTTTCCAGGAACAGGTTCTGCCCAATCGCCTCAAGCCCCTGAGGGTTTACAAAGTTTGCCAGCTCCAGCTGCCCTACCTCCCGTCCTTCGGGATTACTCGGGGTCGTAACCGATACTGTGCCATCATTAGCGACCACAAACGACTGAGTATCATCCGGCAGCGTAATACCCGGATCTACCAGATACCCCTCGGCTGTTACTAAACGACTCTCACTATCGAGATGAAATTCTCCATTGCGTGTATAGGCAATATCGCCATTAGGCTGCTGAATCTGAAAAAAGCCACTGCCGCTGATGCCAACGTCGAATGCTTGATCTGTTACCTCCAGCTGCCCCTCAGTAAACAGCTTCTGGGTTCCCACCACTCGCACACCATTGCCGACCTGTAGCCCGGACGGCAACTGCGAATCATCGGCGGTCTGAGCACCAGGCTGGCGACGCGTCTGATAAAGCAGATCTTCAAAGACTGCGCGCTCTTTCTTGTAGCCGACGGTACTAACGTTGGCCAAATTGTTCGAGATCAGTTGGAGCTGTGTATCCTGAGCGCTCAACCCTGTCTTAGCTACCTGCAAAGCACCATTCATTTAGAATTCCCCCACCCCTTAGCTCAGCTTCAGGATTTCTGTTGCAGCGGAAGAGTTCTCTTCCGCTGTCTTCATCATTTTGACCTGCATCTCAAACTGGCGTGAAAGGCTTATAATCGCCGTCATTTCACCCACCGCATTCACGTTACTGGACTCCAAATAACCTGAGCGCACATTCACAGACTGGTCCGCCTCCAGCACCTGACCATTATCTGCATGCATCAGGCCGTCCTCTCCTTTGAACAGGGGCGCGTCAGAGCGAACTGTCTTTATCTGATCGATCTGCGCAAGCTCCGAGCTCTCAGCTCCAAGCGGAAGGATGACAATGCGCCCATCGGTGGCAATCTGGATCTTTTCCGCCGGAGGAATCACCACTGGCAGACCGCCATTACCCATAACCGGCAAGCCTGTGCCTGTCACCAGTTGTCCGACGGCATTGATCTGCAGTTCTCCTCCGCGTGAATAAGCCTCTTGACCATCCGGCCCAACCACCGCAATCCAACCCTCACCATTGATAGCAACATCAAGATCACGGCCAGTCTGAATGAGTGTTGCGGCCGTAGTATCGGTTGCCGGTCGCTCACTCATGGCATAAACCCGCGATTCATATCCATCACCCAACACTCGCATGGCGCGGGCTTGTTCAAGATCGGCCTTGAAACCTGTAGTGGTAGCATTCGCGAGGTTGTTGGCGTGCACACGCTGGGCGAGCATGTTTTCTCGCGCACCGGTCATCGACACATACAACAACTTATCCATAACAGCTCCCTTCGGAAAACACTTGCCGCTTTACACGGTTAATACCATGTACAAGCAAGCCACGTGCCAGAGAACAGATATAGGATAAATAAAACGCATAAAGCAGAGCGGCGCCCAACAGGCGCCGCGTTCTATCAAGGATTTTGCTTTAGATCTGCAGAATGGTCTGCGTCACGGTGTTCATCGTTTCAAGCGTTTTGGAGTTTGCCTGGTAATCACGCTGAGCCTGTATCAACTCAACCAGCTCTGCTGACAAGTCCACGTTAGAGGCTTCCAACGCGGCTGACTTCAACGTACCGTTCAAACCCGTTCCCGGGGGGTTCAGAATAGGATCGCCTGAGTTCAGCGACGCGATCCATTGCGTACTACCCGAAGGCGTCAAACCTGCCTGATTATCAAAGGTGGCAACAGCGATAACACCTAGCGTAAGGCTCTGGCCATTACTGAACGACGCAATCATTTCACCGGTCTCAGCAAAGGTCACACCCACCAGGTCCCCTTTGGGATAACCATCCTGTTGAGATGACTTCACTATAGAGTCTGATGAATACTGAGAGGTATCACTCAGATCAAGCGTGATCTCAGTATCAGGGTCAGCCGGGTCTGCCCCCTTAATCGTCAGGCTTGGTGCCTGTCCTGACGAGCTGACGCTCTCGCCATTGACCGTTTCCAGCTTACCGGAAGTAGTATCGAAGGTAACGAGGATCGCTCCCTCCTCGGTAGCACCTTCAGCAGCACCGCTACCAGGCTCCTGAACCTTACCGATATCGAGCAGTTCTTCATCGTTCAGGTAGGCATACATACGGTAGACACCTTCATAGGAGTCGTCCCCATTCTGGCTGGTATCCGGCTCATATATACCATCACCGTTAACCGCACCCGAGAAGGGCGAGTCAGATCCTGCGGATACTGCCACCTGCAGCAGATCCGCATCAATATCCCCCTCTTCCGGCTTATAGGTAACGATCAACTGATCATTGACGTCATCGTATTCGACGCTTTCGATCTCCGGGTTCTGCTCCAGAATATCCGATGCAGCATCTTCTATCGCCTCACCAATCTCGTCAGCTGACGCATCATCCTCAAAAGAGATAGTCACCCCGCCAATGCTGAAACTGGTGCCATTGCCACCAGTAGTGGCCACAATATTCCACGCCTGTACTTCAGCACTGGAACGCTCAGACACGGTAGCTTGAATATCGTCGCCACCACTCGATACGTAGAGATCACCTGAGTCGGTGTATTGAGCTTTAAGCTCAACGGTGTAATCACCAGTCGTCGAGTTATACACGACACGGGCAATACGCGAATCCTGCTCCTGCAGCGCCTGAAGCTCAGTGCTATTGAGTTCGATGTCACCGGTTTCCGCATTAAGAGCAAATACTCCGTAGTTAGTCGGATCAGCAGCATCAAATACTTCAGGAACGGTGGCATCCAGAGTTTCAGAGCCAATTGAGTAGCCTGAAATACTAAGATCGGTAGAGTCTGTAATGGCTGCCGCATCAATCAAATGCGTTTCGATGGTGGAGTCTTGCTCTACCAGGTTATATTTGATGGTCTGCTGGTTGCCTAAGCTATCGTAGATACCCACTGTGGTGCTGAAGCTGTAGCTGGTCGAGTCGCTACGATCATACTCGTTCTCAGGTGCGTCCAGCGCCGAATCTATATTGAACGATAGATCAATACTTGTGGTGGATTTTGGCGGGCTTTCAGTCTCATTTACCTGAAGGTTTCCAACAGGCGTGAGGGAGACGGTATCCGCAGTAGGGTCAGCCACGCCGTATCCCTGCACATATTTGCCGTCTTTTGAAACGATATAACCCTCATCATCCAGCTCAAACTCACCGGCACGCGTGTAATAGAGACTGCCGTTTTCGTCTGCGAGCTGAAAGAAACCGCTACCGTCGATTGCCAGATCGAGGTTGTTGTTAGTGAATTCAATTGTGCCCGCACTGAAGTCCTGCGCAATATCACTAACGGTAACACCTGCGCCCGCAACGTTACTGGAGCCAGCACCCACTACTGCAGTGGTATATAAGTCCGCAAACTCGGTACGGGACGATTTGAAACCGGTAGTGCTAGCGTTAGCAATGTTGTTGCCAATGACATCGAGACTTGTCGATGCGGCGGATAGACCTGTTACCGCTGTGTTAAATCCTGCCATGAGCTTATCTCCCGTTTATCCGATCTGCAGTACATCGTCCATTGTGAACTGGCCGAGATCTGTGTTTATGGTCAAGCTGGAACCACTAGTACCGAGCGTTACGCTATTGACGTTTTGAGGTAAATACGCAGTAATCTCCTCGTATCCATCTCCAGTATCGGCCTCCACGACGACGGTGTAGGTACCTGCTTCATTACCGGCCCCATTCCACGTAAAGTTCTGCGTACCAGACAGTTGCGAACCCAGACTTATCTGATCTACCCGGTTACCCTCACTGTCATATACCGTGTAACGTACATCACTGGCACTAGTACTGAGCACAAAAGCCCCGTCGATAGTGCCACTGTCATCCAGTTCAGCCGTCTCCGCCTCAACAAAAATGTTCTGACCCACCAGCGAAGAGGCCTGCAACGCCTTTTGACTGGTACTCAGCGAACTGCTGAGCTCCTCCAATGAATCAGACAGGGCCATGGTCGACTCAACCTGCGTCAACGTCGCCATCTGATTCATGTATTCTGCAGTATCGGTCGGGTCCGTCGGATCCTGGTTCTGAAGCTGTGCGATCAACAGCTCCATAAACATCTCACTCGTCTCTGACGAAGAGGATGTAGAGGACGACGAGTCACTCTGATTTGCCTCGTTAATCGCTCGGTATATTGACGAGGCACTAGTTGTGTCGATGGTAGACATTCTCTGCTCCAGCTAAGCCTTTACTCGCCCAGCGTCAGCGTACGCTGCAACATCTGCTTGGCGGTATTCATGATCTCCGCATTGATCTGAAAAGAACGAGAGGCGGAGATCATATCGGCCATCTCTTCGATCACATTCACATTTGGGTAGTACACATATCCGTTTTCATCAGCCATCGGATGATTGGGCTCATACGCCATCCGCAGCGGTTCCTGACTTTCGACAATCTCGCTTACCGCAACACCCTGGCCGGGCACAAGCCCTGCATCCAATCCGGCGTAGTCCTGTGCCGTCGGAGCCTGAACGGTAAACACCGGCTTGCGTGCGCGGTAAGTGTCACCTTCGCTAGAACTGATACTGTCGGCGTTTGCCAAGTTACTGGCGGTCGTATTCAGTCGAATACTCTGGGCATTCATAGCCGAACCGGAGATACCGAAAACGTTAGACAATGACATTATTATTCGCCCTTGATTGCGCCCATTAGCCCTTTGAACTTGCTGCTTAGCATCGTGAATGAGCTTTGATAATGAATGGCATTATCCGTATAACGCGCCATCTCTTGCTGAACTTCTACCGTATTGCCGTCTACAGAAGGCTGCAGCGGTGTACGAAACATCAGATCGGCAGCAAAATCCGGCTCTATAAACTCAGAATCGTGTCCTTTCTGAGTTACTGCCATATCTTCGGAAAACAGCTCCTGCTCCCCACGAAGTATCGTATCGAAGTCGATATCCCGCGCTTTGAATCCAGGTGTATCAGCATTCGCTATGTTGTTGGCCAACACTTCAGCGCGACGAGCCCGCAAAAGCAAAGCGTCTTCGTGAATTCCTAAAGCTGAATCAAAACTGATGGCCATTTACACCCTCCTATATACTCCCAAAACAGAGCAAACTTTGTGCCATCAACTCAGAACACCTGAGTTATGCGGGATCAAAGGAACGTATCGAGATAATAGGAAGCCAAAACGGCAAACCTGTTCCGCCTAAAGCGGCAACGGGAAGGGGAATTGCCGCCTACGGCCAGGTCAGCGGCAATTTAGGAGAAACTAGATAGCCTGGTAGATAATACCGGGGCGGCAATGAATCATCTTGTAGATGTCAGACAGGCCAGAAAGCGATTCTGACGCACCGAGCAATAGGTATCCACCAGGCTTTAATTGCCGGCGCATCTTGCGGAGAATCTCAATTTTCACATCCGACGAGAAGTAGATCAGCACATTCCGGCAAAAAATGATGTCGAACTGTCCGAGCGATGCATATTGGCCAAGCAAATTGAGGTTTTGAAAGCGTACCCGGGCCTTGATTTCCGGACGTATCTGCCAACTTCCATCACCAGAGGCGACAAAGTATTTTTTCAGACGGTCCTGCGACAGACCTCGCCCCAGCGCCAGCATTTCGTACTCACCCTTCTGCGCCTGCTGCAAAATGGTGGTCGAAATATCGGTTGCCAAAATCTCCTCCCCAGCGGACAGGGCGCCCGGTGTCGTCCGCTTGAACTCGTCGATCACCATGCTGATGGAGTAGGGCTCCTGCCCACTTGAGCAGGCAGACGACCATATTCTGAGCTTCTGCCCACGGCGCTCGGACGCGTATTCAGGGAGCAGTCGCTTGGCCAGGATTTCATAGGGATGGATATCGCGAAACCACAGGGTTTCGTTGGTTGTCATCGCATCGATAACAGCATCCTTAAGCGCATTGCCTCCGGGTCGTTTCAATCGGTCAACAAGATCGCTGAGCGAGTCGCACGACTGCTCCTTCATGATTTTCCCGAGCCGACTCTGCACCAGATACTGCTTATGCTCGGCAAGCAGGATCCCGCAGCTCTGCTCCAGAAACACGCTGAACTGACGAAAGTCTTCAGCTGTAATCCGAAATCTCTGATTCACCGACCGATCCGTCACTGACTCTCACGCACCTGGCTGATTCGGTTAACGACCACCGATGCCAGATCATTTGGATTGAACTTGGCCAGGAAGCCGTCAGCCCCAACCTTTTTGACCATTGATACGTTGAAGCCGCCGCTGAGCGAGGTATGCAGTACCACATGCATGCGCTGCATGCGGGTATCCTCGCGAATCATTGCGGTCAGGGTGTAGCCATCCATCTCGGGCATCTCGATGTCGGATATCACCATCAAGAAGGATTTCTCAACGTCGACACCTTTATCAGCCATACCCCGCAACAGATCCCAAGCCTGCTTTCCGTTATTTGCAGATGTAACTTTAACCCCGAGACTTTCAAGCGAACGCTGCATCTGATTACGCGCCACTGCGGAGTCGTCCACGATAAGCACGTGATACTCATGCGCCTGCGCACGCACCGTTTTATCAGCCACTTCCTCGCTGACATCGGTCGCCATGGGGTAGAGATCGGCCAGAATCTGCTCGACATCAAGGATTTCGACCAGTTTCCCGTCAAGCTCAAAAACAGCGGTCAGATAGTTTTCGGACCCAATCTCTGCCGGCGGCGGCATGATTTGATCCCACTGGGTGTTGAAAATACGATCGACCTTGCGCACCAGGAATGCCAACGTACGCCGGTTATATTCCGCCACGATCAGGAAGCATTTGCGCTGTTCCTCTGCCGGGATAGCACGCCGGCCGATAGCTTCAGACAGATCGAGCACAGGAATAGTCTCGCCACGAATATGTGCCATCCCCTTAACCGAGGTGGTCAGTCTGGGCACCTCCGTCAACTCCGGACACTGCAGTACTTCACGTACCTTAAACACGTTGATGCCATAGCGCTGAGAGGTTTCCAGCCCGAACAGCAATAGTTCCAGCCGGTTCTGCCCCACCATCTGGGTGCGTAGGTTTACACTATCCAAGATACCTGACATGATCGCTTCAAACCCCGAGGTCAGAGTAGTATTGTCGTACCGCAAAGCCCTGCTGCTTCAGGACCCAAGCGTGAACTTTTTCAAATCGATTTCGGTGGGTGTACTGCTCGCCACCTTTCTGGTTACTCATGGCCGTACACTCCAGGCCAACGAACGGCTTAACTCTGACATAGAGATACAAGTCGAGTCGACTATTCGTCGGCATTTCGAGACTAGAGTACCAGACAGTCGCGTTAACGTAACAGTAAACCCCATAAACCGCACCCTTTCTTTAACACCCTGCGACACACCACTGCAAATTGAGCTTCCGTTCAGTACCGGCGAGCGGGTAACGGCCAAAGTAAGCTGCGCTACACCTCGTCCCTGGAGCCTGTTTGTCACCGCGAGGGTCCAGCAATTCGCATCTGTGGTCATCGCAAGACGCCCCATCAGCCGAGACAGTCGAATCGGCGGCGACGCCCTGGCTTTAAGTGAGCAGAATATCACCCGGCTCAGCGGAGGATATTACACTCGACTTCAAGACATTGTAGGAAAAAGTGCACGTATACCCATCGACAATGGCGACATCATCACCGCCCGCATGCTGGAAGCGTCTCTGGCGGTCCGCAGGGGCGACCGCGTAACGCTCGAAGTGCGCAAGGGAGCGCTCCTGATACGCACGACAGGAACAGCGCTGCAGGATGCACGACTTAACGAACAAGTTGATGTGGAAAACCAGAGCTCCGGCCGACAGGTACGTGGCACCGTTACCGCACCGGGCGTGGTGACAGTGCGGTAAAACACACCCCAACGACGCTCAACTTGGCCAGCCGACACACAAAATATTATACTGACGTAGCCCAAACACCTCGGGGCAAAAAAAATTGTACGAAACGCTAAAGTTTCGTGCACAACGACCGATACCCTTACCCGTAACAGATAAGAGGTATGTGTGATGGCAATTGATCTTCCCGGCGTCGGCTTGACCCAAACGGGTTTAACGCGCAACAACCGGGTCAACAATGAGCAGAACAACACCGCAGCTACCGGCAGCGGCGCCAGCGCTCAGCCATCGGTCAGCCCGAGCAATAGCGACACGGTCAATATCAGCGAAACGGCCATGGCTATTCAGAATGCCATTAATAATCACGCGAATGACCCCGAGGTCAACAATGATCGTGTGGCCGCTCTGAAAAGCGCTATCGACAGCGGAGAGTACAAAGTCGATGCAGATCGCGTCGCCAAGGGCATGATCGATTTTGAAGCCCTGTTCAGTTGATACTTCGTTGAAATGCGACGCACTCCAATGTCGAACCCACCCGATACCAGCAAACTCCACCCCCTCATAGAAGAGGGCGTGGAGTTGTTGTGTAAACTGGAAAGCACGCTCTTCGAAGAGCGAACCGCTCTCGAAAAACGTAGCCTAGAAGAGATACAACAACTGACCGCTTCCAAAAGCAGCCTGCTGAGCGCGATACAGGAAAACTTTTCTACACGTCACGCTCTAATGTCGGCTCAGGGAATAGAACTCTCTTCTGACGGCTGGTCCCGTTATCTCTCCACTCTCCCCACACCAAAAGCAGACGAACTTGATAGGCTCTGGAAGAGACTTTCGGAGACGCTAGAGCGGGTTCAGCAGGAAAGTCAGGTCAATCAACAGATAATTCTGCGGGGGCAGGAGAGCACGGAGCGCTTACTGAGCTTGCTGCAGGGCAAGAACCAGAAAAGCCAGCTTTATGGCAGCTCTGGCAAAAGCAATAGTTTCAGCACCCAAAACCATATCGGCAAAGCCTGACATCCATCCTGCTTTCGTCTGGAAGCAAACCCCATTTATCGCTACAATGCGCGCCGTCTCCCCATAGTTCAATGGATAGAATAAACCCCTCCTAAGGGTTAGATCCAGGTTCGAATCCTGGTGGGGAGGCCACATGTGAGACCTATCTGGCACATTACCGCATCAACCCGCCCAATGAGCCCTCAGGAATATCCTCGATTGGCCTGGACCTCATGCGCTTGAACTGCAGCAACCGATCCTGCTCAACATCTGAAGTATTGACCCTCTCGGCCAGGCGCAGGTAACGATCCACCATTTTCAACCGCTCTTCCCGACGCTCAAAACTGTCGCGAGCACTTTCCAGATAGAGCTGGGCAAGATTCAACAGGGCCGCCGGGTAACTCGGATCGTACTCGATCGCCATACCGAAGTAGCGAATAGCCTGAGCATACTTCCCTGCCATGTAGTGTTTGATACCTAAACGGTTGACCTTACTGGCCATCGCCTGATCACGCTTGGATTTACCGGTTTCAGCGCGTCGCCCCATACCCGTTTCGGGCTCAAGCATGGGAACCTTATCACCGCTGAGTATGAGATCTTCACGCGCCAGATCAATCGGCCTGTCGAGTTGCTGATTAAGCACCCGTGCCTCATTCATCAACCGGTTCGCCTCTTCGGGCTCAGCCAGATCATGCGCAACCTTACTGCGCAACAGTGCTGTACGCACTTTCAGCGCAGAGTCTCTGGGAAAGCTGAACTCCGCATTGTTCAGCAAGGTATCCAACTCGTTTCTGAGATCCAGCACTTGACGCGCCTGCGCGCCCTTCATTTCAAGCCGTCGCACATTCGCCAGTCGAAGATAGGGTTCAGGGGAGCGATAACAGCTGCGACGCCCCAACACGATCGAGCGTTTGAACGCGCCGTCCGCTATATCCAGCGCATCGGTCTGGGTCGCCACCCGCCCTAGCTCCATCTGTCTGGGAATGCCCAAGGGCGCTTTTTCAGTCGCTTCCTTCAGCGTCTCCCGAGCATCGTGCAGTTGTCCGTCCCTTTCAAGAACCTTGGCCAATAGATCGTAGGCGGCGATCAACAAGGGATGCTTCTCGATCAAAATGGTTAGCAACTCACCCGCCTCTTTAAGCCGGTCCATCAGGTAGAGCGCCCTCGCCATGATAAGGCCCGTGTCCTTATCCTCAGCCTGCCAGTAGTGTCTCTCCAGGAAATCGTAGGCCGCCTGCGTGCGCCCCAAATCAATCATGCACTGCGCCTTCAAACGTCTCGCCTGTTCGAAGCAGGGGTGAGAGCGAGGGATGTCATCACAGGCTTCAATCGCACCTTCAAGATCACCAATTTCAATCGCCTGCTCCACCGGATACAGCATCCGTTTTCGCAGGACGAGTTGATCGAGGCGCTGCTTGAGTTCATCAACAGAGAAAGGTTTGGTAATTAGCGCATCCGGACGGCTGTCAATGGCATGCAAGACCACTTCCTGAGACGCGTCCGATGTCATGAACACCCATACAGCGGTAGGTCTTATAAAGCCGCGGTATCGCGCTTCTTCTAGCAACTGCATACCGCTCACAGCATCACTGCTGTTATGACCAAGAAGAACAATGTCAAAAGACTCTACCCGCAGAGCTTCCAACACTCGCTCACTCACGGTCATTGCTCTCAGATTCTGAACACCAAGCTCACGCAGCATATAGAAGATGGTCGAACGCATGTTACCGCTACTTTCAACCAGCAGAACCTTTTTGTCGGCATACGTGATTTTTGACGGGGCCACTGATCCCTGCTCACCTACTGTTCCGGCCATTCTTGCCGGCTATCGCCTGGGATGGATGATGATCTGTTGAGTATACAGAGGGTTACGGCCAGTGAGGAAGCAAGCGTCGTGAAACACGAAAAAGAAAAAGGCACCGGTGTCGGGTGAAAACACGCGGTGCCAAAGACAGTTCTATGCTGTAAGAGCAGATTACTCGACTTCTGAAAGACACATCATGATCTAAGTCAACTCCGAGGGTATCGGTACCCTGCGATTATCACCATTATTAAAAAACGACCTGATGACCGATCAAATACGCAGGTTACGACCTATGCCTAAAGGGAGCCGGAAGACTTTTCGCTTACAATAGGCAGCAGATGGGAACAATGGAAATATAATGACAACAGCATTCGTCAGCCACCAGGACTGCGGCCTGCATAACATGGGCCCCGAGCATCCTGAGAGCCCGGTAAGGCTACACGCAATCCGCCGCGTTCTTGAACGCACAGGTCTCCTCGAGCAACTCACTCAGATGGAAGCCATGCCTGCAACAGCGGAACAGATCAAGCTTGCACACGCCGATCTGCACCAGACCCGCCTGGAGATGAAACTGCCCACCGAGGGCGTGGTGTATACCGACGAAGACACTGCACTTTGCCCTGACTCTCTGCACGCAGCCAACCTTGCCGCAGGCGGCGCTGTAATTGCTACAGAAGCCGTTCTCAACGGAACGGTGCAGAACGCATTTGTTGCAGTACGCCCACCCGGGCACCATGCCGAATACAAAACGGCCATGGGATTCTGTTTTTACAACAATGTCGCCATTGCCGCTTGCCGAGCCCTGCAACATGAGGGCATTGAGCGCGTTGCGATTCTGGATTTCGATGTTCACCACTGCAACGGCACAGTCGACATTTTTCAGAATCGGCCAGAGGTACTGGTCTGCTCAACCTTCCAGCACCCTTACTACCCTGAGCGCTACACCGAGATAGAACGGCCCAATATCATCAATTGCCCTCTGGAAGCGTTCAGCCCCCCGAGCGACTGGCGTTCCGCAATCGAACAACGGTGGTTGCCGGCGCTGCATGCGCACAAGCCCGATATGATTTTCATCTCAGCAGGCTTTGATGCACACAAGGAAGATCCCATGGCCGATCTCAATCTCGAAGAAGAGGATTACCGCTGGGTGACGGAAAAGATCATGGAAGTAGCAGACTCGTTGTGCGGCGGACGAATCGTCTCCATTCTTGAAGGCGGCTATAACCCGATAGCCCTGGCTTTCAGTGTACTGGCACACATAGAGGCGCTCTCCACCGAATGAAAAAGCGCAAACTAAAAAGGCCGCCCTATGGGCGGCCTTTTATATCGGAAGTCGATCAGCCGACGAACTTTATCATGACACCTGCTGCAACAGCAGATCCGATGACACCCGCAACGTTCGGCCCCATCGCATGCATCAACAGGAAGTTTTGAGGATTTGCCTCAAGCCCCAGCTTGTTGGATACACGCGCAGCCATCGGCACCGCCGAAACACCTGCTGAACCGATCAGCGGATTGATTGCGTTGCCACCGGCAAGCTTGTTCATAATCTTTGCCATCAGCACCCCGCACGCGGTACCGATACCGAACGCGACAACCCCCAGCACCAGAATGCCCAGCGTTTCCAAGTCCAGGAACTTGTCAGCACTCAACTTAGAGCCAACCGACAAACCCAGGAAAATGGTCACGATATTGATCAGCGCGTTCTGAGCAGTATCACTGAGTCGATCGACAACACCGCACTCACGCATCAGGTTACCAAAGCAGAACATACCCAACAGAGGCGCGGCATCCGGCAACAGTAAAGCAACCAGAATCAACAGAACCAGCGGGAAGAGGATCTTCTCGGTTTTGGATACGTGGCGCAACTGATGCATCTTGATCTTGCGCTCTGCTTCTGTGGTCAGCAAACGCATGATCGGCGGCTGAATCAGCGGCACCAGCGCCATGTACGAGTACGCTGCGACGGCTATAGCCCCCAACAGGTGAGGCGCCAGCAAGCTGGCAACATAAATCGCAGTGGGGCCATCAGCACCGCCGATAATGCCGATTGCAGCGGCATCCTGAATGCTGAAATCCATGACGCCTGTCATCGTCAGTGCAACCGCACCCATGATGGTCGCGAAGATACCGAACTGAGCGGCGGCTCCCAGGAAGAGCGTCTTCGGGTTTGCAAGCAGCGGACCGAAGTCGGTCATGGCACCTACACCCATGAAGATGATCAGCGGCGCGGCCCCCGAGGCGATGGCAACCAGATAGAAGTTATACAACATGCCATTGTTATACCCCGCATCCAGCGCGACATCTGTCGCCGCCGTATGCAGGGTATGAGAGGCCGCCTTGTAGGCATGGAGCAGTGCTTGAGGATCGGTGCTATCCACACCCAGCGCCCCCGCCAGCATGCCCAGCACTTCCGGCTTGGCAAAATGAACCGCATTCTCCACAGCCGACAAGGCAAGCCCGGCTTCAGGAATATTGGCAAGAATGCCACCGAAGCCGATTGGCACCAACAGCAGCGGTTCAAAGTTCTTGCGGATCGCAAGAAACAACAACAAAAGGCCGATCGCAATCATCAGCGCCTGCCCGGCGCTGATGTTGTAGATGCCCGATGCCGTGAATAGATTGAGTAGCTTATCCATTACTCACACCCTTTGCGGTTCAGGCCAGTGTCACCAGGGAGTCGCCCACCTGAACGGCATCGCCCTCTTTAACGTCGACAGAAACGATATGTCCGCCGCGCGCTGCACGAACTTCGGTTTCCATCTTCATCGCTTCAAGGATCACCAGCACATCACCTTCCTGAACCAGATCACCTGCACCCACCATCACCTTCCATATATTGCCAGCCAAGGGTGCCGGCACCTCTTCACCGTCACCCGCGGCAGGAGCGGGGGCAGCGGCAGGGGCTGCAGCAGCAGGCGCAACGTTGGTGATATCACCGCCTTCTGCAACCTGAACCACGTAGCTCTGGCCGTTTACAGTGATGGTGTAGACTTCCGGTCCGGATTTTTTAGGTGCAGTCATGGCTTTTGCGTCCTCAAGCGTCGGTGCAGGTTCAAAGGCGTCGGGGTTACCGCGGTTTTCCAGGAATTTGAGACCAATTTGCGGGAACAGTGCATAGGTGAGAGCATCATCGATCTCGCGCTCACCCTGCTCCAGCGCAATCCCCTTTTCTGCTGCCAGCTCTTTGAGCTCGGCAACCAGCTTGTTCATCTCAGGCTGCAGGAGATCGGCCGGGCGGCAGGTAACGGGTTCAGCACCGGCCAACACACGGTTACGCAGCTCTTCGTTAAAGGGAGCCGGCGCTGCGCCATACTCACCCTTGAGAACACCCTGAACCTCTTTGGAGATAGTCTTGTAGCGCTCGCCCATCAAAACGTTGATGACCGCCTGGGTACCAACGATTTGGGAGGTCGGCGTCACCAACGGGATGTAGCCCAGATCCTCACGGACACGGGGTATCTCGGCCAGAACTTCATCAAACTTGTCGGAAGCGCCCTGCTCTCGCAGCTGGCTTTCCATGTTGGTCAGCATGCCACCTGGCACCTGAGCGACAAGAATGCGGGAATCGGTGCCGCGAAGTGAGCCTTCGAATTTCGCATACTTTTTCCGCACTTCGCGAAAATAGTGAGCAATCTCTTCAAGCAGCAGCAGGTCCAGCCCCGTATCCCGATCAGTACCAGCCAAAGCCGCAACGACAGATTCGGTCGCCGTGTGGCCGTAAGTCATCGACATAGAGGAGATCGCGGTGTCGACACGGTCGATACCGGCCTCGACAGCCTTGAGGATGGTCATATCGGACAGACCCGCAGTCGCATGAGCGTGCAGCTGCACCTCAAGACCGGTCTGAGCCTTCAAACGTGACACGAGATCGAAAGCACCGTAAGGCGTCAGGATGCCCGACATATCCTTAATCGCGATGGAGTCCGCCCCCATGTCTTCTAGCGTCTTGGCGTACTCGACCCACATCTCGATGGTATGCACCGGGCTGGTGGTGTATGAGATAGTCCCCTGCGCATGCTTACCGGTTGCCTTCACCGCCTTGATCGCGGTTTCCAGGTTGCGCGGATCGTTCATCGCATCAAAGATACGGAACACATCGATACCGCTGACGGCGGCGCGCTCAACAAACTTCTCCACCACGTCATCGGCATAATGGCGGTAGCCCAGCAGGTTCTGTCCACGCAGCAGCATCTGCTGACGGGTGTTGGGCATCGCAGCCTTAAGCTCGCGAATGCGTGTCCAGGGATCCTCACCCAGGTAACGGATGCAGGAATCGAAGGTCGCCCCCCCCCAGCTTTCAAGGGACCAGTAACCGACCTTGTCGAGTTTTTCGGCGATCGGCAACATATCGTCGAGTCGCAGTCGAGTCGCAAACAGGGACTGATGCGCATCTCGTAGCACGACGTCGGTTATACCTAATGCTTTCTTTGCGTCGGACATGGGATTGGCCTTATCTCAATCTCGTTTATGATTATGGGCGCTGCTTATGAGCGGTATTTATGGACGGCGGCAGTCATCACGGCGATCAATTCGTCGTTTTTGGCGCCTGCGCCTGCACTCTGCACCTTGGGGTTGGATTTAGAGCGCTGGGGTTTAGGCTCAGAGGCCGGCGCATACTTGTTCACCAGCTTGGACATGACACCGGTACTGAATACCAGCAGCGTCAAAAAGACAAAGACGAAACCCATACCGAAGACCATCAAGTTAAGGCCTTCTGATAGCAGATTATCCATCTATGGGTGCTCCTGTTCGTTACTTAACCCTGTCGCCCGTCTGCGACTTTTGATCACATGGATTGCACTTTTTAGGCAACCTCAATGACAGGCAGATGAACCGGCTCGTCGGTAACCCATTGTCAAACAAGTAAACCAACGCAACCGAGCGAGCTATTCTGCCCATATAGAGTAGGGAAAAGCAAGATTGTCGACATTATGTAATTTTTTTACAAAAATCGACGAATATAAAACCTTATCAGGCCGATAGAAAAGGCCTTGAAGCACACATAAAAAAGCCGCTCATTTCTGAGCGGCCGGTCGGTAGACACCGATATTCTCATATCCCTTTTCAGCTAGATGCTGGGCATGCATCTGACTCATAACGCCTTTTTCGCAGTAGAGCAGGTACTGCCGCTTCGAATCGAGCCCAACGATATCCTGTTCCAACTTATAAAACGGGATCTTCATAATCTCACATCCAGGCATATTCAGAGGCTTTCTTTCCTCTTCATGAGGCGCCCGAATATCGACGATCACCTGATTTGCATCAACCCTGGTAAGCGCCTCAATCTCAGAACTGATATTCTGATTTTCCACGATTTCATCGATGCTGATCACTTCCGCAGACTCCAGGGCCCGATCAAGCACATCGAAGTCGAATCCCTGCTCTTCACGCTCGACCCGATCACGCTTGGCCGCTGTGGTCGGCTTGTCGGAAATAACACCGCAAAACTCCGGCATGGCACTGGCGAACTCAAAAGCACCAATCTCGCGTGTGTAATCGATGATATCCGGCTTATCCATGGTCACCAGAGGGCGTAGAACCAAATGCTCGGCCACACTGTCGATCAATGCCAGGTTAGGCAGGGTTTGACTTGAAACCTGCGCAATACTCTCACCGGTCACCAGTGCGGGAATATTCATACGATCCGCGACGCGATCGGCTGCACGCATCATCATGCGCTTGAGCACCACACCCATATGCGAACGGTCGATACTCTGCAGAATTTCACCGACCACCTCTTCGAACGGCACGGTTATAAACTTGACCCGCGCCGACGAGCCGTAACGACGCCAGAGATACAGTGAGACCTGCTTGACGCCAATTTCATGGGCATAACCGCCGAGGTTAAAGAAAAGAAAGTGCGTTTTGCAGCCGCGACGCATGGTCATCCAGGATGCAACTATCGAGTCAAAGCCACCCGAGATCAGCGACAGCACAGGCTCCTGCGTCCCGAGAGGGTAACCGCCAAGGCCTTTGTGGATACGGGTAATAATAAAGAGCCAATCATCCCTGACTTCAAGATCGACCCAAACTTCAGGCTTATGTACATCGACGCCGGCGGCCTCGGTATGCTGTCGCAAACCGCCACCCACATAGCGCTCAAGCTCGACAGAGGTAAACTCGTGCTTTCCAGAGCGGCGCACACGTACCTTAAACGTTTTGCCCTTGATTCGCTCAGCGTATGCCTCTCGGGTCAATTCATACACTTGATGAAAATCACCCAACGGATATTGCTCAACTTCCAGAAAGGCCTGGATACCTGGAATACGGCTCAGCGCATCGACCAGGGCATCGCGGACCTCGCCGACATTCTCGACAGCCTCATGATCAAAAGCCGCTTCCAGCTTGTCCCAGAAACTGCTGACCTTAACGCTCGGCTCGATACGCGCCAGGATAATCTGAATGTTGTTTTGCAGACGCGCGATCAAGCGCTTGCGAACGGGGCGACTCTTGATCGTAATCTCAGGGAAAAGCTTGATTATGAATTTCATGGGCGCTGTTATGCGGGGGAATAAGTGGCGCGCCCGAGAGGATTCGAACCTCTGACCGCCTGGTTCGTAGCCAGGTACTCTATCCAGCTGAGCTACGGGCGCATGCCTGAAATCGGAATGATCAAAGAGATGGCGCGCCCGAGAGGATTCGAACCTCTGACCGCCTGGTTCGTAGCCAGGTACTCTATCCAGCTGAGCTACGGGCGCACACTTTAAAGATCTTACCGTCGTTGTCGTAAATGGCGCGCCCGAGAGGATTCGAACCTCTGACCGCCTGGTTCGTAGCCAGGTACTCTATCCAGCTGAGCTACGGGCGCTAAATGGCGGTGAGAGAGGGATTCGAACCCTCGATACCCAGGAGGTATACACCCTTAGCAGGGGTGCGCCTTCAGCCACTCGGCCATCTCACCTTGACAACGGCGCGTATACTACAAGACTGATTTTCAAAATAAAAGCATTAATTTGAAAATCTTAGTCTTCGTTCTCCTGGCCACTCTTTTCACGCTGAATACGCTGGTAAATCTCTTCGCGATGTACTGAAACATCCTTGGGTGCGTTTACACCGATACGAACCTGATTACCCTTGACACCCAGCACAGTTACGGTGACGTCGTCACCAACCATCAGAGTTTCGCCAACACGGCGGGTAAGAATCAGCATGGGTGGATCTCCTCAATTACATCCTTTAGGGGCGCTGACCTTTGATACAACTAAACTACACCATAGCAGCACCTTCATGAAAATCCCAACTGTCACAAAAGTCAAGTAAATATAGTGTTAAGTTGTTGCCTGACACATACAGAGTATGTGCCAGAGTCAGCTTATTCGCAGACGGTTTCGCCCTTATCCAGGTTGAATGCCGTGTGCAGAGCACGTACCGCAAGCTCCATGTATTTCTCCGCGATCACCACGGAAACCTTGATCTCCGACGTGGAAATCATCTGGATATTGATGTTCTCGGCGGCGAGCGCATCGAACATTTTGCTGGCCACGCCTGCATGGGAGCGCATACCTACACCCACGATTGAAACCTTGGCGATCTTGCTGTTGCCTGAACAGCCTCGTGCACCCAGCTCAGTCACGACCTGCTCAAGTATGTTCTGGGCACGCTCGAAGTCATTACGGTGAACCGTGAACGTGAAGTCAGTCGTCTGATCCGCACTGACGTTTTGAACGATCATGTCCACTTCAATGTTTTCGCGACTGATCGGCCCCAGAATACGGGAAGCCACACCCGGGATATCGGGCACGCCCATCACCGTCAGTTTAGCCTCATCGCGGTTGAACGCTATGCCGGAGATAATGGGTTTTTCCACAGTTTCATCATCCTCTATCGTAATCAGGGTACCAGGGCCATCCTGGAAGCTGGACAGAACGCGCAACGGCACGTGATATTTGCCAGCAAACTCTACTGAACGTATCTGCAACACCTTGGAGCCAAGGCTTGCCATCTCCAGCATCTCTTCAAACGTAATCTTGTCCAGGCGCTGTGCGCCGGCGACCACGCGCGGATCGGTCGTGTAGACACCGTCTACATCGGTATAGATCTGGCACTCATCGGCTTTTAACGCTGCCGCCAGCGCCACGCCGGTGGTGTCGGAGCCACCCCGCCCGAGCGTGGTGATATTGCCGTGATCATCTACGCCCTGGAACCCGGCAACGATAACCACCCGACCGGCTTCCAGGTCCGCACGCATACGCGTCGTTTCTATGTCCTGAATACGCGCCTTGGTATGAGCGCTATCTGTCAGTATACGAACCTGGCCGCCGGTGTACGACCGCGCGTCTACACCACGCTTCTTCAGCGCCATCGCCAACAAGGCGATAGTCACCTGCTCCCCGGTGGACACCAGCACATCCATCTCACGCTTGTCCGGATGCTCCTGAATCTCGTTCGCCAGACCGATCAAACGGTTGGTCTCGCCACTCATAGCCGATACGACAACGACTATGTCATCACCGCGTTCGCGAAAACCTTTCACCTTCTCGGCCACAGCCTCGATACGCTCCACCGAGCCTACCGACGTGCCACCATACTTTTGAACGTATAACGCCATTTTTGAGTGTTTCCCTCGCTACACGCTGCGCAGGGGCCGGTTCGATCTCTCTCGAACGACCCCGCAGCAGGACGCCCCCATGACGGAGGCACTGATCCGCCTATTTAGAGCGCCTGAGCCACCAGAGCCTGAACAGATGCCAACGCCTCCGGCATCGCCGCCAGATCGGAGCCGCCACCCTGTGCCATATCCGGACGACCACCGCCTTTGCCGCCCAGCTTAGCAGCCAGCTCACGCACCAGATCACCGGCCTTGACGCGGTCGGTCAGATCCTTGGTTACACCGGCGGCTACGCTGACCTTGTCGTCCTGCGCAGTCATCAGTACGACAACACCACTGCCCAACTTGTTCTTAAGCTGGTCGATACTGTCACGCAGCGACTTCGCCTCGACGCCGTCGAGCTGAGCCGCCAGCACTTTTACACCCGAGACTTCAACGACCTGGCTGATCAGATCTCCACTCGCGGCCGATGCCAGCTTAGCTGTCAGACGCTCAATCTCTTTCTCGAGCTGACGGTTACGATCGCTCAACCCTTTGACTTTCTCGACAACCGAGTCACGCGTGCCTTTCACCAGAGCCGACAGATCACCCACTACGGCCTCACTGTCGCGGAACCAGCGCAGGGCTCCCTCACCCGTGACCGCCTCGATACGGCGAACGCCAGCCGCGATACCGCTCTCGGATACAATCTTCATCAGTGCAATATCGCCGGTACGAGAGGCATGCGTACCACCACAGAGTTCGATGGAGAAGCCATCCCCCATGGTCAGAACACGTACGACATCTTCGTATTTCTCACCGAACAGTGCTGCCGCGCCTTTCGCCTTGGCTTCATCGATCGGCATGATCTCGGTCTGCACCGGACTATTGGCGCGCACCTGTGCGTTTACGATATCCTCGACCCGCTGGATCTCTTCAGCCGTCATACCCTCAAAATGAGAGAAGTCGAAACGCAGACGCTCGGCATCCACCAGAGAGCCTTTCTGCTGCACATGGCTGCCCAACACTTCGCGAAGCGCAGCATGCAACAGGTGCGTCGCAGAATGGTTGAGCGCAGTCGCACGGCGCTTAGCAACATCGATCTGGGTCGATACGCTGTCACCGATCTCAAGAACACCTTCGGAGACCTGCCCTTGATGCAAGTGGACCTTGCCCTCCTTGGTGCATCCGGTAACCGCAAAAGCGCCGCGATCCCAACGAATGACACCCGTATCGCCCACCTGGCCACCGGATTCCGCGTAGAAGGATGTGTTCTTAAGAACGACAATGCCTTTCTCGCCGGCAGATAGTTGCTTGACCGCCTCACCTTCGCGGAACAGACCCACCACCTCGGTGCGATCTTCAAATGCCTCGTAACCGGAAAAACGCGTCTCGCCTTCGACCTTGATGCGTGCGTTGTAATCGACGGAGAACTGGCCGGACGCGCGCGCGCGCTGCCGCTGCTGCTCCATCTCCTGTTCGAAACCGTCCATATCCAGACTAAGCTCGTGCTCACGCGCCACATCGGCAGTAAGGTCGACCGGGAACCCGTAGGTATCGTAGAGACGGAATACGGTTTCACCTGAGATAACCTTGCCATCCAGATCCGCAATCGCCTGCTCAAGCAGCGCCATACCGTTATCCAGCGTACGGGCGAACTGCTCCTCCTCTTTGAGGATCACGCGCTCAACCTGGCCCTGGAGCTCTACCAATTCGGGGTAGGCTTCGCCCATCTCTTTTACCAGCGGAGCTACAAGCTTATGGAAGAACGCCCCCTTGGCGCCAAGCTTGTTGCCGTGGCGAACAGCTCGACGCAGAATACGGCGCAATACATATCCGCGACCTTCGTTGGAGGGCAGGACACCATCCACGATCAGGAACGCACAAGAACGGATGTGGTCGGCGATAACACGCAGCGATTTAGCCGTCGTATCCTGTACATTCAACTCTGCCGCGGCAGCATTGAGCAGGTTCTGGAACAGGTCAATCTCGTAGTTGCTATGCACGTTCTGCATAACGGCCGCAATACGCTCCAGGCCCATTCCGGTATCGATTGACGGCGCCTCAAGCGGCGTCATCTCACCATCAGCCGAGCGGTTGTACTGCATGAATACGATATTCCAGATCTCGATGTAACGATCGCCGTCGTCATCCGGGCTACCCGGAGGTCCACCGGCCACATCCGGCCCGTGATCGTAAAAAATTTCCGAACAGGGGCCACAGGGACCGGTGTCGCCCATGGCCCAGAAGTTGTCTTCATCCAGTTTGGAGAAACGTTCGGGATCGGCGCCGATCTCTTCCTTCCAGATCTTCTCCGCCTCATCATCGCTGTGATGAACCGTAACCCACAGCTTCTCTTTCGGCAGTCCCAGAACTTCGGTCAGGAATGTCCATGCGAAACGGATGGCATCCCGCTTGAAATAGTCTCCGAAGCTGAAGTTACCCAGCATTTCGAAAAAAGTGTGGTGACGTGCGGTGTAACCGACGTTTTCCAGGTCGTTATGCTTGCCACCGGCGCGCACGCAGCGCTGAGACGTGGTCGCCCGGCTATAGTTGCGCTTATCGGTACCCAGGAAGACATCCTTGAACTGAACCATGCCGGCGTTAGTAAACAGCAGGGTCGCGTCGTTGCCCGGGATCAGCGGACTGGACGGGACGATCTCATGCCCCTGGTCGTGAAAATAGTCCAGAAAAGCCTGGCGAATCTCGGCACTCGTCATGTATTTCATCTGAATAAACCGTTTTCCTAGAGTCCTGTTGCCACGTGCAGATTAATCCGGATTCCAGACCGGCTGTATTTCAGCCAAGCCGACCGAATATCTCTGCTGACGCGTTCGAATAATGCCTTCCGCACGCGCAAAATCGCCGCAAAAAATGGCGGGACAGTATATAACGTGTGTAAATTTTGTTCGACAATTTTTCCTGCATGAAGCCCCGCCTTCCTGCCAGCCTCAAGGGACTTGAACATCAGCCTGCATCGCCCTCCAGAGCGTACTTCACCTCGTCATAGCCAAAGCCCCTACCAAGGAGATAGCGAGTCCTCCTGGCGCGTTCTTTCGCATCTGCGGGAGGCTGCTCTCCGAATTTTCGAACGGCCTGTCGATGTGCCGATTCAAACCAATCGGCTTCAAGTTCGCAAAGCGTAGCGTCGGTCAGTGTAGAAGGGATTCCTTTCTGCTGCAGATCGTAACGTATGCGTCGCTCGCCATACCCCTGCTCGTAACGCTGACGCGCCTGACTCATGGCAAAGCGGCTATCGCTCTGGTAGCCGTTTTCCTGCATCCGATCGAGCACTCTCTCCAGCATATCACCGTCTTCAACGCGGCTACGCAGACGCGAGACCAGCTCACCTCTGCTGTACTCCCGCCGTGCCAGCAACTGAACCACCGCCTGCACCAGTGCCGACTCATCCTCGATCAACTTGGCTGAAGGTCGACCATTAAACATAAGCAGTCTCCATACCCCTGAATGTCAGACAACAAAAAAGGCCCCAGGGGGCCTTTTTTGACTATAGCATCAGCACCTTGAACGGTGTCAGAACTCCAGCTCGGCGTTCTTCTCGTCATCGGTAACCGCGGCGCTCTCTTTTGCCTTAGGCACATTGAGCAGTTCGCTGCGGATCGCCTGTTCAATCTCTTCAGCGATCTCGGGATGCTCTTCCAGATAGCGCGCAGCATTCGCCTTGCCCTGACCGATTTTGTCGCCTTTGTAGGCATACCAGGCACCGGACTTATCGACCAGCTTCTGCTGCACACCTAGATCGATCACCTCACCCATATGGTAGATACCGGCTCCGTACATGATCTGGAACTCAGCCTGACGAAATGGCGGCGACACCTTGTTCTTCACCACTTTGACGCGCGTCTCGTTACCGACCACCTCTTCACCCTGCTTCACTGCACCGGTACGACGAATATCCAGACGTACAGACGCGTAAAACTTAAGCGCGTTACCACCGGTAGTGGTCTCCGGGTTACCGAACATGACGCCGATCTTCATACGGATCTGGTTGATGAAGACCAGCAGACAGTTCGCCTGCTTGACGCTACCGGTCAGTTTACGCAGCGCCTGTGACATCAGACGCGCCTGAAGACCAACATGGGAATCGCCCATCTCACCTTCGATCTCGGCTTTGGGTACCAGCGCCGCGACAGAGTCGACGATGATCACGTCAACCGCGCCTGAGCGCACCAGCATGTCGGTAATCTCAAGCGCCTGCTCACCGGTATCCGGCTGGGATACCAACAACGAGTCCACATTAACGCCCAGCTTCTCAGCGTAGATCGGGTCCAGCGCATGTTCAGCATCGACGAATGCACAGGTTTTGCCCTGCTTCTGCGCCTCAGCGATAACCTGAAGCGTCAGCGTGGTCTTACCGGAAGATTCCGGACCGTAAATTTCGACGACACGGCCATACGGAAGGCCGCCAATGCCCAGCGCTATATCCAGACCAAGGGAGCCGGTGGAGACAGCCGGAATCGCCTCACGCGGTTGGTCACCCATACGCATGACCGCACCTTTACCGAACTGACGTTCAATCTGCGACAGTGCCGCATCAAGCGCTTTCTTTCTGTTATCGTCCATCTCTCAACCTTTCGTTGGGCCCGAAATAAATACTGTATGCTTAAACAGTATTATTCCAGAACCTGATCGTTTTGCAAGCCCACTGCGACTTCAGATCAAACAGGCAGATAGGCCATAAGGCCTTCCAGGGCCTGCTCTACCGCCTGACGGCGCACGGACTCGCGATCTCCATGAAAAAAACTCAGGCAACTGACCGTTGGCCGCCCCCGCACAGCCCATGCAAACCACACCGTGCCCACCGGCTTATCTTCGCTACCACCATCGGGACCGGCTATACCACTGATGGACACACTGATGTCCGCGCCGGTATTACGCAGCGCACCTTCAGCCATCTCAACCACAACCGATTCGCTGACAGCCCCATGAGCCTCCAGCGTCTCAGGCTTAACCCCCAGCATCTTCTGTTTAGCATCGTTGGAGTACGATACATAACCACCGACAAACCACTGCGAACTACCCGCTACAGCCGTGATGGCCTGCGCCACCCAGCCACCGGTACAGGATTCAGCTGTTGCCGCCGTCAATCCCGCGTTTTTTAACGCCTCACCCACCTGCTTTGCCAACGCTTCCATCACGCCTCCCTTCGGCCAGATTCCTGTTTCGGGTTACCTACCCCCGATCGATTCGCGTAGAATCGTGGTCCGGCTCAATTTTAGAACCATTAGAACGCCAGAAAACCCTCGATTCAATCCTCGAAATCCGGTTGAAGACAGCCCACTCTATGACAGCACAAGCCAATACAAACGCCAGCCACCACACCCCCATGATGCAGCAGTATCTCAAGATCAAGGCGGAGCATCCTGACCAGCTGTTGTTCTACCGAATGGGTGACTTCTACGAGCTTTTCTATGATGACGCCAAACGCGCCGCCAAGCTGCTCGATATCTCGCTGACCGCCCGCGGGAAGTCTGCCGGCGAGCCGATTCCCATGGCCGGCATCCCCTACCATTCCGCCGAGACCTATATCGCCAAGATCGTTCGTGCCGGTGAATCGGTCGTGATTTGCGAACAGGTGGGGGATCCCGCGACCAGCAAAGGCCCCGTCGAGCGTCAGGTAGCACGCATTGTGACCCCGGGAACGCTGAGCGACGAAGCATTGCTGGACGAAACTCGCGACAACCTGCTCACCGCCATCGATATTGATCAGGGGCGTTTCGGACTTGCGCTGGTGGATATCAGCGCCGGTCGGTTTAGCCTGCTGGAGGTCGATACGCAAGAGGGCATTATTGCGGAGCTCGAGCGTTTGCGCCCGGCCGAAATTCTCTACCCCGAACACAGTACTCTTAGCACCCTCCTTCAGGGACGTCGAGGCCTCAGGCCTCAGGCCCCCTGGCACTTCGAACAGGACACCGCCCGCCGCCTGTTGTGCCAGCAGTTCAACACGCAGGATCTGTCGGGATTCGGCTGCGACCACCTGCCGCTGGCGATCGGCGCGGCCGGGTGCCTGCTGCAATATGCCAAGGACACACAGCGCAGCGCACTGCCCCACATCCGCCGCATGCAGGTCGAGCAGCGCGCTGAAGCCGTACTGCTCGATGCCTCAACCCGACGTAATCTTGAGCTCGACCAAAACCTCTCCGGCGGTACCGACAACACGCTGGCGTCCGTTCTGGACAAAACCCGCACACCGATGGGCGGGCGCATGCTCAGGCGCTGGCTGCACAGACCTTTACGTAATCTGAATACGCTTCTGGCCCGGCAAAACGCGATAGGCTGGCTCAGGAACGGTTTTCATTTTGAAGCCATCTCGGAGACGCTGCGCCCGGTTGGTGATATGGAACGCATACTGTCGCGCGTCGCGCTGCGCTCTGCCCGCCCCCGCGATCTCGAGCGACTTAAGCTCGCGCTCGGCAACCTGCCTGCTCTGCAGGAGCAGCTGGCCGACAGTGACGCCCCGCGCATAGCAGAGCTTCGCCAGCTTATCGGGACCTTCCCAGAACTTGCCGAACTGCTCGAGCGCGCCATTATTGAATCGCCGCCGATGCTGATACGTGATGGTGGCGTCATTGCAGAGGGATTTGACGCAGAACTCGACGAACTGCGTGGCATGAGTGAGAACGCCGGCGACTACCTGCTTGAGCTGGAAGCGCGTGAGCGCAAGCGGACAGGACTGAATACGCTTAAAGTCGGCTATAACCGCGTGCACGGCTATTACATCGAGGTCAGCAAAGCTCAGGCGATAGATATGCCGGCCGAGTACCAGAGACGACAGACGCTCAAGAATGCCGAGCGCTACATCACACCTGAGCTGAAGACATTCGAGGACAAGGCACTCAGCGCCAAGGGCCGCTCACTGGCGCGCGAGAAGCAACTGTATGAAGAGCTGCTCGAAACGCTGGCCGCCGAACTCGCACCACTTCAGGACTGTGCCAGTGCGCTGGCCGAGCTCGACGTGTTGCAGAACCTCGCAGAGCGTTCCGAAACGCTGGACTATTCTGCACCGACGCTTGTTGATCATGCCTGCATTGAGATTGAAGGCGGCCGCCACCCTGTTGTGGAAGCGGTACTCGACACTCCGTTCGTGTCTAACGACCTAAAGCTTGAACCCGAACGGCGGATGTTGATTATCACTGGCCCCAACATGGGCGGTAAGTCCACCTATATGCGTCAAACTGCATTGATCACCTTATTGGCTCATATCGGCAGTTACGTACCCGCCACCTGTGCAACCATCGGCATCGTCGACCGCATTTTCACCCGCATGGGGTCGTCGGACGACCTGGCTGGCGGACGCTCAACTTTCATGGTGGAGATGACGGAAACGGCCAATATCCTGCACAACGCCAGCGATCGCAGTCTTGTGCTGATGGATGAGGTCGGGCGCGGCACCAGCACATTTGACGGTCTGTCTCTGGCATGGTCCTGCGCTGAGTTTCTGGCCCGGGAGGTTCGCGCCTTCACCCTCTTCGCCACCCACTACTTTGAACTCACCACACTGCCCGAGCAGTGTGACGGGGTACATAACGTGCACCTGACGGCCGTTGAGCACAATGACCATATCGTCTTCATGCATGAAGTACAGCAGGGGCCGGCCAGCCAGAGTTACGGTCTGCAGGTCGCTCAGCTCGCAGGCGTACCACCCCATGTCATCACTCAGGCAAGAGAGAAGCTCATACAGCTCGAGCAGGACACCCGGGCCGCCGATCTCAGACCTGCACCGACGCGTGAACAGATCGCCCAGGATAACCCGGTACAAAGCGACCTGTTCATTGCACCGGTGCCCTCGGAAGCGGAGCGCAAGCTTGCCCAAATAGACCCTGATGAATTGACGCCCCGCGCCGCACTTGAGCTACTGTACGAGTTGAAAAAGCTGGCACACTAACACCTTGCTGGCAGTAGATGTCTATACTGCCTTCAAATCGCCATAACGGGGAGAACGAGCGATGACCTATGTCGTGACGGAAAACTGCATACGCTGCAAATACACCGATTGTGTCGACGTGTGTCCTGTCGACTGTTTTTACGAGGGTCCCAATTTCCTTGTCATCCACCCCGATGAATGCATCGACTGCGGGCTCTGTGAACCCGAGTGCCCTGCCGAGGCGATTCTGTCCGAGGACGATTTAAGCGATGCGCAGCAACCGTTTGTAGCCTTGAATGCGGAATTAGCCGAAGCCTGGCCCAATATTAGTGAGCGTAAGGCACCGCTCGACGATGCCGAAGAGTGGAACGGTGTCGAGGACAAACTGAAGTACCTCGAGCGATAGACATAAAAACGGGGCCTGAAGGCCCCGTTTTCACATGACGGGTGGCTACTGAAGCAGATCTTCGCCACTCAAGCCATTTTTCTCCACGATCTCGCGCAACTTACGCAGCGCTTCCACCTGGATCTGGCGAACCCGCTCTCGCGTCAGTCCGATCTCCTTGCCAACCTGTTCCAGAGTCGACATCTCGTGTCCACGCAAGCCGAAGCGTCGAGACAGCACGTCAGCATGTTTCTCTGGCAGCATATCGAGCCACTTATTCAAGTTGCCGCTTATATTGGTGTTCTGAAGCAGAGTTTCCGGGTCACCGGCACCCTGATCAGCAATGGTATCAAGCAGTGACTTGTCTGACCCGCCACCGACGGGCGTGTCTACCGAGCCGATTCTCTCGTTCAACCCCAGCATGCGCTCCACATCCTCAACAGGCTTGTCGACCAATGTCGCGATCTCTTCCGCTGAGGGCTCGTGATCAAGCTTCTGAGCCAACTCACGAGAGGCACGAAGATAAACGTTCAACTCCTTGACGACATGAATGGGTAGCCGAATGGTACGCGTCTGGTTCATGATCGCACGTTCGATTGTCTGTCTGATCCACCAGGTCGCGTAAGTCGAGAAGCGAAAGCCCCGTTCCGGATCGAACTTTTCCACTGCGCGAATCAGGCCGAGGTTACCCTCTTCGATCAGATCCAGCAGTGACAGGCCTCGATTGATGTAGCGTCTGGCGATTTTGACCACAAGTCGCAGGTTGCTCTCGATCATGCGCTTACGCGCAGACTCATCGCCTTTAAGCGCCAGCCGCGAGAAATAGACCTCCTCTTCGGCCGTCAACAACGGCGAGAACCCTATTTCATTCAAATACAGCTGGGTCGCATCCAGTGTCTTGGCGTTGACCAGATCCTTGTGAGCCATACTGCCACGCCCGCGACCGCTATTGATGAACTCGGGCACCTCTTCGTCGTCCGACTCCTCCTCTTCATCCAGATCGGTGTCGTCGACGTCGTTAAGTTCCATGCTTTCATCGGAATCGATGTCAGGATCTCGTCCACTGCTCATCGCTCCGTACTCTTTGGTACTGACGGTTTCCATCTGATTACCCCCATGCGTGTCTGTCGTTACGCTGTTTTGCTTATTATTGTTTTATTGTTTTACGGGTAGATACTTCAGCGGATCTACTGGTTTACCGTCACGCCTGATCTCAAAATGCAGCATCGGACGGCTGGCTCCGGTATTGCCCATCTCGGCGATTTTGTCGCCTTTTTTCACACTATCACTTTCTTTCACAAAAATGCGACTGTTATGTGCATATGCACTCAGGTACTGTCGATTGTGATTCACTATCACCAGATTGCCATAACCCAGCAATCCGCTGCCAGCATATACCACACGACCCGAGGCCGCTGCGTACACTGGATCTCCGATTTTTCCCGCCAAATCGATACCCTTGTTCGGGCTTGACCCGTTGGAAAAACGTCCAATCAGCGCGCCACTGCTTGGCCACTGCCAATCGACGGGCCCGGAAGCCGAAGCAGCGGGCACAGGCTTTTGGGTCGTGGCTTGACGGCTGCTCTGTTTAGACGGGCTTGTTGAAGTAATTTGAGTCTCAGGGACCGATTTGGTTCCTGAGCTGGGAGCTGTGGAGCTATTGCCGCCCTTAAGGCGCAGCTTCTGTCCGGGGTAGATTGTGTAACGGCTATCGATACCGTTCATGCTGGCTAACTGGCGGTAATCGAGGCCATACCGCCAGGCGATCGAATACAGGGTATCGCCCTGCCTTACCGTGTAACGTGCAGGAGCCGGAGCATGGGAACGACCGCCGAGCGACTGCTCAGTCACCGGAGCATATCCACCGGAGCAGGCAGCCAATGCGAATACAGCAAGTAAAACGAACAGCCTCTGCAATCCGCGTGCTCCCCTGCGCACCCAACCTCCCCTAGCCGTTATGTCGATCCAGCAAAACAACCAACACCACGCCCACGGCCATCAGCACAAGTGCCGGCAAAAGAAGCGCCGCCTGACCTGTCAACTGGGTGAACACATCCGGCAACACGTTGCGCTGCAGTAACGGAACCGAGTCGCCATGCCGATCAATGGTGTAGGCCAGTGTGTATTTCCATGGCCAGACCTTATTCAGCGAACCCAGCATAAAACCACCGAGCAACGCGAGCACCAGTTTGCGGTGGTGATGAAACGCCCAGCTTAACAGGCGTGAAAAACTGATCAAGCCAACCGCACAACCGGCGGCAAACAATCCGATGTTATAGAGTTCGAAATGCTTTACCGCACTGAGTATCGGCGCGTACATCCCCATGAGCAGCAGGATGAAACTGCCGGATATGCCGGGCAAAATCATGGCGCAGATCGCCACCATGCCTGAACCGAACAGGGTAAATGCCGATATTGTCAGCGTTCCCGGCGTCAATGATGTGATGAGATAAGCTAACAGAGCACCGGTAAAGAAGATCAAGGTGTTACTTAGGTTCCAGCCTTGCACATGCCGCATCAAACTCCAGACCGATGCCAGAATAAGGCCAAAGAAGAACGCCCAGAGCAGGACCGGATATTGATCCAGCATGAAGAGCACAACCCGTGACAGGCTCAGTAGGCTTAACAGGATGCCGCCCAGCAGCGTAACCAGGAATGTGCCGTTGACATGGCGCCAGAACGCACCGATACCCTCTCGGTAAAGCACCATCAGTGCCTGCAGATCAAAGCTGCGCAACGTATCGATCAACTCTTCGTAAATACCGGTAATGAAGGCGACGGTACCGCCGGATACACCGGGAACCGCGTCAGCTGCCCCCATCATCATTCCTTTGCCAGCCAGCGCCAAATAATCCTTGGGTGTACGCACTTTGATTTCCATTTCGCTCAACGAACCACCCCTGCAAGCAACGGGACGAAGCGCACAGGCTCAAGAACCTCGCGCTCATACTGTTCTTCATCCACACGGCGGATCTTCATCAGAACCTGTCCCTGACCATCCCCTACCGGAATCACCAGTACACCACCGATACTGAGCTGATCCAGAAGTTCCTGAGGAACCTGTTCCGGTGCTGCCGTAACCATAATGCCATCGAACGGCCCCTTGTCGGGCCACCCCATACCGCCATCGGTATGACGAAACATCACATTGCGCAAGCGCAGCTGCTGCATGCGCTTTCGCGCCTTCTCCTGTAGCCCTCTAATGCGCTCGACCGTAAACACCTGATCGACGAGCTGCGCGAGGATCGCGGTCTGATAGCCAGAGCCGGTACCCACTTCAAGCACTTTCTCTTTTGGCCCATCTTCCAGCAACAACTCGGTCATACGAGCAACGATGTAAGGCTGGGAAATGGTCTGATTGAAGCCAATCGGTAACGCAGTATCCTCATAAGCGCGATGCGAAAGCGCCTCGTCTATGAAGATGTGCCGGGGGGTATCCCGCACCACGTTCAAGACTTTGTCGTTCTCGATACCCTGCTCTTTCAAGCGGGCGATCAGTCGATCGCGCGTTCGCTTTGAGGTCATGCCGATACCCTGAAACAGCACGTCGTTCAATTCAACTCCTCCAGCCAGAGCCCAAGGCTTTCCATACCGGAGTAATGGCTCATGTCGATCTGTAACGGTGTGACCGAAACATAGCCCTGCTCAACGGCATAGAAATCCGTCCCCGGATCGGCATCCGCAGCATCACCGGTTCCGGCGATCCAATAGCGGGTTCGCCCACGCGGATCCTGCACTTTCACCGGCGGCTCACCGGCAAATCGGTGCCCCAACCGGGTAACATGTATTCCTCGAATCTCTTCCAACGGCAGGTCCGGCACATTGACGTTAAGCACGGTGCGCGGTGCCACAACCAGTGATTCAAGCTTACTCACCAGCACACGCACGATCTCGGCAGCGGTTTCATAGTGCTGGGGATGGAAGCTGCACAGCGACACGGCGATGGGGGGCAAACGACAGTTTCGTCCCTCCATGGCCGCAGCCACTGTGCCTGAATAAAGCACGTCATCACCCAGGTTCGCGCCAGCATTGATACCGGACACCACCACATCAGGCTTGCGCTCAGCACTGAACAGCCCCGACACGCCCAGGTGTACGCAGTCTGTCGGCGTACCGTTGATGCTGATAAATCCGGATTCGTGGGTGTAGGCTTCCAGAGGACGATCCAACGTCAACGAGTTACTGGCACCACTGCGATTACGGTCCGGGGCCACTACGCAAACCGATTGCGCATCACGCTCCAGAGCCGACGCCAACGCCGCCAAGCCCGGCGCGTAAACGCCGTCATCATTCGAAATCAATATATGCATCGGGTGGGAATACTCCACTCGGGCCCTGCCCAATCAGGCTAGCGGCCCCGGGTTCGGGCGCTCCTTGTCGACACCGAGACCCTATCTCTTATCATTTAGCGCTTTCATTCCTGGCCCGACTGCTGCCATTTACAGAGCTCTCGCAACACGCTCGTTGCAAAGGCGCCTGCCGGCAGTTCGAAGGTCAACAGCCATTGTCCGTCACACTCACGCTCTATCGCAAGCTCGGCAGGTGACAACCTGAGTGCGCGCCGTTCCTGATTAAGCCCTAATGCAGCCAACTGGTCACACACCGTCGCCTGCTGCGCCAGCGCCTGCTGCTCAAAATCGCGCGCTACGCCCTGAGTCATGAGCTCCCCCCGCCCCCATAAGGGGCCGGTCAGATGCAGTTCCCCTGCCGCCATGCGTTTAGCAATATCGGGATCGCCATCATAAAGGAAGCAGCTCTGGCGGCCATTGATCATCAGCACATCACCGTCAAGTATCTCGCTCCATAACCCCTTCTCGATACGCTGAGACAACAGATGGTTAAACAGCCAAGAGCGCACAGCGGAGATATACAAGCCTTTTTTGTGTCGCTGACGCTCCTTGTACTGACCGGCTATCAGCGCCAGCCCTTTTTCAATATTGCCGTAGTGATGCCCGAAACGCTGTTCGCCAAAGTAGTTAGGCACGCCCACGCCAAGGCTGTCGAACCGCGCTTGCAGCTCTGCATCGTCAGAAACATCTCGAAGGCGCAGTACAAACCGGTTGCCACTTAGGGCTCCCAAACGCAACTTTCGACTGTGCCGTTCGGCGCGCAAAACCTCAATACTATCGCCGCCGAACAGCTTCCAGTTCAGGCTCGCACGGTGACCGGGCATATGCACACTGAACCATTGCTCCGTCACCGCATGACGGTCTTTTTTCCCCGCGTAGCTGACATCACGAGGACTGAGCTGGCAGAAATTCGCCAGCTGCCGGGCGACCCAGTCGGTGTTCTCGCCGCGTTTGCGAATATACAGAAACTGATGTTCCCCCTCTCCATCAGGCTCGAAGCCGAGCTGCTCAAACACCTGAAAGTCTTCGGGTTCGCAGCGCAGCCTGGCATGAACCGAAGGCTCACCGTTCAGATATACGGGGGGTTGCTGATACAGATTCAACGCTGGTCACTCTCCTGCTCGGGCTCGATCAGCTGGAAGAAGGTCTCCCCCTCCTGCACCATGCCCATCTCACTACGCGCCCGCTCCTCCAATGCCGCCATCCCTTTTTTGAGATCACGCACTTCGGCCTCCAGACGCTGATTACGTTCGGTCAGACTCTCGTTTTCGATCTGCTGCTGCTCAATCTGATCTTTAAGACTCCAGACCTGGCGCAGATTGGCCTCACCGAACCACAGTCTGTATTGCAGACCGAGAATCATGACCAGCAGTATCAATAGTAGAGCGCGATACACGTACGCCTCTTATATACTTGATCGTTTACACTTATCCCCGAAACCTTCTCTGCAAAGAAACGGAAGAGAAGACGAGTGATATCGTACATCCTGTACACAAAAAAGGGGCTGGTAAGCAGCCCCTTTTTTGCGAATCGGTTTATCAACCCTGGCCCTTGATCTCTTTAAGGCCGTTATAAACCGCCTTGTCACCCAGCTCTTCTGCGATGCGCAGCAGGCGGTTGTACTTGGATACACGGTCTGAACGGCACAGAGAGCCGGTTTTGATCTGACCTGCGGCAGTACCCACTGCCAAATCAGCAATGGTGGTATCTTCCGTTTCACCTGAGCGGTGCGAGATTACTGCTGTGTAACCGGCGTCCTTGGCCATCTTGATCGCATCCAACGTTTCAGACAGGGAGCCAATCTGGTTGAACTTGATCAGGATAGAGTTAGCGATACCCTTATCGATACCTTCCTTGAGGATCTTGGTATTGGTTACGAACAGGTCGTCACCGACCAGCTGAACCTTATCGCCGATTTTGTTAGTCAGCGCTGCCCAGCCAGCCCAATCGGACTCATCCATACCGTCTTCGATCGAGACGATCGGATAGTTGCGGGTCAGCTCAGCCAGGTAATCCGCAAAGCCCTCGGCATCGAACACCTTGCCTTCGCCGGACAGGTCGTACTGACCGCCCTTGTAGAACTCGGAGGATGCGCAATCCAGTGCCAGCGTCACGTCCTTGCCCAGCTCGTAACCGGCATCGGCGATCGCTTCCTTGATCACGACCAGCGCTTCTTCGTTTGACCCCAGGTTCGGTGCGAAACCACCTTCGTCACCCACCGCGGTATTCAGCCCCTTGCTCTGCAATACCTTCTTCAGCGCGTGGAAGATCTCGGCGCCGCAACGCAGTGCATCAGCGAAATTGGTTACACCAACAGGCTGAATCATGAACTCCTGAATATCGACGTTGTTGTCGGCATGCTCACCGCCGTTGAGGATATTCATCATCGGTACCGGCATAGAGAACTGGCCAGCGGTGCCGTTGAGTTCAGCGATGTGTGCGTACAGCGGAATACCCTTTTCAGTCGCTGCCGCCTTGGCCGCTGCAAGAGAGACCGCCAGAATGGCGTTGGCGCCCAGATTCGCCTTGTTCTCGGTACCGTCAAGCTCGAGCATCTTGTTGTCCAGCGCACGCTGATCGGCTGCATCCATGCCAACCAGAGCATCGCGGATAGTGCCGTTGACAGCCGCCACGGCCTTCAGGACGCCTTTGCCCAAATAGCGGGATTTGTCGCCGTCACGCAGTTCCAGCGCCTCGCGAGAGCCCGTGGATGCACCTGAGGGTGCACAGGCACTGCCGACAACACCTGATGAAAGGATTACGTCGGCTTCGACGGTGGGGTTACCGCGGGAATCGAGCACCTCACGTGCTTTGATATCAGCGATCTGAGCCATTCTCTTCTTCTCCAATTTTTCGCTTATTCTGCTGTCTGTTGCGCCTGACGCTCTAGAGCGGCTTTAATAAAGCCGGTGAACAGCCCATGGCCGTCACGTGGCGTAGAGGTAAACTCCGGGTGGAACTGACAGGCCACGAACCAAGGATGATCGGGCACTTCCACCACTTCGACGAGCTCGCCATCTTCCGAGCGGCCAGAGATGACCAGTCCGGCAGCTTCCAGACGTTCTGTGTAGTTATTGTTGAATTCGTAACGGTGACGATGACGCTCTTTGATGTCGATTCGACCATAGGCGTCTGCCACTCGGGATCCCGGCTTGAGATGACAGATCTGGGCACCCAGTCGCATGGTGCCACCGAGATCAGACTCTTCACTGCGGGTTTCAACCTCACCGCTGGCATCGGTCCACTCGGTGATCAGGCCGATGACCGGATGCTCACTCTGCGGGTCGAACTCGGTTGAGTTGGCATTGGCCAGGCCTGCCACATGACGGGCAAATTCAATCACCGCCACCTGCATACCCAGGCAGATCCCCAAATATGGCACACGGTTTTCGCGGGCATAGCGCACGGCACGGATCTTACCTTCGACACCACGTTCACCGAAGCCACCCGGTACCAAAATAGCGCTCACATCCTTGAGAATCTCGGCCCCTTCACGCTCGATACGCTCGGAGTCGATGTAATCGATCTTCACCTTCTTACGCAGGGTAATACCCGCGTGAGTCACCGCTTCAATCAACGACTTGTAGGCATCCAACAGCTCCATGTACTTACCAACCATGGCGATGCGGACTTCTCCTTCCGGATGCAGGAAGGCATCGGCGACGCGATCCCATTCACGCAGATCGGCGGCCGGGCAGCCAGCCAGACGAAAACGATCCACAACGATATCGTCCAGCCCCTGCTCGCTAAGCATGCGCGGAATCTTGTAAATGGTGTCGGCGTCCGGCAGCGAAACCACGGCGCGCTCTTCCACGTTAGTAAACATCGACAGTTTACGACGCGACGACTCGGGGATTGGCTGCTCGGAACGGCAGATCAGGATATCCGGCTGAATACCGATGGAGCGCAGCTCCTTGACCGAGTGCTGCGACGGCTTGGTCTTGGTTTCACCGGCTGTCGCGATGTAGGGCACCAGCGTCAGGTGCATGAACAGCGCACGGTTAGAGCCCAGCTCGACTTTCAGCTGACGCACCGCCTCCAAAAACGGCAGCGACTCGATATCACCCACTGTTCCGCCGATCTCCACCAGCGCAATATCGGCATCACCGGCGCCCTCAATGACACGACGCTTGATCTCGTCAGTGATATGCGGAATGACCTGCACGGTACCGCCGAGGTAGTCGCCACGGCGCTCCTTACGCAGCACGTGCTGGTATACACGACCGGTGGTGAAGTTATTGCGCTTGGTCATCGTGGTGCGGATGAAACGCTCGTAGTGCCCGAGGTCCAGGTCAGTTTCGGCGCCATCTTCGGTGACAAACACCTCACCGTGCTGGAACGGGCTCATAGTACCCGGATCCACGTTGATATACGGGTCCAGCTTGAGCATTGTGACTTTGAGGCCACGGGCCTCAAGAATAGCCGCCAGAGAAGCAGATGCGATGCCTTTGCCCAATGAGGACACAACACCGCCGGTGACGAAAATATAACGCGTCATGCGGAACCTGTAAGATCGAAAGTTAGGAGGGAAAACGTACTCAAGATGGGGCTACAGTCTACCAAAGCACCCGCCATCAGACAAACCAAAAGGTCGCCACAAAGGGGTTAATCCACCTTCAACCACACCTTCATGACACAGGCAGATTCCCGGCACGGCCACCAGGACTTCGTTCTGCCATAGTAGCGGCCACCCTGCCCGCAACCAGGGAGGCACTCCCGCCTCCTGCATCAGCTGCTTGAGACTGACCGATCCACCTCGCCCCAGAGGCCGAACCCGCTCTCCACCCTGACGATAGCCAAGACGTAATCTGGCCCCGACAGGCAACCCCTGGGATGCGCGTTGTTCAAAGCCCAGCACACCCTGGGACAGTCTTCGCTCACCGGGCTCGAGCGTAAACAAGAACGGTGCCTCTCGCTCCGGCAGTGCCGGCTGCAGGTAAAGGCACTCACGGTAGCGTCTGAGCCAGTATCCACCGAGTTTCAGTTCAGGCGTGCGATCACAGCCCGCACCGATAACCTGCTCCTCAACCCTGAACAGCTCATCTTCACTGAGCCAATGGCCGCTGACGCGATGAACCCAGAAGCGCAGCAGATTGCGTTGGCGCGCCCGACTCAATTCAGTCAGCGGTAAAAGTGGTAATTGCTCAGGAGATGACCGGATCTGACTCAAGTCCCCCTGAGCCATCTCATCCAGCAACTCACACGCCTCGGAGAGCTGCCGTGTCGTCGCTGTCACTCGCTGGTGTAATCGCGGCCAACGCCCGCGCAAAAGGGGCATGAGGTTGTGACGAACCCAGTTACGCTCGTATATCTCGCTGGCGTTGCTCGGATCCTCTATCCACTCCAGCCCCCGCTCTTTCGCCCAGCGCTCTATGACAGCACGCGACTGATCAAGCAGTGGCCGCGCCAACACGCCCTGCCCCAACGGGCGCATCCAGGGCATCGACGCCAAGCCTCGCACACCGGCGCCTCGCATCAAGCGCAAGAACAAAGTCTCGGCCTGATCATCGGCATGCTGCGCCAGCAACAGGCAATCACCGGGCTCTAGCACCTCTTCAAATGCCTGATATCGCGCATCGCGAAGATCGGACTCCGAGCCTGTGCCCGGATTTACGCAGATGCATCGATACGCAATATTCAGATGCTCACAGATCGCTTCACAACGCTTTGCCCACTCTTTCGAGCCACTCTGAAGCTGATGATCGATATGTAGAGCCAATAACCTTTCAGGCGGTAACTGCTGGGCGCAGAGCTCTAACAGAACCCTGGAATCAACTCCGCCGCTGAATGCAATCACCCAGCGGCGGATATGTGTTAGGTCCTTGAGGCGTTCTACGAGCAGGACAGGCAACTCAGCCATGGGCCCGCTCTATCACTGAATCAGTCGGTGAAACGACCATAGGACATCAAACGCGAATAGCGACGATCAAGCAGCTCATCGATTGGCATCTGCTGCAAGCGATCCAAGGTTTCGACCAGCTTCTGCTGCAGACTTGCCGCCATCAACGCGGGATCGCGATGAGCACCGCCAAGCGGCTCAGGAATGACCTGATCGACCAGACCCAACTCTTTCAGACGACCGGAAGTAATGCCCATCGCCTTGGCCGCGTCGGCTGCACGCTCGGCGCTCTTCCACAGGATCGACGCACAACCTTCCGGTGAAATAACCGAGTAGGTGGCATACTGAAGCATCAGTAGCTCGTCACAAACACCGATCGCCAACGCACCACCTGAACCACCTTCACCGATGACGGTGGAGATGATCGGTGTACGCATCTGCGACATTTTAGCCAGGTTAAAGGCGATCGCCTCGGACTGTCCGCGCTCTTCTGCATCGATACCCGGATAAGCTCCAGGGGTGTCGATAAAGGTCAGGATCGGCAGCTTGAAACGCTCGGCCATCTCCATGATGCGCAGCGCCTTGCGATAACCTTCAGGCCGCGGCATACCAAAGTTGCGCTTGACCTTCTCCTTCACTTCACGGCCTTTCTGATGGCCCACGATCATGACGGGCTTGTCGTCCAGACGGGCAATACCACCAACAAGCGCCTGGTCATCGGCGAAGTGACGATCACCGTGAATCTCTTCAAACTCTTCGAAGGCATGCTTCACATAATCGAAGGTGTAGGGACGCTTGGGGTGACGTGCCAGCTGAGAGATTTGCCAGGCAGACAGGTCAGCGAAGATACTTTGAGTCAGAGTGCGACTTTTATCCTTCAAGCGCCCGATCTCATCAGCAAGATTGAGATCTGCATTGTCTTCGCCTACCAGGCGCAGTTCATTGATTTTGGCTTCCAGCTCGGCAATAGGCTGTTCAAAATCCAGATAGTTAGGATTCATGCGCGTCTGCTTCTGCTCTTGTCATGTGTGTTGGGGCAAGCGCATCGTGCAACTTGCCAAAATTTCGGCCAATTCTACCGGTTGCGGGAGGTAGACTCCACCCCGAAGCGGTCGGCCCCCACGCCAATCAGCGCTCGAAGCGCAGTTTGACACGGTCGTTTCCGAACTGTTCCTTCAGTGCCAGAATCAACTCATCGCTGGCACGAATGCGCCAGTTCTCACCAAACTTCAATGGTCCTTCGGCATCGTCACGCCGGTACCGCATGATGATAGGCAAGCCGCCTTCACTCAAGCGCTCGCGTTTAAGCGTTTCAGCCAACATCTTCAACGTCTGCCGACCGAAATCCTGCTGCATACACTGGATCTCGACACTGCTGGCATACTGAGACCTGGCATCGGCGATACTGAGCACCTTGCTGCCGCGTACTTTCAGGCCGCCGTTGTAGTCATCCGTTGCAATCTCACCCTCGACGATCAGCACCACATCCTTGGCAATCAGCGTTCTGGCCGCCTCATAGGCCTCACCGAACATCGTCACTTCCATCCGTGCACTGCGGTCATCAAGGGTAATAAAACAGAGCGGATCGCCTTTTTTGGTCTTTTTCATGCGCAGATCCACAACCAGACCCGCCATCTTCTGGCTGCGTCCGCGCGCCGGCTGCAACTCGACAAGCTTTTTGCTGACAAAATGTCGCAGCTCGGATTCATACTCATCTATGGGGTGACCGGTGACATATAGACCCAGCGTCTCTTTCTCCCCCTGCAGGCGCTCCTTGTCGGTCCATTCACGCGCCCGGCGGAAATTCTCGTAGGGATCGGTCTCGGTTTGTGCCTCCATTTCGCCAAACAGGTCGAAGATACCCGAATCCTGATTGTGCGCATCCTGATCAGCAGCTTTCAATGCCGCCGAGATTGCATCCCACAAAATCGCACGATGCGCTCCGAGACTGTCCAACGCACCACAACGGATGAGCGCCTCAAGGACACGCTTGTTCAGACGTTTGGTGCCAACACGTTTACAGAAGTCGAACAGGTCGCTAAACGGCCCACCTTCAGCGCGGGCCTGCACGATCGCTTCAACAGGGCCTTCCCCGACCCCCTTGATCGCACCAAGGCCATAGATGATTTCATTCTTCTCGTTGACCGCGAACTTGTATTCACCGTCATTAACATCGGGCAGACGAACCGTCAGCCCCATCTGCCTGCACTCTTCAATGAAGATCACCACCTTGTCGGTGTTCTGCATATCCGAGGACATCACCGCCGCCATAAACTGCGCGGGGTAATGCTGTTTCAACCAGGCGGTCTGATAGGACACCAGCGCATAAGCCGCAGAGTGAGACTTGTTGAAGCCATAGCCTGCAAACTTTTCCACCAGGTCAAAGATGTTGCCCGCCAGATCGGCATCGATACCGTTATTCCGACTCCCTTCGAGGAAGGAGCTGCGCTGCTTGGCCATCTCCTCGGGTTTTTTCTTACCCATGGCTCGGCGCAGCATATCCGCACCGCCGAGTGTGTAGCCGGCCATTACCTGCGCTATCTGCATCACCTGTTCCTGATAGAGGATGATGCCGTAGGTAGGCTCCAGCACCGGCTGCAAAGAATCGAGCTGGTAATCCGGATGCGGCCAAGCCATCTCGGCGCGACCATGCTTACGGTTGATAAAGTCGTCAACCATGCCCGATTGCAGCGGCCCGGGTCGGAACAGAGCTACAAGTGCGACAATATCCTCGAAGCGGGACGGCTGCAGGCGGCGGATCAGATCCTTCATCCCGCTGGATTCAAGCTGGAACACGGCCGTCGTCGCGGCGCTCTGCAACAGCTTGAAGGTATCCGGGTCTTCAAGATCGATGGTTTCGATCTGCAGCGGCTCTTCGTTTCGACGTTTTTTCTGGGCGTTGATCATCTCCAGCGCCCAATCGATGATGGTCAGCGTACGCAGACCCAGGAAGTCGAACTTAACCAGCCCCGCCTCTTCGACATCGTTCTTGTCGAACTGCGTAACGAGGCCGTGCCCCTCTTCGTCACAGTATGTCGCGGCGAAATCGGTCAGCTTGGTCGGCGCAATTACCACACCGCCGGCGTGTTTGCCGACGTTACGGGTAATACCCTCAAGCTTGTACGCCATCTCCATGATCTCTTGCGCTTCTTCGCTCGCCTCGACGAACTCGCGCAACTGCGGCTCCTGCTCCCAGGCTTTGGAGAGCGTCATCCCAACTTCGAACGGAATCAGCTTGGACAGGCGGTCAGCCAAACCGAAAGGCTTGCCTTGAACACGCGCCACATCTCGCACCACCGCTTTCGCTGCCATGGTGCCGTAAGTGATGATCTGAGACACCGCGTCACGGCCATACTTTTGGGCCACATAATCGATGACGCGATCTCGGTTATCCATGCAGAAGTCGATATCGAAGTCGGGCATGGATACACGTTCAGGGTTCAGGAAGCGTTCGAACAGCAGATCGTATTCCAGAGGATCGAGGTCGGTGATCTTCAGTGCATAGGCCACCAGGGAGCCCGCACCCGACCCTCGTCCCGGCCCCACTGGTATACCGTTCTCCTTGCCCCACTTGATGAAGTCCATCACGATGAGGAAGTAACCGGGGAAACCCATCTGAATAATGATATCGAGCTCGAAATCGAGCCGTTCGTCGTAGGGTTTTCGAATCGCCGCGAAATCGGGCGCGTTGACGTCGTAGAGAAACGCCAGCCGCTCCTCCAGCCCCTGGCGCGACACATACCGGAAGTAGTCGTCCATCAGGATCCCTTCCGGGATCGGGAAACGAGGCAGATAGTAGGTGCCCAGTTCTATTTCAATATTGCAGCGACGCGCAATCTCGACGGTATTCGCCAGCGCACTGGGAATATCGGAAAACAGCTCGGCCATCTCCGCCTGACTACGGAAGTACTGCTGATCGGAGTAGTTACGCGGCCGAGTCGGATCCTCCAGTGTGCGGCTCATGTTGATGCAGGTACGCGCCTCATGGGCCTCGAAGTCATCGGCCTTGATGAACATCACCTCGTTGGTTGCCACCAAGGGGCAGCCGATTTCGCGGGCCAACTCAACACTGGCATGCAACAGCGCCTCGTCACCGGTACGCCCGGTACGCTGGATCTCAAGGTAGAAACTGTCCGGGAAGACGCCCATCCACTCACGGGCAATCGCCGCCGCTTCGCCATTCTCAGCCAGAAGTGCACGCCCGACCTCGCCAAGGCGAGCACCCGACAGTGCGATCAACCCTTCGGCCTTTTCCTTGATCCACTCCCGTTTTACCAGCGCACGCTCAGGGTCTATCCCCTGCCCTTCGGCGTAGGCTCTTGAAACCAGCTCCATCAGGTTGCGATAGCCCTTGCCGGTACGCACCAGAAGGGTCAGACGGAAGGGTTCACCTTCAGGATCCAGCTCGTTCTGAACCCACAGATCGACACCGCACACCGGCTTGATACCCGCGCCGAGAGCCGCTTTGTAAAACTTGACCAGCGCGAACAGATTGGTCTGATCCGTCATGCCTACCGCTGGCATACCGTCCGCCGCGGCGGCCTTGACCAACTCTTTGATTCGGACCAGACCATCGAACAGGGAATACTCAGTATGCACCCGCAGGTGAACATAATTGGCAACTGACATCGGTTACTCCATGTTCAGTGTACGTTTGGCGTCCAGCACCCGCCGTACAGGCGCAAAGCTGCGCCGATACTCCGGCAGTACGCCATACTCTTCAATAGCCGCCAGATGGGCTTTGGTCGGGTAGCCCTTATGACTGTCAAACCCGTATTGCGGATGCCGCTCGTGCAATACCAGCATTTCACGGTCACGGTAGACCTTGGCCAGAATAGAAGCGGCACTTATCGCTTCTATCAACAGGTCGCCCTTGATGACAGGCTCGGCCGGACAGGGCAGCTCTGGACACCGGTTACCATCCACCATCGCATATTCAGGCTGAGGGGTCAGTGCCAGCACCGCCCGTCGCATCGCCAGCATACTGGCATGCAGGATATTCAGCTCATCGATTTCAGCAGGCGATGCGCTTTGTATTGACCAGGCCAGCGCCTTGTCCTGGATCTCAACAAACAAACGCTCTCGCTTCGCTGCACTGAGCTTTTTGGAGTCGGTAAGACCGGCAATCGGCCTCGCCGGATCGAGAATAACCGCAGCTGCTACCACATTGCCGACCAGCGGCCCGCGGCCAACCTCGTCCACCCCCGCGACAAGCTCTGACGGTGCGAAATCAAATGCTCCGTTTTGCACTCCGTCCCTCCAGCAGTTCAGACACGGCGTCCGCAGCGCGTTCACTGGCGTTCTGACGAAGCTCGTCCCCTATTTGGGTAAACACACGGTCGATGCGTGCGCGATAATCCGAATCCTCGAGTGCGTTCAAGACAAGCGGCCCCAAAATGTCAGGCGTCACCCGCTCTTGCAGCACCTCAGGCACCATCTCTTCGCCAGCCAGAACATTGGGCAGCGAGATCCAGCGACTTTTGATCATGCGCGAATAGATCGCATAGGTTAGCCCCGCCATCCGATAGGCCACCACCATAGGTTTGCGTAGCAGGCACGCTTCAAGGGTTGCCGTACCTGAAGCGATGAGAATCGCATCGGACACAGCCATCACCTCGCGGGAGCCTTTCAATACAAGCTGTAGGTTGAGATCTGCAAAGTCCGCATCGATCAACTCGCGCAGCTGCTGATACCGCCGCTCATTCGCCGCTGGCAGCACGAAATGCAGATCGGCGCGCTTGGATTGAAGCCAGCGAGCCGTTTCTAGGAAGGGCCTTGCAAGGTATTTGATTTCGCTGCCTCGACTGCCCGGCAACAATGCAACCAACTGAGCTTCGGCGGGGATGTCCGATCGGTAGGCCAAACGGGCCGCTTCCATGTCCAACTGCCGGGGTATGAGATCCGCCAGCGGATGTCCGACATAGCGCAGATTCTGCTGCGTGGGTGTGTAGACCTCTGCCTCAAACGGAAAAAGCGTCAGCAGCAGGTCTGTCGACTGCTTGATCTTGAAAATGCGCTTTCGCTTCCAGGCCCAAACCGACGGACTGACATAATGAACGGTTGGGATACCCGCTGCCTTGAGCTTACGCTCCATGCCCAGAGTAAAATCAGGCGCGTCAATACCGATAAACAGGTCGGGAGGATTGTCGATAAAGTGCTGGACCAGACGCTTGCGCGCCCGCAGCAGCTCGGGAACTCTACCTAGGACCTCAACAAGGCCCATAACGGAAAGCCGCTCCAACGGGTAAAGGCTTTTACAGCCGGCGTCGAGCATAAGCTCGCCACCGATCCCTTCGAATTCAATCTGTGGGTAACGCGCTTGCAAAGCGCGCATAAGGCCGGCGCCCAGAATATCTCCGGACGCCTCTCCCGCCACGATACCGACTCGCACCACCTGCATAACGACAATCAGCGGATGATGCCGCGAGTAGAGTTACTCAGCGAATCGATCAGCGGCTGCACCGCAGGATCTGTTGCGGCCATCTGCTGCAGTTGAGGCAAAGCCTCGGCAACAGTCAGGTTTTTGCGATAGATGATCTTGTATGCCTGACGCAACGTCCGCAAACTCTCAGGACTGAAGCCTCTGCGGCGCAGGCCTTCCATATTGATGCCGTGGGGCTCTGCAGTATTGCCATTGGCCATCACGTACGCCGGAATATCCTTCAGCACCACCGTCCCGGCACCGCACATCACATGGGGCCCGATCTGGCAGAACTGGTGTACGGCGGTAAAACCGCCGAGTATGGCGTAATCGCCCAGTTTTACGTGCCCGGCAAGCGCAGTACTGTTGGCAAGGATACAGTGATCGCCGACGACGCAGTCGTGCGCCACGTGCACATAGGCCATCAGCAGGTTATCACTGCCGATACGCGTGATACCCTCATCCTGAATCGTGCCACGATGGATGGTACAACCTTCCCGAATGACGTTACGGTCGCCGATGACCAACCGGGTTGGTTCACCGTTGTATTTTTTGTCCTGACACTCCTCGCCGACACTGGCGAACTGGAATATGCGATTCCCTTCACCAATAACAGTGGGTCCCTTTATGACCACGTGGGGACCAATACAGGTACCGGCGCCGATTTCCACATCAGCGCCAATATAGCTCCATGGGCCGACCTCTACATCCTCGGCCAGCTTCGCTCCGGGTTCAACGATAGCCTGTGGATGAATCACTTACACCTTCCTGTCCGCGCAAAGGATGGTAGCCGAGCTGACCGTCTCGCCGTCAACGCTGGAGTTCACTTCGAACTTCCAGATACCACGGCGTTCAGAGACCACTTTCGCTTCAAGCTGCAAACGGTCCCCGGGCACTACCGGCCTTTTGAATCTTACGTTGTCCGCCCCTACAAAATAGTAGATAGATCCGTCCTGCGGTGTTTTATCCATGGTTTTAAAGCCAAGAATACCCGCTGCCTGAGCCATCGCCTCGATAATCAGGACGCCCGGCATGACCGGATGATCGGGAAAATGTCCGTTAAAGAACGGCTCGTTCACAGTGACATTTTTGTATGCCACTATTGATTCACCGGGCTTGAGATCCACCACACGGTCCACCAGCAGAAACGGGTAGCGGTGGGGCAGATATTCCCGGATTTCCTTAACATCCATCATTGTCTTGACCTTCAATAGAGATATGCTCGAGAGCTTGTTCGAGTTTACGCACACGCCGGGCCAGCTCATCCAGCTGACGGAATCGCACGACATTGCGCTTCCACTGCTGATGCGGCTCAAGGCCTGTTCCAGATGAGTAAGCACCCGGGCGGGTAATTGAGCGGCTTACCAACGACATGGCCGTTATGTGGGTACCATCAGCGATCTCGAGATGCCCAGTGATACCGCTCATGCCGGCGACCGTACAATGGCGGCCAATTCTAGTGCTTCCCGCAATAGCGGTACAGCCCGCGATTGCAGTGTGCTCGCCTATACGCACGTTGTGCGCAATCTGTATCTGATTGTCGAGCTTAACGCCTCGCTCTATCCAGGTATCCTCCAGAGCGCCTCGATCTATGGTTGTATTGGCACCGATCTCGACATCGTCACCGATCACAACACCACCGAGCTGACAGATCTTTATCCAGCGTTCTTTGTCGTGGGCAAAACCGAACCCATCAGCGCCCAATACAGCACCGCTATGAATCAATACTCGCCGCCCCACCCTGACACCTGGGTACAGTGTGACATTGGCCTCGATACGCGTATCGGCCCCAATAACCGAGTCTCGCCCAATAACGGAATTAGCACCGATACTGACACCAGCCTCAACGACAACCCTCTCGCCCAATACCACACCGGGGCCAATCTCCGCGTCATCAGAGACCTGAACCCCTTCTGCCACCTGGGCACTTGGATGGATACCGGGACGGACAGCCAGGCGCCAATCAAAAAGGCGGGTCAGCTCTGCAAACGCAAGATACGGATCAGCAACCACGACCGCCACCCCTTGCACATCGGTTTCATGCGCATCGGAGACCAGAACGGCTTCCGCATGACTCTCACGCAGCTGCTTCAGGTACCGGCCATTTGCAAAAAAGGACAGCTGGCCGGAGCCAGCTGTCTGCAACGTTGCCAGGGAGTGGATCACTCGGGCCGGGTCGCCCGAAACACGCCCGCCGACTTTTGCTGCCAGCTCGGACAGCGTGTATCCCCGGTTATTGCTCATCGATTACTGCTTGTTCAACTGCTCAACAACACTCTGGGTAATATCCAGCGAAGGCACCACATAGATGGCCGCCTGCTTGTTTACAATCAGGTCGATATCCTGTGCCTTGATCAAACCCTGAATGACCTCATCCAGGCGCGGCTTCATCTCACCAATGAACGTCTGCTCGCGCTGCGTTCGCTGCTGCTGAAGCTCCTGACCGCGGCGCTGGTATTCACCGAAAGCTTTCTGGAACTGAAGGCGCAACTGCTTCATATCATCATCGGAGCTCAAGCCCGCATTTTTCTGCAGTTTTTCCTGCAGCGCTCGCGCCTGCTTTTCCAGATCAACCAGTTGTTTTTCGTCATCCGCGAACTCGGATTTCAACTGCTTGCGGAAGTCGCTGGCAGCATCCGAACTTAGCAGCGCTCTCTGCACATCCAGCACCACAATTTTACCAGCATGGGCCTGTGCACTGATCAGCAACACCGCAGTTGCGAGCAGGGTTGTCAGTCGTTTCATCGTCTCTCCTTAGAAGGTTTGGCCCAGAGCAAACTGGAACATCTCGGTATCGTCGTCAGCGCCATCATTGAGCGGCATCGCTATAGCGATCGACAGCGGGCCCACAGGCGTCAACCAGCTAAGCCCCAGACCGGCGGAGTAGCGCAGCTCGCCCAGATCGATACCATCGGTACAGTTCTTCTGACCAGTTTTACAATCGGTGGAGAATACGTTACCGGCATCCATGAACACCAGAGTACGCCACTCGCTCTTGTCGCCAACAAACGGCGTCGGGAAAATAAACTCGGCACTACCGGTCAAAATCACGTTACCGCCAAACGGGTCATCATCGGAGCCACCGTCTGTCGGGCCGAGGGAGTTGTTGGTAAAACCTCGAACGCTTTTCAAGCCACCGGCGTAGAAGTTGCGATAGAACGGGTATTCGTTATCCCCAAGACTATCACCAAAGCCTGCACGGCCTCGCAAACTCGCAATCCAGACCTCATTTTCGTCAATCGGCCGGTACCACTTAGCGTTATAAACAGCTCGGTAATAAGTCAGATCGCTTCCTGGCACTGCTATTTGGAAATCAGCCCCTTGCGCGTAACCGCGCGATGGGAAGAATCCTCGGTTGAGATGGTTGTCACTCCAGCCAACATTGAAGTTGTAGGTAAGATAATTATCACCCTCATCCTCTACGAACGTTTTGATAAGGGGCGCCGTGTCTGCGTACAGGTTGATTTCGGTCAGATCCACACCCAAACCGAAATTCAGGCGCTGATAATCATCGATGGGGTAACCGAAGTTCATGCCACCACCGATCTCGTTGGTAGTGTAAGAACTAACATCATCTTCGTCGTAGTTACGCTCCCGGTAGTAGGCATTGAAACCGCGACTGACACCGTCCACCGTGTAATAGGGGTCTGTGTAGTTAAAGCTATACTCGGTCAGCGTTTCACTGTTGGATAGGTTAAACCCAAATTTGTGACCTGTACCCAGAAAGTTATCCTGCTCGATACCTAGCTGGAAGATGATCCCTTCGCTATCGGAGAAGCCAACGCTAGCCGTAAACTGTCCGGAAGGCTGCTCTTCAACCGTGTACTCAAGATCCACCTGATCGTCAGTGCCGGGAACCGGGCGCGTTTCCACATTGACGCTTTTGAAATAACCGGTTTTTTCCAGCCGCGTCTTGGAGCGTTCAATCGCCTCACTGGTTGCGATACCCGCTTCCATCTGCTCCATTTCACGACGCACCACATCATCGGCAGTCAAGGTATTGCCGCGGATGTTGATTCGACGCACATAGGTACGCTTACCGGGTTCGATGTAGTAGCGAACGGACAGCGTTCCATCATCATGAATTTCAGGAACGGGGCTTACGTTGGCGAACATGTACCCTTCGTCACCCAACCGGCGCACGAGACTTTCCTGCGTCTGTGTCATCGCCTTGCGAGAGAAGGTATCACCGTTCTTCAACTTGAACAGCGACTCAAGCTCCTCACGCGGCACCACCAGATCACCCGCAACACTGACTTCATTAACGCTGTACTGCTCACCCTCATGAATATTGACGGTGATATAGACATTTTTCTTATCAGGCGTGATCGAAACCTGGGCAGACTCTATGTCGAAGTTGATGTAGCCGCGATCCATGTAGTAAGAACGCAGACGCTCCAGGTCACCCGACATCTTTTCACGAGAATAACGGTCACTCTTGGTGTAGAAGGTCCAGAAATTTGGCAGTTTCAACGAGAACAGTTCGGTTAGCTCTTCATCGCTGAAGCGTGTATTACCGACAATGTTGATGTGCTGGATAGTTGCTTCGCGGCCTTCCGTGATATTGACGTTCAACGCAACACGGTTGCCGGAGAGCGGTTCTACCTCAGTCTTGATATCCGCCCCATAGCGCCCCTGACCGACATATACACGCAGCAGATCAAGTCGAATCTGATCCACTGCGGAACGTCGGAATACATCGCCCTCCTGCACACCGGACTGTTTCAATCCCGCACGCAGGTCTTCTTCTTTAATGAATTTATTACCTTCGATGCGAATCAGCGCCAAAGACGGGCGCTCGTGAAGACTCAGAATCAGGTCATCACCATCACGCAGGATATCCACATCATCGAAGTAACCGGAGGCAAAGAGCTCGCGGGTCGCATCGGATAGACGCTGCTGCGTCAGTCGGTCGCCGACATTGACCGGGAAATAGCGAAAGACGAGGCCAGGCTCAACACGCTGCAGGCCCTCCAGTCGTATATCGTTCACCGTAAACGGAAATTCAGCCGCGTATGCTTGAACTACCCACAAAACCGATACAAGTAACAATCCCAGCTTACGTTTCATGCTGCAGGTCTTAATTTCCGTATAATGAATTCAGGTCGGGCGCTATCACAGCCGGGCGATATCGTTGAGCATGGCCAACGCCATGAGACTCAGCAACATTGCCATGCCAAGACGCAAACCCAGCATTTGTACTTTTTCACTCACCGGTCGCCCTCTTACCAGCTCTATGAACTGATACAAGAGGTGCCCACCATCGAGCATCGGGATCGGCAACAGATTCAACACGCCGAGACTGATACTCAGATAGGCGAGAAAGCTGACGAAGGACTCAAGCCCTGAGGCCGCCGAAGCCCCCGCCACTTTAGCAATGGTTATCGGGCCACTCAAGTTTTTTACCGAGATGGCACCTGCAATCATTTTGCCGATGGAATCCAGTGTCAGGCCTATCATCTGTCCGGTTTTACGAAGTCCAATCCAGACCGCATCCAACGGCCCGTAGCGAAGCTCTCGCAACATCTCGGGCGGCCACTCCACCGCCTGTACACCCGCGCCAATAAAGCCGTAACGATCACCCGCATCATCCACGCGCTCGGCCGGCACAACTTCAAGTTCGAGACGCTGAGCACCGCGTTGCACTCCCAAGGACAGGGTTTGCCCTGGCGACTGGCGAATCTCTTCGACCAGCGCCATCCAACCACTGACCGGATGGCCATTAATGGAAAGCACTTTATCGCCTGCCATAAGACCCGCCGCCTGCGCAGCACCGCCCTCCGAGAGCGTACCGATTACAGCAGGCACCTCAGGACGATAGGGCTGGATACCCAGAGCCGAAATGGGCGACTCCTTTTCGAGATCCACTGACCAACGATCAAGCTTAACCTGATAGCTCTGAGCCAAGCCTCTTTGGGGTTCACCGGCGAGCAACTGCAGAACGCCACTTTCCCCAACCCGTGCAGCGAGTCGGAGATTCACTTCATCCCATGACTGCACACTGTGGCCGTCAACCTCCAGCAGCTCTACGCCCCCTGGAAGCCCTGACTTATCAGCCAGCGACCCCGCCTCGACACCGCCCACGACCGGCACAACCGAGGTAACACCCCAGACAAAAAGAAACCAGTATGCCAAAACGGCAAAAAGGAGATTCACCACCGGCCCTGCAGCGACTATCGCCATGCGTTGAAGCACCGGTTTGTTATTGAACGCCTGAGCACGCAAATCGGCTGGCACATCTCCTTCACGCTCATCCAGCATACGGACGTAGCCACCAAGAGGAATCACCGCGACCGCATACTCAGTGCCGTCCCGCCCCTTGCGCAACCATAAAGGCTTGCCAAACCCAACGGAGAACCGCAGCACCTTGACACCACAACGCCGCGCGACCCAGAAGTGCCCCCACTCATGGATGGTGACCAGCAACCCTAACGTCACCAGTGTCGCTAACAGCGTCTGCACTATGCCCATATACGTACACCTCGGGTAGTCAGAGCGCTGGTGCCCAATACAGACCCAGCATAAAGATTGGCGCTGCAGCCGTGAGACTGTCGATGCGATCGAGCACACCACCATGCCCCGGCAGCAACCTGCCACTGTCCTTGATACCCCGTTCGCGCTTGAACATGCTCTCGAACAGATCACCAAACACTGCCGCCAGACAGGTCACCAGAGACAGCGCCATCACATAGACAAGCGCCGGTACAGGAAGTTCGCGCCACAGGCCAGCAACGAGCCCTATAAACAAACAGGTCACGACACCGCCGAACAAGCCCTCAACCGTTTTACCCGGACTGACACCCGGAATAAGCTTGCGACGACCAAACAGCTTGCCCGCACAGTAAGCGCCAGTATCGGCACCCCACACAAGCAAAAGCAGCATAAGCAAGGCCAAATTGCCTTCAGGTAGGGATTTCAGATCGACCAGCGCAAGCCAGGTCGGTACGACGACAGCCATACCGATCAATAACTTGGATGCGCGTGTAGAAAACCCGGTTCGTGCGGGATAACGCACTATCAGATAACAGCCCCACAACCAGAAAAGCGCCGCACCTACGAGCAACCAGGGCGACAATTGAGGCGGAAGAAAAAAATAGAGCACAGCAATTACGGCCGCGCTGAACAACGCATAGCCTGTTTTAACAGCCCCTTTAAGACTCGCGAGATTGGCCCACTCCAGCGCCGCCAGAAACATGACACCCCAGCACCCCAAAGCAAAACCTTGCAGCGGCAGAAGAAAGACACCGGCCAACACAAGCACCCCTAGAACCAGCGCCGTCAACAACCGCTGCTTTATCATTCTTTATCCGCCTCCAACTGCTCGCTGGTTTTACCGAAACGGCGTTCACGGGTGCAGTAGTCCATAATCGCTTCCTGAACCTGAAGCTTGCCGAAATCCGGCCAGTAAAGAGGCGAAAAGTAGAACTCGGTATATGCAAACTGCCAAATCAAAAAGTTACTGATACGCTGCTCACCTGCGGTACGGATGCAGAGATCAGGCTTGGGAAGGTCTGCCAGGCAGGTATAACGATCAAACAGCTCGGCATCGATCTGCTCGGGCACCAGCTCACCCGCCATACACGCTTGCGCGATATTTCGCGCCGCATTGGCGATATCCCACTGCCCCCCGTAGTTGGCCGCAATATTCAGCTGCAGACCTGTACACCCGGCGGTAAGCGTTTCCGCCTTATCTATGCGCTTTTGCAAGTCTGCACTGAAACGGGTTTTATCACCGACAATGCGAAGGCGGATATTATTTTTCAGCAGCTTGGGCGTTTCCCTGTCCAGCGCGATACGAAAGAGCTCCATCAGCCCTCGCACCTCAAGCGCCGGGCGCCGCCAGTTTTCGCTACTGAATGCGAAGAGTGTCAGCGCCTCAACGCCGCTTTCGATGCATCCTTCGATCACCGCGCGAACGCTATTAACCCCCGCTTTATGGCCGGACAACACAGCTTTACGATTCTCTTTCGCCCAGCGGTTGTTGCCATCCATGATAATCGCGATATGACGCGGCGGAGTTTTCCCCTCAGGGAGTATAAGGCTAGTGCTATCAGACATGGGCAGGCCGAACAAGCGAGCCGCACGCACAATGCGCGCGACTCGATGTTGTGTCAGATTTCCATCAGATCGGTTTCTTTCTGCGCCAGCAGCGCATCAACTTCACCGACATATTTGTCGGTAATCTTCTGGATCTGGTCTTCACCGCGACGATTTTCGTCTTCGGTAATCTCTTTCTCTTTGAGCAGATCCTTGAAATCACCGTTGGCGTCACGACGGATATTGCGGATGGCCACGCGGGCGTTTTCCGCCTCAAGACGGGCCTGACGAATATAGCCCTTACGGGTTTCTTCTGTCAGCGCCGGCATCGGCACACGGATTACGTCGCCACTGGTGGCCGGATTGAGACCAAGATCGGACTTCATGATCGCCTTCTCGATCTCCGGAACCATTTTCTTTTCCCACGGGTTGATCATCAGCGTACGCGCATCTTCAACCGTGATATTGGCAACCTGCTGAACCGGCACCATGGAGCCATAATAGGAGACCTGAACGGCATCAAGAATCGCCGGCGTAGCGCGACCGGTGCGTATCTTCTTGAACTGCTCAGTCAGCGACTCGATACTTTTCTTCATACGCCCTTCAGCGTCTGACACTATCTCACGGATCATCTTATTCTCCAGCGGCCGGGCCACAGTCAATCAAGGTACCCTCGTTCCCGCCAACCACGAGATTCACGAGCGCACCGTGCTTATTCATGTTGAACACACGAACCGGCATGTTGTGGTCGCGCGTCAGACAGATCGCCGTCATATCCATAACGCCAAGCTGCTTTTCCAGCACCTCATCAAAGCTCAGATGAGTATAACGCTCCGCCTTCGGATCCTTCATGGGATCGGCAGTAAATACGCCATCGACCTTAGTCGCCTTGAGCACCACATCCGCCTCGATCTCGATCCCCCTCAAGCAGGCGGCCGAGTCCGTAGTAAAGAACGGATTACCGGTTCCGGCGGCAAAGATTACCACATCTCCCTGTTTGAGGTAGCGCATAGCGTTACGGCGATCATAATGATCCACAACACCACTCATAGGAATTGCCGACATGACACGGGTTGCGATATTGCAGCGCTCCAGCGCCTCGCGCATAGCCAGCGCGTTCATCACCGTCGCCAACATCCCCATGTGATCACCTGTCACGCGATCCAGGCCTGCCGCGCTCAGCGCAGCGCCACGGAACAGGTTACCGCCGCCAATCACCATCCCCACCTGCACGCCTATCCCGACCAACTGACCGATCTCAAGTGCAACACGGTTGAGCACTTTGGGGTCGATACCAAAGTTCTCCTCACCCATGAGCGCTTCGCCACTTAGTTTCAGTAGGATACGTTTATATTTTGCGTGTTTATCGGTAGGAGGCATGGATGATTTCTCCAAAGAGAGGGGGACGGAACTGAGTGTAAATCATGAGCGCGGACTGTGCGATGCACAGCCCGCCTATCACTGATCAGCCCTTGAGCTGCTCAGCAACCTCTGCAGCAAAGTCTTTCTTCTCGACTTCGATACCTTCACCCACCTCAACGCGGACGAAAGATACCAGATCAGCACCTGCCGCCTTCACCAGCTGACCGACAGTCTGCTCCGGATTCTTAACGAACGGCTGCTCGACCAGGCTGTTCTCGGACAGGAACTTCTTCAGACGGCCACCCGCCATCTTTTCCTTGATCTCCTGCGGCTTACCGTCCATATCCGGCTGAGCCATGATGATCTCTTTTTCACGATCCAGCTCTTCCTGCGGCATATCTTCCGGCTTAGCCACACGCGGGCTAACCGCGGCAACGTGCATGGAAATATCACGCGCCAGCTCGGCTTCACCGCCGGTCAGTGCCACCAGAGAAACGATGCGCTTGTTGCTATGGACGTAGCCATCGACAACCGGAGCTTCAACCAGCATTGCGCGACGAACGGAGATGTTCTCACCGATCTTCTGCACCAGCGCTTCACGGGCAGATTCCAGATCACCGGCCATCAGCGCGGCAACGTCGGTCTGCTTGTCGGCGAACGCCTTTGCCAGCACCTTGTCAACGAAGCCCAGGAAGTTGTCGTCACGAGCGACGAAGTCGGTTTCGGAGTTTACTTCAACCACGACAGCGTAGCTGTTGTCATCGGCCACTTTGAATGCAACCACACCATCGGCAGCAACACGGCTGGCTTTTTTGGCTGCTTTCATGCCGGATGACTTACGCAGATCATCGATCGCTTTTTCGATATCACCCTCGGCTTCAACCAGTGCTTTCTTGCACTCCATCATGCCAAGACCTGTGCGTTCGCGCAGTTCTTTCACCATCGCTGCGGAGATGTTCGCCATGTCGGTTACCCCTTAAAAATAATCGCGTTTAATCTGAATCCAAAAAAGGGGAGCTAGGCTCCCCTTTACGAATCGCTCAAGCTTAGTAACAGCGTTTTACAGTCCGATTACTCGGCCGCGTTCTGCTCTTCAACTTCTACAAATTCGCTCTTGTCGCCAGCGTTGTCGCCAGCGCCTTCGACACAGGCATCCGCCACGGACTGGGCGTAGATCTGAATCGCACGCAGCGCATCGTCGTTACCGGGGATAACGTAGTCGATGCCGTCCGGGTTGCTGTTGGTATCAACGATACCGATAACAGGGATACCCAGCTTGTTGGCTTCATTGACAGCGATACGCTCGTGATCAACGTCGATCACGAACAGCGCGTCCGGCAGGCCGCCCATCTCTTTGATACCGCCGATAGACAGCTCAAGCTTTTCCATTTCGCGAGTGCGCATCAGCGCCTCTTTCTTGGTCAGCTTGTCGAAGGTACCGTCCTGAGACTGGGTTTCCAGCTCGCGCAGACGACGGATAGACTGACGGATAGTCTTGTAGTTGGTCAGCATACCGCCGAGCCAGCGATGGTTGACATAAGGCATGTTCGCGCGAACTGCTTCTTCCTTGATCACTTTGGAAGCCGCACGCTTGGTACCCACAAACAGAACCTTGTTCTTGTTCGCAGCCATACCTTTAACCACGTCCAGCGCAGAATTCATCGCCGGCAGTGTGTGCTCGAGGTTGATGATGTGAATCTTGTTGCGTGCACCGAAGATGAACTGAGACATCTTGGGGTTCCAATAACGAGTCTGGTGACCGAAATGAACACCTGCTTTGAGCAGGTCACGCATGTTTACCTTAGCCATTTATAGAGATCCTCTAAACGGGTTCAAACCTCCACATACCCCACCGTCCAACCGCAATGCGGCACCCAGGAGCGGCGTGTCGGAATGTGTGTGTTGTGTTTATGCCCCGCGCAAGATGCACAGGACGATTTTTTGGGAGCGACTTTATACCACAATACGCAACTGGTTTGAAGTCGACTTTCTCAGCAGCGTGATTTTTCGCTACAATCTATTGTCCCCATGGCCGCCAATGCGACCACCGACACAACCGGATACAGCGGAGCATTATGAGTATCACCATCAAGACCCTAGAAGAGATCGAAAAGATGCGCGTCGCCGGCCGATTGGCGGCCGAGGTGCTTGAGATGATCGCACCCAGCGTCGTTCCCGGGGTCACGACAAACGAGCTGGACCGGATTTGTCACGAGTACATCGTCAATGAACAGAAGGCGATTCCCGCGCCCCTGAATTATCACGGCTTCCCCAAATCGATCTGTACATCGATCAATCAAGTGGTCTGCCACGGCATTCCGAGCGACAAAAAACTCAAGGACGGCGACATCGTCAATCTGGATATCACCGTTATCAAGGATGGTTACCACGGCGATACCAGCATGATGTTCTATGTCGGCGACGTCGCCCCCCACGCCAAGCGTTTGTGTGAAGTGACACAAGAGTGTCTCTATAAGGGCATCAAGCTGGTGCGACCCGGCGCACGCCTCGGTGATATTGGCCAGGTTATCCAGCAATATGCAGAGAGCAACCACTACTCCGTTGTTCGCGAATACTGCGGTCACGGGATCGGGCGCGAGTTTCACGAAGACCCGCAGGTTCTCCACTATGGCCGCGCAGGCACCGGCGAAGTGCTTGAAGAAGGCATGTGCTTTACGATCGAGCCGATGATCAACGCCGGCAAACGGCAGGTCAAACTGAACAAACGCGACGGCTGGACAGTCGAAACAGCCGACCGCCGCCTGTCTGCTCAGTATGAGCACACTATTCTGGTAACCGCTGACGGGTGTGAGATCCTGACCCTCCGTTCAGACGAAACAATCTAAGCCGACAGCCGCCACGAGAGTACACAGCCTAATGTCCAACAGCTTCCTGTCCACAGAGCGTTTTTCCCGTTACCTCGATGTTGAGAAGCTGCATCGATCTCTTGAACAGGAAGCCACCATCAAGACCCTGAAGACTGCGCTTCGCAACTCGCTTGAGGCGATGAACGAAGCCTTTCGCAATGGCGAAGACATTCGTCACCTGGTCTATGGTCGCGCCTGGGTGCTCGATCAGATCCTGACTCAGGCATGGAAACGCTTTGAATGGCCAGGCACCGAGAATGTCGCACTGGTTGCGGTGGGCGGCTACGGCCGAGGTGAGCTGCACCCCTTCTCCGATGTCGACATACTCATTCTGATCGACGGCATAGAAGCGACCTCTTTCGAGGACAGCATCAGCGGTTTCCTGACACTATTGTGGGATATCGGCCTTGAGATCGGCTCCAGTGTTCGCACCATCGACGACTGCTACAAAGAAGCCCGCAACGACATCACGATCGCGACCAACCTGATCGAATCCCGCACGCTGATCGGAAATCCGCAGCTGCAGGAGGCGATGTACGAGCGCGTCACGTCGGAAGGTGCCTGGACAGATAAGGAGTTCTTCCGCGCGAAGCTTGCAGAGCAGTCCGAACGCCACGAGCGAACCAATAACACCGAATACAACCTTGAGCCCAATCTAAAAACGTCACCCGGCGGATTGCGAGACTTGCAAACCATCGGCTGGGTAGCCAAGCGCCACTTTGGTGCCACCTATATCCGCGACCTGGTCGATCACGGTTTCCTCACGGAATCGGAGCTTGAAGCCCTCAACAACGGCGAGCTCTATCTATGGACCGTGCGCTATGCTCTGCACATGATCAGCAAGCGCCGCGAAGACCGCCTGCTGTTCGACCATCAGCGCTCGCTGGCGGAGTTCTTCAAATATGAAGACGACAAGAGTGCCCTCGCCGTAGAGCAATTCATGAGCAAGTACTACCGCGTCGCCAAGGCGATGTCGGAGTTCAATGACATGCTGCTGCAGTACTTCGATGAGGTCATCCTGCGTGCCGAAGAGGAGCAGCACATCCGGCCGGTCAACAGTCGTTTTCAGATCCACAACGACTACCTTGAGGTCACCCACGACAAGGTATTCGAGTATCACCCCTTCGCCCTGATGGAGCTGTTCGTGATCATGGCCCAGCATCGGGATATCAAAGGCGTCCGGGCCTCCACTATCCGACTGATCCGCGATCACCGCCATCTGGTCGATGACAGTTTCCGCAACGATATACGCAACACATCCCTGTTCATGGAACTGCTGCGCTCAGAGGACGGTGTATCCACTGAGCTCAAGCGCATGAACCGCTACGGAATTCTAGGCCGCTACCTGCCGGAATTCGGTCGTATCGTCGGCCAGATGCAGCATGACCTGTTTCATATCTATACCGTCGACGCGCACACCCTGAAAGTGATTCAGAAGATGCGACAGTTCCGCCACCGCGATCACCGTGACACCTTCCCCGTCGCGCACCGCGTGGTCAATCACCTGCCGAAGATCGAACTGCTCTACATCGCAGGTCTGTATCACGATATAGCCAAGGGGCGCGGCGGCGACCACTCCGAGCTCGGCGCCGACGATGTCATCGCCTTCTGCGAACGCCACCACATCGGAAAATGGGATACCCAACTGGTCGCCTGGCTGGTACGCAACCATCTAAAGATGTCGATGACCGCCCAGCGGCGCGACCTCTCCGACCCGCAGGTAATCCACACCTTCGCCGAACAGGTGGGCGATATCATCCACCTGGACTACCTGTACGTGCTGACCGTGGCCGATATCAACGCCACTAACCACACACTCTGGAACAGCTGGCGCGCCAGCCTTCTGCGCCAGCTTTACATGGAAACCAAGCGCGCACTGCGCCGGGGGCTTGAAAATCCGCTTAACAAAACCGAGCGGATCGAGCAGGTCCAGCACGAAGCGCTGCAGGCACTTTCGCGCATGGGCGTGCGCGCCGACACGGCAGAATCCTTGTGGGAAGGCCTGGGGGACGAGTATTTTCTGCGCGAAGATCCGCGTTCCATCGCCAACCATACGCACGCCATTCTGGAACACCGGGACGCCAACACCCCGCTGATCACTCTGGAGAAAACCTCCTTCCGCAGTCACGAGGGCGCGACGGAGATCTTCATTTACACCAAGGACGAACCCAACCTGTTCGCCGCCACCGTATCGACGCTCGATCAGCTGCATTTGAGCGTTCAGGATGCCCGCATCATTGTCAGCGATAACGGCTATGCCCTGAACAACTACACGGTTCTGACCGAGGACAACCTGCCGTTATCAGATAACCCCGATTATCTGACCAACATACGGCGCCGACTGATCGAAGAGCTGAGCCACCCCGAAGACTACCCGGATATCGTCCAGCGCCGGGTACCTCGACAGCTCAAGGCCTTTGCGACCAAGACCCGCGTACTGATCAGCAACGATCCAACGCTGCACCAGACCGTACTCGAGGTGATAACGGCCGACCGACCGGGACTTCTTGCGCGCATCGGCCATATCTTTGTCGAGTTCGGCATTACGCTGAGAAAGGCAAAGATCGCCAACGTCGGTGAGCGGGTCGAGGACTTTTTCTTCATCACCGACCACAATGATCAGCCGATCAGCGACCCGGAACTGTGCCAGCAACTCCAGCAAGCGATCTGTCATCAGCTCGATCAGCATGTACAGCACAGCCAATAAGAGGATCCATTCAATGGACAACCAGACACGTACCGAAATTGAAGCTGCCGTCCTGCGACGCCTGCTGGCCCACCTCGATGCCCGCAAGGACGTACAGAATATCGACCTGATGAACCTGGCCGGATTCTGCCGCAACTGTCTGTCAAAGTGGTATGCCGCGGAAGCATCCGAACGTGGAGAGTCAATCGATTACGAGCAGGCCCGCGAAATCGTCTATGGCGAGCCCTACGCCCAGTGGAAAGAGAAGTATCAGACCGAGGCGTCGGCCGAACAGCTGGCCGCGTTCAACCTCAACCAGCCCGAAAAGTAAAACCGACGCATGGATGGGTTCAGTTGTCGCTTAATACCCAGGCACGCTGAACCCGATTCAGATCCACCTCAAGCACTGTGGCGTACACATCATCCTGAACGGGATAACTTTTAACCACCCGTGCGCCACGCACAATTCCCGCCACTGAGGTGCGGAACCGGTCATTCTGCAACACCATATCTTCTACCTGAGTGGTACCAAACAGATATTGGCCGTGAATAATACCCGCCAGCTCCTGATACGCGCGCAGTTTCGACGCTCTCATCGCATTGAGCATCTTCTGCTGCTGAGTCTCACCGGGCTGCTGGCTAATCGGCGCATAGCCAGTCGCACTGACCCAGTTAGGTTCTGCATTCTCCTCGACCCTGGGACGCATCTTCACATCCGGCAGTGCATCAACCGTGGCGGTAAAGGTATGCGCAACCGTCTCACAGCCAGCCAGAAGTACAAGACAGGCCAGCAGCGGCAATACTTTCAATCTATTCAAAGCGTTCTTCATCCCGATAGCACTCAGCTCACATGCCCGCAGGCCCCTGACGATTTTCAACGATCATACCGGCATCAGCCGCACGCACCGGGTCATAACCGGGCCAGGCCCCTTCCAGACGATTTAACGGTATATGCGACTGCGCCGAAGCCAGCACCTGGCGGGTCGTCGTATCCAGCACTCTGGCGTTGATTACCATACCTTCCGGCTGCACCGCATAGGTGCCCGTCAGAACGAAATAGATGCGATTGCGGCTGCGCAGCAGCGACAGCGACGACGGATCAGGCTCTTGCTTTGCCGTCGTAGTAAGGCTTACCGCGCGGTAATCCACCAGATTGTATCCCAGATGTTCAAGCTGGAAGATGAAGCTGTCACTCAGGCGCTCACCTATCTCACCCACCCGTTGCCGCTCAACCAACTCATGAAATTGCAGGATTGCCATAGGCAGACGCCTTACACGGTTTTCATCCAGCCCGGACGACAGCTGGGCCGCCATCTGGCGCACAGCTTCACTGACCGGATCAAAACCATTGGCCTGCGCACCCACCTGAGCCAGGTCCGCCACGAAGCCCACACGCTCGCCGTTGTTGCGCGATCCGGCCGTGTGTCGGATAAGTGCTTCAACCTGGGACAGCGCCTGCGGCCCCAGACTCTCCACCTGCACGGCCTGAGGCTCATCAGGGTTTGCCACGCAACCGGACAGGCCGATCAACAACAGCGACGCCAGCAGAGCTTTTTTCATCGATATCCAATCCCCTATATCAGGTGCGCCAATCTATCATGTTGCCATCGACCACCCCAAGCCCCCTCTCTGTCCGTGTACGACTGCGAAGCGGACAGCGGTTGTGCTACATTTCAGAACTTCAGTTTATGTATCGGTCGATCAGCCTTTATGTTGAGTACTCTTCGCCATCTAATTATTGTCGCGCTTATCTGCACAGCCCTGCCTGCCCATGCCCTTCAGGTGGAGGCCGAGGGCAGCGCAGCCATCGTCAACGGCGACATCGAACAGGCTCGCAGAAGCGCCATTGCCGATGCACGACAGGCCGCCGCCCTGCAAAGTGCTGCTTATATTTCGGCCACTCAAGCGATCACCAACGGTGTTCTGGATGTCGACACGCTGGAGCTCAGAGCGCTGGGCGAAGTAAAGAATGTGAAGACGCTGGACGAATGGATACAGGGCTCAATCCTGTTCGTGCGCATCCAGGCCGAGGTCTATGTCGAGCAGGGGTGCGAGTCGGGCCTCGCACCCCTGGGTTACAGGAAGAGTCTCGCCCTGACACTCTTCCCTCTTCAATCGCCGGCACAGGCCAGCAGCGGAGATTTAGGGACCATCCAGTCTGCGCTGCCCGGACTTATCGCGGACGCACTGGCTGATGAGAAAGCACTCGACCTGCTGAAGCTTACACATGTAAATCTGGTAACAGACCCTGCGTCCGCCCCGACGCTTCAGCTGCCGGAAGGCCGCATCAGCAACGCCCTGCAAAGCAGTGAATCGATGCGTAGCCAGTTCATTCTCAGCGGCGTCATCCGCGACATGTCGATGCGCACACCCGTCGGGCCGAGAGAACCCAACATATTGGTCGATCTATACAACCAGGCAGACTACGCAAGTCAAAGACATCTGCGCAACCTCAGCCTCGAACTGTTCCTTTACGACGGATTCAGCGGCGAGTTGATAGAACAGAAAAGCTTCAATACCCAAGGCCGCTGGACACGACCGAGAGAGGAACGCACCGGATTCGCCACCGCCCCTTTCTGGCAGCAGGATTACGGGCAGAATACCCGCAAATTGATCACTGAGGTTCGAGACTGGCTCAGCAGCCGACTTCGCTGCGAACCGTTCGCCGCCAGAATCACCCGCACAGAGGGCGACCGCATATGGATCGATGCTGGCAGTCGTCAGGGGTTGAAAAAGGGCGACAAGCTCAGCATCTATCGACGCATGACACATTATGACGACCAGATGCGCAGCTACTCGGAACTAAGCGATACCCACGAGACTCTGACGCTGGATCTGGTTCAGCCGGGCCTTGCCCGGGGACGCATCCCCGGTGACAGCCTCAGTCAGAACATCCAGCGCGATGATATTGTCATGTCTCGCTAGCTGGGCCATTGACAGAACATAAGGCCACTCTTAGGCTGCGCCAGCCAATCTGTCCGCCGTACTAAGGGAAACACTATGACAAGCGAGATTTTTGCCGAACTGGAGAACAAGCTGGACTCACTGATTGAGGAGGTCGAAACGCTCCGCCTCGAGATTAGCGATCTGCGCCAGGTGCGTGACAGCCTTCAACAGGAAGCGTCACAGACCGAAGCACGCCTGCAGAAGCTCGTCGGCATGTTCGATCGCCTTGAGGAGAGCGCCGCGCTCTAAACACCGGAGGTCACGATGACGGACCGAACACTTCTTTTGCTGTCGGCCGACATAGCCGGCGCTACCGCTTACAAGCAGACACACAGCGCCGGTGGCAGTACGCCGGAGTGGCTTGAACCGTTCGTCGATTTCTTCCGTGAGGTGCCCATCGTCCTGATGGGCAAACTCGCCCTCGCTTTCGCCGATGCCGACCTGATCCCCGAGCTTCGGGTGTGGCGCGTTGCCGGCGACGAAATTATCTTTCTGGCAGAGCCCACATCATCAGCCGAGACACTCGGCATCGTGGAAGCATTCGTTGCCATGGTGACAGACTACGATGATCGACTGAACGACCGTCATCAGCTGCACCTGCGCGGCGGCGCGTGGGTCGCACCCTTGGGGGGCGAAAATATCGGTATCGAGATTCTGGAGATGCATTCGGCGGCTGCCGCCTCAGGCCCCTACAAGGATTATCTGGGGCCCGATGTGGACAGTGGATTCAGATTGCTCAAGCACGCCCCACACGGACATACCGTGCTGTCGCTCAAGCTCGCTGCTGCTTTGGCCGCGGCAGGTGACTTGGGCGAGCTGTCACTCGGACACTGTGATGATCAACCCTTGCGAGGCCTGTTCGGCGGAAAACCCTACCCTGTGTTGATCAGCAACCGGGGCATTATGATTACAACTGATGTGCTCGCGCTGGAGCAGCGTTTTCTTTCACAGTTCGAACGCCCATCAGTGTTGCGCTTTACCACCCACTGATGGACGTCAGGCTACAGGGTACTTGCCCTGAGTGCGTTTAGCGCTGAGTGCCGCGTATGCGGACCTCAACGCGACGGTTCATCGCCCGCCCGGCAGAACTGCCGTTATCGGCAATCGGATTGCGCTCGCCATAACCGCGCGCGTTGAGACGCAGACGATCAACACCTACCGACATCAAATATTGAGCGACGGCTGACGCACGGCGCTCGGAAAGTTGCTGGTTATACTCGAACGATCCGGTCGAATCTGTATAACCCTCAACATCGATTTGAGTGCGGTCGAACTTCATCAGCACCTTGCCAACAGAATCCAACACTGGGTAGAACCCTGGATCAACACGATCACTGTCAGTGCCGAAGGTAATATTGCCCGGCATGATCAGTCGGATATCGTCGCCGATTCGCTCGACACGTACACCGGTGCCCTCAAGCTCCTGACGCAAGCGCATCTCCTGCTGATCCTGATAGTAGCCTATACCACCACCCACAGCGCCGCCGATCAGGGCACCGGCCAAGGCGCCCTCGTTGCGATCACCCTTTCCGGCAACCGCCGCACCCAGAATCGCACCGCCCAGAGCACCGATTCCCGCGCCCTTTGTCGCCTGCGAGGTTTTCTGCTCCTGCGTATAAGGGTCGAGGGTTGTACATCCAGAGAGCAGCGCAATCGAAAGCGCCGATGCCACTGCAGCCTTGTACTTCATGGTGTCACTCCTTAAAACATTTCGAAAAGTACCGTTGCAGACCGACAAAGCCGGTCCAGGTTCCCATGCATACTGTTTAGATCAGCTTAGCTTAACCGTCGATTAAGCGACCAAAATCGAAACGCATCGCCGTCGACACGCTGGTCAGTACGCCCGTCTACCGATAAAATGGGAGCCAGTTCAGCTTTATCCAACATCTGCATACGCTTTTCCAGCCCAAGGAGTTAACTCTTGTCTCAGCTTCCTGTCATCGTCGGCTTCGGTGGTATCAGTCCGGCCGGCCGAGCATCCTTTCATCATGGCTACCGCCGCCTGATTCTGGATCAGCTTGACAGCAAGTCACGACAGGAGACGATTCTGGGGCTGGCAACGCTGATGGGGCTGGCCAGTTTCGACGATGGCAGTTACGTCAACGCTGATGGCGAACGGGTCAGCGCCGACGGGCTTGCCGACGCTCTGGAGCCAGCCGTTCGCGACAATACGCTGATCCGGCGCATCCACCCGGACTGGTTCGATGTTCACGCGGTTACCTTCAACCGACCCGCCACTATCGAGGGCAGCGACGGTCAACTGCGGTTTCGTATGCGGCGCCGGCAGTTACCGGCACAAATACCAGCCAACTGGAGTGTGACCGAAAGCGACGGCGGCCAGTACGAAGTCATCGTACAAGGCCCCTGCGACCTGATCTTCCATGACACCAAGGAAGCACTGGTACAAAGCGCCGGCATGCTCCCCACCGGTTTCGAACCCGGGCGTCTTTATCAATCGCGCAACCATCCCCGTGGCCTGCAGATGGCCGTGTACGCCGCCTCCGATGCGCTGAACTCCGTGGGCATCCCCTACGAGGAGATCCTCAACCGACTGTCTCCCGATCAGATCGCCGTGTTCGCCAGCAACTCCATCGGCCAGTTGGACGACCTCGGTTTCGGCGGCCTGACAAAGTTCCCGGGACTGGGCAAGCGCACCACATCCAAGCAGATGCCGCTGGGTTATGCGCAGATGCCGGCCGACTTCATCAACGCCTATCTGCTCGGCAACGTCGGCGTCACCGGCGGCGCATTGGGCGCCTGTGCGACCTTCCTCTACAATTTGAAGAGCGGCGTTGACGCTATCCGCAGCGGCCAGTGCAAACTGGCCATGATCGGCGGCTCAGACGCGCCGGTCACACCTGAGGTGATCGAGGGCTTCCGCGCCATGGGCGCGCTGGCAGAAGACAAGCAGCTGGCAGCCCTGGACGGTATCGACACACTTGAAGATGACGACTACCGCCGCGCCTGCCGCCCGTTCGGCGAAAACTGCGGCTTTACCATTGGCGAATCCAGCCAGTATCTGGTCCTGATGAGTGATGAGTTGGCCATCGAGCTGGGTGCTGACATCCACGGCTGCGTGCCCGACGTGTTCGTTCATGCCGATGGCCACAAGAAATCGATCTCGGCCCCCGGTGTCGGCAACTACATGACACTGGGAAAATCGGCAGCACTGGTGCGCAGCATGTTGGGCGAGGACTCGCTGCGCCTGCGCAGCTATGTTCAGGCACACGGCACCAGCACCCCCCAGAACCGTGTAACCGAATCCCATGTCATCAATGAGATCGCCCGCGCCTTCGATATACAGAATTGGACGGTATCTGCTGTCAAAGCCTATTTGGGCCACTCTCAGGGTACGGCCGGCGGCGACCAGATCGCCTCTGCACTGGGGGTCTGGCGCTACGGTTTCATTCCGGGCCTGACAACCACACCGTCCATCGCCGACGATGTGCATACCAGCCATCTCAACTTCTCGCTAAAACACCAGCAGGTCGGTGAAACCGGCATGGACTCGGTGATGATCAACGCCAAGGGCTTCGGCGGCAACAACGCTACGGCGTGCGTCCTTGCACCCCACATCGGCGAACAGCTGCTTGAGCGCCGCCACGGCAAGGCCGCCATGCAGGCGTGGAGAGAGAAGCGGGAAGCGGTGCGTGAACGGGCTGCCATCTACGACCAGAACTCGATTCGAGGTCTGGCACGCCCGACCTACCTGTACGACCATCAGGTTCTAGCCGGTGAAGATCTGTCGATCAATGATCACCAAATTGAGCTTCCAGGCTATGCAAACCCGATCAGTCTGGATCTGACAAACCCATACAAGGACATGTGCTGACACTGACCGGCACATCAAGAGGGAGACGACATGAGCACGCTAAAACGCTGGGCATTGCCGCTGCTGCTGTCACTGTCGGTGACAGGATGCATCGACAGTCAACTTCTGCAGCGCGACCCTACCATTGACCAGTTCTACACGCTGGATAAGCAGAAGCTGAGACTGTGCCGCGGCGCCAGCAGCAGCTGCCATAACCTGGTTATAGTGGCCTACTCCCTGACCGTTATTCCCGAGATTGAGCAGGCCTACGGCGGTGAGATCAATGGCCCCAACTATCCGGTTCAGCTCGCCCAACTGCTGATGAATCCTCCGCGTGGCGAATACGAAGCCACTGCTCTCGGCAGCGAAGACCGTTACCTGCGCTTACCGGTCAATTCACAAACCGACACCGTATGGCACGCGCTCGAGCGGGCAAATAAACAGCTCTACGAGTAATTAAGACCGAGCAACTCAGTTGCGCTCGACCCGGTCACCTCGACAATCTGATGAACCGCCTCCCCTCTGAGCCCGGCGATGATGCCGGCGACATCCGCCACATGTCTGGGCTCATTGGGCTGATCGCGCCACTGGCTTAGCGGCATATCCGGCGCATCGGTTTCAAGCACGATCCACTCCAGCGGCAACTGTGCCGCCAGCCGTCTCAGCTTGGTTGCGCGGGAGTAGCTGATTGCCCCGCCAAAGCCCAGTTTGAATCCCAATTTTGCGTACTCCCGCGCCTGCTGCTCACTGCCGGAAAAGGCATGAACAATTCCTCCTCGCACCAAACGGTAACGGCGCAGCAGTTTGAGCACCTGATCGTGCGCCTTGCGCACATGCAACAGCACCGGCAGCTCAAAGTCCCGGGCAATTGCCAGCTGAGCCTCAAAGAGATCAAGTTGGGCCTGAGCGTCAAACTGCTCTAACTGAAAATCCAGCCCGATCTCGCCGACGGCGACCACTGAGCTGCGCTGCTGCGCGATAAGCTGGGCCAGTGCCTCCAGCTGATCGGCTTCATAGACCGACATGAAACAGGGGTGCAGCCCCAGCGCCGGAAAAAGGCGAATGTCCTGACGCTCACGCGTGCAAAGGTCCAGCACACGCGACCAATCGCGTGCCGTTACACCGGGGACAACAATGGCGGTAACGGCCGCATCAACGGCGCGACGCAACACCTGCTCACGGTTAGCGTCAAAGACAGGGAAGTCGAGATGGCAGTGGCTATCGATCAGCATGCAGGCAGTATGGCATGCACACTGATCGGTAACCAACGCCTCGCCACCGCGCAATGCAGTGCGCTGTGGCCAACAGCCGATAGGCTTTAATGTTCTCGCGTTGCACGGAACGCAATGTCAGGCCAGCGCTCCTCGGTCAGCGACAGATTGACCCGGGTCGGCGCCAGATAGGTGAGCAAGCCCGAGCCATCGTAGGCCAGGTTATCGTATGCCTTGCGCTCGAATTCGGACAACATCTTGTTGTCCTTGCACTCGACCCAACGTGCCGTCGCAACACTGATGCCTTCGTAGACACATTCCACCTTGTATTCATCTTTCAGGCGGAACACGACCACGTCGAACTGCAGCTGACCGACAGCACCGAGAATCAGATCGTTGTTCTTCATTGGCTGGAACAGCTGAACCGCCCCCTCTTCCGACAGCTGCTGCAAACCTTTCTGCAGCTGCTTCATCTTCAGCGGGTCGGTCGGACGTACACGTCGAAACATCTCAGGCGCAAAGTGAGGGATACCGGTGAACTTGAGGCTCTCACCCTCGGTGAAGGTATCGCCAATCTGGATCGTACCGTGGTTGTGCAAACCGATAATGTCGCCGGACCAGGCCGTTTCCACGTTTTCACGATCACCGGCCAGAAATGTCACAGCATCGGCAATCTTCACATCTTTTCCGATGCGCACGTGCTTCATCTTCATGCCCCGATTATACGAGCCTGAACAGATGCGCATGAAGGCTATGCGGTCGCGGTGCTTGGGATCCATGTTCGCCTGAATCTTGAATACGAACCCGGAGAACTTCTCTTCGGTGGAGTCGACATCACGGGTTTCCGTACCCCGCGCCGGCGGTGCCGGTGCCCACTCGACAAAGCCATCGAGCATCTCGCGTACACCGAAGTTGCCCAGTGCAGTACCGAAATAAACAGGTGTCAGCTTACCTTCCAGATAGGCTTGCTGATCCCACTGATGGGTAGCGCCACGCACCAGCTCGATCTCATCGACGAACTCTTCGTAATCGTCATCCAGCAGCGCCTTGGCCTCATCGGAATCCAGTCCGTTGATCAGTTTTTCATCGGCGAGGGTATGCCCCTTGCCCGGTGTGAACAGGTGCAGAGTATCAGTGTAGAGGTTGTACACCCCCTTGAAGCGTTTGCCTGAGCCGATCGGCCAGTTGATCGGGGCCGCTTCAATCTTTAACACCTCCTCTATCTCGTCAAGCAGCTCAATCGGATCGCGAATATCACGGTCAAGCTTGTTGACGAAAGAGAAGATCGGCGTGTCACGCAGACGGCAGACATCCATCAGCTTGATGGTCCGTTCCTCGACACCTTTGGCGCCATCGACAACCATCAGCGCCGAGTCCACCGCGGTCAGCGTGCGATAGGTATCCTCGGAGAAGTCTTCATGCCCCGGAGTATCCAGCAGGTTGACGATCCGATCCTTGTACGGGAACTGCATCACGGACGAGGTAATGGAGATACCACGCTCCTGCTCCATGCTCATCCAGTCAGAGGTCGCATGCCGGTCACTTCCTCGCCCCTTCACAGTGCCCGCCACCTGTATCAACTGACCGATCAGCAACAGCTTTTCGGTGATGGTAGTTTTACCGGCATCCGGGTGGGAGATAATGGCAAAGGTGCGTCGTTTGGCGACTTCTCGCTGAACAGAGTGTGACATCGGTTCTGGTTTCCAGATTGGCATAGCTGGCCAACCCGCCATACGCGGGTCGGCAAGTGATCGGTTCGAAAGGGCGATATTCTCGCCGATCAGCGCGCGATGAACAATCGATCAGACCCGAAAACGCCCGACCAACTCACTTATCTGCTGGGAAAGGTCACGAATCTCTACTGCCAGCTGCTCATTCAACTCCGAAATGGACGTAGCGGAGGCGGTCTGCTCACTGAGCGAGGTAAGGTTGTGTCCGATCTCTTCGGACACTGCCGACTGCTCTTCGGTCGCATGGGCGGTCTGGATCGACAGGTCACTGACCCGGGTGAAGGAGTCACTGAGTTCGGCAAACAGTTGATCGAGCTCGGAGATCGTCTCCATTGAGTGATCGGCATCTCGTTTACTGCTGTCGATCACCCTGACCGATTCCCCGACGCTGGTTTCCAGCCGCTCGATCATGCCCTGAATACGCCCGGTACTCTCCTGTGTACGAGTGGCCAGCACGCGGACCTCATCGGCAACGACCGCAAACCCCCGGCCCTGCTCACCGGCACGGGCCGCCTCAATGGCCGCATTCAGTGCCAGCAGATTGGTTTGCTCGGCGATACCACCGATAACATCCACAACTGAGGCGATCTCCCGCGACTCGTTTTCAAGCGCCTCTGAGCTGGATCTCGCGCGGTCCATTTCGTTGACCAGACTGCTGATGACCTTGTGCGTACGCGCCACCACATCGAGTCCGCGCTGAACCAGCGCACCGGAGGATTCCGCTTCGGCGGCCGTGCCGTTCGCCACGCCGGCCATCTCCTTGTTCGCCATGCTCATCTCATGCACGGCACTGACAATGGCGCTGGAGGCAGAATCCAGACTGACGGTAATGGAGCGGCTGCGATCCGAGGCATCGGTCAAATTGTCGACCAGCCGCCCGAACGCCGATGACTGTTGCATGATCGACGTAATCAGCACCTGCAGTTTTTCGACAAAACGGTTGAATTCACCGGCCAGCTCCCCGAGCTCATCCCGGCTGTTGACGGGGATTCGGGCCGTCAGATCCCCATCCCCTTCGGCGATGCGGGCGATGTTTCGCGTCAGATCCTTGACCTGATGACTCAACTTTCGCGGTATCAGGAAACTGATAGTCAGCGCGATAAGCAGCGCAACACCGACCACGATAAACATGACTTCGCGTGCATGGCCTATCTCGCCGGCAACCCGGTTGCGCATATCGGCAGCCGCCGATTCAGCCTGTTCCCCGGCGGAATCCAGTATGTCGCGAAGCGCAGAGAAGCGTTCCACTTCCGTTTGACGTAACTGTTCAAAATTTGCTGACGCGGAGCCCTTACCGGCCACCATCGCATCGGATGCCTCGCGCCACTGCCGGTAAGCGTTATCGAAGCCTTCGAACTGATCGACCACCTCAGGGTATTGCGCCAGATACGTGCGGTACTTACCGAATCGATCCCTTACCTGTTGGGCATTCTCTACCCGGGCGCTCTCTTCTTCTTCCGCATTACCGAATCCAGCCATCAGGTTCAATTCCGCTTCACGCGCCTGATATAGGTCACGGTCGGCGTTAAGCACAGCGGAAACTGCCGGCAGAAACATTTCGCTCTGGGCATCAATTACATCACGCTGCAAGCCAAGCAGACGGGAAAAAAGAACGATAGTAACGAGCAGGGTTACCACCAACAGCAGGATAGGCAGGGAGCTCTTGATTCGAACACTGTGAATGCTCATGAGAATCCTCTTGTAAATTTTTATTGCGCGCGCTCAGTAAAGCTTGTCCAGGCACCTAGGCACGCTTTGATTCTCATCCCTGATAATAAAAATCCTACGCTTTTACACAACAAATGCATACAAGTTAAGACACTATAATCGACTAGCGCTGCGACCTTATGCCTCATGCCATATGTAAACCCTCAGGCTATACTCTGGCGCTGGCCCTCGTGACGGGAGTTTCCGTGTCAAAATCGACAGCGCCGATCTCCGGCTTCCATGACCACCTGCTGCAGCTGACCTACATTCGGACTGTCACCCTGTTCGGGCTCTCAGCCGCTCTGCTGTTTGCACTCTATGTACTACACCTTCAGATCAACGCCTGGCTGACCGCCGGCACACTGGGCGTACTGGCACTGATCAACCTGTTTACCTACGCGCGTTTACACTCGGCCTGGCCTGTCACCGAAGCCGAGCTATTCTCACAGCTGGTAGCCGATGCGGTGCTCTACGGAGCCCTGATCTACCAGACCGGCGGTGCCACCAACCCGTTCATCTTTTTGCTACTGATCCCCCTGTTGATCTCCGCAGCCACACTGGGTTGGCGCTACACCTTTCTCGTTGCGCTACTGGTCGTCACCTTTTACAGCTCGCTGATACGCTATTACATCCCGGTGATTCCCAACACCAGCGGACACAAGCACAGCCTGATGGCGCTTTTCGACCTGCATATCACCGGCATGTGGCTCAACTTTCTGTTCAGCGTGCTGCTGATCAGCTGGTTTATCGTGAGACTGCAGCAGACCATGCACCGGCAGGAGTTAAGGCTCGCACGCGCGCGCGAACGCCGCATACAGGACCAGCAGCTGCTGTCTCTGGCCACACTGGCAGCCGGTACCGCGCATGAACTCGGCACCCCCCTTTCGACCATGAGTGTGGTGTTGCGCGATATGGCACTGGACCATCCTGACGGTGAGCTGGCCGAGGACATTGCCCTATTACAGCAACAGGTCTCCGCCTGCTCAGAACGTTTACAGGCGATGGCACAAAATGCCCAGCAAGCCGGACGCTCGGAGCTGACGCCGGCCACCGACATGTTGGACCGTCTGCTGGATCAATGGCAGCTGATGCGCCCCGAAGCCAACTATCGGTTACAGATTCAAACTCACCCACAGGCTCCACAGGTGCGCTGCTCAATCCAACTACTACAAGCGCTGACCAATCTACTCAACAACGCAGCCGATGCCTCGCAGGACACCCTCGATATTGAGCTGAGCTGGGATCAGGAGCAGATATGGCTGCGCATCCATGACCAGGGGCCCGGCCTCCCATTGGCCACCGCCGCGGATCTTGGCAAGCCGTTCGTCACCACCAAGGGTAAAGGACTGGGTATCGGTCTTTTCCTCACCGCGACGACGCTTGCTCAGCAGGACGGCGATGTACGTCTGTATAATCATCCCCAAGGCGGCACACTGACCGAAGTCCGGTTGCCGATTCCATCCACACACGAGAATACACGATGAGCAGCGAGTTTCTGGTCGTCGATGACGACTCCACCTTTACCCGCGTGTTATCCAGAGCGCTGACCCGCCGCGGATATAACGTGAGCGTTGCCCGCAACGTCAGTGAAGCCCTTACATGCGCACAGGAACAACCACCGGCTCTGGCCAGCGTGGATCTGAAGATGGAGGGGCCCTCTGGGCTTGAGCTTATAGAGGCGCTGAAAGCGATCAACCCGGATGTGCGGATCCTGATACTGACCGGCTATGCCAGCATTGCCACCGCCGTGGATGCTATCAAGCTAGGAGCGGTCAACTATCTGCCAAAGCCCGCCGACACTGACCAGATACTGGAGGCGCTGCAACAGGTATCCGCCAACGCCGAGCAGCCTATCAACCACGATCCGATGTCAGTGGACCGCCTTGAGTGGGAACATATTCAGAAGGTGTTGGCAGCCAACGAGGGCAATATATCTGCCACGGCCCGGGCACTGGGGATGCATCGCCGCACCTTACAGAGGAAACTGCAGAAGCGACCGGTCAGACGTTGATCTCCAGCGATTGCAGAAAGGTATCCAGCACCATGCTGGGACTCCCGCCTTTGCGCACGATCGCGGCATAGTCAAGATCGTAGCTCATGCGAGTGGCACACAGGGCACGCATCTGACCGGATTCAACCCAGCGGCGGGCATAGTGGTCAGGCAGGAAGCCGACATATAGCCCGGTCAGTATCATGAACGCTATCCCCTCCCGATCCGACGCTTTCGCCGTCACATTCAACTGATCGAGCAGCGTCGTCACGGATTTACACGGTGCAAAGCTTTGCCCGACCGCCTCATGTGCCGCCAGCTGCGATTCGCCGATCTCGTCATCGACAACCGGAAACAGCGGATGCTCGGCACTGCAGTACAGGCGCGAGGTTTCGCTATAGAGCGGATGGTAATTCAGGCCGGAGACTTTCTGCACCCGCGGCACAACCCCCAGATGCAGTTGGCCATCTACTACGCCCCGCTCCACAATCCCCGGCGACATCATGCGAATGTCGACCTGCACATCCGGGCCCTGCGCCTTGAGCGACGCCAGTGCCCGGGTGATCTTCATGTGTGGCAGTGTCACGAGGTTATCGGTAATACCGATTACCAACTCGCCCTTGAGCTGGCGGTGGATCGAGTTAATCTCCGCCCTGAAACAGTCCAAGGCAGTGTGCAGTTCCTGAAGCGCCAGATAGGCCTTGAGCCCCTCATCGGTCAGCGCAAATCCGGCGCGGCCCCGCTGGCATAGTCGCAAGCCAAGCCGCTTTTCCAGATCAGCCATACTGGCACTGATGGCGGAGCTGCTGACGTTAAGCGCCACCTCAGCCTGAGCAAAGCCGCCAGACTCCACCACCGTGCGAAACACCTTCAGCAGACGCAGATCGATGTCACTGATCTGGCCGAGCACGCACCGCTTCATCGTCCTAACGCTCGCCAGACATCTTGGGGCGGGACAGCCAAGGCATCGGCAAAACCCGCTGCAGGCGACGACAGGCATTGAGCACCCGATCATCGCGTCCCTTCGCCGCAACCACGTGCAAGCCCACGGGCAAACCCGCGACAAAACCGCACGGCAGGGTCGCCGCCGGCTGCTGAGTCAGGTTGAACGGATAGGAGAAAGGGGTCCACTCCATCCAGTAGCGCTGCTGATCGTTTGCGGTATCACGACCGGCCTCGAAAGCCGTAATCGGCAGGGTGGGCGTCACCAGGAGATCGTAGCGCTGATGAAATTTTTCCATCTGCACCCCGAGCGCAGCGCGGGCATCCACCGCCTTCATATAGTCAACGATGTTGATATGCATGCCCTGTTCAGCGATAGCGCGAAAGCCCGGATCAAGCAGTGCCCGTTGAGCCTCGCTCATGCCGCTGACAACCTTGCCTGCACCGGCAAACCACAGGGTCGAAAAGATCTCGACCGGATCGCTGAACCCCGGATCGACCTCCTCCACCTGCGCCCCGAGTTCAGCCAGCCTGGCGACCGCCTGATCGACAGTTTTGCGCACCTCGGGATCGACCGCGACATAGCCCAGCGTAGGGCTATAGGCCACGCGCAGACCGTTGAGAGGTTTGTCCTCGATATCACTCCAACGCGTGCCTAACGTCCGATCGGAGTACCAGTCCCGGCTATCCGGGCGGGCCACCGCATCCATCATCAGCAGGCTGTCTTCAACCGTGCGCGTCATCGGCCCCAGATGGGAGAGCGTCGTCATGGCGCTGGCCGGCCATTGCGGTATATAGCCAAACGTGGGCTTGATACCGAATACGCCGCAAAAACCACCGGGAATCCGAATCGAGCCCCCGGCATCACTGCCCTGATGCAGCACGCCCATATTCAATGCGGCAGCCGCAGCCGCCCCGCCGGACGAGCCACCCGCCGTTTTACCGGTATCCCAGGGGTTCGACGTAATGCCGGTCATGCGACTGTCTGTGACCCCCTTCCAGCCAAACTCCGGGGTTGTCGTTTTACCCAGAATCACCGCACCGGCCTCGCGCATGCGGGCGCTGAATGGCGCATCCTCTTCGGCCAGACTTGGCGAACTGGTGAGAGACCCACTCCTGATCGGCATGCCCGCCACTTTGGTCAGGTCCTTGATGGACGAGGGCACACCGTCGATCGCACTAAGCGGCTGCCCGCTTCGCCACCGCAGTTCCGATGCCCGGGCTTCGCTAAGTGCACTCTCTTGCGCAACATGACAGTAGGCATTTACGGCGTCATTGCAGTCGCTGATGCGCTGCAGCGCCGCTTCGGTTGCCTCGACCGGGGACAACTCTCCGGATCGATATAGCCGTCCGAGGGTAAGCGCATCAAACTCGGCGATTTCGTCATAATCAGTGTATTTCACCCATCAACCCTCCCGACCCGCTGCGCACAGCAGAACATTGAGCAGCACCGAGGCCCCGGCGGCCAAATCATCTGGATCGGCCCGCTCGAGCTCGTTATGGCTGATACCGCCTTCACAGGGCACAAAGATCATTCCCGAAGGCGCCACATCTGCCAGGAAGATAGCGTCGTGTCCAGCCCCACTGACAATATCCATGTGGCTGTAGCCAAGTGCTTCTGCGGACGTTCTGACCGATGACACACACTCGGCAGCAAAATTCAGAGGTGGAAAATCGGCGGTAGGTGTCAGGCTGATACGCACCTGATAGCGGGTTTCCAGCTCCTGTACCCGAGCTTTCAAACCAGCAACCATGGCATCCAGCGCCTCTGCTTCCAGATGACGCAGATCGACGGTCATGTCCACGCGCCCGGGGATGACATTGCGCGACCCCGGGAACAGATCCAGACAGCCAACGGTTCCACGCCCGTGCGGGGTATGCTCAAGTGCCAGACGGTTGACGCAGGTGATCAAATCCGCCGCAACCAGCCCGGCGTCCCGACGCAGATGCATGGGCGTTGGGCCCGCGTGAGCCTCCACCCCTTCAATACTGACATCGAACCATTTCTGCCCCAGCGCGCCGATCACAACCCCTATGGTCTTGTGTGCATCTTCCAGCACCGGACCCTGCTCGATATGCGCTTCGAAATAGGCACCCACAGCATGGCCGGTTACGGCACTCTCACCGGCGAAGCCGATTTGGTGCAGGGCCGCATCAACCGATATGCCATTGGCATCACGGGTTTCAAGCGTCGGTTCAAGCTCGAACTGCCCGGTAAAAACACCCGATCCCATCATGCACGGCGGAAACCGGGAACCCTCTTCATTGGTCCACACCACCACTTCAACAGGGGCGCGGGTACGAATACCCAAATCATTCATCCGGCGGATCGCTTCCAGACCCGACATAACGCCGAAACATCCATCGAATTTGCCTCCTGTTGGCTGGGTATCGATATGACTGCCGGTCATAACCGGTGGCAGGTCAGGATCGGTGCCGGCGCGACGGGCAAATATATTGCCGATGCGGTCGATTCTGATCGAACATCCCGCTTCCTCGCACCAGCGGATAAACAGTTCGCGCACCTGACGGTCCAGCTCGGTCAACGCCAGGCGATTCAGTCCGCCCTTGTCGGTTTCGCCAATCTTCCCCTGCTCCATCAGACTGTTCCAGAGCCGGTCCCGATCCACGGTCAAGGGCACATCCAGCGGTGCCCGGTCGATTTTCATATCCATCACTCGCTCCTACCTCGTGCCCTATACCGCCAGATAGCGATCTTTAATTGCCTGCTCCGCACGGAACTGTTCCCCGCTTCCGGTGTAGACGATCTGCCCCTGTTCAATCACGTAGTGCCGGTCAGCCAGTCGCTCGCACACCGCGAGATTCTGCTCCACCAGCAGCACGGAAACGCCGGCCGCTCTGATACGCTCCAAGATGCGAACGATCTCGTCGACGATCACCGGCGCCAACCCTTCTGTCGGTTCGTCCAGCAGCAGTAGTTTCGGATCGTTGACCAGCGCCCGCGCAATCGCGAGCATCTGTTGCTCCCCGCCAGAGAGCGCATTGCCGCCGTTCTTGCGTCGCTCATGAAGCCGCGGAAACATGTCGTACACATCGGACAAGCTCCAGCGACTGCTTGAGCGCACAGCAATGGCCAGATTTTCTTCAACGCTCAACAAGCCGAATATGCCGCGGTGTTCAGGCACCAGAGATATCCCCTTGCGCGCTATCTCGAACACTTCCCGACCGACCAACTCTTCGCCGTTGAATCGGATGCTGCCCTCGGCAGGACGCACGATGCCCGCGATGCTGCGTAACGTCGTCGTTTTTCCGGCACCGTTACGGCCCAGCAGGGTGACCAGCTCGCCCGGCTCCACATCCAGCGAGACACCTTCGAGCACATGGCTTTTGCCGTAGTAGGAGTGAATCCTTTTGACTTCGAGTTTCACGATCCGCTCTCCCCCAGATAGGCTTTTTTGACGCGCTCATCACCACGCACCTGATCCGGATCGCCCTCGATCAGGATATTGCCCTGATGCATGACCGTAATCCGGTCAGAGATGGACATAACCAGACGCATGTTGTGCTCGATCAGCATCACCGTGAGATCTTTCCCAAGCTCCGAGATCAGTCGCGTCATCACCGGAATGTCATCCACCCCCATACCGGAGGTGGGCTCATCGAGCAGCAACATCTCGGGATCACTGCACAGCGCCATGCCCACTTCAAGCACACGCTGTTGTCCGTGCGATAGATCGCCGGCACTGGTATTGGCCTGGGCGGTCAACTTGATCCGTTCGAGCACTTCATCGGCTTTACGCACGTGCTCCTGACGGTGCGTATCCGAGTACCAGAACGCCAACGCCCCCAGTCCGTCTCGGCCCTGCGCCGCCAGACGGAGGTTTTCGCGCACACTCAGGTTTTGAAACAGGCTGGTGATCTGGAACGAGCGCGACATGCCCGACGCAACACGCTTATGCGGTGGCTGACGCGTCAGATCCCGTCCAGCAAAGCGAATCCGACCGCTTGAAGGTCTGCGCTCTCCGGTCAGGCAATGAAACAGGGTCGTTTTGCCGGCCCCATTCGGTCCGATCACTGTGTGGATGCTGCCGCGACGAATTTTCAGGTCGACGCTGCCCAGTGCGGCGAACGCACCGTAACGCAGGCCAAGGTTTTCAGTTTCGAGAATATAGTCACTCATCACTTGGCCTCCTGCGCTTTGCCGCTTGTTTTACCTGCGGTGCAGCGTCGTTCTTTCCAGCGTTTGCACTGCGATTCCACTCCACCCCACAGGCCTGATGGCATGAACAGCACAACCGCAATCAACGCAACACCCAGGATGATCATCCAGCGAGGCCAGATGGACGACAGCAGGTCTCCGAGCAAGACGATCGTCCCGGCACCGAGCAGCGACCCCAGCAGAGAGCCTGTGCCCCCGATAATGGTCATGATCAGGATGTTCTCGGACATCAACAGTTCGATATTGGACAGCGGCGCAAAGTTGAGCAGCATGGCGTAGAGCGCCCCGGCAATTCCGGTAATGCCGCCTGAAATCACGAACGCCAGCAGCTTGAAGTGATTGGTCGAGAACCCCACGGCACTGGCTCTGCCCTCGTTTTCGCGTATCGCCACCAAGGTGGTGCCGAACGGGGAATGAATCACCCGCCGGGCGAACACGAAAATGGCCAGGAACAGCACACCCACGAAGGCATAGAAGGCGTAACTCGATGTCAGATCGGCGAGTTCAAACCCGAAGAGTGACAACGCCGGGCGCGGAACATCCAGCAGGCCGTTATCGCCGCCGGTCCAGTCACTGAGCGTATAGGCAAGAAAGTAGGCCATCTGCGAGAACGCCAGCGTCAGCATGACGAAGTAGATCCCCGTCCGTCGAATTGCCAGTGCGCCCACCAGAGTTGCCAGCAACGATCCTGCGATCATCGCGGCGACCAACGCACCGAACAGACCGAAGTCGAGATGAATCATGCTCAGGGAAGCGATATAGGCACCGCCCCCAAAGAAGATCCCCTGACCGAAGGAGAGCAGCCCGGTATAGCCCAGCAGCAGATTGCAGCCCAGCGCCGCCATCGCAAAGATCAGTATCTCGGTGGCCAGCGTTGCCGAGGGTAACACCAGCGGCATCAGGATCACCGCAGCCAGTGCGGCCAGCGTGACACCGCTGAAAATAGAGGTTTGCGCATTCGGTTTAGTCATCATGCCCTCCCGAACAGACCATAGGGTCTAAGCAATATCACCACAGCCATGGCGCCATAGATCATGAGGCTCGCCCCCTGAGGCCAAAGCGTAGTCATCAGGCTTTGTACAAGGCCCACAACCAAACCGCCCACCAGAGCACCACTGAAAGAGCCCATGCCGCCGATCACCACAACCACGAATGCCAGACCCAGCACCTCAGGCCCGATGAAGGGATGTACACCCCGTATAGGAGCTGCCAGCACACCGGCCAGCCCCGCCAGCCCAACACCCAGCGCAAACGTCAGGGCAAACAGCTTGTGGATGTGGGTACCGAGCAACGACACCGTCTGGGCGTCCTCGCTGCCGGCACGCACCAGGGCCCCAAAGCGCGTTCTTTCGAGCAGTAGCCACAGGGCCAGTGCAATTACCGCGGTGAACAGAATTACGAACAAGCGGTACTTGGGATAGAAAAAGTCTCCGATACTGATCACGCCGCTGAGCGCATCGGGGACGGCCACGGTTTTTCCGATCGGCCCCCAGATCGCGATACTCAGCTCCTGGATGATCAGCGCGATCCCCAGGGTAATCAGGATGTGAAAGGTATGCGGCAGATGGTAGGCACGACGGATCAAGGTCTTTTCGGTGACCCATGCCAGCATCGCCACGACCACCGGCGCAATCACCAGCGCCAGCCAGAAACTTCCGGTCAGGGACACCAGCGTAAAGCAGAGGTAGGACCCCAGCAGATAGTAGGCGCCGTGAGCGAAGTTAACGAAATTCAGAAGACCGAAGATGATCGTCAGACCGACCGAGATCAGGAAGTAGATCATCCCCAGCCCGATGCCATTCAGCGCCTGGAACAGATACAGACTCATCAGGTTTGCTCCTGCGTTGGGACGGATATCCGTGCCCGGCCACGCCGGGCACGGCATGCGTATCAGCTACGCGTGCACTCCAGTGAGGACTCGTCCGGGAACGACTTGCCCGAGCTGACGATCTCGACATAGTCGTCATCGTCCTGCATTTCGGACGCGGCTTTACCCTTGAGCAGGTAGTAGTTCTTCAGCACCTGATGATCGGCTGCGCGTACCACCTCGTCGCCGGTCGGACCCTGATAGCTAGTCGCTTCAAGCGCCTTGGCAACCGCTGCGCCTTCGGTTGTGCCCGCCTTGGCAATCGCATCCAGAATTACAGTGGTCCCGATGTAGTCAGCGGCCATCGGATAGTTCGGATTCATGTCATAGGCTTCGCGCACACGCTTGACCAGCGCCTTGTTCATTGGCGTATCAACGGTGTGCCAGTACTGAGCGCCGAAATAGACGCCCTCGGCCACATCGGCTCCGAGCTCCTGCAGCTGATCAAGACCCGAGGACCAGGCCACCAGAATCTTCATCTGGTTCTTCAGCCCGAAGTTCACCGCCTGACGCAACGCATTGGAGGACTGAGAACCGAAGTTAAGCAGCAGCAGTACATCGGGTTTAGCCGCCATGGCGTTGGTCAGGTATCCCGAGAACTCCTGCTCCTGAAGAGAGTGATAGCTATTGCCCACATGCTCGATACCTTCGGCCTCGAAAACAGCTTTGGCATTGCTCAGCAGCGCCTCGCCGAAGACGTATTGGGGTGTGATCGTATACCAGCGCTTCCATTCAGGGTGCGCCTTGATCATCGGCTCAACGGTTTCGTGGATCGCGCCGTAGGTCGGCACCGACCAGCGGAAGGTCGCCATATTGCAGTCGCTGCCGGTCAACTCATCGGCGCCTGCGGGTGTCATGAACACGCCGCCGACCTTGTTTACCTCTTTGCCAATCGCCAACGCCGTCGATGACAGAGTGGCGCCGTTGAAGAAACGGGCGCCCTGCTGGCTAATCGCTTCCTGCACCTTACGGACCGCCTTGCCGGCGTTGCCCTCGGTATCAATCGCCTGATAACGCACCGGGCTGCCCAGTAGATTGCCGTAATCCTCCACCGCCAGCTTGGACCCCATGTCGGCGTACTTGCCGTAACTGGCGAAGGATCCCGAGAGCGACTTTACGCCGTACACGGTGACTTCCTCGGCTGAACAGACTGCGGTGGTAGCGGCGGAGAGAACAGCCACTGTCAACAGCTTCTTCCATTTTGACGCTTGCATTCTGGTTACCTCTTTCTTGGGCTTTGAGTATTTATTTTTCGCTTCGAGGTTGGGCACTGCGGTCCAATGGAACGGGACCTTATTTATTATTGGTGTCACATTTTTCGGGATATCTGCCCATCCAGGGCAACGAAATGCTCCTCTGCTTCACACATGTGCTCGCCCATCAAGCGACGCACACCGGCCTCGTCCGATTGACGGTAGGCCGTAACGAGTTCGACGTGGTAATCCACATTCGAGCGGGTGAATTCATAGGCATCAATCTGATAAGACTTCTTCAGCACCACCAGATCGCGCAGGGTTTCATTGAGAAAGCGGGCGATAAATCCCAGTAGCGGATTCGGACAGGCATCAGCCAGCACGTTGTGGAACTCCAGTTCTGCAATACGCTGCTCTCGCTGCTCCTCTTCATTGCTCGGCCGGTGACTGCAGGCACGGATATACTCATCCAGCAACGCAAACTCACGCTCGCCCAGATGCCCCACCACCGAAACAGCCAACTCGACCTCGATCAGCTTGCGCATCTGGTACACCTGTTCTGCAGAGAGGTGTTTGAAGTACAGATAGTTGCGCAACGCCTTGCTGGCAGGGTCAGTCCCCACCTCTGAAAGCCAGGCCCCTCCGCCGGGGCCCGGGCGCGTCCAGACCAACCCCTCTACTTCGAGCGCTTTCAATGCCTCCCTGACAGTACCCTTTGAGCAGCCAAAGGTTTCGATGAGCTCCTTCTCGCTGGGCAGACGATCACCCGGCAGAAGCTTCTCTGAGACGATCATCGCCTTCACTTCATCAACGATAAGATCGGACAGTTTCTGCTTACGTCTTTTTATGCTGGGCCCGGCCATGTGCGCTCCGATATCAGGCGTGATGTCTAATTAATCTAAATAATTATGATTAATTATTAAAGCCTGAAAAAACGGCAGTCAAGCTGCCGCGTTCAATTACCCCGAGTTTCACCCAGGACGGAAGGATAATAAACAGCCAATGTCTGAACTTTATTTCAGCATTTGCTCAACAATCAGATGAGACAGGGATGGAGAAAGGTCGTGTGATTTACTGCTCGTCGATATACCGCCGCGCATCGAAGGTGCGGATCCAGTCGGGATGAAAGACCATCATTCCGGTCATGATGATGCCGTTTATCAACCCCTCCGGGAACATGATCAGCGGCAGATATCGCACATACTCGTGATAGATCTTGCTCCAGGGATAGGTATCGGAGAGCCAGAGCAGAATGCCCATGGTCATGCCGCCGCTCATGGCCGCAACACCGCCGCCGAGAAAGGCACAGAGAAACAGGTATACGAAGAAGTTCTTGGGAAAGCGCCACTCCACCACTTGCCAGATGATATGGCTCACCAGCGCGGGAATCACCACGAAGCACCAAGCGTTAGGCAGAAGCTCCGTCCAGGTCTCGCGACCGATCAGCGTCAGCCCGATCAATGCCGCGGTGCCAGCGCAGATGGCCAGATCCCAGCCGAACATCAGTGTCAGTGTTGTCATGCCGACAAAGTGAATCGACAACCCCGGCGATATTCCGGCCCGAAGTGTCCACAGCAACATCAGCACAACCGCTGCACCGAAGAGCAGATGTTGAATGCCGCGTTCGCGCACCAGCACCGCCCAGGGCAGCCTGATGAGCGCCAACACCATGACAGCCAGATACAGGATACCGGTTACCGTCAACCAGAAGCCGCTGATCAACCCTTCACTCGGATTCATCTCACTCAATTCCGTCAAGATCCACCTGTCTCAAGTGTATCTGATCGTTGCAATTTGCCATTAGTCGGCGGCGATGATCTCGGTCAATCCAGCACGCGATTGAACAGCAGTGCATCCTCTGTGCCGTCTTCCGTCGGGTAGTAGTTGCGGCGGCGGCCATCGAGGCGCCAACCACAGCTGTGATACAGATGCTGCGCGGCGCTGTTGGAGTCCCGAACCTCAAGATAGAAAGCGCCGACCCCACGCTGCTCCAGCACACCCTGGGCTTGCGTCAGCATCGCGCGCGCATGCCCCTCGTTTCGTACCTGAGGATGCACGCCGATCCGCATCAGCTCCGCCTCATCCAAGACATGACTGAACAGTATAAAACCCATCGGACGCTCCCCCAGCAGCAACCAGCACACATAACGTTTGCTATTGGTCAGCATCTGCTGCCAAAGCTTGGCCGACCAGGGGTCATCGAAACAGCTGTCATCAAGCGCCAGCAGAAGGTTAAGGTCGTCCGCCGTGGCGCGACGAAAAAGGGGCGTATTCACGAGCGTACTCAATAGCGGTTAGCTGGACTTCACCAGCAGCGGTTGCAGATCGCGCCAGAGCTCTGCCTTCAATGTCGGCAACTGCAGCAACTGGCTCAGGCTGACACTGGCGACGCAGTGCAGCTCGGGTCTGAGCGAAAATCGAATACCCCGAAGTGCGTCAAGCGTTTCTTCCCGCTCGAGCATCCACTGCGCCGCACTTTCACCCAGAAAGAGTGCGCGCGTCACACGACGCAGTTGCAACGTGATCTCCAGCTTGCGTCGAACAGCACGTTTCAACTCTTCCGGGCCCTGATCAAGCGTCGTGCCCGCCAGAACCGGCCAAGACAGCAGGGATGCGTCGCTGGGCTGATCGCCGACGCCAAGTGCACGTGCAATCCCAGCAAGCAGACGTTGATGTTGCCCGGAAAACCCCTGTCGCGCAGCCGGCGGCAGGCTGTCGACGATCAGCAGATCGCCAGCCAGCACAAAGGCCAGTTTCACGCGTGGCGCCTGGGCAGGCGGCCCGCGACGCACCGCAGGCGCCGGCGATGCGCTCTCTGGCACCGCTCCAACCGGCACAGATTGCGCCGGTGGCGCCTTTGCCCTCGTATCCGACTCAATCAGCGGTGCAATAGAGGCGCGAGCCTGTGCCCGGGCTGTCTCTGCGCTTTCAGTCGGACGCTCACTCGCAATAACCGCATCCGGCGTTTCAGGAGCGGGTGACACATCGTCGGTTTCGTCGAAACCGGGAAACTCATCCATCCCCTCCGGCATCGGATACCGGAAGCGCTCAACCCAGGGCTGCGACGGGGCTGCCCCCGGCAACGATGTCCGCGGCAACCAGCTGCTGATGCCGATCGCTTCAAGATACTGGTGCCGAAGTTGCTCGCCGCTAAGGTTCATCATTCAGTCCGTTATACCTGCGGATGGGCTTTCTGAATATTGGCATCGAGCATGTTAAGGGCATGCAAGTAAGCCTTGGCGGAGGCGATAATGATATCGGTATCCGCCCCCAGGCCGTTGACGATGCGCCCTGCTTTTTCAAGTCGTACCGTTACCTCGCCCTGGGAGTCGGTGCCCTGGGTCACGGCATTAACCGAGTAGATCTGCAGGTTGGCACCGGACTGAGCGATCTGTTCAATCGCCTTAAAGCAGGCGTCGACCGGGCCGCTGCCATCGGACTCGCCGGTGAACTCGGTGCCATCCACCATCACTTTAAGGTTGGCCACCGGCGTTTCACCTGTCTGCGAGGTCACCGTCAGGCTGCTCAGTTTGTACCGTTCACTGGCCGCTTCGGCACGGGCATCACTGACCAGCGCCATCAAGTCTTCATCGAAGATCTCGTGTTTTTTATCCGCCAGCTCCTTGAAGCGGGTGAACGCGGTATTCAGCTCGGCATCGGTCGCAAAGCTGGTGCCCAACTCCTCCAGACGGGCACGGAATGCGGCCCGGCCCGAGTGTTTGCCCAGCACCATGCGGTTGGTATTCCAGCCCACGTCCTGAGCAGTCATGATCTCGTAAGTTTCCCGGTGTTTGAGCACGCCATCCTGATGGATGCCCGATTCATGGGCAAAGGCGTTCGCACCGACAATCGCCTTGTTGGGCTGTACGGGGAAGCCGGTCACGCTGGACACCAGACGCGAAGCAGGCACGATCTGGGTAGTATCGATACTGGTTTCCACGCCCATCACATCGCGACGGGTGCGCAGCGCCATCACGATCTCTTCCAGCGATGCATTACCTGCCCGCTCACCCAGTCCGTTGATGGTGCACTCGACCTGACGCGCACCTGCACTGACAGCGGCCAGAGAGTTGGCCACAGCCAATCCCAGATCGTTATGACAATGCACCGAGAAGATCGCCTTGTCGGCGTTGGGGATACGCTGAATCAACTCGCCGATCACCTGACCGAACTGCTGCGGCACTGCGTAGCCGACGGTATCGGGAATATTGATGGTGCGGGCACCTGCATCGATGACGCGCTCAATGATACGGCACATGAAATCCATCTCGGAGCGGCTGGCATCCTCAAGCGAGAACTCCACATCGTCGATCAGGTTGCGTGCACGCTTCACGGCGCGAACAGCACTCTCGACCACCTGATCCGGTTCCATCTGAAGCTTGTACTTCATATGGATCGGTGAGGTGGCGATGAAGGTATGGATACGCCCGGAGTTTGCGTCGCGCAGCGCTTCGCCAGCGCGATCGATATCCGCATCCAAAGCCCGCGACAGGGAGCAGACGGTGCTCTCCTTGATGGTCCGTGCGATTGCCTGAACCGACTCAAAATCGCCAACACTGGCAATCGCGAAGCCGGCTTCGATGACATCCACGCGCATACGCTCGAGCTGACGTGCAATGCGTAGCTTTTCATCCCGGGTCATGGACGCACCAGGGCTCTGCTCCCCATCGCGCAAGGTGGTATCAAAAATTATGACTCGATCCTGGCTACTCATAGATGCTACTCCGCGTGAAAGGGCCGCTCCCGCAGGATGGATGTGCGAACCGCGTGAAGATTATACGACAAGGTGAAGTATACAGCGCCGACAGCGCAAATGGGCGGTTATAGTAGCGCCTCGCAACGGGGTTTGAAACCGCCGACAGCTTGACCTGCGCGAGTTCGCAGGCAAGAGTTATACACCCGCATACGACACCAAGCAGCGCAAAGGAGCGAGGGATGTCACCTACCGATTTTGACCGCCTGATTGATCGCCGAAACACCGCCAGCGAGAAGTGGGAGCGCTACCGGGACACGGAGATTCTGCCCATGTGGGTCGCCGATACCGATTTCATGGCGCCGCAGGCGGTACTCAAGGCACTGCACGAGCGGGTGGATCATGGCGTATTCGGCTACACCAACGCCCCGGCCCGCCTGAACGAGCTGGTTCTCGAACGCCTTTCCCGTATGTACGGCTGGGAGATAACCGGCGATGACCTGATCTGGCTACCGGGACTCGTGTGCGGACTGCATCTGGCCTGCCGGTCGACCAGCTCACCGGGCGATTCGGTCATGACCGCGCAACCGATCTATCCACCGTTCATGTCGGCACCGAGACTGTCGGAACGACAACTGATCACCTTACCGATGGTCCGCAAGGATAGACGTGCCGTGATCGACTTCGAGGCTCTGGAAAACGCCATCACGCCGACCACCCGCATTCTGCTGTTCTGCAACCCGCACAACCCTGGCGGCACCGTCTATCGCCGAGAAGAGCTTGAGCGACTGGCTGAAATCGTCATCAGACACGATCTCTATATCTGCTCGGACGAGATCCACTGCGACCTGATTCTTGAACCCGGACTCAGACACGTGCCGATCGCATCCCTGCACCCCGAGATCGCCGAGCGCACAATTACACTCATGGCGCCGAGCAAAACCTATAACATCGCAGGACTGGGCTGCTCCTTCGCGGTGATCTCCAACCCGCAGTTGCGTCGCCAGTTCCAGCGAGCCCGCAAGGGGATCGTGCCGGATGTGAATCTGATGGGGTACACAGCCGCAGAAGCGGCCTATGGCGACGGCGATGAGTGGAACCGGGCGCAGCTGAACTATCTGCGCGGTAACCGCGACTACCTGATGCAGGAGATCAACGCGATACCCGGACTGAGACTGGACCCAATTGAAGCGACCTATCTGGCATGGATCGATGTCAGTGCCGCCAAGCTGGAGAATCCGGCCTACTTTTTCGAGCAGGCCGGTGTCGGCATGTCGCCGGGGCGAGACTTCGGAGACGACCGTTTCATGCGCCTCAATTTCGGTTGTCCAAGAGCGCAGCTCGAGGAAGCGGTATTACGCATCCGTCGGGCACTGCTGAACCATCTGCCCGCCTAACGCTCAGGCGCGCTCGAATGTGAAGGGGATCACCTGTTCGATATGCTCGGCTCCCAGCGCCAGCATGACCAACCGGTCAAACCCGAGCGCCACGCCCGCGCAAGCGGGCATCCCCGCCTCAAGCGCTGCAACCAGACGTTTCTCCAGCGGCCGCTGAGGCAGCTGCAGCTCGGCACGCTGCTGTTGATCCTGCTCCAGACGGCGGCTTTGCTCTTTGGCATCCGTCAGTTCACGATAGCCGTTAGCCAGCTCTATTCCACACACAAACAGCTCGAACCGTGTCGCAACAGGTGTGCCGGTTTCGTCCTGCACCACCTCGGCCAGTGCCGCTTGCGATGCGGGAAAGCCGTGGACAAATACCGGCTCCTGCAGACGCGGCTCAATCACATGTGACATCAAAATATTGAGCCAGGTATCACGCGAATCGTCATCGAACGGGGCCTCGATATGTGTACGACACAGTCTCCTGAGCTCGTCCACGCCGGTGAGGTGCGGATCAATGCCCAGCTCGCGCTGAAACAGAGCTCTGTAACTTATCCGACTCGCACTGAAACCGGGAATAACGTCCGCGACCAGCGCCTCGACTTCATCCATCAACTGCTCGGCCGACAAGCCCGGGCGATACCACTCCAGCATGGTGAACTCGGGATTGTGACGGCGACCGCTCTCGCCATTGCGAAACACCTTGGCAAGCTGATAGATCGCGCCACTGCCAGCTGCCAGCAGTCGCTTCATGGCATATTCCGGCGAGGTCTGCAGATAAAGCGTCTGCTCAGGATTGCCCGGCACGGTGCCAAAGGCCACTTCAATGGAGTCGATAAACGGGTCACTGACGGCGCAGTGCGACATCAATTGCGTATCGACCTCCATCACCGCCCGCTGGGCAAAAAAATCACGCACCTGCGCCAACATTCGCGCTCTGGCCCGCAAGTTTTCCATAGAAGCGCCTGGGCGCCAATCACTGTCGACTGTCATCTGCAAGGGTGTCATCAGAGGTGAAACTTAATATCGCGACGCCCATGAAAATGGGTCGGAAGGGTGAATCTCTCTTTCGGTAGCTCGGCGGTCCATCCACATTTGGACCCGTAGCTTTGCGCGCTTCAGTTAGCCCGAAGGTTGCCTTTTCGGGAGAGATTCGTCGCTGGAAAGGGGCCCGAATTAACCCGACTGAAGCGGGAAACAACAGTCAGATCGAACCCTTCATTGAATCCTAACAATATTTGCCGAACGACGCCATCGACCACCGCCAAATATTTTCCCTCACCAAAAACATGGTAACCGGCAACGAAAAACGGCGGCCTAAGCCGCCGTTTTACCGAGGTAGATCAGCGCGATCAGGCGCGGCTTACATACTCGCCGGTACGGGTATCGATACGCAGCACTTCGCCCTGCTCGATAAACAGCGGTACACGCACGACAGCACCGGTGCTCAGTGTTGCCGGCTTGGAGCCGCCCTGAGCCGTGTCGCCCTTGAGACCGGGGTCGGTCTCGACCACTTCCAGCTCGACGAAGTTCGCCGGAGTAACGGCGATGGGGTTATCGTTCCACAGCGTGACCATGCACTTGTCCTGCTCCTTCAGCCACTTGTCAGCTTCGCCTACAGCGCTTTTGTCAGCCGCAAACTGCTCGAAGGTGTTGGGCTCCATGAAATGCCACATTTCACCGTCGTTGTAGAGATACTCCATGTCACGGTCCATGACATCGGCACTTTCAACCGATTCGTTGGACTTGAAGGTGCGCTCCCAGATACGGCCGGTCAGCAGGTTACGCAGACGCACACGGGTGAACGCCTGGCCCTTGCCCGGTTTTACGAATTCGACATCGACCATGGCGCACGGATCGCCATCGATCATCACCTTGAGGCCGTTCTTAAGCTGGTTGCTGGAGTATGTTGCCATTACGGAAGTCCACTTGATAACTGGGAAACAGGCCGGAAACCCGGCGCAAAAAGTGGGGTAAAGTGTACTAGGGATGCCGTAAACAAGTCTACGAAGAAGGCGTACTGAGGATAGATCTTGATCAGCACCTCTGCCTTTGGGCAGAATGCCCCGCTTACACACCACTCCAAGTCGCACACGAATCCCATGAACGCATACTGGCCCGCCCCCGACGCCTGGCAGCAGGCGCTGCGCACCGCCATTACCGACCCGGCCGAGCTTCTGAGTACGCTCGAGTTGCCGCTATCGATGGCCGACGCAGACGCGCACAGCAGTTTCGAGCTGCGTGTGCCGCGTGCGCTGGTTGCGCGCATGGAGCCGGGCAACCCACTGGACCCTTTGCTGTTGCAGGTATTGCCGAGCGCGCGGGAGATGACTGCCGTGCCCGGCTTCAGCACCGATCCACTGGCGGAAAACGACGCCAACCCCAGCCCGGGGTTAGTGCACAAATACCGTGACAGAGTATTGCTGATTACCAGCGGCGGCTGTGCCATCAACTGCCGTTACTGCTTTCGCCGCCACTTTCCTTATCAGCAGAATCAGCTCGGCCCGGCCCAGTGGCAGAAAGCACTGGAGTACATTGACAGCCACCAAGAGCTGAGTGAGGCGATTCTCTCTGGTGGCGACCCGCTTGTCACACCCGACTCTCGTCTTGCACGCATGATCGCCGACCTGTCAGACATCGCGCACCTTAAACGCGTGCGTATCCATACCCGATTGCCCGTGGTCATACCCGAGAGGGTAACGCAGGAACTCACCGAAGCAATGACAGGCACCCGACTGAAACCGGTCATGGTACTGCACTGCAACCACCCTCAGGAGATCGATGACAGCGTGCGCTCCGCCATCATGCGTTTGCGCGATGCGGGCATAACAGTGTTGAATCAGGCGGTTCTGCTGCGCGGCATCAACGACAGTGTCGAGGCACAGAAAGCGCTCAGCGAAACACTGTTCGAAGTCGGTGTACTGCCCTATTATCTGTTTGTTCTCGACCCGGTCGCCGGTGCGGCCCATTTCGATATCAGCGATGCTCAAGCGCAACGGCTGGTGGGCGAACTCCAGGCCCGTCTGCCCGGCTATCTGGTACCTCGTCTGGCACGCGAGATCCCTGGTCGCCCATCGAAAACACTGCTCTCGCCCGACCAAACAGATGTTTAATTCGTTGCTCAGGGAACTCGAGAACGCTATATACTTCAAATAACATATGCGCTGCCCGACGCGATTGCTTTTCCGGGCGCCCCCACAAGAATCCAAGGCTATTCCGGAGTCCGGATAATGAATGCTAATTTCGGCAGCAGACAACGCCCCCACCGCCTGCTGGTACCTATCGCCCTCACCCTGATGATTGCCGCCTGCGCCCAGAAACCACAACCGGTGGCGAAACCCACTCCGCCGCCTAAGCCCGCCCCGCCGCCCCCGACACTGGTCATTAGAGACATGCACCCGGCAGCACCGGAAAAGCATGGCGTCGTCGCGGCACACATCGATTTCGTCAACGGCACCCAGAACACGCTGGATTATGTCATGTTCAAGACCACGGCCTATACCAATGACGGCAAGCTGGTTCGCGCCAAGAAAACCGGTCGTGAGAATGCATGGCTTCGCGTCGCTGGCCCGTTTGCGCCCGGCGAGTCCAGCGGCGACAAACGCTGGGACAAGGTGTGGCAGAACAGTCACCTGAGCTGCTTCCGTATCGACGGTGCCGAGTTGATCGATGTGAATGGCGTAGTGGAATACTACGAGGCCGACCGCATCAAGCTGATGCCGGAACTGGCCTCGAAAGGCAACTGCGACGGTAACGGCTGATCAGCTGCGGCGCGGGGGGATGGTCGGAAACGCGGTGACCGTCCCCTTGGCATCGCTGATTTTGGCGACGCCCTGCTGGCGGACCTCATCGATGCGCACTATCGCATGCATCGGTATGAATGAGCGCTTTACATCACCGAACTGCTGTTTGAGCTTCTCTTCACCCGGGTCCACGACCAGTTCGGACTTCGAACCGAACACGAACCCCTCCAGCTCGATAAAGCCCCAAAGATCACTCGGGTAAACGTGACGTACATACAGCTCGTACACCTTGTCCTGATTGACAAAGGCGACACGGTAGATAGGTTCCTCACTGGCCATGGGCAACAGCGTCTCCTGATTGGCTGACTGACAAAACGGCTTCTGATGCTCCCAATATGAGGGCGGCGACTACAATTACAAGCGCAAGGCGACTGCTCATTTTCTGGTCTGCCGACGGCCGCTCACGTATAATGCCCGGTCCCGATTTTTGAGTACCTTTGCAACCCCTCCCAATCAACAGGTGATTCATGGCGAAAAAGCTGTTTATCAAGACACATGGCTGTCAGATGAACGAATACGATTCAGCCCGTATGGCGGATCTGCTGGGTGAGAGCCACGCGCTCGAACTGACCGACTCCCCGGAAGAGGCCGATGTGCTGCTGCTCAACACCTGTTCGATCCGCGAGAAGGCGCAGGAGAAGGTGTTCCACCAGCTGGGACGCTGGCGAAAGCTGAAAGAAGCACGCCCCGATCTGGTCATCGGCGTTGGCGGCTGTGTCGCCAGTCAGGAGGGCTCTGCCATTTTGGATCGCGCGCCCTATGTCGACATGATCTTCGGCCCGCAGACCCTGCACCGCCTGCCGGACATGATCCAGCAGAGCCAGAGTGGCAGCGTCGGTATCGTTGATATCAGCTTCCCCGAAATCGAGAAATTCGACCACCTGCCAGCGCCCAAGGTAGAAGGCGCCGAGGCGTTCGTCTCGGTTATGGAAGGTTGCAGCAAGTACTGCACGTTCTGCGTGGTGCCCTACACCCGCGGCGAAGAGGTCAGCCGCCCGCTGGACGATGTGATTACCGAATGTGTCGAACTCGCCGAACAGGGCGTACGTGAGGTCAACCTGCTGGGTCAGAACGTCAACGCATACCGCGGCGCCACCTCGGACGGCGATGTTGCCGATCTGGCGGAGCTGATCCGCATGGTCGCGGCCGTGGACGGTATCGATCGCATCCGCTTTACCACCAGCCATCCGGTGGAGTTCAGCGATGCGCTGATCGACGTCTATGCCGAAGTCCCCGAGCTGGTCAGTCACCTGCACCTGCCGGTACAAAGCGGCTCTGATCGCATTTTGATGGCGATGAAACGTGGCCATACCGCGCTGGAGTACAAATCCAAGCTTCGTCGCATCAAAAAGCTGCGCCCGGATATCAGCTTCTCCTCGGACTTCATCATCGGCTTCCCGGGTGAGACTGACAGCGATTTTGAAGCAACGATGAATCTGATTGCCGATATCGGCTTCGATGCATCGTTCAGCTTTATCTACAGTCGCCGCCCCGGCACCCCGGCAGCGGACCTGCCGGACGATGTTTCCGAAGAAACCAAGAAGCAGCGCCTGCAAATTCTGCAGGACCGCATCACACAACAGGCGATGCAAATCAGCCGCCGCATGGTGGGCAGCACTCAGAGAATTCTGGTCAATGGTTACTCCAAAAAAGATCCGGGGCAGCTGTCCGGACGCACCGAGAATAACCGTGTCGTCAACTTCCGCTGCGATAATCCCGACCTGATCGGCCACTTTGCCGATGTCAGGATCGTCGAAGCCTACGCCAATTCACTGCTGGGCGAGCTGGTAAGCTCCGAGCTGGACTGAGAACCTCGAGAACCGTATGACTGATAGCGAACACTCGCTGGCACAACCCTCAATCAAGCTTCATCTGGAGCCTGAGAACAACGCTGCTCTAGCCGCCCTGTGTGGCCAGTTCGATGAGCATCTGCGCCTGATCGAACAACGGCTGGGCGTCGAGATCCGCAATCGCGGCGGCGTGTTTCAGTTGTTGGGCGATCTCAGCCTGATCGAAGCGGTGAGCGATATTCTGAAACAGCTCTACCGCGACGCGCTGGACGGCGAGACCATCGCCCCCGAACGCGTGCATCTCTATCTGCAACAGGCGGGTGTCGAACAACTGCAAAGCGCATTGGGCAACGATGCCAAAGAGGTCACGATTCGAACCCGCAAGGTTCAGATACGCCCCCGCGGCGAAAACCAGCAGAAGTATGTCCGCTCGATTCGCCAGCACGATATCAACTTCGGCATTGGACCTGCCGGTACCGGCAAGACCTACCTGGCGGTTGCCTGTGCGGTCGAGGCACTGGAGCGGGAAGAGGTCAGCCGAATCCTGCTGGTACGCCCAGCCGTCGAGGCTGGCGAAAAACTGGGCTTTCTGCCCGGCGATCTGGCACAGAAGGTCGATCCCTACCTTCGCCCCCTGTACGACGCGCTGTACGAGATGATCGGTTTTGAGAAGGTCGCCAAAATGATCGAGCGTAACGTGATCGAGGTGGCACCGCTGGCCTATATGCGCGGGCGCACACTCAATGGCTCGTTTGTGATTCTCGACGAGAGCCAGAACACAACTCGCGAGCAGATGAAGATGTTTCTGACCCGTATCGGCTTTGGCTCCACCGCGGTCATTACCGGCGATGTCACCCAGGTCGACCTGCCTAAAGGCACTCGCTCCGGGCTGCTACACGCCATCGATGTATTGAAAGGCGTTCAGGGCATCGGCTTTACCCATTTCAGCGCACGTGACGTGGTCCGCCATCCGCTGGTTCAACATATCGTTCAGGCCTATGAAGCATTCGAGAAGCGTGAACGCTCTGAAAACGGAGACAAATCTTGAGCTTTGATATCGACCTGCAGATCGACGTCAACGATAGCGACCTGCCTGAACGCGAAGCGTTCCAGCGCTGGGTCACGACCGCCCTCGAAGGCCGCCGCGAGCGCGGCGAAGTGTGCATCCGCATCGTGTCCAGCGACGAGAGCCAGTCGCTCAATCACGAGTATCGCGGCAAGGACAAGCCGACCAACGTCCTCTCCTTTCCGTTCGACGTACCACCAGGTGTTCCGATCGACCTGCTCGGTGATCTGGCGATCTGTTCCGAGGTAGTCCGCAACGAGGCACATGAACAGGGCAAACCCCTTCACGACCATTGGGCTCACATGGTGATTCATGGCACCTTGCATCTGCTCGGGTTCGATCATATAAAAGATGACGAAGCCGAAGAGATGGAGGCACTGGAGCGTGAGCTACTGGCCCGTCTCGGCATTGCAGACCCTTACGAATCCGCTTAGAGGCACAATATGAGCGAAGACCGATCGAGCGGCTCGTCGAAAAGCTGGCTGGAAAAACTGACCAACGCTTTCTCCGACGAGCCACGTACCCGCGAAGATGTACTGGAGGTACTTTACGAAGCTGGCGAAGATGGGATCCTCGATCAGGATGCCGTCAGCATCGTCGAAGGTGCCATGCAGGTCTCGGATATGCAGGTACGCGACGTGATGATCCCTCGTTCACAGATGTCGGTCGTGCATATCGGCCAGTCACCGCGCGATTTCATACCCCTGATCATCTCCAGCGCCCACTCCCGATTCCCGGTATGCGGCGAGAACCCGGATGAGGTCGCAGGCATACTGCTGGCCAAGGATCTGTTGCCCTATATGTTGGAGGGCCGCCTCGACGAGTTCGATCTGCGCAGCTGTATGCGCAAGGCCACCATGATACCCGAGAGCAAGCGACTGAACGTGCTGCTCAAGGAGTTTCGTGGCACCCGCAACCATATGGCGATCGTCGTCGACGAGTACGGTGGTATCGCTGGCCTGATTACCATCGAGGACGTGCTGGAGCAGATTGTCGGCGAGATCGAGGATGAGCACGATGCCGATGATGCCGAGGGCAATATCAAGCCGTTCGATGACGAAGGCTACATCGTCAAGGCACTCACTCCGATCGAGGACTTCAACGAGTTTTTCGACGTGGGCCTTCCCGATGACGAATTCGATACCATCGGCGGTATCGTCACCCGACACTTCGGCCACCTGCCGACCAAGGATGAATGTGTTGAGTTTGATGGCTTCAGCTTCAAGGTGCTGAGCTGCGATAACCGTCGCATACGTCTGTTGCAGGTCAGCCGCACGGCACGTTGACCATGCGCGGCGTTCTGAACCTGACCGCACCCGCCCTGGGTGCGGTACTCGCGGGCGCATCTGCCACACTGGCCTTCGCCCCCTTCTCACTACCCCTTTTCGCCATCCTCTCGCCCGCGCTGTTTTGGCTGTTGCTGCGCAACCAGCCACCCGCCAACGCACTGTGCCGGGGCTGGCTGTTCGGCCTGGGCTTTTTCGGTGCCGGCGTTTCCTGGGTCTATATCAGCATCCACACCTACGGCAATGCGTCGGTTGCACTGGCCGCCGGACTGACCTTTGCGTTCTGTGCCGCACTCGCACTGCTGTTTGCACTTCAGGCCTGGATTGGGGCTCGCTGGTTCCGCGGCCGGCACGCCTGGCTCGCTTTCATCGCTCTATGGTGGCTGTTCGAATGGTTGCGCAGCTGGTTTCTGACCGGTTTCCCCTGGCTTTACCTGGGCTATGCCTGGGTCGATACACCGATTAAGACCCTGGCCCCCGTGGGCGGGGTCTGGCTGCTGTCGATGTTCAGCCTGCTACTGGCAGCCGGTGCTGTCGAGGCACTTTACCGGCGGCACTACGCCCCGATTCTGCCGGGCAGCGCCCTTCTGTTGATTGCATTGATGCTGCCCGGGCACTGGACTCAGCCTGCAGGCGAGCCACTTCGCACGGCGATCGTGCAACCCAATGTACCCCAGTTGATGAAGTGGGATCCCAGCTATCTCGGCCCTATACTCGACCAGCTTACCAGCCTGAGCGAGCAGCACCCGGATGCCGATTTGATCGTTTGGCCGGAAAACGCGGTGCCGGCACTCTATCCGCATATAGCAGATAGACTGGCGTCATTCCAGGATTGGCTGCTGGATACCGATACCACGCTCATTACCGGGCTGCCGACTGCGACACGGGATCAAGCCGACCCTACCCGGACGCTCTATCACAACAGCTTGATGTCGATAGGCCGTCGCTCGGGCCTTTACCACAAACACCGCCTGGTACCGTTCGGTGAATATGTGCCGCTGGAGTCGCAGCTACGCGGCCTGATCGAGTTTTTCAATCTGCCTATGTCCAGTTTCAGTCTTCCACAGGGTCATCAGACCCCGCTGACGCTGGACACCTTCAGCATCGCGTCGGCCATATGCTACGAGATCGCGTACCCCGATCTTGTGCGCTCACAGGCCCAAGATGCGGCGCTGATCCTCACGGTATCCAACGACACCTGGTTCGGCCGCTCAATCGGCCCCGATCAGCATCTGCAGATGGCACGCATGCGGGCGCTGGAGAACGGACGCTGGGTAGTTCGAGGAACCAACAACGGCATCACGGCCATTATTGATCCCCAGGGGATAATCAGCGCGCAACTTCCGGTCGACGAGACTGACGTACTGGCCGGCGACATTACGCCGATGAAAGGCCAGACACCCTACCAGAGGCTCGGTATCTGGCCGCTACTGGGACTCAATCTACTGTTGCTGTGCCTGCTGTTCCTGCGCATCGGAGAGGCGCGCAAACACCACAGAACCGCAGCTACAGGGCTGAATCGCTGAGGTTTGTGTCAGCACCTGCGGCGTACCGCACACCTGGCATTTCAGTGTACCCGGCGCGGTGATCTCACCAGCGATATATTCGTTCTCCCCATGCGCCAGCTGCTCGCGTAGCAACTCGATATCGATGCGGGTTCGATCTGCCAGATCCAGAAGGCGATCCACCACCTTGCGCTCAAGTATATCCAGATCGAAATGCAACCACGCAGCGATGCCGGCACCGGTTTCGTGCATGTAATACCCCATCTGCCCGAGATCACGTCGGATGTAGGCCTTGAGCAGGTCCATCTCATCACGGGTCATCTCCTCGGCGGCCAACTCGATCTCCGCCGCCTCCTCGATCTGCTCCTGCAGATAATCCCAGGAGTAAGTGCCCGCCTTGTCCAATCGCTCACGCAGGCGGTCAAGGATACGATCGTACGCCTCGGGTGCCTCGGGCGCATGCTCTTTGGGGGTCTTGTCTCGACTGCTCATCGGCAACTCCTGATTCCTCCGGCAAAGCCCTGTGCCGAGCCGGTACATCTTCAGTATATAGCCAATCCGGTTTGATCAAGCTTTTCCAGATCAATGGAACTTCAGGGCGCGTCAGCTACCGCCACATCATGCTCTGAGCGAACCCATATCTCGACCCGGCGGTTGCGCTCACGCCCCGCTGCCGTGGCGTTCGAGGCAACCGGCGCCAGATCCCCCAGCCCATGTACTTCAACGACGTTAATACCCCGAGCCAACAACTGGTCACGCACCACCTCAGCCCTTTTCAGCGACAGCTGACGATTTTTCTCGTTGTCGCCGACGCTGTCGGAAAAACCGATAAGCGCTATACGCTCTCCCGGATTCTTTTCGAAGAAACGGATCACGCGCTCCATATCGCGCTTGGCCTTGTTATCCAGCTCGAACGTGCCGCTATTAAAGCGAAAGTTAAGCGACAAGCGACTGCTGTCGCGGACCAGATCAAGATAGTCCTGTGGCAACTGATTACTCAGCACCGGCTGAATACGGTGGATGTTCTGAGAAATGAAGCCACTCTTGCGCACAACCTCCTGCCCCTCTTCCGACGCTACGAATTCCACGAACTTATGGGCCGGGCTGCTCAGCGCCAGTGTCATCGGTTCATATATGTAGAGACGTCGCGTCAGCGGATAATCTTCGGTGGAAACGGTAAAACTGGTGGGATAGACAGGCATGGCGCCTTCTTCGTCCGACACCGCCAGCGCCTTGGCTCTCAGTGCGTAGGGCAGGCCGATGAAACCGATCGCGCCGCGTTCCTGACTGACCCGTTCGGAGAGCTCAGTGCTCGACTCAAGGCGCACTGCAGTCTGCGAAAGCGCCCGATCATGCTTTTTCAGCACCATGCTCTCGAACGAGTCCCAAGTACCGGAGTTTTCATCGCGGCTGTAGAGCTTAACCGGCTCGTCTGCACCCCCAAGCTCACGCCAGTTGCTCACCTCGGCGGAGAACAATCTCGCCAGCTCGGCAGTATTTAGAGCGTTAATCGGATTCTCCGGATGCACAATGATCGCCAGACCATCCATGCCGATAACATGCTCGGTTCTAACGCTCACCAGATCACCGTATTGCGGCTCAAGCGCTTTGCGCTCCTTCTCTTTGATTCGCCGTGAAGCCATGGCCAGATCCGCTATTTGATCCTGCAGCGCCCTGAATCCAGTACTGGAGCCATGCGCCTTCAGCTCGATACGCTGCAACGATTCGCTGCCCGGCAACCTGAACACCAGGTCCCGCTCGACCTCCTCGGGCAGCTGCTCAATACGCATATCCTGAGCCCCCTGCTGCTGCCAGAACGCCTTTAACAGCTCCGGCGCAAGCGACTCCCCTATCGTGTTGGAGCCGTGCAAGCGCAGCAGCGTCAACGGTGCGCTCTGCACAACCGCCGGGGCAGGATCCAAAGCAGACTGTAGCTCGCCCGCCATCAATGCCGGCTGCGGCGGGGAGACTACACCTGAGGCGATCTCCGACGAGAACTGTTCAGAGGTCAACTCCACAAACCCTACAGCCACGGCCAACACCAGAACGATGGGGGCCAGCACCATGAGCAGGGTGCGTCCCCATCCCGTACGCTGATTATTCCCGTCCACCGACGGCTTATCACCTTCAGTTTCTGCACCGGGCGACAAGATCTGCCTGCTGATATCTAGAGCGCCTGCCTGCTTAAGTTCAGGCAGAATATGACGCAACGCCTCGCTGAGACTGTCTGGATTGACTTCGTCCAGTACCGAGCGCCGGTAGTCGGCGTCATCGATAAAACGCGGCAGCTCGATACGTGCGCCCCCCTGACGCTCAAGCTCACGCTTCAACTGCCACAACAGATCGAACAAAGTCCTGTTCACCACCCACCCCTTCTGGCGATTCGGTACGAATGCCGCCCGAACGTACACAAATAGGGATGTGAGACTAATGAAGGCATGTTGCATTTCAATTACATGCAACCGCCGCACCCGGACTCTGTTGACAGTTGGCCGAATATTGTATGCTATGCGCCTTTCGTCCTTTATTCTGACACCCCTATACAGGCAGCAGCCCGGTTCAAGGGGTGCTCCGGCTTACCGAAGAGTTACTGACAGCCACAATGAACGAACAATATACCCCCCGGGAAATCGAGACCAACGCCCAGCAGTATTGGCAAGAGCACGACAGCTTCAAGGCACAGGAAGATCAGAGCCGAGAAAAATTCTATTGCCTGTCCATGTTCCCCTACCCCAGCGGGCGACTGCATATGGGGCATGTTCGCAACTACACCATCGGCGATGTCATCTCCCGCTACCAGAGAATGCAGGGCAAGAACGTACTGCAGCCGATGGGCTGGGACGCATTCGGTCTGCCTGCGGAAAATGCCGCGATCAAGAACAACGTCGCGCCCGCGAAATGGACCTATGAAAACATCGACTACATGCGCGATCAGCTTCGCCGCATGGGCTTTGGTTATGACTGGTCCCGAGAACTGGCCACCTGCCATCCCGAGTATTACCGCTGGGAGCAGTGGTTCTTCACCCGACTGCTGGAAAAGGGTCTGGTGTACAAGAAAGAGGCCGAGGTTAACTGGGATCCGGTCGACCAGACCGTCCTGGCCAACGAGCAGGTAATCGACGGCCGCGGCTGGCGTTCAGGCGCTATTGTCGAGCGCAAAAAGATTCCGCAGTGGTTCCTCAAAATCACCGACTATGCCGACCAGCTGCTCGACGATATCGAGAAGCTTGAGCACTGGCCGGAGCAGGTGCGCACCATGCAGCGCAACTGGATTGGGCGCTCTCAGGGTGTGGAGCTATGCTTCCACGTTGAGGGGAACGGCGATCTCGAAGTCTTCACCACCCGTCCGGATACCCTGATGGGCGTCACCTATGTGGCGGTTGCCGCTCAGCATCCGCTTGCGCTGAAAGCCGCCCAGAACAACCCTGAGTTGGCGACTTTCATCGAAGAGTGCCGCCACACCAAGGTAGCCGAAGCCGACATGGCGACCATGGAGAAGAAGGGTATGCCGCTGGGCATCGAGGCGACTCACCCGCTCACAGGCGAGAAGGTGCCGGTTTGGACCGCCAACTTCGTGCTGATGGATTACGGCTCAGGCGCCGTCATGTCGGTACCGGGACACGACCAGCGCGACTGGGAGTTCGCCAAGAAATACGGTCTGCCGATCAAGCAGGTTATCGCCCCCACGGACAGCAACCAGAGTGTCGATCTGGAGAAGGAAGCCTTCACCGACAAGGGTGTATTGGTTAATTCCGGTGATTTTGACGATCTGGAATTCGACGTCGCCTTCAAGGCGATCGCCAAGGAGCTGTCAAACAAGGGCCGCGGAAAGATCACCATTCACTACCGGTTGCGCGACTGGGGTGTTTCCCGCCAGCGCTACTGGGGGGCTCCAATCCCGGTCGTCAACTGTCGCAGCTGCGGCTCGGTCCCTGTACCGCAGGATCAGCTGCCGGTTCTGCTGCCGGAAGATGTGGCGTTTGACGGTGTCGGATCGCCAATCAAGAAAATGGACAGCTTCATCAATACCAGCTGCCCGAAATGCGGCGGCGCAGCCGAGCGCGAAACCGATACGTTCGATACATTCATGGAGTCGAGCTGGTACTTCGCCCGTTACGCCAGCCGCTTCTCTGGCGACAAGATGCTCGACCCGACCAGCGCCAATTACTGGCTGCCGGTGGATCAGTATATCGGCGGTATCGAGCACGCGATCCTGCATCTGCTCTATTCACGCTTCTACCACAAGCTGCTGCGTGACGAAGGTCTTGTCGATTCCGACGAGCCGTTCACCCGCCTGCTATGTCAGGGCATGGTACTGGCTGACAGCTACTACTATGAGGATGCTCAAGGCGGCAAAGTGTGGGTCTCTCCGACCGAGGTAGAGATCGACACTGACGACAAGGGCCGTATAACGGCTGCGCGCCGCAAATCGGACGGCCTACCCCTGACGCACGACGGCATGTCCAAGATGTCGAAGTCGAAAAACAACGGCATTGATCCGCAGGTCATGATCGACCGCTACGGTGCCGATACCGTGCGCTTGTTCATGATGTTTGCAGCCCCCCCTGAACAGTCGCTGGAATGGTCTGACTCCGGCGTCGAAGGGGCCCACCGCTTCCTGCGTCGTCTTTGGAAACAGGTACACGACCACCTGGCCGAAGGCGTACAGGTATCGGAGATCACGACAGATTCTCTGACCGACGCTCAACGTGAGCTGCGCCTGAAAGTGCATGAAACAATCCAGAAGGTCTCCGACGACATTGAGCGTCGCCAGACCTTCAACACCGCCATCGCGGCCATCATGGAACTGTCCAACAGCATCTCCCGTTTTGTCGATGCCAGCGAACAGGGCCGTGCTGTTATGCGCGAAGCGCTGGAAACCGCGGTTCTCTTGCTCTCACCCATCGTGCCCCACTTCAGCCATGAGCTGTGGCAGCAACTGGGTCACGACGACGCCATTCTGCATTCAGACTGGCCGGTCGTGGACAAGCAGGCACTGGTTCGGGCCAGTATCGAAATGGTGGTTCAGGTTAACGGCAAGCTGCGCGCCAAGATCAACGTGGCCGCCGACGCCGACGAGGACGTGATCCTGCACCTTGCCCTGGCCGAAGAAAACGTGCAGAAGCATATGGAAGGCAAGGCGATCCGTAAGAAAATTGTCGTGCCGGGCAAACTGGTAAACATCGTCGTCGGCTAGGAGGCCTAAGATGCGCAAGCTTTGTGGTTCACTGATGGTGCTGCTCACGACCGTCATGCTCAGCGCCTGTGGGTTCAATCTCGCAGGCTACTATGACGTCCCCGAAGCCTTGCGCAAGGTTGATCTGCAGATTCCGGAAGACAGGCCGAGCAGCATTCGGCCTCATCTTAACAACCTGCTGGCAGTGAACGGAATCGAGATCAGTAGCAAGGCCAACTACCGGCTGGAGATCATCAACGAGCGCATGCGGCGCCGGACACTGACGATGACGCTCAGCGCCGACGCGGTCGAATACGAACTGATCGGGTCCGTGCGCTTCAGCGTGTTCGATGCCAACGACAACCCGGTGATCGACAACCGGGAGGTGCGCGCCGAGCGGGTCTTCAATAATGACGACAACACCACCGCACGGGACGCACTGGAAGAACAGCTGCGTAGCGGCCTGCAGGAGCAGCTGGCCCAGCAGATTGTCCGCCAGTACCTAAGCCTAAGACACGCTCTGTAAACATACGAGATGAAACTACGCGCCGACCAACTTGCACAACAGCTTCAACGCCAGCCAGAAGCGTTGCCGGTGTATCTGGTAACGGGCGACGAGCCTCTGCTCTGCGGGGAAAGTGTCGATGCCATACGCGCCCACCTGCGACAACTCGGATTTACCGAACGCGAGGTGATGCACGTGGATGCCAGTTTCAGCTGGGAAAGCCTGCTTGAAAGTGCCAACGCACTCTCGTTGTTTGCCGAACGCAAAGTGATCGAAATACGCCTTGGAAACCAGAAACTCAACAAGGCCTCTAGCGACCTGCTGCAACGCTACCTGAGCAACCCCGCTCCGGATAATGCGCTGCTCATTATCTGCGACCGCCTCGAACGCAACGTGAAACAAAGCGCCTGGTTCAAAACGGTGGAGCAGATAGGCGCCGTGGTCGAAGTATGGCCGATAGAGCCCGACCAGTTGGTGCAGTGGCTGGGTCAGCGCGCAGCCTCTCAGGGCGTACAACTCGAACCCGAGGCACTGCAGCTTTTAGCCGACCGGATAGAGGGTAACCTGCTCGCCGCCCGCCAGGAGCTCGATAAGCTCGCTCTGTTATACCCCGGACAACGACTGTCGCCGGAGCAAGTGGTGCAGGCCGTCAGCGATAGTTCACGCTTTGATATCTTCGCACTGACGGACGCCGCCCTGCTGGCCGATCCCGGACGCGCCCAGCATGTCCTTCAAGTACTGCGTCAGGAAGGTAACGAATCAGCCGTGGTACTTTGGGCTCTAACCCGTGACATTCGAATGCTGCATAGAGTGTCGCGAGCGCTGGCGGCAGGACAGCCCTACGATCCTCTTTGCCAGAAAGAACGGATCTGGGGTAAACGCAAGCAACTGGTGAGAAATGCATGCCGCCGTTTGAGAGCGGAGCAACTTGAAGCCATGCTCGATCAGGCGGCAACGGTCGATCTGGCGATCAAGGGTCAACGCCGCGACGACCCCTGGCTCTTGTTGAGTCAAATCACACTCACCCTTGCCGGCTGCCAGCTCCCCTGGCAGCACACCGCACACTAGGAGTGGGACAGTGTTGAGGGCCGGGATTGCCACAGTATCGCTTCTTCTGGCCGCCTGCGGCCCCAAGGACCCCGCGCGACTGTCGACCGGCGAAGAGCTGTATCAATACTACTGCCTCAGCTGCCACCAGGAGCGCAATTTAGGCCCCCACCTGGAACGATTGCCTCACGACACCCGCCCTCCACAACCTCATGAGCTGGTTCTCATGATGCGGCACGACTACGACAACCCCTCGCTACACCCCGACATACGCCTCCCCCAACTTAGCGCAGAGCAAGCTGACGCACTGGCACAGTATGCTTATAAACTGAGTATTCAGGGCAACTGAAGAGACACTGCCTGCAACAGCTGATCGCCTTCATGCCTATCCAGCAACTCTTTGAGGTGGTCAGGAGGTAAAGGCACAATCGACAGCAAGGCGTCCCCTGGCACACTGATCGCCCCGGAAAACGGCTCGTAGATACGATCCACTAACAGCAGCAATGGTGCCCGCTGATATTCAAGCGAAGTTAAATTTATACGCTGCTCTGCCTGCGCCTCGAACCGTACGGCACGACCGTCATGGGTAACACCGCTTACGGCTAGAAGAGCGCCATCCACTCCACGTTCCGGCACAATACGTGTCAGTATCATCGCATGCTGCATCATCCCAACCCCCTGTAAACCCGAGTCCTCAGCGCCTATTCACCACCGGGCCATGCCCCCTGGAAGCCCAGTTGCCGCCAGGCTTCATACACAACGACGGCACAGGCGTTGGAAAGATTCATGCTACGACTATCCTTGAGCATTGGTAATCTCAGCGTATCGAAGCGCTCTCGCACCTCAGCTGGCAGCCCGCGGGTTTCGGGACCGAACAGCAGTATATCGCCGGCCGAAAAAGAGGCTTCCGCATAACAGAGGTCGGTTTTTGTGGTCAGCGCCCATACGCGCCCTGGCTGCAATGCATCCACACAGTGTTGAAGGCTTGGCCAAGTTTTGACGTGGGCGTATTCATGATAGTCGAGACCTGCCCTTCGAAGCCGCTTGTCATCGAGTTCAAATCCAAACGGCTCAATCAGATGAAGTGCAAAGCCTGTATTGGCACACAGGCGAATGATATTGCCGGTGTTCGGTGGAATCTCCGGCTGGTAAAGCACAACGTTAAGCATATCCGGCTCCTGAGCAGAGGAGCCGGATACTAACCTTTCATACCTCAGTCGTCACTCTCATCATCCGCCAGGTCCCCGGAGTCCATACCCAACTCCTTGATCTTGCGTGTAAGCGTGTTGCGCCCCCAGCCCAGCAACTGCGCGGCATCGCGGCGACGACCAGCCGTATGCTTGAGCGCAACCTCGATCATCGCCCGTTCGAACTGGGGCACAGCCTCGTTAAGGATCGCCTGCTGCCCTCTGGAGAGTTGCTGGTCGGCCCAGATTCGCAGCGCCTGCTCCCAGCTACCACTTACCGGCACCCCCTCCTCCTGCGCATCGACCAGTTCGGTCGGCAGGTCGGAAATGAGCACTTCACGCCCCGAGGCCATTACTGTGAGCCAGCGGCAGATGTTCTCCAACTGACGAACGTTACCAGGCCAGGGCAGATCACAAAGGAACTGCTCTGTTTCGGTCTTGAGCACCTTGGGCTCTACAGCGAGCTCTTCGGCCGAATGGGCCAGGAAATGGCGCGCCAGACGCGGGATATCTTCCCGACGTTCGGCCAGCTTGGGGATATGGATGCGTATAACGTTAAGACGATGGAACAGATCCTCACGGAAACGCCCTTCCTTTACCAGACGCTCAAGGTTCTGGTGGGTTGCAGCAATGATGCGCACATCTACCTTAACTGGAGTATGACCGCCTACCCGATAGAATTCGCCATCGGCCAGCACACGCAGCAAGCGTGTCTGGGTATCGGCCGGCATATCGCCAATCTCGTCGAGAAACAGTGTGCCACCGTCCGCCTGCTCAAAACGTCCACGGCGAGCCGCCTGGGCGCCGGTGAACGCGCCCTTCTCATGACCGAAGAGCTCGGACTCGATCAAGTCTTTTGGAATGGCCGCCATATTAAGCGGTATAAAGGGGCTAGCCGAGCGCGGGCTATGACGATGCAGCGCATGCGCCACCAACTCTTTACCTGTGCCCGACTCACCATTGATCAACACCGTAATGTTGGAGTGGGAGAGCCTACCGATGGCGCGGAAAACCTCCTGCATGGCAGGTGCTTCACCGATAATTTCTGTGGTGGCATCCACGATCTGTTCGGTGACCTTCTCACGACGCTCATGAGCATGCTCGATGGCACGCTTAACCAGCGCCACCGCTTCATCAACATCAAACGGCTTGGGCAGATACTCAAAAGCGCCGCCCTGATAAGAAGCGACCGCACTTTCAAGATCGGAATGCGCGGTCATGATGATGATCGGCATATCCGGGCTTACTTGCTGAATGTGATTAAGCAGCTCCAGACCATCGGTTCCCGGCATACGGATATCGCTCACGATGGCATCGGGCTGCTCACGGTCAAGCCTGCGCATAAGATCATCGGCATTCTCGAAAACCAGCGTATCGACACCCGCCGAGGTCAGCGCCTTCTCCAGCACCCAGCGGATCGATCGATCGTCATCTACAACCCAGACATTACCTGAGGTTCTCATGATTCTGCTCCAGCGGTATAAACAGTTGGAACCGCGTCTGACCCGGTTCAGTGTTACATTCAATTAATCCGTGGTGACGATTGATGATCGACTGGGCGATTGACAGGCCCAGACCCGAACCATCGGGCCTACCGGTCACCATCGGATAGAAAATGGTCGATAGCAGCTCACTGGGAATACCCGGGCCGTTATCGACAATCTCGACTGAGCACACCAGTCGATGGCGCTCTGTTCCAAGCGTGATCTGCCGCAGTGCTCGAGTGCGTAATAGAATCTGAGGCTTGGGCGTTTTCGACTCCTGCAACGCCTCCATTGCATTGCGCGTGATATTGAGAATCGCCTGTATCAACTGTTCGCTGTCCCCTTCGAACTCAGGGATACTGGGATCATAGTCCCTCACCAGATGGATATGCCCGGCCGACTCTACCTGCACCAGGCTGCAGACGCGCTCAAGTATCGCGTGAATATTGACCATCTCAATATTGGGAAGCTTATGCGGCCCAAGCAGTCGGTCGACCAGATTTCGCAGACGATCTGCCTCCTCAATGATGATGCGGGTATATTCATAGAGGCTCTCATCCGCAAGTTCACGTTCGAGCAACTGCGCAGCCCCTCGGATACCACCGAGCGGATTCTTGATCTCATGAGCAAGACCGCGCACCAGCGTGCGAGCCGTGGCATGGCGCGTCAGCATCTCCTCTTCCCGCTCGATGCGTATCAAGCGATCGCGAGCCTGAATCTCAAGCAGCAAACCGGACTGGGGTAGCGGATTGACGCTATAGTCAACGATCAGTTCCTGCCCGCTCTGCGTAATCAGGCGAGACTCACGTTTGCTATAGGGATGGCCGCTGCTGAACGACTCTTTCAATACCTTGATCTCTTCTTCGCTTGAAGAGAGCCACTCGTCGATAGCGCGATTCTTGAGCCGACGCAAGGTAGCTTCCAACAACATCTCCGCGGCCGGATTCATGTATTGGATGCGCAGGGACTCATCGAGCAGCAACACCGATGAGGTCAGGTTATCCAGGATCTGTTTATGCGACTGTTGACGAAACATCGACTCATTCTCTACTTAACCGTTATTAACCAAGCAAGTTACACGCCAACTCGAACATGCCCGCTTAGGCACCACCCATGCGCAGGTTCGGAGCATCGATTAGCAAACAATACTCGCGACGGAAGAATAACGCATCAAATTGGTGCACATACCCAAATGTACAGCCCTCATTACGAGCACACCGGCATCTCTATCAGACGCACCTTGAAAACTGGCAATAAAAAAAGGCCTCCCGAAGGAGGCCCTTTTTGCAATACTTTCTGCTTAATTAAACAGAGAAGTACAGGTCGTACTCGACCGGGTGAGTTGTCATGTTCACCTTCTGAACCTCTTCACGCTTCAGCGCGATGTAAGCGTCCAGCATATCGTCAGTGAAGACGCCACCCTTGGTCAGGAACTCACGATCCGCTTCCAGAGCGTCCAGCGCTTCGGTCAGAGTCGAGCAAACCTGCGGGATTTCGGCCGCTTCTTCCGGCTCCAGATCGTACAGATCCTTATCAGCAGCATCGCCCGGGTGGATCTTGTTCTGGATACCGTCCAGACCCGCCATCATCAGAGCAGCGAATGCCAGATACGGGTTGGCAATCGGATCCGGGAAGCGAGTCTCGATACGACGACCTTTCGGGCTGGTTACGTACGGAATACGGATTGAGGCGGAACGGTTGCGGGCAGAGTAAGCCAGCATAACCGGTGCTTCAAAGCCCGGTACCAGACGCTTGTAAGAGTTGGTACCCGGGTTGCAGATCGCGTTCAGTGCTTTAGCGTGCTTGATGATACCGCCGATGTAGTACAGAGCTTCTTCGCTCAGACCTGCGTAAGCGTCGCCAGCAAAGATGTTCACGCCATCTTTGGACAGAGACTGGTGAACGTGCATGCCAGAACCGTTGTCGCCAACGATCGGCTTCGGCATGAAGGTCGCAGTTTTGCCGTAAGAGTGTGCAACGTTGTGTACGCAGTACTTCAGAACCTGAACTTCGTCAGCTTTCTTGACCAGCGTGTTGCCACGAACACCGATTTCACACTGACCGGCAGTAGCCACTTCGTGATGGTGAACTTCTACGGTCAGACCCATAGCAGTCATTGCGTCGCACATGGCGGCACGCATGTCGTGCAGGGAGTCGACCGGCGGAACCGGGAAATAACCGCCTTTTACGCGCGGACGGTGACCGATGTTGCCACCTTCGATTTTGTGGTTGGACGCCCACGCTGCTTCTTCAGAGTGGATGGTGTAACCACAGCCGCTCATATCGGCATGCCACTCAACGGAGTCGAATACGAAGAACTCCGGCTCCGGACCGAACATGGCGCTATCGGCGATGCCAGTAGACTTCAGGTACTCTTCCGCACGCTTGGCAACAGAGCGCGGATCACGCTCGTAACCCAGGCCGCTCATCGGCTCAACGATATCGCAACGAACGATAACGGTCGCATCTTCAGAGAACGGATCCATGATAGATGCACTGTCGTCCGGCATCAGAATCATGTCGGAATCGTTGATACCTTTCCAGCCGGCGATAGAGGAGCCGTCGAACATCTTGCCTTCTTCGAAGAAGTCGTCGCCCACTTCACTGACGGGAATGGTCAGATGCTGTTCTTTACCTTTGGAATCAGTGAAACGCAGGTCTACCCAGCGCGCATCGCTCTCTTTGATCAGATTCAGAGTCTTCTCTGACATTTGGCTCTCTCCACTCGATGAATTTGCCAGACGCTAATACTTATTCAGTTGCTCGTTTCGTGACAAGCTAACCATGGCACAGCATATAGCAACATATATGCCAGCACTGTAATTGTGCTAAATGCCTATTTTCTGGTCGTCTAGACCACCCCAAGTACGCCACCATGCACCAACATGAAACACGAAAGATCGAGAACGCACCATTATCGCGCACTTACTCGATTCTGCCCTATTCCCGCACGCAGCGACTCCAACAGCATAATACCCGAACCATTTAAATAGCGCCTCTATACCCGACATTTACAATCGCGGTTTTGTGCTTAATCGATAGATGCTCACTTAGTAATCGATTGTTAGCACACCCTTACGTATAATACTGCCCTTTAGAATCAATCCAGGTACCACCGCGTGATCGAAAACCTCAGAAATATAGCCATCATCGCACACGTCGACCATGGCAAAACGACCCTCGTGGACAAGCTCCTGCAGCAGTCCGGAACCCTGACTCGTCGCGACGAAGGGGCCGAGCGAGTGATGGACTCCAACGACCAGGAACGTGAACGCGGCATTACCATTCTGGCGAAAAATACCGCTATTCGCTGGGGAGAGTATCGCATCAACATCGTCGACACTCCGGGACACGCAGACTTCGGCGGCGAAGTTGAGCGCGTGCTGTCCATGGTCGATTCCGTACTGCTGCTGGTCGATGCTGTCGACGGCCCGATGCCCCAAACCCGCTTTGTAACGCAAAAAGCGTTCGCACGTGGCCTTCACCCTATCGTCGTCATAAACAAGGTCGATCGCCCGGGCGCACGCCCCGACTGGGTCATGGATCAAGTGTTTGACCTGTTCGACAATCTGGGCGCCACCGACGAGCAGCTCGACTTCCCCGTTGTTTATGCCTCTGCACTTAACGGTATTGCAGGTAACGACCCCGAAGAGATGGCCGATGACATGACGCCGCTGTTCGAAGCGATCGTCAAGCACGTACATCCGCCGATCGTCGATACCGACGGCCCGTTCCAGATGCAGATTTCCGCCCTGGATTACAACAGCTATGTCGGCGTCATCGGCGTTGGCCGCGTTACCCGCGGCAAGGTTCGCACCAATACTCAGGTCAAAGTAATCGACAGCCACGCCAAAGTGCGCAACGGCCGCGTCCTGAAGATCATGGGTTATCTAGGTCTTGAACGCGTCGAAGTCGAAGAGGCGCAGGCTGGTGACATTATCTGTGTAACCGGCCTGGACGAGCTGAATATCTCCGATACGCTGTGCGATCCAGATGTCATCGAAGCGCTGCCTGCACTGTCTGTTGACGAGCCGACCGTTTCTATGACATTCCAGGTCAACGATTCACCGTTCGCCGGCCAGGACGGCAAGTTCGTCACCAGCCGCAACATCAAAGAGCGTCTGGACCGCGAACTTATCCACAACGTGGCGCTGCGCGTAGAGCCGGGCGACTCCCCGGAGAAGTTTAAGGTGTCCGGTCGTGGCGAGCTGCACCTCTCGGTTTTGATCGAAAGCATGCGTCGCGAAGGCTTCGAGCTGGGTGTATCCCGTCCGGAAGTTATTCAAAAAGAGATCGACGGACAGATTCAAGAGCCGTACGAGCTTGTCATGCTCGATGTCGAAGAGCAGCATCAGGGCTCTGTAATCGAGGAACTTGGCAAGCGCCGTGGTGACATGACCAATATGGAAGTCGACGGTAAGGGTCGTGTCCGACTGACGTTCATGATCCCCTCGCGCGGCCTGATCGGTTTCCGTAGTCAATTTCTGACCATGACCTCAGGCACCGGTATCATGACCTCCATCTTCGACCACTACGGACCGGTGAACAAGGGCGAAGTCGTTTCCCGCAACAACGGGGTGCTCGTATCAATGGTCGCTGGCAAGGCTCTGGGTTACGCTCTGTTCAGCCTTCAAGAGCGCGGCCGCCTCTTTATCGATCCCAATATCGAAGTGTATGAAGGGATGGTTCTGGGCATTCACAGCCGTTCTAACGATCTGGTCGTCAACCCTACCAAGGGTAAACAGCTGACCAACGTACGTGCTTCAGGTACAGATGAAAACATCGTACTGACGCCGCCGATCAAATTCTCCCTCGAACAGGCGCTGGATTTCATCGAGGACGACGAATTGGTCGAAGTTACACCGACCAGCATCCGCATCCGCAAGAAGCTCCTTAAAGAGAACGAGCGTAAGCGAGCCGGTTCCAAGAAGTAAATCGGTACAAAAAGGGCAGCTTTCGAGCTGCCCTTTTTACTTCCCCTCACTGCAGCTGTCCCCTCCTATACACTCCCTTTATACTGACCTCTGCCGGAGATCGATAAACGGAGTTATATATGCGCACCCTCTATCCCGATATACAGTCCAATCACGAATACCGTGTAAAAACCGATGATGGCCATTCACTGTATGTAGAAGAAAGCGGCAATCCTGCCGGGATACCGGTTCTGTTTATACATGGCGGCCCCGGAGGCGGATGCTCTCCCACTCACCGGCGCTTCTTTAACCCCGACAAATACAGAATCATTCTATTCGACCAGCGTGGTTGTGGACGGTCGACACCGCATGCGAGTCTCGATAGCAACAGGACCGACAAACTCATTGCCGATATTGAGCAGATCCGGGAGCTGCTCGGCATCGAACAGTGGCTCTTATTTGGAGGCAGCTGGGGCTCTACGCTAAGCCTTGTGTATGCCCAAGCCCATCCTGAACATGTGTGCGGATTAGTTTTGCGGGGGATTTTCCTGTGCCGCAAGCAAGATATAGACTGGTTCTATCAGCGCGGTGCAAGTGCCATTTTCCCAGACTTCTGGCAGGACTATCTAGCCCCAATCCCCAAAGACGAGCACGGGGACCTGCTCACTGCATACTACCAGCGGCTAACATCGGATAATGAGCTGATTCGCATGGCCGCGGCCAAGGCCTGGTCGGTATGGGAAGGCCGCTGTTCGACTCTGGACCCGAATCCCGATGTTGTGGAGCATTTTTCCGATCCACACTTTGCCTTGGCGATGGCACGCATCGAAGCACACTATTTCATGAATAATGCTTTCCTGTCCGACAATCAGATCCTGAAAGATTGCCAACATATACACAACATACCCATTACAATCGTCCATGGTCGCTATGATATGGTTTGCCCGATAGAACAGGCTTTCGCGCTCTATAAACAACTACCACACGCAGAACTTCACATTGTTCGTGACGCCGGCCATTCTGCATTCGAGCCCGGAATCATAGATAACCTTGTATCCGCGACCGATCATTTCGCACTACGTCAGGCTTAATACGATGAAAGGACTTATCCAACGTGTCAGCAAAGCGAGCGTTAGCGTCGAGGGCAATCAAGTCAGCGCGATAGAGAAAGGCATACTGCTACTCCTGGGGATCGAGAAAGACGATACAGAACAAAGCGCCGATAAACTGCTGCACAAAATTCTCAATTACCGCATTTTTGCCGATAGTAGCGACCGGATGAACCTAAGCCTGCTTGATACAGGCGGGGGGCTTTTGGTTGTCTCTCAGTTCACCCTTGTCGCTGACACGCGCAAAGGCATGAGACCGGGGTTCTCAAAAGGTGCATCACCTGAGCATGGGGAAGAGCTCTACGAATACTTCACCCGGCAGGCATCGCTGCAACTGGGTAATGTGGCGACCGGGCGCTTTGGCGCAAATATGCAAGTGTCATTGGAAAATGATGGTCCCGTGACATTTATGCTGGAATCGCCACCGGGAGTTTGAGCGCAAAAGATCCAGGCAGGTGGTCGGGGCCTGCCCACCTCCGTGTAACAGGCCCCACCGCAGCATCCTTGCTGCTCCCATACCGTCCTTGATATGGGATGAGGGTAAAGCATCCCGCTTTAAAGTC
>NZ_JMQN01000019.1 GCF_000705555.1 Marinobacterium lacunae
CTGCAGGATATCGCGGCCGCGAGTCACTGTTAGAAGTCCCGTATCGTTATTGACATATTTCCTGGCCCCACATCCACCTCCTGGTGTTAAAAGTGGATGACTTCTACATGACACAGAAAATCTCTGGCAAGCTATAACTAAAGTAGGCTTCCCTGGGTGAAAAAATAGTGGGGCCCAACAGATCTCTTTCTACATGTAGCCTGGGAAGGGTATGCTAGAAGATAATGGAGTTGCCTCCACTTAAACCAACCAAGTGAATGCTTAGCGATAGTTGGTAGATGCACAGAGCGCTCCATGAATGGTTTGACTCTAAGGACGACCTCAAATTTTACAGAGTGGTGTTCGTGTAGGAGCAAAAGCCCCTAGGCCAGCAATAATGGACTACTACTGTAAGTAACAGATATACTGGGCTGCAATACAGCAAAGAAAATCCCTCTTTTAATATATTAGACAGACCCATGTGAGGTGGACCTGTCCAAGCAGAAAATAAATTTGGGCTTACCTGGTGAATTTGTGAAGCTCAACTCCTACTACATCAGTACCTAATGCTCCCCGTACAGGCTCAGA
>NZ_JMQN01000020.1 GCF_000705555.1 Marinobacterium lacunae
CAACCAAGAAATCGCCCCCCTTATCGACCAAGCGATCGAAAGAGATACTAACCAAGAATTTTCAAAAGAAGAAATCACAGAACTCCAACATTTATTAGAAGAAGAACTTCAGAATGTAGAAGATGATCTAACCTCTGCCAATGAAAAAGAAACACTCAGTCGATTAAAGAAGAAAAGACGGTCCTTGAAAAAGCACAGAAATCGTCTCAAAAATGATTTTATACCTAGGGAACAAAAGTATGAAAACTATTATGAAACCTTTGACGACCGAAATAGCTTTTCGAAAACGGATAAAGACGCGACGTTCATGCGCATGAAAGATGATCATATGATGAATGGACAGCTCAAACCGGGTTACAATATCCAAATCGCAACAGAAAACCAGTTTGTTTTGCATACTCAAATTTATCCCAATCCAACCGATACTAAAACACTCATTCCTTTTTTAGATTCTCTTCCAGAAGTGATTAAACCTTCTGATTATATCGTCGCAGACGCAGGATATGGAAGCCAAGAGAATCTGGACTTTTTAGACCAGTCCCCCTGGACTGGATTGGTCAAGTACGGAATGTATGA
>NZ_JMQN01000021.1 GCF_000705555.1 Marinobacterium lacunae
GCGCCAGATTGAAGGAGCTGGCTGTCGAACAGTCCGCCTACGGATATCTGATGCTTCACGGGATGCTCAAGGCCGAGGGACTGGTCGTGAACAGGAAACGGACCTACCGGATCTACTCCGAAGAGGGGTTACAGGTCCGGACCAAGAAGCGCAAAAAGCTTCAGCGACCTCGACAGCCAATAGAGGTACCAACGCGTGTGAATGAGCGTTGGTCGATGGACTTCGTATCGGACCAGCTCGCCAGTGGCAGACGTTTTCGGGTGTTCAATGTCGTCGACGAGTTCTCTCGTGAAGTAGTAGGTCAGCTGGTATCCGTGTCGATCAGCGGCCGTCAGGTCGCACGCTTCCTGGATCGCTTGCTGGAGCTGCGTGGCAGACCCAAAAAGATCATCTGCGATAACGGGACAGAGTTTACCAGCAAAGCGATGTTCTTCTGGAGTCGGGAAACCGGTGTTGGACTTGGATTTATCCAGCCAGGCAAACCGACTCAGAATGCGTTCGTCGAAAGTCTGAACGGCAAATTCCGCAACGAGTGCCTGAACCGTCATTGGTTCAGAACGCTGGACGAGGCACGAGTAGAGGTCGATCTATGGCGAAAGCACTACAACCAAGTGAGGCCACACAGCGCACTCGGATATGTTCCACCAGAGCAATATGCTAACCAAGCAGCATAGTGGAATCTCATCTGGGCAGTGGTACTAACTGAGGGGAAAGGTCACGGTGTGTAATTGTACTGTTTGCTGTTAACCGCTTTGAATTTACTGCCGTCGATAGCGACCACCGCCTCGGAAAACATATGCATGCTTTTTTGATACCCTTACCGTGATCTCTTCGAAGTCGGCAATGGTTTTGAAATCAGGAGTCAGTCGCTCCATCAACCACATCAGCTCAACATTACGATGAGCTTCTCGTTCGAGTCGCCGTGACGACTGGATACGGTTGATATAACCATAAATGTATAGCTTCTGTAGTGTCGCGGGGTGGTAGCCGGGACGACCCTTAGTCTTCGCTTTTGCTCTCTGGAGTCCAAGACTATGTAGGTCGAGTTGATCCACAAAAGCATCAATGACTCTGATCGGATTATCTTCTGTTACGAAGTCATCAAGGGCTTCGAGGAACAAGGTGACCTGGGACCGATCCTGTCCTTGAATACGGCATGACATATCAGCGACACCTGGGCTGGCTACACTGATAAGTGTAGTCAAAAATGAATTTAGACGTGTCAAAATAAGATTACAGAAGCGTTTTCACACAGCCTACGCACACAGCGGAAATTAGCGAGGTTAGCAACTGACTGCCGCTATCGACCCTAAGCTGCCGCTCACCAAATCTCTCCTCATAACGACGTCTACTCTTCTCTGGAGAGGAACTTGTTAAGAGTGTTGACCACTACATAACTCTACCCCTACGCATTTTGAAAGAAAGTTTGTCATGCAACTGTGGAGAGTTTATGCAAGTCGGACTGGCATGACGGGGGTGATCAAACCCGTTAAACTGCTCCGTTAAGACAATAAGTTGCCCGGATATGCCCCTGCCCATGACCACCAATGCCTTTGCCTTCGAACAGACGCTGACCAACAAGACCAAGAAGGATGTGCTGGCCGGCAAGATCCTCGAGATGATCTTCACCGGGTTGCTGCGCGATGGCGATCAGCTTCCGAGTGAGCGTGAGCTTGGCAACATGTTCGGGGTCAGCAGAGAAACCGTTCGCAGCGCACTGGCGATAGTCGCGGCCTACGGTCTGATCAGTGTCGCCCATGGCGCCAAGACCCGTGTCAATCGCAATGAGGAGCTGCTCAAGCGCTGCATCGAACTGCTGCCGGAGCTGGGGGCGATCGAGGTCAACAACTATGACGTGCACACCGTGTTCGACAGCCGCAAAGTGATTGAGGCCGCCATCGCCCGCAATGCCGCGCGCAATATCGATCGGGTGGGGCTCGAGGCGCTGCGCAAGCTGTTGGACCAACAGCAGCAGCTGTTCAACGAGCCGGTGCATTTCCAGCTCTCGGACAAGAATTTCCACAAACTGATTTCGGAATACGCGGGTAACGAAATCCTGCTCAAGTACACCGAAGATCTCTACAGTTATGGCCTCAACTTCCGACGCCTGGTGATGCAGATGGAGGGCTCTATAGAACGCAGCTACCGCGAGCACGAGGCGATCTACTCGGCCCTGGAAGCCCATGATCCCGACCGCGCCGAACAGGCGATGCTCGCCCATATCGAGAGCGTGTACTGCACCACCGTCGAGGCGATGCAGGGCAACGCCTGAAGCCCAGTTTTACTCCCGCTTTATCTGACTCCGACTTCGTTCAGCTGTGGCACGGGGCGCATGACTATTCCGCGACCCCGGCTGGCGCGCGCGTGCTGCCGTTGCGTGATTCATCCCTAACCCCGTGATGCTGAAACGCCCTGCCTAACTCTTGAATTTTGCCTATTGACCCCGCTTTGTGGTCGCTGGTACAGTCAGCATACCAGTGGGCCAGATGGTCTGGCCCGGACCAAGATAACAAGCCTGGCCAAATGGCACAGAAACAGAGCGGGGGGCAATTCAATGGTAAACGACAAGCCGACAGTGGCACTGACCTTGGGCGATCCGGCCGGTATCGGCTCTGAGCTGATCGCCAAGCTGTTGAGTCACCGCCAGGTGTTGGAGCAGGCCAACGTCGTGCTGGTGGGTGACGAGTGGTTGTGGCAGCGCGGTCAGACGATTGCGGGTGTGCAGGTAGAGCTGCAGCCGATTGTCTCTCTCGCCGAAGCGCGGGCGCAGGCTGGCGGACGACCGCTGTTCCTGGCGGTGGATAGCGTACATCCGGAGGAGGTTGAGGTTGGCACTGCGCGTGCCAGCGGTGGTGCCTCAGTGCTGAAGGTGCTGGATTTGTGCCTGGCCGCGGTCCGTGACCGCCAGATCGATGCGATCTGTTTCGCGCCGCTGAACAAGCACGCCATGAAACAGGCGGGCATGCCGTTCGAGGATGAGCTGCACTACTTTGCCGATTACCTGAACGTGGATGGCTTCTTCTGCGAGTTCAATACCCTGGGTGGGCTCTGGACCTCACGCATCTCCTCCCATGTGCCGCTGAAGGATGTGCCGCTGTACCTGGAAAAAGGGCGCATTAAGCAGGCCAGTCAGTTGATCTACCGCTCGCTGCAGGCGGCAGGCGTGGCTGAGCCGAGGGTGGCCGTGGCGGCATTGAACCCGCATGGCGGTGACGGAGGCGTCTGCGGCCGTGAGGAGATCGACATCATCGCGCCGGCGGTGGAGGAGCTGAATGCTGAAGGGGTTCCGGTGCATGGTCCTTTCCCGGCCGACACCATCTTCCTCAAGGCCCGCGCCGGGGAGTATGACGCCATCGTCACCATGTACCACGATCAGGGGCAGATCGCCATCAAGCTGCTCGGCTTCGAGCGTGGCGTCACGGTGCAGGGCGGACTGCCGGTACCGATCACTACGCCGGCTCATGGCACCGCCTACGACATCGCCGGTCAGAACCGCGCCAACGTCGAGGCGACCCTGCAAGCTTTCCACATTGCCTGCCGGATGGGTGCTGCCTACCGCGCCGAGGCCAACTGCTGAACAACTACTCTGGAGAATCGAATAATGAAAATAACCAATGTCCGCGCGCGTACCTTTGAATGGAAAGGTCACACCGTTCCACCCCAGGCCCATTTCTGCTCCAACGCTATGGACCAGCTTTGGGATCGCGGCGACTCCATGGGCACCTTCCGTTTCCACGGTTGGACCGTGGTGGAAGTGGAAACCGATGACGGTCTGGTCGGTATCGGCAACGTGGCGCTGGCGCCGCGCATCGCCAAGGCGATCATCGACCAGTACCTGACGCCGCTGGTGATCGGTCACGACCCGTTCGACTACGAATATCTGTGGCAGCGCATGTACCGCTCAACCCATGCCTGGGGGCGCAAGGGTGTAGCCATGGCGGCCATCTCCGCCATCGATATCGCGCTCTGGGATCTGATGGGCAAGGCCACCGGGCGTCCGGTGTTCAAGCTGCTGGGTGGTCGCACCAAGGAGAAGATCCCCTGCTACGCCTCCAAGCTCTACCGCACTGACCTGAAAGAGATGCAGGACGAGGCGCAGCGCTACCTGGATCAGGGTTTTACCTCCATGAAGATGCGCTTCGGCTACGGTCCCAAGGACGGTCCCCAGGGTATGCGTGAGAACCTCAATAGCGTCGCCGCGGTACGAGAGGTGATCGGCGACGATGTAGATCTGATGCTGGAGTGCTACATGGGCTGGAACCTGGAGTACACCAAGCGCATGCTGCCGAAGCTGGAGAAGTTCGAGCCGCGCTGGCTTGAGGAGCCGGTGATTGCCGATGATATCGATGGCTACGCCGAGCTGAACCAGCTCACCTCGATCCCGATCTCCGGTGGCGAGCATGAGTTCACCAGCTACGGCTTCAAGCAGTTGCTGGACAAAAAGGCAGTGTCCGTCGTGCAGTACGACACCAACCGTGTCGGCGGTATCACCGCGGCGCACAAGATCAACGCCCTGTGCGAAGCCTACAGCGTGCCGGTGATTCCCCATGCCGGGCAGATGCACAACTACCACCTGACCATGTCCACCCTGGCCTCGCCGATGTCTGAATTCTTCCCGGTGCATGACGTGGAGGTGGGTAACGAGCTGTTCTACTACATCTTCAAGGGTGACCCGGAGCCGGTGAACGGGTTTATCGATCTGGATGACAACAAGCCGGGGCTGGGTCTGACCATCTCCCAGCGCTACCTCGACCAGTTCAACATCATCGAATAAGGAGGGCGGTCATGAGAATCGTACAGATCAGCCATCCCCAGGGCCTGCGCGCCGCGGTGGTGGAGAGCCCGAATCAGCTGAGGGTGGTCGAGTTTGACGGCGGCACCTACGCGCTGGCGCAGGCCGCCATCGCCGAGGGTCTGTCGCTGGAGGCGGTGATCGACCGCCACCTGGGGCAGGAGCGGCTGGACTACACCCAGGTGATCGAAACTGGTCAGCTGCTGGCGCCGATGAGCCATCCGGATCCGGCTCACTGCCTGGTGTCCGGCACCGGTCTGACCCATCTCGGCAGCGCCAGTACCCGTGCCAACATGCACGCGCAGATCGCCGCCAAGGACAGCGAACTGACCGACAGCATGCGCATGTTCAAGCTCGGCCTGGATGGCGGCAAGCCGGAGACCGGTCGGGTTGGCGCGCAGCCGGAGTGGTTCTACAAGGGCGACGGCGACATCGTTGTCGCGCCGGAAGCCGCGCTGCCGGTACCGGCGTTTGCCGAGGACGCCGGTGAAGAGCCGGAACTGGTCGGCCTCTACCTGATCGCGCCCGACGGTACCCCCTGGCGCGTCGGTTTCGCTGTCGGCAATGAATTCTCCGACCATGTCACCGAACGCGGCAATTACCTCTGGCTGGCTCATTCCAAGCTGCGGGCCTGCAGTTTTGGTCCGGAGTTATTACTGGGTGAACTGCCGGCGGATCTGCAGGGTGAAAGCCGCATCGTCCGTGAGGGCGAGGTGATCTGGCGCAAGCCGTTCCTGACCGGCGAAGCCAACATGGCGCACAGCCTGGCCAATCTGGAGCACCACCACTTCAAGTATGCCCAGTTCCGCCGCCCCGGCGATCTGCACGTGCATTACTTCGGCACCGCCACGCTGAGCTTTGCCGATGGTGTTCGTACTCAGGATGGCGACCGCTTTGAGATCGAATTGCCGGCCCTGGGACGGGCGTTGGGCAATCCGCTGCGGTTCGCTGACGATAATGACACGACAGCGTTAACCGTGGCTGCACTCTAACCCTTAATTACTGCAAGAGGTCAAAACAATGATAACTACATTCAAACCTCTCAAAACTCTGTTGGCAGCGTCCGTTGGCGCCCTGACCCTGAGCTTGAGCTGTATTACCCATGCGGACTGGAAATTAACCTTTGCCCACGCGCACCCGGTCGAAGATTCGCAGCACCTGGCGGCGGAACACTTCGCTGCACAGGTGAAGGAGCGTACTCAGGGCGAGGTGACGGTGCGCATCTTCCCGAACGGGCAGTTGGGCGATGATGCCGGCATGATTGCTGGCGTGCGTGGCGGCAGCATTGACATCGAACTGTCTGGCAACCCCTATTTCAGCGGTTTGGTGGGAGAGCTCAATGTGCTCGACCTGCCGTTCCTGTTCGAGGATGCGGCACAAGCGTACCGGGTGCTCGATGGCGAGGTAGGTCAGGATCTACTGGGTTTCATGGGTGCCAAGGGTATTAAGGGACTGGCGTTCTGGGAGATCGGTTTCCGCAACCTGACCAACTCCCGGCATGCGGTTAACAGTGCGGATGATATCAAGGGCTTGAAACTGCGTACCACGCCAAATCCGGCCCACATTGCGGCGTTCAAGACCCTCGGCGCCAACCCGGTGCCGATGCCGTTCGCCGAGCTGTTTACTGCTCTGGAAACCGGCACGGTCGATGGCCAGGAAAACCCGGTCACGCTGATTCGTTCCGCCAACCTGGATGCGGTGCAGAAATATCTGTCGCTCACAGCGCATGCCTATACGGCGGCGCCATTGATCATGAACAAGGCCAAGTTCGACAGCCTGCCCGCAGAGTATCAGCTGGTGGTGGTAGAAGCTGCGCGTGAAGCGGCGCAATACCAGCGCAATCTGAACAGCGAGCGCATGGCGACAGATCTGGAGTACCTCAAAGCCCAGGGCATGCAGGTGGTCGCGCAGCCGGATCGCGAGTCGATGCGAGCGGCTGTGGAGGCATCGGTGCGCGCTGGTTTCGTTGAGAAGTATGGCAGCGAGCTGCTCGACGCCGTGGAAAGTGCCAAGTAGGAGATAGGCATGGACCTGAACCTGACCGAACTGCGCAGTCGTTACCTGCAGAGTGGGGAAGATAAATGGCTGCCGATCGTGGATGCTCACCTGCACTTCTGGGATCCACAGCAGAACTACCATCCCTGGCTTTGCGACGAACCGCCCATCACTTTTCGTTACGGTGATTACCGTCCGATCCGCAAGCCCTTCCTGCCGGCCGACTATCGTGCTCTGCAGGGCGAGCACCGGGTCATCGGCACGGTCTACATGGAAGCCGAATGGGACCCAACCGATGCACCGGGTGAAGCGGATTGGGTCCATGGCCTCGCCCAGCGCACGGGTTGGCCCAACGCGATGATTGGTCAGGCTTGGCTGGACAGGGCCGATGTGGCGCAGCAGCTTGAAGCGCTGGCGCAGTTCCCACGGCTGCGCGGTGTGCGTCATAAACCAGCTGCGTTGGCACGGGAGGACTACGATCCGGCGCATTGTCTGAGCGGATCTATGCGTTGCCCCAACTGGCAGCGCGGCTATGCCGCCTTGGCTCAACAGGGCTTGATCTGCGAACTGCAAACCCACTGGTGGCATCTGCCGGATCTGCTGCCATTGCTGGAGCGCTATCCCGAGGTGCCGGTGGTGATCAATCACACCGGAGTGCCGGGGCAGCGGGATGAGGCGACGCTGCAAGGCTGGCACCAGGCGATGGCGCGGTTGGCTGCTTATCCACAGGTCAGCGTGAAGATCTCGGGCCTGGGGATGCAGGGCCGGCGCTGGCGGCTGGACGATAACCAGCGGGTCATTCAGGAGGTGATCGCGCTGTTTGGCCCGCAGCGCTGCCTATTTGCCAGCAACTTCCCGGTGGACTCGCTGGTGACGGATCTGGCACCGCTGTGGGGCGCGTTCAAGCAGCTGACGACTGAATTCAGCCGCACTGAACGCCTGGCCATGTTCTGCGACAACGCAATACGCATTTATCAATTGGATTGCGCCGAACTCGGCGAAACGACGGAGATGGCCTGCTGATCGCCAGCTGGCATGCGCTCTTACCTGAGTACCCTAGAACAATAACAGAGGTTTAAATGATGAAAACGATGACGATTTTCGGTACCGCCCTATTGTCCGCTTCCCTGGTGATGGGATCACTGCCTGCTGTAGCGGGAATCACGGCACGCATGGGGACCAGCTTGCCGGAGGAGCATCCTCAAACACTGGGCGCGCGCAAGTTTGCCGAGCTGGTCGAGCAAAAGACTCAGGGTGAAGTGGAGGTCAAGGTGTTCAGTGGTGGCATGCTCGGCAATGACGTCAATATGACCTCCATGCTGCAGGCCGGCACCCTGGCCTTTACTGTGCCCTCGACGGCAACGCTGGCCAGCTTGAACGGCAACTTCAGCATCGTCAGCCTGCCGTTCCAGTTCGACAATGAGGCGCATGCTGATGCAGTTCTGGACGGCGAGGTGGGGCAATCGCTGCTCAGGAGTCTGGACGACAAGGGACTCGAGGCCCTAGCATTCTGGGAAAACGGCTTCCGCCACCTGACCAACTCCCGCCGCCCGGTGGAAACCCTGGAGGACCTGCAGGGGCTGAAGGTTCGGGTCATGGAGAACAACCTGTATATCGACCTGTTCAATACGCTGCAGGCGAACGCCGTGCCGATGCCGGTTAACGAGCTGTTCACCGCTCTGGAAACACGTACCGTCGATGCTCAGGAAAACCCTTATACGGTGATCGCCTCCAAGCGTTTCTTCGAGGTACAGCCCTACCTGTCACAGACCGCGCATGCCTACGATGCGTTGGTGCTGCTGGCATCTGCCAAGTTCATGGATCAGCTCGATGAGTCCCAGCAACAGGCGGTTCGTGAGGCGGCACGCGAGGCCACCCTTTATCAGCGTCAGGTCAGCCGCGAACTCAACGGCACTCTGTTACAGGAACTCAGTGACCAGATGCAGGTGAATGCGGTGCCAGAGGCGGAGCGCAAGCAGATGCGGGAGTCCTTGGCGGAGTTGATTCAACGCTACCAGGCGAGCCTGGATCAAGACCTGGTGACCCGTTTCAGTCAGGCACTGGACGCATCGCGCGGCCAGTGATCTACCGGTGGGTCAGGCGCTTTGCTTGATCCGTATCCATCTTGCTAGAAGAGGTTGAGTGATGGCTTCAACTCTCGAACGTTCCCAAATCATGCCGGCTGGAACCGGGGCGAACAAGCCAGGAGGGCGGGCGCTATGCGTGGCGGTTGCTGAGCGACTGGCGCGCGTCACTGAGCAGTGCCTGAGTGCACTGATGGTGGCCGCTCTGGTGACCATGATCGTCCTGGTGTTTGTCAATGTGGTGCTCCGATATGGCTTCAATAGCGGCATATCGGTCAGCGTGGAGCTGTCGCGCTTTCTCTTTGTGTGGGTGACCTTTCTTGGTGCAGTGGTGGCTTTGCTCAAGCAACAGCATTTGGGAGTCACCACATTGATGGCGCTGTTGCCACGTGCCGTGCTGCCTTGGTTGGAGCGTCTGGTGACACTGATGATGCTGGGCTGTGCGTTGATGCTGATGGTCGGTGCCTACAAGCAGACCCTGCTCAACTGGGACAACCTGTCGCCGATCAGCGGTATTCCGGTGGGTGTGTTTTACCTCGCTGGCCTGATAACGGGTGTGCTGATGTCGATCGTGCTGCTCTACCGCGTTTTTGTGCCGTCCAACCTGTTTGCAGAGCCGGCGGGAGAGGAATGAGATGACGATTACACTGTTTATCGGATCCCTGCTGGGCGCCATCGGGCTCGGTGTGCCGATCGCCTTTGCGCTGCTGGTCAGTGCTGTGGTGTTGATGCTGCACCTGGATATGTTCGATTCACAGATTCTGGCCCAGAACCTGGTCAACGGCGCCGACAGCTACACCCTGCTGGCGATTCCGTTCTTCCTGGTGGCCGGTGAAGTGATGTCTCGCGGTGGACTGTCTCAGCGCATCGTGACGCTCGCCATGAGTCTGGTGGGTCACCGCAAGGGCGGATTGGGTTTTGTGGCGATCTTTGCCGCCATCATTATGGCCAGCTTGTCAGGTTCGGCTGTGGCCGATACCGCAGCGCTGGCGAGTATGCTGTTGCCGGTGATGCGCAAGGCCGGTTATCCGCTTGGTCGTTCCGCCGGCTTAATGGCGGCTGGTGGCATCATTGCGCCGATTATCCCGCCGTCGATACCGCTCATCATCATCGGCGTAGCCGGTGGGATCTCGATCAGCAAGCTATTTCTGGCCGGCATCGTACCGGGGCTGCTGATGGGCGTGACGCTGGTGGTGATGTGGTTGTTCATGACGCGCAAGGAGGACCTGGTGGTTGCCGAAAAGGCGACCTGGGGCGAGCGCCTGAAGGCTCTGCGCGAGAGCTTCTGGGCCATACTGTTGCCGGTGATCATCATCGGCGGAATCAAGACCGGGATCTTTACCCCCACCGAGGCCGGTGTCGTGGCGGCGGTCTACGCGATGTTCGTAGCCACCCTGGTTTACCGTGAGTTGAACCTGAAGCAACTGTATGAAGTACTGGGGCTCGCTGCGCGGAGCACGGCCATTGTGATGTTCCTGGTGGCGGCCGCGATGGTCGCATCTTGGCTAATCAGTATCGCGCAACTGCCGATGATGGTGGCTGATCTGTTAGCGCCCTTGGCTGATAACCCGCGCCTGCTGATGCTGGCGATCATGGGCATAGTACTGGTGGTGGGCATGGTGATGGATCTAACGCCGACCATTCTGGTACTGACCCCGATCTTGATGCCGATCGTCAAGATCGCCGGTATCGATCCGGTCTACTTCGGCATTATGTTTGTTCTGAATTGCGCTATCGGTTTGATCACACCACCGGTGGGCAACGTGCTGAACGTGATCACCAGCGTGGGCAATATCAAGTTTGAGAAGGCTGTCAGCGGCGTGTTCCCGTTCGCGCTGGCGTATGTCGGCATCCTGCTGCTGTTCGTAGCTTTCCCTCAGATCATCATTGCGCCTATGCAGTGGTTGGCGAACTAACTATCAGGCAACTGTGACTGGACTGACGCATGATGCACGCACAAAGGCTAATCGATGCCCACCACCATTTCTGGATCCTGGGCCAGCAACTGGATTATCCCTGGTTGGGGGATCAACCGGTCCACGACTTTTTTCTTGGCGACTATACGGCCATACGCCGTGCGTTTCAGCCCAGCAATCTGCGCAGGCTGATTCCCCAGGGCTACGTACTGATCGGCAGCGTGCATTGTGAGGCAGAGGCCGCTCGCCACCAGGCGGTTGAAGAAACCTTCTGGGTAGAGACACTGGCCCGTACCCAGGAGTTACCAACAGCCCATGTTGGCTGGGCGGGTTTTGGTACCGACACCTGTGCATCTGAGCTGGATCAGCAGTTGTGCTCTGCGCTGTTTCGCGGTGTGCGCGCCAAACCGGTGACGGCCAAGCGGCCCGATCAGCTGCACACCGTGCGCGGGCAGCCCGGCAGTTTGCAGGATGATCGCTGGTGCAGCGGCTTGCAGCTGTTGGCGGAGCGCGACTTGAGCTGGGATCTGCGCGTCCCGGCCTGGCATCTTTCGGAGGCTGCGGAGCGGCTGCAGGAGCACCCGACGTTGCGGGTGATCCTGAATCATTGTGGTCTGCCCTGGGACCGCTCCGAGCAGGGCTTGCGCAGCTGGCGCCAGGGGATCGCGGCGCTGGCCAGCAATCCGAATGTCTGCGTCAAACTGTCGGAACTTGGTACGCCGGGACGTCCCTGGATTGCGGAAGATAACCGGGCGTTATTAGTCGAGCTGTTACAGGTATTTGGACCCCAGCGATGTCTGTACGCCAGCAATGCCCCAGTGTCGGGTTTGCAGGTGGGGTATGCCGATTGGTTGGCCTTGGTGGAATCAGTGATCACTCAGGTTGTACCCAATGCACGCGATGACGTCCTCTGGCGCAACGCGGCGCGCTGGTATCGGCTGGATCTGCCCAGCGACCTGTCTTGATAAATGTACCTTTGATGAGTGGAGAGAAGAGCGTGATTGAACTGAGCGGCAAGAATCTGATTGGCCAGAACGAGGTTTTGGGTACCCAAGCGAAGATTCAAGCGACCAATCCGGCGACCAATGAAGTGCTGGCGCCGGCTTACCCGGGCGTTACAGCGCAGGTGGTCAATGAGGCCTGCTCCCTGGCCTGGTCTGCTTTTCGGCACTACCGCAACACCACGCCGCAGGCGCGGGCGCAGTTCCTGGACTGCATCGCCGAGCAGATCGAGGCGCTGGGTGATCAGCTGATCGAACGGGCGATGCAGGAAACCGGATTGCCGCGCGCCCGGTTGGAGGGCGAGCGTGGCCGCACCTGCAACCAGCTGCGTCTGTTTGCCGGCGTGGTGCGCGACGGTACTTACCTGGATGTGCGCATCGACCCGGCACTGCCGGAGCGCAAACCGCTACCGCGTTCCGATTTGCGTTTCCGCCGCCTGGCCCTGGGGCCCGTAGCCGTGTTCGGTGCCAGCAATTTCCCGCTCGCGTTTTCCGTCGCGGGTGGCGATACCGCCTCGGCACTGGCCGCCGGTTGCCCGGTGGTGGTAAAGGCGCACTCGGCGCATCCGGGCACCTCGGAACTGGTAGGACGTGCGGTACAGCAGGCGGCCCGCGCATGCGCCATGCCGGAGGGGGTGTTCTCGCTGCTGTATGGGGCCGGCAATGAAATTGGGACCGCCCTGGTGGCGCATCCGCAGATCAAGGCGGTGGGCTTTACCGGATCCCGCAGGGGCGGCGTGGCACTGATGCAGGTGGCACAGAACCGGGCGGAACCGATTCCGGTGTATGCCGAAATGAGCAGCATCAACCCGGTGTATCTGCTGCCGGGCGCGTTGACGGAACGCGCTGAAGCGATTGCCGCTGCCTTCGTGGCGGCGCAGCAGATGGGCGCCGGTCAGTTCTGCACCAGTCCGGGATTGATCCTCGCAGTGGATGGTCCTGAGTTGGAGCAGTTTTTGGCGCAGGCCAGCCAGCAGCTGGCCGACACGGGCTGCCAGACTATGCTGACACCGGGCATCCACCGGGCGTTTGAGCAGGGCCTGGCTGTACTGGAGCAACACCCGGCCGTGACCACACTGGCGCGGGCGCAAACAGCGGTTGGACCGAATCAGTGCAGGGCCGGGCTGTTTGTCGCCAGGGCTGCCGATTTCCTCAACGATGAGCGGCTGGCCGGTGAGGTATTTGGTTCCTGCACCCTGGTGCTGCGCTGTGCAGATGCTGAGGAGATGCTGCAGGTCACCCAGGCACTGGAGGGCCAGCTCACAGCGGCGGTGCATTGTGCCGAGGTGGATGCCACGCTGGCGAAGCAGTTGATTGAAGAGCTGGAGTTGAAAGCCGGACGCGTGCTGTTCAATGGCTTCGGTACCGGGGTGGAAGTCTGTCAGGCGATGGTCCATGGCGGTCCCTTCCCGGCTACTTCGGACAGCCGTACCAGCTCAGTGGGGGCGTCGGCAATTGAGCGTTTCCTACGTCCGGTCTGTTATCAGGACGTGCCGGATGCGCTGCTGCCGGCGGAGTTGCAGCAGGCCAATCCGCTGCAGATGCCGCGGCGGGTCGATGGTCAACAGTGATCCAGCGAGCAGGGCTAGGCGATGAAAGCGCTGATCCTGCCCCTGGGACTGGGGCTGGCGTTTCTGCTCGCCTGGCTGGAGCCGGAGTGGGGGCGAACGCTGAAGCAGGCGGGCCTGATTCCCTGGTTGGTGATGCTGATCTTCATGGTCAATGGGTACCAGGTACGGCTGGCTGAGATACCACGGGAGCTGAGCTTCCTGAAAGGTCTGGTGGCGACCACTGTAATCAGCCTGTTGTTGGGGCCCTGGCTGGCCCTGTACAGTGCCGAGCTACTGGCGTTGCCGGCGGGGGCGCTGTTAGGGCTGGTAGTGATGGGTACAGTGCCCTCGACATTGTCGAGCTGTATCGTGCAGACCCAGCTGGCCGGCGGCTATGCGGTCTGGGCGCTGCTGTTCTCAATGGCGCTCAATATCGCTGGCGTGTTCAGCATGCCGCTGATGCTGACCCTGGTGCTGCAAGAGAGTGCCCAGTTTCAGGTGGATCCCTGGCCTCTGTTGCGCCAGTTGGGTCTGATGGTGCTTCTGCCCTTTCTGGTGGGCGTGACTTTGCAACAGCGCCTGCCGTTCTCGCCCGATGCACGGCCGTTGCAGTATCTGCCGTCTATCTGCATCGTTGTCGGCGTGTGGCTGGCGCTGTCCGACTCGGCCAGTCTGTTTCATCACCTGGATCCGCTGCTGTTGCTCAAGATCGGCCTGGCGGCACTGGTGCTGCACCTGTTGCTGTTCGTCGGCAACTGGTGGACCGGCCGTCTATTGCGGATCGACCGGCCTGGATGTATCGCCATGGCATTGTCCGGCTCACAAAAAACCTTGCCGGTGGCGATCAGTGTGTTGGCCCTGCTGGATGGCTCGGTGGGCGAAGCTTTGCTGGTCTGTGTCCTGTTCCATTTTTTGATCCTCTTTGCCGATGCTTTGATAGCGCCTCGGCTGAGCGCAACACCTGTTCGAGCCGCGTCCAGCGGTGCCTGAGAGATCTATTTCCCACTATTTATGACAACCGTGCACAAGAGGGTTGTCGCTCATCTGGTCCGGTGGTATGGTTTTCGTACCAGTAGGTAAGTTGGTAGGACGCAAGATGGCTGAACATGTATTCGCCTTCGAGCAGGCGCTGAGAAACAAGACCAAGAAGGAGATCCTCGCCGGCAAGTTGCTGGAGATGATCTTCTGCGGGTTGCTGCGGGATGGCGATGAACTGCCCAGCGAGCGCGACCTGGGTCAGCTGTTCGGCGTCAGCCGGGAAACGGTACGCGGCGCGCTGGGCGTAATTGCGGCCTATGGCCTGATCCAGGTGTCGCACGGCGCCAAAACCCGGATCCGCCGCACCGAGGCGTTGCTGGCGCGCTGTGCAGAGCTGGCACCGGAGCTGGTGGATCTGGAGATCAACAACTTTGATCTGAGCACGGTGTACGAGAGCCGCAAGATCGTCGAGGTCGCTATCGCGCGGCGCGCGGCGGCCAATATCAGCGATGCCGGCCTGAGCGAGATGAAGGCGCTGCTGGCGCAGCAACGCAAATTGTTCGATGAGCCGGTGCACTTTCAGCTCGCAGACAAACGCTTCCACAAGATCATCGCCGAACACGGCAGCAATGAGATTTTGCTCAGCTACTCGGAAGAGCTCTACGCCTACGGGCTGAACTTTCGCCGTCAGGTGATGGTGCAGCCGGGCATGATCGAAAACAGTTATCAGGAGCATCAGGAGATCTACACCGCACTGCTCGAGCGGGATGCGGCCGCGGCTGAAGCCGCCATGCTGCGCCACCTCGACAGTGTGTATCGCACCACCGCCGCGATCATGGGGGACTAGATCGTGCGCACTCGGGAGATGCAGTAACCGGATACCACCGGTCAGGGATGAAACGAATCAGGTAACATCCAACATAAGAGTAATAAGGAAGGTCTGATGAATAGCAAAACTCTACGCACTACCCTGCTGGCCGCCGGTATCGCACTGGCCTTTGGCTCCACCGCGGTCCAGGCTGAAAAGCTGGTGTTCGGTGTATCGGCCAGTCAAGGCTCGCTGCAGTACCGCACGGCTGAAAAGTTCGCCGAGGTTGCGAACGAGAAGTTCAAGCAGGCCGGCCTGGATTACAACGTGGCCTTCTTCGGTGATGCTCAGCTTGGCAAAGACAAGGAGCTGATGCAGAAGCTGAAACTGGGCACCGTGGCCTTTACCCAGCCTTCGTCCACCATGCCTACCGTGAGTCCCGAGTTCGCGCTCTGGGATATGCCCTTCCTGGTTAAAGATCGCGCCCACCTGAACAAGATCGAGCAGGAGGTGTTCTGGCCCAAGATCGCGCCGACCGTGGAGGACAAGGGCTACAAGGTGATCAGCCTGTGGGAGAACGGCTTCCGCCAGATGACCAGCAACGCTCACCCGATCAACAGCCCGGCGGATCTGTCCGGCATCAAGATGCGCACGCCGAATAGCACCTGGCGTGTGAGTATGTTCCGTGAGTGGGGTGGCAATCCAACGCCGATGGCGTTCTCCGAGGTATTTGTTGCACTGCAGACCGGCGTTATCGATGGGCAGGAAAACCCGCTTACCAACATCTATGCGGCCAAGCTGCAGGAGGTGCAGAAGTACCTGTCGCTGACCAACCACGTCTACACCCCGTCCTACCTGGTGGCCGGCAAACGTACCTGGGACAAGCTGCCGGATGCGGTGCGTGAGGTGATCAAGTCCAGCGCTGAGGAGATCCGGCCGTGGATGTACGACACCTCCGACAAGGAGGAGGCGGAACTGCTGGATACGCTCAAACAGGGCGGCATGCAGGTGAACACGGCCGACCGGGCCGCGTTCGTCGAGGCCAGCAAGCCGATCTACCAGCAGTTTGCAGCTGAAGTCCCCAACGGTGAGGCGTTGCTGGATCAGGCGCTGAAACTGGCGGATGCATCCTGAACAGCTGAAAAGGCCGGAGGTCCCCGCGGGGGCTTCCGGCCAGGAGTAGCAAGATCATGTTGAAAAACCTGGCAACCTGGGTCGAGCGGACGCTCGAAGCGATATCGGTGGGGCTGATCGCGTCGATGACCTTCGTCATCGTGTACGGGGTGGTGATGCGCAAACTGGGCGCGTCACTGATCTGGTACGACGAGGTGGCGTCGGTGCTACTGGTCTGGATCACTTACTACGGTGCGGCGACCGCCACCATCAAACGGGCCCAACTGGGCTTCAGCGGTCTGCTCTACAGTTTGAAAGGCTCGCTGCGACTGGCCGCATTCTGGCTCTCAGAGCTGATCGTGCTGGGCTTTTTCGCTCTGGTCGCCTGGTATGGCGCGGTGGTGCTCGAATTCTTCGCCGGCGAGACCATGATCAGCCTGCCCTGGGTGCCGACCCTGCTGACCCATTCGGTGATTCCTTTGGGGGCGGCACTGATCGTGCTGGCCGAGTTGCTGTCGCTGCCGCGTGCCTTGGCGGATCTGGCCGCAGGCCGTAGCGCCGATCAGGCCGAGCTTGAGGAGTATGCTGAAGAGGCGGGGCTGAGCGATCAACTGTTCGGATCCAAACATCAAGCGTTTCAGCCTGCAGGAGCCAAATCATGACCTATCTGATGCTGTTCGGCGGCCTGCTGGCGATGGTGCTGATCAATGTGCCGATCGCCGTGGCGATCGGGGTGGTGGCGCTGATCGGAATGGTGCTGGCGCAGGGCAGTGATACCCTGCTCAATGTGCCGCTGACCCTGTTTGACGGTGCCACCAGCTTCCCGCTGCTGGCGATCCCGCTGTTCGTGTTGGCCGGCGAGCTGATGAACATCTCCAGTATCTCGCGCCGGCTGATCGACCTGGTGTCGGCGATGATCGGCTTCGTGCGCGGCGGGCTGGCGATGGTCAATATCGGCGTGTCGATGTTCTTCGCTGAAATCTCCGGTTCGGCGGTGGCCGACGTGGCCGCCACCGGCAGCGTGCTGATGCCGGCGATGAAGAAAAAGGGTTACAAGCCGGCCTTTGTGGCGGCGGTGACCTCGTCGTCTGCCTCGCTGGCGATCATCATTCCGCCGTCGATCTCGATGATCCTGTACGGGGCGATTGCCGATACCTCGATCGTCAAACTGTTCCTGGCCGGGGTGATCCCGGGTGTGCTCGGTGGTGGCTTGCTGATGGCGCTGTCCTACTACTTCGCCGTGCGCTACAACCTGCCGCGGGAAGAAGCGTTCAGCTTTAAAGTGCTGCGCCAGAAGCTGCGCGACGCCAGCTGGGCGCTGATGCTGCCGGTGATCATTCTGGGCGGGATCTTCGGCGGCGTGGTAACCGCCACCGAAGGCGCTGGCCTAGCGGTGGTGGCGGCGCTGTTCATCGGCTTCGTGGTGTACCGTGAGCTGACGCTGCAGCATCTCTACAAGTGTATGGTGCGGGCTTCGGTGCAGACTGCAGCGGTAATGTTGCTGGTGGCCACCTCCGCGCTGCTGGGCCTGTACCTGACCGAGGCGCGTCTGCCGCAGGAGATGGCCCAAGCTATCATCTCTGTCACGGACGATCAGATCGCGGTGCTGATGCTGTTGAACCTGCTGTTCTTCGTGCTGGGCATGTTCCTGCATGGCGCCGCCGCGATCATCCTAGTGGTGCCGATGGTACTGCCGCTGGTCCAGCAGGTGGGTATCGATCCGATCCACTTTGGCATTATCGTAACGTTGAATTTGGCGATCGGTCAGCAGACCCCGCCAGTGGCCAGCGTGCTGGCAACGGCCTGCTCCATTGCCAAGGTGGACATGTGGTCCACCACCCGCGCCAACCTGCCGTTCATCGGCGTGCTGATCGCGCTGTTGCTGCTGGTCACCTACGTGCCAAGCGTCTCACTGGGCTTGGTGAACTGGGTCTACGGTGGCTGAGTCTCCATCACCTCGCCTGAGGTGGCTCTCTTGGCCTTCCTGCAACTGCGCAGGAAGGCTTTTTTAAATCTATAGATTCTGAGTGATTTCTTTACCGAAATTTTCTCGCAAGAGCAGGATATTCAGCTGTACTACCATCCACTTGAATTAGAAATCATTTGCTTCCAATTGGGGGTAACCCGACAAGTTTAGTCTGATATGGTTGGTGCGAGTCGAATCGACGATGTGCCTGCGCTACCAGACTCCTGAATTGACCCTATTCCTCTAGACACATCAAAACCTCAGCATCGGTTATTTGTATGAGTAATGGGTGGCAGCTTTGTGCCTATAGCTCGCCTAGGGAACGTCACGCCTGATGTCGGCTTTGGGCCAATAACAGCCGGTACGGTAGCTCTTTCCACCATGTCAGCTAAGGTCGATAGCCATGTACCTGCATCAGAACTCTTCAATTGGGCAGTGCGAGTCGCCGCTTTTGTACCTCGGGCGCACCCATGTCGGTTGGTACGGATTCCAAGCCTCCCTCAATTTCTGTAAACAACCCCTCTCTCGCTCTGAGGTAATACTGCTTGCCGGAAGAGCACTTCAGGCCTTTGTCATGTTTATGTTTTTCATATTGATAGGCTTGGAGTCGGAGCTCGCCTTCAGGATGAACAATAAACAGATACGTGGCGTGATTGGTTGTTCCATATGGCTGGCCATCAACAACGATATTGACCGGCATTGAGGCCCACTTGGGTCGCGTGGATTCCAGATAGAGATAGACGGCACATTGCCCCGGCTCCACCTTGTATTGCTTGGCCTGCTCGTCAAGGGCGGTGGGGGCTGTCATCACGGGGTCTACAGGCGGTTCTGCGTACAACCACTGCATGTGGCAGATTCCGTTACTGAGGCAGCCATGGGCATCATCGTTGAACTCGTAGAAGATGACCTGATCAGCATCGTCAAACTGAACACCGAGCCATTCATAGTCCACTAGAACAGCGCTAGAGGTGCCGGCTATTACGCCCGCCCGCTCTCGCACGGTCGAATAGAACCAGAACCTTCCTCCCGATTTCACGGCCTTGGGTTGACCCAATAGACGGCGGACTCGCTGCCTGTCAGCGCCGGGAGTGCCGAGTTCTGCCAATCGATCAGCAGGGTAGGGCGCTGTACTTGGTATCGGAATGACAACACAGCCTGTCAACGTCGAGACCAGTACTGCTACAGACAACAAAAATGCGGTCTTCATCGATAATGAATTCAACACAGCGTGAGTGTTTGGACGATCTTGAAAGCTGACCGGAACCCTTTCTAGGTTAGGCCAAATTCAGTGCCGACGCTGGGGCAGCCATTTGTTGAAACTCGCGAGCGTCACAGAAGTAAGCCCGCTTATCAAGGCCGACATTCAGTTGTTCGTGTTGAGGAAAGCCATGAAGGCGCTCTGGGCCTCGGGTGAGCTAAGGCGCTGTGCGAACAGTTTGGCTTCGGCATCAATCACGCTGTGCAGCTCGTCCCGTTGCTGGGCTTTCAGCATCTTTTTGCTGATGCGCACCGCATCGGGGGGGAGGGCTGCAATGGCGCTGGCGCGCGCAAGTGCCAGGTTTGCAAGGTCGGATGCGGTCACCACCTGATTAACCAGCCCTAACTGCATCGCCTCGGCGGCACCAAAGGGCTTGCCCTCTACGAGGAGTTCGAATGCCAGTCGCTGGCCGAGGCGCTGGGGCAGTAGCAGGCTGCTGCCGCCTTCGGGCACCAGGCCGAGCCGTACAAAGGGCATCTGGCATTTCAGGGTGTCGGCGGCGATAACGGTGTCACAGTGCAGCAGCACAGTGGTGCCGATGCCGACGGCATCGCCGTGTACGGCGGCAAGCAGGGGTTTGGGGAAGTCCACCAAGGTGTGCAGAAAACGGATGATGATCTGCAACTGGCGTGGGTCCTGCGCACCGCTTAAGAAGTCCGCGATATCGTTTCCGGCGCAAAAGGCATCGCCTTCACCGCTGATCAGCAGCGCCCGGGTGGTGTCGTCCTCCGCGGCAGCGTTGAGCTGCTCGACCAACAGTGCATACATGTCGCGGGTCAGGGCGTTTTTCTTGTCGGGGCGATTGAGCCTTAGCTCAACAACGCCCAGTGTGTGGTCGATCCGTTCGAGAATGGCCATGTTCACTCCAGATACCCGGCGTTGTCCCGGTTAAATCCATTTACCGCGTCGCTGAACTCACGGCGCATACGCTGAATCAGCTCGGCTGTGTGAGGCAGGTCGTGGATTGATCCTACACCTTGCCCTGCGGACCAGATGGTTTTCCAGGCTCTGGCACCCTCTTTCGGGGCGGTCAGCTCTTTGCCGAGGTCTACCTCTTTGGTACCGGCCGAGTCGGAGTCGATGCCGGCTTCGGCAAGGCTCGGTTTCAGGAAGTTGGCGGGGATGCCCGATATCTTCGGTGTATAGACGATATCGGAGGCGCTGCACTCGGTAATCATCTGCTTGTAGCCATCGCTTGCGCGGCTTTCGCGGGTGTTGATAAAGCGCGTACCAGCATAGGCAAGATCGGCACCGAGCATACGGGCGGTGGCGATATCGCGTCCGCTGGATAGACAGCCAGAGAGTAGCACTGTGCCGGTGAAAAACTGGCGGATCTCGTTGATCAATGCGAAGGGGCTTAGCGTACCGGCGTGTCCGCCGGCACCGGCGCACACGGCGATCAGGCCATCGACGCCAGCCTCGGCCGCCTTGCGGGCGTGGCGGATGTTGGTCACATCGTGGAACACCAGCCCCCCGTAGCTGTGCACCGCATCCACCACTTCGCGCACAGCACCGAGCGAGGTGATCACCATCGGCACGCGGTGTTTGACGATCAGCTCCAGATCCTGACGCAGGCGTGGGTTGGTCTGATGCACAATCAGGTTCACGCCAAAGGGCGCCGAGGGTGTGGGGTGGTTTGCATCGTGTTCGGCCAGAGCACCTTCGATCTGGTTTAGCCACTGCTCGAACCCTTCGCTGGTGCGCTCGTTCAGGGCCGGGAAGGTGCCGATAACGCCGGCTTTGCAGGTTTCGATTACCAGCTCTGGCCCTGAGACCAGAAACATGGGGGCGGCGACCAGTGGCAGGCTCAGGCGGCCGTCGAATGCTGTTGGAATAGCCATAACGTTAATGTCCTCGTTCTGACGCGTCCGTTTCCGGAATGTAGAGATGCGGTATATGTCGGCGGATCACCTCGCCGCTTTGCGACCAGCCGTGGCAGCTGTTGAGCATCACGTTCGAGGCTTGCTCTATGAGATCGTCCCGATCGCCGGGCCAGAGCGTCTGCACCGCAGTGGTGGCCAGCGGGATCAGCAGCTCGTTGAGATGGGTGCAGCCCTTGATGCCCCCGAGCAGCTCTTTGGTTTGGCGACTCCAGCCCGGGCCTATGCGGGTGCCTTCCAGTTGCCGGAAAGCCTCGGCGATTGCGGGGCAGGCGGGGAAGGGCGAGGCATCGATAGCCGCCTCCACCTGGTGAATGGTCAGCCGCTCGTCCAGCGTCAGACGCATCCACATATCATGAAATGGCTCGCCGGCGCTGACATAACCGCCGCCGCGGTATTCGTTATCCACATCGCGGGTTTTGGTGTCGGTCATTCGCGCTTCGATATCCCACAGGCCATCGTCACGCTCGAAGCCGAGGCAGTGCACCTGCCGGGTGTGGATCTGGCGGCGGCGTGCCGGTTTAGTCAACGGCATGGGTGGCCTCCTGCCGGTCGGTAAGTGGGCTGCCGGTTTTGAGCGCCCGGCGCATCACCTTGCCCACATTGGTTTTTGGTAGCTCGTCGGCCAGTTCAATCACCTTGGGGACTTTATAGCGGGTCAGACGCTCGCGGCACCAGCTGCGGATCGAGTCGATATCGAGCTGATCGTCCTTGCGCACCACCACCAATTTCACCACCTCGCCACAAGTGGGGTCGGGGATGCCGATAGCGGCACACTCAACCACACCCGGGTGCGAGGTGACCACATCCTCAATCTCGTTGGGGTACACGTTAAAGCCCGAGACAATGATCATATCCTTGGAGCGGTCGACAATGCGCAGGTAGCCGTCCGGCTCGCGTACGGCGATATCGCCGGTCTTGAGAAAGCCGTCCGGGGTAAAACTGGCCCGGGTATCCTCAACACGCTGCCAGTAACCGGCCATCACCTGCGGCCCCCGGATGCACAGCTCACCGGCTTCGCCATCGGGCAGGGCCTGTCCATCCGGCCCGCGGATGCTGGTTTCGGTGGCCGGGATCGGCACGCCGATAGTGCCGACGCGTATGCCATGGGGCGGGTTGATCGCAACGGCAGGCGAGGTTTCGGTCAGCCCGTAAGCTTCGCAGATGGTGCAGCCGGTGACGCTCTGCCACTGTTTCGAGGCGGCGTTGGTCAGCGCCATGCCGCCTGACAAGGTAATCTTCAGTTTGTTGAAATTCAGTGTGCGGAAGGCGGCGTTGTTGCACAGGGCGATAAACAGGGTGTTCAGGCCCATAAAGGCGGTTGCCGGCCAGTTTTTCAGCTCTTTTACGAAGCCATTAATATCGCGCGGGTCGGGAATCAGCACGCTGTGGCCGCCACTGGCGAGCACTACCTGGGAGACGGTAAATGCGTAGATGTGGTAAAGCGGCAGTGGTGCGATCACCGTGTGGGACCAATCCTCGCCCACTGCTTCTATCACCCGTATCGCCTGCTGCATGTTGGATATCAGGTTGGCGTGGGTGAGCATGGCCCCTTTCGACACACCGGTGGTGCCGCCTGTGTACTGCAGTGCAGCCAGATCGGACGGGCTGCGCTCGACAGGCGCAGGTGTGCGGTCGATATGCTTGAGCAGGGCGCTGCGCAGGCCGATGGCACCGGGCAGGCTGAAGGGCGGTTCCATCTTTTTGACGTACTTCACCGCCGCGTTGATCAGGTGGCGCTTGGCGAAACCGTGCAGGTCGCCAGCCTGAGTCAGAACGATGTGCCGGATATCGGTATCGGCCAGTATCGCCTGTGCCTTGTGCGCCATCGATTTGTGGATCACCAGCGCCTTGGCGCCGCTGTCGCGAAATTGATGCGCCATCTCGGCGGCGGTGTAGAGCGGGTTCGTGTTAACGATCACCAGTCCTGCGCGCAGTGCGCCAAAGGCCACCACCGGATACTGAATAAGGTTGGGCAGTTGTATGGCGATGCGATCACCCGGTTTGAGATCGGTCTCGCGCTGCAAGTAGCAGGCAAACGCGCCCGAGAGGTGGTCGAGTTCGCGGTAGCTGAGAGTACGGCCAAAGCTGGTAAATGCCGGTTTATCAGCATAGCGCTGGCAGCTTGCGGCGAAGAATTCGGGGATGTTGCGGTAGCCCTCGGGATTGAGCTCCGCCGGAATGCTCTGTCCGGTGAGTAGTGGGTTGTCCATCATCTACCTGATGTGTTGTTATTGGGCTGTCAGAGATGGAGCCGAGGGTGCCCGAAAAGAGGTGCACCGTCGGCGATTGTGGCTTAAAAGGCGAAGTGGTCTTCGTCCAGTGCCATCAGGTTATCCGAGCCGGACAGCATCGTCTCTACCAGTGAGCGTGTACGTGGCAGCATGCGCTCGAAGTAGAATCGGGCGGTGGTCAGCTTGGCGCGGTAGAAGGCGGCATCGCCACTGCCTTCGGCGAGTTTCTGCTGCGCTACCTGCGCCATGCGGGCCCAGAAGTAGGCCAGCGTCACGTAGCCTGAGTACATCAGGTAGTCCACCGAGGCGGCCCCTACCTCTTCTCGGTTCATCATCGCTTTCATGCCCAGTTGCTGGGTCAGCTCGCCCCACTCTTTGTTATGTTTCGCCAGCGGGCCCACAAAGGCGCGCATCTTCGGCTCATCGGCAGCGGCTTCACAGAATCTGTGGATCACTTTGGTGAAGGCCATAAGGGTTTTGCCTTCGCTCATCAGCACCTTACGGCCGAGCAGGTCCAGTGCCTGTATCTGTGTGGTGCCCTCGTACAACATGGAGATGCGGCTATCACGCACGTTCTGCTCCATACCCCATTCACTGATGTAGCCGTGGCCGCCGTAGACCTGCAAACCGTGGTTGGCGCTCTCAAAGCCCAGCTCGGTGAGAAACGCCTTGGCGATGGGGGTCAGCAGGGCGAGCTGGGTATCGGCCAGCGCTTTCTCCTCTTCGCTTGCCAGTTTGACCTTGTCCACCAGCTGGGCGCAGTAGTAGATCAGCGCACGTCCGCCTTCGGCGATCGCTTTCTGCGTCAGCAGCATCTTGCGCACCTCTGGGTGCACAATGATGGGATCGGCGGCTTTGTCAGGCGCTGCCGGGCCGTTCAGTGCGCGCATCTGCAATCGCTCGCGGGCGTAGGTCAGGGAGTTCTGGAAGCCCCATTCGGCGTGCGCCAGCCCCTGCAATGCGGTACCAAGGCGTGCCGTGTTCATGAAGGTGAACATGCAGTTGAGCCCCTTGTTCGGCGGGCCGATCAGGTAGCCGGTGGCACCGTCGAAGTTCATCACGCAGGTGGAGTTGCCGTGTATCCCCATTTTGTGTTCAAGCGAGCCGCAGCTGACGGCGTTACGCTCACCAGCATCGCCTGACGCGGTGGGCATGAACTTGGGCACGATAAACAGCGAGATACCCTTGGTGCCCTCGGGTGCATCCGGCAGGCGCGCCAGCACAATATGGATGATGTTGTCGGCCATGTCGTGTTCACCGGCCGAGATAAAGATCTTGGTACCGCTGATGCGGTAGCTGCCGTCGTCGTTTGGTTCGGCTTTGGTGCGCAACAGGCCAAGGTCGGTGCCGCAGTGGGGTTCGGTCAGGCACATGGTGCCGGTCCACTCACCGGACACCAGTTTGGTCAGGTAGGTTTGCTTCTGCTCGTCGGTGCCGTGCGCTTCCAGCGTGTTCATGGCACCGTGGCTAAGGCCCGGGTACATGCTCCAGGACCAGTTTGCGGTGCCCACCATCTCGTTGATGACGATGCCGATCGATTCCGGCAGACCCTGGCCACCGAATTCGGGGCTGTGCGACAGCGACGGCCAGCCGCCCTCGACAAACTGCTGGTAGGCGTCACGAAAGCCCTCGGGGGTGGTGACTTCGCCATCCTTGAAGGTGCAGCCCTGCTGATCGCCGACGCTGTTCAGTGGTGAGAGTACACGCTCGGCGAAGCGCGCACCCTCTTCGATAATGGCGCTGACCATATCCGGGGTGGCGTCTTCGCAACCGGGCAGTGACTGGTAGTGCTGCTCCATCTGCAAAAGATCATTAAGCACGAACTGAATATCGCGTTGAGGTGCCTTGTATTCCGGCATAGCCCATCCCTCTTGTTGGGGGTCTTCTTATTTTTCCGCCTGAAATGGCGCGCTCTATGGGAGTAAGCATGGTTGATGGACTGCAATGCGCCAATGACAAAAGCGGCCAGTTTCGCTGGCAAAAACTGGCAGGCCGCTCATTACGTGAAATAGGGCGGCTTTTTTTGAGGTGTGTTGTGCCTGTTTGTTATGACATTTTCGGTCAGATGAATATGTGCGAACGCCGGTGCATCACCTGCAGAATGGCCACTCGGGTCTATACTCTGGCTGTAACCCAAGCAAATGACCCACTGATGAGAGGGGCTTTGTTATGTTCACTCTGAAAAGAACCCTGCTGGCCGTTGGCTGCGCGCTGGCATTTTCTGCACCGGCCTTTGCCAGCCACTGCCCGGCCGATGCCAAGGCCATTGATGGCGCCATGTCCAAGGTGCAGTTGAGCGACGAGCAGCGCTCTGCAATACAGGCGCTGCGTGATGAGGGTATGAAGCTGCATGCCGCGGGCGATCACCGCGGTGCAGAGAGTATGCTTGCCAAGGCAATGCGTATGCTGCTGGACGATATGGCCATGCAGTGATCAACGGATAATTGCGGGTATCGCCGTGCAGGGCGTACCCGCAAGCGTCAGTGCAGTTGATCGGGCAGTCGCTCCAGCGTGACGCCCATCGCCTGCAACTGGGTGGCCAGTGCGGGGTTTCCCGTACGCTGCCAGCGTTGGTACAACGCCATGATTTCCGAGGCGCTGAAGTGCCGGTATCGACGGCAGATGCGGGCGATAAGCTCAAGCATCTGGGCGAAACGTGCGGCAAGCTCGGCGAAAATGTGGCGCATCTCCAGCGCGTGCGAGGCGAGGTAGTCGTACGCGCCGCCGCCCATGCCGACAAAATAGTCACGCTGTATGCCCTTGCGTGCGTAATGCTCGGGGAAGAGTGCGCCGAGAAACAGCGCCTGATCGCCCAGTTGGCGCAGCAACTGGCAGCGCTCCCTTTCCTGGGTGCACTGTTGTGCATCGTCGTAGAGTAGCGCCAGAGGCCGGATGCCGAAGTCCCCATCCTGATAGCTGAAAAGGGCATCGTTTCGGCTGAATCTCTCCAGCAGGCTACCAAGATACCAGCGAGTGTCCTCGTTGGGGTGGCGCTTCGATTCCTCCAGTAGCTGTTCGCGAAAGTACGCACCCAAACCGTTAAAACCGGCTTTGTACACCTTGGTCATAGGCTATCCCTCCAATGTCCAAACTCCTCTTAAAAGTAGCAAAAAATACCGTTCATGCTGCGCGCCGATTCGTTGAAAAATTTTTTAGATAACGCCCCTTGAAACTGGGCTTTGGCGCACATATTTGATAGCGGCGGACACGAGATCGTGTTCGGTTTTTTCTTGTTATTGCCTGTTTAACAGTGGGTTACATAAGGAGGAACTTTTCGTATGAGCATTCGACCTCTTCATGACCGTCTGGTGGTCAAGCGCCTTGCCGCCGAGACCACAACCAAGGGGGGTATCGTGATTCCGGACAGCTCTGCGGAAAAGCCAAGCCAGGGCGAGGTGATCGCCGTTGGCGAGGGCGCTCTGCTGGAGAACGGCGAACGCCGTCAGCTGGATGTCAGAGTCGGTGATCGTGTGCTGTTCGCCAAGTATTCGGGTACCGAAATCAAACTCGATGGCGAGACGCTGCTCGTAATGCGTGAGTCGGACGTATTGGCCGTCATTGAAAACATTCAGTGAGAGGAGAAAGCAGCATGAGTGCGAAAACCGTCAAATTTTCCAATAACGCCCGCGAGCGGATGCTGGCCGGTGTGAACATTCTGGCCGATGCGGTGAAAGTGACGCTCGGCCCCAAGGGGCGCAACGTCGTACTCGACAAGAGCTTCGGTGCACCCCGCGTGACCAAGGACGGCGTGTCTGTTGCGAAAGAGATCACCCTGAAGGACAAGTTCGAGAACATGGGTGCCCAGATGGTGAAGGAGGTGGCGTCCAAGACCGCCGATATCGCCGGTGACGGTACCACAACCGCGACGGTGCTGGCGCAGGCGATTGTCCGTGAGGGCCACAAGGCAATTGCCTCTGGTATGAATCCGATGGATCTCAAGCGTGGTATCGACGCGACGCTCAAGGCTGCGGTTGAGGAACTGCACACGCTGGCAACGCCCTGTGCCGATGGCAAGGCGATTGGACAGGTTGCTACCGTTTCGGCCAACTGGAACGCCGATATCGGTGAGATTCTCGCCGAAGCGATGGAGAAGGTGGGGCGCGATGGCGTGATCACCGTTGAAGAGGGCAAGTCGCTGGAGAACGAGCTTGAGGTGGTCGAAGGTATGCAGTTCGACCGCGGCTATCTCTCGCCCTACTTCGTGACCAATCAGGAGAAGATGCAGGTCGAGTTCGATAGCCCCTACATCCTGCTGTGCGACAAGAAAATCTCCAATATCCGCGAGCTTCTGCCCACGCTTGAAGCGGTGGCCAAATCCGGCAAGCCGTTGCTGATCATTGCTGAAGATATCGAGGGAGAAGCACTTGCCACACTGGTGGTGAACAACCTGCGGGGCATCCTCAAGGCGGCTGCCGTGAAAGCGCCGGGCTTTGGTGATCGTCGTAAGGCGATGCTGGAGGATATCGCTGTGCTGTCCGGCGGCACCGTGATCTCGGAAGAGGTGGGGCTGTCGCTCGAGACGGTAACGCTTGAGCAGCTTGGCACCGCCAAGCGTGTTGTCATCAGCAAGGACAACACAACGATTGTTGATGGTGCCGGTGCCCACGAGGCGATTGAGGGTCGTGTACAGCAGATCCGTCAGCAGATCGAAGCGACCAGCTCCGATTATGACCGCGAAAAACTTCAGGAGCGCGTGGCCAAACTTGCCGGTGGCGTTGCCGTGATTAAGGTGGGGGCCGCCACCGAGGTCGAGATGAAGGAGAAGAAGGATCTGGTGGATGATGCTCTACACGCGACCCGTGCGGCGGTGGAAGAGGGCATTGTGGCCGGTGGTGGCGTGGCGCTGGTGCGCACCGCTGCAAAACTGGCCCAGAAGGGTGTTTCGGCTGCCAACCGTGATCAGGAGGTGGGTGTGCGAATCGCGCTGCGGGCGATGGAAGAGCCGCTGCGCCAGATTGTCAGCAACGCCGGTGAAGAGGCCAGTGTGGTGCTCAATGCTGTGCGTTCGGGCGAGGGTAACTACGGCTACAATGCCCAGACCGGCGAGTATGGCGATATGCTCGAGATGGGCATTATCGACCCGGCGAAAGTCACCCGCTCTGCACTGCAGAACGCGGTTTCAATTGCCGGTCTGATCCTGACGACCGAAGCGATGGTTGCCGATATGCCGGAAGATAAAAAAGGTGCGGCGTCAGCCGCGGGCATGGACGACTGGGGTTGATCGTCCGAAGGCCGGGAGTTTCGACTCCCGGCCTTCATCTCATCTGAAGGTCAAAAAAACGGGTACAACCCTAGAGGGTGTACCCGTAAATGGTGCGAGTGGAGAGAGCTGTTAATGGCGTTTAGGACCGGTATCAGCCTCCGGTGCCGTAGCGTACGGCGGGCAACCAGAGCACCAGATCCTCCCACCAGAACACCATAGCCACGGCGGTCAACTGGATCAGGATGAACGGGATGACCCCCTTGTAGATATCCACGGTGCGAATCTCAGGCGGTGCCACCCCTTTGAGGTAGAACAGCGAGAAGCCCACCGGCGGTGTCAGGAACGAGGTCTGCAGCGCCAGTGCGAACAGCACCACGAACCAGGTCAGATCGAAACCGAGTGCCGACACCACCGGGCCGACCAGCGGCAGCAGTATCAGGCTGATCTCAAGCCAGTCGAGGAAGAAGCCGGCGATAAAGGCAATCAGCAGAATCACTACCACAATGCCACCCGGCGAGAGTGGAATCGAGTGCAGCAGACTGCCGATAAATTCATCGCCGCCGAGCGAGCGCAACACCACAGCGAAAGCGGTCGCGCCGAGGAAAATACCGAATACGAAGGCGGTGGTCAGGCTGGTCTTGCGGCTGACGTCCTTGAGCACCTCCATGTTCAGATTGCCGTTCATCCATGCCAGCAGCGTAGCGCCGAGCGCACCAACACCGGCGGCTTCCGTCGGCGTTGCAATACCGAAGAAGATTGAGCCCAGCACGGCCAGAATCAGACCGAGCGAGGGTACGACCGCCTTCAGGGTATCGATGATCATTCCGGGCGTGATCGGTGGCAGATCCTTGGGCGGACTGGTCATGGAGGGGACAAGTGTTGAGATGACGACCACGTAGACCATGTACATCAGGCCCAGCATCACACCGGGAATCAGCGCACCCATGAATAGATCGCCCACGGCGAGCGAGAGCTGGTCTGCCATGATGATCAGCATGATGCTGGGCGGAATCAGAATGCCGAGGGTGCCCGAGGAGGCGACGATGCCGCAGGCGAAGGACTTGGAGTATTTCTGCTCCAGCATGGCCGGCAGCGACAGCATGGAGAGCAGAACAACCGAAGCACCTACGATGCCGGTGGAGGCGGCCAGCAGAATACCGATCAGTACAACCGCCACACCCAGCCCGCCGTGGAAGCGGCCAAACAGGTTGACGAAGTTCTTCATCAGCTTTTCGGCGACGCCGGAGCGGTCCAGCATCAGCCCCATGAATATAAACATGGGGAGCGCCACCAGTACCCAGTTGGACATCTGGGCATATATTCGCTGCACCATGACGCCAAAGATGCGCCAGTCGGTCAGGAAGTAGGTATCAACATCGAAGTATTGGGCCGCGATCACCGAGCCGACGCTGAACACCACCCCTACACCGGCGAGTATCCAGGCGACCGGAAAGCCGGTGAAGATCAGCAGGATAAAGCTGACCAGCATCGCGATTACGATCATTTCGTAGGTTGCCATTACGCAATCCACCTCATAGCAGCAGGAACCGGGAGCCTTCCCGCTCCGATTCGGTTGTTATTGTTGTCGCCGTGTTTCAGGTGTTGCTATCCGGACGAGGCCGGGGCCAGCCGCTGAGGAACGACAGCACCCGCAGGAAACGCGCGAGCGCTGCCAGGATCATCAGGGTGAATGCAAACAGGATGACCGACTTGATTATCCAGCGTGCAGGCAACCCGCCGGGGGCGGCCGATACTTCGCCGATCTGGAACGAGCGCTCCACGAACGGCCAGGCATAGGTAAGGATGAATCCACAAAACGGCAGAAAGAAGATGGCGATCCCCAAAAGCTCGATGACCGCACGTGTGCGCAGGCTCAGGTTTTCCGCCACCACATCAACGCGTACATGGTCGTCATGTACGATGCAGTAGGAGAGCGCGAGCATGAAACCGACTGCAAACATGTGCCATTGCAGTTCTTCAAGCGCGATAAAATTGGTGCCGAGCACATAGCGCATCAAGACGTTTCCGACGATCAGCAGCATCAGCACCACCCAGATAAGGGATGAGTATCTGCCTAAGAAATCGACAATCCCTTCAAATAGATCGGAGACAGCGGTGCGAGGATAGGCGGACGCCCGATGGGCGACCGCCTCCTCGATCCGGTCCAGATCCACGTTATATTCAGCCATGGCGAATATCCGTCAGTCTGGTGGGTTGAGGTTTACTTTTTGTCCATGCCCCAGTCGCGCGGCAGGTAGCCGAAGTTCTTCCACGCGGCATGTTCGGCCTGGAACGCCTTCATGGAACTATAGATCTTGGCGAACATCGGGTCAGACTCGGAGCGCCGTTTCATCACGCGGTCGGTGGCCTCCTGGAAGGCATTGAGGATTTCCGGGCTGTATTGATGCAGCTGCACACCGTTCTCTTCGAAACGCTTGAGTACGGCACCCTGCAATGCTTCTGCCTTGGCTAACGCCATGGTGTTGCCGGCCTTGCAGCTTGTCTCGATCAGCGCCTGGGTTTCACCGTTCAGCTTTTTCCACTCGTCCAGGTTTACGTAGAGGAACTGGTTGGTGGAGGGTTGGTGCCAGCCTGGCAGATAGTAGTGCTTGGCAACTTGGTAGAAACCGAGCTGCTCATCCACGGTAGGCAGGGAGAACTCGGTGGCGTCGAGAACGCCGGTTTCCAATGCCTGGTAGAGCTCGCCACCCGGCAGCAGGGTAACCGACATACCAAACTCGGACATGATCTCACCGCCGACGCCGGCAGCACGGAACTTCAACCCCTTGAACTTATCGACGCTGTCCATCTCTTCTCGGAACCAGCCAGCCGCCTCGGGGCTGATGGTACCGCACAGGATTGGGTAGACGTTGTAGGGCGCGAACAGCTCCTTGAGCAGCTTGTCGCCATCCTTATGGTACATCCAAGCCAGAAACTCCTGAGATTCCAGGCCGAAGGGGGTGGCACCGAACAACGCCGAGGCCGGGATCTGGCCCCACTCGTAGCCCATCCATGAATAGCCGGCTGGCAGGTTGCCGTTACTGACGTTTTCGAAGACGCCGAGGGAGGGGATCAACTTACCGGGCTCGAAGGTCTGCAGCGTTACGCGACCACCGGATATATCGCTTACCATCTTGGCCACTTCTGGCATGGTGTCGCCGAGCGCGGTCAGGGTGGAGGGGAAGCCCATCGGCACCTGCCAACGTACTCTGTCAAACTCCGCCATAGCGGTGGTGGAAGCGGCGATTGTTACGGTCAGTGCTGTTGCTTGAAGTACTTTTTTCATTGGTTTAAACCCTTTTATTTTTAGCCGTTCAAGTTCCTTGGTCGTTCGCGTTAGTCAGTTGCAGCAGTATCAGTGAGCAGTCCATCCTCCATCGATTGGCATTGCGGTGCCCGTGATCGCCCTGGCGGCGTCGGAGCAGAGAAAAAGCGCCAGCTCGCCGATTTCGCTTGGGGCCACGAAATCGGGGTAGGGCGCCTTGGAGCTGATCAGGCCCTGTTTGGCCTCATCGAAACTGGTGTTGTGTTCGCGGGCGAACGCCATCAGCTGATCATTCAGCAGCGGGGTGTCGGTCCAGCCCGGGCAGATGCAGTTGGCGGTGATGCCCTGAGCGGCAGTTTCCAGCGCGGTCACGCGGGTCAGACCCACCAGGCCGTGCTTGGCCGCGCAGTAAGCGGCTTTGTTTACCGACGCTACTAGGCCGTGTACCGAGGAGATGTTGATGATCCGCCCCCAGCCTTGTTCCTGCATGCCCGGCAGCGCCAGGCGCATGGCGTGGTAGGCAGCGCTGAGGTTAATAGCGATGATCTTGTCCCACTTGTCAGGCGGAAATTCATGAATCGGCGCGGTGAACTGGATGCCGGCATTATTGACCAATACCGTGATCTGCCCCACTTCGGACGCGATCCGCGCCATCATCTTCTCGACTTCGGAAGAGCGACTGACATCGCATTGGTAGTAGTGGGGACGTACGCCGTAGTCGCGCTCGAAACGCTCCGTCAGCTCCTCGCCCTCGGCGATCGACTCCAGCCCATGCAGAATCACCTCGATCCCGTTGCGGGCAAATACCTCGGCAATGGCAAGACCTATACCACTGGTCGAGCCGGTGACCAGTGCCAGTTTGCGAACACTCATCGCATCTGTCCTCGTTGTTATTGTGCGGTCTGACTCAGGCCCAGGCTCAGTTGGCAAGCTCGGGCAAGTCTCGGAAAAGCTCCAACGCCTCGGGGTTGGCGAGTGCATCTTTATTCTTCACGTTTTCGCCCATCACCACCTGACGTACCGCCAGTTCGACGATCTTGCCGCTGATGGTGCGGGGTATGTCGGCCACTTGAACAACCACCGCCGGGACATGGCGTGGTGTCGTATTGGCGCGGATGGTGTCCTTGATCCGCTTGATCAGCGCATCGTCGAGGGTGATCCCCTCGCGTAGGCGTACAAACAGCACCACGCGCACGTCGTCTTGCCAGGGTTGGCCGATGCAGAGGCTTTCCAGCACCTCTTCGACTTTCTCGACCTGACGGTAGATCTCGGCGGTGCCGATGCGCACGCCACCGGGGTTGAGGACGGCATCGGAGCGGCCATGGATGATCACGCCGCCGTGCACGGTGATTTCGCCGTAGTCGCCGTGGGCCCAAATATTGTCGAACTGGGCGAAGTAGGCGTCATGGAAGCGCTTACCGTCAGCATCGTTCCAGAACTTGATCGGCATACTCGGAAAGGGCTGGGTACAGACCAATTCACCTTTCTGTTCAACCTGCGAGTGGCCCTCGTCATCGAAGATATCCACCGCCATGCCAAGGCCGCGGCACTGTAGCTCGCCGGCCCATACCGGCAGGATCGGACAGCCCAGCGCAAAACAGGAGACGATGTCGGTGCCGCCGGATATGGACGAGAGCTGCAGGTCAGCCTTGATATCGCGGTAGACGTACTCAAAGCTCTCGTGGGAGAGCGGCGAGCCGGTGGAGAGGACCGCCTTGAGCGCGCTCAAATCATGCGTCTTGCCGGGTTTGACGCCCGCTTTCTCCAGCGCCGCGAGATACTTTGCGCTGGTGCCGAATACGCTGATCTGCTCACGCTCGGCCATATCCCACAGCACGCTCGCCTTCGGTGCGAAGGGGGAGCCGTCGAACAGCACCAGTGTGCACCCGGTGGCAAGGCCGGTTGCCATCCAGTTCCACATCATCCATCCGCAGGTGGTGTAGTAGAAAAAGCGGTCATCGCGGCCGATGTCGGTATGCAGGATCAGCTCCTTGAGGTGCTGGAGCAGGGTGCCGCCCGCGCCGTGCACGATACACTTGGGCACGCCGGTGGTACCGGAGGAGTACATCACATAGAGCGGATGGTTGAACGGCAGCTGTTCGAAGACGATCTCCTGTGCACTGTGATCGGCGAAGTCATCGAGCAACTGAGCACCGGACAGGGCGCTGATATCCGGCGTCTGTTCCAGAAAGGGCACGACGATAATCTGTTCGACGGAGTCGATATCGCCGGCGATGCCAGCCACCTTGTCGATTGAGCTCAGGCGCTTGCCGTTGTAGATATAACCGTCGGTGGTGAACAGCACCCTCGGTTTGACCTGACCGAAGCGGTCGACCACGCCGTTGATGCCAAAATCAGGAGAACACGAGCTCCAGATCGCACCGATGGAGGTGGTGGCCAGCATGGCGATCAGCGTTTCCGGTACGTTGGGCATGAAGCCTGCGCAGATATCACCGGGCCTTATGCCCTGGGCGCGCAGTGCCGAGGCCAGCGCGGCAACCTGTGCATAGAGTTCGGCGTGGCTCAGTTCATTGCGACGACCATCTTCGCCACAGAACACCACGGCGGGGCGGTCATCACGCCAGCGCAGCAGGTTTTCGGCGAAGTTGAGGCGTGCCTCGGGAAACCACTGGGCCCCGGGCATCCGATCGCCTTCCTTGAGGATATTGACGCCTTTGCTTTCGGCCTGAACACCGGCGTAGTCCCAGAGTCGGCTCCAGAACGCTTCGCTGTTGTCGATGCTCCATTGCCAGAGGTCGGGGTAGCTCTGGATATCCAGGTTCAGATCATGGTTGAGTGTCTGGATGAAGTTCCAGAGACGGGTCGAGGCGATACGCGCCGTGGACGGCGTCCAGAGAGGAGTTTGCATGTCGGACCCTTGTTATTGTTATGGATCTTCCAGGGTGCACTCGCGTTTTGCGTCGGCCCCTTATGTATAGACCATATAAAGCAGATCGCTTGCCAGTTATTTTAATTCTTTGTTATTTAAGGGATAAAAATATTTATTTGGTATCTTGGCAGAATTGTGTGTGTATTTTTGTAGACACAGTGTCTATATTTGTTGACGGTAGTTGTCTATTAAAATAAACAGTTTGGTAAGCGCCATGCCGATGACCGGTCATATTTCGAAAGTGGTACGCGAGCGCTTTTTCTCCTACCTGCAGCGCGCATTCGAAACCTTTTATCAAGATACGATCGCCGTGGATCGCCAGGGCATCATCAACTGGATTAGCGATGACTACTGCCGGTTTCTTGGTCTGTCGGAACCGCCATTGGGTAGGCACATCACCGATGTGATCCCGGGCAGTTACGTGCCTCAGGTGTTGGCCTCCGGTGAGCCGGTATTGCTGGACCTGTTGCAGATCCGCAACCAGTGGGTATTGGTCAGTGTCATCCCGCTGCATAACGAGGCCGGAGAGATCGAGGGAGCGTTCGGTTTCGTTGCCACTGACAGTCGCTCCGGAATGAAGTCGTTGCTGGAAAAGTACAACCTGTTGCAGCGTGAAGTTCGCAATGCCAACCGCTTCCGCGATGCCCGCTCCGCTCGCTATCAGCTGTCGCAGATTGCCGGTCAGAGCGACGCCATGCGCCTGGTCAAAGAGCAGATCCGCCAAGCCGCGCGCTTCGATGTGTCGGTACTGCTGACCGGCGAAACCGGTACCGGCAAGGAGCTGTTTGCCCATGCACTGCACGATCTTTCCGCCAGAGTCGACAAGCCGTTCGTATCGATCAATGTGGCGGCGATACCGGAAACCCTGATCGAGGCAGAATTCTTCGGTGTGGCCCCCGGCGCGTTCACCGGTGCGAAGAAGGAGGGGCGCCCCGGCAAGCTGGAGATCGCCGCCGATGGTACGTTGTTTCTCGATGAGATCGGCGATATGCCGCTCGCACTGCAATCCAAACTGCTGCGCGTGTTGCAGGAGCGCGAATTCGAGCGGGTGGGCTCCAACGAAGTACAGAGAACCGACGTACGCATTGTGGCTGCCACCAGCCGCAATTTGCTTGAGATGGTCGAAAGCGGCGAGTTTCGTGCCGACCTTTACTACCGCCTCAGTGCCATGCCGATCCACCTGCCTGCACTGCGCGACCGGCTCAGCGATCTGGAAGCGCTCTGTGAACGTATCCTTGATGAGTGTTGTACCCGTTTGGGACTGTCGATCAAGGTGCTCTCAGGCGATGCTCTGACCCTGCTTGGTCGTCACAGCTGGCCCGGCAACGTGCGCGAACTCTACAACGTGCTGGAGCGGGCCTGCATTCTCAATGAGAAGAGCAGCTACATCGGGGCCTCTGCGCTGACGGTCCTGTTACCCGGTGTGTCCACCGGTACTGTCGGGGAGCGCAATGCTGAACGGTACACGCAGTCGTTGGCGCCGGGTAACAGCATGAATACGCCCGGGCTCACACTCAAGGAGCGCCTCAGGTTGGCTGAGCAGCATGCGATTAGCGGGGCACTGGAGCAGACCGGCGGCAACCGCAGCGAGGCGGCGAAAGTGCTTGGAATATCCCGTGCGGCGCTGTATCAGAAACTGGGGCGTACGGGGGCATGATGACGGCGCCGGTGTGTCTATACTGAAGCTGGTACAGGCAGATATGACGGGCAACTGATGAAAACAATCGATGCCCAGACCTATTGGCAGACGAAAGGGGTGGCATACTTTCGCGAGCTGTCCTCTTTCGGCGCACTTGCAGATAGCGTCATCCATGAGCTTTTGTTAAACGGACGTGTGATCCAGCTTGATGATGGCGAGATGCTCTACTCGGCCGGTGAACCCGCCCAATCCTTCTTCATTATCCTCAGTGGCATCATCAACAACTATATGCCCCGCGAATCGGGTGGACGGGTGCTCGCCCGCCGCCACGAACCGGGGGACGACATGAGCTTCATCCCCATGATCGCTCTGTGCGACCGGCCCTCCATCGCAATCGCCGAGGGGGAAACCGTGGTGGTCGAGATCAGCGCCGATCAGTTTTTGATGCTGCACCAGCAGGAACCCGACGCGTTTGGCCTGATGCTGATCAATCTGGTGCGCGGCACAGCGCGGGCGTTTCTGGTGCTTGCGAAAATGATGGCCGAATTCGATGTGGAACAGTATCAGGCCTTCGATCAGGGCAAGGCATCCAACGCTGTAAAAGCGCCTGAAAAGCCACCCGCTGACGACCCCTACGTTTGATACATTCTGTTAATGCCCCTGTTCCGAGCATGGTGGTATGCTCAGAACGCACCTATTACAACGATAACGGAACACTGGGGGTTTAAAGATGACAAGAGATGTAGTGGTTCTGAGCGCAGTGCGCTCTGCAATTGGCAGTTTCGGCGGTGGATTGAGCGGTATCGAACCTGCCGAGCTGGCCGGACAGGTGATGAAAGAGGCGGTTTCGCGTTCAGGTGTTGATCCCAACCTGATCAACTATGTAACAGCCGGTCACTGTATTCCGACCGATTCCCGTTTCGCTTATGTGGCGCGTGTGGCCTCTATTCAGGCAGGTCTGCCGATGGAGTCCGTGGCCATGGCGGTAAACCGTTTGTGTAGCTCCGGTCTGCAGGCGGTGGTCAGCACGGCGCAGAATATCATGCTTGGGGATTGCGATTACGGCATTGGCGGCGGTGTCGAAGTGATGTCCCGTGCCGGTTATCTGTCTCCGGCGATGCGCTCCGGTGCGCGTATGGGCGATACCAGCATGATCGACATGATGGTTGCCACATTAAACGATCCGTTTGGCGCAGGCCACATGGGTATTACGGCCGAGAATCTGGCCGAGAAGTGGGAGCTGACCCGGGAAGAGCAGGATGCGTTGGCGGTAGAATCCCACCGTCGTGCAGCCCGTGCCATTGAAGAGGGGCGTTTCAAATCGCAGATCGTGCCGATTACCCTGCAAACCCGCAAGGGCGCAGTGGTCATCGATACCGATGAGCATGTCAAACCGGGCACCACGCTGGACAGTCTGGCCAAGATGCGTCCGGCCTTTAAAAAGGATGGTACGGTCACGGCGGGTAATGCCTCGGGTATCAACGACGGCGCGGCCTTCCTTGTGCTGGCCGATGCCGCTCAGGCCGAGGCTGCCGGTCATAAGCCGATGGCGCGCCTGGTATCCTATGCTGTCGCCGGTGTCTCCAACGAGATCATGGGTGAAGGGCCAATTCCGGCAACCAAGCTTGCGCTGAAAAAGGCTGGGCTGTCACTGGATCAGATGGACGTGATCGAGTCCAACGAAGCGTTTGCGGCACAGGCTCTGGCTGTTGCCAAGGGGCTTGGACTGGATATGGAGAAGACCAATCCCAACGGAGGTGCCATTGCGTTGGGTCACCCCATCGGTTGCTCAGGTGCTTTCATCGCCACCAAGGCGCTGTACGAACTCCAGCGTATCGAAGGTCGTTATGCACTGGTGACGATGTGCATCGGCGGTGGTCAGGGTATTGCGGTTATCTTCGAGCGTCTCTGATATCCGGGCCGCCTCAGGCGCTAAAGAAACCCGGAGGGCCCCAGGGGCCTCCGGGTTTTTCATTTAAGCCTCTCAGCTTTATACAACTGAGGCTTGATACGTCTCAGCATGTGCCCGGGACCGCTCATGCTAGGCTTGAGTCGATCGCTGCAAATATGGGGGTGGGATGGATAAACGACAGGACAGACTGCGGGGAGTGTTGGTGGGCCTGGCCGTGGGCGATGCGTTGGGTGCGCCGGTCGAATTCATGGAGCCGGGTAGCTTCACGCCGGTGACAGGTATGCGCTCGGGCGGCCCGCACCGACTGCCGGCGGGGTATTGGACCGATGATACCTCGATGGCGCTGTGTTCCGGCATGAGCCTGTATATCAAAGGCGCGTTTGATCCCGAGGACCACATGCAGCGGTTTCTGCGCTGGTATCGCGAAGGCTATCTTTCATCCACCGGGCGCTGTTTCGATATTGGTGTGCGCACCCGACATGCGCTGGCTCGATTTGAGTCCGAAGGACAGGTGTTCGCCGGAAAAGAGTCGTTTGACTCCGCGGGCAACGGTGCACTGATGCGGCTGGCGCCTCTGCTGATTCGTTACGGCAACGACCCCGAGCAGGCGGTAGAGCTGGCGCTTGACCACTGTCGCCTGACACATGCGGATTCGCGTTGTCTGGAGGCGAATCAGATGCTGGCACGGCTTGCCATGGCGATGCTTGCTGGCGCGGGCAAAACGGCCGTCTTTGAGCAACTGAGTGCTGATCGTGACCGTTATCGACATCGAGAGATGCGGGCACTGGCCGGTGGCAGTTTTCTGGAGCGTGAGCCGCCTGAGATCCGTGGACGAGGGTATGTGGTGGCCTCGCTGGAAGCAGCGCTTTGGGCGTTTGCTAAAAGCGACACTTTTTTTGATGGAGCTTTGCTCGCGGTCAATCTTGGTGAAGATTCCGATACCACCGGCGCGATTTACGGACAGCTTGCTGGTACGTTTTACGGTTATCGCGCGATCCCGCAACAGTGGCGGGAGGCGCTGTTTCAGCATGAGTTTATTGTGGCGCTGGCTGATCTTTTGATGGGCTGCGAGGCCGAGCCGTTGCCACAGGAATGGTTTTAAAAACGGGCCGGGGAGGGTGTGTATAGCGCCGCCACGGTAGGCGGTTTAGTCGATGCCAAGGAGAAGGGCATGGCCGACATCTCGAACCAGATCAGGCGTGAATGCCGAAGCATCCAGCGCTATGCGCTGTTGGCGCTTTTGATCTGGTCGTTGCTCTTTCTGGGAGCATTTGTTCAATACGAATCGCTTGGCATGGAAGGATCCATTGCACTGGCACGTGAGGCGGCAAAAGCGAACATCAATCGGGATGTGGCGTTGCGCAGCTGGATTAACGAGCATGGTGGCCTGTACATCGAAACCAATGAACACACCCCGCCTAATGGAAGGTTTGATACCCCTTCCCACGATCTGCAAACCGTCGATGGCCGTCAGCTGACGCTGATGAGCTTCGACTATCTGATGCGTCATTTTTACCTCCACTTCGGCCAGCAACTGGGCGTCGAAAGCCGTTTGATCGGTTCGCGGCAGAGTTCCCGGCTTGAACAGCCGGATGCTTGGGAGCGTGGCATGCTAAAGCGCCTTGCCGATGACAAGAGCGGTGAAGGGTTCGAACTGGTAGGCAGCGATAGCTCGCCGGTGGTGAGAGTGATTCAACGCCTTGGCATGGAGCCGCGCTGTCAGGGTTGTCACAGCCGCCACTCGGTCGATGATACGCTGGGCGCGATCAGTGTATCCGTTCCGCTGGCGCCCTTCGTTCAGCGGCAGGAAGCTGTGCTTGAGCCGATCTATTTGGGCGGTGGCGCGTTCTGGCTGTTCGGTACCGGTATCATCCTGCTGTTTAGTGAGATGTCTCAGCGGCGAGTCGGCGAGCGTCACGAGGCGAACTCCGAGCTGCGTCAGGCGGCAACGGTATTCTTGAGCTCCCATGAAGGTGTTGTGATTACCGATCTCGATGGATTTGTGCAGGCGGTCAATCCGGCCTTCACGTCGATCACCGGTTATGCGGAGGAGGAGATCAAGGGGTGCAGGCTCAATATTCTCCAGTCGGGCCGTCAGGATACTGAGTTTTACGATGAGATGTGGCAATCGATTACCCGCAAAGGCTATTGGCGCGGCGAGATCTGGAATCGACGAAAGAGCGGGGAGATCTACCCTGAGTGGCTGACCGTTAGTACGGTACTGGATGAGCAGGGCGAGGCAATCAACTACGTAGGTGTGTTCTCCGATATCTCGGTATTCAAGCAGTCGCAGGATCAGCTCGAGTTTCTTGCCTATCACGACCCCCTGACGGGGTTGCCCAACCGTGCCATGATGCGTGACAGACTTGAACATGCGATCGAGCGTCTGCACCGCAGCGACGCGCATGGAGCGGTACTGTTTCTCGATCTCGACCGCTTCAAGCCGGTCAATGACAGCTACGGTCATAAGGCCGGAGATCGTGTGTTGCAGGAGGTAGCCGAGCGTCTGCGTCATCGTCTGCGTGAAGGGGACACCTTGGCCCGTCTTGGTGGCGACGAGTTCGTGGTATTGCTCGAGGATCTGTCAAACCCTGAGAGCGTGGCGTCGGTTGCACGCGATCTGATCGCGTTGTTCGATCAATCGTTTGTCATAGAAGACGGTCGGCATGTCAGTCTCGGTTTGAGCATCGGTATCTGTCTGTTTCCAGAGGATGCCGATAGAACCGATGACATCCTTCAATACGCTGATGCCGCGCTCTATCAGGCCAAAGAGGGCGGACGCAACACCTACCGTTTTTACACCGACGCCTTGACTCACAGTGCGCGTGAGAAGCTGGCAATGGAGTCGGCTTTGCGCTGCGCACTCGAACGTGGAGAGATGGTACTGCACTATCAGCCGCTGGTGCGTTTGCGCGATAAGGCGATTACCGGCGTTGAAGCCTTGTTGCGTTGGCGTCATTCCAAGAGGGGGGATATTCCCACAGAGCGCTTCATACCAATGGCCGAGGAGACCGGACTCATCGTACCCCTGGGTGAGTGGGTGATATCAGAGGCGTGCAGGCAGATGCGGGTCTGGCTGGATCAGGGGTTTGAGCTGAATACCCTGTCGATCAATCTGTCGCCAGCGCAGTTTCGGTACGCAGGTCTTGAGGCGTGCATCGACACAGCGCTCAAACACAGCGGTGTGCCAGCGCAGATGATCGAGTTTGAGATTACCGAAAGTGGGCTGATGGATAGTATCGATGAGGTTGAAAATCGGTTGATGCGATTAAAGGCGATGGGCGTTCGCATCTCTATTGATGACTTCGGCACTGGCTATTCATCCCTCTCTTACTTGCGGCGCTTTCATATCAATACCCTGAAGATTGATCGTAGCTTTGTTAATGCGATCGATGCCGATGAGGTCGATCAGCCACTGGTTTCCTCTATGGTGAATCTGGCGCGCTCCCTCAATCTTGAGGTGATGGCCGAAGGGGTGGAGCGCGACAGTCAGTTGGGATACCTGTCGCGGCTGGGGTGTGATTTTGCTCAGGGCTATCTGTTTGGGCACCCGCTGCCACCCGATGAGCTCGCGGCGCTGCTGCGCACCGACTAGCGCATGATGTCGACCTTTTTGGCCTCCTCTCGGATCAGTGAGGCCAGATGCTTGACGCCAGGGCTTGCCAGATGGGCGTCTCGCAGGATCAGGTAAAGGTCTACATAGCGTTCCGCGCCGCTTTCCAGAGGCAGAGGTTTAAGCAGTCCCTGCTGGATCTGCCGCTGTATTTTCAGCGCCGGATACCATGCGAATCCCAGCCCCCGGCAGGCGCAGTCGATGGAGGTGCTGATATGGCTGACGGTCCAGCGCTGATCTGCGCCCAGCCAGCCCGCGTCCAACTTGCGGCTGCCTGAGTCCCTGATAACCAGTTGGCGATGCTGGCGCAGATCCTCATGGGTCAATGGCCGGCCCAGCTGGTGCAGAGGGTGGTCAGGGTGCGCTACGGCGATAAAGCGCATTCTCAGCAGCGGGTCGCCGCTGAACCCTGGCGGCACTCGCCCGTTTACCACGATTTCTGCTTCTCCCCGTAACAGGGCTTCATCCGTGCCGCTGAGTACGCTTTCCAGCAGCTCGATACGGACGAAGGGAAACGCCTCAGCATACCGGCTAAGGGCGCAGAGAATTGGCATTTCTGGGGTGATGATGTCGACGGCAAGCCGGATCAGCGCTTCGGAGCCGCTGCTGTAGTGGCGGGCCAGCTCCTCGGTCAGCCGGGCGCTTTCAAGAAGGCTCTGTGCCTGTCGGTACAGGGCTTTTCCTGCGTCTGTCAGGGTGGCTTTGCGGCCCTCGATACGAAACACGGCTATGCCCAGTCGCTCTTCAAGCCGCTGAATGGCATAGCTGACCGCTGACTGGCTTTTGTTTAATGCTTCCGCCGCACGGGCGTAGCCTCCCTGATCGACAACCGCAACCAGCGTTTGCCACTGCTCCAGCGTGATCTGCATCACAGCTCTCCAGTTTGATAACCTATCAATAGATTAGATCATACTGCGCTGTTTATTGCTCTTTTTAATCGTATAGATGAATACGAAAATGGACCCATATTCACACAGCGGGAGAGTTCAAATGGCTAAGCTTCTTTATGTAAAAAGTTCAATTTTTGGTGATCAGGGTCAGTCAAGCCAGCTCGCGCAGACGCTGATCGAGGACTGGAAAACTCAGAATCCGGGCGGTGAAGTGATCACCCGTGATCTATCTGGCGACGCTGTTCCTCACCTTGACGGTGAGCGCTTCGGGGCGTTTCTGGCGCCGGCCGAGGAGCGCAGTGCCGCTCAACAGGCGGTGGTCGAGCTGTCTGACACGCTGATCGATGAAGTGCGTCAGGCCGATATGCTGGTAGTCGGTGTGCCGATGTACAACTTCGGTGTTCCGTCTCAGATGAAGGCCTGGTTTGACCACATGGCCCGTGCAGGCGTTACCTTCAAGTACACCGAAACAGGGCCGGTTGGCCTGCTGGAAGACAAGCCTGTGCTGCTGCTGGCTACCCGTGGTGGTCTGTACAAGGATGCAGGTCTGGATTTCCAGATTCCATTCGTGAAGCAGTTCTTCTCGTTCATCGGTCTCAACGACAGTCGCGTGATCTTCGCCGAAGGACTTGCGATGGGCGATCTGCGTGAAGAGACCCTGTCCAATGCGCGTCAGGCACTGGGCGAGCAGCTGCAGTAAAGCAGCTGCAGTAAACAGGTGCTAAAGGTTTAAGGTGTAAAGAGGCTACAGGATAACGGAGGCGAATATGGGGCTGTTGATTGACGGTCGTTGGCACGACAAGTGGTATGACACCGAATCAAATGGCGGTCGCTTCGAGCGTGACACGGCGAAGTTCCGCAACTGGATCACTACCGACGGCGAGGCCGGTCCCTCCGGCGAGGCTGGATTTGCCGCAGAGCCGGGCCGCTACCATCTGTTTGTCTCTTACGCCTGTCCCTGGGCCCATCGCACGCTGATCATGAGAGCGCTCAAAGGGCTGGAGTCCATGATCAGTGTTGATGTCGTGCACCCGCTTATGCTGGATAACGGCTGGACTTTCGAGCGTGATTTCGATGGCGCTACGGGGGATTCGTTATTCGGCAGCGAGTATATGCACCAGATCTACACCCGCAGTAAACCTGACGCGAGCGGGCGTGTAACTGTACCTCTGCTATGGGATCGAAAGCGGGAGACAATCGTCAGTAATGAATCTGCCGAGATCATCCGCATGTTCAATTCTGCCTTTGACGGTGTCGGGGCCGAGAGCGGGGACTATTATCCGCCGGAACTGCGGGCCCAGATCGACGACTGGAACGGCATGATCTACCGGTCGGTCAATAATGGGGTATACCGTGCAGGCTTTGCGACCAGCCAGAGTGCGTATGACGAGGCTGTAAGCGAGCTGTTTGAGATGCTGGATCGCCTGGAGAATCATCTTGCCTCCAACCGCTATCTGGTCGGAAACCAGCTGACCGAGGCGGATGTCCGGCTATATACAACGCTGGTGCGGTTCGATCCGGTTTATGTCAGTCATTTCAAGTGTGATCTGCATCGCATTCAGGATTACCCCGCCCTGTCAGGATATCTGCGCGATCTCTATCAGCGTCCGGCGTTTCGTGACACAACGCGATTTGATCATATTCGCGAACATTACTTCCGGAGTCACAAAGGGATCAATCCAAGCGGCGTGATTCCAGTCGGACCCGCTTTCAACCTGGACGCGCCGCATGGGCGCGAGGAGTTGGGACAATGAGCAGTCGAGCTATCAGGCGAATCATCCGGGCGATCAACAGCTCGGACGGAGCCGGTGTGCGTTTGAAGCGCAGTGTCGGTCAGAGCATGGGCGCGCGTATCGATCCCTTCCTGATGCTCGATGCCTTCTCATCCGACAGCCCGGACGATTATATTGCGGGTTTTCCGGCCCATCCGCATCGCGGTTTTGAAACCGTCACTTACATGCTCGACGGCTTGATGCTCCACCGTGACCATATGGGGCATGAAGGCCTTCTGCGCTCGGGCGGTGTTCAGTGGATGACGGCCGGACGAGGCGTTATCCATGAGGAGATGCCTCAGCAAGAGCAGGGGCTAATGCGGGGCTTCCAGCTATGGGTTAATTTGCCCGCCGCGGAAAAGATGAAACCGGCTGCCTATCAGAATATCGAGCCTGAAGAGGTGCCGGAGGCTATCGATGAGCAGGGCAGTCGCTTGCGTCTGGTCGCCGGTGAAGTCTGCTTTGGCGGTCAGACACTGACCGGGCCGGTGGCCGGAGTCAGCCGACAGCCACTGTTTGCCGATCTGCAACTGGCAGCAGGCGCCCGTGTGGAGCTACCGCTGGACGAGGAGTTGGCCGGATTTCTGTATCTGTTCGAGGGGGATGTTAATGTCGCAGACAAGCCCGTGCCTCGTGAGAGCGCAGCAGAGCTGGGCGCAGGCAACAGTCTTCAGCTGACAGCGGGTAAGGACGGTGCGCGGTTGCTGATTGTGGCGGCAAAGCCGATTGGTGAACCCGTGGTTCAATATGGACCTTTCGTCATGAATACGTCCGAGGAGATCGAGCAGGCGCTTCAGGATTATCGGGACGGCACGTTCGTTTGATCTATCCGTTAATACTGTAAACGGGCGTTCCATTGCCGATAACTCTCTTTATACTGGCTAACAGGTGTTTGAATCCGGCCGGTCTGTTAAGGGGGGGAATCGGTGATGGGGCGCTTCATCATTTTAGTGATCCTGGTCGTAATCGTTGTGTTTTCAATGAACTCCTGCGATCACGCGCTTGATGTGAAACGTTCTCTGTGGGATAACGAGCAACGATAACAGGCGTCGGAAGACGTCGCCGTGCTGGGCGTATAGCGCCGAATCTCGCAGGGAGGACACATGCTCGATCTGAACCAGTATCTTCGGTTAATGGTAGACAAGCAGGCGTCGGACCTGTTTTTCAGCACCGATTCTCCTGTCCAGATAAAGATCGAAGGGGTGCTACGGCCTATCGGCGACAAGCCGCTACAGCCAGGCGTTACCGCCGAGCTTGCCGAGTCGCTGATGACCGACAAACAGCGCCAGGTCTTTGCTGATGAGATGGAGATGAACTTCTCCCACAGCCCGAAAGATATCGGGCGTTTTCGTGTAAACGTCTATCGCCAGCGTGGTGATGTGGCCCTGGTTATCCGCTATATCCGCAGCAATATTCCATCGCTCAAAGAGCTTAACCTGCCTGATTGTTTGCAGGAGTTCGTGATGATGCGCAGCGGACTGGTTCTGATCGTTGGAGCGACAGGGGCGGGTAAGTCCACGACTCTGGCTTCGATGATTGAGCACCGGAATCAGCGTGCAAGTGGTCATATTCTGACGATCGAGGATCCGATCGAATTCATGCACACCAATAAGCGCTCGTTGATCAACCAGCGTGAAGTGGGTATCGATACGCTCTCATACGAAAATGCACTCATGAACGGGTTGCGTGAGGCTCCGGACGTCATACTCATCGGCGAGATTCGTGACCGCCAGACAATGGAGCAGGCGATCCGCTACTCCGAGACGGGCCATCTCTGTCTGTCCACGCTGCATGCTAATAACTCGGTGCAGGCAATCGAGCATATCGCCAACTTCTTTATGGAGAATGAGCAGAAGAAGATCGATCAGGATCTTTCGCTAAACCTCAGAGCGATAGTGTCTCAGCGTCTGGTTCGCGATAAGCAGAAACGTTTCCTGCCGACCACTGAGGTGTTGGTCAACACGCCGTTCGTGTCGGAGTTGATCGGCAGGGGGGAGTTCAACCGTATCCGTGAAGCGATAGAGCAGAGCAGTGACCCGCACAGCCATACCTTCGACGAGGACCTGCTGGAACTCTACAGTGCAGGCAAAATCTCCGAGGACGAGGTGCTGCACAATGCCGACTCTCGAAACAACGTGACGCTCAAGATGAAACTACTCGGAGGCGCCTGACCTCCGGGAGGTGGATTAGCGGTAACGCTCGCGCTGCTCCTGTTCGCGGGCTTCTTCATCGCGTTGGCGAAGCTCCTCTTCAGTTTGCTGACGCAACTCCTCTGCCACTTTTTCACAGGACTCGATCTTGCGTGAGAGTGCAAAGATCTGAGCGTCTATCTGATAGGCGCTGTTGAACCCCTGGAGTCGCGCCATGGCGCTGCGGTATGTATGCAGTGCTACCTGCGGACCGGAGAGCTCTTCAGTGGTTTGCGCGTCCATAAGTTCCAGTTCTATTGTCAGACGGCTGTAACTCAACTTGATGTGCTTGATCATTGCGTTCAGCGTTTGCTGAGAGAACAGCTGCTGTTTTTGCAGGTCGGTCAGGAACTGTGCAAGCTCCCGCAACAGTGCACGCGAGCGGCGGGCCGTATCGCGGTCTGAGCAGTAGGTGAGTGACCCGCTGGGATACTGGCCAGGCTCGAAAGGTGTGGATGCCTGCTCGGTCAGTTTATCCAGCTCTTTTTTGTAGATTGGGTTTGAGTCCAGCTCAAGCACCTGCTGCCACCGGAGCTCCATGTACTTGATCAGCACGGCGCGAATATCGGGCGTAACATAGAAGGCGGGCAGGCTTCCGAGTAGGTGGTCGGCACGACGGATCTGGTCCTTGAGGGCGAGAAGTTTCATGCGACGCTCGCGGCGTTGAGTCTCGATAGACTGGATGATGTAGGCGGTTACGGCCATCACCAAGATGCCGCCAAGTATCAGCATGCCTATCTGTGTCGGACTCATGATATTTCCTCTGAACCGGGTTACTGCGTTGAAGCGTTTGATTCTATAGTAAAAAGCTTTAAAAAACTCTTGACCGGTCATGTTGTCGTCATTAATATGCGCTCCGCATCCAGTTACTACTGGATTCGTCCTAAGCGTCCCATTCGTCTAGTGGCCTAGGACACCGCCCTTTCACGGCGGTAACAGGGGTTCGAACCCCCTATGGGACGCCACTAAGCGGGAATAGCTCAGTTGGTAGAGCACAACCTTGCCAAGGTTGGGGTCGCGAGTTCGAGTCTCGTTTCCCGCTCCAAATTTTCCTCCCCATTTGTTTCTTATGCCAGTGCCCTAAGCGGCGGGGCGACCCACTTTTTGTTGGGGTCGCGACCGGAGCGCCGGCCGGTTCGAGTCTCGTTTCCCGCTCCAAATTTTCCTCCCCATTTGTTTCTTATGCCAGTGCCCTAAGCGGGGCGACCCACTTTTTGTTGGGGTCGCGACCGGAGCGCCGGCCGGTTCGAGTCTCGTTTCCCGTTCCAAGTTTTCCTCCTCATTTGTTTCTTATACCAGTGCCCTAATCGGGGCGGCTGACTTTCAATGGCTTGTGTTTGTGGTCGGAGCGCCGGTTGATCCGAGTCTTTTTTCAGTTCTACATTTTCTCTTTCAAGAACGTTGCGCATGCTCATTGGAACTGTATTCCCGCTTTTTGTTAGCTATGTAAGGCGAGAGTGAGGTGTGTTTCTGTGAAGGTCGGCTGTAGCGCTGTATAAAAAATATTCAATTTTTATTTCAATAGGTTAGGACGTGTATAGGTGCGCGCAGAAAGATAAAAAAATTAATTTTGGGTGTTGACGCGGGCAAGGGGCGTACGTATTATTTGCGCCTCCTCGATGAGGAACGCGAAAGCGCTTCGGCTACGTCCCATTCGTCTAGTGGCCTAGGACACCGCCCTTTCACGGCGGTAACAGGGGTTCGAACCCCCTATGGGACGCCATCTCTTATCTCGGTCTTCGAGATCAGAGGTAAGCGGGAATAGCTCAGTTGGTAGAGCACAACCTTGCCAAGGTTGGGGTCGCGAGTTCGAGTCTCGTTTCCCGCTCCAAGTCGAAAATTAGCGTTTTCCAAGGCTGCGTCCCATTCGTCTAGTGGCCTAGGACACCGCCCTTTCACGGCGGTAACAGGGGTTCGAACCCCCTATGGGACGCCATCTCTTATCTCGGTCTTCGAGATCAGAGGTAAGCGGGAATAGCTCAGTTGGTAGAGCACAACCTTGCCAAGGTTGGGGTCGCGAGTTCGAGTCTCGTTTCCCGCTCCAAATTTTCCTCCTCATTTGTTTCTTATACCAGTGCCCTAAGCGGGGCGACCCACTTTTTGTTGGGGTCGCGACCGGAGCGCCGGCCGGTTCGAGTCTCGTTTCCCGCTCCAAATTTCTCCTCGAATTTCTCTTGTTTCAGTGCCCTGATCGGGGCGACTCAGGTTTATCTGTTGGAGCTGCGATCGGAGTGTTGTCCGGTGCGAGCCTCGTTTCGCGCTCCGAATCTTCTCCTTTGAATGCGTTTTGTGCTATTGCCCTAAGCGGAGCTGCTCGGTTTTATTTGTTGGGGCGCATTCTCGCCTTTTAGTGTGTCGCATTATTAAAATAATGAGTTTTCGTGGCTGGCCAGTTTTCGGTATTCTGCTGTAACTGTTTAGGAAATCCGATTTTACGGTTAGTGACTCTTTTTATGTGTGGCAACACTCCAAATTCGAACTAATTTGCCGGATACTGGGTCACTGATTCGATTTTTACCTGTATCTGGCTTCGAATGGTTATATGTTGAGGGCATCTGGTCTTATGGTTCGACGTCTTATTGCTTTTATTAAACGTTTGCCCCGTCTCTATCGTGCTCTGTTGGCTGTATTGTCTGTATCCGTGTTGGGGTTGATGCTTCTGCCGGGTAATACCGATTCTGTTGTTGATGGTCAGGCTGATCCTGTGTTGATGCAGGACGGCAGTCGTATCGTTATACCCCTTGAATTACCGGCGGCGGTGACGAGCGTCGCGCCGGATGCCGATTCCTTGGCTGAGACTGGTGCCGTTGTGTCCGAGGTCAAGTCGAAGGGGGTTGATGAGTCCCGCATGTGGCAGTACGAGATTCAGCCCGGGGATACATTGACCGGTATTTTTGAAAAATTGCATCTGCCGATGCCTGATCTTTATCAGGTGCTCGAAGCGGATGAAAGCGCTTTGGCGCTTGATGACATCAAGCCCGGTGTAAAGCTCCTGATCGATGTCGATAGTGAGCAGTTGCAGATGTTGCAGCTGCGTTTTTCTGCCGCCCATAAAGTGACGTACACGCGTAAAAAAGACGCCGGGTTTGAGTTTTCTGAAACACGCTTGCCCGGTGTTTGGCAGGAGTATGCAATTACCGGCGAGATAGGCAGAAGTTTTTCGATTGATGCCGAGGCGCAAGGGCTTGATTCTCGTGATGTCTATCAGATCTCACGCCTTCTCAAGGAGAAGATCAACTTCCGTCGGGACATTCGCAAGGGGGACCTGTTTGAAGTGCTGATCTCTCGTCAGTATGTAGAGGGTGAAGAAACAGGCGAAACCAAGGTTGAGGCGGTGCGCATGATGGCGAATCGCTCTCCGGTGTCGATCTTCTACTACGACGGCAGCTACTACGATGAGAAGGGTAGAAGCCTCAGTAAGGCGTTCCTGCGTTACCCATTTAATGGGAATTACCGTGTTTCATCGCCGTTCAATCCAAATCGTCACCATCCGGTCACCGGTCTGTATCGCCCGCATAACGGTGTCGACTTCGCGATGCGCAGTGGTACACCGATTGTGTCCGCCGGTGATGGTGTTGTGACGCGTGTGGTGAATCATAAGTATGCAGGGCTCTATGTCGAGGTTAAGCATAGTGAGCGGTATACCACCCGTTACCTGCATCTGAGCAAGGCGCTTGTTCATAAAGGGCAGCGTGTCAGCCGGGGTCAGAAAATAGCCTTGTCCGGATCCAGTGGGCGAGTGACGGGCCCCCATTTGCACTATGAGTTCCGTATTGCAGGCCGTCCGGTGAATGCGGTGAAGGCGGCGATACCCATCGCCAAGCACCTGGAGGGTAAAGACCGCAAAGCGTTTGATTCTCTGCTCAAGCAGTACCTGGCTCGACTGGATGAAGCGCTGCCGAAATCCGACGCTGACAATCTGGTTGTATCCCAGCGGGCAGGTGGCTCTGGCGAGACGGCTCAGTCTCTCTGAGGTTTCTGAAACGGGCGCGACCGGCAAGTGTTGGCCGCGCTGGGGATGCGCCTGTCAAAACATGTTCAGTGAGTACTCAGTTGAACAGGCGTGTACGTTCGGCGAGGTAGTCAAACGCTTCGCCTTTACGTTCGGCTTCAGCCCTGGCTTCGTCGAGCTGGGAAAATAAGGCGAGCTCTTCATCCGGCATATGGTGCAGGCAGTCTCCGCCGAACAGCCAGAATAGATCGCGCGCCACTAGGTGCACTAAATGGGGGTAAGCGCGAACCAGTCGGCTTATCAGCAGTGGTCCCTCTTCGTACACCCAGGGCTCGTGTTGTTCGAAACCTTCTGTTAATGCAGCAAACTGCTCCAGAAACTCGGCATCAACGCTCGTGATCGCGGGATCATCAAAGGGCGGTTGCTTGATCAGATTGTTATAGGCCAGTTTGAGCAGGTTCAGGTGATAGGTGTGGAAATCGGTCACGGTTGCCCCACGAAAGTTGGTACGTTTAAGCCTCTTTTGTGGGGACTACACCGGCCAATAACAAGAGCAGTGGTTGATATTTTCAACAGTCGTCCCCATATCCAACCCTCGTTATGACTGAATGGACAGGATTTTTATGACCCTAGCGCTGAGTATCGATAACCTGCGCAAGACATACGATAACGGCTTCGAGGCACTAAAAGGTATTTCGCTTGAGGTTAAAGAGGGCGACTTTTTCGCACTTTTGGGCCCCAATGGTGCCGGCAAGTCGACAACTCTGGGCATTGTTTCGTCGTTGGTAAACAAAAGCGATGGCAAGGTTAGGGTATTTGGCCACGACATTGACACACATCTGACCTCTGCCAAGTTATGCTTGGGCGTCGTGCCTCAGGAGTTCAACTTCAACCCGTTCGAAAAAGTGTTCGATATCGTCGTCACACAGGCCGGCTATTACGGTATAGGACGCAAGCGTGCCAGCGAACGGGCGGAGTTTTACTTGCGTAAGCTGGGATTGTGGGAAAAACGCGATGTGCGGGCCCGAATGCTATCCGGTGGCATGAAGCGCCGCCTGATGATTGCACGTGCGCTGGTACATGATCCGAAAATGCTGATTCTCGATGAGCCCACCGCCGGTGTGGATATCGAGTTGCGCCGCTCTATGTGGGAGTTTCTGCGTGAGATAAACGCTGCCGGCACTACCATTATTCTGACAACACATTATCTGGAAGAAGCCGAGAGCCTCTGTCGCAATATCGCGATCATCGATCACGGTCGGATTATTCAGAACAGCACCATGAAATCGCTGCTGGCGAAGCTGAATATGGAAACCTTTGTGCTCGATCTCGAGCAGGATATCGACTCGGTGCCCGAGCTTGATGGCTACAGTGTCAGGCTTACCGACCCGCATACGCTGGAGGTCGATGTCGAGAAATCCAAGGGACTTAATCCGATCTTTTCCCAGCTTTCGGCCATGGGGTACACCGTGGCGAGCATGCGTAATAAAGCGAACCGTTTGGAAGAGCTGTTCGTTTCGCTTGTCGACAAGAATCTGTAAGGACTTTTTATGAACAGCCAACTGCTGCTCACCGCTTTCTGGACTATTGTGGTCAAGGAGGTGCGCCGTTTTACCCGTATATGGGCGCAGACACTCCTACCCCCTGCGATTACGATGACGCTTTACTTCATCATATTCGGCAACCTCATTGGCTCACGCATCGGAGACATGGGCGGGTTCGATTACATGGAGTACATCGTGCCCGGCTTGATCATGATGTCGGTGATAACAAACTCCTACGGTAATGTGGTGTCCTCGTTCTTCGGTACCAAGTTTCAGCACAATATCGAAGAGCTGCTGGTAGCACCGGTACCGAACTGGGTGATTCTGGCCGGTTACGTCATCGGTGGGATGGCGCGCGGTTTGGCGGTGGGGCTTATCGTGACGGCGTTGTCGCTGTTTTTTACAAACCTGCAGATCCACCATCTGGGTGTGACGGTCAGCATTGTGCTGCTTACATCGACCGTATTTGCACTTGGTGGGTTTATCAACGCGGTATTCGCCAACACGTTTGACGATATATCGATCATACCCACATTTGTGTTAACGCCACTGACCTATCTGGGTGGGGTGTTTTACAGTATCGAGTTGTTGCCGGATTTCTGGCAGGGCGTTTCGCAGCTCAATCCTATTCTGTATATGGTCAACACCTTCCGTTATGGCATTCTGGGGGTAAGCGACATTAACGTCGGCTTTGCGTTCGCGATGATCATCGGATTCATCGTTGTGCTGGCCGGTTTTTCGCTGCACCTTCTTAACATTGGCAAAGGTATCCGCAGCTGATGAGTGAACATGAGTCGATCAAGCAATCGCCGCTCGGGCAGGGGACTCGTTACGTAAACCGCTACGATCCGGGGCTGCTTTACCCGATTGCACGAGAAATAAACTGGCAGGCCAAGGGGATCGATCGCAGTACACTGCCGTTTCGCGGCGTCGATATCTGGAACGCGTACGAGTTGTCCTGGCTCGACAGCCGCGGCAAGCCAGTGGTGCGTTTGGCTGAATTCCGAATACCGGCAAATTCCGCCCATATTATCGAGTCCAAGTCGTTCAAGCTGTATCTCAACTCCTACAACCTGACCCGTTTTGGCAGTGAGTCCGAGGTACAGGCGCATCTCAAACAGGATCTGTCTCAGGCTGCCGGTGGTGATGTCAGTGTACGTCTTGTGCGACCTGATGCGCCGCTGCAGATGGGTAAGCTTGAAGGAGCCTGCATCGATGATCTGGAGATCGATGTGGAGCACTACACGCCCGCGCCCAACCTGTTGCAATCGAGCAATGAGATCGTCAGCGAAACGCTGGTCAGTCATCTGCTGAAATCCAATTGTCCCGTTACGGGGCAGCCGGACTGGGGCAGCGTTCAAATCCGTTATAAGGGTGGCAAGATTGATCGCAAGGGGCTGCTGGCATACATCGTGTCCTACCGTGAACACGGAGACTTCCACGAACAGTGTGTGGAGAACATCTTCATGGATATCTGGCAGCGTTGCCGTCCACAGAAGCTGAGTGTGTATGCGCGTTACGTAAGACGCGGCGGGCTGGATATCAACCCTTATCGTTCCAGCATTGCAGATGAGCCGGTTAACCCTCGCCTGGCGCGACAGTAAGGATAAAACATGGATGCTCTAGAACTTTTGCTCAATCGTACCTCCTGCCCGGCACTTCAGGCTCCGGCTCCAACAGACGAGCAGCTTGAAGTGATGATGAAGGCTGCATCGCGTGCGCCGGATCATGGCTCTCTTACCCCCTACCGCTTCCTGAGAGTGCAGGATGAGGGGTTGAGCAAACTGGGAGAGCTGTTTCTCTCCGCTAGCCAGACCGAGGCTGGTGAGCTGAGCGATGCGCAGTCAACAAAGCTGCTGAACATGCCCAAGCGCGCGCCGATGATTTTGGTGGCCATCGCTTGCACGCAGGAGCACCCCAAGGTGCCGGTAAGCGAACAGGTGATCACGGCTGGATGCGCTGCGCACTCGGTGGTTCAAGCCGCCAGTGCGTTGGGGCTAGGGGCGATGTGGCGCTCGGGCGATATGGCATTTAACCCTGAAGTGGCCAAGGGGCTTGGGCTGGCCGATAATGAACAGATCATCGGTTTTATCTATCTGGGGCAGGCTCTCAAGGAGAAGACTGTACCTGAGGCCGATACATCACGCCTGTTGTCCGACTGGCCGAATTGAGCCAACGATCATGAATGAACTGACGACCGATCCGAAACAATTCCTTGCCTGGCTCTACAGGAGCATCCCGTTGACAACGGCGATGCAGATAGAGCGGTTGGAGTACGACGGTCGTTCACTTGAACTGCATGTGCCACTGGCGCCGAATGTGAATGACAAGGGTACGGGTTTTGGCGGATCCATTTCAGCACTGGCGACCCTCACCGGTTGGTGTATGACCACGCTCTACCTGCGAGAGCAGGGGCTTGATTGCGACGTGGTGATCGCCGATGCCCACCAAAGTTATAAGTCTCCGATCAAAGAGGCGTTTTTCGCGCGGGTGCGTTTGCCCGATCAGGCTGCCTGTGATCACCTGCTGAACCGCATCGGCGAGCGTGACAGGGGGCGTCTCGATCTTGAGATAGAGGTGCTTTGTGGTGAGCAGGTGGCCTTTGTCATGCAGGGACGCTACGTAGCGATCAAGCGCTGATTTCCCCTCCTTAATTGCTATTATATTTAGACTCTTGACTCTGTAGTCGGCTTTAGGGTTTATCCTTTGGTTGTCTGAAGAGTTGATCTGCTTGCGCAGGTCTGAAATCAACAGGAGGAGTTGTATGGCGATCTATCAATTTGCCCTGAAGCAAGTGAGTTGCGCCGGCTGTGTGCGCAGCATCGAAAAGGCTCTGGGCCGGACTCAGGGTATCCAGGAGTATTCGATCAACTTCGCAGACCGCACGGCGAGTATCCAGGCTGATCTGGAGCCGGCTGCGGTCATCGATGTGATCGAAGATGCCGGGTATGGCGCTGAGTTGGTCGAAGATGAAGAGGATCACAGTAGACGCGCGGCGCAGGAGGAAGCGCATTACCGCTCGACCCTGCGTCGCGCGCTGATCGCTCTGGGCATTGGTTCTTTACTGATGTTGCTGATGTTGACCGATTCCATGCCATCGGTTGATACGCCGGTTGGGCTGGTATTCGGTGTGGCGTCCGCGCTGATTACACTGGCGGTGTTGTATGGCTGTGCCGGGCATATCTTCAGAGGCGCCTGGAAGGGTTTGCCCCATGGCAATTTCAACATGGATACCCTGATCGCACTGGGTACCGGTACGGCCTGGGTCTATTCCACTCTGCTGTTACCGGCGTTGGCGCTGGCACCTGACTGGGTGCCGATGCAGGCACACCATCTGTATTACGAAGCCTCGGTGATGATTATCGGTTTTATCCTGCTGGGGCAGGCGCTTGAGGCGCGGTCCCGGGGGAATACCTCGAAAGCGCTGCGAGAGCTGCTCAATCTGCAACCACGCGAGGCGTTACGCGTGCGTGAGGATGGCGAGAAGACCGTGCCGGTGGCTTTGCTGATACCCGGTGATCGGGTACGGATTCGTCCGGGCGAGCGTGTGCCGGTTGATGGTGAGGTGATCGAGGGTTCGAGTCATATAGATGAATCGATGCTGACCGGTGAGCCTGTTCCGGTTACTCGCGGTGTAGGCGATAGCGTAACCGGCGGTACCGTCAATGGCTCCGGCAGTTTGCTGATGGCGGTCAAGGCTGTCGGGCATCAGACGGTGCTGGCCCAGATCGTCAGTGCGGTGCGTCAGGCACAGAACTCCAAACCGGCCCTGGGCCGTCTTGCCGACCGTATTGCCGGTGTTTTTGTGCCGGTGGTGATGGCCATCGCGGTGCTGACATTTGCGGTATGGTTGCTCGTTGGCCCCGATCCTGGCTGGACTTATGCTGTAATCAGCGCCGTTACGGTACTGATTGTTGCCTGTCCCTGTGCCTTGGGGCTGGCGACGCCGATGTCGGTCATGGTGGGCGTCGGGCGCGCCGCGAGCAAGGGGATTCTGATCCGCAACGGAGATGCGCTGCAGCTGGCAAAAGATCTGACCACACTGGTTTTTGATAAAACCGGTACGCTGACGGAAGGGCGGCCTCAGGTTGTCGATCAGCGTATCCTCGCCGATGAGACTGAACTGTTTCCCTACATCGCTGCGGTGGAGAAGCGTGCGGAACATCCATTAGCTCATGCGATAACCCAGTGGTTGAAGGATCGGAACGTGGCGTCAGACATGGCCGTAGAATCCTTCGATGCACGCTCGGGTCGCGGTGTCGTGGCAAAGGTTCAAGGCGAAAACGTACTGGTCGGCAGTCGTGAACTGATGGATGAAGAGGGCGTCGATTGCGCCTCTCTGGCCAATGATGCCGACAGCTTCAGCGGTGCGGGTCGTTCGCTGGTATGGGTTGCCATGGGGGGTGAACTCAAGGCGCTCTTCGCCATTGAGGATCCGCTACGCGAGGATAGTGTCGAAGCGATCAAGCGTCTGAAAGCCAAAGGGCTGAAGCTTGTCCTGCTATCGGGCGACAACCGCCGGACGGCCGAGGCGATCGCGTCGAGAGTGGGTATCGAGAATGTAATCGCAGAGGTTAAACCGGAGCAGAAACAGGAGGTAATCCGTGACCTTCAGAGCAAGGGCGAGATCGTTGCCATGGTTGGCGACGGTATTAACGATGCCCCAGCTCTGGCGCAGGCCAATATAGGCTATGCCATGGGCTCCGGTACCGATGTGGCGATCAGCAGCGCCGATGTTACCCTGATGCACTCATCGCTGCTGGCGTTGGCCGATGCGATCGCCATCTCCCGCGCGACGGTTCGCAATATTCAGCAGAACCTCTTTGGGGCTTTTATCTACAACGTGCTCGCGATTCCTGTCGCAGCCGGTGTGCTGTATCCGGTCGCCGGTGTGTTGCTGAATCCGATCATCGCCGGTGCCGCAATGGCGGCCTCGTCGGTCACGGTTGTCAGCAACGCACGGCGATTGCGCAAGCTGCCGCTGGAGTAGCGTTGCTTACTGGGCGGAGGGGATAACCTCCGCCCGTTCGATCACGATCGGTGTGACCGGTACATCTCGAAACGGCGGTTTGCTGGTGGTTTCCACGGCGCTGATACGATCGACCACATCCATACCACTGGTCACACGACCGAACACGGTATAGCCGGGCTGGCCCGGTCTGCCATCCAGATTCACATTGTTCACGGTGTTGATGAAGAACTGGCTTGTTGCGCTGTTCGGGTTTCGAGTACGCGCCATGGCGACGGTGCCGCGCATGTTGGACAGGCCGTTGTCCGATTCATTGGCCACCGGAGGACGGGTCGAGCGCGGTTTGAAATTCTCGTCCATGCCGCCGCCCTGGATCATGAAGCCCGGGATGACGCGATGGAAAATCATGCCGTCGTAGTACCCGCTCTGCACATAACCCAGAAAGTTTTCGGTACTTTTCGGTGCTTCGGCACTGAGCAGTTCCAGCTCGATTGTTCCCATGCTGGTTGTCAGTCGCACTGTCTCGGCATTGGCAGATACACTGGCCAGCACGACCAGACAGGCGGCAACTTTTGCCAACAGTTTTCGCATCACTCTCTCCTTATCAGTTGATCGCATCTTGGGGTTTGCGTTTTATCAGGGCCCGACCTGCCAACTAAACGGTGATCAACATATCAAAAAGGTCTAATATGCACGTCGACAGATTCACGTATTGTAAAGAGTCTTGGTCGCTGCGCGTATCCCTTTTAATGTCTGCCTGATCTGGCCGATATAAGCATTGTGAGCTGCAATATTCCGAAAACCGCCAAGTCATCGAGTTGAGCTCAATGACAGTGGCGATCAAACCCGTAACCTGCCTGTTGAGGTTGTGTAATGAAGTTGTTCCGACTGAAAGGCAAACTCCTGCTCTTCTCTATTGTACCCATTCTTATGGTTACGGCCGCTGTCATGGTCACGGTTTATATCGAGATGGCCGCGATGGGACAGGCCGAGATCGATAGTGTTCGAGAGGGGCTGATCAGCGCTAAACGCGAAGAACTCAAAAATTATGTTGAAAGTGCGGTGACGGCGGTTGCTCCATTCGTCGCCAAAGGTGGAGAGGAAGCCAAGTCTCAGGCGCGGGATGTACTGCGTGCGATCTCGTTCGGCGATGACGGTTATATCTTTGTGTATGACTTCGACGGTAACAGGATTGCTTACGGGCCTGACCCTTCGTCGGAGGGTAAGAACTTCATTAGTGTCAAAGATCCTAATGGTGTGCGGGTGATTGATGAGCTGGTCAGCGTGTCGCGCAAAGGGGGAGGGTATGTCGAGTATGACTGGCTCAAACCCAGCGCCCAGGCGGTGCTGCCCAAACTCAGTTATGCCGCCGGCATCGACAGCTGGGGCTGGTCGCTGGGAACCGGCGTTTATATTGACGACATCGACAAAATCGTTGAGACCAGACGGGCGGAAATCAAGCACAAAATCGACGGTACGATGCTGACCGTCGCCTCAATGATTGCGGGGATTCTGCTGTTGGTGGTGCTGGTTACCCTATATGTCAGCGGCCTGATCGTGCGCCCGTTGCAGCGCACCGCTCAGGCATTGAACGCGATCAGCCAGGGTGATGGCGATCTGACCCAGCGTCTGTCGGTGGATAGTCAGGATGAGGTGGGTCAGGTGGCCGTCGGCTTCAACGGCTTTGCCCAAAACATCCAGCAGGTTATCGTCGAGGTCAAGAATGCTGTCGCATCGTTGACCGAGTCAACGGCGAGTCTGAACGGCGTTGTGGATAAGACACATACCGAGGCCAATCTGCAGAAGCGTGAAACCGATCAGGCTGCTGCCGCTATACACGAGATGGCTGCGGCTGTTCAGCAGGTAGCCGGTAGCGCCTCTCAGGCAGCTGGCGCTGCGCGCGATGCCGATCTGCAGGCGGCCGACGGGCAGGAGGTCGTGGCCAAGACAATAGAGTCGGTAAACCGTCTGGCAGAGGATGTTAATCGTGCGGCCGAGGTGATTGCCCGACTGGGGCAGGATGCCGATCAGATCGGCAGCATCGTCAATGTGATTCAGGGCGTTGCAGAGCAGACCAATCTTCTGGCGCTGAATGCGGCAATCGAGGCGGCACGTGCCGGTGAGCAGGGGCGCGGATTCGCAGTGGTTGCGGACGAGGTGCGAACGCTTGCAACTAGAACGCAGCAGAGCACAGAAGAGATTCACCGCATGATCGAGAAACTTCAGAGCGGTACACGCGATGCGGTATCGGTTATGGAGGCCAGCCAAAACCAGAGCCGTGCGACCATGGATACGGCGGCCACAGCCAGAGAGGCTCTGGCCCGCATTACAGAATCGGTTGGCCTCATTACCGAGATGAACACCCAAATTGCCAGTGCTGCTGAACAGCAGACGGCTGTTGCTGACGAGATCAGTCAGAACGTGCAGAAGATCGCGGATATTGCCGAGAGCACTACCGATAACGCGGAAAAAGTCTCAGGTATGTCGATGAGTATGGCAGATATCGAAAAACGCCTGAGCCAGTTGGTCGGGCGTTTTAAAGTGTGAGCCTGCCAGGCCTAATCGAGAACAGGGCGCTCATCGTACAGCGATGAATGAAAAAGGTACGATGAGCGTCATGTTATAGCCCGATAACATCTGTGTCGGGATAACGGCCGTGTCAGCGACCTTTTCGTGATGGGGGGCACTCGCTGCGTACATGCGTTGCCGGTGACCGAATCGATGCTCAGGCGGATTACAGCATGAATGGCGGCGCTGTGAGGTTACGGGCTGGACAGAAGAACAGCGTTACTTCCCCAAGACGAATACCCCACTTACTGACGCGTGCCCGGTTGATCATCACCTCGCCGGGACGGAGGAAAAAGTCGTCCTCGAAACGCACCACGATAGCGCCGTGCCCGGTTTGCAGCCGCATGCGATAGCGCCAGTTCAGCCGTGATCCTGTGGCAACGCCCTCCGCCTCGGCCGTCAGGTCGGCCGCATGGCCGACATAGCGTCCGTCTTCTTGAGGGCGGATCGTCCAAACCCTGCGGTCTCGTGCGCCATCCTGATACAGGAACTGCTCCTCCAGCCGTAGCGTGCTGCCATCCCAGCGGCCATCAATCTCGACCTGAAACTCGCGCTTGAGCTGGCCGAAACGAGCCTCGAACAATCCCCAGGCATAGACCTTGCCGTCAAAAAACGCTTCGAGTTTCAGCGTCTCCATGTCGGTGGCCGCGTGCGCACTCATTGCGCGGCACCCTCGATGTCAGTTGCGAGTACCGGTTTGGGTTTCAGATGGTAGAAGCCGACGTCGACTCTGCGGGTTCTGAAGCCCGCTTCGCAATAGCCAAGATAATAGAGCCACATGCGGCGGAAACGCTCGTCAAACCCCAATGCAGTTATCTTGTCCCACTCTCTGCAGAATGACTCGCGCCAATGCACCAGTGTGCGAGCATAGTCGAGACCGAAGCGTTGCTCATCGAGCAGCTCGAAATGACTGCTGTCCAGTTGTGCCTTCAGTGCAGCCGGACTTGGCAGCATTCCGCCGGGGAAGATGTAACGTTGGATAAAGTCGGGGTTACGACGGTAGTGCTCGAAGCGCCGATCATCGATGCTGATCAGCTGAAGTAGCGCCTCCCCCCCGGGCTTCAGGCAGCGCCTGAGCATGGCAAAGTAACTTCCCCAGTGTTTTTCACCTACCGCCTCGAACATTTCGATCGACACGATGTGGTCGTACTGCTCCTCCACATCACGGTAGTCGGTCAGGCTGAAGCGGCATTGCTCATCCAGACCTGCGGCGCTGATGCGCTCGCGTGCCCAGTCCAGTTGCTCACTGGACAGGGTGATGCCGTGTACCTGCACACCGAACTCACGTGCTGCAAGCTCTGCAAAGCCGCCCCAACCGCAGCCAACCTCCAACACGCTATCGCCCGGCTTAAGCCCAAGCTTGCGGGCAATGGAGCGGTATTTGTGCTGTTGGGCGTCAAATAGGGGCTCATCGCCTTTAAACAGGGCCGCCGAGTAAGTCATGCTCGGATCAAGCCAGAGCCGATAAAAGTCGTTGCCCAGATCGTAGTGGTAGGCGATGTTACGACGGCTACCACGGCGGGAGTTGTTGTTACACAGGTGAGTCAATCGGTTCACCAGCCGCAGCCAGGGATGCCCGTGCATAAACGCCTGAAGCCCGGATTCGTTACCTACGGCCCAGAGAGCGAGGTCATGGATATCGGGGCAATCCCACTCACCCTCCATGAATCCCTCTGCCCAACCGATCAGCCCGCCACGCAGCAGTCGTCTCAGCGGTCGGTAGCTGTTCAGCCTGATTTGCGCGTGTGGTGCGCCTTCGCGGAGCTGCCCGCAGGATATCCAGCTGCCGCTGGGCAGTTGCAGGTCGAGGCGTCCGTAGGTGAGTTTCGGCATCATCCGGTTGAGGAACGAAATCCAGCGGCGGTTGAGCCAGCCCTCGGAAGTTGCCGTGGCTGATAAGGTGGCGGCGGGGTACTCAGACGGTTTCATCGGCGGACGTCCTCGCAGTTCTGATCAGGGTAATCGGTTGTGATGGGGCGGCAACTCGGGGTTGCAGCGGCACGCCCTTGCGCCACAGACGCAGGGCCTCCCAGTGGATTCCGGCTATCACCTTCACTGTCATCAGCGGATAGAGCAGAAAGGTACGCACCAGCTGTGCATCGGTTAGTGGCTGGCGTTTGCCGGTAAAGGTTGCATGAAGCAGGCTGCTGCCGTCGTTGTCGCACTGACGAATGCAGACTGAGACCCGTTTGTCCGGCGGTACAATCCTGAAGCGATAGTGGGCGTTCATCGGCATAAACGGTGAAACATACAAGGCTTTCGGACACTGCTGGCGTAACGCATCGCCTTGGCGCTCCGAAGGGGCCTCTATCAGGTAACTATGCCGCTCACCGAAGGTATTGCTTACCTCGTAGAGCACTGCACTTAGCTGGCCCTCGCGGTTGTGGCAGAAGTAAACGCTGAGCGGGTTGAAGACATAACCCAGAATTCTCGGATAACACAGCAACTTGATCGCGCCCTGGGCATCGATATTGGCAGCGGCCATCCTGTCCCTTATCTGCTGCTGCAACGGCGTCTTGCTGCCATCACCGTGGTCACCGGGATAAAACGCAAACAGGTTGAAGCGGCCCACGGAAAACAGGCGCAACCGCTGGTTCAGGCTGTCGAGCCGGTCGAGGTCGATGAGCCAGCTTACAACACGGTAGATAAAGCGGTGCCTGCGTGGCTGGAAACGGTGGTGCATCACCTGACCTGCGTACAGGCAACAGTCGGATGGCTGGATATGGGTCAGCATGATGCCAGTGCCTCGACTATCTTTGCCGCCTGAGGCTGGATGACCGGCTGCACATGGATACGGCTGTTCGGGTTTTCCAGATGCCAGGGGCGTTTGCAGCCGCCGAGAGCCTCGGCAACGGCCAACCCACTTTGCAAACCGTCCTCGTGGAACCCGTAACCGAACCAGGCGCCGCAAAACCAGGTGTTTCGGGAGCCTTGCAGTGTCCAGAGTTCGCGCTGTGCCGATACCGAATCCAGCGTGAACTGGGGGTGGTCATAGAGATAACTGCGGTGAATCAGTTCGGTTTCGGGTTCATGCGGTGGATTGAGCGTGACAAAAAGGTCGCGTTCGGTGGCCAGCGGCTGCAGGCGGTTCATCCAGTAGCTGACGGCAGGTGGCTCGCCCGGTTCACCTGAGCAGAGGTAGTTCCAGCTTGCCCAGGCTTTCTTGCGGCTGGGCATCAGGGACGGATCGGAGTGCAGAATGGCGCGGTTACGCTGGTATGGGAAACACTTCAGCAGCTGTCTCTCGTCGGCGCTCGGATCAGCAAGCAGTGAGAGGGTCTGATCGGCATGACAGGCAAGCACAACGTGATCGAACGTCTCCTGCTGCCCATGCTGATGATGCAGAATCACCTTGGCGTTTGAACGCTGCACCTTGTGGATGCGACTGTTATAGCGCACCCGGCCCTCAAGCGGAGCCAGCAGACGCTTTACATATTCTCGACTGCCGCCAACAACCGTGCTCCACTGCGGCCTATCCTTGAGTTGGACCAGACCGTGATTCTGACAGAACCGCAGGAAGGTAAGCGCTGGGTAGTCCAGCATCCTCTCAGCCGGGGTAGACCAGATTGCCGCACCCATCGGTACAAGGTGATTGTCGATAAAATTACGGCTGTAGCCATATCGTGAAAGCATCTGGCCGAGGGTGAGCGGCTCGTTTGCAGCGCAGGCGACCAACTCAGGTGCCTGTCGATAAAAGCGCAGAATCTCCCGTAACAGATTCCAATGCGCGGTATTGATCAAGTTGCGCTTTTGGGCAAAAAATCCCGGAAGTCCGCAGCCGCTGTACTCCAGCCTGCCTTTCTCGATTGATACGGCAAAGGACATGTCGGTTGCGGTCGTCTCGACACCCAGATGATCAAAGAGCTTAACCAGATTGGGGTAGTTGACCGGGTTGTAGACGATGAAACCTGTGTCGACCGCAACCGCGTTGCGTTCGTCCATGTCGAGCTGCGCGGTATTGGAGTGTCCGCCCGGGCGGTCGTCCTTTTCAAACAGGGTTACCTGATGATGACGGCTCAACAGCCAGGCACAGGAGAGTCCCGATATACCCGAGCCGATGACGGCGATTTTGAGTGGGCGCATGATGCTGACGGTCATAACTGCGTTATCCTAATTAGTACGCGTCTTTGGCACTCATTACGCCGGGGCGGATCAAACAGATCACTCGATGCGTTTACAGTACCTGATGAAAGTTTCGGCGCCTTGATGATCCAGATAACGGCAAGGTGCGTATCAACGAGGAGAGTATGCGGGAATCTGAAACCGAGGAAGATAAGTTGATAGCCGCCGCTGAAACGAAAGTCGATCGAGACTTGTCCGACTGCGAAAGCTGGAGCCGGTGTCTGACACGTATGGCGCAGACCCGTGACAAGCAGCTTTTTGCCCAACTGTTCTCGCATTTTGGGCCGCGCCTGAAAGGCTATGTACTACGACTGGGCGTGCCTGCTGCTGTTGCTGAAGAGCTGGCGCAGGAGGCGATGTTGAATGTCTGGCGCAAAGCGCACCTGTTTAACGCCGACAAGGCCAATGCCAGTACCTGGATTTTTACCTTGGCGCGGAACCTATGCATCGATCGCTTGAGGCGTGAACGGGTTTTCGAATACGAGTTGCCAGCGGAAGAGGCTGACCCGGATGAGCGCCATTACGGCGAACACGCAGTACTTGAACATCGTATGCAGCAGGCGATCTCCGAGCTGCCCGAGGCGCAGGCGCAAGTGCTCTTTCTGTCCTACTACGAGGGTAAGAGTCATTCTGAAATCGCCGAGCAACTGGGTATCCCCATGGGTAGCGTGAAATCGCGCCTGAGACTGGCTTTCAACAAGTTGCGCCTGCTGTGGGGGGAGGAGTCATGAATATCAGTCATCACTTCGATGATGCCACACTGATGGCATACGCCAGTGGATCCATGCCGCAAGGGATGGCGCTGTTGGTCGCCTGTCACCTTCAGTGGTGTGCCTCATGCCGGGAGAAGGTCAGTCTCAATGAGGCGGTGGGCGGCACGCTGCTTGAACGTGTCAAGCCTGCGGCGTTGGACGCCGGAGCCCTTGATCGGCTGATGGACCGCCTTGACGAGCCTGACGTGCCGGCAGCTGAGAGTGAGTCGGTTGAGTATGCCGATCCAGAGGTACCATCGCCTTTGGGGAGTCTACTGGGGTGTTCGCTCAATGGCCTAGCCTGGCGCCGGCTGGGTTACGGGGTGCATCAGTACGATCTGGGTTTGTCAGGCCCCGGCGCTACGCGCTTGTTGCGCATCGCTCCGGGTGTGTCGGTTCCCCACCATGGACACCGGGGTAGTGAGCTAACCCTGATTCTCAGGGGATCCTATTCCGATGAGCTGGGGCGTTTTCGGGTTGGCGATGTGGCCGATGTGGATGCCGAGATTGACCATCAGCCGATTGTCGATACCGATCAAGAGTGTATCTGCCTGATTGCAACCGATGCACCGCTCAAGTTCAGCGGTTTGGTGGGGCGGTTGATCCAGCCGTTCGTGCGGTTGTGACAGGTTGAACGCGATAGAGTGCTGTAGCGGAGAGTGATATGCCGGATATCAAACCTTTGGTATTGGACCAGAAGATCCCGGTCGGAATCAGCAGCTGTCTGCTCGGAGAGCAGGTGCGCTATAACGGAGGCCATAAACGCTCACGTTACTGTCTCGAGGTGCTGTCCGATTGTTTCAGTTATCACCCCTTCTGCCCCGAGATGGCGATAGGGCTGGGTGTACCGCGTGAGCCGATACGGCTGGTGGCTGAAGGTGACGACCTGCCTAAGGCGCTGGGTACGGTCGATGCCAGTATCGATGTCACCGACAAACTGCTCGATGCGGGCCGAAAAGTGGGGCGTGAGCGGGTTGATCTGCGTGGTTACATCCTAATGAAAGGTTCGCCCAGTTGCGGCATGGAGAGGGTCAAGGTGTACCACCCCAACGGAATGCCCAATACCGCCGGTAGCGGTATATTCGTCAGGGCCCTGCGCGAGAGCAATCCGGTGTTGCCGATTGAGGAGGAGGCGCGCCTGAACGACCCTGTTCTGCGTGATAACTTTATCGCCAGAGTATTCGCCTATGACGACTGGAAGCGCAGTGTGGAGGCTGATCCCAGCTACCATAATCTGATTCAGTTCCACAGCCGCCAGAAATACCTGCTCATGGCTCACCACTATAAGGGCTACCGGGAGCTGGGACGCTTTCTGGCCGAGGCGCATCAGTTGCCTCTGCCCGAGGCCATGCAACGCTACATCGTATCCTTCATGGAGCACATGACCCACCGCGCGTCCCGCAAAACACACACCAATGTGCTGATGCACCTGCTTGGTTATCTGAAAAAGTCGCTCGACTCGGATTGTAAGCAGGAACTCCTTGAGGGGATCGAACAGTATCGGCTGGGGCAGGTGCCTCTGGTTGTTCCCCTTGCATTGCTCAAACACTATCTCAAGCGCTATGGCAGCGAATATGTGTGTGAGCAAACCTATCTGAACCCCTATCCGCACGAACTGGGCTTGCGAAACTACATCTGATCGAGAATGGACTATTTTTGATGACCGCCCCTGTACGTCTGGTCTGGCTGCGTAACGATCTGCGATTGACCGACAACCCCGCGCTTGCCCACGCCTGCCGGGATGAAGCTTCCGTTGTTTTGGTTGTAACCCTTACCCCCGAAACCTGGGAGGCGCATGGTGAGTCTGCCGCCCGCATGGGGCTGTGGCGCGACCAGCTGGAATCCCTGCAAAGCGAGCGAGAGCGCCTTCGGTTGCCGCTGAAAGTTTTGCGCCTTAAGCGCTTCGATGATTGCCCAAAGGCGCTGACTGAGCTGGCGCGAACACTGAACGCTACCGAGATCTGCTTCAACTACGAGTATCCGCTGAACGAGCGTCAGCGGGATGGCGCGGTCTGCGCAGAAGCCGAGAAAGCAGGCATCGCCACGCGAGCCTTTCATGGAGAGCTGATTATTCCGCCCGGACAGGTGCTGACCGGACAAGGAGGGCCGTTCAAGGTCTATACGCCGTTCAGCAACGCATGGCGCAAACGGCTGATCGATTTCGATCAACCGGTACTGGCGGTTCCTCAACCGCGGCATCATAGGGCCTGTGAGTCGGATCCTATACCGGAGGATCTTGATTACACCGCGCTTTCCTATCGAAACGATCTCTGGCCGGTCGGCGAGGAGGCGATCAGCGAGCGGCTTAACCGGTTTGTGCGGGAGCGGGTGCAGGACTACGCGAAAAAGCGCGATTTTCCACGAACGGATCCCGATGCGGAGGGCACATCGAGGCTCTCGCCGTATCTTACCATTGGTGCGCTCTCTCCCCGTCAGTGCATGGCGGCGCTACGTGCACAGTGCGATGACCCAGACTGGCTGAATTCAAGCTGGTTAAACGAGCTGATATGGCGCGAGTTTTACCGGCATCTTCTGGTGGCCTTTCCAGGGCTTTCTCGGCTTGAGCCCTTTCGACCCGAGGTCGAGGCGAGGATCAGCTGGCTTGGGGAAGACGCTGCATTCGATGCCTGGTGTCGTGGGGAGACCGGATTTCCAATCGTTGATGCGGCGATGAAACAGCTTTTGGAGACCGGCTGGATGCACAATCGTCTGCGCATGGTTGTGGCGTCTTATCTGACCAAGCTGCTACGTGTCGATTGGCGCCGCGGGGCAGATTTTTTCATGCGCCATCTAATCGATGCCGATTTTGCGTCGAACTTGGGTGGGTGGCAGTGGAGCAGCTCTGTTGGAGCCGATGCCGCGCCTTACTTTCGCATTTTTAATCCGCAGACGCAGGGCGAAAAGTTCGATCCTGAGGGCACGTTCGTGGCCCATTGGTTGCCCGAACTCAGGGCCCTAACGCCGCATAAGCGACGTCAACAACCCGGCGCCGGCGCTCAGGCGGGGAGACCGGAACCGATCATCGATTACCGGCAGGCCCGGCAAGCCGCGCTGAATGACTACCAGTCCTAGTGGATCGCGATGGACTCATAAGTAACATAAGAAAAGTAAGACCTTTATCCTCTATGTTGGTCATGGATAAATAAAGGGGGCACAAGATAAAGTGTTCAGATAAGAAAGCCGCAAGCGTTTAGAAATATTTTACTGCTTGCGGCGACAGCTAATCGGTACACATTCCTAACGGGACGAAATGTCTCGGCTAAGCTGTTTCTGCCAAAGTTTTTCTATCCCGAGTGGGCGAGTAGCTCCGTATATAGCATTTTGGTTACCCGAGTTATAGGCCCAGAGCTGATTTCCAAAGTCATAGTGCCACCATTCACTTGGTAAATTAGTAAAACCCGATTTAGTCATCGCATTGAACAGCATTCTTCGATTATTTCTAGCTAGAGTTTCACGGGAATTTAGTGATTTATCTTCAAAGTAATATGTCCATGATGATGGGCTGGCTTCGTCAAATAGAGATCCCATATCTAAAAAACGTCCCTCATCATCTGCCAACGTTACATCCACTGATCCTCCGGTTAAGTGAGGGCTTGGGGCGCGTGGGTCGGTACTGGGTGGAGAAACCAAGTTCCTCGCTGCAAGATTAACTTCTTCTGAGGTTAACTGAACATGGGTATGCATTATTAAGTTTACCAGCGTATCAAACAAATATTGTTGTACTGCAAAAGGCCTCCAGCCGTCCAATACAACCAGTTGGATTCCTTTGGGCAAGAGACTTGCTGCATGCAGCAAACGATCGAACACTTGGGAACGAACGTGGCATTCCGGTATGGAGTTAGCAACATTCATTTTGTAATAAGCCGGATAAAAGCCGATTCGCTTTGACACACTTACTGGCACCAATGGATCGTCACACTCTACTATCGGTGTGGACTGATATACGTCCCAATCAGGCATGCTGTAATTGGGTATAGGGATCTCATGTAATTTGGTCATAACTTATTTAAAAAGGCTCGGAATATACAGCGTAAGTGATGGGAAGATGATCACAGTGATCAGCACAACTAAAGCAACAGCCACAAAAGGCCAAATGGCTTTGAACATCACAGTCAAATCAAGCTTACTGACCGCTGCAGCAACAAAAACGCAGGCACCCATAGGCGGGGTTATGAGCGCTATTGTTATATTCATGGTGATGATGATACCGAGATGAACCGGGTCGACACCTGCATGAAGGGCTATGGGCAGAAAAACGGGGGTTAACAGCATCAATGCCGATACTTCTTCCATAAGCATACCCACGCCAAATGTAATGAGGCTTAGCATAAGAAGCACAGCAACCGGGCTGTCGGCGAAGGGGGCAAGTAAAACCGAGAACTGCTCAGGCACCTGGGCATACGCCAAAAGCCAACTTACGACTGACGAAGCTCCGATGATCAGAAAGATAGCACTGGTTAGCAGCGTCGTTTCGACGAGCGCTTTCCAGGCCGCTTTCGCCGTAAGGTTGCGGCTTAGGATGCCCACTATCGAGGCGTAGGCGACGATAAGGGCCCCTGACTCTGTCGGAGTGACAAACCCGAATACGATGCTCGCTACTATGATGAACGGAGCCATCAGAGCGGGAGATGCTTTTATGAACGAAATCAGTATGTTGGCAGGGGTCGGCTTGTCGTGGTGAACAGCCAGATTTACTTTCCGAGCGTAGTACCAGTTCATGACCATGAACGCCAGACCAAGTACCAAGCCGGGAATCACGCCCCCCAGGAACAGATCGCCAACTGAGGTATTGGTCAATGATGCGTATAGGATCATAAAGATACTCGGCGGAATGATCGGGCCGATCAAGGAACTTCCCGCTGTCAGCCCGGCGGCATAGCTTGTCGAGTATCCCTCTTTCTTCATTGCAGGAACCAACAAGGATCCCAACGCCGATGTATCGGCAACGGCCGAGCCGTTAACGCCAGCAAAAAATACACTTGAGACAACATTCACGTAACCCAAACCGCCGCGCAGGTGGCCAACCAGCGAGTTTGCCAGCCGAATGAGTTGAGGTGTTAAACCTGCACCATTCATCAGGTTACCTGCCAAAATAAATAGCGGAATGGCCATTAGAGAGAAAACATCAATTCCACCAAAAAGCTGCTGGGGTAGCAGTCTAGGAATGAGACTGAAATCAGTAAATAAAAACCCAGCTATGGCGGCAAGAAATAAACATATAAATAAAGGCAAGCCTAGTAGAACATTTATAATAAATGTGCCAAATAGTGCTAGTAACATACTGGCTTCTCCTCTTTATATTTCTCGTGATAAAAAGGCCCCATTAATAAAGAAACAAGCGTGATCAACCCGAATCCGATCGGGATGGCCATTAATGGAACTGTTTTACTTATGCCCAAGCCTGTTGTTGTGAACTTAGAAACTGAAATCGCATAGGTGGCACTTACATAGCATATAAACGCACTCAAAGAAGTAATTATAAGCCAATGGTAAATCTGGATAAGCTTGCTGATGTTGCCTTTCAATGCCTTTTGTAAAATTGTCACCCGCATATGGTCATCTTTTATATACACAACGGCCGCGACGAGCATAACGCTGGAAATAATCAAATACCGCGAAAGCTCATCCATCCATATGGGTGAGTGGTTAATTAAGTATCGTGCGATCACACCGTATAAAAGGATAATTACATTTCCAAGAAGTAATGCCGTTGATATATTAAGAAGGCCGGTGACTAAGCCTATCCGAACTGATTTTATATTCATTATTGGCCTCGAGAGGGTGCTCTTTCGAGCACCCGTGCTTTCATTTACTTGACGTTCTCTGCGTCCTTGAGCGCCATATCAATCCATTTTTTGTCTATTGACTGCTCGTTCAGCCAAGCAAGATAAGAGGGCTGACCCACATCTTTAAATTTCTGAAGGTCTTCAGCGGAAGGACGATACACTTCCATTCCCTGTTCAGACAGGTATTGGATTCTGCTCTCTACCTGACTTTCAACAGCTTTTCGGTTAATCGCGTTAGCTTCTACGACAGCGTCCTCAAGCAGCTTGCGGTTTTCATCGCTCAGATTTTTGAGTAGGTCGTCGTTTGCAACCAGGAATTGATCTGAATACTGAATGTTTGCCAACGTCAGATATTTCTGCACCTCGTACAAACTACCTAAAATAATGTACATCGGCGGGTTCATCTGACCATCCGCGACGCCAGTACGTAGGGCAAGGTAAACCTCGGTCCATGGAATAGGCGTGCCGGATGCTCCGAAGGACTCGTAGAGAGCGACTTGGCTCTTGTCCATTGCTCGGAAGCGCAGTCCATCAAAGTCAGCTGGCGTATGAATCGGACGTTGATTATTTGTAAAAGCCAAGAAGCCGCCTTCCTCAACGACAGCCATGATATGAGCGCCTGTCTTTTCATAAAAGGCTTTGCGAGCTGCTTTCCAGTACTCGCCCTCGTCGAAGAATGCGCGAGCCGAATCGAAATCATCGAACATAAACGGAATGGCGCTCACGAAGATTTCCGGAAATAAGGGGGAGATACCTCCGAATGACGCCACATTTAAGCTGGGACTATTGATTACCTGCTCCATACGCTCCTGTTCTTCACCCAGCATGCTGTTGGGGTAGAGCTTGAGGGTAACCTCCCCATTTGTTTTTTCTTCAACAATCTTCTTCAGGTTTGTCGCGAAAAGGTGTACGGCGTTCTTCTCTGCATCGGGAGCTCCGTTATAGCTAAGATTAATCGTCTCGGCCTGCAGGCTGCTAGCGAAAATAGCGACGCCAATACCAAGGGTCAGTTTCTTAATAAAGCGAAGCGGAGTGGAACTGTTGCTCTTTGTTTCCATTCGTTGCCATCCTAATTCGGTTATGTGAAGACACCCAAACCATAGCTATTGATATGTTGACATCGCAATGAGTTAACTGTTGATTTTTGGTCAACACTTGACCTCGTTAGCGTCGAATTTCAGAAAGGCCATAGAGTGTTTGAGGTGATCAAGGAATGCTTGAGCAGCCAGGGTGAGTTCTCGTCCCTCGGCACATAGCACTCTTGCTCTTGCTTGTGACAGGGCTTGATGTTCCATGGGAACCACCGAAATCTTTCCCGAACGAATTTCATCGATCACAGTAAGTTTGGGCATGAACGTAATGCCCATCCCGGACGTGACGAAATTTTTAAGTACTGCGACGGAGTTTGTTCTTAACCTCGGTTCTAGTCTCACATGACTTACTTCCTCTACAAAACTCACGAGCCTTCCCATGCCGGTAGAACTATCAATAAGCGCGAGTGGAACGTTGAGGATGTGCTCAAAAGACAGGGGGGGAGTTTCTTGCACCAAAGGATGGTCCACAGGTGTTATCAAATCCAGTGGGTGATGTCGTTCTGCTAAGCAATGAAGTTTTGGGTGTCGGGCAGGTGCGTAGGTAATGGCAAAGTCTATCGTGGAATCTTCAAGCATCTGTACTGCATCCAGTGCCCCCGCCATTTCAACGCTAATCCTAATCCCAGGGTAAGCTGTTAAGAAACTTTGAAGGGGAAACGATATCAAGTCAGAAATGAATCCCTCGCCAACGGCCACTCGGACTTCACCTGTTCTCAAACCGACCAAGTCATGGATGCGTGACATGGTTGCGGCTTCACTTGCCTGCATGGTTTTAAAATAACGCAGCAACTCTTCACCTGCTGGGGTGAGTGGTTTCTGAGGGTTGGATCGATCCCAAACCGGCATGCCGATATTGTCTTCCAATTGCGATAGCAGGCGACTGATTGCTGATGGGTCAACGTTTAACCTGGCAGCCGCCTTGCGGATGGCCCCATGCTTGGCAACGGCGTTGAGATATTCAAGGGCGCGTGGGTTTAATTGCTGCATATCGACTGACCTAATGAAATAAGATACTTCCTTGCTCTGCAATGTACGTCATTCCTTTACGAATGCTATGTCAATTTGTGGCTCTGCATGTCCCGCGGTTAACATACGCTCTTTTGTACCAAACGATCCGTGCGGAGAGCGAAGTGTCAGACAGCTTCCGGGTACCCGTTGCCCAGTTCGAGGTAGAAACCGAGGTCAAGAAGAGCCGCTTTATCGCCACCGGTTGCCCCGTCAGCTCTGACGCTGAGGTTCGTGCTTTCGTCGAGTCGCAGCGTCAGCGTTTTCCCTCTGCGAACCACCACTGCTCGGCCTATATCATCGGGTCGCCATCGATGCCAAGGGCAGCCGGTAGCGATGACGATGGTGAACCCTCAGGCACAGCGGGCAAACCGATGCTGAACGTCATGATGGGACAGGGTGTTGGCGATTGCTGTGTTGTGGTCACCCGCTTTTTCGGGGGTATCAAGCTTGGTGCAGGCGGTCTTGTTCGTGCATATGGCGGGGCGGTCAAGGAGCTGCTGGCCAGCTGGCCACTGGAACATCGTGAGCCCATGTCCGGTATTGAGATCGAGTTCTCATACGATCAGCAGGGCAGTATCGACTCCATGATCAACCGCTTTGAAGCGGTCGTCGTCGAAAGCGCCTATGGGGCGGGCGTCGTGTTGCAACTGACACTGCCGGCACGTAATGCCCCCTCGATTTGCGCCGCGCTGGATGAGCGTGCGCATCTGGGTATGGTATACAGGAAGCTCTACTGAACACAGAGGATGTAATAATGCAGATGCAGTGGTCCGAGCTGCTGACGACCAAACGCTACGGTCATGAGCAGGTAAGTGAACAGGAGCTGGGCCGTAGCCATTTCCACAAGGATCATGATCGCATCATCTTCTCAAGTGCCTTCCGGCGCCTGGGGCGCAAGACCCAGGTGCATCCGATGGCGCTTAACGACCACATACACACCCGCCTGACTCACTCCATGGAGGTTGGTAGCCTCGGTCGCAGTCTGGGTATTCGGGTAGGTGAGTTGCTCGCCGATCAACTGCCGCCCTGGGTCAGTGCCTACGATATCGGCATGATCGTGCAGTCGGCCTGTTTGGCCCACGATATTGGCAATCCACCGTTCGGCCACGCCGGAGAGTACGCCATACGCGACTGGTTCCGCCGCCGTGCCGATGATCCACGTTTCGTCTCGCTCAGCGTCGGAGAGCGTCTGGACCTGCAGACCTTCGAGGGCAATGCGCAGGGGTTTCGAGTCGTCACCCGTATCGAAAACAACCTGTTCGATGGCGGGCTTCGTCTGACCTATCCCACCCTCGGTGCGCTGCTTAAATACCCCTGGACAGCCGAGCGGGGAGGAAAAAAGGGCAAATTCAGCTGTTTTCTGGCGGAGGTCGATATCCTCAATGCGTTGGGGCGCGAACTCGGGCTGATCCGTCTGGATGAAAACTACTGGGCGCGTCATCCGTTGGCGTTCCTGATGGAGGCGGCGGACGACATCTGTTATGCCATTCTGGATCTTGAAGACGCGATAGAACTGCATCTTTTAACCTTCGAAGAGGTCAAACCCATACTACTGGAGATGTGTGGCGATCTGGAGTTTGATGACGAGATCTTTGCCAGCCAGGCATCGGCTCGGCGCAAAATCTCCGCACTGCGCGGCAAGGCCATGGAGAATATGGTCAACTCGGTGGTCTCTGCGTTCATGACTAATCTGCCCGCCATCATGCGGGGCGAGTACACGGGGGAGCTGGTCAGCGACGGCGATCCGATGGTGCGTGATGGTATCTATAGCGCCAAGAAGCTGGCTCGAGAAAGGGTGTTCCCGGATACCCGCAAGGCGGAACTCGAGGTGGGCGCCTATACCACGCTGGGCGTTCTGCTTGAGGCGTTTATTGAGGCGGTCTGGGAGCAGCACAGCCAGGGCCCGGATGATCTGGGCTACCGCAGCCAGAAGATACTGAGCCTAATGGGAATCCACGCACCGGCACCGGATCTGCCGCTGTATCAGTGCTATATTCGTGCGCTCGATTTTATCGGTGGAATGACCGACACTTACGCCACATACCTTGCCCGCCAGATTGGCGGTGGTATTGGGCTTTGAGTGCAAAAGACAGAGAAAAGGTTTAGACATGGCATCACTGCAGGATCAACTCAGCCGATTGGTTTACTCCACCGACAAGGGGCGGCTCTGTCCCGAGTGCGGCAAGGCGCTTGATGACTGTATTTGCGACGAACTGGCGGATAAACAGCGCCTGGCGTCACTGGATGGCATCGTGCGAATTCGCCGAGAGACCTCCGGTCGTAAAGGTAAGGGCGTCACAACCATCAGCGGTGTGCCGGTGTCGGAAAGTGAGCTGAAAGCGCTGTTGAAGCGGCTCAAGCAGCGATGTGGAACAGGGGGCGCACTCAAGGACGGTGTGCTCGAAATACAGGGAGATCACCGTGAACCGATCAAACAACTCCTCGAATCCGAAGGGTTCAAGGTCAAGCTGGCCGGTGGCTGAAGGCTTGTTCAAGCGGCAGGGGCGTTTGTCAGCGGCGCGCGGACCGCTGTGCAAGTCGTTACTGTTGATGCTTGTGCTCGCGTCCCTGCCGGTTTCGGCCGAGATTTACCACTATATCGACGAGCGTGGGCGCAAGGTCTTCGTTAATCGACAGAGCCAGATCCCGATTCAGTTTCGTGATCAGGTTGAAACCCGTGCTGAGCCCGGCGCACTGAACAGTCATCAGGAGCTGTCGCCGCGTGATCGACAGCTCAACCGGCTACGCAGTGAAATCGACAGCTCTCTGGCATCGCTCGATGAGGCGATTGCCGAACTCGAAACGCCGGTCAGGATAATCGACAATGGCGTGATTCTGCCGGTAAGGGCCGTTTACGGCGGACGTCGTGCCGATACTCAGATGCTGTTGGATACAGGGGCGTCGGGCACGGTATTTCATCGGGAGGCGTTGTCTGGGTTGAATGGCTCAACCTACCGGGCGGGCAAGGCCAAGGTTGCCAGCGGTGATATCATCGATGTCCACGCGATCAATCTGGATCGGATCGAGATTGGGCCTTTCAAGATCAAGTCGGCCAGAGCGATGGTGATTGATCATATCGGCCGCTCCAGGCACGACGGTCTTCTGGGAATGGATTTCCTGCGTCAGGTCCAGTACAAGGTCGACTTCCAGCGCAAAGTGATTATCTGGGAGCCTGAGCGGTACGAAGAGCTCAAGGCGAAGCGGGAAACATTGAAAGCGCAGCAGGCGATGGGGGCCAATGAACTGATTCAGTCACTGACCCCGAAGGATCAACCCGTTGATTAGCCTTCAAGCTGATGTTCGGCGAGCTTTAGATCCAATGTTGCCTTAAGCAGGCGATAGAGCTGGATCGATGCGTCGATCTCTTCCTTGCGGTTGGTGAGGCTCTCGATATTCAGTCCTAGCGGCAGACCCAGTGGTATGCAGGCTTCGAGAATCTGGTCGAGGCTGTTCTGACAGATACGGATCGACTCAGCCAAGGGGTTCTGTGCATCCAATATCCGCCACCGTGTTGCAGGCGGAACCGAAATACCCAGCCACTCCATAAATTCCAGCGTTTTGGCGCTACCACAGGGCGTAAACGTCAGAATGATGCGTTTCGGCGTGATCCCCTGTTCGCGGCAGCTGCGGGCATAGCTGGCCAGCAGATCGATGGTCGCTTGAGGGTTATACACGGCCTGTGAAACGAAGAATTCAACGCCGTTGGCCTGCTTGTTGAGCAGACGCTCATGCTCGTTGCCTTTGATCGCATGGCGCTCGGCAATGGTGACGCCCCCGAGATGGAAGGGGTATTGATGTTCGTTGATCGCTGCATAGGCTTCCGGCAGGGTCAGGCGAATATCGCCCTCTGAAGAGGGGCTGCCGACCAGCACCAGATTGCGCAGGCCGAAGTCGTTCCACGCTTCGTCCAGCCAGCGATCGAAATCGGCCCGGTCACGCTGGGCAACGCTTTTGTAGGTAATGGTTTCCCGATTGGAAAGGTCTGAGATCAGACGTGAATACTCACGCGGATCACGTGTTTCCTTGAACGGGAAGGGGCGAGGGGTGTCGATACGAGCACTTTCATCCTGAATGTCGTAGATGATCAGTCCGTCGTACTCCAGCTTTGCCAGGCGGGATAGCAGTTTTCCGGCTATCTCCTTCATCTGTTCATCGCTGGTGGTATCCCTCGGCGGTGTGGTTCCGATGAAGTAGATGCCCCGGCTGGGGTCGGCAAACTTTTCGCGCAGGCTCAGTTGCATGATGATTGTCCATTCTGTCTCGTTTCGCTGGGTGCATTATAAATGTGAAACGGATTCAGATCTTTTAGTTATATGATGAAATCTTCTGCAGTTGAGGTGAAGCGGGTTCATATCCATATCAAAAATCGCTGCAACCTTACCTCTGGCGGCGTCTGCGATCACTGGTCAATTTCGCGGGAAAGTGTTATACCCGATCAGGTTAGTTGGTTATCTTGACCTAAGCTTAACAGACGAGCTTACGGCTTAATTGGTCAACAGAGCAGGGATCGTTACCAAGAGGGAATTTGTATGAAGCAAACAGACCAGACTTTGCTGGAACAGCTTCGTATAACGGAATTCGAGATCGAAAACCGCCAGCGCCTGTTTATGATTACAGAGCGTGATATCAAGTTGATTGTGGATGCGCGCGAAATTGTCGAGTCGGGGCTTGGCGGCATCGTCGATACCTTTTACGAGATGCAGACGAACACACCGGAAATCGCCTTGCTGATTGGCGATGCCGATACCTTGCAGCGTCTGCGTAACGCGCAGCAGCGCTACATTTCAGACCTGTTCAGCGGTGTCTATGACATCGACTATGTCAATAACCGTCTGCGTATCGGACTTGTACACAAGCGTATCGGTGTCGATACCAAGCTGTATCTGTCTGCGGTGTATACTCTCAAAAGCCTGATCGCCGATTATCTCGGCAGCAAGATTCCCGATGCGGATCGGCGGATGGATACATTGCAGGCGGTCGAAAAAGTATTCATGTTCGACATAACGCTGGTGTTCGAGACTTACATTCGCAGCCTGCTATCCGAGATCGAAACCTCGCGTGAAAAGTCTGAAGAGTACGCGAGAATTCTTGAAGAGAAGGTGCGTGAGCGTACCCATCAGCTCGAGCGGATGGCGCGTACCGACCCTTTGACCGGCCTTCAGTCGGTCCGCTACCTGAATGAGACGCTGACGCGCTATCTCCGTATGGCGGAAAACCGCAGCGAGATGATCAGTCTGGTCTATATCGATATTAATGATTTCAAGCTGTTCAACGATACCGAGGGACATCAGCGCGGTGATGAGATACTGCGTAATGTCGGCAATGCCATCCTGCAGGTATCGCGCAGTGAAGACGGTTGTTTCCGCTATGGCGGCGACGAGTTCTGCATCATTTTGCCGCGCTGCAACGCCAGACAGGCACAGGATATCTGCGTAAATCGTCTGGTCGAGGCATTGGCAGAATGCGAAGGAGCCATACGGTTAAGTATCGGGATTGCGCAGGCAGGGCCTGATTATTACCCCAGCGCCGGACAGTTTCTCAGCCAGGCCGATCGTGCGATGTATCAGAACAAGGCAGAGCATAAAGGTCAGGACACAGAGCAGCCTGAGTGCCCTAAAAGCGCCTCGGTCAGATTGATCGGTGGTCAGGACAACTGACGCCGATCAGGTCAGGAAGAGTGATCCCAGGCCAAGAAAGACCACAAAGCCCACCACATCTGTGACGGTGGTCAGAATCACCGAGCCGGAGAGCGCCGGATCGATCTTCAGTTTTTCAAGCAGTACCGGCACCATGACACCGGAGAGTGCGGCAACGGCGATATTGACCACGATCGCCAGCGCGATGACGAGGCCAATACCGGGGCTTGAGAACCAATACGCGGCGACAAACCCGATCACCAGCGCCCATAGAACGCCATTGAGTCCGCCGACACTGAGTTCTTTGCGCAAAAGCGGCATGATGTTGGCGGCACTGATCTGCCCCAACGCCAGGCCACGAATAATCAGTGTCAGCGTCTGGCTGCCGGCTATACCACCCATTGATGCGACAACGGGCATCAGAACCGCCAGCGCGACCACCTCCTGCAGAGTGCCTTCGAAAAGTCCGATAGCCCAAGAAGCGAGAAATGCGGTGAGCAGGTTGATACCGAGCCAGGTGGCACGGCGGCGGGAGCTGCGCATGACCGGAGCGAAGAGGTCCTCCTCCTCGTCCAGACCAGCACTGGCCATCAACTGGCCTTCGTAATGTTCATGCAGTAGCTCCAGCGCCAGTGTTTGCGTCATCCGGCCCAGCAGGCGACCGCTGTCATCGACCACCGGAAGCGCGCTCACCTCTGCATGTTCGAACGCTTCGGTGGCCTCGCGCAGGGAGCGTGTTGCCTGCAGCGGTTCGAACTCATCTTCCTCAAGCTCTATCAGCGGTAGATGATCCGGTTGCCCGAACAGGGCGCGTGTCTCAACGGCCCCGGCATAGCGACCGGTACGATCCACCAGCCAGAGGTGTTGCGTAAACAGGGGTGTTTCCCGGCGTAGCAGGCGCACAGCGTCTCTAACACGGCTGTTCTGCGGCAGGATCAGCAACTGGTGATCGACGTAACGTCCTATCGCGTTTTCATCGTACTGAGCGGAACGCTCATAGTGCTCGCGCTGGCGCTCGTCCATACGTGCCAGTGCAATATCGACAACATCTTCAGGCAGTGATTCGGCCAGCTCGATGAGGGTTTCGGCATCAAGGTCCGAAATCAGCTGATCCAGTGCCTGACTGTCGAAGTCGCGCAGCAGCGAGGCCCGCGCCTCGGTGCGCATCTCCACCAGAACATCGACACGCTGCTCGACCGGTACCTGGGCCCAGCATTCGGCACGGGCTTCGCGCGGCAGAGACTCGAGCAGCAGTGCGACCTGATCAGGTTCCATGCTGTCCGATACCTCGGGGTAGAGAGGGGCATCGGCCTCTTCATCGCTGCGAATAAGCTGATCTATGCGTTGTTTGATCTCTTCACTCATGGGCGGTCACGCAGCGTTGGTGGACAATGGAACCGGATAACGGTCGAGTCGTGCCAATTGGCGGTCATGATAACGGCCGAGTGTGGCAAGCGCGAGTACGGCGCCGATCAACGCCATCAGCATGTCAGACTGGGTATCCCAGACGTATCCCTGGGTGCCAAGAAACGCATCGGCCGCTTCGTTGGAGGCGAGCGCCACCCACCATTCGATCAGCTCATAGAAAGCGCTGAGCGCAAGGCAGAAGCAGATGATAAAAAAGGCGCTCCAGCGACGCCCGTTGATCAGCTTCAGACGCAGGATCAGCTCGCGCGCGCACAGTGCCGGTACAAAGCCCTGTGCCAGATGTCCGAGTTTGTCATAGTTGTTGCGGCTTTGGTCGAGCCACTGGGCGATCCAGTCGAAAAGTGGGACTTCTGCATAGGTATAGTGGCCGCCGACCATCAGTATGAGGCAGTGAACCAACACCAGCCAAAGGGTGAGGGGCGTCAGTGGAAAGCGGTGGCGTGTACTCCAGAGCAAAACCAGTGCCGCCAGCGCGGGAGCTACTTCAAGAAACCAGGTCAGACGATCTTTCGGTGCCCAGCCCGACCACAGCAGCACGACAGTAAATATCAGTATCCAGAGACGGGGCATGGCGCTATCCTTCCGCTTCGCGGCCCTAAGACGACTATCGACTAGTATAATACTCACCCGCGCAGACCTCAGGATCAACAGTCAGATGGCACTAAAATCAATAATTTATAAAGCGACGCTGAATATCTCGGATCTCGATCGGCACCATTATGCCGAGTATCCGCTGACAATGGCGCTGCACCCTTCGGAGACAGAGCAGCGGATGATGATGCGTCTGCTGGCATTTGCGCTCTATGCGGATGAGGACTTGAGCTTTACCCGTGGCCTGTGTGTCGATGATGAGCCGGATCTGTGGCAGTACGCGCCCAACGGTGAAATCGAGCGCTGGATCGAGGTTGGGCTACCCAGTGAAAAACGCTTGCGCAAAGCCTGTTCGCGCGCGAAGGAAGTGGTATTGCTGGTCTATGGCAGTGATCAGCAGGTAGACCCCTGGTGGCAAGGGATCAAGCGTTCACTGATCCGGTTCGATAACCTGCGTGTGTTGCGTATAACCGAGACCGACAGCGCGGCACTGACTGCTCTGGTTGCCCGCCAGATGCGTTTGCAGTGCACGGTGCAGGATGGACAGCTTTGGTTTACCTCCGATGCAGGCAGTGCAGAGCTGACCCCTGCCGAGATGCAACCGACTATTTAGTCTTTCAGCACTTTCTGCCAGAACATCGCTTTGCCGGTTTCCGGGTCCAGCTCGTAACCGGCATAGCCACAACGCCGGTACACCGACTGTGCCCGGGTGTTGTTTTCCAGCACTTCCAGCGTGAGCTTGCAGCACCCTGTGCGGCGGGCGATCCCCTCGGCAGCCTCAAGTAGCAGGTCAGCGATACCCTTGCCGCGGAAGCCCTGACTCACGACCACGTCATGGATATTGAGCAGTGGCGCGCAGGCGAAGGTGGAAAACCCCTCGAAAGCGTTGAGCAGGCCCGCGGGCTTGCTGTCGCAATAAGCAATAAGTGTGTAGCTGTCACTGCGTTGTGTAAGCGCAAGTGGCAGACGCTCCAGCACATCCTGATCCAGCGGGTGAGCGCCGCCCATGGGGTCTTGCGCGTACTCATTCAGGAGTTGGCGAAAATCGTCAGCTTGTTCGGCAACACCCAGATCGGCTTCGATGATCTCAATATTGGGTTGGCTCACCATTGTTTCTTATTCTCCTTTTTGACCGACCGGTTAAATTACTCCCGCCAGTCGGCGCTGACAAGTGATGGATAGCAGGGAGGGGAGGTGGCTCCGTTTATGCCTGATTTTGGTCAAAAATTGAGCATTTGTATTAAAGTTATGGACTGAGCAACCGATAACTAAAGGACGGTGTCGCAGGGCCGGGATTGGTCTATTGCGGTACCTGAACACCCGATTATAAGCACCCCGGAGCCGACCGTGCCCAACATCTCCTTCTCGCCCCTGAGTACTCAACTCTATAACCCGGTCAAGTCCAACAGTGACCAGAATCAGCTGTCCGGCAGCCTCAATGCATCGGCGATGGAGAAGTTGCTCGGCAAGCTGGCGGATAACATACCCGGTATGACCGCCGAGGATATAAAAGCGCTGGAGGCGGATGACTATACGCCTGAAAAGGTAGCCGGGCGTATTGCGGATTTCGTGGCGTCTGGGCTTGCGTCTGCCGCCGACCGGGGGGCCGACAGCGAGCGTCTGCAGTCGATGTATCAGGCGGCGCTTGAGGGTGTGGAGAAGGGCTTTGCCCAGGCACGGGAAGTGCTCAGCAGCCTTAACGTACTGCACGGTGATATTGCCGCTCAGGTCGATGCAACTGAGGCTGCGACCAACGATGCCCTGGCAGCTATTGCGCCCGGGCAGAGTCAGCCGTCGGATATAACCTCTTCAACTCGCATTGGGATGTTTGAGCGCTTCAGCAATGCCGAGGATATGACACTCGAGGTAACCACTCGCGACGGTGATCGTATTTCGATCAACTTTTCGCGGTCCCAGAGTTTCGAGGCCGCATTTGCCGCCTCAACGGACAGCGCCGGTGGCTCGGCAGCATTTTTCAGCTTGAGCCGGTCGGAGAGCAGCGAATATCAGTTCAGTGTCGAGGGCGATTTGGATGAGGATGAACTCGATGCGCTGCAGAATCTGATCAAGGATGTGAGCAAGCTTGCCGACGAGTTCTTCGACGGTGATGTTCAAAAGGCCTTTGAGCGCAGCGCCCACCTTGATTTCGATAGCGCCGAACTGTCATCGATGAACCTGAATATGAGCTACTCTCGCCAGTATTCGAGCGTCGCCAGTTACGAGCAGGTACAGCAGACGGACCAGGCTGTCGATAAGCCGGGCCGACGCCTTGGCCATCTGATGAAAGAGCTTGCTGATAGTGTTGGCGCACCGTCACTGGGATTCCTCGGAGCGCCGGGGCAGTTCGGGCGAGAGTTGTTCTCTGGCCTGATCCAGCAGGACGCCCGCTACACCGGTGCATCCGATGAGCAACAGACGCAGATGAACGACAATTTGTCCCGGCTTCTGGATTCAGTCCTCCCGCAAGGTAACAGCGAATCGGATGATCTGCTCAATACCGATACCGAATCGGAGTGACGGCGTTAAACCCACCCGTACTGGCTAAGCGATAGCTTTCCGTTGCGGAAAGAAACACCCTCATCGTTCAGGCGCGCGAGCTGTCGTTTGTAGCCGTCGCTGTCCTTGGGAAAGGACGACTCTCCCTTGGCGTTTACCACCCGATGCCAGGGCAGGGTTGTATCCTTGGGCAGTTTTTTAAGTGTCGAACCCACGTAGCGCGCATGATTCGGGCAGCCTGCCAGAGCCGCCACCTGACCATAGGTGGCCACTTTTCCCGGCGGAATGGACGCCACGATTTGCCAGATCATTTCATTTAACGCCGGATCACTCATATCCTGCCTGCCTTTGCTGAATTCTCATCGATCGGACTTGCAGCAGTGCTGCTGTCTGGTTACCCTCTGCAACCTCATTACAGGTGCCCCGTGGCCTTCAGCCATTCAGGGGATAATCGGGAAGTCAGGTGAAAATCCTGCGCTGCCCCCGCAACGGTAACGAAAAGTGACAGGCTGATACAACGCCACTGTGGAGAGATCCATGGGAAGGCTTCAGTCCATCGGAACTGGCCCTTGACGCCAGAACCCTTTTCCAAGCCCGGAGACCGGCCAGTAATGGTGCGAACCTTCGTCGAGGTTCGCTGAGTGCGCACCAGGCGGGGTGTCCTGAGACAGCATTATTCTATTTCAAGACCCGATAGCGCTCGGCCCGGTTGGCGTTTGCCGTTGGCCTGGGTATCCGATCCGGGTTATTGATGAGTTTTGCATGTTTTGCGGTTCGAACAGTGCTTTATCGAATCTGGCTTGCCGGTGCGTGTGGATTTTTTCAGGAGTCTGCATGCGCAACCTTCCAAAACCCTTACTGCTAAATTCGATCCAACTCAGTCTGCTTCTCGTGCTGTTATTGTGCTCGCTTGCATGGCCGTTACCCGCGTTGGCCGATACCGCCAAGCAGGCAGTGGCGATTATATCTGATCGGTCAGCGCCGGTACTGGCTGCCGGTGCTCACCGCTTTCTCAAGAATTATCCAGATCATAGCATCCAGTTGCGCAGCGTATCTCAGGTTAACGAGATGGATGACACCGAGCTGCAGACGCTGCTCGGCAGTGCCGATGTGGTGCTCTTTGCAGGCGTTTTCGGCACACCGGTTGAGCGTCTTCTGTCATTGCCTCGGGGCACTCATCAGACGCGGTTGATCTTCCACAGTGATCGCAGGCTATACGCACTGCATCAGGATACCGAGGGCGGTCAATTCGAGAATCTTGATGAACAGGATAAAAAGCATCTGTTCAGTCGAGCGCCTGCGGATAGACCCTATATCGACTGGCTTCGTGTCCAGCAACAGCAGTATCCCGCATTCGCCAACTGGCTGCTGGCAAAGGCGTACTGGCAATACCGCAATGCCGACAATCTGGCCATGCTCTGGCAGCGCTTGTTACGGCCTAACTCCACGGATCTCAAAGCGCCGCAAATTGATGAGCCGGTGCGGGTATATCTCGATACCAAGTCGATGAGCCCTGATGTGCTCAAAGCGCAGTTGTCCAGTGATGTCCCCACACTCTTCGTGCTGGATCACCAAACCGGCGATCTGCCTGGAAACTGGGCTCTGCATCAGCGGCTTTGTCAGGGAATCGGCTTGCAGTGTGTATCGGTGCTGGCGGCTTGGGGGGATGCCAGTGAGGAGGCTGTTGCACTGATCGGCGAGCTTGCACCGAGTGATGCGCCCTGGGCAATTCTTTCCATACAGGATTTTGTCATCGGCGGTGGTGATAGCCGGGAAGCGGTGAGCGAGCGACTGAAGGATCTCAACGTGCCCGTGTTCAAGGGGATACGCGTTGATGAATATAACGCACAGACCTACGCGCTCTCGGTCAACGGGTTACCTGTCGACTCGGTTTATTACCGGGTTGCCATGCCCGAGTTACAGGGAGTGAGTCAGCCCGAAGTGCTGGCGTTGGCGTCCGAGGCCCGGGTCGATGCGCTGACCGGTGTGCGATTGACACTTTCGAAGCCGCTCGACGATGCGGTGTCCCGTCAACAGCGGCGTATTGAGCGCTGGCTCAAGTTGCGCCAACTCTCTAATCACGAAAAACGGGTGGCGATTGTGTACTACAACCACCCGCCGGGGCGCCACAACATCGGCGCTGACAATCTGAACGTGCCTCAGTCGCTGTGGGAGATTCTGAAATCGCTTCAAGCCGAAGGTTATGAAACCGGCGACCTCCCCGAGTCGCCGGAGGTACTGCTGGACCTGCTTCAGCAGCGAGGTGTGAATCTACCGGAGGACCGCAAGGCGCTGGAACAGATGGCTCCGCTGGTGGCACATGTCGATAGCGACGACTATCGCCAGTGGTTTGCAACCTTGCCGCAAACGGTGCAGCAGGAGATGGTGTACGGCCCGCTTGGGTATCTGCACGCCCGTGTAAAGCCGCTGTTGTCGGATAATCAGGCCCAACCGATCGATCCGGCTATTCATGCTGAACTGCAGTCGCTTGTGCAGAGAACGCTCGGAGATCTGCGTCATGCCCTCGATGGCGTGCGCAACAAGGGGCGTGAGCGGGCGCTGGATCTGCTCGATCAGTTATCAACACGCTATCAGTCTCTGCTGACGGACAGCCTGTTGCCCAAAGAGCGCACCGAGCAGTGGCAGGACGCTGATCAGCTGGTGGATGCGCTGGTCGGCATGTGGATCGAGGGGCTCAGGGGCTGGGGTGAAGCACCGGGCCGCACGATGGTGTGGCAGGGGCAGATCCTTATACCGGGGCTGCAATTTGGCAATGTCTTTGTCGGTCCGCAGCCGCCGCGTGGCTGGGAACTCAACGAGGAGCTTCTGCATGCCAACATGTCATTTCCTCCACCGCATCAATATCTGGCGTTCTACCACTATCTGCGTGATCAGTTTAAGGCGGACGCCCTGATCCACGTCGGGCGTCACTCGACCTACGAGTTTCTGCCCCGTCGCAGTGTCGGCATGGCGGAAGACGATTATCCGTCCCTGATGATTGGCGATCTGCCCAGTATCTATCCCTACATCGTTGATGGCGTTGGCGAGGGCATACAGGCCAAGCGTCGCGGTAAGGCGGTCATGATCGACCACCTGACACCGCCGCTGGCTGTTACCGAGTTGTACGATGATCTGCTTGGTCTGCGTCAGCTGATCGAAAGCGCAGAAGCCGCCAGCGATGTAACCACGCGACGTCGAGCGGTGGAAGATCTTCGTCAGCGTATTGATCAACTCAACCTGCGTGACGAGCTGGTCGCCAGCATGGATGAAGAGCTCAAGGTGCGAGGCATAGGGTTTGATGAGGTGGACGACGAATTTCTGTTGCATGAGGTCGGCCACTACCTGACCAAACTGCAGGAATCGTTCATGCCGCTGGGATTGCACACCTTCGGTCGAAACTGGAGTCAGGAGGCGATCGACACCATGCTCAGCTCGATGGCTGACGGTGGAGCGATCAAGCCGCAATGGCGACAGGCCCTCGGTGACTCGCCGCGTGCCGAGATGACGTCACTGATCAATTCCCTTAATGGAGGCTTTGTCATACCGGGTAAAGGTAACGACCCGATCAAGACGCCGGAGGCACTGCCGACCGGGCGAAATTTCCATGCGCTGGATGCGAGCCTGTTGCCAACGCCGCTGGGATACACCTTGGGTGCGGAGCTGGCACAAAAAGCACGTGATCAGGCCGCACACTCGGACAACGCCGACAAGAAGGAAGCGGTGATCCTCTGGGCCTCGGATGCCGTGCGCGACGAAGGTGCCATGGTGGCGTTCGGTCTGGACATGCTGGGCGTCAAGCCGGTATGGAACAGCCGCGGTATCTTCAAGGATCTGGAATTGCTGCCGCTCGATAAACATCGTCCGCGGCGCCATGATGTGCTGTTTACCACCTCGGGTCTGTTCCGTGATCTGTACGGGCGTCAGCTAGAGTGGGTCGATCAGGCCGTTTTGCTGGCGCTTTCCGCCAGTGGTGAAACCATCGCCCGTGACTATCCGGCTCTCGTACCTGCGCTTGAGGGTGCTCTGTCACCGCTGGACGGCTTGGCAACCAGAGGCGAGGAGTCGCTGGAGGCAAATCGGGTGGCCGCACACTGGGTTGACGAGGTGCGGCAGCTGCTGAGGGAAAATGGCGATCAGGCTTCAGCTGATCTTGGGCGCCGCGCCAGCCTGCGTGTGTTTGGCACTGCCCCCGGTGCCTACGGTGCCGGCGTCAATCGATTGGTGGAGCGCTCGGGCAGCTGGGATTCACGCACACAGGTGGGTGAGGCCTATATCAAGCGAATGGGTCATGCCTATGGTATGGGCAATACGGGACTCAGCGCTCAGGACGACTTCGTGCGTCAACTGGAGCAGGTTGGACGCAGTTATCTGGGCCGTGCCAGCCATCTGTATGGGCTGATCGATAACAACGACGCCTTTGATTACCTCGGCGGGCTTAATCTGGCGGTCGAAACGGTTACCGGTAAAGCGCCGGAGAGTTTCGTGATTCAGCATGCCAATGCCGAGCAGGCACGTCTGGACCCGCTGGCTCAGGCGTTGGGCACTGAGTTGCGAGGCCGCTTCCTGAATCCACAGTGGATCAAGCCATTGATGGAGGAGGGCTACTCGGGCGCGCGGACGTTGGGCAGTGAGTTTGTGGAGTACCTCTGGGGGTGGCAGGTAACCAGCCCCGAGATTATCCAGTCCTGGGTGTGGGACGAGGTCAAGTCGGTCTATCTGGATGACACGCTCGATCTCGGTGTCGATGAATTTCTCAAGGAGGGCCATAACCAGCAGGTACGCAGCAATATCATGGCAGTGATGCTGGTGGCCGCCCAGAAAGGCTTCTGGCAAACCGACGATGCAACGCTCGATGAGCTGGCGAAGAGTTTTGCCGACAACATCCTGCAATATGGTATTCCCGGCAGTGGTCATACCCATGCCCGGCACCCCGTTTATGACTTTGTCATGCCGCGCCTGACGCCGGACACCGCCGAGGCGCTTAAGCAGGTGCTGGCGGCCAGCCGTATGCCGAATCAGGAAGCGGCCACCGACGATGCACCAAGCCATATTCGGGAGATTCAACTTGATCAGCCCGAGTCAGCTGCCGTTGAGCCTGAGCAGGCATCGCCCGAGCGCTCGGAGCAGGCGTCCAGCCCTGCACCGATCATGATCTGGCCGTTGCTGGTGCTGGCACTCTTACTCATTATCGGCGGCCTGCTACGGGGTCGTCTGGGAGGTAAACACTGATGCTTTCATCCTATTCACTGACCATCATGCACCAGATTACCGGTTTGCTTCTCGAACCTGTGGTGTGGGGGCTGATGTTCTTTCTGGCGCTGAGCCTCTGGGAGTCGGGGCTAGCACTTGGCGAGCGCTGCGGCGGGTTGCAGCGCCTGCGTGAGAGGGGCGATGCCGAGCGGGCGATGCGACAGGGGCGTCGCCGGATCGAGCGGGCAGACTTCATCACCCGGATCTGTCCGATGCTTGGATTGATGGGGACGCTGATCCCACTTGGACCCGGGTTGTCCGCGCTCGGTGATGGTGAGTTGTCCATTCTGACGACTGCAATGACGGTCGCCTTCGATACGACGGTGATGGGGCTGTTAGGCGGAATACTGGGCTTTGTGCTTGGACGGCTGAGACGGCGCTGGTATGACCAGCTTCTGACCCAGATCGAGTCTCGTCCGAGGCTGGATCCGGTGAAACTGAAGGAGGCCGCATAGTGAATGGAGGGTGGCGACAAAGCCGTTTTGATCAGGAGCTGGATGAGCCGCTCGGGCCGTTGGCCAATCTGTTGGACCTGATGCTGGTGTTTGCCTGCGGGCTGATTGCCGCGCTGGTCGCACAAAGTCCTTCGTTGGCCGAACATTTCAAGCCGCGTCAGGCGATATCCCAAGGGCGCGAGCTGCCGCAGATGCCCAAGGGTATGGAGGGCGCTGCCGGTCAGGGGTTCGAGTCGGTAGGGCAGGTTTACCGCGATCCGAAAACCGGCAAGCTGATTCTGATCGGTGACTGAGGATCCGGTCGGTCAGAACGAATAGGAGAGGGCGATAGAGCCGAACTTGTGGCCGCCGTCCTGTCCTTCGAACTGCTGGGTGCGGTAGTAGCGCGCCAGTGACAGTTTCCATCGCTCCCAGGTCGCGGCGACGCCCCAGGCAGCATCACCGACCAGCGGCTTCTTGTCGACCGAGTGGCTGTCTCTGAAGGTGTTGCCATCAAGAAAAATGTCCCGGGCAACCCAGCGGCCATCCAGCGACAGGAACGCATGGACGCCCCATTCGTTGTGTAGCCTTGGATCGACGGAGGTGGGGGTGCTGTTATCGCCGCCTGTACGCAGGGCTGAGGTGCCGAAATCCTGCGGCAGGTTATAACCGATACGGTACTCTGCACCGGTATTGAGGTAGGTCGCGACATTACCGAGACTGCCTCCGGCATGTCCGATCAGGTCGTGCTGGAAATTTTCGAACAGGCCGCCGAACATCAGACGCTGCTTGTATTCGTAGATGAACTGGACACCCGGTTCATTATGCAGTTGGTTGTCCCAGCCCTTGAACTTCTTGAATCCACGCAGATCGTGAATGAAATTCTGACTCTCTTCTGCCAGTGACCAGGGACCTACGACGCCAAGGTTAGCCTCGAACGACTTGAGCTTGTGGCGGGTGCGCGTGTGGTAGCCAAAGCCCAGATAGAGCCAGCCAGCATAGGGGCGATCGTTTGGATCGAGCGTGGTTCGATCCCGGTCGGCAGGTGTGTACATCTGCTGACCAAGGGTGACGATCAGGCGACGGCTGGGCTCTTTTTCAAAGCGTGCCGGCTGCGGGTCGAACATGGTCAGCGCGCGGTTGGTGCCGCGTATCCAGCCCGGAATGGTGGGATCGTCGATAAAACTGTCGATCTCGGGCGAGACCCAGGAGGCGCGCACGCCGTTGGTGTACTGTTGGTCGGTATCGGCAAACAGGTCGTTTTCCAGATACAGGCTCAGTGTCCAGCTGTCATCGCCGGGGGCGGAGAAAACCAGAGGTGATGCCGTAGCGCCGAGCAGGGCCGACGCCAGTAACAAGGCCTTACGTCGCATCACTTATTTCTGTATCCACTTGCCATCGGGCGTACGCACATACTCGCCGTTGCCGGCACGCTTGAGCAGGCGCTCGCCAGTGCGAAGCTCCATGATCTTCACCTCGACTCCGGCCTCTTTTGCCTTCTGGATATAGAGCGATTTGCGCTGGTCGTTGATCGATTTCACCAGCGCCTTGACCTCGCCATTGGCGCTGCCGGTCACGATGCCGAGGTAGCCGGTGCTCTGTTCGCCCACCAGGCCGCGTGCTTTGGCCTCATCCAGCGTCAGGGCAAAGGACGGCGTGGCCAACATAATGAGCAGGGCCGCCATCATTGCCCGCAGTGTAATTCGCTTCATCTGTGTCACCTTCCTTAAAATAGCTCGCTGTTCTCTTCAAGCAGTGTGTCGATCTGCTTGTCTACCTTGACCAGTATTTCATGCTCGATCTTGACGTTAAGGTTGATGGTGATCGGGTCAGAGGGCGCCGCGATCTGCACGGTCGGCGTGCAGGCTGTCAGCAGCAATATCATGACTGGCAGAGCGAGACGGTACGCACCTGATGTCAGCATAGTCGGAACTCCTCCGCGGTTAAGTGGGTTGTCATCTCAAGGCTCCCATGACCGAGCTTAACAGGGTCTTAAGGCTCAGCGCTTCAACTGCTTCTGCAGCGATTCACCGATCCGTTGTGATATCTGCAATGATCTTAACAGCTGTAACAGATTTTCTTCGATATTGAGCGATAGATCGATCGGACGCCCCTGCTGCCAGTCTGGATTCTGACCGCGCAGCCGGCTGTTCAGTTCCAGATCGCCGTTGGGGGCGTAGTTTACCCGTAGATCGAGCTGATCAAGTTGGAGGTTGCTAAGGGCCGATAGCGCTAACTGCAGCCCCGTATTGGCCTGCGCGGCCGCTTCGAGTTCGGCGCTGGGCTGGTAGCGGATCCAGCCCGGGGCGTTGCTGCTGATCTGTCCGCCACTGATTTCCAGCTCGCCATTATTGAAGGTGATCGGCAGATCGCCTTCCAGGGAGGTCTCGCCGGTGAGCCCCGGTTGCTGGTAGAGACTCAGCGCCTCGCTCAGCTGAATCTGCTCAAGGCTGGCAGTCGTCTGAAACGAGGGCGCGAAGGGGTTTAGCTCCAGTGCCGGTAGTCGTATCCGGCCACCCAGCAAATTGAGATCGATCGGTTCCAGCGCAAGTGTTGCACGCCCAGCTTCGGTTTGTGTGAACCGGTATGCGATACGGGTATCAAGGATATCGATACCGGTACGGATCTGATCGGCATGAAGTACACCGGTTGAGCGGATTTTTGCGTTCTGGCTGACGGATAGGGCCAAATCCGCATCCAGACCTTCCGCTTCGAGTTGAGTCCCATATGCCAGATGTGCGCTGCGCAGCGCAATATCGGTCGAGGTAGTTGCTGCGCCTGGCGACGGACCCGAGAGTTGTCCGCTTAGTTTGAGCTCTCCTTTGAGGATATTGAGGTCGTCAGGCCACTGAGTGATCCAGCGTTTTAGCGTCGGTTGCAGGGATGAAAGGCTGACAGGTGCCATACGCCAGTCTGCACGGACTTGCTTGTCGCTGAGCTGCCAGTTAGCGCTGAGGCTGGCTTCGGGTGCTCGCGTGTTCAGCTGCAGACTGCCGGTCGCACGATCTGGCTGCCAGTTTCCGCGCAACAGCACGGCAGCGCTCGGGAGCTCTTTACCGCTAAGCACGAGCGATGCCGCTTTACTGGACATTTGGAAATCGGCGCTCAATGGGGCGGTCGATAGCCTGATATCGGCTGCGACCGGGGACAGCGAAATTGAATCGCCCTCGCTGAGTGTGATTTTCTCGGGTGAAAGGGTCAGCCGTATCGGTGAAACTGACAGCGGCGTGTCACTTGAGAGTGCTGTCTCGACATTCACGGCCTGCTCAAGCTGCAGTTTCAGGCTTTCAGTCGCCCAATCATCGGTGCGGGCATTGAGCGCCTGAATACGGCTCTGTGGTTGAATGCTCAGTTGAACGTTGGCCGCCGCAACGATGGCTTTGGCCGATAGCTGAAGATCGATGCTGTCGACGCGTGTTTCATCAATGCGGGTCGGGCCGCCTTGAGCGTGAAGTGTGGCGGTGGCCTCAGCGCTTAAGGCCTCTAGCAATCGCGCGTTGTCCAGCGGCAGACGTGACGGCCATCGGATATCCAGTGTGCTGCCTAGGCGGCCCTCTTTAATCGGCACCGGTAGCAGGGGTACTAACCCCTGCATCCAAGCAAACAGTGAGTGCAACTCAAGTTCACTGCGTAAGTGTGCACTCCACTCGGGGCCCTGTGTACGGATGTCGCCGGTAATCTGAGTCAGCATCAGGTTATCGCGTGAGAGCGCCAGAGCCAGTTGCTGACGGGCGCTGAAATTGGCGTCCAGATAGACCGGGTCGAGCGCTGTTCCGCTTTGAGGCGTGATATCAACGCGCACGCGGCTTAGTAATTGCTGACGCGTCAGATCGATGTTGCCGCGGGCTTTTATGGCCGGCTGCTCAGGCGCTTGATAATCGATCGCGACCTCTCCAATCACCAGTCTGCGCGATGGCGCGTACTGGAACAGGAGCGAAGGTGGTACTCGATTCAGGTCGAAATCTTTAGCGGCGCTGGTTTCGAGTCGCGCTTCGATGCTGCGCTCGGCGGTAATACCGATCTGCATCTGCGGGATACGAATCTCGCTGATCTCTTGTGCCAGAATCAGGCGTCGGGGATCAAACAGAATGGTAACGTTGCGGGCGTTGACCTGAATCTGCCTTTCGTTGCCGCTTTGCTTAAGGGCCAGGGATGGAATCTCGAGGCGATCCCATCCCGGGTGTGTCAGCTCGATTCGAGGGGCGGTGAAGCCCTGATCTGTCAGCCACTGCTCGATCAGCGAGCGCGCGACATATGGCAGGGCTGTGTACAGTGCGATGATCAGCAGTGGGATAGGCAGCAACAACCAGAGCAGTTTTCGCATGATGCCTCCCTGTGGCTGACAATCAATCCTTCTTGCGTACGACGTTAAGCCCGTCGCGAAGCGTCAGAAACACGTTCTCGACATCAGGATCTTCAGCAATACGTCTGTTCGTTTCCACGAGAATATCGTCGATTTCCGATTCTGGTTGCAACACCTTGCCGGACCAGAGCACGTTGTCGAGTACAATCAGACCACCGGGGCGCGTCATCTCCTTTACACGCTCATAGTAATTGAGGTAGTTGCGCTTGTCGGCGTCGATGAAGGTGAAATCGAGCGCCATATCCAGCTTCTCGATGGTGTCCAGTGCTCGGCCGAAGATCACTTCGATCTTGTGGCCATGTTCACTGCGGTCGAAAAATCCCTGGGCAAACTCGATGGCGCGCGGATTAGTTTCGCAGCAGACCAGACGCCCGTCATCCGGCATCCCTTCGGCGATAGACAGTGCGGAATAGCCGGTGAACATGCCGATCTCCAGTGCCTGCTTGGGCCTGACCATAGCCGAGAGTAGTTTGAGAGTACGTCCTACCAGCCGACCGGATAGCTTCTGAGGCCATCCCATATTCAGATTGGTCTGGTCGATAAGCTCCTGCAGCAGCGGCGGCTCTGCGCTGGTTTGCAGATAGGCGTAATCTTCAATGGCTTCGTTAACGAGAAATTCGGGCATAGGGCTGTTGCTTGTCGATAGTGGCTTGAAAGGCGTTAGTCTACCATTTTCGATACCACACAGGTGCCTGCCGGAAATATCATCTGATGCTTTCTGCCGTTACAATTGCCTCCTCACAGACAAGGAGGCGCTATGGCCGAACCACTTTATATCTTTCTTTTCGCCGGTATCGTTTCGATGTCAGCTGCGCTGAGCGCCGGGGCACTTAACAAGCTGGCGCTGGATCAACGGCCCGCGTTCATGCAGAAACCGAACGGGCAGATTACCGTCATCATGGCCGGTAACCTCGGCGCCATTACCCTGTTGGGCGCCATGGCATTCGGTTTCCTCAAACTGCACTGGTGGATTCCGCTCTCGTGCATGTTCATCACCTTCCCCATCGTGCATCTGCTGGTCTTTCAGCGCATCCTCGGGGATCTTAAAAGCCTGATTGTCATGCTGCCGCTGACAGTCGTGGCCGCTGTGGCGCTTTACTATTATTGGTAACAGGTATCGGGGGAGGCGATGATTTCGGTCGTTGGTTTTGGTTCACTATTGTCGGAACGCTCTGCTCGGGAAAGCGTGCCGGGCCTTACCCATTACCGTCTGGTGAGGGTGTCGGGATACCGCCGTATCTTCAACAAGGTCGGTATTGTGTTTATTGCCGGGCACGGACAGTGTCCAGACAGCCTTGAGGTCTCCTCCTGTTCTACCGAACCCTGTGCCAGCACCTCCATTATCGCTGCCCAATTTGAGTGTCCGGTCGATCAGTTTACCGAGCTTTATGAGCGTGAACATCGATATCGCTGGATAGAGGTTCAGCCGGTGGCGCTTGATGGAAGGCCTCAGTGTCCGGCACGCATGTGTACGGGGTACTCCGATCTGGAGTACCGTCTGAACAAGTGCGTGACCGAACAGGAGTATCATGACAGGGTAGGGCGGCATTACACCGGTGTTATTTGGCGCGACGATATTTTACCTTTCCCAAGGTATCTGAAGTTCTGCCTGGTATCGGCGGCAAGCCACGGCGACGAGGTGCTCGATAATTTCCTCGATACGAGTTTTCTCGCCGATGGCCGTACCAGTATTCGCGAGTATCTGTCCATCCGCCCTGATCTTATCCCTTCATCGCTGCGCGAACGGGTGTCTTGATCCCGGACACTCGCTCGAGCGGTGCGCTATTCCCGCTGCCGTTTAATTTCGCCTTAAGACAACGCAGGCATATCTAGACCCTTAATCTTGCCGGAACTGACTGTCTCGAGAGCTGTTCTCGAGTTGCTCGGTATACGCCTTGGTATGAGGGTCGCTATGAACGTTAAGGTCCAAGCCGCAGAGTTGCCATTCCCGGCTACAGCCTATGGGGCCGGTTGGCTAAGACTGTTGCAGCCGTTGGGTGTGGCTATATTGCTGCAAAGTCTGATCAGCGGCTGGCAATTGGATCTGGCCTGGTCGAGCTGGCTGTATGCCGAGGAGGGGCGTAGCTGGATCTTGCGAGACTCCTGGTTCTTCAGCGAAGTCGTACACAAGGGCGGTCGGGAGCTCAGTATCGGGTTGTTGATCCTGGTCTGTATGGCTTTCGTCGTGAGCTGGAAAGTACCTGCACTTTCGCGTTATCGCCGGGTGTTGCTTTACCTGATATTAGGACCTGCTACCGCCAGTGCGCTGGTCGCCGGCGCCAAGCATATTACTGGGGTGGATTGCCCGTGGAGTCTTGATATCTTCGGCGGAGATCAGCCCTATGTGCCGTTGGTTCAGAACCTGCTCCGGGGGGGCGGTGATGGCGTCTGCTTTCCGGCAGGTCATGCCAGTGCAGGCTACGCCTGGCTTGCGTTGTATTTCGCCGCGGTCGCGGTAGCCCCTCGCTGGCGGTATGTGGCGCTTGCCGTGGCTTTAGGGGCAGGCCTCCTGTTTGGGGTCTCCCAGCAGCTTAGAGGAGCGCATTTCCTTTCACACGATCTCTGGAGTCTGGTTCTATGCTGGTACACCGTCATGTTACTTGCACGGTGGATGCTGGCGAAGAGCGATAAGCGATAACGTCAGAGCGCTTTGCCGTTATTCGAATCCCCTGTCCGGCAGCCCGGATAGGGGATTTTGCTTTTCGGCTACTCCGGCGGGGCAGTCTGCCTGTTGCTGGGGCTGATTAGGCGAGACAGATATGAATAATCGACATTTCTTTTGCTGTTAAAATCAACATTAAATTTTGATTTTTTTAAGATTGATCAAAATTAAAATTTGATATTTTTGTGTTTTATCAAAATTAAATATTGATTTGTCACAGGTTATTCAAAATTAAATTTTGATTTTTTTGCTTTTGAAGTTCATGAAAGTTTTTTGATATCGCTTTTTAAAAGCGGCAAAACTTTTCACTCCTGTTGGGTATAGCGGTTTGAAATAGAAAGAAATTTCCCTTTAGTGCGGCAAAAACCTGCCGATATTCTCCTTTATGGTGCTGTTGCTTTTTTAAACAGGTCTACGCAATACTTGCTCTGCAGACAGCCGATAAAAAGGGTTTTCTGGTTTGGCGCGCTTCTTGCTCTAAATCCTTTGAGTGCATCGGTTGCAACGCTGCAGATTCGATTAAAACCTGCTGATGCAGACAACCCGACTCAGACGACTATGACGATTGCAAATAACATGATAGTGGCGCTCGATATCGGTACATCCAAAGTGGTGTGCCTGGTCGGTGAAATTACGCCCGGTGGCGATATCGAAATTGTCGGCTTTAGCTCGCAGCCTTCGCAGGGGCTCAAGCGGGGTGTCGTGGTCAACATCGAATCGACGGTCAACTCCATTCAGCGCGCGGTAGAAGAAGCTGAGCTGATGGCGGGTTGCAAGATTCACTCGGTAACAGTGGGTATAGCGGGTAGCCATATCAGCAGCTTGAACTCTCACGGTATCGTGGCGGTGCGTGACAGAGAGGTCAACGAATACGATCTGGAGCGGGTTATCGACGCGGCGCGTGCTGTGGCTATCCCGGCCGATCAGAAGATTCTGCATATTTTGCCGCAGGAGTATCTGATCGATAACCAGGAGGGGATTCGCGAGCCATTGGGCATGTCGGGTGTGCGCCTTGAGGCAAAAGTGCATCTGGTGACGGGTTCCATCAACTCGGTACAGAACATCGAGAAATGTATTCGACGCTGCGGCCTGGAAGTCGACGCGGTGGTGCTTGAACAGTTGGCATCGAGTCAGGCTGTGCTGACAGATGATGAGCGCGATCTGGGTGTCTGCATGGTCGACATCGGTGGAGGTACAACCGATATCGCCATCTACACACACGGTGCTATCCGGCATACGGCCGTTATACCGATTGCCGGTGATCAGGTGACAAACGATATAGCAATGGCGTTGCGTACGCCGTCGGTGAACGCTGAGCAGCTGAAAATCAAATATGCCTGTGCACTGGCTCAGCTGACGCGTGCCGATGAGGTGATCAAGGTGCCAAGCGTCGGTGATCGCCCGTCACGTGATCTCTCTCGTCAGGCGCTGGCGGAAGTGGTCGAGCCGCGCTACGAAGAGCTGTTTAACCTGGTTCAGGCTGAGATTCGCCGCTCGGGGTTTGAAGATTTAATCGCCGGAGGCATCGTGCTGACCGGCGGTACATCGAAAATGGAAGGTGCGGTAGAACTTGCCGAAGAGATTTTCCATATGCCGGTACGCCTGTCCAGGCCGCACGGTGTGCGCGGCATGGAAGATCTGCTGGGTAATCCGATTTATGCCACGGCGATTGGCTTGCTGCACTACGCTCGCCAGGCTGTTGGCGCTGTTGAACATGAACCGATGGTTGCGCGCAAGCAACAGCCGGTGGAAGAGCGCCGCAGTTTTCAGATGCCCGATATGTTCGGGCGCATGAAAGCCTGGCTGCAAGGGAATTTTTAATCTCGGAGCTGGCTTTCTGAGCTTCGAGGATGCCGAGCACGGCTAGCCGGTTTGGCACGCCATTAACGAAAAATGCAGAAACAACCCGACGTCAGATCGGGAATCGAAGAACCTGGAAGGAGACGCAGAAATGTTTGAACTGATTGATAGCGTACCGCAGAGTGCAGTTATCAAGGTTGTCGGTGTTGGTGGCGGCGGCGGTAATGCCGTCGATCATATGGTGAGCTCTGAAGTTGAAGGGGTGGAGTTCATCTGTGCCAACACCGACGCTCAGGCACTGAGTAAGATGGCTGCGCGCACCGTGCTGCATATTGGCGGCGAACTCACCAAGGGCCTTGGTGCCGGTGCCAATCCTGAAGTTGGGCGCTCAGCTGCCCTGGAAGATCGCGATCGCATTGCTGAGGCACTTTCCGGTGCGGATATGGTCTTCATTACCGCGGGTATGGGTGGTGGCACCGGCACAGGTGCGGCACCGATCGTCGCGGAAGTCGCTCGCGAGATGGGTATCCTGACCGTCGCGGTTGTGACGCGTCCTTTCCCGTTCGAGGGGCGCAAACGCATGAAGGTTGCCGATCAGGGTATTCGCGAACTTCAGGAGAGTGTGGATTCCCTGATTATCATCCCGAATGAAAAGCTGCTGCCGGTATTGGGTAAAAACTGCAGCCTCATTCAGGCTTTCAGTACTGCCAACGATGTATTGAAAGGGGCAGTACAGGGCATCGCCGATCTGATTATCCGCCCGGGTATGATCAACGTCGACTTTGCTGACGTACGCACTGTCATGTCCGAGATGGGCATGGCGATGATGGGTACCGGTCGTGCTAAGGGTGATAACCGCGCTCAGGAGGCGACCGAAGCGGCGATCAACAGCCCGCTGCTGGAAGATGTTGATCTCAAGGGTGCCAGCGGCATTCTGGTAAACATTACAGCTGGTATGGACCTCGGGTTGGGTGAGTTCTCCGAGATCGGTGATCTGGTCGAGGAGTATGCCTCCGAGAATGCGACCATTGTCGTCGGTACCGTTATCGATCCGGACATGAGCGAAGAGATCAAGGTGACGGTTGTCGCCACGGGCTTGGCCAAGGCGGAAAGCCAGCAGGTGCGTGTTGCCAATGGTGGAACAACCACCACAACGGCGGCCAGCGCCCGGGTGACCAAGAATGTGACCACTGACTTCTCTCAGATGGAGTTGCCGACGGTGATGCGCAACCGTCAGAACGAAGAGCGCAGTGCAAAGCCGGAAGCGGTTCAGCACGAGATGAAGCGCACCGGCACGGATGATATGGATTTTCTCGATATACCCGCCTTCCTGCGTCGACAGGCGGACTAATCCTTCGCTGGAAAGGAGCGTAACCGAAGCGGTCGTATGACCGTCCAGGTTTCCCGCCTGAGTTCTGCATTGCTCAGGCGGGTTTTTTCCTTTTCGTCAGCAATAGCGTTGCGCGTAACCGGCTTTTGCCGAAGCGTGACATCGCCTGAAACTCCTCCAGCCCTACCGGAACGTCTATATAGTCGGTTTCGCTATGCCAGGGATCTCTGTCGAAATCGGGGTCGCTGATATAGACGTGGCGTTCGTCCGCTGATCCAATCACGACCCAGTGCGGTGCCTTGTTTCGGTTAAGCCGCCAGGTACTGATTAGCGTGACAGCAACGGCTCCTGCTTGCAGCTGCGCGATCAGAGACGGCAGATCCAGCTCGGCGTTGATCAGCTCAATCTCCGTATTGGCTATTTGTTGCCGGTAGTCCTCATGTACAAGCTCAATCACGCTCTTTTTGTCGGGGTCCCGCACACTGTCGATAAAGGGTGTTGAGGCGGGTGTCACACATAATCGGACACTGAAACCTCTTTGCCATGCGCTGAGTGCCAGACCGTGAGGCGAGCAGCCGCCATGACCAGATGTCATGTAGATAGTGGTCGATTCACGCCAGATCCTCAGCTCCTCTGTTCGGTTCATCTCGTACTGTGGGGCGAGGTGTTTCATCGCCATCATCAGGCTGGCCGGCCCGCAGGTGAAGGGAGTGCTCTGCTCGTAGTAGTCGGTGCGAGGCTTGGGGTGTTGCACCTTTCGGCGAATGGTTTTCTCCATGCGCCAAGCATCACTGCCGTTCTCGTAATAGGCTGTTATCCGGCCGAATCGATGGTATCCGCTAAGCTCGTATAATCGAATGGCCTTGTTGTTCTCTACACTGACCTCCAGCCTCATGAAGGCGCTGTCCCGAGCCCGTGCTTGCTGCTCTGCACCCTCAAGTAAGCGATTGGATATTCCCTGCCCACGCCAGTCTGGCGTGATGGCAATGGAGTAGAGGCGCGCCAGGTTGGTGCCCGATCGATAGAGCACAAGCGCGTATCCGCCGAGTTCCTGGCCGTTGTCGGCAACCAGAAGGTCGGCGTGTTCCGAGCGAAGCATGTGCTGAAAGTTACGCCGGGACAGTTTGTCGCCGTCGAAACAGCGATTTTCGAGTTGGCAGAGCTGATCAAGGTCGCTTCGCTGTGCAGAGCGAATCAGGATGTTGTCCATGGGGCGGACTCAGGTGAGACTTTGAGCCGATCCTACACCGGGGAGAAGCCCTGTGCCACGCCGTGCAGGAAGATTATTTTCAGCAAGCCGTGTGAAGTTGATACGTCTGGGGGCATACTGCCGACGAGGACTGAAGGAGAGTAAGGCATGGCCGGTTTTTACGTTGTGGTGGATGATCTGGAGGACTGGGCACCCTATTTTCCCAGTCGTGACGTGATCTCGTTCGAGCAGTACATGTCACTGCCAGAGGGGGAGGGCAAGGGACGCACGCGTGTGATCAACTGTTGCCGTAACTCACGTGCGCTGGGTCGGGGGTATTACTGCTCTTTGCTGGCCGAAGCGCGTGGACACAACGTTATTCCTTCAGTGCAGGTGATCAATGATCTGCGCCGGAAATCGCTTTGGTCATTGGAGCTGGAAGCCGTGGAGGCCGCACTGGATCGCCTGGCGCTGAACGATGGCGAACAGTCTCAGCAGCTCGATCTGCGTATCTTTTTTGGTGAGATCGATACGCCTCAGCTTACGCCGCTGGCGCATCAGTTGTTTGAGCGCTTTCCGATCCCGCTGCTTGAGGTGAGACTCAAGCGTGATCAGGGCTGGCATATTCAACGCATCAAGCAAGGTGCACTGCGCGATCTGGCGGATGAGTCCGAACAGGATCGCTTTGCTCAGTCGTTGGATCGATTCAGCAATCGAATTTGGCGCAAGCCGCGTACCCGTAAGCACTATCGTTATGATCTTGCGATGCTGATCGATCCAAAAGAGAAGTTGCCGCCAAGTGACCGTGCGGCGCTGGCCGGCTTCGTGCGTGCGGGCAGGCGGCTGGGTATCAACGTACAGCAGATCGGAAAACAGGATTATCAGCGCCTGGCGGAGTATGACGGGCTGTTTATCAGGGAAACGACGTCAATTGATCATCACACCTACCGATTTGCGCGCAAGGCGGCGGCCGAAGGGTTGGTGGTGATGGACGATCCGACCTCGATCCTGCGCTGTACCAACAAGGTCTACCTGGCTGACCTTCTGCGTACCCACAAGGTGCCGACGCCGAAAACGATGATCGTCAGCGATGCACGTGGTGAGACCGTAGAACTTATTGCCGAAACGCTCGGCTTGCCTGTTGTGCTGAAAATACCGGACGGTGCCTTTTCGCGCGGTGTGATAAAGGTCGAGACGATCGAAAGCCTGTCAAAAGAGTTGAAGCGTTTGCGTCAAAACTCCTCGCTTATTCTGGCGCAGGAGTTCATGTATACCGATTACGACTGGCGCATCGGCGTGCTTAATAACAAACCGCTATACGCCTGTCGATATTTCATGGTTCAGGATCACTGGCAGATATACCGGCATGAAGGTGGTAACGAGCCGGATTCCGGTGGTTTTGATACCCCCGCTATCTGGGAGGTGCCCCGTAAAGTGCTGGATGTCGCACTGAAAGCAACGCGCTTGATCGGCGATGGGTTGTATGGAGTGGATATCAAACAATCCGGCGATAAGGTGGTGGTGATAGAGGTGAATGACAACCCGAGTATCGATTCCGGCGTGGAAGACCTGCAGCTGGGAGGCGCGCTGTACCATGAGATCATGGCGGAGTTCTTGCGCCGTATGGAACTCAAACGGCAGATGAGAGTGTGATGCAGATCAGCCGATGCGAATGTTTCTCAACTATTGTGGACAATCAAGTTCTTATACTTTTAACTTAAGGGCCTCATGCCCGTTTTTAGCTATGGTTTTTCCATAAGCATGAGAAAAAAGACATCCGCAGTGGGTTGAGCCGTTTCAATCGGGAGGTCGGTTTTGCGTGAGTTTATCGGTGCCTTGCTGCTGACGCTATTGATGTCGCCCAGCGTTTTTGGCGGGGAGTTGCCTGTGCCTCAGGGTCCGGTCATCTTGAGTATTAGTGGTGACATTTCAAATACCAATGCACCGCAGCGGGCGGATTTCGATCGTGAAATGCTCGAAGCGCTGCCTCAGAGCACGTTGGATATGGCTACGCCCTGGACTGAGGGGATCCAGCATTTTCAGGGTGTGTATTTGAGTGACCTGCTGGAATATGTCGGCTCGAATAGTCAGAGTGCTGAGGTTATGGCGCTCAATGATTATCACGCTACGCTGGACATCCGGGAGTTGGCGGCCGTACCGGTACTTGTTGCGATCAAGAACAACGGCAGCTACATGCGTGTTCGTGACAAGGGGCCACTCTGGATCGTCTACCCTTTCGAGGATTTGCCACTTGCTGACCAGTCGCGTCACCAAGCCAATCAGGTGTGGCAGCTGCGTCGTATAGAGCTGCACTGATGCCTCGTTACCGCTCTCCCCGATTTTTGCTTTTGGTCATTGCTGTTGGCGTGTTTGCCGTCAGCACCATGGTTAGTTATCAGCGGCATATCGAATCGTCACAGCTCATCTCGGTTACCCAGAAAGGCAGCGGCTGGGCCGCGTCAGAGCTTGAGATTGAACTGATCAAGTTCACCAGAATCCTTGAGCTTGTCGGACTTGGGCGGGAAAGTACGGATGAGCTTCTATTGCGTTTTGATCTGCTCTGGAGTCGGGTGGAGATTCTTAGCCTGGGCAGTGAGTCCAAAGAGCTTCGAGAGGTTTCGGGCGCAGAGGAACTGTTGACCGCACTTCGCTCGACTCTGCGTGAGATTGAACCGCAGGTGGTCTCGCTTGAGCAGGGTGATTTGAAAGTGGCTGAATCGCTCATTCATAGGTTAAATCAGTATGAGAGTCAGGTTCGCACGTTTAACGTCGATAGCTTTAACGGCCCCATCGCACAAGGGCGTATCAAGCGTGTGTTCGAACTCAACTGGTTGGTCAGCGTATCGTTGATTGGTCTGGCGCTCAGTGGTGCCTTGCTCATTGTCATGTTGATCAGAGAGAGTGCGCGTAACCGGCATCAATCGCTCCATGATGACCTCACAAGTCTGCCCAATCGTAAATTCGTAAACCAAAAACTTGTAACGGCTGCGAACCGCGCGCGCAAGCAGGGCACGTTGTTAGGCATACACCTCATCGATCTAAACAATTTCAAGGATGTTAACGACACGCTTGGCCATAACCACGGCGACCAAATGTTGCGGACGATCGCTGACCGGTTGCGCCAGTTCATGGGACATCAGCAAACAGTAGCTCGGATGGGTGGGGACGAGTTCCTAATCATTCAGGAGCTGGTTCAAGATCCCAAAGAGTGCATGGAGCTGTCACGGCGGTTGTGGCAACAGTTAGGGCAGGAGATTCGTCTTAAGGGCAACGCCATCTTTCCCTCGGCGAGTTTGGGGGTCAGTGTCTTTCCAATCGATGGTGACGATGTCGCTCAGGTACTGATCAATGCCGATTTGGCCATGTACCGGGCCAAGCGGGAGGGTGGTGCCGGTTATCGCCGTTTCGAGCCGGAGATGAACGAAACGCTCCAGCGCATGAATATCATCGCCCGCGATCTGAAAACCGCCATAGCCGGTGACCAGCTGGTACTGAATTATCAGCCTGTTGTGGCGTTCGAGAGCGGAAAGATCGTATCGGTCGAGGCGCTGTTGAGGTGGCATCATCCAAGTTATGGCGCTATTTCGCCGCTGGAGGTGGTGGCTGTCGCCGAGCAATATGGCATGGCGCTTGAGTTCAACGAGTGGGTGATCCGGCAGGCGTGTCTGCAATATGTCCGTTGGGCACAGCAGGGGTTCGAGACGGTTTGCGTGGCGGTTAATATTTCGCCTTCAATGTATGCGCAGCATGATCTCTGCGGCTCGCTGATGCGGTTGCTTGACGACACGGGTATGCCCGCCCAACAGCTGATCATAGAGGTGACCGAAGACACCACGATGCGGGATATCGAAAGCTCCCCCGATACACTGTTCAACATCAAGAAGTTGGGCGTGCAGATTGCGTTGGATGACTTCGGCACCGGCTACTCCTCCCTGAACCACCTTAAGCGGCTGCCGGTCGACAAGTTGAAGATTGATCGCAGCTTTATCAGTGATCTGAATATTACGCCCAAAGATCCAAGGATTATTCGCAGCATTATCGGGCTGGCTGAAAGTCTCGATCTGCAAGTGATCGCCGAGGGCATCGAAAACCTCCAGAACGTTGACGATCTGCGTCGGGAGGGGTGTGTGTTCGGGCAGGGATATCTGTTCTCGAAGCCGGTGGATAGCAAGCAGCTCACCGAAATGCTTCAGGCTCAGAAGCGAGGGGAGCGGTTGTTCAGGCGGGAGGGTGTTTACCCGCCTGTGCATGATGAGAATCCAAAATAGAGATTATGCGTTGCCGGCAAAGGTGTATTGGCAATGTGTCCGTAGAAATGCATCAGACAGTTCAAAGGTGACCGGTTGTCGCCTCAGCGGGCAGGTGAACGCAAGCGTTGTCGCGAAAAGCTGAAGCCCTTCCGAGTTCTTGTTACCCTCTCCGTAGCGGGGATCGCCAATCACGGGGTGCCCGATACCATTAAGATGCCGTCGTATCTGATGGGTGCGACCCGTGTCGATCTCGACCTCTGCAAGACTTTGATTCGTGTCGGCGTTATAGCTCATAAGGCGATAGCGCGTCAGTGCAGGTTTTCCGTCGAGGCGGCTATCGATAGTGCCGGTGCCGGGCAGCTCGCCAAGAACCAGAGCGCGGTAGCGCTTGGTAATCTCTCTTTCCTGAAACATGGCAGAGAGTTTGGCTGCGACACTTTGCTTATGAGCAATCAGCATAAGCCCGGCGGTTTCACGATCGATGCGGTGTACAGGAAAGGTCGCGCGCTTGGGCTCAAGGCCCAGCTCGGCAATGCGCAGCAAGGACAGGTGATCGCCAAAGTCGTTGCCCTGGGCCAGCACGCCGGCTGGCTTGAACCAAACGGAGTATCCGCTGGCGTCGTGCAGGCATACAGGTGTATCCGCGGTGCGTGCCAGCAGCTCGTCATCATAATACAGCTGTATCAGGTCGCCAGAGCGAAGCTGCTCTGTGGCCTTGCGCAGGCGTTTGCGATTGCGGCCCCGTTTAAGCCAGACTGCGCCCTTGGACATCGCGTCCTTGATGCGTTGGCGCGATAAACCCGACTCCCCGGCGAGAAAGTCGGTCGCTTTTTGATTGGCCAGAGAAGGGGCGATCTGACGCTCCAGCGTTATCTGCATTATGGTGTCTCGTTAATGTTCTTTTGGGCGACCAGTACGAATTCTCGGTTGCCGTCTCCGCCGAGAATCGGGCTGTCACTGCATTCTAGCGTGCTGAAACCCAAGCGGGTCAGCTGCGATTCTATTTGTGCCCGTACCTTGGGGTAGAGTGTTGCATCACGCACAATTCCACCCTTGCCGACATGCTCGGGCCCGACCTCGAATTGCGGTTTGATCAGTGTTATCAACAAACCCTCGGGCGCGACCAGTGGGGCGAGAGAGTCCAGGATCAGCGTTTGCGAGATGAACGACACATCCATCACCGCCAGGTCGAACCCTTTTCCGCTGGTATGCTCAAGCAGATCGGCACTTAGCTGGCGTGCGTTGTAGCCTTCGAGGCAAACAACTCGAGGGTCCTGTCTAAGGCGCTCGGCCAGCTGGTCATGTCCAACCTCAATACCGACGACACGGCGTGCATTATGCTGCAGCAGGCAGTCGGTAAAGCCGCCGGTGGACTGTCCCACATCAATGGCGATTTTACCCTGAAGATCAGGAGCGAACCTGTCCAGTGCCGGCAGTAGTTTCAGGGCACCTCTCGAAACGAAACGGTCCTCTTCGCTGGGTTCCACCTCAATGGCGATCTCTTCGGGCACTTTAATGCCTGTCTTCAGAGCAGGCTGCCACTGGCCCAGTTGTATACGTACCCGCCCCTCCTTGATCAGCCGTTGGGCGCGTGCACGTGTATCGGCCAGTCCTCTTTGAACCAGCAGCAAATCCAGGCGTAGCATGGTGTAATCCGTGGAGTTGGAAAGGGCGCTAGTATAACGTGTTAGGCAGCTTCAGGGAGGGGTGAAACGAAACGGCGGCCCGGATTTATCGGGCCGCCGGGAGTACGCGGGCGTTACTGATTGTCGAAGTATTCGCGGGTCAGTTTGAATACGACGGGGCTCAGCAGTGCCAGCGCGATCAGGTTGGGGATCGCCATCAGCGCATTCAATGTGTCGGCCACCAGCCAGACGAAGTCCAAGCTGAGCATGGCACCTGCTGGGATTGCCAGAATCCACAGGATTCGGTAGGGCATGATCGCTTTGACACCAAACAGGAACTCGACGCACTTCTCGCCATAGAATGACCAGCCGATAATCGTGGTGAAGGCGAAAATGGCCAGCGCGATGGCGACCAGGTAGTTACCGAAAGATGGCAGTGCCGATGCAAAGGCGGCGCTGGTCAGCGCAGCGCCGGATTCCCCGCCGGTCCAGGCGCCAGAGCTGACGATGACCAGGCCAGTGATGGTGCAGACCATCAGGGTGTCGATAAAGGTACCCAGCATCGCAACCAGTCCCTGACGCACCGGGCTGTGGGTCTGCGCAGCTGCGTGTGCGATCGGGGCGGATCCCAGTCCAGCCTCGTTGGAGAACACACCGCGCGCCACACCGAAGCGGATCGCCGCCCAGACAGCAGCACCGGCGAAACCGCCCTCGGCGGCGATGGGGGAGAATGCGTGCTCGAAGATCAGCGCCAGGGCGTGCGGCACTTGATCGGCCTGAATCGCCAGCACTACTAGTCCCGCCAGGATATAGGAGATCGCCATGAACGGTACCAGGGCCCCGGCGACGCTACCGATACGTTTGATACCGCCGAGCAGAACGGCACCCACCAAAACGGCGATGATTATGCCGCTGGCCCAGGTCGGGATCTGGAAATTGCTCTCCAGCACCGCGGCCACGGAGTTGGACTGTACCGTGTTGCCGATACCGAAGCCGGCGCAGGCACCGAAGATTGCGAAAGCCACGCCCATCCAGGCCCAGTTTTTACCCAAGCCGTTGCGGATGTAGTACATCGGACCGCCGACATGGTTGCCCTGTTCATCGGTTTCACGGTAATTCACTGCCAGCACCGCTTCCGAGTATTTGGTGGCCATACCGATAAGGGCGGTTATCCACATCCAGAACAGTGCGCCGGGTCCACCCAGGAAAATGGCGGTGGCGACACCGGCAATGTTCCCGGTGCCGACGGTGGCGGACAGCGCCGTCATCAAGGCTTGGAACGGCGGAATCTCGCCCTTGCTCAGATCATCGGATGAAGCGGTGCGGCCGCTCCAGAGTAGTCGGAACCCAGTGCCGATTTTTAGAATCGGCATCAATTTCAGGCCCAGAGAAAGGAAGAAGCCGACGCCGAGAATTAGAATCAGCATCATCGGTCCCCAGACGATGCCGTTAATGCTCGCTATCATCGATTCAAACGCATCCATGGTGAGTCTCCACAGTTGTTGATATCAGCTGACCTAACCTGATATTGGTATTTTTTATGGTTTTAATACCTGAGTATTGGGTTTTAGTCAGTGTATTTAAGGTCAGAAGCGGCTAATCCTAAAAACTAAATTCTGCTATGTCCATTCGCAGTGCACGTAAAGTTGCCTGGAGGGGGCCGTTTTTGATCCCGGTTAAATTTTTAGCTTAGGCGGTGAGGGGCCGTTGTACAGGGAGTGGCGAAAGGCGAGTGATCTCACTCGCCTTTCGCGCTGATGTCGGTGGGAAGCTCGGACTGCTCTTTTACTTCCTCCATTACGATGTAGCTTTTGGAGTTCTTTACACCGGGGAGGGTCAATAACATCTGGCCGAGAAGCTCACGATACTGTGACATATCGTGCAGGCGCGCCTTGAGTAGATAGTCGGCGTCGCCCGAGACCAGGTGGCACTCGAGAATATAGGGCAGTTTATCGACCGCTTTATTGAACTTCTCGAAGGCATCTGGCGACTGATAGGAGAGGGCTATCTCGACAAAAACCAGCAGGTTGAAATCCAGCATCTCCGGATTGACCTTGGCGTGGTACCCAGTAATCACGCCATCGCGCTCCAGGCGCTTTACCCTTTCCATGCAGGGGGTCGTCGACAGTCCGACCCGGTCAGCGAGTTCCGTATAGGATATACGGCCTTCGTTCTGAAGGATGGTCAGAATGTTGCGATCGATGCGATCGAGTTTTCTTGTTTTCTGTATATTGGCCATAACTTGGTCTTTTTCGCCAAAATAAAGATGAAATTCAGTTTATTCTAATGCAATTTTAACAAATTCACAAAAAATTAATTCATTCAATCGCTTAGAATGGAACGCACATCATCCGCTGCGCACACTTATCTGAGGTGTAGGTGATGCTAAAAGATAAGGCAAACGACTGCGTCCCGCTACTCGGTATGTGAGTAACACGCATGTGTATGTCGAATTGGGGCTGGCGAGCGAGTGGTCGCTTGGGGGAAGATACGTGCGTCAGGTCCTCCTCCGTTTCCTGACCCAATTTATAAGCGTTTTTGAAAGGATTAACTATGTCCAATAAGAGCATTATCAGCACAGACAAGGCGCCGGCGGCAATCGGTACCTACTCGCAGGCTGTCAAAGTAGGCAACACCGTATATATGTCTGGCCAGATCCCCCTGGTGCCGGAAACCATGGAAGTGGTAACCGAGTCTTTTGAAGCTCAGGCTGTGCAGGTGTTCGAAAACCTCAGCGCCGTTGCAGAAGCCTCCGGTGGTTCGCTTGCTGACATCGTTAAATTGACGATCCTGCTGTCGGATATGGATCACTTCGCGCAGGTTAACGCGGTAATGGGGCGCTACTTCAGTGAGCCTTATCCGGCGCGTGCCGCCTATGCTGTCAAACAGCTGCCCAAGGGCGTGGATATCGAAGTAGAAGGCATTATGGTCACTGCCGGTTAAGCGGCCGAGACGGAGGAGGATCTGAATGAGTCGAAAGGTACGTGCCGATGTGGATCTGAGTGCGATCCGGCATAACTACCGGCTGGCCTGTGCGCAGGCGCCGAACGCTCGTGCAGTGGCGATCGTCAAGGCTAACGCATACGGCCACGGCGCTATCGAGGTTGCAAGAGCGTTGGAATCTGAGGTTCCAGCTTTTGGTGTGGCCTGCATAGAAGAGGCGCTTGAGCTGCGTGCAGCGGGTATCGCTAAACCGATCATGTTGCTTGAAGGGTGTTTCGATGCCGGCGAGCTGCCGGAAGTAGACGCCCAGGGATTCTGGCCCGCGGTACACAGCGAACACCAGTTGGTGGCCCTTGAGCAGGCGCAGATGGCATCCGTTTTTCCCGTCTTTCTTAAAGTGGATACGGGGATGCATCGTCTTGGCTTTGCACCTTCTGACGTGCCGGCGGCTGTCAGCCGGTTGAAGGCGCTGGACTGCGTGTCCGAAGTGATTCTGATGACTCACTTCGCGCGCTCTGACGAGCCGGAGCAGTCGGCGACCAAGCATCAGATAGAGTGCTTTGAAGCGCTGGCCGGTTCAGAAGGTTTGGCGGCTTGTCTGAGTAACTCGGCGGCGATCATGGCTTGGCCGGGTGCTCACCGTAACTGGTTGCGTCCGGGCATGATGCTGTACGGAGCGACGCCGTTCATGGCGCCTCAACCGGTTGCCGACCAGCTGCTGCCGGCGATGACACTGAGCACTGAGATTATTGCGATACGCGACGTGGCGCCGGGAGAGGCTGTCGGCTACGGCGGCACATTCGTATGTGAGCGTCCGACGCGGATCGGCACAATCGCCATGGGCTACGGAGATGGGTATCCGCGCCATGCCAAAAATGGTACGCCGGTGGTGGTGAAGGGGCGGCGAGTACCGGTTGCCGGGCGTGTGTCGATGGATATGATGACAATCGATCTGACCGACCTGCCCGAGGTTGAAGTCGGAGACCGCGTCGAGCTGTTCGGCAAACAGTTGCCAGTATCGGAAGTGGCGCTATGGTGTGACACCATCCCCTATACCATGGTGACCTGCCTGACCCCCCGGGTACCCCGTTTCTACAGCGAGTAAACGGGTCCGCTAGCGACGGTCAAGCAGCCGCACAAGAAGCTGCTTGACCGTATCCGGTTCGAACGGCTTGTCTGCCAGTGCATCGACGCCGGAGTGGCTGATGTTACGCAGATGTGCATCGTTGGCTTCAGATGTGACCATCATGATCGGCAGGTGCGAGTGCAGCGCCGAATGGCGTATAAACTCGGCCAGTTCCGCGCCGTTTACTTCCGGCATGTTGTAGTCGGTGACCACCAGATCCACCATCTCCCGCTGCAGCCGCTCAATCGCCTCACGACCGTCAGTCGCCTCGATCAGGTGGCGAACACCGAGATTTTGCAGAACGCGCATGATGTGGCGTCGCGCCATGCGACTGTCATCGACAACCAGTACTCGGATGCTGTCGATATCGAACATCTCCAGCTCCAGATCATCCTGATCGAGTAGGTCCAGCGTGGCATTCAGCGCTTTGGTCAGATGTTCGCGGGTAAAGGGTTTGGGCAGAATGGCCACAACGCCCGATTGCTTGAATATTTCGAGCTGTTCGCGACGGCTTTCGCTGGAGATCAGCATGAAGGGCAGGTCTGACAGGGCTTTGCTCGAGCGAATCTGCTTAAGGAGTTGGTCAGCCGAGCCGTCTTCAAAATAGAGGGCGCTGATTACCAGATCGGGGCGCATCCGTGTCAGGTAGCTGATCGCTTCAGCCTGATTGCTAACGGCATCAATCGAACCGACGTGTTCATCTGCCAGCTGGTGCATGATGATCTTGCGTTGAGTCGAGGAGGGCTCGATCAGAAGAATGTGCAGCTCATCGGTATTGATGCGGGACATTGGGCGCTCCTGCGCGTTAATTGTTATTTAACGGCAACGATAAAACGCTTGGGGTGGGATTGCCAGAGCTCTGTGCTCAGGCCGTGACCCAGAGCACGATCGCGTCTTCTTCGCCGACCGAAACCAACGCGTGCCCCATTTCGCAGTCATAGTAGGCGCTGTCGCCGACACCGAGCAGGATCGGCTCGTAAAACTCGGTATAGAGCATGACCTGCCCCTCCAACACGTAGAGAAACTCCTCGCCGTCGTGGCGTACCCACTCCTTGTACTCGTCGAAACTGCGTGCCCTTACCGCGGTGCGATAGGGAATCATCTTTTTCCTGGTTAGAGCGGTCGACAGCAGCTCATGTTCGTAGGTCGGCGTGGGGTGCGGGCGGCCCTCGCCGAAGCGGGTAATATCGCGACGGCCACCACCGGCGCGATCGCGCTTGGGCTGGGTGAAGAGTTGGGGTATGTCGATGCCCAGACCGTTTACCAGCTTGGTGACGGCGCTGAAGGTGGGGGATATCTGCTCGTTTTCTATTTTGGACAGGGTCGAGCGGGCAAGGCCCGTCAGTTTGCTGGCCTCCTCAAGGGTGAGGTTCTGGCTCAGGCGTATCTCCCGGACGCGCTGCCCGAGTTGTAATGGCTCGACCCGGGCGTCTTCTTCGGCACGCTCGACATGAAGGTTCTGTTTTTCTGACTGGAGAAAGTGGGGTTGATCGGGCATTGAATGAGCTCCGGCCGAGAAACACTGTCAGACTAAAGGAAACGAAGTTTCCAACAGTATACCCTCAGCGGAGCCCTTGTATCACCACATCAGGTCGTCCGGGATTTGATAATTGGCATAAGGATCGTCCTCTTCCGTTTTTTCCGGTTCTGGACGTGGCAGAACGACACCGGTCAGGCGCTGATCGATGCGGTCTCCGATCTCAGCCGGAATGATCTGGTATCGACCATCGAAAAATGCGATCAGCAGCTGCTCGCGCGCAAGCTGCTTGAGCATCGAATCGTCGATCCACAGTGACTTGACCTTCTTTTCATGCACGAAGTTGTAACGGGTTTCACCGTTTTGCGGCAGGCGAACAGCGTGCTGTGCGAGCAGTTGGCGTACTTCGGCAGTGGCTGCTTTCTGTGCCTGCTCGGCTTCACGCTGGCGGTTAAGCTCACGATCGCGTTCGGCCTTGGCTTTGCGTGCTGCTTCCAACGCTGCCTGCTCATCGCCGTTATTGGCAGGTGCCTGTCCCTTCTTCTCTTTCTTCTTTTCCTGCTTGGCTTTCTTGGCCTGTTGCTTGTTGGCTATACCGGCCTTGAGGAGTTGATCCTGAAGTGAAATTGCCATGCTGATACCCGAAAAATCTCTGATTTACCAAGGGCGGCACTATACCTCAAGCCGAGGGAGAGGTGCAGCCCGACGAGCTGTTTCTACCTGTGACAGGATAGCGGACAGGGTAGATAATGTATGAAGTCATATCAGTCAGGGAAGGGAGAGAAGTATGTCGTGGGTGCTGTGGGGGTCTCTGTTTATGGTCTGCCTGATGGGGGCCATGTCGCCGGGGCCAAGTCTTGCTGTAGTGCTTCGCGAGACGGTGCGTAACAGTCGCTGGCATGGCGTTGTGGCCGGCCTTTCTCATGCCCTGGGTGTTGGCCTTTGGGCGTTTTTGACAGTGCATGGTCTGGCGTTGCTGGTGACAGGGCAGCAGCTGGTATTTACTGCATTGAGCTGGGCGGGGGCCGCCTATCTGGCGTGGATGGGCATTAAGGCCTGGCGACACGCTGGCGAGGCGGGCACGCTCGATGCTGGGGAGGCCCAGGTACATTCCTTGATGGGCGCCGCTCGTGCTGGCGCTGTTGTCTCTCTGCTTAACCCCAAGCTGGCGCTGTTTTTCATGGCGCTTTTTTCACAGTTTGTCAGCGCTGAGCAAAGTGTATTGTCGCAGTGGCTGATGATTGTGACGGCCACGGTGGTCGATGGTGCCTGGTATACGCTGGTAGCCCTGCTGCTTTCTCACCCTCGATTGCTGAAAGCGTTGCGCCGACGCGCTAAGTTTGTCGAACGCGCGACTGGCGCGCTTCTGGTCGGTCTGGCTGTTCGGGTGGTCACGCTCTAATTGAACGTCTTGCGTTCTTTAAGCTCTGTTTAATGAGCTCTGGCATACCCTCGGGGTGTCTGGCAACAAGAGGTGGCAATGGGCGTATCGAAAAGACTGAAATCCTGGATGGGTGATGTGCGGGTCGATGATCTGCGCAACCGGCTGACGGATCTGGCTGAACAGAGTATGGATCGGCATCTGCGTCTGGCGGTAACTGGGCTGAGCCAGAGTGGGAAAACAGTATTTATCACCGCTTTGGTCCATCACCTTTTACACGCCCACAAAAGCGGTTCCTTGCCGTTTTTCGAACTGGCCGCCAATGGTCGTGTGGTTGGTACGCGGGATCTCAGTGCTGAATCCAGTTCGCCCTTTCCCCTGCGGGATGCAATAGAAGGACTATCCCAGCCATCGCCGCATTGGCCGCAATCCACCCGGGGATTGTCTGAAGTGCGTCTGGCGATTCGTTATCGCAGGGCGCCTGGGTTACGCCGTGTATTTGGGGATAGCAGTACGCTGTTTCTCGATATTATCGACTACCCCGGGGAGTGGTTACTTGATCTGCCGATGCTTGAGCAGAGCTTCGAGCAATGGTGTGAGAGCCAGCGTCAGCTGTTCATGAAAGAGCCGCGACGCACGGTTGCGGCGGGGTGGTTGCAAAAGCTGCAGAGGATTGACTGGAACTCGCCGCGGGATGACGCGCTGCTTCAGGAACTGAGTCGGGAGTATTCAACCCTGCTGCAGATATTGCGGCGAGATCCGCATGCGTTGAGCCTTCTGCAACCTGGGCGTTGTGTGCTTCCCGGGGATATGGAGGGGAGTGAGCTGTTGCAGCTGTTTCCGCTGGTGTTGCCTGAGCCCGTCAGTTCAGAAGCACCGGAAGGTTCATTGCGCTGGACGCTGCAGCAGCGATATGAGCAATATCGCCAGCAAGTGATACGGCCATTCTATGTACGCTACTTTTCCCGCTTCGACCGTCAGGTGGTGCTGGTGGATTGCCTTAAAACCTTGAATCGGGGCGAGGCCTGCTTCAACGACATGAAGCAGGCGTTGAGTGCGATACTGCAAAGCTTCAACTACGGGCGCTCGGGTTTCTTGCGTCGTCTGTTCAGTCCGCGCATTGATCGTGTGTTGTTCGCATCGACCAAGGCCGATCACGTCACTGCCAATCAGCATCATAATCTGGACCGTTTTCTGGAGTTGATTGTGCAGGATGCTCAGCGTGACATGGGCTTTGAGGGAATTGATACCCGGTGCATGGCCATTGCCTCCGTGCGCGCAACCCAGGCCGCTCAGGCGCATGTGGACGGTCAGACCCTGTCGTGCCTGAGAGGGCTGCGCAAGGACACCGGCGAGGAGGTTGCGTTATTTCCGGGCGAGATCCCAACCGAGCTTCCCGGTAGTGAAGACTGGACACAGGATCGTTTCCGATTCGTCGACTTCGCGCCGCATCGCTTGCCTTCGGCTGATCTCAAGTCCTCTCATCATATCCGCCTTGATCAACTGCTGGAGTACATGACGGGAGACCAGTTTCAATGAGTGAGCAACCTCGCTATCAAAAAGCGGTTTGGGTCGACCCTTCACAGCTTGATACCGCTGATAAGGCGGCTGAAAACTCTATGTCAGCGCAGGAGTTTTCGCTGCAGCAGATAACGGATGTTGTTGAAGAACCTCCCGCGGCAGTGACGACTCAGAGGTTAGCGCGCCGAAAAGGCCGCTGGCGGCGGGTGTTTGGCGTATCACTGACGGCCACGCTTATTGGTGCGGTGGGTGTCGAGCTGTACAGGTTGTTGGACTGGTCCTACACCCTCCATCCTGCCGCTGGTTCAGTGGTGAGTGTATTACTGGTGGTGTTGGCCCTTAGCGGCGCTGTGCAAGGGTGGCTGGCTTTAAAGGGGCTACGCCAACTGCGAAATGTTGAGCGTCTTCAGACGCAGGCACGTGAACTGTTGCAACATAAAGGGCAGGGTCACGCCGCAGGGCTGCTCAAGTCACTGCAAGCGCACTATAAGGAGAGTGCCGCTCGCCAGCCACTGGAGGATGCAATCCTGCAGTTAGACTCAGCCTATAGCGATGAAGAGGTCGTGCGTTTCCTGTCGCGACATGCGTTAACCGAGCAGGATTTGCGTGCACGTCGATGTGTGCAGCGCTATAGCGTGGAGTCTGGCGTGCTGGTGGCGCTGAGCCCTTGGGCGAGTTTCGATATGCTGCTGGTAGGGTGGCGTAATCTGCGCATGCTGCGTGAAATCGCCGCCATTTACGGTGTCGCACCGGGTGCTGCTGCTCAGTGGACATTGCTCAAACGGGTGATGCATAACCTGGCATTTGCAGGTCTCAGTGAGGTCGCCATCGATGCAGGCTCCGCTGCATTAGGTAGCTCGCTGACGGCAAGCCTGTCAGCCCGGGCGGGGCAGGGCTTGGGTGCCGGGCTCTTTACAGCGCGTACCGGTTTGCAGGCGATGCGCTTATGTCGTCCCTTGCCATCGGAGTCTCATGATCAAAACCTGATCAAGTCCATTGCTGGCGGGATCGTCGAACGGTTGGGCAAGTCCAGGCCGATTGATTAACGGTGCGACGTTGGCGTTTGCATTCGACAGTCACGATGCTTATACTGCGCGCCTGTTTCGATAGATGCCGCATCCAAAGGGCTTTCGAAACAAGGCGAAAGCCGCGTTATGGTGGTTCCGCCGGTCCTCTCGCAACGATAAACCGTGAACCTGGTCAGGCCCGGAAGGGAGCAGCCACAGCGGTCGACTCGTGTGCCGGGATGTCGGCTGGTGGAGCCACCCCCAGTCCCCCTCCCTCAAGTCTAATCAGGCCGTCGTGCCCAATTTCATAGTCCTCGCTCGAGGGCGTGAGTCAACGAAACGTCGGGCTTCCTATCCAGCGTTTTTCCTTGTTTTCCTGCTCGACGCACTCTCGTATAACCTCCATCATTTTTATTGTTCTCAGTCGCAGAGGCTTGCGTGCATCGACCGCCAGATACACATCCCGCTCAACTTCCGGGTTGATGATTTTGTACGCCTGAACCTCTCCACGCTCCTCAAGGTGATAAAAAGCCGAAGAGGGCAGTACGATGTTGCACACACCTTGCGCCGAAAATCGAAGCCCTGTCAGCAGTTGTCCATAAGGGCGTCTTTTTTTGAGCTCGATGCCTGTCTGTCTCTCGTAGCGGGCTGTGGTATAGCCGAGTGACTCCTTTTCCGAGGTCATGACGATTTCGTGTTCGGCCATCTCGGCAAAATCGATCTCCTCTCTTCGCCGGTTAAGCGTTCCGGGTTTGCAGACAAAGAACAGGTTTTCCTTGATCAGGGGGTATTTGATGATGTCGGGATCTTTTTGACCGTCTTCATAAATGATGGCCAGATCGGCATCGCCACTGGTTAAAAGGTTTTTGACCTCATAGGAAAGCCCAGTTCTCAAATCAAGATCGATGCCCGGATAGCGCTTTTCAAGCGCACGGAAAAGCGGAAGGGCGAGTATATTGTCAGTCGCCTGATTCATGGCGATTACAAAGGTGCCCTGTATGGTTTTATTCAGGTCCGAGATCTCTCCCAGCGCTTGATCCATCTGCGTGACAACTGCCGATGCGTGGAAGTGGAACAGCTCTCCTGCGTCGGTCAGTTGCACGCCCGTGTGGCCGCGGGTAAACAGCGAGGCGCCCACTTCATGCTCAAGCTTGGATATCTGAATGCTCAGCGCAGGCTGCGCCACATCAAGGGCCCTAGCGGCGGCAGCGATGCTTCCGTTTTCGGCGATGCTTAGGAAGTATTTGAGCTGCTTGATGTTCATGCGGGACCTTTGGGGTGGCTATATCGTTTTCATTATACCCGCTGTCGCGAAACTATACTTCCGGGGGCTATTCGCGCTGCCTACCATGCTCATCAATAACATATTAAGTTTTGGTGCGTTATGAAAAAAATCACGGGCGGTGAGGCGATTATCGACTCGGTTGTCGCCAACGGCGTTGATACCATCTTCGGCATTCCCGGGGCGCAGATCTATCCGCTGTTTGACGGTATCTACAAGCAGAACCTGAACCTTGTCGTGCCGCGTCATGAGCAGAGCGCCGCCTATATGGCGATGGGCTATGCCAAATCGAGCGGCAAGACGGGCACTTTCGCAGTTGTGCCTGGCCCCGGCATCTTGAATACGGCGGCGGCACTGTGTACCGCAATGGGGAACTGCAGTCCGGTGGTGGGGCTGACAGGCCAGGTGCCGACCAGTTTTGTGGGTAAAGGACGGGGACACCTCCATGAGCTGAAGGATCAGCGGGGCACGCTTAAGTCGATCATCAAGGACGCTTTTTTTATCGAAGATGCGCCGGCCCAGACCTCACAAGTGGTCAACCGCGCCTTCGAGACTGCACGTGAGGGGCGTCCAGGTCCTGTGACCGTCGAGATGTGCTGGGATACGATGGCGGCGGTGGATGAGTTTGTAACCCAAGCCCCGACGCTGACACGGCAGAGAGGCCAGGAGCTGGATGTTGATGCGTTGCGCTCTGCCGCTGCCATGATGGCCCGTGCACGAAAGCCGATGATCATGTGCGGCTCAGGTGCCTTGCACGCGGCGGAGTCTGTTGGAGAGCTAGCGAGCCTGCTCAATGCGCCGGTAAGCGGTTTTCGCAGTGGTCGCGGCGTCGTTTCGGAGGATCATCCCCTGGGTGTGCCGCCGGTAGCTGCACGGCAACTTTGGGATGAGTGCGATCTGCTGATTGGCATCGGTTCGCGTCTTGAAATGCCCTACATGCGCTGGGGTAATTACATGGAGTACAAGCAGAAGCCCAGCGCTGGCCCTAAGCTGATCCGCATCGATATCGACCCGGACCAGATGAAGATATTTGAGCCTGATCTGGGTCTGGTGGGCGACTCGGATGAGGTGTGTCGTGTACTTTGCGATCTGTTGCAGGGGAAGGTGAACCCGGATCCGGCGCGTCTTGATCAGATCGCCGGGGCAAAGGCCATGGCCTGGCGTGCAATACAGAGAGTACAGCCGCAGCTGTCGTATCTGAGTGTGATCCGTGAAACGCTTCCCCGGGATGGTATCTATGTACCTGAGCTTTCGCAGATGGGGTTTGCAACCTGGGTCGGAGGATTGCCTGTGTATGCTCCGCGAACCTACATAGACAGTGGTTTTCAGGGCACGCTCGGGTTTGGTTTTCCGACTGCGCTGGGGGCTAAGGTCGCCAATCCGCATCGGGCTGTGGTGTCGGTGTGTGGCGATGGCGGCTTCATGTTTGCGGCTCAGGAGTTGATGACCGCGGTTGAGTTCAAAATCGGACTGGTCACCATCGTGGTGAACAACAACTCCTATGGCAATGTGCGGCGCGATCAAGAGTTGGGATATGGGGCTCGTTATTGTGGCTCCGAGTTGAAAACGCCGGATTTCGTCAAGCTTGCCGAAAGCTTTGGTGCTGCCGGATACCGTGTGGCGACACCTGAGCAGCTAAAACCCGTGCTTGAGCGGTGCTTTGCATTGGATGAACCCTGTCTGATCGAAATTGTGTGTGAGCGTGGGGCGGAGAGTTCGGCATGGGAGTTTATTCACCCTCGCGCCGCACTTTGAACCTTTCGGTGACCTGCTCTCATGGCAGATAGCGGCATGTGTTAAGCTAATTGGTAGCCAATAGGTTATTCCACCGCTAACCGGTTAATGGGAGTGAGTCGATGAGGGTTTCATTGCTGGCGGGTGTCGTCGGTTTGGTGTCGGCCCTGTGTTTGGGGACTGTTTCCGCTGCCGAGCCTGATGGTGCCGCGATCGATAAGCTGATCGATCAAAAGATTCAGGAGTATGTTGAGAGCGACGCGTTCCAGCAACGAATCGAAGCGGGAATCGTCGAGTTCATCAACAAGCAGAATCAGGCGCGTGTCGAGCAGGAGCGCAAGGCGCGTGAGGAGAAGGTTAAAAACATAGCGCCGGTCGATCCGGCCAACGAATATGTCCGCGGACCGGTGGATGCGCCCTATACGCTGATCGAGTACTCCGATTATGAGTGCCCGTACTGCAAACGTTTCCATGCCACTGTACTGGAGTTTGTGAAGCGCAACCCGGATGTGAATTGGGTTTACCGACACTTCCCGCTGGATTTTCACAACCCAGGGGCGCAAAAGCAGGCTGAAGCGGCCGAATGTGCAGGCTCCTTGGGGGGCGGTGATGCATTTTGGCACTACTCCGATCTGATTTTCGAGCGTACCAAGTCCAATGGCAAAGGGTTCCCGATCGCCAATCTGGTGCCGTTAGCAGGTGAAATAGGGCTGGATGAGTCGGCGTTCAAAAATTGCCTGGACAGCGAACAGTTCAAGAGCAAGGTGCTTCAGCAGCAGGCAAACGGTATGCAGGCTGGCGTGACCGGTACGCCCGGCAGTTTCCTTCGGCACAATGCCAGCGGCGAGGTGGTGCCCCTGGGAGGTGCGCGTCCATTGCGGGCATTGGAGGGGGTTATCCAGCAGATGCGGGATGCTGTTAAATGACAGGGTGCAGCGGAGCCTCCAGGATGCTCCCGCTACCATCTACTGACGGCTGATTAAAATCGTGTTGCGACCGCTGTTCTTGGCTTCGTAGAGTGCAGCGTCCGCACGACCTAGCAAAGTGTCGTAGTCATCATCCGGCCGTAGGCGGGTGATGCCGCCGCTGACGGTCAGTTGAAGCTCCGAGCCGTCTTCGGTGATAAAGGTCGTGTTGCAGAAACCCGCGTGTATACGTTCGGTCGCCTGCAAAGCGGCTTGCTCATCAATGAATGGCATCAGCAGGATGAACTCCTCCCCGCCGTATCGATAGCCCTCGTCAGACGTTCGCAGATTGCGGTGAATTATATCCGCGAAGGTTTTTAGAACCTTGTCTCCAAACAGGTGACCCCAGGTGTCGTTGACCTGTTTGAACCTGTCCAGATCCATCATGACCAAAGACAACGGCTGGTCGTAACGCTTGCAGAGCTCGATATGTCGGCTGAGCTCGCGGCGCAGCTGTCGAGCGTTGAACAGTCGGGTAAGGTCGTCGATCTGGCTGAGCTGGCGGTAGCGCTTTTCTCGGGCGATCAACTCCTGTTCTGCATGTTTTCGTTCACTGATGATCACCAGTGTTTCAATGGCGCCAACGATATTGTGCTGGCCGTCCAGCAACGGTGCAGCGGTAAATGAGAGCCATTCACCGGCCTTGCCAATATCAGGAAAGAAGTCCTCCGCCATATAAGCGCCCTCGATCAGGTCCGAAGGCTTGTATTTTCCGAGGTAGTGCTTGTCCAGCATCTCCTTGGGAGACGGTTCAAGTATCAGGTCGGCCAGCGTGGGGCGCTGGTGTGAGTAGAAGGGCATCCACTGATGCTGTGTGCCGATCATCTCATCGGCAGGCAGGCCCGATGCGCGGGCTAACGCAAGATTCCAGTGGGTGATGACATGGTCGCTGTTGATGGCGAAAGTCGGGATCGCCAGCTTGTTGATCAGCTCCTCTGGTGTAATGACGAAGGTGTCTTGGCCATCGCGCGAAGTGTCGAGCGTTTCCGGAGTTTGGGCAGTAGGGTGTGCTTTCGGAGATGGACTCATCTAAATACTTCGTTTCGTCTTTTACATGCCAGTGGCGCGTTGTTTAGCCAGGGACTCTAACCTTGCCGTCGTAGAAATAGATATATCCATGATATCCGAAAGGTTGCTGTGAGTAAGTTATAGATTAGTCTCAATTGTGCATCAGTAAAGGGGCAAGTAGCGGCTAACGACTCGGGGCAATGGTCATGTTAATATCTGCGCCTTGCATTGAGATCAGACGCAAGCAGCACGAGGCATAATGAGCTATCAGGTTCTGGCACGGAAATGGCGGCCTCGCCGTTTTCAGGAGATGGTGGGGCAGGAGCATGTCCTCAAGGCGTTAGTGAACGCGCTCGATGACGACCGCCTGCACCACGCCTATCTGTTCACAGGGACGCGAGGGGTCGGCAAAACATCGATCGCTCGTTTGTTCGCCAAATCATTGAACTGCGAGCAGGGGGTATCCTCCGAGCCTTGCGGTCAGTGCACCGCATGCCGGGAGATAGCGGAAGGGCGCTTTGTCGATCTGATCGAGGTCGATGCGGCATCCCGCACCAAGGTGGAAGATACGCGGGAGTTGCTCGAGAACGTTCAATACGCGCCAACCCATGGGCGCTTCAAGGTGTATCTCATTGACGAGGTACACATGCTCTCGAGTCACTCTTTCAATGCGTTGCTCAAGACGCTCGAAGAGCCGCCTCCCCATGTGAAATTTTTGTTGGCGACCACTGATCCTCAGAAACTGCCAGTGACGATCCTGTCGCGCTGTCTGCAGTTCAACCTCAAAAACCTTGTACCTGAGCGTATCGTCAGCCATCTGAAGCATGTGCTGGAAGAGGAGGAGATCAGCTTCGAGGAGCCCGCTCTATGGCTTCTGGCCCGCTCCGCTGATGGCTCCATGCGCGATGCCTTGAGTCTGACCGATCAGGCGATAGCGTTTGGTGCCGGACAAGTTACCGAAAATGATGTCAGGGCCATGCTGGGAACCATCGACCAGCGTCTGGTCTATCAGATTCTGGATGCGATTGCGGCTCATGATGGTGCTCAGGTGCTGGCTGCCAGTGCTGAGCTTGCCGGATTTTCTCCGGATTACAGCAGTGTGCTAGGCGAGTTAATCAGTTTACTGCACCGTGTGGCGCTGGCGCAGGCCGTCCCTCAGGCTGTCGATAACAGTCTTGGGGATCTCGAGCAGGTGCGTGAGCTGGCTTCAAAAATGCGCGCCGAAGATGTGCAGTTGTACTACCAGATAGCCGTGATGGGGCGTAAGGATCTGCCATACGTACCTCATGCCCGTGAAGGTCTTGAGATGATTCTTCTGCGCATGCTCGCTTTCAGGCCGGCAGGGGCCGCGGTGTCCAGTGTACCTGCCCCTGCAGGTGGTAGTGCGCAGCCTGAAGAGCCTTCGCCCGTGGCGGTAGACCCAGCACCAGTGCCTTCGCCTGCTCCAGTACTCACGTCGCCAGCGAATTCTGCCCCCGTCGCTGTCGAGCCTTCTCGCCCGGTTGTCCCGTCAGTACCGATGTCTGCGCCTGCCGCTGCTTCCGCAGAGTCCTCTCCAGAGCCACCGGTGTCGGCATCAGCGCAGGTGGTCGATAGGGCACCTCGTCAGGAGCGCTCTGTCCCGATGATGGATGAGCCGCCTGTTATGGATGAGCCGCCACCCTGGGATGAATATGATGCAGCTCCCGTCGAGGAGACTCTTCCGGTAAAAAAGCCTGAACCTGCAGAGGCACCGCAAGAGGCGGTGGTCGCCCCTGTTGTAGCACCTCCGTCGCCGGAAGTCGTTGAGTCTGCTGTGATCGAGCCGGTTAAGCCCGTGGTTGCAAGTGGTTCGGGTGGGAAGGTGCCTTATGGGGAAACCTATGAGCCCTTGCCGGACGATCTCTCTCAGCTGGCGCCGGTGCACTGGGTGGCCCTGGTCTCTGATTTGGGCCTGACCGGTATGACGGACAGTCTTGCCCGCGCAATGTCGTTGGAGATGGTCAGTGCTTCAGGCTTCTGTTTTCATTACAGTCCAGAGCAGGATGCGTTGCTCAATGAAACGCAGCGCAACCGTATCGCCGAGGCGCTGAGAAACCGTCTGGGCAAGGCAGTGGATGTCGAATATCGAGAAGCGGCCCAAACCCGTGAAACGCCCGCTCAGTACTCTGTCCGTCGACGGCAGGAGCGCAAGGCTGAGGCTGTGAACGCGCTCAAGCATGATCCGCTGGTGCAGCAGATTATCGAGCAGTTCGGGGCACATATCGAAGAAGAATCTGTCACACCCTTAGACCCCTCTTGATTAACGAGGTAGAGAAAATGATGAAAGGTGGCATGGGCAACCTGATGAAGCAGGCCCAGAAGATGCAAGAAGAGATGCAGAAGGCGCAGGAACGCATCGCTAACGCCGAGGTAACCGGTGAGTCCGGTGCTGGCCTGGTCAGTGTGGTGATGAACGGTCGCCATGACGTCAAGAAGGTTGCGATTGATGACAGCCTGCTCGAAGAGGAAAAAGAGATTCTGGAAGATCTGATCGCTGCGGCTGTAAATGATGCAGTTCGCAAGATTGAGCAGAATACCCAGGAGCAGATGTCCAAGGTTACCTCCGGCATGGGTATGCCGCCGGGCTTCAAGATGCCGTTCTGATCATGGCGTTCAGTCCTCTGCTACAGAATCTCGTCAATACGCTGCGCTGTCTGCCAGGCGTCGGACCGAAGTCGGCGCAGCGGATGGCGCTGCATCTGCTTGAGCGTGACCGTCCCGGTGCCTTGGCTTTGGCTAGCGCCTTGGTGGATGCAGTTGAAAACATCGGTGAGTGCAGCCAGTGCCGTACCCTGTCGGAAGACGATGTGTGTGATATCTGCTCGAGTCAGTCTCGGGATCGTACGTTGCTCTGCGTACTTGAGTCGCCGGTCGACATGATGGCCATTGAGCAGACGGGCGGGTTTAACGGCGTCTACTTCGTACTCAAGGGGCACCTGTCTCCGATTGACGGTATTGGGCCTGATGCGTTGGGTATAGACCGATTGCTTGATCGTATCGATCAGGGTGAGATCGAAGAGCTGATTCTGGCTACCAACCCGACGGTAGAGGGTGAGGCAACCTCGCACTATATCGTCGAGCAGTTGAGAGATCATCCGGTCAAGATAACCCGTATCGCGCACGGAGTGCCGGTGGGGGGGGAGCTGGAATTTGTTGACGGGGGCACACTGGCGCATGCACTGGCCGGTCGTCGTTCACTGCGTTAGGGAATTGAGATGACTCAAGAGTCCGGAGCCTGGGATTGGCGAAAGCTGGAAGTTCGAGCGGCACAGCCGACATGGATTCGTGACGCTCAGCAGCTTGCTGAGTGTTGTAAACGCTGGCGCACGCTGCCGATGGTGGTGCTGGATACCGAGTTTATGCGGGTGGACACCTTTTACCCGCGTCCGGGACTCATTCAGTTGGCGGATGAGTATGACTGCTACCTGATTGATCCGCTGTCGATTGAAGATTTCAGTGCGTTTGTTGAGCTGATGGCTGACGACCGTGTGCTGAAAGTGGTGCATGCAGGCAGTGAGGATCTCGAACTTTTTCTCAACAGCTATGGTGTTCTTCCGGAGCCGTTGTTTGATACTCAGATAGCGGCGGCGTTTGCCGGCTGGGGATTCAGTATGGGGCTTCAGCGCCTGGTTGATCATGCGCTGGGTGTGCAGATCGGAAAGGCCGAGACCACGTCCGACTGGCTACGTCGCCCGCTTACGCCCGAGCAGGAGCATTATGCGGCGTTGGATGTGGCTTATCTGCCGGCAATAGCGCTGGAATTACAGGCCCAGCTCAAGCAGATGCAACGTTTGGATTGGGTGATCGAGGAGTGTGCCGAGCAGCGCCGCGCGGTGATCGATACGGATCCGGATGGTTGGACCTACTATCAGCGCTTCAGTCAGGTGTGGAATATTTCCGACGTCAAGCGGGCGGCACTGCGTGATTTGACCGCCTGGCGAGAACGGGCGGCGCGCTCACGTGATGTGCCGCGCAACCGGTTGTTGCGTAATCAGCACCTGCTCGCCATTATCGAGCGTTGGCCGACGACTGAGCAGGGGCTTGCCCGAATCCCCGAAATGCGGCGTAAGGTAGTGCGGGAGGATGGGGATGCAATTCTCGCCTGTTTAGCCAATGCCGAGCGGTCGGCTGCGGAAAATCCGCCGGAGCCGATTCAGCGGCCACTGCATTATGCGTGGAACAAGCGTATTAAAGCGCTGAAGTCGATCGGCCGGGAGGTCGCGGCCGATCAGAATATCGCGGTTGAGGTGTTGTTGCGCAAGCGTGATATCGATGCGTTGATTCAGAGTCGTAATGAACAGGGAGAGTATCAATTACCTCCGTCGCTCAGTGGTTGGCGGCGGGCGTTGGTCGGTGATCGGCTTTTGCTGAAGCTGACCCAGTTTGAACAAGAGAACTGATATGAAAATCTGCAGTATTTATAAGAGTCCGCGTAAGGACGAGATGTACCTCTATGTCGACAAGCGCGATGCGCTCAAGCGCGTGCCCGAGTTGCTGCTGGAGATGTTTGGTGCGCCGGTGCATGTCATGGACATGCCGATGAAGAGCGATCGCAAGCTGGCGCGAGTCGACACGGCCAAGGTGCTGGAAGGGATCGACGAGAAGGGATATTACCTGCAGATGCCGCCTCCGAAAGAGGACTATATGCTGGATCTGCGTCGCGACCGTCCCGAGACAGGGGTGCGCTGAGCGTGGCGCAGGAGGTGTTCTGGCGCCGTAAGACGCTGCAGGAGATGACATCCCAGGAGTGGGAGTCTCTGTGTGATGGCTGCGCGCTCTGCTGTCTTCACAAGGTAGAGGATGAAGATACCCAGGAGGTGTTTTACACCACTGTGTTGTGTCATCTGCTGGATCGGGATAACTGCAGCTGTACTGAGTATGAGCGGCGCTGTCAGCTCGTGCCGGACTGTGTGAAACTAAAGCCCGAGGATGTGGAGGCCTTCCACTGGTTACCGCCAACCTGCGCCTACCGGCTGGTACATGAAGGTAAAGAGTTGCCAGAGTGGCACCCGTTGCTGACAGGGGATGCCAAGAGTGTGATTAAGGCCGGTGCCTCGGTGCTAAGTTACTATGAGGTATTGGATAACGAGATTCATGAAGAGGAGCTGATCAACTTCGTGATCGATTGACTCCCGGGTGTGTGAGGTTCTCCAGCATCCATGTTCTTCGTGGTATAGCGTTTTGTTCAGTACATAAAAAAAGAGCGCCTAAGCGCTCTTTTTTATTGCCTGATGAAAGACTTAGTCTTTCTGGCTAGCCATCTGCTGCTTGATCAGGTCACCGATAGTGGTCGGACCGGCCACTTCAACTTCCTGGTTGCGAACAGCGTTCAGAGCTTCTTTCTCTTCAGCCTGGTCTTTAGCTTTGATTGACAGGTTGATCGCGCGGTTGCGACGGTCAACACCGGTGATCTTGGCTTCAACCATTTCGCCTACAGACAGAACGGTGCTTGCATCTTCAACGCGCTCAGAAGAGATCTCGGATACCTTCAGGATACCTTCGATACCTTCGCCCAGATCGATGATAGCCGCTTTGGCATCAACGCTCTTGACCGGAGCGGTTACGATAGTGCCTTTCTGGTTGGTTGCCAGGTACTCGCTGAACGGATCGCTTGCCAGCTGCTTGACGCCCAGAGAGATGCGCTCTTTCTCTGCGTCGATAGACAGGATAACCGCTTCAACTTCGTCACCTTTCTTGAACTGACGCAGAGCGGCTTCGCCGTCGGTGTCCCAAGAGATGTCGGACATGTGAACCAGACCGTCGAGGTCGTTATCCAGACCAACGAAGATACCGAAGTCGGTGATGGTCTTGATGGTGCCGCTGACACGGTCGCCGGCAGCGTACTGCTCGGAGAAGCCAACCCACGGGTTCTGAGTGCACTGCTTGATACCCAGAGAGATGCGGCGACGCTCTTCGTCGACGTCCAGGATCATCACTTCTACCTCGTCGCCGATCTGAACGATCTTGGACGGGTGGATGTTTTTGTTGGTCCAGGACATTTCGGATACGTGAACCAGACCTTCAACGCCATCTTCGATAGAAGCGAAGCAGCCGTAGTCAGTCAGGTTGGTAACGCGTGCAGCAACCTTGGCACCAGCCGGGTAGCGAGCCTTGATGTCATCCCACGGATCGGAAGACAGCTGCTTCAGACCCAGAGAGATGCGGCCGCTGTCTTTGTCGAACTTGATGATTTTGACGGTGATCTCGTCGCCCGGAGTCAGCATTTCGCTCGGGTGAGAGATACGCTTCCACGCCATGTCGGTGATGTGCAGCAGGCCGTCTACGCCGCCCAGGTCAATGAACGCACCGTAGTTGGTGAGGTTCTTGACGTAACCCTTGGCAACCTGACCCTCTTCCAGGGTAGCGAGCAGTTCATCACGCTGAGCGCTGTTAGCTTCCTGCAGCACGGCGCGGCGGGAAACAACGATGTTGTTGCGCTTGGGATCCAGCTTGATCAGCTTGAACTCCAGCTCTTTGCCTTCCAGGTGATCAACGTCGCGAATCGGACGAACGTCAACCAGAGAGCCCGGCAGGAAGCCCTGGATGTTGTTGATGCTGACAGTGAAGCCGCCTTTGACCTTGCCAGAGATGAAACCCTTGACAGTCTCTTCAGCTTCAAACTTAGTCTGCAGAATCTCCCATGCTTCAGCACGCTTGGCTTTCTCACGGGACAGGCGGGTTTCACCGAAGCCATCTTCGACTGCTTCCAGCGCTACCTTGACGGTATCGCCGATAGCGATTTCGAGTTCGTTGGCATCGTTGACGAACTGTGAACGGGGGATAACGGCTTCAGACTTGAGGCCAGCGTTCACGGTAACCCAGTCGCTGTCGATATCGACAACTTCACCCATAACCAGGGTGCCCGGAGTCATCGCTACGTTTTGGAGGGATTCTTCAAACAGTTCAGCAAAGCTTTCGCTCATGAAAATGTCCTATGCTTTGTGCCGCTTCAGCCGAATAAGGGCTTGGCAGCTATCCAGCCTGTATCGTCAGCTATACAGGGTCGGTTATCGATAACACCCGCCATACCACCGCGCTGACGTAGGGAGTATGCAAGTGATAAAGTGGCGAAATTATACAGATGTAGCGACTGGATTGACAGCAAACATGGATGAAAAATCATCCATCCTGGGCTGTAAGGGTGGCGTTGAGCTTTTCCCGAAGAGGAGACTGGCAGGGCGGGAGCACTTTGTTGAGGTCTTCACGCAGTGCTGCCGAAAGGCGTGTGCTTTCAGGCTTCTCCAGCCAACGCGCGATGCTGCGTACCTCGTCAGCCGAGTTAGCGGCGATTTCGACAGCGTTGCCGATGCAGAACGCGTAGTTGAGAAGGTCATGCTCGACCAGCTGTTTGCGGGTGTTCTGGTCGATCAGCATACGGTGCGCTTCGATAAACCGGTGGTATTCACGCAATGCCGCGTCTGACATCATCTTGATCCAAAAATCGGTAAAACGCTGGGCCTCAGGCAATTCTCGCAAACCTGACTCGATCTCCCGACGGGTGCGTGCAAGCTCCTGCTCGAGGGTTTCTGGCGCAAACTGCTCATTTACCTCTTTGTAGTGTTCCAGACTGTCGACCTGCTGCTGGAGTTGGTCCACCTGCTGCTGAAGGTCGGCGTTTTCCTGCAGGAGTCTTTCTTTGTCCTTGATCAGACCGTGAATCACCTTTTCGACGGGGGTCAGATTCTCCTCCGAGAAGGTGGCGGGCAGTTGCTTCTGGCCCAACACACCGACCGATTCCGTATAGGGGTTGGTCGGCATAATCTCAAAGCCGAATTTTTGCAGGACATCGCGGTTTTCATCGTGCTGGGCCTGAAGCGCCTGCCAGCCGAAATAGCCGCCTGTGCCCAGTACAATCAGTACAATGGGCATAACGACGAGTGCAATCAGTAACGGCTTTTGGCGCTTCATACAGGGTCTGTCAACGTTCCAGTCGGCTCTGGGCCGTGGCTTGAGGCTTCTCGAGCGCGATCATGTCGAGCATGATATGGGCGCTCTCGTTAAGCAGTGCTTCCGCTTCTGGATTGATAGGGCGACCCTGATCATCTTTGGGCAATGAGTCTTCGAGTTCGGTAAGTGAGTCCACGGTACTCATCCCCTTAGCCTCACGGCGTCGATTTTCGCTGTTCAGCAGCCAGTCTTCGGCTTTTTCCCGTTCTTCTTTCAGTGTGTTCTCGTTCAGAGAAACGCGGCTGCTTCTTTTTTCCTTCAGGTGTTCAATCTGCTCGTTCATGAACAGGAAATCCGGGTCGCTGTCTGTGCGCTGGTGATGCAGTTGATTCAGCGTCGGCAGCAACTCGTTCAGCGACGGGAAGCGGCCGTACCGCACCGGACGCACTTTGTCCCAGGGCAGGGCTGAATCCAGAGAACTTTCGCCGATCTCTTTTTCGTCATACAGGGTCGGGAACTGGATATCCGGGTTGACCCCTTTATGCTGAGTGCTCTCACCTGAGATGCGGTAGAACTTGGAGTGGGTCATCTTGATCTGCCCGTGGTCGATCTCCTGCACAACCTGTACGGTACCCTTGCCAAAGGTGCGGCTGCCCACAACCAGACCACGCTGGTAATCCTGTATTGCGCCAGCAAAAATCTCCGATGCCGAGGCACTGAGGCGGTTGACGATAACGGTCATCGGTCCGTTCCAGGCTACCTCCGGGTTGAAGTCGCCGAGGATATCGATGCGGCCGTCCGGGTCGCGGATCTGCACGGTCGGGCCACGGCTGATAAACAGGCCGACCAACTCGTTGGCTTCACGTAGAGAGCCGCCGCCATTGTCGCGCAGGTCGATGATCAGGCCCTCGACCTGCTGACGCTTCAGTTCATCGATAAGGGCGCGAACGTCGCGAGTGGTGCTTTTATAGTTGGGGTCACCGCTTTGCAGGGCCTGGAAGTCGATATAGAACGCGGGGATGCTGATCACGCCTATCTTGTGTGATTTGCCATCCTGCTGGACGTCGATGACACGGCTTTTTGCAGACTGCTCCTCAAGCTTGACCTTTGAGCGTACCAGGCGCACGGTCTTGCGCATGGTCTGGTCGGCCGCATCCGAGGGGATAATCTGCAGGCGCACGACCGTATCCTTGGGGCCGCGGATTAGCTGAACCACATCATCCAGTCGCCAGCCCACCACATCTTCGAATTCGCCATCGTCGCCTTGGGCAACGCCGACAATCAGATCGGCAGGCTTGAGCTGGCCGCTCTTCTCTGCAGGACCTGCCGGCACAAGGCTGACAATCTTGGTCATCTCATCCTGGCTTTGCAGCACGGCCCCGATGCCCTCCAGCGAGAGGCTCATGTTGATGCGGAAGCTTTCGGCGCTCACTGGCGAGAAGTACTGGGTGTGAGGGTCAAACTCGGCCGTCAGTGAGTTGACGTAGGTCTGGAATACATCCTCGCTCTTGGCCTGTTCGGCGCGCTGCTTTTGGGAGCGATAGCGCTTGAGCAGAATTTCGCGGGCCTCGTCGACGGTTTTATCGGCCAATTTGAGGCTCAACAGCGCGTTCTTGATCCGGCGACGCCAGAGGTCGTTCATGGCGGATGGCGAGTCGATCCACGGTGCCTCTTTTCGATCCAGATCAATGGACTCATCCAGTGTGAAATCGTATGTGACGCTATCATCTTCCAGACGGCCGATGATGTAGTTCAGCCGCTCCAGATTACGCTGTTCGAAACGGTTGAAAATAGCGTAGGCCGCACTGAGATCACCGTTTTTAATCTGATCGTCAAGCGTAGTGCGCCAGGCTTCGAATTCGGCAATATCCGATGCGAAAAAATAGCTGCGGCTAGGGTCGAGCGCGGCCAGATAACGATCCAGCAAGGCGCTGGAGAGGTCATCATTTATGCTGATTCTGTTGTAGTGCCCTCTTTGCAACGTATCGACAACCTCAAGCAGTGTCTGCTTGTAAACAGGTTCCGGGTCCAGTCGTGCTTGTGCGGGTAGAGAGATGACGAGCGCGAAGAGCAACGCCGGGAAGAGGGTGAAGAGCTTAAAACGATGTGTCATCGCGAGGAGAGGCTCCAGATCGTTCAATGTGATAACTCAGACACGCATGGCGTGGGTCGAGTTCCGCCCAACGGCCGCATAAATGGCGAGGGGCAGGCTTCCGAGTGTAGTCAGCCCGGGAACTAATGTAAAATCATCACTCTTTGGTCGTTTCAAGGGGTTGGGATGAAACTGCTTAGTCGCAGGAGTCTGCTTGGTATCGCGCTGGCATTTGGTCCGCTGGTGTTGCTTGTTGGGTGTGGTGAAGATCCGGAGGAAGCGCGTTTTCGACAGGAGCTGGTCGACAAGGCGCTGAACGATGAAACCCGCCGTGCCGGTGATGCTTTTCTTGCCGAAAATGCCAAGCAGCCGGGCGTCGTCGTCAAACCCTCAGGCTTGCAGTACAAGGTGATGCGTGAGGGAAGCGGGGCGAAGCCGGGACCGAAGGATGTTGTGGTTGTTCATTACGAGGGGACCCGCATCGACGGTGAAGTGTTTGATAGCTCTTACGAGCGAGGAAAGCCCGCGCGCTTCCCGTTGAACCAGGTGATTCGCGGTTGGAGCGAGGGTCTTATGGACATGCGGGCCGGCGGTGAGCGTATGCTCTATCTGCCAGCCGATCTGGCCTATGGCGCTCGCAGCCCCTCACATCTGATTCCGGCCAACTCGGCACTGATATTCAAAGTGGAACTGCTCGATGTAGAGCAGGAGGGCAGTTCCGAGCAGCGGCCTGCTTCAGGGGAGTAACGCGATGGCGCAGAGTGAATTCAACCGTCAGCTTATCGAGTTTCTCGATGCATCTCCGACTCCCTGGCATGCCGTTGTGTCATTGGCTGAACGTTTGTCCAGTGCGGGTTTCTCCGAGTTAAAAGAGAGCGGTGAATGGACGCTGGAGCCCGGGCGCGGCTACTTCATATGTCGCAACGGGTCGTCGATTATCGCCTGGCGGCAGCCCATGGCGGCCGATCTTGCGGCCAACGGCTGGCGTTTGATCGGCGCTCACACGGACTCCCCCTGTCTGAGGGTAAAGCCTCAGCCGGAGCTGCACCGAAAGGGCTACTTCCAGTTGGGGATCGAGGTCTATGGTGGTGCGTTGCTGAACCCTTGGTTTGATCGGGATTTGTCACTGGCAGGGCGTGTCAGCTGGCGCGATGAGGCGGGACAGCTGCACAACTCGCTGATCGATTTTGAACGCCCCGTCGCCATCATCCCCAGTCTTGCGATTCACCTTGATCGCGAAGCCAACTCAAGCCGCAACATCAATGCCCAGACCTATCTGCCGGCGCTGATCGGCCAGGGCAAGCAGAAGCCAGATTTTCGCGAGCTGCTGCGCGAGCATATGCTCAACACAGGTACTGAAGGTGTCGCCAGAGTGCTCGATTACGAACTCTGCTTCTATGACACCCAGGGGGCTGCGGAGATTGGTCTTAATCGCGAGTTTATTGCATCTGCCAGGCTGGATAACCTGCTGAGCTGTTTTATCGGCTTGAAGTCACTAATGGACGCCGATGCAGGACCGGGGCAGGTACTGGTGTGCAACGACCACGAAGAGGTCGGCAGCATGAGTGCCTCCGGCGCTCAGGGACCGATGCTGAAACAGTGGCTTGAGCGCATCATGCCCGATGTTCATGCCCGCAACCGAGCGTTGGCAAACTCGATGTTGATCTCGGCTGACAATGCGCACGGTGTACACCCGAACTTCTCCGAAAAGCATGACGATAATCACGGTCCTTTGCTCAATGCAGGCCCTGTGATCAAGATCAACGCGAACCAGCGCTATGCCAGTAATAGCGAGACCAGCGCGCTTTTCCGGCATTTGGCGGAGGAGCAGGGGGTCGCTGTTCAAAGTTTCGTCGTGCGCTCCGATATGGCGTGCGGTAGCACAATCGGTCCGATAACGGCCGCCGAGCTTGGTGTCAAAACCTTGGATATCGGTGTGCCGCAGTTTGCAATGCATTCGATTCGGGAGCTGGCCGGTAGTCAGGACGCCGAGTCTCTGTACCGGGTTCTGGTGCCTTTTCTGGAGCTCAAGGAGATCTGAACCGAGGGTGTATCTTGATAGCGCTTCCCGCGCTGGATCAGTTGAGAACTGGCAATGATGTGCCATCCTGAATGCAAAGGTTTTTTCAGGTGGTTCCATGGGAAGAGCTATCGACGATGCCGATTACTCGGCCAGATCCATCCGTCAATTCCAACAGCGACTCAATGACGATCTGGATGCACTCGCCGCTGTATTGAAGCGCCCGGGGTTTGGCCGGGGGGCGGGTAGCTTTGGTGCTGAGCTTGAGCTCTATATCGTCAACCCCCAAGGCCGTCCGGTTGGGCGCAATTTTGAGATTCAGGAGAGGGCGGGCGACCCACAGGTCACTCTTGAGCTCAACCGCTATAACCTCGAATACAACCTCAAGCCCGTGCCAATCAAGGGTTGCCCGTTTTCGGCGACCGAGCTGCAGATCAGTGAGGCGATTGAGCGTTTGAGTCTGGCCGCTGACGAGTTTGGCGCACAAGTGGTGCCGATCGGTATTCTGCCGACACTCAAGCGGCGCGATTTCGGTCCCCGCAACATGACCGATCTCAAGCGCTATCACTGCCTGACGCAGCGTTTGGCCAATCTCAGAGGGAAGCTTTTTTCCATCAAGATTAACGGCGAAGAGCCGGTGGAGTTGCGCTCACGCGATCTGACGCTGGAGGGCGCCAATACCTCGTTGCAGCTTCATTATCGCGTATCGCCCAGCGCCTATGCGCGCACATTCAATGCCGTGCAGATGGCGACGCCTCTGGTGTTAGGCGTCGCCTGCAACTCGCCGTTCATGATTGGTCGCCGGTTATGGCATGAGACGCGTATTCCCCTGTTCAAGCATGCCATCGATGGTTACACCCGCGATCTGCGCGATGCGCACCTTCCATCCCGTGTCGATTTCGGTAACGGATGGGTCAGAGAAGGGGTATACGAACTCTTTGCTGAAAATGTTTACCTGCATCCTCCCTTGTTACCGATCTGCAGCGATGAGCAGCCCGACAAGTTAGTCGAGGCCGGAGACGTACCGGAACTGTTTGAGCTGCAACTGCATCAGGGCACGGTCTGGCCGTGGAATCGCGCTATCTACGATTCCAGTGGAAAAGGGCATCTGCGAATCGAGCTCAGAGCCCTGCCGGCAGGTCCAACAGCGTGTGACATGATGGCCAATGCCGCGCTGCTGATCGGGCTGACTGAGGGGCTCGCGCCCCAGATGGAGCGTTTGATTCCCGCCATGCCCTATCAAACGCTGGTGTATAACTTTTATCGTGCGGCGCAGCAGGGGATGGGAGCTAAGCTGTTGTGGCCAGCTGAGCGCGGCGGCGGTTTTGAGGAGCTGACGCCGGTGGAGCTGGTCAGGCGGATGTTGCCGCTGGCGGAAGAGGGGTTGGCCGCTATCGGTATCGAGCCGAAAGAGCGCAAACACTATCTTGGCTTGATCGCCAGACGTCTGGACGCCGGTGTGAGCGGCGCGAGCTGGCAGCTGCGTCAGTTCCAGCGTTTGCATCGTAACCAGGCCCGGCACTTGGCACTGGGGCAGATGATGCGGGAGTATATGGCGAACAGTCGGCAAAACCTGCCGATAGCGGACTGGAAGGATATAGGGTAACGATGGCGACTGATCCGATCAGGGTACTCGAAGCGTCGGCAACAAGTGTGTGGGGCGAGACCGATGCGGAGTTTCTTAACCGCCTGTCGGGCGCTGCGGTTATCCTGATACCCGGGCGCGACCGTAGCCGCACCCGAGCGCTCTGTACGTTGCTGCACGGTAACGAGCCCTCGGGTACGCGCGCTTTGCATCGTTATCTCCGAGAGGGGCATATACCGCTGGTCAATCTGCTGTGCTGTGTGCCTGCCGTGGAAACCGCACTGCACGAAAAGCTTTATCAGCATCGTTACCTGCCCGGGGAGCGGGATATGAACCGCTGCTTTCGACCGCCGTTCGACGATCGTCCCGGCGCTATTGCTCACCGCATATTGCAGATACTGGCCGAGTACCGACCCGAATGCCTCATTGATATACACAACACTTCCGGTGCAGGGCCTGCCTTTGGGGTGGTGACCTATGAAGACCATACACATGAAGCACTGGTCTCGCTGTTTACCGAGCATCTGGTGGTCAATGATCTGAAGCTGGGTGCGCTTATGGAGTTGAGCAGGCCTGAATGTCCTGTGGTGACCATCGAATGCGGTGGCGCCGGTGATCCGCGCTCTGATCGTATCGCCTATGAGGGGCTGCTGCGCTATGCCAGTGGGGAGGACGTCCTGAAACTGGCTCCAGGCACGCATCTGGAGCTGTACCACAGTCCCATTCGGCTGGAGCTCTCGGAAGGGGCCAGTCTTACATACGATACCCGGCCGGTGCCGGGTGTAGACCTGACCGTGCCGCCTGATCTGGAGCGCTATAACTTCGGTACAGCTCCAGAGGGGACATTCATCGGCTGGCTGGATGGCAGTGCCAGCCGACAACGTCTCAGTGCCAAAAACGGCCAGGGCATTGACCGGCTGGGGGAGTGGTTCAAGGTGGAGGACGGTCGTTTGATGACCGCCCTGCCGTTGAAGCTGTTCATGATTACCCACCGCAAGGACATTGCGCTGAGCGACTGTCTGTTTTACGCGGCGCCCGAAACCGAGCACCGCTCTATCGACAGTTAATCGGGCGATTAAGCCAGTTCCGGATAGCTGGTGTAGCCCTCGGCTGTTGAGGCATAGAAGGTAGAAGGGTCCGGAGTGTTCAGTTCGGCACCCTGTCTAAATCGCAGGCTCAGGTCCGGGTTCGCGATGTAGGGCACGCCGAAGGCGATGGCATCGGCCTTGCCGGCCTCGACCCATTCGCTGCCGGAGTCGAGAGTAAAGCCTTCATTGGCGATATAGACGCCGCCAAACAGCTTCTTCAGCTCGGGGCCAATGCTATCTTCAGCGGCTTTCTCGCGCGTGCAGATAAATGCGATGTTGCGTTTACCGAGCTCGCGCACCACATATGAATATGCGCCGAGACGGTCGGAATCGGACATGTCATGGGCGTCCGCACGGGGAGACAGGTGAACGCCGACACGGTCGGCACCCCAGACGTCGATAGCGGCATCGGTCACTTCCAGCAGCAGACGGGCACGGTTCTCGATGGGACCGCCGTAAGCATCGGTACGCTTGTTAGTGCCGTCGAGCAGGAACTGTTCCAGTAGGTAGCCGTTTGCACCGTGGAGCTCGACGCCGTCGAATCCAGCTTTTTTCGCATTAGCAGCGCCCTGTCGATAGGCTTCGATGATGCCTGGAATCTCGTCGAGCTCCAGTGCTCTTGGTGTTACATACTCTTTCTGGGGGCGCACCAGGCTGACATGTCCGGCCGGACGCACAGCGCTTGGAGCAACCGGCAGCTCGCCGTTCAGATACAGCGGATCGGAGATGCGTCCAACGTGCCAGAGCTGGAGTACGATTTTTCCACCCTCGGCGTGCACGGCGGCGGTGACCTTCTTCCAGCCTTCAACCTGCTCGTCAGACCAGATTCCCGGTGTATCGGGGTAGCCCACGCCCATCGGCGTAACGGCGGTTGCTTCGGTAATGATCAAGCCTGCATTGGCGCGCTGGCGGTAGTACTCTACCATCAGATCGCCCGGTACACGGCCGGATTCTGAGCGGCAACGGGTCAGCGGGGCCATGACGATACGGTTGGACAGTTCTAACGCGCCGACCTTAAGCGGCTGGAAAAGTATGCTCATGCAGAGCCTCCTGGGACGATGTTGGATGGGCGCTTACGTCATCGGGCACCCACCCATTATTCAGAGGCTGGTACCGATGGCGTCCAGAAACGCCTGTATGTTGGCTTCGTTGCGCTTGTAGTAGATCCACTGACCGATCTTCTGTGTTTCCACAAGGCCTGCCCGATGCAAGGTTGCCAGATGGGCTGATGTCGTGGATTGAGACAGTCCGGTTTTTTTGTCGATCATGCCGGCGCACACGCCCGCTTCGAAAGGGGTGGGTTGCTCGGCAAACCAGCGCTCGGGTTCCTTTAACCATGCCAGTATCTGTCGTCTGACCGGGTGGGCCAGCGCTTTGATAACGGCATCGAGTTCAATGGTGTCTGTCATTTTTGTATATCGTGTATTTGCGAAATATATATCGTTAAAGTCCGATATACAAGTTTTCGCTGTATGTTTTTTGATCTGTTTTGATCGAGTCGGCTCGATGGGAAGAAGGTATCACATGTGGGCGGCTCGCGCTGAGCCGCCACATCAAAATGAGGATCAGGAGGCTTTGGCTATTACCTGAACGGGTTTGCGCTTGCCTTTGCGCTCATTGATCAGTGGGACGCACTGGTGATCGTCTCGGTAGATCACCTCGCACTCATAGCATTGGATACATTCGCGGTAGTTGATTTCGCCAGAGGGCTCAATGGCACGGATACTGCAGCGATGAGTACATAACTGGCAGGGGCTCCCGCATTCCGAACGGCGGGGAAGCCAGCGGAACAGATGAAAGTGGCCGATCACTGCGAAGAATGCACCCAGTGGGCAGAGGTAGCGGCAGAAAAACTTGTGTACGAACAGCCCGGCGATAAGCAGGAGAGCGGCGTAGATCATGAACGGCCACTCGCGCACAAAGCCCATGGTGATGGCGGTCTTGAAGGGTTCCACCTCTGCCCCGCGCTCGGCGGCGCTGAGCGAATAGAAGCTCACGCCAACCAGACCTGCCAGAATCAGGTACTTCAGACCCCAGAGCCTGCGATGTATCCGGAAGGGAATACGGCGCTGGCGTATCTTAAGTCGAGTGGCGATTTCGGCGGCGATCTCCTGCAGCACTCCGAAGGGGCAAAGCCAGCCGCAGAAGTAGCCCCGCCCCCATAACACCAGTGTCAGCAGGACGAAGCACCAGAGAATGAAGATGACCGGATCGATCAGCAGAATCGAGCCGGACGCACTGCCGATCATCACTTGAATGATGGTGAACACGTTGGTGATCGACAGCTGCCCCTGGGTGATGTAGCCGATGAATACCAGTGTATAGAGCAGGTAGCTCCAGCGGATGACGCGGAAGCGAATAGGGTTGGCGGTTACCCAGCGATGGCCGAAGATGATCGCGCCAAGCAGCGTCAGCCCCACCAGCAGCACGCCGATCTTGGTGGCACGTTGTTGCCAGATCTGCATCCACAAGGGGGTTGTGTCTGCAACCTCCGGTTCGCTGATGATGAAGAAACGCTCCGGCAGACTGTAGTCGCTGGAAAAGGTGCGGATGATATCGGGGCGCAGATAGCCCTGCTCACGGCTGACCACCAGTTTGAGCGTCCAGGGGGAGGCAGGGTCAAAACCGGCGCTGTCTTTGATGCGGAAAAGGCGGAACTCATCGAAATGGGGCAGGTCTGCGGGCAGCTGCGGGTCGACCGAGCTGTAGAAGTCCAGATCCCTGAGTTCTATCTGAATACCGTTTTGCTCCAACGCCAGACGATCAGGCGGCGTGCCGCGTACGAAGTTATCGCCCAGAATCGAGTAGGGGCCTGCATTCATCACGGCTATGGCGTGCTCCCCAGGCTCCAGTTTCTGCGCCATCAGGCGAGTGTAGTGCTCATCGCCCAGCAGGTAGCGGCCGATACTGGGTACATTCAGGTAGGCAAAGCGCATATCGATGAACGTATCGCTTGAATCGGGTTTAGAGGCTGTTGTGTCGGAAAAGGCCGCATCAACCTCCGCGTCGCTCAGTTTCAGCGCTTTGGCCCATTGATCATCCACTAGCGATTGCCAGCCGGTGGGCTCGAATATATCGGAACGCACCTGCGCCGGCGGTGTGCGATGGGGTATCAGTCCCAGTTTCTGGGCCGCCTGAACGGCCGAGAGCATGACGCTTTCGTTCAGCACGATGGCCGATGCGGTCGCCTTGGTGATGCCGTCGATATAGACGTTGCTGCCGCTGCCTTTGTTGCGCACCGTCGCGCTGGTGATCTTGATGGGATGGCGAAGGTCCAGTCCCGGGTACTGTTCGGTAAAGCGGTGCATCGGCTCCGGGCCGAGCCCATGCAGAAAGATCGGCTCATGGTGCTCAAGCACTTTGACGCCACGATACAGACCGTCTCGATCGATGCCGATCAGCAGTTGATAGGGGGCACCCGAGAAGCCGGGCAGTTGTACATAGTCGCCGGACAGGAAGGCATAACCGATAAGCTCGGTGACTTGATAGACCGGCCACACAGGCGGGTTGTCCAAGCGTGTTTTGATCTCGGTGGCCTGCGGAAAGATCTGTTTGATCAGTCCGGGCAGGTTGTCTGTGTAGTCCTCAGTCTGCGCCTGTGCGGTGCATATCCATAGAGGTATCAACAGCAGCAGTCGGGACAGGTGCCGAGTCAGGGCATTCATGCCAGCGTCCTCAAATCCATCTCTATTATTCTTATCCTGATCAGAGTGTCAGATACCCGGTTGGCTGACTAAGGGTCAAAGGGTGTAAATGCGGTACTACTTTGGAGTGCCTGTGGGGGCTTTAGACGATGCTATAACGTTGACAGCACCCTGATGGGTAGGGATATGCTCAGGCGTTTTCGGGATGGATGATTGCTGTGATAGTGCGCGAAAAGCCGGGCTTGCTGGCACTTTTCTTTGTATATAAGGGGTCGATAGCCCCCAGAGTGCTGCCTCAGATCATTCTGGTGGCGCTGCTTTCCGGGCTACTGGTATGGATTCATGAGCACTTTCCCACGCTGTTTCCCGAGCTCACCATCTCGTCATTTGCCTTTATCGGTATAGCGCTCTCGCTCTACCTGGGTTTTCGCAATAACGCCTGCTACGAACGCTGGTGGGAGGGACGGCGGCTGTGGGGGCAGTTACTGGTCCAGTGTCGAAACCTGCTGAGGATGAGCCTTGCCTATCGCAGTGCAGACAGTGAGCGCCACAAGCGCATGGCGCGACGACTGGTGGCCTTTGCTGGATGTCTGCGCGATCAGCTGCGTGATGTAGATCCTATGCCGGGGCTTCAGGAGTGGCTCAGCGATGCCGAGTGCTGGCAGGTCGAAAATGCCGTCAACCGGCCCGAGCGCATTTTGCAGATGATCGGTGAACAGGTGGCCGTGGAGGTCAAAACCGGCGGGTTCGATTCAGTAACGGCACGCAACTTCGAGCAGTGTCTGGCGTCATTGAGCGAGGTAGTCGCCGGCTGCGAGCGACTGGTGAATACGCCTCTGCCTTTTGCTTACATGCTGTTGGTACACCGTATCTGTTACATCTACTGCCTGCTGTTGCCCTTTGGACTGGTGGTGACCAGTGGTCTGTTCACACCGTTGCTGACAGCCATCGTGGCCTACGCGTTTTTCGGTCTCGATGAGTTGAGCCAGCAATTGGAGCAACCGTTCGGCAACAGTGATAACGCCCTGGCGCTGGATGCGATGACGCTGACGTTGGAGCGCGAATGTCGTCAGGCGCTGGGTGAGCAGAACCTGCCCGCTGCACCCAGCAGCCGCGATTACCGGCTGACCTGATGATCAGGCGGTGATAGTGGCGAACGCATCGCAGGTGTCGATAACCGAATAGCGTCCCCGTTCGTCACGGTGAATGCGGCCCAGCGCAATATCGGGGTCATGGGTGAACACCAGTCGCCCCTGACGTGCGTGCAGGTTCTCCAGTACACCGCGCTTTTCATCGATCAGCTGTTCAGGGAAACGGTCGTAACCCATGGTGATGGGCAGGTGGACCCAGGGAGCACCGGGGATAAGATCACCGGCAAACAGTACCGGACCGTCTGGCATCGGAATCTCCGGTAGCATCTGTCCCGGAGTATGTCCGGAACTCATGTGAAACGGGTATGCTTCGCCCAGGGTTTTCGAGTACTCGCCTTCGGGAACCAGCTCCAGACGCCCGCTTTCGGCCAAGGCCTTGATCAGCTCCGGAATATAGGATGCCTTGTCACGGGCGTGCGGGTCATTGGCGCGTTGCCACTGCACTTCGCTGACGACGAAGGTGGCGTTGGGAAAGAGCAACTTAGCCTCACGGTCTGGCTGCCAGGCGGAAAGCAACCCTCCGGCATGATCGAAGTGCAGGTGGGTGAGGACGACGACATCCACATCTTCGTGCCCAAGTCCATGATCCGACAGACTTTCGAGCAGGCGATGATCCTCTTCCTGAACGCCGAAACGCGCTTTCAGCTCGGGGCTGAAAAAGGCGCCGATACCCGCCTCGATCAGGATATTGCGCTGAAGGTGTTGGCCATCGTACTCCTGCACCAGCAGTGCGCGGCAGCCAAGGCGGATCCGGTTTTGTTCGTCAGGCTCGCACCAGCGCTGCCACATCGCTTTGGGCGCGTTACCGAACATGGCACCACCATCGAGCATCTGGCTATTGCCGGTCAGGGATGTCAGGCGTCTTGTTATTATCATTGTGCTCTCCTCTTAACAGGGCGGTGAGTCTAACGGCTCATCGCCAAACTGTGGATGCTGCGAAAGAAGGTCTTGCATCCTGATACGGTTTGTTGTTTTGGTCAATAAATGACCAGCCTGAGGTGGCAGGGTTCAGTACTTTACACTGACCTTCGACAGAAAAAGGGCTTCAAGCATGAATGAATGGATCGACACAAAGCTGGTCGAGGCGGTCGCAGCAATCGCACGCGAGGCGGGTTTTGCCATCATGCGCGTCTATCAGCGCGATTTCTCGATCACCTACAAGGCGGATGAGTCGCCTCTGACCGAAGCCGATGCAGCGGCTCATCGCATCATCGTGACAGCACTGGCGCAACTGAAACCGGTCATGCCGATACTCTCTGAAGAGGATATCGAGGGGTTTGAGGGCCCTGACCGACAGGGGCGCTACTGGCTGGTGGACCCTCTGGATGGCACCAAAGAGTTTATCAAGCGTAATGGTGATTTCAGCGTCAATATCGCCTTGATCGAACAGGGTGTGCCGATACTGGGCGTGGTCTACGCCCCTGTTACCGATACCCTGTGGCAGGGCGCTCGGGGGCTGGGAGCCCAGCGTATTCATGACGGCGAGCAGACACGCTTGCAGGTACGTCGGCACCAGCCGGGTCAGCCCTGGCATCTGCTGCGCAGCCGCTCGCATCCCAGTCCTGACATGCAGGCGTGGATTGAGAAGCTTGAACAGCATGATCCTGTAACGCTTGAATCGGTGGGCAGTTCGCTGAAATTTTGCCGGATCGCCGAGGGCAGCGCCGATATCTATCCGCGCCTTGGCCCGACCTCGTTATGGGATACTGCCGCCGCCCACGCTGTTTTGAACGAGGCGGGCGGGGCGGTGGTGCGCTTCGATGGCCAGCCGCTTGGCTACGCCGATACCGACAGGCTGCTAAACCCCTGGTTCATAGCCCACGGCATCGGCGAGATCGACTGGACCCACTTCTGATGCGCGCTAGCCCAGACGGCTGCGCAGGATGCGGGTGGCCTTGACCATGCGCTCCAGTGCCGGAATGACTTCCGGCCACTGCCGGGTTTTCAGTCCACAGTCCGGGTTGACCCAAAGCCGGTCGGCGGGAATACGCTGTGCGGCTTTTTCGATTAGCCCTACCATCTCCTCGACGCCGGGAGTATTGGGGCTGTGGATGTCGTAAACACCCGGGCCGATCTCGTTGGGGTAGGCGAAGGCCTCGAATGCATCCAGCAGCGCCATGTTGGAACGGCTGGTCTCGATGGTGATGACATCCGCATCCAGTGAGGCAACCGCTTCGATGATGTCGTTGAACTCCGAATAGCACATGTGCGTGTGGATCTGGCAGTTGTCGGCCACGCCGCTGGCGCTCAGACGGAACGACTCGGTCGCCCAGTCCAGATAGGCATTCCAGTCACCGCGGCGCAGCGGAAGACCTTCGCGCAGGGCTGGCTCGTCGATCTGAATCGCCGCAATTCCTGCGGTTTCCAGATCGCAGACCTCATCGTGCAGTGCCAGTGCGATCTGGCGACAGGTGTCGGATCTGGGCTGGTCATCACGCACAAATGCCCACTGCAACATGGTGACCGGCCCTGTCAGCATCCCTTTCATCGGCTTGTCGGTCAGCGACTGGGCGTAGGCTGACCAGCGCACGGTCATCGGTTCAGGGCGTTGGACATCCCCGAATATCACCGGCGGCTTTACGCAGCGTGAGCCGTAGGACTGTACCCAGCCATTGGTGGTGGTCAGGTAGCCCTCCAGTTGCTCACCGAAGTACTCGACCATGTCGTTTCGCTCCGCTTCGCCATGTACCAGCAGGTCAAGCTCCAGCAGCTCTTGCTGTTTGACGCAATACTGGATCTCATCAAGCATGCGCTGCTCATACTCAGGCTTTGACAGGTCGCCGCGACGATAGGCTGCGCGTGCTGCACGGATCTCAGACGTCTGCGGGAAAGAGCCGATGGTTGTCGTCGGCAGCAGGGGCAGATTCAGTCGATTGCGCTGTTCGAGCGCGCGCGTGGGGTAGGGCGATTCACGTCGGCTGTCGGCCTCTGTAATGGCGTTCAGGCGCGCAGCCACCGCCGGCTTGTGAATCCGCTTGGACTGTCGGCGAGCTGCCACCGCCTCGGCGTTCGTGGCCAGCGCTTCCTGTCCCTGTCCGTCGAGCCCCAGGGCCAGAATTCTCAACTCACTCAGCTTTTGTGTGGCAAAGGCCAGCCAGCTACGCTGCTCGGCATCCAGTTTCGATTCGCGGTCGAGATCGACCGGCACATGCAGCAGCGAGCAGGAGGTGGAGATCCACAGACGCTCGCCCAGTGCACGTTTTAGAGGCCGCAGATGCTCCAGTGCCAGATTGAGGTCGGTCTTCCAGATATTGCGTCCGTCGATGATACCGACTGAGAGCACCTGATCCTCGCCGATACGCTTGGCCGCCTGTATGTACTCCTGTCCGCCGCGCAGGGCGTCAAGGTGAAAGCCATCCACCGGCAAGCCCAGACAGAGGTCGAGATTATCCCTGAGGTCGCCGAAATAGGTGGTCAGCAGCAGCTTCACGCTTTGCGCGCCAAGAGCGGCGTACGCAGTACGCAAAGCCTGCTGCCATTGTGAGGGCAGGTCCAGCGCCAGTATCGGCTCATCAATCTGTACCCACTCCAGCGACTGCGCGCCCAGCTGCGCCAACAGCGCTGCATATTGCTCAAGGAGCGCCGGCAGATGGTTCAGGCGGTTCTCGCCCCGGGACAACCACAACAGGGTGACAGGGCCAATCAGCACAGGTTTTGGATTGAACCCCTCCGCGCGGGCCTGCTCGATCTCGTTCAGCAGCTTGTGTGGCGCGAGGCTTGGGCAGGTATTGTTATCCAGCTCCGGTGCCAGGTAGTGGTAGTTGGTATCAAACCACTTGGTCATCTCCAACGCACGTACAGGCTCACCGCTGGGCGCGCGACCGCGCGCCATACGGAAGTAGTTGTCCAGCTCACTATCGGTACTGCCATCACGGAAGCGCTCGGGAATCAACCCGAACATGCAGGCGTGGTCGAGTACCTGGTCATATAGTGAAAAGTCGTTGACGCTGACGTAATCGAGCCCAGCGTCCTGCTGTAACTGCCAGTGGCGACTGCGCAGCTGGCTCGCAACGGCCAGCAGAGCTTCGGCGTCGGCCTCGCCCCGCCAGTAGTGCTCCAGCGCGAACTTGAGTTCACGCTTGGCACCGATACGGGGAAAACCGGGTATATGCAGTCCTGTCATGATGTCCTCATTTGGTGCGTTGATTGAACGGGATGCATTATGGGTGGGATTTTGCATGAATTAAATTGATATAAATTCTAAATGCATTGAGTAAATTTAATAGTGTTGGATCTTTGGTGGCGCGAGATTGAGACCGATGATGCGAAATGCACTATTAACAGGCGGTTTTTTAAGCGGCTGCACTTGATTGGTATATGTTTTGCTTGCCTATAGTGCAGATGCACCGATTGACTGCGCTCAGAACAGGCATACCAAGCCGCTGAACGCAAAAAGTGCATAAAAAACAACGCGCACGGAAGGCATCGCCAGACTGCAAAGGGGTAGTCGGTCGTGTCGGCAGTTATCCGCGGGGTGCACCCCGTTTGGGCAAACCGGTATCGGGCGCGTCAAAACAGAGCAGTAATTGAGCAAAGGCGCTCACTGGCGAAATCCGCGCTGTAGGCAGGAGGTCGCTTGTGAGCGCCTTTCTGTTTTTTACGATAACAAGAGGCCTTTCGGCATGAGTGAGCAAACCAAACTCAACCTCTTATCCTTTACGGGAAAGACCAAGATCCTGCACCTGAGCTGGATGGCGTTCTTCATCACCTTTGTGGTCTGGTTCAACCATGCGCCACTGTTGGCCGCAATCGGCGGTACGCTGGGGCTGGAGAGCGCGCAAGTTAAAACCCTGCTGATTCTGAACGTGGCGTTGACCATCCCGGCACGCGTGTTGATCGGTATGCTCACGGATAAATACGGCCCGAGACTGATCTACGCTGCGTTGCTGTTTCTGTGCAGCATCCCCTGTTTCCTGTTCGCGCTGGCTGACGACTTTGCTCAGGCCGCGATTGCGCGTTTCCTGCTGGGCTTTATCGGTGCTGGATTCGTTATCGGTATCCGCATGGTCAGTGAATGGTTTCCCGCCAATGAGCTGGGTACTGCCGAGGGTATCTATGGTGGCTGGGGCAACTTTGGTTCTGCTGCCGGTGCCATGACACTGCCGACGCTTGCACTGCTGTTTGGCGGCGAGGATGGCTGGCGTTATGCGGTGGCGCTGACAGGTTTGATGAGCCTTGTGTTCAGCGTCATCTGGTACAAGAACGTCAGTGACACGCCGAAAGGGTCAACCTATTTCCGTCCCAAGAAAAATGGCGGCATGGAGGTTACCAGCAAGGGCGACTTCATCTTTATGCTGGCCATGAAAATTCCGATGTATGCCACCCTGGCGCTGCTGGCCTGGAAACTCTCGCCGGCGGGCGTGAAAATGCTGTCCGATACCGCGGTCAACCTGATCTACATCGCGTTGCTGGTGATCTTTGTCTACGACTGCTATAGCGCTTGGAAGGTCAATCACGAGATCTTCGTCAAGCCGGTACCCGAGATGCACCGGTACAAGTTCAAGCAGGTGGCGGTGCTGAACGTGCTCTACTTTGCGACTTTCGGCTCCGAGCTGGCCGTGGTTTCCATGCTGCCGCTGTTCTTTGCAGAAACCTTCGAGCTCGACCCTGTCTATGCAGGTCTTTTGGCCTCGGGTTACGCCTTTATGAACCTGATGTCCCGCCCAGGTGGTGGTTGGATCAGCGACCGCTATGGCCGCAAGCGTACGCTGTTGATCCTGACCGCAGGTCTCGCCGGCGGTTACGCGCTGATGGCGATGACCAACTCCAGCTGGCCGATTGCGCTGGCGGTGATTACCGCGATGGCCTGCTCCTTCTTCGTGCAGGCGGGCGAGGGCGCTGTATTCGCCGTTGTGCCGCTGATCAAGCGTCGTCTGACCGGACAGATCGCCGGTATGACAGGTGCCTATGGCAACGTGGGTGCTGTGGTTTACCTGACGGTGCTCTCATTTGTCAGCTACCAGATCTTCTTCAGCGTGATCGCGGCCACAGCCGTGCTCGGCTTTATCGTGCTGCTGTTCATGGAGGAGCCGCAGGGGCATATGGCCGAGGTGAATGAGGATGGCAGCGTCGAGCTGATCAAAGTAACCTGATATCGACGAGACATGGAGGGGCGCAGATGGCTTAGACAATCGCCATCTGCGCCCTGTTTATGTGGGGTTGCCGGGGATAGGTGAATGAGCAAAAGCTTGCAGGTACGCTTTGGTGGTTGTTCCGAGGCCGGTCGTAAGGCGGTCAACCAGGACGCTTTTGCCGCCCACCTTGCGACCGGCAACGGCGCCGAACTGAAGGGAGCGGCAGCAGCCATCGCCGATGGCGTCAGCAGCTGCGCCGACTCCCATATCGCCAGCCAGACCGCTGTCACCTCCTTCCTTGAGGATTACTTCAGCACGCCGCAGAGCTGGAGTGTGCGCAAATCGGTATCGCGGGTGCTGACCAGCCTGAATGGCTGGATCTATCAGCAGAACGCCAACCGCCATGGATACGGCGACAGCCTGCTGACCACCTTCTCGTCGGTGGTGATCAAATCCAATACCCTGCACTGTTTCCATGCTGGCGATTCCCGGATCTATCATTGGCGTGACGGCACCCTGGAACAGCTGACCCAGGATCATCTGCGCATTGAGCGTGGCAAGGGCTACCTGGCGCGGGCGTTGGGCGCCGACCGTCATCTCGAGGTGGATTATGTCACCCAAGAACTGAGCGTGGGTGACCTGCTGCTGCTGAGCACCGATGGCGTGCATGAGGTGTTGTCTGCCTCACGCCTGCGCCAGTTGCTCGCCGAGGCCGGCGATGACCTGGAGGCCTGCGCCCGGCGGATCGTGGACGAAGCGCTGGAAGCGGGTAGTGAGGATAACGTCACCGTGCTTCTGGTGGCGATCGATGCCCTGCCGCAGGAAACCCTGGACGAAACCCATCGCCGCCTGACCGCGCTGCCGATTCCGCCGGTGATGTCGGTGGGCAACCGCATCGACGGTTACGAGGTGTTGGAGGTGATCTTCAGCGGTACCCGCAGCCATATGTACAGGGTGCGCGATCAGGAAACGGGTGAGCAGTATACGCTGAAGGCGCCGTCGCAGAACTTCACTGAGGATCCCCTCTATCTGGACGGCTTTGTGCGCGAGGAGTGGGTCGGCCAATGCATCAACCACCCCAATGTGATGAAAACCTTCGCGCCCAAGCGTGAAAAACGCTTTCTTTACTATCTGGGCGAGTATATCGACGGTATCAACCTGCGGGAGTGGATGCAGGATCATCCACGACCAGAGCTTGACGAGGTGCGCCGGATTGTACGCCAGACGGTTCAGGGATTGAGGGCGTTCCAGCGTGCCGACATGGTGCACCAGGACCTCAAGCCGGAAAACATCATGCTCGATCGGGACGGGCGGGTGAAGATTCTCGATTTCGGTACGGTGCTGATTGCAGGGGCTGACGAGCTGGTCTCGCCGCTGGATAAATCGGTGCCGCAGGGCAGCGTGAACTATGTTGCGCCGGAGTATCTGGTGGGCGAGCCCGGCAGCTTTCGCTCTGACCTGTTCTCGCTGGCGGTGATCGTATACGAGATGCTCACCGGAGCACTGCCGTATAAGGAGCCATCGGTGAAACAGGTTCAGCTGAAAAACTACGCCGTACTCGACTACATCCCGGCGTTGAATCACCGTCGCGACCTGCCGCTGTGGGTGGAGGGGTGTTTGCGAAAGGCGCTGCAACCCAATCCGCGCTATCGCTATGAAGCGCTATCAGAGTTTCTGCAGGATTTCACTGTACCCAACACCCAGCTTGAGGCGCGCGTCCGTCACCGCCCTCTGGCCGAGCGCAATCCGCTGTTGCTTTGGAAACTGGTTGCGCTGGCGCTGCTGGTGCTCAATCTGTACCAGTGGTGGATGAGGCACTGACGCAACAACCCTCCTGCACAAACTTGTGTCTTTTTCCAAACAGTAGCAGACTGATCCAAACGCCAAACAGGCAGTAGGCGTGTGAATATACTCACGACAGATCCAAAGGGACTGATTGATGGATGCTTACGCCCCATTCCCGCCGTTTGCGGCAACTCGAACACTATCCTATAGCGCCCTCTTAGCGTGGCCAGCAGGGCTTCGCCTGTTACCCTTTCAACCAAGCATTGATGTGAAGAAATACCCTTTGAGAGAATGGGTTGGCTCATGAGTATAAATTTTTCATTTAAAATCAGCGGGTTGTGAATGCTTGATTGATTTTGTCGGGAACTAAAGAGGTTTACCCCCTAATAATTATTATGGGGCCGAAGGCCCCATTAACAGACGGTTATGAAACCCAATCTGCCTTTGTTCATCGAACGGTGCCAAGGGTAATTGGGGGTAGGAAATGTAATAGTTTGTGCCGCCTCTTCGAGGTAGTCTGAAAGCAAGGCGGTTAAATAGGCAACGGAGTGCTCGGCGAAATGGGGTTCATCTCACTTTTCTCCGTCACTTCAACAATGGCAAGCCGATCCTGGTGCCATGTGTTGGCACATCAGGTTTGGCGGTAGCGTGCCTGTCGGCATGGGGCAAATCAAACAAGGAAAGTATAATGATTCACAGCTATCAGTCCTTATCCTTTCTAAATAAGCTCTGTGCAGGAATAGGTTTTCATAACAAAGCACAGCAGTCGCTCCCGTTGGTCGCTGGGACCGTCAAAACGCTGCGCTTTTTTGCCGTCCCCTGTGTGCGGCGTTAAGTGTAAATGCCAATGAGTATACGAAGTAGAAAAATATTGCTAATGTTTTTGGTTATACCGTCAGGCTTAGGCTGGCTATGGTTATCCTTGCTTGGCTCGATAATATTTGTGCATGGCATGTTCCGAGATTGGCCCTCTTTCTTTATGAGCATCATGGCAATTACTGGGTTGGTTTGTATTTCTATAGCTTTATGGTCTGTTTTCACGTATCCAAAAATTTCTAAGGTTTCAATTGTCGCTTTTGTAGTCGGTTTCATTGCATTAGTGGCTGGTGGCTTGGCTGGTTTCGCTACAAGTGCTCTGTATTACATATCTCTAGTATGCTTAGGTTGGGCAGGAGTCATGGTTACCAATGAATACCGTAAAAACACTTAAAAACGGCTCGAATACGTTCCGTTTCACTCCGCCGGACGCTCACTGCGTTCGCGCCGTTTAGCCGGGCATTAAGCATCAAAATGAACTACGGATTTACTAAACAGGCAATCAACTGGAATGAGAAGGAAATTAATGGTATTGGCGTTCGTTTAGTCAAAGCCATTCTGTTCTTTATTCCACAAGCTAACCCTGATCAGGAAAAGCTATATCCGTCTGTGGCCAAGTGGCTCATTGAAATAGACGAAAGCGGAATTCCAATACGAGAAATAGGAATGGATAAGAACAACGCCCCTTTATTTGGCGCTCCCAATAGCCGCAATTTTGGGCTCTGGACAGACAGTGACAAGAGATTTGAAGTTGGAGAGCTGGAGCCATCTACCAAAGAAGAGTTCGAGTCGCTCTGGCAAAGAGTGGTGAAAAATGCTTAACAAGGCGCTGTTGTCGCCGCTATCGCGGCTGGGACAGCCTACGCGTTGCTCCGGCTGCCCCAAAGCTTGGCGTTAAATGTCCAAGGAGATTGCATGTCATATTGGGTAAATCATCTAATGGGTAGCTATGACGTTGAGTTTCCACTTACTTCTCTACCGGAGCTGTATGCTGAGCTATCTGAATCAGATCAAGAACATACTGATGTATCTCTTACACATGAATCTGAATGGTGTCTATCAGCGTTCTCTTCTGGTCTTCTTGTTTGGGGGAATGCTGCAGGTGAAGGAGAGCCGCAACATATGCTTAATGTTTCAAAAGAAAAAATCATAGAACTGTGGTCGCTTTTAGCTAGTGGCTCAATTGAAGTAATAAACCAAGAAAATTGGTTGCCTGGTTATGGAAGCTAAAACATTTAACAAGGCGCAGCAATCGCTCCCGTTGGTCGCTGGGACGCCCAAAACGCTACGCTTATTTGGCCGCCCTTGTGCGCAGCGTTAGAATTCAAGGAAGAAAATTGTGAAGAAAGTAATAGTTCCAACTTTATTTTTAGTCCTAGGGGCTGTCGGCGGGTTCATGCTTGGAGCCAAAGCTGCTGGAGAGCAATACGATGACCGTAAAAATCTCGTATCAACCATTCGCCAGCTTGAACAAGCAGATGCTTACATCAATACTTTCAGTCATAAAGGTGATGTTGCCGTAAAATTACTTATTTTAGACGATATTAAACTGCATTTATTGGGCGCTCGCTTGTTGGTATCAAAAGTTCCAGATAGCACTAAAGCAGAGGCCTGTAAACACGTACAACGTGTTGCTGAAAATCGTCATAAAATTTTTCAGTTCGCTGGTGGTATTGATAAAGTCGACCCTGACGTCATATCTTTGCTTGATGAGTCAAAGGAGTGTATGACTTGGTAAATTCTAACAAGCGTAAGCACTTGACCCCAAAAAGCTACGCTTTTTCGGTCAAGTGTTACGAGCGTTAGGAAATCAGGGATGAAACCAATCGTCCAGCAAGCTGATAACAAGGGGTATGTTGAGAATCTTACCCGTGAAAATATGGCTGTATACTATTCGAAGCTTGGTGTTTTATGGGACGATGCACTTTTTTCTAGGAACTGGAACGAATTTGAAAATTATGAGATAACCCTAAATGGAAGTGCTGTAGGAGTACTCCGTTTAAGTAGAGATGATGTGGCCTATTATATTAGAGACCTTCAAATTGAGCCACGCTGGCAGCGTCATGGACTAGGTTCTGAAGCAATTTTCTATGCTATAGAGGTTGCAAGGAAGGCTGGGGTTCGATTACTTCGGCTCCGTGTTTTCTGTATAAACCCGGCAGTAGCATTATACGATAGAATAGGGTTTCGAGTTTGTAAAACCGAGCAGGGAATTCATTATATGGAACGTGAAATTTCCTAACAAAAAATTCAAGTCGCCCGCAAGCGGGCTGGGACCTTCAAAGCTTCGCTTTTTCGGCCCCTTAATTGAGCGTTAGCGCTGGCTTGGTCACTGCTGACACAACAGGCTTGGAGGTACAGGTACACATTGAAGTGAGCGTCGTGGTCTCGTTTGGGTTGGAAGTCTTCGCTTCTGTCTTTGGCTTTATTGCAATCGGCTTGGAGGTGTTTATGAAAAACTCAATCGCTTTCTTTACTTCGGTAATGGCATGTGTTTGGTGCGGAATTGCGTTCCTGCGGAGTCTCTGGTGAGAGAAAATTCCAACCCAAACGAGAGATTAGCGTTCATGAATTTGTGCTGCTTGCCAAGAGAGAACGTAGGGGGTTCGATTCCTCCTCTCCGCACCAATTCTTTGGCGTGCATGTGCAATGCGCTAACACGTCATTCCAGCGGACCGTCAAAAGCTTCGCTTTTGGCGTCCGCTGAATTCCAACGTTATGTTTCTAAGAGTGCCTGAGAATATGGATGTTGGAACAAAAGTTAAATTGATCACTTTCAATGGGACGTTAGAGTCTCCGGATAAATGCGATCCATCCGAGAACTATTGGTCTTTAGTTGGTTCTACTGGCTTAATTTCTAAGGCGGAGAACACTCGTGGTCGAGTACTTGTTACGTTCAATGATGAGGCCAGGCTGTTAGGGTTACACTGTCACAATGAAATACCAAATAGCTTGCTAATTCTTGCATCTGACTTAGAGGCTATATAAGTGGATAAAACATAACAAAGCACTGTTGTCGCAACACGTTGTGTTGCTGGGACCTGCGCAGCTACGCTGCTCCGGCCCCAAAGTGCGGCGTTAAGTTGCAAGTAGGAGTAAGGAGTAAAGTTGATATATTTCACAAGAAAAAGGATTAAAAAAGAGGCTTTAGAGCTCCTAGATGAAATTCAGTCGAGCTCTTTATCTGCTTCTGATGAGGAATTGCAAAAGGAACTTGGTCAACTAATAAATCATGTTTCCTACATTGCAAAAAAAGGTGATGACTTTCTCTTAAAAAGCGCAAAGATTGCGCTTTCATCGTTACTCAGGTCACCTCCACATCTAGTTGTTGCTAAAGAGGTGAACTCGAATCTGGCTCACAGGAAAAAACCACCATATGACAAAATGACCCCTTCAACAAAAGTTATTCTCGGCTTGTGTTTTTGTTTCTATTTTGCTTTTTCGCTTTTGATTGTTGGTGGAACTGGATTCAAAATTCCAGAGCATTTCTTTGGAGTAAGTAGTTCTCTAATACTTCTAGCCGCAGGAAGTGGTGCCATTGGGAGTATTGTAAGTATTATGAGTCGTGTGGGAGAGTTCTCTGATATGGAGACAAAAGATCATATGGTCTATTTCTTCACAGGTTTATTTAAGCCTGTAATTGGTACCGCCTTCGCTGTTTTTATATTTTGCTTAATTAAAGCAGGAATAGTTCCTATTGATTTAGGAAATGAAACTCGTGAAGTTTTAGTGATAAGTGCAATTGCATTTCTCTCAGGTTTTAGTGAGCGTTTTGCTAGTGATTTTACAAAAAAAGCTGAGAGTACAATCGGTGCTAAAGCAACTTAACAAACAACTGCATCGGATCAATTTACGCTGCGCTCCAATTGACCGCTGAGTTGGGCGTTATGCAATTAGGTGTAGTTCTGGAGAACTGGAAAATGGGGATCAGGGGGTACGATAAATGAGTATAAAAGTTGAATCTAATGATCTGAAAGACCGGCAAAAGGCCTTGCATAACTCGATAGAAAGTTTGATGACAAAGCTGCCTGAGGAGAGCGCAACACGGAAACAATTAGCTAATCATCGGGAGCTTTTTGACGATGCGGTTTCTTATCTCTCAAACTCAGATCAAAGACTGGCATTTATCGGTAACATAGGTACCGGAAAGACAACAGCCATATGCCATCTACTTGGCTTGCTAGATGGAGAAGAGCCAATTCTTAGCACGGGTAGCGGTCGGACTACGCTCTGCGAAGTGGAAATCTCTTCTGGTTCTCAACTGGAGATCGAAGTCACTCCGCATTCCGAAGCTGAAGTAAAGAGCTACCTCACGGACTTTGCTCAGTACTTACTATCAGATATCACAGAATCGGATAATTCAGAGTCATTTAAACTAAGTGCCGAAGTTGAGAGAGCACTCCGTAACATGCTTGACCTCCGAACATCACGTACAAAAAACCCCGAAGGCAAACGAATCACTACGGACAACGCTAAAAACTTTGCTGCCAATTACCAATCTGTCGAATTGTTAACAGAGGGGTTGTTGAAACGTATTGATTATACAGCTCGTCATCAAACGCGATTCACTAGTGATGATGGAGTAGACCAATACGAGTGGTTGCACACAACATTCAAAGCTATCAATAGCTGCACTCATCCGAGCGTTGGGTTATCCAAGCATATACGCATATTGGTACCGGTAAAACTCTTCGATAACATCAATTACGCACTGTCAGTAGTTGATACAAAGGGTGTCGATCAGACGGTTAACCGTGCGGATCTTGATAGCTGTCTTACAGACAATCGTACTGTCAGTGTACTGTGCTGCCGGTTCAACGAAGCGCCCGATAAGACAATGTCAGGATTGCTGAAGCTTGCCAAGGATGCTGGCCTAAGTCACCGAGTTGCCAAAGAAACCGTATTGTTAATTCTCGATAGGGAGAGTGAAGCTGAAAAAGTTATCGACATAGATGAACCTGTTGGTGATAAAACTGAGGGGCGCGAGATCCGTGCTGAGCAGGTCGTTAATGATCTAAGGCACACACTGCAATTAGACAACCTAGATGTGCGATTTTTCGATGTAAAGTCTGATGATCCCAAGCAACTTAACAAACTGCTGGTCGAAAAAGTTTCTGTGCTGCGCGGTCAATATGCTCAGAATGTTGTCGATATCGAGAAAGCTATTGTCGACATCGAAACTGAACTAGTCTCTCAATCAGCTAAAGCGGCGAAGAATCAGGTTAAGAATACGCTGGAACCTTGGATAAAAAAGGCTCAAGGCTGTTCTCCCGCGCTAAGAGAATATTTTTTACCATTAATTAATGACATTAAAAACAAGGGTACATATGCCGCTAGTGTTCGAGCTAGTGTTAATCGCAGGGGAGAGTGGCATAATCTCGATTACTATCAGCTTTTAGCTACAGGTGCTCGTGAGCAAGTTGTTGATCAAATCGGCACCCTAAAGGATGAATTTATCGTACTAATCGATAACATGCTTTCCCAAAATGAGCTCCAACCTGCTTATGCGCTGCTTAAACAGTTAAAACAAACAACTGAGAAACGACTTGGTGATATTTACCAAAAAGCGTTTGCTAAAGGACGAGCGGTTTATGAAGAGAAGCTTTCATCAGATAATCAGCTCTGGAATGGTTTGTTTCAAGAGTGGGGAATGGGCCCTGGATACAAGGATAGAGTTTCCGGTAACTCTGAAACCTGGTTTCACACGCGAAAATATCCAGAGTTTGAATCCAGCGTTACTAGACAGGTTTTTGAGGAATGGCAGCGTTATGTAAATGAAGTGCGAGATATGCTGGGGGCTGAATAGATATGCATAACAATCGCAGGCACAGCGACGGCTTTTTCGCTGCGGCTTCGCCTCCACTACAAAGCCGCGCGTGCTGCGGGCGTTAGAAATTGAGAGAGCATGAAGAGCAACTTTTTCCTGCAGACCAAGAAACTCCATAGGCTTGAAGAGCTTGACCTCTCATCTTTGCCGAGTGATTCACTGGTGGAGGTTTTTCAAACTTATGTCGCAAACATGAGTGAGGTGCTTTCTGTCGTTCAGTCGTCTTTTAATCTGATAGTGCACTCTCAGTTGAGGGAGCGTGCAAATCAAATGTTTCAGAAGAATCATATGCAGGCTTATGCTAATGGCCTTCGTGGCGGCTATCACGAAGACCGAAAGCGCGTGGAGCAGGAAGCGCAGGAATTAACTAAGGAAGAGTTGGATAAAAATGGTTTTAACGATTCGGAAGTTATAAATAGCGTGGTCGCAACGCTCAATGAGCTCGAAAAAGACGAGGCGATTGCAACTTCAAATCATTCCACCTTACGTCAAAGCGTGGTTATCCTATGGAGTGCGACAGAAAGTCTCCTTCGAGATTCTGTCAGAGAATGCCTAAACCAGGACAAGGTCCTTGCAGGTAAATTTTTTGAATCGCCTATAACTAGCCCTTATTGGAATAAAAAAAATATCTCTTACGACCATTTAATGGCGTATAACTTTGATCTTTCCGAAAAGCTGGGTGATGTTGCTCTTGAGATAAATGAATGTGCCAACCCTACTTCAATGAGCTCGGCATATGCTTTTCTCTTGGGCTCAGACTCAGACTCTTATAAGGCAATAAAATCAAAAGAGTTTTTCTATTTTTATAAGCTGCGGAATCTCATCGCACATAAGAATGGAGTAGTTGATAAAAAATTCAAGGATGAAACAGGGTCTTCGGAGCCTATTGGCGAGAGGATCAGAATGAGCCCTGACATTTTTGATCAGTGTTTTGATGTATCAAAATCTCTTGCTACGTCCTTGCTCACGGAAATTTCTAACAATGCCATGCACGCGACAAGCGCGTGATGGCTGGCGTTATGTCACTTTGAGGAAGCCGGGAATAAATGGATGAGGGAATGGAGCTGAGCGGAAGGCAAATAGCGGAGTCAGCATTCTCAGATATTGAGAGCTTTTTTTACCGCAGCGCAAAATTCAGAGTTCGAAGAGAATACGGCCAAAGTAATATGAAATCCCATGCCATGTGCTCCGGCAGTGGTGAAAGAATGCGTATTAGGCTTTCACAGGATTTTTGCGAATTTCAAGCCGCTTCGATAAGTGACTACATGTTCATCCTAATAGTTCTCTGTCACGAACTGGCTCATTACCTGAACAATCATAACTCCCATGCTGACAAAGAAAAATTAGACAGCATTGCTGTTGAGGCTCGTGCTGATCATTTTGGCGCTCAAATCTTTATGACTCTGTTAACCTTTGGAAACAAAACTCAGAAAAGTATCCAAGGTTATCAGTCAGATATGACACAGAAAGCTCTAATTGGAGCTATAGCGGTGGCTATAAATGATGCCTATGAAAAGCTATTTAAGCCATCAGATTCAAGCATGTATCCAGATCCAGAGCATAGAGCCAAGCTTCTTATCGTTGGATGCCTTTCATTTTTTAACCGATATTTTAGGCCGCTGCCTGAGGGGTTTGCTATATCATTTTTAGTCACAGTCATAAGAGTGGCGAGATTCGTCCAAAATACAGATGGTGAAAAGCAACTTGCGGCCGGCGAGATTATTCAGAATAGAATTCACGAAGTTCATAGAGAGATCGAATCTAAGGCTAGGTTTCGTCTGGATGGCGTGAAATTCGTTTATGGTTATTTCTTGTCCGCTAACTTTGATCAGACAATTGAAGAGCGTAAAGCCTACAAAGGAAAACTCGACCAAATGATTGGTAGTTGGGGTATCTTGAATGGAGATCAGACATAACAATCGCATGTTGGCGGACTTTTTTTTCGCTCAGCTACAAATAATCCGCGAATGCAATCGTTAACAGGAAAGGAGGGTCTGTGACGATACTCATTTCATTTATAAGCTCAGTCATTGCCGCTTTCTTAGCGCATTATCTTGCCACGTACAGAAATAAGCAAAGTGAGCTATTAAAGTTTCAGATTCAATCTTATTCTAATTTTTTGGCTGCGGCTTCAAGGTTGGCAGTTTCTAGGCGGATTGGAGAATCTACGAACGAAAATATAGATTTGGTCGCTCTTAATGATGCCAAAAGTAGAATAATAACATGTGGCCACCGTGAAGTTATCGAAGCTTTGATTAATTTCTGGGATAAGGGAACTACTCTGGAAAGAGAACAAGAGATATTGGCATATAAAAAGCTAATACAAGTTATGCGCACAAACCTTGGTCATAAAGCACATGATATATTTGATCTGAAAATTTCAGATGCAATATTTAAGCTTGAATCATCTAGTTATTCATTTAAGGCCGATAGGTCTGCTAACAAATTACTACAGCCGACTGCTAAAGCGTCGGCTGAGTAAAGCGTTATGATAATTCAGTTAACACAAGGAATATAGATTAGTGGAAAAGCAAGAGTTAATGGAAGTTAATAGCGAAATTGAGCGTATTAATCATCGAGTTGCTAACATAGAGCGTGTTGCAGCCACTATCGAAGAAATAGCAGATAAAGGTGTCGATGCATTTTGTAAGCATCTAAAACACAAAGAAGAAACTCAGAAAAAGACTCTTGAGCTTGAGAGTGCAAAGCATCAGCGCGAAATAGAGCTAGAAAATACCGTCCATAAACGTTCAATTTTTATTATTGGTGCCACAGTTTTAGGGGTGGTTGTGTTAGTTCTCACCGCTATGCTTTTAGGACAAATAGAATTGGTTAAAACCATACTTACATCTAGTTTTGCTGTAGGTGCAGGTTTCGGGCTAAAGGTGGCCCTTAGTGATAAAAGAAAATCATAACAAGTGACTGTGGTGTCCAGTCATAATATTTAAGCCGTATTCTCACACCAGCGCTCCTCGTTTTTCAGGAGTGTATTGAGTACCACAATGAGCTTGCGCATGCAGGCAATGATGGCCACTTTAGGCAGTTTTCCCAAGGCCTTGAGATGCTCGTAGAAGCGTTTGAAAACGGGGGGGCACTGAGTCGATGAGAGCACCGCCATGAACATCGCGGTGCGGATGCGATGGCGCGCCCACGGATACGGCGCTAGACCTGCATGACGGTTTCATCAATCTGTGTTTTAACGGTTTTTCTCCATTATCTGCATCGCCAGCAACTGGCTACCGGTCTCTCGTAAGAGGAAGCTACGATTCAGGCACCATAATGATGCTTGCTCCCCAAATTGGTGCGATTATTTTGGTGCGTTTTGTTGTCCTTACCCGCCTAACTCCTTGTAAATCCATAAGATGATAAGTTGGCACATGTTGTGCTTTATGACTTTTCATAACCGGGTCTAGCCCGGAACAGAACAGAATGAACAAAGGCGTTCATCGATCAGTTTCCTGAATTTCAGGGTGCTGATGGGTGAGCGCCTTTTTTCGTTTCCGGGGTTCGCAAACGCCAACGCAGCCTGTCAAAGCGGGCCCGAAACAGGTGCACAGGAGCAACATGATGAACAAGACACGTTTGGTTGTAGTCGGCAACGGCATGGTCGGCCACCAGTTTCTTCAGAGTCTGGCCGACAGCGGTCAACTGGCTGATTTCGAGGTGACTGTATTCTGTGAGGAACCGCGTCTGGCCTACGACCGCGTGTATCTCAGCTCATACTTCAGCGGCAGCACCGCTGAAGATCTGGCCATGGGCAAGATTGAGCAGTATCAAGAGTGGGGCCTTAATGTCCTGATCAACGAGAAGGTAGTCGAGATCAACAAGGCCGACCACCTGGTGGCTTCCGACAAGGGCACCACGCTGAGCTATGACAAGCTGGTGATGGCCACCGGCTCTTACCCCTTCGTGCCGCCAGTGCCGGGACATGACCGCGAGCATTGCCTGGTTTACCGTACCATCGAGGACCTGGAGGCGATCAAGGCCAGTGCTGCCAAGGGTAAGGTCGGTGTCGTCGTCGGTGGCGGTCTGCTTGGTCTGGAAGCGGCCAAGGCGCTGCGCGACCTGGGACTTGAGACCCACGTAGTGGAGTTCGCTCCGCGTCTGATGGCAGTGCAGCTCGATGATATGGGCGGTGCGTTGCTGCGCTCCAAGATCGAAGCGCTGGGCGTGAAGGTGCATGTGTGCAAAAACACTCAGCAGATCGTCGATGGTGAGAACTGCGTGCACCGCATGGAGTTCGCCGATGGTGAGGTACTGGAAACCGACCTGATCCTGTTCTCGGCCGGTATCCGCCCCCGTGATCAGCTGGCCCGTGAGAGTGGACTCGCCGTGGGCGAGCGCGGCGGTATCGTTATTAACAACCAGTGCCAGACCTCCGATGCCGATATCTACGCCATCGGCGAGTGCGCGCTCTGGGACGGTCGCATCTTCGGTCTGGTTGCGCCGGGCTACACCATGGCAAAGGTGACTGTCGCCCAGCTCACCGGCGGTGACAGCGAGTTTGCCGGTGCCGATATGAGCACCAAGCTCAAGCTGATGGGGGTTGATGTTTGCTCCATTGGCGATGCGCAGGGGCGTACACCGGGGGCGAAGAACTACACCTGGCTTAACGAAGCTGACGGTACCTACAAAAAACTGGTGGTCAGCCCGGACAACAAGATCCTGCTCGGTGCGATTCTGGTTGGCGATGCCGAAGCCTATGGCACCCTGCTGCAATACATGCTCAACGAGATTCAGCTGCCGGAGTTTCCTGAATCGCTGATTCTGCCCAGTCGTAACGATGATGCCCAGACCGGTCTCGGCGTGGCGGCACTGCCGGAAACCGCACAGATCTGCTCCTGCCATGATGTCAGTAAGGGTGATATCCGCCAGGCTGTTGCCGGTGGATGCTGCTCGTTGGGTGATGTGAAGGGCGAGACCAAGGCGGGGACCGGGTGTGGCGGTTGTGTGCCCCTGCTGACCAGTCTGGTTAACCACGAACTGGAAGAGCTGGGCGTCGAAGTCAGCCATGATATCTGCGAACACTTCGCCTACACCCGTCAGGATCTCTACAGCCTGGTGCGTGTTGGCAACATCCACAGCTTCGAAGAGCTGATGGAGAAACACGGCAAGGGTGGCAAGGGGTGCCATATCTGCAAGCCGGCCGTGGGGTCGGTGCTTGCCTCCTGCTGGAACAACTACGTGCTCGACAGCAAGCATGTGAAATTGCAGGACACCAACGACACCTTCCTGGCCAATATGCAGAAAGACGGCACGTACTCTGTTGTACCGCGCGTGCCCGGTGGCGAGATCACCCCGGACAAGCTGATCGCAATCGGTCAGGTGGCCAAGGAGTACAACCTCTACACCAAGATCACCGGCGGTCAGCGCGTGGATCTCTTCGGGGCACGCCTTGAACAGCTGCCGGATATCTGGAGCAAGCTGATCGACGCCGGCTTTGAAACCGGTCACGCCTACGGCAAGTCACTGCGTACGGTTAAATCCTGCGTCGGCAGCACCTGGTGCCGCTACGGCGTCGATGACAGTGTTGGCCTGGCCATTGAACTGGAGGACCGCTACAAGGGATTACGCTCACCCCATAAGATCAAGTTCGCCGTCTCAGGCTGCACCCGAGAGTGTGCCGAAGCGCAGTCGAAGGATATCGGTGTGATCGCCACCGAGAACGGCTGGAACCTGTATGTCTGCGGCAACGGCGGCATGAAGCCACGCCACGCCGATCTGTTCGCCACCGATCTCGATAAAGAGACTCTGATCAAATACATCGACCGGGTGCTGATGTTCTACATCAAGACCGCTGACCGTCTGCAGCGTACCTCGGTGTGGATGGAGAACCTGGAGGGTGGGCTGAAATACCTGCAGGACGTGGTGATCAACGACAGTCTCGGCCTTGGCGATGAGCTGGAAAGCCAGATGGCGCACGTGGTTGAAACCTACGAGTGCGAGTGGAAGAAAACCGTCAACGACGAGCAGGCGCTGAAGCGGTTCCGCCAGTTCGTCAACAGCGACAAGCCCGACTCCAACGTGGTGTTCGTACAGGAGCGCGGCCAGATCCGTCCGGCACGCGAGGAAGAGAAGGCAGAACCCATTGTAATGGTCGGCTAACAGCCCGTTTATTTAGGAGAACATCATGACTGCAGCACAAGAGTGGATCCATATCTGCAACCTCGATGATCTGGTCGCTGACTCGGGCATATGTGCACTGGTTGGTGAGCGTCAGGTTGCGCTGTTCTACATCCCGGAACAGAAACAGGTATTCGCAATCGACAACTACGATCCGGTGGGCAAGGCCAACGTGCTCTCGCGCGGACTGATCGGCTCTGCCGAAGAGAAGCTGTTCGTCGCCTCGCCGCTGTATAAGGAGCGCTACTGCCTGGAAAGCGGCGAGTGCCTGGATAATGACGAGTTGGTGCTGGATACCTGGCAGACCCGTATCGACGGTGAACGCCTGCTGCTCGATCCGCAACCGTTCAACCGCGTGGCGCTGAAACAGGCGGGCTGATGACGCACGATGGATTAAACGAACAACAAGTCTGGTGAGCAACAGCCCCGGGGTCCCCCCTCCAACCTGTGCACCGGGTGGGAGTTAGCGTCCTCGGAGCTGTTTTTACAGGGCCGCTATTTTTAGCGGCCCTTTTTTCGTTGCCCCGCGTTTTTCAGCTGTTGCCTATGTCTGGAACATCGCGGAGCAGGATCCGGCGAGTCAGGGAAGGGGGCGCTATTCTCGCCAGGCGTATGGCCCAGCGCATGATTGCCGGGAACAGATAGTCCGGTTTTTCACGGCGCATGGCACGAATAATGTGTTGCGCGGCTTTGTCTTCCGATATCTCCAATGGAGCCGGCATCCCGTCATTCTGCGTGGCTTCGGTACTAACGAATCCCGGGTATACACTGACAAAGCGTATGCCGAATGTGTGGAATTCCAGTCGACAGGTGTCGATCAGCAGCTTTAATGCACCTTTCGCTGCGCAGTATGGTCCCTGCAGCGGAACGCCCAACAGGCCGGCGAGGGAGTTGGTTTGTACCACTAGGCCGTGCCGTTGTTTTTTCATCTGCTCTAGAACGGGAAACAGGTAGTTGACGATCACGTCGTAGTTGCTGCGCATGTAGTATTTAACATCCGCCGCACTCATTAAGCGCGTGTCGATTGCCGGTGCACCGCCCGCGTTCAGGAGTACCGCATCCAAGCGTCCGAAGCGCTCTACCGTTGTGCGAACAACGTTCGCAGCGGCGGTCTCGTCGAGAGCGTCGGCGGCTAGTGGCAAGCACTGTCCTCCCTGTCGTTCGATTTCCGATTTCAATTCAGACAGGCGTTCTGCCCTGCGTGCTGTCGCCACAATGGTCGCACCTTCGGCGGCGAGTCGCAGGGCAACCGCGCGTCCGATCCCGGATGAAGCGCCAACAATCAAGATGATCTTGTTTTCAGGTTTCATCGAATCAACTCTCGTGATGTTGATTATCAGGCACGCAGGCGTGCCGGGTAACTGGCGATCATGCCAGCAACGATTCTGGCGACGGGGTGCTCATCAATATCGGTATCCAGCAGCAGCTCTACCGCTGCGTAGATCATGTCGACGACAATTCGGCTAACCAGCATCAGTTCCTCGGGGGCGACCTCAGGGTATGCCGACTTTAGAAGCTCAGCCTGTGCTTCTGTCACCAATATGTGCGATTCCAGCCGCACGTCCTGCAACGAGGGGACCGCGCGGAGCGCGCGCATAATCCAAAGCCCCCCCGGTGTGTCCCTGGTTACTCGATAGGTGTCGATCAGTAACCCCTCCAGCGCCTGTTCAAGCTTTTCGATTGGCCCTTCCAGCACCTCCTCGGTAATCCAGTGAGGTATCAGCTCATTCTGCTTTTGCATCAATCTCTGCCCCAGTTCGGACAGCAGGGCGTACTTGTTGGGGAAGTATCGATAGAGCGCCGGAGGCGTCAGTCCGGCACGTTCGCAGACCATGTTGGTGGACAAACGCTCTATTCCGACTTCACCCAGCATATTCGCGGCAACATCGAGGATCAGTTCATAGGTTTTGCTGGCGCGTTTCTGTTCGGGCCGCTTTTTTCCTTTCAGTTCCGGATTGGAGTCATTACCAGTGCGTTTTGAAGTCATGTTGCGATCCTGATGAAAAGTGAACGGGTGAATTATTACATATTCATTGTTGCAAAACGATAGTCATGACTATACGCTAGTTATAACTATCTTAGTGTGGCAATGAAGATGAGGATGAGTCATGAAAAAAATAACTACATGGCAAACCGCTTTATCCCCGATTGTTCTGCTCTCGGCAGCGCTCGGTATGTCGGCTGCGTTGGCGAGCACGCAGGGTGATGTCAACGGCTTATGGCTGACGGAAGAGGGCGATGCTGTCATCGAGGTAGAGGAGTGCCCGGATCGGCTTGGTTCACTGTGCGGAACCATTGTCTGGGACGTGGACGCCGGTACGCCCACCGATACCTGCGGTGCGCGCGTTATCCAACTGGATGAGTACAGCGACGGTGCCTGGCGTAACGGCTGGGTATATGACCCGCGAAAAGACAAGACCTACAAGGGCAAACTGAGCGCCGATGGTAACGAACTGGACGTTCGGGCCTTCATCGGTGTGGCGGTGCTTGGAGAGACCGAACATCTCACGCGTACGGAACGGCTTCCGAAAAAACCGGCCTGCCGGAAATAAAACATACGTAATCCCTATTACTGTTCCCCCCCTCGAAAAAAACAATAAATTGAGGAGATCCAAGCATGCGCATTTTATCACTACCGATACTGCTCGCATGGGCGTTGTGCGGTACCGCTCAAGCGGTTGAGCGCGAAGCGGATAGCTACAATATCGATACCGATATTACGATCAAGACGGACCAGCGTACGCGCGGCATTTCGGACTCATTGATGGAGCCCTCGCTGACGCTGCATACCGAGATCGCGCACGAAAGCGGGCTTATTGGCCTGCTGGAAGTTGCTCGAGTCAGTAAAAAGCAGTTTCCGGATGGCTCGGGAGCCGCAATCACCCTTGGGTTGGGATATCGCTGGGGAGATCCTGAAGCTTGGCACTTCGGTGTCGGCGCGGCTGCCGAGTTGTTTCCCGGCGCCAAGTTTGACGCCCCCCATACCTTCGACCTTTCGACATTCACGCCGGGTGATTTCAAAACCACCGACTTCAACAGCAACTTCCTCTTGTTTGAGGCGAACTATGGTGCGCTGGAAGGCCGGATGCTCTATGTCGTGTCGAAAACCTATCGTGGCGCGGATACCGGCGGTGTCTGCGGTCAGATGCTGTTGTTAGCCTCCAATCCTACAGACGCGCTTGAGTGCTATGGACGCGGCGATCATGACTCGCGTGGATCGATGTTGTTCGATCTTGACTACACGGTGGATCTGATGCCGGCGACAAGCCTGCGGCTCCATGTCGGTCATCAAAAGGTGAAGAATTTCAAAGAGGCCGATTTTACCGACTATCAGATAGGGCTTACCCGTAAACAGTGGGGGCTGAACTGGAACGTCGACTGGTATGCGACAGACACCAACGCACGCGAGCTTTACCAGGTGCAGGACGGCAACAAGTTGAGAGCGACTGACGGCAACAAGGTCGTGTTTTCGGTCACGAGGCGTTTCTGATGTCCTACGCGCATCTCCATACGGGAAAGCTGACGTCGGGCCCTCTGGTTCTGGCGGTCGATCTGGGTACGTCTGGCTGCAAGTGTGCGCTCGTGTCCTTCGATGGCACTGTGGCGGCCTGGGCGTTCGAGCCGGTGGAACTGCATATAGACGGTGTCTGCGCCGAGCAGGATCCGCATGATTGGTGGCAGGCATTTATCGACGCGGCATCGGCGGTATGCAGCGATGCAACGATGCGTAGCCGCATCGTTGCCGTCTGCTGCTCTACTCAGGCTGAATGTACGGTATGTGTCGATCGTGAAGGCGATCCAATCGGTCGGGCAATGCTCTGGCTGGACATGCGGGGGGCTCAGGCGATCGCCCGTCGGTTGCGTGGTCGCTGGTTCAACGTGATGGGGCATGCGCCGACAAAGCTCTTTCGTTGGCTACGCCTGACAGGCGGTGTCCCTGCGCAATCCGGCAAGGACAACGCCGGGCATATCGCCTACATCCGCGATCACGAACCGCAACGCTATGAACGCACCTATAAGTTCCTCAATGCGCTTGATTACATGAATCTGCGCTTGACGGGGCGGTACTGCGCCACGCCGGATTCGATGCTGACCACTTGGGTGACGGATAACCGCGACCCACACCGGATCCGTTATGACGATTCGCTACTTGCGATGCTGGGGATCGATTCGGACAAGCTGCCTGAGATCGTACCCTCCACCGAGGTCATTGGACCTGTGCTGAGCGACGTGGTTGCAACACTGGGCCTGCCGCACGATACGGTGGTGGTTGCCGGCGCAGTCGATACCTCTGCCGTTGCCGTTGGCGCGGCCGTATCCGACTTTGAGTCTCACCTCTATCTGGGGACGTCGTCCTGGATGGGGGCTCATGTCCCCTTCAAGCGCACGGATGTTCGCAATAAGCTCGCGTCCGTACCTTGCGCCGTGCCGGGTCGCTACTTGGCAATAGCGCTGCAGTCCTCGGCCGGTGTCAACCTGTCGTTCCTGCGGGACCGGATACTGTTTCACTCCGATGAATTTCTCTCCGATGAAGAACAGCCGGATGTGTATGAGATTCTCAATATCATTGCGGCTCGAGTTCCTCCCGGCGCCAATGGGCTTATCTATATGCCCTGGTTGTTCGGGGAGCGCACACCCGTAGAAGACTCGAAGCTCCGTGCGGGGCTCATCAACCTGTCTTTAGGGCATTCGCGCGAGGATATTATCCGCGCCTTCATGGAGGGAGTTGCATTGAACTCCCGCTGGATGATGGAGCCTTTTGGACGCTTGCTAGGACGCGACCTCGGTGCCGTTACCGCGGTGGGAGGGGGCGCACAATCGGACCTCTGGTGCCAGATCATCGCCGATGTGTGTGGGCAACCTATGCGTCAAATGGAAAATCCTATTCAGGCCAATACTCAAGGTGCTGCTTTCCTGGCGGCTATCGGCACCGGTGCCTTGACACTGAGCGACCTGCCCGGTTTGCAACGTCATCGCCATGTCTACGAGCCTGACCCTCGGTTGCGGGCAATGTACGACGAGAAGTTCGAGATATTCAAAGAGCTTTATCGCCAGTTGTCGCCCATCTACAACCGCCTCAACCAGTCTGAAACCAATGGAGCTGTTTATGCTTGCAGCTAACGAGCGGCAGAGTGTCGTCGAGCTCTGCATCAATCTGTCCAAGCGCGGCTATCTAGCCGGGACAGGGGGGAATGTGGCCCTGAGAGTCGATGATGAGCTCATCGCTGTTACTCCCTCCGCCGTTGACTATCTGACGATGACGCCAGCCGATGTGTGCGTTGTCAGACTGGACGACCTGTCGAAGGTGGACGGTCAACGCAATCCATCTGTAGAAACCGGGTTGCATGCCGGACTGATGCGTCGACGCCCGGATGTGGGTTGCAGCATCCATACACATCAGCCCATTGCCAGCGCTTGCACGCTCTTAAGAAAGCCTTTGACGGTGACCGATCCAAGATCAGTGCAGCGTATTGGCAGCCGTATACCGATGGTTGGCTACATGCCGTCCGGTACAGGCCTTTTGGCACACAGGGTCAGACGTGCAATTCGCCCCGACATCAACGCTTACCTTATGCGCAATCACGGTGTGCTCTGCTGCGGCAAGAGCCTGTCCGACGCAGTAGAGGCCGTAGAGATACTTGAAAAACAAGCGAGCCGGTGGCTGTTCGATGCCATCGCCACAGAAGCGCACGCCCGTCCCGGCAGAGCAGTCACCCTTGATCGTGTACAAGCACTTTTAGGAGAAGAGTAATGAACGCACCGGACAAGATTTTGCAGCAGCACGTTGATCAGTCTATCTCCTCTGTTGAAACAACGCCGGCTATCTCTCAATGGCCAGACGTAAAAGAGTTGTATGGCCGTTTTGACGCGTTGGTTAATCAGCCGATGCGCTCCATCAAGCGCGGGGCGATGGCGAAGGTGCTCGAGCATTTCGAGAGTCGCTGTCAGGGCTCAAAGCGTCTCGCCGAGGATGCGAAACGGGTCATTCCCGGAGGCGTTCAGCATAACCTGGCGTTTAACTACCCCTTCCCGCTGGCGATGAAAGAGGCGCAGGGCGCGCACCTGACCGATGTGGACGGTAATCGCTATATCGATTTCCTGCAGGCCGGCGGGCCGACATTGTTAGGCTCCAACCCCGCATCGGTACGTGCGAAGGTGAATGAGGTATTGGATGAATGCGGCCCTGTAACCGGCCTGTTGCACGAGTACGAGGTGAAGCTCGCCGACCTTATCTGCCAGTCGATGCCGGGTGTCGATATGGTGCGCCTGCTGGGTTCCGGTACCGAAGCGGTGATGGGGGCGGTACGACTCGCGCGCGCCTATACCGACCGAAAATGGGTGATCAAGATCGGCGGTGCCTACCATGGCTGGAGCGACCAGCTTGTTTACGGCATGCGACTGCCCAGCACCGGACGCATGGAAGCCGTGGGCATACCGCGCGGCGCCACGGCCTATACCCAAGAGTGCCTGCCTAATGACCTCGGTGCGCTTCGACGCAAACTTCAACTCAACCGGCTACGCGGTGGAACGGCGGCGGTCATGGTTGAGCCGTTGGGGCCGGAAAGTGGTACACGGCCGGTACACCCGGATTACAACCGTCAGGTTCGCGCGCTCTGTGATGAATTCGGCGCACTGCTGATATTCGACGAAGTCGTCACCGGGTTCCGCCTGGGGCCGGGAGGCGCACAGGCCTATTTCGACGTTAAGCCAGACATAACGGTGATGGGCAAATGCCTCGCCGGTGGTTACCCCATGGCGGGAGCGATAGGGGGGCGCAAGGAGGTCATGATGATGTTGGTTGGCGGAATAGGCACCACGTCAAAACGAGCCTTTGTCGGCGGTACTCTTTCGGCCAATCCACTCTCTTGCGTTGCTGGCTACTATGCCCTGCTAGAAGCTCAACGCCTTGATGCGGCGGGTAAGGCGGGGCGAGCCGGTGACCGTTTACAGCGTGGGCTTGCCGAGATCGTCGAGCGTAGGGGGCTACCGTACGTCGTTTATAACATGGGGTCGATTGTGCATCTGCAGACCTCAGGCGTTCTTCTGCTCGATACCAGCAACCTGTACAAGCTTTGGCGGGTTAAGGCAGAGGCCAAGGAGCGCAAACACATGATGGAGGAGATGGGTGCGGCGTATTCAGCTCACGGACTGATCACGCTTGCCGGTAGCCGTATCTACACCAGCCTGGCCGATACCGATGAGGTGATCGACGATGCACTTAACCGTTTCGACGAAGTTTTCAAGCTGGTGTAGCGCTATGAACGACTCAAATTACTTCAAGGATACCTGGCTGGAGATCAGAGACCGGCTGGTGGCCAAGCGCCTACTGGGTGATCGGGAGGCGAGCCTGTCTGTGAGATGTGCAGACGGCAAGCGAATATGGGTCGGGGCTGTCGATGCCGAACAGCCCGATCTCGTCGATCTTTTACAACCGGTCACGGACCCTCAAGCAGCCCTTCATGCCGCTGTGTATGAGCATAGGGGCGATGTCGGTGCGATAGCGGTAGGAGGTGGGCCTTATGGGTCACTGATCTCCGGTTTTGGGGGCGTCATGCCTCAGCTGTTCGATGAACAGGCCCGTCATATTGGTGAAATGCCGCCTCCGGTCAGGTGTCAGGCCGACCTTGAGCCCGCTTTGAGTGGGGCCGGTAACGCCTTGCTCTGGCGAGACCGACCTCTGTGTATGGGGATCACCAGTACCCGTCTTGCGTTGAATGTGGAGCTGTTTGAAAAGTGCGCCAAGGCCTTTGTGCTTGCAGCGGCGACGGGCGGGCGGATCACGTTACTACCCTGGTGGGTTAGACGGATCGCCAACGCTCGGTTGGCCAAGGATGAAAAGCGGGCTCTGGCCGCATTCTCCCGCGGGGAACTACCGGTTGAAAGCAGCGGCTACTAGGCGAAACCGAATCTGGAGGTGTCCGATGCAAACGCTCTCATCGCCGACGGCAACGTTCAGTACCGGGATCACGCCCGTGGTGTTGCTGGTTGGTTCTATCGCGCTGCTGATACTGGGTTTGCAGCCGTTACTCTTGGGTCAACTGTTTTCCGCGCGAATCGTCACCCTTGAGGGGATTGGTCTGGTTGCGATGGGGGAGATCGTCGCCCTCGGCCTGGGTGTGGTCCTGACCGATCTTTTTCTGCCTCGCCGTCGTCTGTGGCGCGTTGTGATACTCGCGTCCCTGGCCGTGGTGGCGCTGGATCTCATTACCTGCAACGTTCGGGGCGATATCCCGATCACGCTGGTACGAGCGGCCTGCGGTCTGGTCGAGGGTGTGTTGGTGTGGCTGACAACCTACGTCATTGTCTGCAGCCATAATCCGGAACGCCTCGCGGCGGTGTTCATGGTTGTGCAGACAATGAGTCAGGCGCTGGTTTCCACACTATTTGCAGCACTCGTGCTCCCCCTTTCAGGGTGGCAGGGGGGCTTTGTTGCACTGGCCGCGCTGTCATTGCTGCCGTGTGTTCTGATACGCGCATTACCCCGGCAGTTCCCGGCCATGCGCGAACAGCCGATTCCGGGTATACGCTGGTCGATCGCCGGATTGTTACCCCTTGTGCTGGCGTTTTTACAGATGGCTGCGATCGGCGCTATCTGGGCGTATTTGGAGCCGTTGGGAAACAGCTTCAACTTAAGCCAAGCGGAGATCGGCACGGTGGTGTCGGAGGTGCTCTTGATGCAAGTGTTGGGGGGGATCGTTTCAGTATTCACCGTTCATCGCTTCAACACGGTACTTGTAGTGGCCCTGGGGGCACTCACTTTGGGCGGCATCGGCTTTGCCTTAATGCAACTGACGCAGATCGACTTCGTACTTTTCACCGGCTTGTTCGCGCTGTTCGGTTTTGCGTGGCTCTTTACCATGCCCTTTTATGTCAGCTTAGCGCTTCAGGTCGATCCAAGTGGTCGTGTGGCACTATTGATTCCTGCTATGCAGCTAACCGGCAGCGCCTCAGGACCGCTGGCCGTCTCTCTGGCTGTTGATAGCGATGGCGTCGGCATAGTACCGGCGTTCAGCGCTGCCTTCTCTGTCTCTGTTTTGACCTTGACGGTATTGGGATACCGCTGGATCTCTCGGCGGACAATCGGTGGAGAGGGCGTGTAATGACCCGTCACGAAAAGGTCACTACCGACCTGCAACGGATCCCCCAGCTCTTTGAGGGACAGCGTGAAACAGCCCTGCGTCTGCGCACCCGCTCATTGCGGGAACGCCGCCGCAAGCTCGAACAGCTGCGGGATGGCCTGCTTGCACGCCGGGAAGCGCTGTACGACGCGTTCAACAAGGATTTTCGCAAGCCGGCTGCCGAAGTCGATCTGACCGAATTGGTACCGGTGATCGACGAAATACAGATGGCCCTGCGTAGCCTGAAGCGCTGGATGAAACCCCAACGTGCACGCGCGACGCTTGTCACGCTGGGAACATCGGCACGGATAACCTACCAAGGCAAGGGGCGTTGTCTCATCGTCGGGCCCTGGAACTACCCGGTGTCGACATTGCTCGGACCGCTGGTGTCCGCTATTGCTGCCGGGAACTCGGTGATTTTGAAACCTTCGGAGTTCGTTCCCTCGATAAACGCGGTGCTGGTGGAGCTGATCGCCGAGGTGTTCGACCTCTCTGAAGTGGCTGTCGTGCAAGGCGGGGCCGATACCGCACAATGTTTGCTCAATTACCCCTTCGATCATATTTTTTTCACCGGTTCTCCCCAAGTGGGGAAGTGGGTGATGGAGGCTGCTTCCAGACACCTGACCTCGGTAACCCTGGAGCTCGGTGGCAAGTCGCCGGTTATCGTTGACGAGAGCGCTGATCTCAGACGTGCCGCGGAGGTTATCCTCTGGGGAAAACTGGTCAATGCTGGTCAGACCTGCATCGCCCCCGATACGCTCTTTGTGCACCGAAACGTCCGTGACACCTTCCTCGCACACTGCCAAGAGTTGATTGCACAACGTTTCGGCAGTAGTGACGCGGAGGTGTTCGCCAGTCCGGATCTGGCACGTATCGTTAATGTGCGGCATGCAAGACGCATAGCAGCGCTTGTAGACGATGCGCTGACACAAGGCGCACAGCTGGTGTGCGGTGGACAGCACCATGTCGACGAGTGCTTCGTTGCGCCGACGCTGCTCACGGATATACCCGATACAGCCAACATCATGGAGGAGGAGATCTTCGGGCCGGTACTGCCGGTGATCGAGTTCGGCGAGCTCGACGAAGTGATACACGCCATTAATGCCAGGCCCAAGCCGCTGGCGTTGTATCTATGGAGTCGTCGCAAAGCGTGCATCGACAGGGTGTGCAGAGAGACCAGTTCGGGCAGTGCGGTGATTAATCACTGCATGTTGCAGTTCGTGCATAGCCGTTTGCCCTTCGGTGGCGTCAACTATTCTGGCATCGGGAACTCGCATGGCGAGTTTGGCTTCAAGGCCTTCTCCCATGAGCGCGCAACCCTTCAGGGCGGGCCGATTCTTGTGGTCAAGGCATTCTTCCCCCCCTACACCCCCTTTAAACGGGGCTTGATCAAATTGTTGATTAAGTCGTTAGTCAGGTTTTAATCGGGAGCAAAGTGCGATGCGAATACTGCTTGCGTTCCTGTTCCTCACCGCCGTTCAGCTCAGTACCGCAGTTGTGAAGGCGGAACCGAACCAGCGTCAGATCAAGCTGTTCCAAGTGAACTGCGCGCAATGCCACGTGAGCGGCCTGCCTTCAATACCGGCTATGGGGCGTCCCGAAGACTGGGTGTCGCGTAACCAACGCGGTGAGGATGCGTTATTGGCCAATGTCGTTCAGGGGTTGGGCGGGATGCCACCGTCCGGATACTGCTCCGCCTGTAGCGAAACCGACCTCCGGGTGCTCGTGCGTCTGGTGTCCGGAACAGAGGAGTAAGACTGATGTCGTTTGATCGCCGACGTTTTCTTCAGGGGCTGGCCGGGGCCGCAACGGCAGGTCTGCTACCGGGCTGTACAAAGCAGCCGTTCGAAGCCGCCGAGCCGGCCTTTCATTACGAGCCTGGCCAACCGATTCCGTGGATGAATTGGGCGGGCAACCAGCACTGCTATCCCGCACATCGCATAGCGCCCACCGGCGAGACAGAGTTGGTTGAGCGATTGAAACGCGCAAAGGGATGCGTTCGGGCGGTGGGCGCGAGTCACTCGTTTACCGCACTGGTGCCCACTGATGACACGCTGATCGCGACAGACTTAATGGCCGGATTGGTTGGCTATGACGATCAGAGTATACAGGCAGAACTATGGGCCGGGACGCGACTTCACGACACCGGACGACTGCTCGAAGCTATCGGTCAGGCGCTGCCCAATATGCCGGACGTCGATCGTTTTGCGCTTGGTGGCGCGCTGGCAAACTCGGCCCATGCCACCGGCGTGCGCTTTGGCTCCATGTCGTCGCAGCTGCTCGGTCTTACGCTCGCTACGCCGAGTGGGGAGCTGCTTCAGTGTTCGGACACGGAAAACCCGGACATCTTTCAGGCCGCACGGACCTCGCTCGGCGCCCTTGGCATTGTCACGCGCGTACGGCTGCAGAATGTGGAAAGTTTCCGCCTGACAGAGGTCAACCAAATTGAATATACCGAGGATGTTCTTGATGATCTGCCGCGGCGCCTCGAGGCCCACAGGCATTTCGAATTTCTGCCGCTGCCCAACTCCGATCTTTCTGTGACGGTCAGCACGGATCTGGCCAGGCCGGATGACAGGGAACAGGGGGCAGATGATCCCGACGCATTAATCAAGCTGCGAAGACTGTACGAGAGCATCAGTTGGTTACCGGGGGCGAATCTGGTCTACGACTGGCTGTTGAAGCTGAATATGGCTGAAGGGGCGTCTACGGTTCGCACCGGACGCTCCTATACAGTACTTGCACATCCCCGCTTGGTGCGGTTTCGAGAGATGGAATATATCCTGCCCCAGGAGGTAGGCCCCGCATGTTTGAGGGAGATTCTTCAGACAATACGGGACCGAGGAATTCCCGCATGCTTTCCCCTCGAGTACCGCGCCGTAGCATCGGATGATATATGGCTGTCGATGTTTCAGGGGCGTCCAAGCGTTGCCATAGCTGTACACCAGTTCGGTGATCTGGATCATCGTGCCTACTTTGAGCAGATTGAACCGATCTTCTGGAAATACCAGGGTCGTCCCCATTGGGGCAAGTTACACACGCTCGATTCCAACCGACTGAAAAACCTCTATAGCGCACACTGGCAGGACTTTCAGGACGTGCGCGAGAGTCTGGACCCCGGAAACAAGATGTTGAACCCCTATCTCCGACACCTTTTTGGAGTGGTCTGAGCATGGTATCCAGACGCCGTCTTTTAGTTGCAGGTGGTGCAGTCATGGCCGGTCTGGCGTTTAGTCGACCTGAGACTCGGTCGGGCAAACATTCGGCCTACTTTGATACGCTGAACACGCTTCTGCGCCGCGAAGGTATCGATCGCCCCGTCTTGTTGATCGATCTGGAGCGTCTTGATCGCAACATAGACAGAGTGATGGCAACGGTGAATGCCGCAGGAGGAGGGTATAGGATCGTCACCAAATCGGTTCCGGCAGCTGGATTGGTCGATTACATAGCCGAGCGAGCCGGGACCCGTTCGCTTATGGTGTTCCATCGGCCCTTTCTGGAAGAGATGGCGCGTCTGCGCCCGAACAGCGACATCCTGATCGGTAAACCTCTGCCACTTGCATCTCTGTCACGTTTTTACGATGGACAACATCACCGGTTCGATCCCGAACGACAGTTGCAGTGGCTGGTCGATTCCCGTGATCGTCTGGAGCAGTATCTGGCGTTCGCCAAATCCCGCGACGTGAGGTTGAGAGTCAATCTGGAGATCGATGTTGGTCTGCATCGGGGAGGATTCGACAATGCACATACGCTGCACAGGGCACTGACACTGATCAGTGAGAACCCCGGGCGATTGAAGTTTGCCGGGTTCATGGGGTATGACGCTCATGTGGCGGCATTACCGCCGATATTGGCTGGTTTTGAAACAACCAAAGTAAAGGCGCGTTATGCCGACGCCATTGCGCTACTGAGGGAGCAGTTTCCTCACCTCATCAACGAAACGGTTACCTTCAATGGAGCAGGAAGTCCCACCTTTCGTCACTACGGACGAGACTCCTTGCTTAACGATATTTCAGTGGGCTCGGCGTTGTTGAAGCCGAGTCACTACGACCTGGATTCCTTATCTGATTTCGAGCCGAGCGCCTTTATAGCATCTCCGGTGCTCAAACGACGCACCAGTACTGGACTGCCGACTCTGGAGTGGCTCGCAGCACCCATGCGCGCCTGGGACGGTAATCGTGCCGATACCCTATTCATCTATGGCGGTAACTGGCTGGCACAGCCGGAGTCTCCGCCGGGCATCGAACTGGCGGAGATCTATCGGAGCTCCAACCAGGAAGGGTATTACGCATCAAAAGCGGTAGATCTGGCGGTGGATGACTTTCTGTTCCTGAGGCCCTCGCAGTCGGAAGCCGTGTTGCTTCAGTTTGGTGAACTGATTGGCGTTCGTGAAGGCTACGTAGAAAGACGCTGGCCCGTGTTGAGGCAGGGGATGGCGTGACCGAAGAGCAGGTGTGTCTGCTCCCACTATGTAAGCATCGAATATTTCTTTTATCTGACCGTACGTCTTGATAAGGAGGGAAAATGACTCAGCAGGTTTTAGTGACCGGGGGCACGGGGTTTGTGGGGTGCCACCTTGTTCGTCAGTTGTTGGAAGCTGGATACAAGGTACATACCACCGTTCGCAGCCTTTCCGATGAACAGAAATTGGGTCCTTTACGGGCGATGCAGGCAGCCTATCCCGAGCGCTTGGTACTGTTCGAGGCCGATCTGCTGACACCCGGCTCTTTTGCCAAAGCCATGCAGGGGTGCGCGACTGTGCACCATGTTGCATCGCCCTTTTTACTCCCTGAACGGATCAAGGATGGCAGGTCTCAGATACTGGAGCCTGCGCTAAAAGGCACTCGCAATGTACTGGACAGCGTGAACCGGACCCCAAGCGTGACTCGCGTGGTGATGACATCGTCGGTAGGCGCGATCTTCGGTGATTATTCCGATGTGTTCGACATGAAGGACAGAATACTGACGGAAGAGTATTTCAATACATCAAGCACGCTGGAGAACAACCCCTATCACTATTCGAAGGTGGAGGCGGAGAAAGAAGCCTGGCGCATGTCTGAAGCACAACAACGTTGGCGCCTGATAACGATTAATCCTGGGATGATCTTGGGGCCCTCCATGACACCGGCTTCGGCCTCCGGCAGCCTTTTTTTGATGGATGAGATGTTAAAAGGCTATTTTTTTTATGGGATGCCGGATCTCAGTCTTACCACGGTCGATGTGCGTGAAGTGGCAAAAGCGCATATCCGGGCGGCACAGGTCGGATCCGCGCAGGGACGTTACATCCTGGCTGAGAAGGAGATGATCTCCTTTGTCGAGATAGCGAAGATTCTTAGGCGCGTCCATCACCGCCCCTGGCTTTTGCCCAAGCACCGGATTCCCAAGGCTGTTGTACGCCTGATCGGACCGTTATTCGGATTGAGCCAGCCGTATATGCGTAAACATTTGGGGATACGGTTCCGGGTGAACAATAGCCGCAGCATCGAAGAACTTGGCATCAAATACCGCCCAATTGAACAGACGCTTATCGATCATTATCGGAGTTGGACAGATCAACGCCGTGCAATACCAAGCACAGGATAAACGCTCCCAAAGGTTAGCCTCTCCAACCATGTGTGAGGGCTAACCTTTTGTATCTCATCCGAGCAGCCAAAGGCCGGTTGCCGCAATGGCTGCACCCAAACTGCGGGTCAGCGCTGGCAACGCGCGCAGTTTTTGTGTCGCTACGGCGCCGCTCAGGTGCAGGGCCGCGCTGCTAGCCATAAAACCGAAAGCAAAAGTAGCGATAGAACCGCTGGCTTCATGACCATGAGCGAAACCGTGAAACAGAGCGAAAAGAACGCTCAATGTCAGCATCACCGAGGCGGGCAGCCGCACGGCCGTGGTGATCACAACACCGAGCAGTAACACCGATAGGGCGATCCCCGACTCCACCATCGGCAGCGCGAAACCGGTCAGGGCCAGGCCGAAGCCGGCCAATAGCGCAAGCATGAATGCGCCTGGAATGGCCAGGCGTAAGCTACCCTGCTGCAATGCCGCCCAGATCCCGATTGCCAGCATCGCCAGCAGGTGGTCGGCACCCATCAGCGGATGCAGCAGGCCTGCGCTGAAGCCGGTACCAGTGGTGGAGTGAGCAAAGGCAAGGCTCGGGCTCAAGGCTGCCAGAGCGGTGAGGATCAGGGCATGTCGTTTCATGTTGGCTTCCTGTTTCATTGTTCTATCCGAATTCGGGCGGCTAGGTGCCTGCTGCATTAAACACTGGGTCGGTCGCAAGTGTTAGCAAAGTGGGTGCCAGTTGCTGGTCGTGGTCACAAAACCTTGATAAGTCGTGGTTGCTAGGAACGGCACGGTCAATGCGTGCTCTGATAAAAAGGCCCACTTTTACGACGTAGCTGGATACCTGCTTACCGTTTAGTCGCTTAGGTGGAAAGTAATCGGGAGGTTGGCGGCAACACGCGCTGGCGTTAGTCTGTAGCCTCCTCAACTGGCAGCAGAACGATGGCACAGCAGCAACCCCACAAAGGCCAGCGCGAAAGCGCGGCGACCGATGAAGCCTGGGTCAGCGTCATCCGTAAAATGGATGAGGCTTATGCCGATCTGGTGCGCTATCAAGTACAGGTGGAGGAACAGAACACGGCGCTGGAGGAGGCGCACAGCTTCTTCGACAGTGTGCAGTCGGCGATGAGCGATGTGCTGATCGCCTGCGATCATGAGGGCCGTATCCAGCAGGTTAACCGTGCCTTCGAAGAACTAACCGGCCGAACCATGAGCTCACTTCTGGATCAGCCGATGGAACACCTGTGCAGCGGCGAGAGTCGCGCCCGTCTGATCGATTGCCTCAAGCGTGTACGGCGCGAGCCGGTGCGCGATGAGCAGATCAGTATCGAGGGTGTTCAAGGCCCGGTGCCGCTGGCACTTAACTGTTCACCGCGCTTCAATCAGCGCGGGCGTCTTGTCGGTGTTGTCGTGGCGGGCCGTCCGGTGGGCGAGTTGCAGCGCGCCTTCAACGAGCTGAATCAGGCCCACGCCGAACTCAAACTGGCGCAGGAGCGGCTGATACAGGCGGAAAAGATGGCATCGCTTGGCCGTCTGGTAGCGGGGGTGGCCCATGAGCTGAACAACCCCATCAGCTTTGTATATGGCAACATGCATGCGCTTCAGCGTTACACCCGGCGGCTGGTCGAGTATTTCGATCTGGTGCAGTCTGGCGCCAGTCGTGAACAGCTGCGCGAACTGCGCGAGAAGCTGAGGTTGGACCGCGTCATTGCGGATCTGGACTCGTTGGTTGAGGGGACGATGGAGGGGGCCGACCGGGTACGGGAAATCGTCAACGACCTGCGCCAGTTCTCCTCCACCCAGCGCAGCGAAAAGGCGCCGTTTGATCTGGTGCATGTGGTGCGTTCGGCTCTGCACTGGATCATCAAGGAGAGCCGCGCCGGCATTCAGGTCGAGGAGGAGCTGCCCGAGCGGTTGAAAGCGGTGGGGCACTCCGGACAGATTCATCAGGTAGTGGTCAACCTGATCCAGAACGCAGCCGATGCCGTGGCTGAGCGTGTCCAACCGTCGCTATCATTGACGGCCGGGCAGACCGATACACTGATCTGGTTCGAGGTGGCCGACAACGGCCCCGGGATACCGCCTGAAAACCTGCCGCACCTGTTCGACCCCTTCTTTACCACCAAGCCCACGGGGCAGGGCACGGGGCTTGGACTGTCGATCAGCTACGGCATTGTCGCCGAGCACGGCGGTACGCTCAGCATCGAGAACCGACCGGAGGGCGGCGCCCGCGCGCGTTTGACGCTGCCGTTGGGAGAGGGAGGTGAAGACAATGGCTAATATGCTCTGGCTGCAATCGGGAGGCTGCGGCGGTTGCTCCATGTCGCTACTCGGTGCCGAAGGACCGGATCTGATCACTACCCTTGAATCCGCCGGAATCGAACTGCTCTGGCACCCTTCGCTGAGTGAACAGACCGGTGCTGAGGTCAGGCAGATGCTTGAACACATCATCGACGGTGAGCGGGCGCTGGACCTTCTGTGCATTGAGGGTTCCCTGATGCGCGGGCCCAACGGAACAGGGCGGTTTCATCTATTTGGCGGTACCGGTATTCCGATGATCGACTGGGTCGGCAAGCTGGCGCAACGGGCGCGCTACACGCTGGCGATCGGCTCCTGTGCTGCCTATGGCGGTATCACCAGCGCAGGGGACAATCACACCGACGCCACCGGTTTGCAGTTCGAGGGCGAGTTGCGTGGCGGCCTCCTTGGCAGTGAGTATCGCTCGGCGGACGCCATGCCGGTGATCAATGTGTCGGGCTGCCCTGTGCACCCCAACTGGGTGACCGAAACCCTGATCGAGCTGGCCCTTGGCGAGGGCCGTGCCGATCAACTCGATACTCTTGGGCGCCCCAGACTGTTTGCCGATCAGCTTGTTCATCACGGCTGTACCCGCAACGAATACTACGAATACAAGGCCAGTGCCGAGCAGCTAGGGCATCAGGGGTGCATGATGGAGCATCTGGGGTGTCTTGGCACTCAGGCTCACGGCGACTGCAATACACGGCCCTGGAACGGTGAAGGTTCCTGCACCCGCGGCGGCTACCCCTGTATCAACTGCACAGCGCCCGAGTTTGAAGAGCCGCGTCACGCCTTTATGGAGACCCCGAAAATTGCCGGTATACCGGTTGGGCTTCCCACCGATATGCCAAAGGCGTGGTTTGTTGCGCTGGCCTCTCTGTCCAAGGCGGCAACGCCCGAGCGATTAAAGGAAAATGCCCGCTCCGAGCATCTGATCTATCCACCGACGCTGCATAAGAGAAAGAATTGATGAGTCGTATAGTGGTAGGGCCTTTCAACCGCGTTGAAGGGGATCTTGATATCACGCTGGACAGCTCAGCGGGGCAGGTGACAGGCGCGCGCGTGAATGCCACCCTGTACCGGGGCTTTGAGCAGATTTTGCTGGGCAAGCCCGCGCTGGATGCATTGGTTTACACGCCGCGTATCTGCGGTATCTGCTCGGTCAGCCAGTCGGTGGCCGGTGCGCTGGCGCTGTCCGATGCACTGGGTATCGAGCCGACCCGAAACGGTGAGCTGTGTCGCAACCTCATCCTTGCCAATGAGTCGCTGACCGATCTTCTGACCCACTTCTACCTGTTCTTCATGCCGGATCTGGCCCGGGATGTGTACCAGCGTGAGCCCTGGTACGACAGGGTGGCGACACGTTTTCGTGCCGTAAAAGGCGATGCTACGCGCGAAATGCTACCGGCGCGGGCGGAGTTCTTACATCTTATGGGGCTACTGGCCGGAAAGTGGCCGCATACGCTGAGTATTCAGCCTGGCGGTACCACTCGACCGGTGCAACGTCAGGAGCGCCTGCGTCTTCTGGCCATACTGAGTGGTTTTCGCCGGTTTCTGGAGCGTGTCTGTTTCGGCGATGATCTTGAGCGTATCGCGGCGCTGCGAACCCCGGATCAACTGCAAAACTGGCGGGCGCAGCGGCCGTGGCACTCAAGCGATCTAAGCACCTTTCTGCACCTGTCGGAGCAGCTGGGCTTTGATCAACTGGGCCGTGCGACAGATCGTTTCATGAGCTTCGGCAACTATGCGGTGCAGGGGGAGATGCTTGTGCCCAGCGGCGTCTGGACGCCGGCAGAGGGGCGGCTAGTGCTGGATGCCGGGCAGATTAGCGAAGATGTCAGCCATGCCTGGATGCGAGAGGCGCCGGTTTTGCACCCTGCCCGGGGCGAAACGGATCCGGTTGCTGAAAAAGAGGGGGCCTATAGCTGGTGCAAGGCGCCGCGTTTAAACGGTCAGGTGGTGGAAACCGGCGCACTCGCCAGAGCCCTGGTTGCCGGTGATCCGTTGATGACGGCATTGGTCAGTGAGCAGGGCGGCACCGTGCATACGCGCATGCTGGCACGGCTTTTCGAGCTGGCGCGTACGATACCGAAACTGCAGCAGTGGGTGCTGCAGATCGAGCCGGATGAGCCGTTTTGCAATCACCCGACAAGACTAGAAGACGGTGAGGGCGTGGGCCTGATGGAAGCGGCACGGGGCAGTCTGGGACACTGGGTGTCGGTGAAACGCGGACGGATCAGCCGTTATCAGATCATCGCGCCGACCACCTGGAACTTCTCACCGCGTGATGCTCGCGAGCAGCCGGGCGCATTGGAACAGGCGTTGGTCGGTGCGCCCATTCGCGAGGGGGAAGCCGATCCTGTATCGGTACAACATATCGTACGCAGTTTCGATCCTTGCATGGTGTGTACCGTGCACTGATTTATCCTGTTGATTAATAAGCGTTAATGCGCACGACAGGGATGATTCATACCGGGCAGGGCGCAGAAAGCTCTGCTGTATTATTTTCATACTGGCCGCTGAGAGTTGCTAAATATGAAATATGTGCCATAGATCAATATGGGTGCCTGCAATCTGTTGCTAGATTAATGTACGTAGTAGGCAACAAATACAGAGGGTTCAGGTATGCGCCTCGTAAAAGACCTGGTAGATAGCAGAATAGTCTTATACTGGATTGCCGGTTCCGGTAAGCAGTTGAGCACCTATCTTGCGTCGCTGAGTCAGGCCGAGGAGTGGTGGAAGGCGTACATGTTTTCCCGTTATCAGGGTGAGGAAAGGCGGCAGTCGGTTCTTGATCGACGTACAAACTTCGAAAAGAGACGGCGTATTGCGCAGTCAAATGAACTTATCCCCATGTCGCCCTACGGTCGGCGCAGCACGGATATACCGGTGAAGGTCGATGTGGATCGGGTTTCGGAAAAGCTGAACGCCCTAACCGGCAGGTAAGCATCGGTAATACACGGAACAGGTTGTTTGAAGTGGTCAAAAGAGCCCCGCCCGTCGGGGCTCTTTTCTGTGTATCAGGCCGTTATTCGAAGTCGGGCATCTGTGGCTGAACCACCGGTTTGTCCGCTTCGGCCCAAGCATCAAATCCACCGGCTATCGAGCGGACATGGAGATAACCCATGTTCTTAAGGCTCAGTGCTGACAGCGCTGCGCGACCGCTGGTTTTGCAGTAAAGCACGAGATTCAGATCACGGGCCGAGAGGGCCGTGTCGTTGCTCAGGCGAAACTCCAGCATGCCACGGGGAATATTGATCGCCCCCGGCAGGTGCCCGGCTTGATATTCGTCAGGCTCGCGCACATCAATGACCACATCCGCCTGCTGGACGGCTTGTTCGGCCTCCTCGACGCTAACCTCGGTTATCTGCGCCTTTGCCTCGGCGACCAGATCATGTGCAGTTTTCATCAGTTGAGCTCCTTTAAATGGTTGGATTCCGGCGAGATCGGGCAATGTGTTGGCAGCGCGTCCTGCGTGCGGCGGGTGGTGATCGGGTCGAGCAGCAGCAGGGCCTCGTAATGGCTGACAAAGACACGCCCACCAAACTGGTCTAGAAATTGTGCACGTCTGAGCTGATCCATAACCGGGCCTTTAACTTCTGAAAGGTGCAGCTGGACACCGGATGTATGCAGACGTTCAGTGATCGCCTCAAGGCTTTCAAGCGCGCTGGCGTCGATCAGGTTGATGCCTGAGCACATCAATACCAGGTGACGTGCCGATGGGTGTGAGGCAATCAGCTGGGCGATACGATCTTCAAGATAACGCGCATTGGGAAAGTAGAGGCTCTCGTCCACCCGAATCGAGAGCACACTCTCGCTTTGTACGACATCAAATCTCGCCACATTACGAAAGTGCTGACTACCGGGCAGCTGGCCGACAACCGCGATATGCGGATGGCTGGTACGCCAAAGGAAAAGCAGTAGCGAAAGACTGAGCCCGGTCAGAATGCCGACTTCAATATTGAAAAACAGCACCCCGAGCATGGTGGCCAGCATGGCGGCGCCATCCTGCCAGGCATATTGCCATGTGCGCTTGAGCTGGCCCAGATCCACCAGTGTCAGCACCGCGACGATGATGATAGCCGCCAGTATCGCGCGCGGCAGGCTCTCGAAAAGTGGGGAGACAAACACCACCGTCAGGGCCATACCGATAGCCGAGAGCGCCCCGGCCAGAGGGGTTTGAGCGCCCGCCTCGTAACTGACGACGGATCGGGAGAAACCACCTGACACCGGCATGCCGCCGCTGAGCGCCGTGATCAGATTGGCTCCACCCAGTGCCAGCAGCTCCTGATTGGGGGAGATGCGCTGGCGCCGTCGGGCGGCGAAGGTCTGGGCGACCGATACCGAACCGATAAAACCCACCAGACTTATCAATACGGCCAGTGGCAACAGTTTTACCACGAGATCCAGATCGAAAACGGGCAGTGCAAACGCAGGCAAGGCCTGTGGTACTTTGCCGACCACGGCCACGCCTTGCTGGTCGAGATGCATGAAGTGCACCGACAGCGCGCCAACAAGCAACGCCAGAAGCGGAGCCGCTTTCGTAAGTGTGGCAGCCTTGCGTAGGGAGAGGCCGAGTGCGGCAAGTCCGGTTTTACCAAAGCGCCGCGCCAGATAGAGGAAAACAAGGCTCAGGCCGCCAATCGCCAGTGTGGGCAGGTGGGTATCAGGCAAAGCTTTAATCGTTGAGCGAAGCAGTGCCAGAGCGGTATCGCCCTGGGTGTTGATACCGAGAATGTGGCGCAGTTGGCTGAGCATGATCAAAATGCTTGAGGCGCTGATAAACCCTGAAACAACGGGGTGGCTGAGGAAATTGATTAGAAAGCCGATGCGCAGCAGGGACATGACGAGCATCACGCCCCCGGAGAGCAATGCCAGCAGCAGCGCCGCCTGAATATAGTCAGCCGAGCCCGGCTCAAACATGGGGGTTAACGCTGAGGCGGTCAGGAGCGCAACAATTGCAACGGGCCCCACCGCAAGCGTGCGACTGCTGCCCAGCAGCGCGTAGGCGATTGGTGGAAAAATGCTGGCATAGAGACCCACAACCGGCGGCAGTCCGGCGAGCATGGCATAGGCCAGACTTTGCGGTATCAGCAGTAGCGTAAGAATGAGTGCGGCGAGCCCGTCATGGGTCGCACTCTCCTTGTCGTACTCGCGTGCCCAGGATAAGAAGGGCAGGTAACGTGCCAGACGCTCAACATTCATCTATCGGCTCCGCTCGCCGTCAGTGTTTGGCCCTTCATTAGAGCAGATCCAACGGAATCTTCAGATAGTGAACACCGTTATCTTCGGCTTTGGGTAGATGGCCTGCGCGCATGTTGATCTGCACTGAAGGGAGTATCAACGCGGGCATATTGAGTTGGGCGTCGCGCTCATTGCGCATAGTGACAAACTGCGCCTCATTTATGCCCTCGTGTATGTGGACGTTGTGCCGGCGTTGTTCACCGACCGTCGTTTCGCACTGAAAGGTATCGCGCCCCTCGGCCTTGTAGTCATGGCACAGGAAGATGCGCGTTTCATCCGGATAGCTGAACAGCGTCTGGATTGAATGGTACAACGCGCTCGCGTCGCCGCCGGGAAAGTCGCAACGCGCAGTACCGTAGTCGGGCATGAATAGGGTATCCCCGACAAACAGCGCATCGCCGATGTTGAAGCTCATACAGGCGGGTGTGTGCCCCGGAGTATGTAGGGCTTTCGCTTCCAGAGAACCGATCATAAAGTGTTCACCGTCGGCGAACAGGTGGTCGAATTGGCTGCCATCACGTGCAAACTCAGGGCCTTCGTTGAACATTTTGGCGAAGGTTTTCTGGATGATATCGACTCGATCACCGATCGCTGTCTGGCCTCCAAGGTGTTTCTTCAGGTACGGCGCGGCACTGAGATGGTCGGCGTGGACATGGGTTTCAAGAATCCACTGAACGCTCAGCTGCTCGCTACGGACATACTCGATCAGGCGATCTGCGTTGCGGTAGGCGGTACTGGCGGCAGCAGGGTCGTAGTCCAGCACCGAGTCGATCAGGGCGCAGGCCCGGGTCTGCTCATCGACAACGACATAACTGTAGGTAAAGGTCGCTGGATCGAAAAAGGGCTCTACATGCATATCCATACACCTGTGTGATCAAAAACTGATGTCTACAGCTTAGGCGCCGTGCGGCTCCCGTGCTGCGTTGCTTCGATAAGTAACGGTATCGCTATAATATTAGAATATTCTAATTTAATAAAGTTGCACTTCTGATACTTCCTGTTGTCACCACAGCAAAGGGCTGCCGTTCAGGAAAAGGTGGTGGTTCCCGTCATGAGTTCTGCGCATATGCCCCAGTGTCCTCGGATCCTGGTCTACCTTGATAATTACAGTAAATGGCCAGACCGAACCGTCAATCAGGGAGATAGTCGATGTCGAGATCTGTCGATAGTTTCAACACAGCAACCCAGCTTAAGGTGGGTGAGCGCACCTACACGGTTTACGGATTGAGCACAGGTGAGATTGCAAACGTGGAGGGTGTCGCCCGGCTGCCGGTGTCGATCAAGGTACTGCTCGAAAATCTGTTGCGACATGAAGATGGCGAAAGCTGTACACGCGAGGACATTCTTGCGTTGGCCAGCAGCCGCGGACGCGCGTCGGATCATGAGTTTTCATACCACCCGGCGCGCGTCCTGATGCAGGATTTTACCGGTGTGCCGGCGGTGGTCGATCTGGCCGCCATGCGCAATGCCTTGCTCGAACGCGGGGTGGACCCCCAGCGCATCAACCCGCTCTCGCCTGTGGATCTGGTGATTGACCACTCTGTGAGTATCGACCGCTTTGGGACGGCCGATGCGTTTCGGGAAAATGTGGATATTGAGATGCAACGTAATCTCGAGCGTTATCAGTTTCTCAAGTGGGGGCAGGGGGCGTTCGATAATTTCCGGGTTGTGCCACCGGGCACCGGTATCTGCCATCAGGTGAATCTGGAGTATCTGGCCAAGTCGGTCTGGAGCGAAGAGCAGGATGGCCAGATGCTGGCCTATCCGGATACGCTGGTGGGTACCGATAGTCATACCACGATGATAAATGCCCTTGGTGTACTGGGCTGGGGTGTAGGGGGTATCGAGGCGGAAGCAGCGATGCTTGGTCAGCCTATCTCGATGCTGGTGCCGGATGTGGTCGGTTTCGAACTTACAGGTACGCTTAACGAGGGCATCACGGCCACCGACCTTGTATTGCGCGTGGTGCAGATGCTGCGTGAGCGCGGCGTGGTCGGCAAGTTTGTAGAGTTCTTTGGCAGCGGGCTGGATCACCTTCCGATTGCGGACCGCGCGACCATCGCCAACATGGCACCGGAGTATGGTGCAACCTGTGGCTTTTTCCCCATCGATGCCCAAACCCTCAACTATCTGCGCCTGAGTGGACGGCCGGAGCATACCCTCGAACTGGTAGAGGCCTACTGTAAAGCGCAGGGGATGTGGCGTGACGAGCATTATCAGACACCGGACTTTGCCGATGTACTGAGGCTGGATATGTCCACCGTAGAGCCCAACTTGGCCGGTCCCAAGCGGCCTCAGGACCGGGTGGCGGTGAAGGATCTCAAGCCTGCAATCGATGCATTCATCGAATTTGCCGGTAAAGCCGATCAACTGGAAACAGGGGTTGAGCTTGGTGGATCGGAAACGCCGATGCATCACGGCGATGTGGTGATTGCAGCGATCACCTCCTGTACCAATACGTCCAACCCGGCAGTTATGCTTGGGGCCGGACTGGTTGCGCGCAAGGCGTTGGCTAGGGGGCTGAAGATCAAACCCTGGGTGAAGACATCGCTGGCACCGGGTTCACGTGTCGTGACCGAATATCTCAAGGAGTCTGGCGTTCAGCAGGATCTTGATGCGCTTGGCTTTAACCTGGTGGGCTATGGGTGCACCACCTGTATCGGTAACTCCGGCCCTCTGCCCGATGAGGTCGAGAAGACGATCAAGGATAACGATCTGGTGGTCTGCTCGGTGCTCTCGGGTAACCGCAACTTTGAAGGGCGTATCCATCCGCTGGTGCGGGCTAACTGGCTGGCCTCGCCACCTCTGGTGGTAGCCTATGCACTGGCCGGCACGACACGTATCGATCTTAGCCGCGACCCTCTGGGCACCGACCAAGAGGGACAGCCTGTGTATCTGAAGGATATCTGGCCCAATAACGCCGAGATCGATGTGCTGGTCCGAACTATCGATAACGAGATGTTCCGCAAAGAGTACGGTTCGGTCTTCGACGGTGATGAACGGTGGCGGAACATCGACTCCGGCATCGGCGCAACCTATGCGTTTCCTGCCGACTCAACCTACATACAGAAGCCACCGTTCTTCGAGCCGGAATACGCAGGTCGGGTGGCGGATATTAAGGGCGCCTCAATACTGGCGCTGTTGGGTGACTCGGTGACCACCGACCATATTTCGCCTGCCGGCGCGATACCTAAAGACAGTCCCGCGGCACAGTATCTGCGCTCAAGAGGTGTAGAGGACGCGGACTTCAACTCCTACGGGTCGCGACGCGGCAACCATGAAGTGATGATGCGGGGGACATTCGGCAATATCCGTATCCGTAACGAAATGACGCCCCAGATCGAGGGCGGATATACCCGTAAACGTGGCGCGGCCGATCCCGAGTTTATCTACGATGTGGCAATGGCCTATTGTCAGGCGAACACGCCAAGCGTGATTGTTGCCGGCAAGGAGTACGGCACCGGTTCAAGCCGTGACTGGGCGGCCAAGGGGACTTTGCTGCTCGGTGTCAAAGCGGTCATCGTCGAGAGTTTCGAGCGTATCCACCGCTCTAATCTGGTCGGTATGGGCGTGTTGCCCCTGCAGTTCACACAGGGGGATGACCGCAAGCAGCTCAAACTGACCGGCGATGAGCAGATCGACATCCTCGGTCTTGAGGCGGGCCTTAAACCTAAACAGACGTTTAAGGCAGTCATCCACTATGCTGATGGGAAAGAGCGCGAGATCGAGTTGCAATCACGTCTGGATACGCTGGTCGAGGTGGAGTACTACCGGGCTGGCGGCGTGCTCAACTTTGTCCTCGATCGCTTGAGTCAAACGGCCTGACCGATAGGATGAGGCGGGGCCGTCCAGCAGGAGGGCCCTATGGAACCTCGTATCAGCCTGATAACGCTCGGGGTCGATGACCTCGAGCGCTCCTACCGCTTTTACCACGATGCGCTGGCATTTCCCGCCAGCTATATTCAGGGCAACGAGATCGTCTTTTTCCGTGGCAGCGGCGCACGTCTGGCGCTCTATCCGCGTAGCCGATTGAACGATGACGTAGCCCCGCGACTGGTGGGGCGTCACAGCCGATTTCCCGGCATAACGCTGACTCATGATACGGCTGATCGGCAGCAAGTGGACCGCATACTTGCCTCAGCCCAGGCGTGCGGTGGCGCGATTGTGAAACCTGCCTCGGACACCTTCTGGGGTGGCTATAGCGGGTACTTCACCGATCCAGATGGCTATCTGTGGGAGGTGGCCTGGGCTGATGTCTGGCAAAGCGGGGCGCTGGCGATGCAGGGGTAGATTAGCGAGCAACAGTTGTGTGCTAACCTTTCTTTCCTGACGTTCCGGTCAGGCTGACCATGATTCTCAGGAAGGCACCTCATGTTTGATAATGCATTCAGATCTGTCGATATAGTCACCTCAGGTGCAACCATACACTGTATGCATGGGGGAGAAGGGCCGCCACTGCTGCTTCTGCATGGCTATCCCCAGACCCATATGATCTGGCATGAGGTAGCGCCGGCACTGGCAAAAGATTTCCACGTGATCTGTCCTGACCTTCGGGGTTATGGCGATAGCAGCAAACCGCCCGGCGAGGCGGACCATGCGAACTACTCGAAGCGCGCCATGGCGCAGGATATGGTCGAGGTGATGTCCCATTTTGGCTATGAGCAGTTTGCCGTTGCCGGTCATGATCGTGGCGCCCGAGTCGCGCACCGCATGGCACTGGATCACTCGCAGCGGGTGAGTGCACTGTGTGTTATGGATATCGCGCCGACGCTGCATATGTTCGATCACACCGATCAGGCGTTTGCCACCGGCTATTACCACTGGTTCTTTTTAATACAACCCGGTGGTCTGCCTGAGCATATGATCGGTCTCGATCCCGATTACTACCTCGGTGAAAAGCTCAAGCGCTGGTCCGCACCCGGTGCGGAATTCTCGCCTCGTGCCGTTGCCGAGTACTGCCGCTGCTTCGGTTCCGCCGATGCTATTCATGCTTCCTGTGAAGACTACCGGGCCGCAGCGATGATCGATCTGGAGCACGACCGTGCCGACCGACCGCGTAAGCTTGAGTGTCCGGTATTGGTGCTCTGGGGCAACAAGGGGTTTGTGCATCGCACCTATGACCTGCTAGAGGTTTGGCGCGAGTATGCCCAAGAGGTGAGAGGTGGTGCGTTGAACTGTGGTCACTTTCTGCCGGAAGAGGCACCGGACGAGGTTATCGATGCGTTGAACGGCTTTCTCTCGGGAAAACCGAAGGCGTAAGGATTAAGGTTGAACATGGATCGATTGCAAGGAGGCGCTCTGCGAAGCCTGATCACGCAGCCTGCCCGTTTGTTCATGCTGTTACTTATACCCGTGTCGGCGTGGGTGTTGATCGACCCACCGGCTCTGCTGAGCACCCAGCAGAGCCAGGTGCTGGCCATTATCATCCTGACATTGGGTTTGCTGGTCACCAACGTGTTGCCGGGCTACATGACAGCCCTGCTGTTTTTCCTCGCGGCGGTGTTGCTGAAGGTGGGCACACCGGCTGAGATCTTCTCCGGGTTTTATTCGGCGGCGTTCTGGCTGATTGTCGCGGGCATGGTCATCGGCATGGCGATCAAGTCCACCGGCCTTGGCGATCGGATCGCCGCCATACTGGGGCGACATCTCGAGCACAGTTATGGCTGGCTGATCGGTGGATTGATGCTGAGCTGCACGCTGCTCGGATTCCTGATGCCATCCTCGATGGGGCGGGCCGTGATGATGATCCCTATCGGGTTGGCATTGGCTGATCGCTGCGGCTTCGAGGCGGGCTCAAAGGGGCGGACTGGTATCGCGCTGGCGATCGCCTTTGGGTGCCATATGCCGACCTTTGCCATTCTGCCTGCCAATATTCCCAACGTAGTGCTGATTGGCGCCGCGGAGACGATCTACAACCTGCATCTGAGCTATACCCACTACCTGCTGCTCCACTTCCCCATATTGGGCGCACTCAAAGCGGTTCTGGTTGCCTGGCTGATTATTCGCCTATTTCCCGACACACCGGCGGCGCGCAACCCTGATGCCGGTACAACCGAGGCCGGTGCTGTTGCGAAGGGCCAAGGGCAATTGAAGCTGGGCGTTGTATTGCTGATTACGCTGGGGTTCTGGATAACCGACAGTGTCCACGGCATAAGCCCTGCCTGGGTGGGGCTTGCCGCGACCTGCTTTTTGCTGCTGCCGGGTATAGGGCTTGTGGACAGCAAGCGGTTCTCGGCGGGCATGGATATGACCCTGTTGATCTATATCGCTGGCATCCTCGGTGTTGGACGTCTCGTTGCGAGCTCAGGGCTTGGCAGTGTGCTGGCAACCCAGCTGGAGCAGCTTCTGCCGCTGGAGCAGGGGGCTGATTTCGTCAACTTTGTCTCGCTGAGCTTAATGTCATTCGTGGCAGCGCTGGGCGTAACGCTTCCGGGTGTACCGGCAGTACTCACGCCCATGGCGACCGATCTTGCTGCACAGACAGGCTGGAGTATCGAAACCGTGCTGATGACGCAGGTGCTGGGCTTCTCGACGGTATTATTCCCCTATCAGTCAGGTCCGTTGCTGGTGAGCATGCAGCTGGCCAAGGAGCCGATAGGCCACCTGCTGCGGGTAACGATACCGCTGACGTTGGTCACGCTGTTGATACTGATGCCGCTGGATTATCTGTGGTGGAATCTGGTCGGTGAGTTGGGATAACGCTGGCTTGTTTCATTAGCTTCACTATTTGCATCTTCGCAGCGTCAGCCCGGAACTCTTCGTACGGGCTGCCATTTAGCGTAGCGAATGCAGCCACTTGCCAGCGAAGGAATCACCTTGGGTGCTTTAGGCCTCAAAGCTTGGATAGCTGACGGGCGGTTGCTATCAATAAGGCGGAAAAATCCGCTTCCATGTTTACCGGTCCTCTAAGGCGTGAGATGGAGATCGACACTGCTGCACGCGGTTGGCCTGCCGCATCCAGAATAGGGGCGGAAATCGACAGGTCGGACAGGTAGTACTCCTCTTCAGTCAGTGCATACCCTTGCTGCCTGAACACTGGCAGTCGGGCCAGAATCTTGTCCAACTCATAAATCGTATGCGGGGTATAGGCCTTGCGAGGGTATGCCTCGATCATCTCGCGTGCCTGCTCTTCACCGAGGTGAGACAGCATCGCCAACCCCGGCGAGGTGCAATACGCTGGCAATCTTGACCCGATGGTAATGTCTGTTTCCAGCATATTACGGCTCAGCAAGCGAGACAGGAAAACCACCTCTCCTCTATCAAGTACAGACAGACTCACTGAGCCCTCGGTCTCTTTGCTCAAATTGAGCAGATAGGGGCGCGCCTTATCAACCAACGGATGGGCATGCAGGTAGTGCGAGGCTAAATCCAGGCTTCGCAGGCTGGGCTCTATCAATTTTGTATCCGGGTTTCTTTGCAGATAACCCAGTTCCGTCAGCGTATGTACAAAACGCTGAGTAGCGCTGCGGTCCATATCACAGCGTAGAGACAACTCCTTGATACTCAACGCTGGCGCGGTTTCATCAAATACCTCTAACAGCCGAAAGGCCTTGACCACGCTTTTGACAAGAAGGCGATCCTCTTCTTCTTTCGCCACGATTTTACCTCTACTGGATGTAATGCTTCGCCCGATTGGCAGGTGTCAGACCGGATTCTCAACCTCAATCCATGAATTGTACAGACCTAGGGTTGCAAACCAAAAAAAACGATGACATGATCATATTACGATTTTTATGATCGCATTGCAATCACTTTAGAGGAAAAATTATGACTGATGTGGTTATTTCTACTCAGGAAGGTGCTGTAGGCATACTTACCCTCAACCGTCCGGAAGTGCTTAACGCGTGGAATAGCCCCATGCGTCAGCGGTTGATTGAAAAATTGATCCAGTTCTCCGATGACGACAGCATTCGTGCAATCGTGTTGACCGGAGCTGGGGATCGGGCTTTTTGCGCCGGACAGGATCTGAACGAGACCAAGAGCTTTGACGCCGAGCGCGCCAAGTCATGGGTAGAAGAGTGGAAGACGTTATACAACGCTCTTCGCAGTAGCCCTAAACCGATAATTGCGGCACTGAATGGCGTTGCTGCAGGCTCTGCGTTTCAGGTTGCTCTGCTCTGCGACTTCCGCATCGGTCATGCCGGCGTACGTATGGGCCAGCCGGAAATTAACTCCGGTATTGCCAGCACCACAGGTCCCTGGATTATGAGAGAACATCTCGGATTGGCCCGCACGATCGATTTGACCCTCTCGGGGCGTCTGATGAATGCGGACGAATGCGTTCAGATCGGCATCATCAACAAGATTGTCGAGCCAGAGCAGGTAATGCCGGAAACCCTTGCACTGGCGAATATGCTGGCTGAGAAGCCGCCGGTCGCCATGCGCCTCGACCGCCAGCGTTTTAAAGAGATGACCGAGGCCGGGTTTGAAGACTGCCTCGCGGCGGGAACTCGCATTCAGGCTGAAGCCTACGCCTCGGGCGAGCCGCAACGCATGATGGAACTCTTTCTGTCACGTCGTACAAAAAGTAGCTGAGCTAAGAGATACATCCCACTCACTCAACAATGACAGAAAGATTTTCATGACCAATACCCTTAACTCACCAAGCTTTATTGCCAAACTAGACGCACTGGCAAAGAAAGATCCGCAGGGGATATATGGTTACTTCGAAGGTGAAATGATCACCTTCGAATCCCTCAACCGGAAAGCCGAATCGCTCGCGGCAATTCTGCGCCGTGAATACGGTATCCAGTGCGGCGATCGTGTGGCAGTGATGATGAACAATAGCCTTGTTTCGCTCGCTACTATTTTTGCGCTGGCGAAGGGAGGAATTGTCTGGGTACCCGTGAATGCCCGTCAGCAAGGCGCAGGACTTAAATACATTCTTGAGCATAGCGAGCCTTCTCTGCTGATAGTCGACGAATCTCTACAAGATGTCGTTACGAGCTGCGGAGCTCACCTCCCTGCAACAATCACTTCAGGCGGCGCAACTGATGCTTTGGGGTCGTTACTCACCTCGGGCGCCCGGTTGAATGAAACGGCCCCTACCGATACTGCTCTGTTTTCGCTGATGTACACCTCGGGCACAACCGGAAACCCCAAAGGGGTTCAGGTGACGCACGCGATGATGACCCATGCTGTTAAAGGGGTGGTAGAACTGTGCGAAATACGACCAGGCGATGTGTTCTATCAATGGGAACCGTTCTTTCATATTGGTGGCGCACAGGTGCTGCTCCTGCCTTTATTCGAGACCGTGACAATCGCTCTATATCCCCGGTTCAGTGCCAGCCGGTTCTGGCACGAGGTGAATGAGAGTGGCGCCACTCACATCCATTATTTGGGTGGTGTACTGCAGATACTGTTGAAACAGCCCATATCCGAGGCGGAAAAAACGCACCGTGTGAGAATCGCTTGGGGCGGGGGGTGTCCTCCCGACATTTGGCAGTTGCTGCGGCAGCGTTTCGGCTTTGAAATTCGAGAATGCTATGGCATGACGGAAGCGGCGAGCCTCACGACGTGTAATCTCGGTGGCCCTGTCGGCTCGGTCGGCAAAGCGTTGGACTGGCTCGACGTTAGCATTCTGGGCAATGACAACCTCCCGGTTCCTGCAGGACAAACCGGACAGATTGTGGTCGGTGAAAAAGAGGCCGGTGTGCTCTTCCAGGGCTATTTCAAAAACCCTGAGGCAACATCGAAAACCCTTCGCGAGGGAAAACTCTACACGGGCGATCAGGGGCGGCTGGATGCAGAGGGCAATCTCTACTTTCTCGGCCGTCAAACTGATAGCGTGCGCTGTGGTGGAGAAAACGTTTCAGCCTGGGAAGTTGAAAACGTTGTCCAGCAACATCCTGCTGTCGAGGAGTGCGCCATGATCGGTGTCCGCGCCGATATCGGCGAGCAGGATATCAAGCTGTTTATCAAAACCAAGGCTGACACCTGCCTGACCCCTGAAGAGCTGTCTCAGTGGCTGCAGAATCGTCTCGCCTCTTATCAGCTTCCGCGCTACATCGCCTTGGTCGACGATTTCGAGCGCACACCCAGTTTACGCATCATGAAACATAAACTGCCCACGGAAACACACGACTCGTGGGACAGACGAGCACACTAAAAAAACTAACTAATACTGATGTTCAAATGATATGGCCCCTCAAATAACAACCGCAAAAAGGAAATAAACCATGTCAAAATTGCTTAAAAATACATCACTCGCTCTGGGAATATCTCTGGCTGTCAGCCTTAACGCGCAGGCTGAACGTTGGGACATGACTGTCCCTCAGCCCGAGAATAATTACATCACAGAGAACGTAAGCTGGTTTGCGCAGCAACTGAAGGAGGAAACCGATGGCAAGATCGACCTTCGCGTGCATGCTGGCGGCAGTTTGTTCAATGGTGCAGAAACCAAACGTGCGGTGCAGCGTGACCAGGCCCAGATGGGGGTACACGTACTCTCTTCTTACCAGAACGAAGATCCAATATTCGGTATCGATTCGGTTCCATTCCTGGCGGACTCATTCGAGAAGTCCCAGGCGTTGTGGGAGGTGACCCGGCCTGTATTGGATAAAAAGCTGTCCGATCAGAATATCAAGATTCTCTACCATATCCCTTGGCCGCCTCAGGGGGTTTTTATCGACCGTGAACTTAGCTCTGCCGATGACGCGCAAGGCGTAAAATTCCGTGCCTATAACAATGCCACAGCGCGCTTTGCGGAGCTCATGGGTATGACACCGGCCTTGATCGAGGAGGCTGAGCTGTCTCAGGCCGCCGCAACCGGTATGGTGCAGTCACTGATATCCTCGGGCGACCCGGTGGTTAATCACCAGCTTTGGAGCTACCTGCCTGAGTTCTATGACGCAAAAGCCTGGCTGGTGCTGAGCCATGTATTCATGAACAAGGATCGTTGGGACGCTCTGGACGAAGATACCCGCAACAAGATTACCGCGCTGGCCGCAGCAGCTGAGGCAAGGGGCGCTCAGTCTGCAATGGATCTGACGGACTCGCTTAAAGAGACGTTGGCTTCAAAAGGCGTAAGCATCAACCAGCCCAACGAAGCGCTGGCTGCCGACTTTCAGGAGATCGGTAAACAGATGCAGGAGGAGTGGCTCGAAACCGCTGGCGAAGAAGGCCGTGACCTGATCGAAGCGTACCGCGCTACACAGTAACGTAAAAATGGGCCGCCGATGCTCTTATTGGTGGCTCATCCCTCTTATTTGGAGAACGGCTGTTATGGTCAACCATCCTACGAGCCTCTTGAAGCCATTGCGCAGGCTTTACTCAATCTGTGGCTACCTGGCCGGTGCATGCATCCTCGCGATGCAGCTTGTGATTCTCATACAGATTGTCATGCGCTGGGGTGGCGCTTCATTTGGCGGCGCTACATCGATCGCAGGATATCTTATGGGAACGGCAACCTTTTTCGCCTTGGCTTATACGTTCGACAAAAAAGGTCATATTCGGGTTGAATTACTGCTTGAGAGTTCCGGTCGCCTACGTCCGTTTCTGGAAAGCTTCAGCTTGCTAGCGGCTGTGGCCATCGCCGCATTTATCACTTGGCACGGATACGATTCTGCTTACTGGGCCTACACGTACGGCGACAAGTCTTCCGGGCAGGACGCGACACCCCTTTGGATTCCACAAGCGCTGATCTCGACCGGTGCTTTGGTATTCACCATATGTCTGGTCGATTATTTTTGTCGCAGTTTGGTAAACCTGTTTAAGCCGCTACGCTGGGGCGCAGGGGCTAAACCGGTGAGGAGCCACTGATGGAATTTCTAGAGCTCGCTATAACGCTGCTTCTGGTGCTGTGTATCCTGCTTGGATCGGGTGTATGGGTTGGTCTCGCGATGATTGGCGTCGGCGTCGTAGCGATGACGTTTTTCACCGGACGTCCCGTCGGCTCGTCGATGTTCAGCAGCATGTGGATGTCTTCCACCAGCTGGTCGCTGACGGCTCTCCCTTTGTTTATCTGGATGGGGGAGATTCTCTACCGGACAAAACTTTCCGAAAGCATGTTCAAGGGGCTGAGTCCCTGGATGAACTGGTTACCGGGACGCCTGATGCACACCAACATTGTCGGTTGCACCCTGTTTGCAGCAGTATCCGGCTCATCGGCTGCGACACTGACAACTGTCGGTAAGATGTCCATGCCGGAGTTGTCACGCCGGGGGTATTCGGACTTCATGACAATCGGTACTCTAGCCGGCGCATCAACCCTTGGCCTGATGATTCCGCCATCGCTGACGATGATTGTGTACGGTGTTATCACCAATCAATCCATACCCAAACTGTTCATCGCCGGTATCATCCCTGGGCTGGTACTTGCAACACTGTTTATGAGTTACATCGTTCTCTGGGCGCTCATATTCAAGCCCAAACTGGCCAAAGAGAAGAGCATGTCGCTAAGGGAAAAGCTATATGAGTCCCGTCTGCTCATTCCGGTATTCCTACTCATCATTCTAGTCATCGGATCGATGTATGCAGGGTTGGCGACAGCGACGGAGGCCGCGTCACTCGGAGTAGGTGGAGCGCTGGTATTGGCAGCGATTCAACGCAGCCTTAACTGGAACTCGTTCATCGACAGCCTTTTGAATGCGGTAAAAACCTCGTGCATGATCGCACTGATCCTCGCAGGTGCATCCTTCCTGTCGATGTCGATGGGCTTTACCGGACTGCCGAGAAGTCTGGCTGAATGGGTCGCTACCTTTGATTTGTCTCCGTTTGGTTTGCTGCTGGCGCTGATGGTGGTCTATATCATCCTGGGATGTTTCCTAGACGGTATATCGGCGGTTGTACTCACCATGGCGGTCGTCGCACCGATGCTCAGAGATGCGGGGATCGATCTACTCTGGTTCGGCATTTTTGTGCTGGTGATGGTTGAAATGGCGCAGATAACGCCTCCGGTAGGTTTCAACCTCTTTGTGATGAAAGGGATGACCCATCACAGCCTGGGCTATATAGCACGCGCTGCGTTGCCGATGTTTCTCATCATGATTCTAATGGCCTTTATTCTGATCGCTTTTCCGGAGCTGGCTACATACCTGCCCAGCATTATGAGCGACAGCCCCCGTTAGTCTTAAAACAGCTGGTGACGCCTTCCATCCTTGATATATAAGGATGGAGGGCGATGCCATTACGTATCGATATTAAGTAAGCGCGTCTAGGGGGATTCTTTGGCGTCCACGCCTCGGTGGATAACAGGTTACCTCTTTTGCACCATCGCTTTCTTCGCTTGCTCCAACGTATCCCGATAAATCGTCGCCTCGCTCTCACCTGACTGCTCCACAGCCTCACGTGCATAGTGCACCGCTTCTGAGGCCTGGCCTGTATCGATCAGCGTTTGCGCCAAGTTATTCAGTGCTGGCGCGTAGTTGGGATAGAGCTCGGCCACCCGTCGGTATTGCTTGCCCGCGTCCTCTGGCTTGCCTTGAACATAGAGCAGGTTGCCGTAGCCCATCAGTATCTCCTTGTGGTTCGGCCACTGGCGGACGCCTGTCTGCCAGGCTTTGAGGCTATCTTCGGCGCTGGCTTGAGGTTCGAATGCCGCAGCCGCGAGGAAGTAGGGGGTTGCGTCAGGATGCGGTGGCAGTTGCCCTGGCTTCAAGGCAACAACCGCCCAGCGGTCGCCCCGTTTCCAAGTGCGCTCGAACACTTTCATGCTCACCACATATCGCTCGATAAGACCAGAGCGCAAAATGATGTCACCTTCATCAAGGTCATACCCGATAACGACGGCGTAGTGCCACTGCGGATACCAGTCGAGCCCGAGGTTTTGCAGAACAAGCACCGGATAGCCGGCATCGACTGTTTCCAGCAATTGCTCCAGCGAGGGGGCTAGCCGGTAGGCAAGCCTTGAGTAATGCCGGGTTGCCGCGAGCATCTCCACCTGAAAACTGCCCTGGCGTCCGGGCACAAAGACGCGGGGTGTCAGCTCATCCGGGGTTACCTTTACATCACTGTAGTTGAGGATGGTCGCCAGCGCCGCAGGGCCGCATTGGTACTCTTCCTGAGGGTGAAAAGGGACGTCTGTCAGCTCGTGTGTAGCGGGCAATGCGAGAGAGTCGCGGTTATTCATCAACGCGCTGGTTTGCGGAGCGGTGCTGCACCCGGCCAGAATCGCAACGAGCAAAGCGCCAAGCCCCAAGCGTATAAAAGATATGTTCATAGGTGTTGTGATAGGTAACGTCCGGGCTCCAGAGGAGCCCGGACATGAACGTTAGATGCGCGGGAATATATCGGTTACACCGGCGATATCCAGAAGAATCAGGATAAGCAGAACCAGTGCGATAGTACCCAGGGCGCCGCTACCGGCGGGCAGTTGGTCCATGCGGCCTTCGAGCTGGGCAAGTTCCGCTGGCGTCAGGCTGTTGATACGGTCCTGTACCGTGTTGGTATCGACGCCGAGTGCAATCATCTGCTGTTTGACATCATCACGCATCAGCATTTCGCTGAGCTGTGCGCGTTTGGCATCTAGCTCCGTTTGGTTGGCGATCTGGTCAGTGCTGACGATAGCCGCATAAGCGGGCGCCTGAATACCGGTAAATGTGAACAGTGCGGCTACCATTGCCGCAATAAAACGGGATCGGGTCACCTTATGCAAGTTCATACAATGGACTCCTTGCCTCAATCTTGTGAAATGGCTACTTCAAACAGAAGTATAGACGCCCATTCGATAGCGATATTGGCAAACAGTTCAGCTTTTCGCCATTAGGGAGCTGAATCATCACCCGCGGTAGAGCGTTGATTGCATTGAATGCACGCCCAGGTATCAAACCAGGTATTTCGCCGCTTTCGCGGCATGGCCGTGCCGCCCCAGCTGAACTTAGGTACTCGCCTGAGGGCGCTGATAGTGGAGAATGTTCCCCTTGTAAGGGGCATCAAGGTAGTCGGTGTGTTCGGGGCGGGTTTTGTTGAGCGCATAACCCAGACTGTCCATCGCTTTTGAGAACCGGTTCTGGTTGCCCCTTCCCGGATCCACAATAATCACTTCGCAGTAGTGGTGCGCATGGCGATCTATGAATTCTGACAGAAGTGATGCATGTTCTGCCTCATACAGCAGGTCGCTGCCGATGATGATATCGAACAGTCCCATGCCGTCAGCATCGTCTCCCCATCCTGTACGTGTAAAGGGGATTGTTCGGCCACCGTTTATGCGCACGTTTTCGGTCAAAAAACCGCCTGCTTCAGGGTGATAATCGGTCGCGCTTATATCGGCATTACGCTGGTTCAGTAAAAGGCTTGAAAGCCCGATGCCGCAGCCGACTTCCAGTATCCGTTTACCTTTGATCTCGTAATCGATCATGTGGTGTGCCAGCACCTGACCGGATGCCCAGACGATACCAAAGATGGGCCAGGTCGCAGATGAGATCCCAAGACCTTCTGCAACGCCCTCTTTATCGCTGAATTGCTGATTATCGCGCAGAGTACGCAGGTGAATATCGTGACCGCCGATTTCCAGGGTCTGGTATCGCAAACGAAGAGAGGGCATGGAGTTACCAAGGCATGAGTTTATAGGCACGAGTGAGAGCTGTGCCTGTAAGTCCCCACGGGTAAGGTGTCAGCTTACTCTTTGCCCTCTGCCGTGTCTAACCGGTCCCGGAGAGACCGGTCGATGGGGTTAGCGCTGCTTGTTGCCCCGTGGAGTATTTGAGGCGCCTTTGCTGCGTGGCTGATGGCCACGATGAGTATCGCCTGAGCGCTGTCCGTCGCGGTGCTGGGGCTTGGGTTTCTTGGGACGGCTGCGACGGGCAGGACGCGTGTCCAAACGTGATTCCGGTAGCGCATGAGTGGGGTCGAAACCATCGACAACCTCGCGTGTGAGCAGCTGATTGATCAGACGCTCGATCGCGCGAAGCTGATCGATCTCGTCGGCACACACTAGCGAAACCGCCTGACCGGTGGCGCCGGCACGGCCGGTACGACCTATACGGTGAACATAGTCTTCCGGTACGTTGGGCAGATCGAAATTTACCACCTGAGGCAGCTGGTCGATGTCGAGTCCGCGGGCTGCAATATCGGTGGCGACCAGTGCCTGCAGGGTGTTGGTCTTGAATTCGTTCAGTGCCTTGGTACGCGCATTCTGGCTCTTGTTGCCGTGGATCGCTGCCGCTTTGATACCGGCTTTTTCAAGCTGTGTCGTCAGCTTGTTGGCGCCATGCTTGGTGCGTGTAAACACGAGCACCTGATGCCAGCCGTGATCCTTGATCAACTTGATCAGCACCGGGGCCTTGGCGTTTTTGTCCACCGGAGAGATCCACTGTTTCACTGTTTCGGCAGTGGAGTTGCGCGGTGTAACCGAAATTTCGACCGGCTCATGCACCAGACCCTTGGCGAGCTCGCGTATCTCTTTGGAGAAGGTGGCCGAAAACAGCAGGTTCTGCCTCTTTGGCGGCAACAGCGCCAGAATCCGTTTGATATCGTGGATAAAGCCCATATCGAGCATGCGGTCCGCTTCGTCCAGCACCAGCACTTCAAGTTGGTTAAAACGAACGGCGTTCTGCTTGTAGAGATCCAGCAGACGACCGGGCGTTGCAATCAGCAGGTCGACGCCCTTGCGCAAGGCGATCATTTGCGGGTTGATGCTGACGCCACCAAATACCACGGTGGAGCGCAACGGCAGGTGCTTACCGTAGGTGCGGACACTCTCGGCAACCTGTGCTGCAAGTTCACGGGTCGGGGTCAGGATCAGTGTACGTACCTGATTGGGCTTGGCACGCTCACCGGTGAGTAGACGCTCGAGAATCGGCAGCGTGAAGCCTGCGGTTTTGCCGGTACCGGTCTGGGCGGCGGCCATCACGTCCTTGCCCTCCAGCACTGCGGGAATCGCTTGCTGCTGTATGGGGGAAGGGGTGTCGTAACCCTGTTCGGCAACGGCTTTCAGAATAGGGTCGGACAGGCCGAGACTGGCAAAACTCATGGATAACTCTCTGGTAAGAATAGGGTTCGCTGGCGCGAAAGAGGAAGGCGCGCAGCTTACCCTAAAGCGGCGGGATTAGCTATTTCGATTCAGGGTCACTTTCCAGCCGATCACGTCGTAACAGCGTTGGAAACCAGTAGCCCCAGAGCGCCACGATGCCCAGAGTGCCGACGCCTCCGATCAGGATAGCCGGTACCGCACCAACCCATGCCGCCAATACGCCGGATTCAAACTCGCCCAACTGATTGGAGGTACTGATAAAAAAGGAGTTCACGGCGCTGACTCGGCCGCGCATCTCGTCGGGTGTTTCGAGCTGAACCAGCGTTGATCGGATCACCACACTGACCATATCGGCAGCGCCCATCACCATCAACGCCAGCACCGAAAGCCAAAGGGTTTGTGAGACGCCGAATAGGATGGTCATCGCGCCGAAGATTGCCACCGAAATGAACATCTTGATGCCGACCCGGTTGCCGACCGGACGCCAGGCCAGATAGATCGACATCAGCATTGCACCCACCGCAATGGAGCTGCGCAGCACACCCAGGCCCCAAGGGCCGGTTTCGAGCACATCGCGGGCAATAATGGGCAGCAGGGATGTCACGCTGCCGATCAGCACCGCGAACATGTCCAGCGAGATAGAGCCGAATATGACCGGATTACGCCAGGTAAAGCGCAACCCGCCGAGCAATGAATCCAGCGTGACAGGTTGTCTTGGTCGCTGCTCACGACGGTAGTCGAGCTTGAACAGGATCACGGCGGACAACAGGCTGCACAGTACACTGCTGGTATAAAGCGCACCGGCACCCCAGATGTAGATAATGCCGCCGATGGCAGGGCCGATAATGGTGGTGGCCTCGCGGCCAGAGGCAGTCCAAGTCATCGCTTTTGCAAGCAGCGCCTGACCGACGATGTTGGGCACCATCGCTTGGGTAGCCGGCATCTCGAAGGCCCTCGATATGCCCATCGCGATACAGCAGCCGTAGATGATCTCGGCCGTAATACTGCCGAGCATACTGGTAATCGCCAGCACGGCGATGCTCAGAGTCATCAACGCCCTGCTGATCAGCATGATCGCTTGGCGGTCATGGTTATCGGCGACGTGTCCTGCATACAGCGTCAGAAACAACTGTGGCGCGTAGCGGGCCAAGCCCACGAGCCCAAGACTGAGCGCGCTATCGGTCAGGTTATAGATCTGCCATCCCATCCCCACCAACAGCATCTGGAAGGCAAAGGATGCGGCCATCTGACCGATCCAGAAGCGCATGAAGGCGCGGTGTTTCAACAGCGAGGGAGATGTCATTGGCTATCCGTGGCGGCAGGAGGAGCGGTTAGGTCGGTGATGCAAGTACGAATGGGAATTATTTTAACGGATCGCCGAAGCGTGCGGCTATGGATTTTGCTGCCAGGGGTATTCGAATAATGCGTACAGGCGTCTTGAGGCGCCACGCGCGGGACGCACTTGAGGGAGCCGCGGCTGAGGCGAGAGGCTGGCCAATTCACTAACACATGATGAGGCATTAGTGACGCCCAAAACATCCATACATTTTTAATCGATTGGCTGCGCAAATTTAAATTTTACAACTCTCAGGTATTTACATACATTGGTGACATACAAAACAATTGATTTTTCATCGATTACGTTCTGCCGTTATTAATCAATAAGAGCTTATTAAAGCAAGCACTGAATATTTACCGGAGGTCTTATGGTTTGAATAAGCATCATATGTTGCGCTCAAGCATATGACGCTGAATATATAAATAAGCTAGACATACGCAATACGCCTAAATCTGAATATTAAAAAAACAAAAATGCCTATTTTGGGATGGGCCGGGGATTTCTATGTCTGTTGTAAATATGCTTAATAATAAATATGTCCATGAGAATTCAGTTCGCGACTGCTCTGGTAAACACGCTTCACGCATATCGGCACTCTCGCGAACCGTAATCGCCACGCTCTTTCTCGGCGGTTCTACCTACGCTCTGGCCGATGTCGGGGTTTACGAAAAAGCGCCGGAAGAAGGCGGTTACGTTGCTGTCGGCTTTTTCGGTCATGCGGGGTTTTCGTCTGTCGACTACTCGGATTCAACGAACCCTCTGGAGGCGAAAGACGCGATTAACGATAGTACACCCCATTACTACTATGGGTCCTTGTCCGTCGACCCCGCTTACAAATTTACCTCGAGCCGCTTTGGTCCTATGGAGCTGAAGCTTCACACGGCCTTCCAGCTCGACAATGCCTGGCTCGATAACGATCAGGTGGATGAGCTCTCTCTGCTACTCGATAGCAAGCGGTACGGGATGCTTTACCTGGGCGAGGATGACGGGGCAGCCGACCGGCTCAAGCCGAAACAGTCTGGTCGGGCAGGGCTGGCGGTCGGTCATGGTGCGTTCACGGGCATTATCCCCTGGTGGGGGAACCTTCCCTACGCAGGCGGCCATCTTCGCCGCTCTGAATACGACTGGGACTGGCCAAACGGGATAGTGGGTGGCGATTGGAGATCCTTCTCCCGTGATACACAGGATGCGATCAAGATCGGCTACCAGTCACCTGTGCTATCCGGCTTCCAGTTCGGTGTGTCTATGAACCTGCAAAACACCTACGAGGGCTTTGCCGGAAAAGGCACTGCGCCTGCTCAGCAGGACAGTTGGAGCCGTCTTGGGTTCAAGAACGACGAGTATGAGATGGCACTTCAGTGGAACGGTGTCACATCAAACGGACTGATTCTAAGCACCGGCCTGACACATAACTCTGTTCATGTCGTAAACGCCGATATGCTGCAGAAAAGCACGGATGTCGGGTTCAAAGTCGGCAAGAAATTGAGCGATGGCGCGATGCTCAGTACGAGCGTCTATTACGCGTACGAAAAGTACGATAATGATGTTTCCGATATTCACACCGACGACAGGCAGATTCACTGGGGTGTGGACTGGAGCAAAGGCAAATGGAAAGTGGGCGCCAACTACCTGAAGGCCTGGGACTCTTATAACCCACCTGCAACTGTCCAACTTGGCGGTGGCGGCAACGAAGGCTATAGCCTCGGAGCGGACTACAAGCTGGCAAAAGGTTTAACGGTCGGTGCCGGTATCATACATGCAAAGAACGATGGCGGAGAGGAAGCTACCGAAGTGGGTGTGAACCTCAGCTATCGATTCAAGCGAATGATTTACTGATCCAACGCAGCATTCAACTTTTGTACGCCCAAAAGCACCACTATTATGGGGTTACTGATAAACGATTCTATCGTTTTGAAAGTACCCCAATTTTTTTAATTATATTATGTTGGGTGTCCATAAATACCAGAGGCTAATATGAGAAAGCAGCCTAATTTTGTGATGATCGTGACCGATCAGCAGCGTGCTGACTGGCTTAGTTGCATGGGGCATAGGGTCATTAAGACGCCGAATATTGATCAGTTGGCAGAAAGCGGATTATTGTTCGATGAGTTTCACACCGCTTCCCCGGTTTGTATGCCCAACCGCGCCAGTATTCTGACAGGACGCTATCCCAGTACGCATGGCCTTCGGTATAACGGATGCGCACTTTCCAGCAGGGCCAATACATTTGTTGAGGTATTGAAGGACGGAGGCTACAAGACGGCCGCGATCGGCAAGAGTCATCTTCAGCCTTTCAGCTCTAACGCTGCGCCTTTGGCCAAAACGGTTGCCGAGCAGTTCAATGAGAGAATTCCACAGGCGTGGAAGGATGACTTTCGCCCCTATATCCAAGAGGAACCGGGACGATACGAGCAGGGAGAGGTGTACGATTTCCCGACCCCGTACTACGGATTCGATCATGTGGATATGGTGACTAGCCACGGTGATATCTGTGGTGGCCATTACCTGCAATGGCTGCGTCAGCAGAGCGAGCATTGGCAGGAGTATCGCGATCCTGATGTCCAGTTTGAGCACTCCTACACCTGTCCTCAGGCCAGACGCACCACCATGCCTGAGGCCCTGTATCCGACTCGTTATATCGAAGACCGAGCCGTCGAGTGGATAGCGCAGCAGGCGCAATCTGAGCAGCCATTTTTTCTTTTTATCTCGTTCCCTGATCCTCACCATCCGTTCAACCCGCCGGGCCAGTACTGGGATCGTTATACGCCGGACCAGTTCAGGCTTGATGTAACGCCTGATGACTTCGACATCCAGCCGTTGCCCCTCGAGTACGCGCAGGATCGTCTGAGTCAGGGGCTCCCTCCAAAAACGCCACAGGATGCGTTTGCCGCGACGGACACCCAGGTACGTGAGGCAATGGCGCTGACAGGCGGCATGATCGACATGATCGATGAGGCAGTCGGCCGTATTACCGACGCACTGAAAGCGGCGGGCCTTGATGATGACACCGTTATTATCTTTACCTCGGATCATGGAGACTATCTGGGCGATGCTGGCTTGTTGTTGAAAGGCCCCTGGATTCGAAAATCGATTCACCGTGTCCCGTTTATCTGGCGGGATGCCAACACAGGTCGCGGACGCACTCAACTGCTCGGCAGTGCCGTTGATATTGCGCCGACGATTTTGTCCCGAGCCGGTATCAAACCCTATTTTGGTATGCAGGGCCGAAATCTATTGGCTGATTATGCTCAGGGCAGTGGGCGGGAACAGCTGCTCATCGAGCATAACGATAATGTCCCGCGAATGGGGCTGACGCATGCTTCTCGCAGCCGGACGATCTACTCCACGCGCTGGCGTCTGACGCTCTATCCGGGAGAAAGCTGGGGGGAGCTCTATGACCTCGAACGCGATCCCCGGGAAACCTGCAACCGCTGGTTCGATGCGGACTATGCCCAGTTGAAAGCGGACCTGATGGAACGGCTGGCGGTTGAAGTGATCGGCACGATGGATGAGTGCCCGGTGGCAATTCGTCGAGCCTGAGTGGCTGTAAACATCGTTTGATGGACTTCCTTCACCGGGGAAGTCCATCTATCACTCAACGCTTATCGCGTCTTTAAACAGCTCGGTGAGCTTCTGCGTCATTGGGTGATCGGCGAATTCGTCTCTGACCCAGAGGTAAAGATTTCGCTCCTGAGTTAAACCGGTATTCAACTCAAGCTCAACGAGCTGATCGTTATACTGACTGCACCGAATCGGTTTTACCGGCAGGACAGCCAGGTATGCCCCCTGACTCAGAATGTGTAGAAGCATATGTCCATCGTTGCGAAAGACCAGCTGCGTTCGAATGTTGGACAGGCCTCGTATACTTAACATATCCATAACCTGCCTTTCGAATGGGGACGCATGCCCCAGAGAAAGCCACGGAAAATCGTAGAAGTCTTTTAGCGAGAGTTCCTTCTTTTGGGCCAAGGGGTGCGAGCGACTGCAAAAGATGCCGAGCTGATCATCACCCAGTAGCCATCGCTGGGTTTTCTCGATGGTTCGAAGATCCGCCGCCGGTGCAATAACCAGATCCAAGTCGCCATCCATGAGCTTGTCCATGAGCATGGTCGGTCGATAGACGTTGAGTGTAAGGCTCGTGTTCTTCACATCGGGCAGAATCTGGTTGATCACCTCGGGCACGATGGTGGCGGCCAGCAGTGGCCCGACACCTATTCGAATCTCCTGATTGTAGCCGTGACTGAATCGTGAAGAGATGAGCTGGGCCATCTCCACGTTTCGTTGAATGGCGCGTCCTTCTCGTGCCAGCGCTTCCCCCACTGGCGTTGCTTTTACACCGTATCGGCTGCGGCTGAACAGTTGACCGCCCGCTTGCATTTCGAGCGTGGACATGATCCGGGTCAGTGTCGGTTGAGTGACCGCCAGATGCTTGGCAGCCTCAGTGAGCGAGCCCTTTTCCAGCACGACGGACAAATAGAGAAGATGTTTAGGATCCATACATAATTATTATATTAGAGGCTTAAATTTGAATTTTACATATTTTTAGTGCGGATCGTACACTAGGGAACATGTGATTAAGTCCGCGATACCGGGCTGATCCTCTATTCTTATCTGAGCAGCCCCTTCAGGAGCGCGGATTTACCTGTCTTAGATTGGT
>NZ_JMQN01000022.1 GCF_000705555.1 Marinobacterium lacunae
AGTTCGCATCCAGTTTTTCGGAGAGAGCATCAGCGATAATGCTGGTTGCCTGATAGGTGTCGCCACCGGTAGACGACGAGCCAATAACAACGCGGATATTGCCTTTGATCGGACTCTCTGCAGCAACCACTTGCCCAGCAGCAAGTAACACCATGCCCGCACACATCATCTTTGTATTTTGCATATTTATTTTCATTTTAAATTCCTATTTTTATTAGAGTTAAAACATGGTTTTTTCGATCAAAAAACTCAGCTTATCGATGAAACAACCCCCCCGAGTTCAGTTTTTATTTCTTTTCACCAAACGTTACTTGAGCTGCAGTCCAACCCGACACCCGTTCACTTAACGACAACCCAAGTCCCGGTCGGGTCGGCACTAGCATCCTGCCATCGCGGGTTTCCAGCCGTTCATTAAACAGTGGCTCCAGCCACTCGAAATGCTCGACCCAAGGCTCCGTCGGGTATGTAGCGGCCAAATGAACATGTAGTTCCATGGCAAAATGCGGTGCCAGCATCAACCCATAGTGCTCAGCCAACGACGCGACTTTCAAATAGGGCGTTATGCCCCCCACGCGTGGAGCATCCGGCATCAAATAATCAGTGGCGCGAAGTTTTATAAACTCCATGTGCTCCGAAACACTGGTAAGCATCTCACCGGTCGCAATTGGCGTATCGAATTTTTCAGCAAGTGCCGCATGACCTTCCGCGTCATAACAGTCAAGAGGCTCTTCAATCCAGACGAGATTAAATTGCTCGAATTCACGACACATACGTTGCGCGGTCGCTCTGTCCCACTGCTGGTTTGCATCTACCATCAAAGGAAAGTCATCACCCAAGTGCGCACGTACAGCTTCGACGCGTTTAATGTCGACCTGACAATCGGGCTGGCCAACTTTCAGTTTTATCCCCCCTATCCCTTTTTCTCGGGAGATATCGGTATTAACCAATAGCTGGTCCAGCGGAGTATGGAGGAAGCCCCCAGAGGTGTTATATGTTCGGACAGAGTCTCTTTGGGCGCCCAACAGCCTCGCCAAAGAAAGATTCGCGCGTTTGGCTTTCAGATCCCACAACGCCACATCGAAAGCACCGATTGCCTGAGTCGCAATACCACTACGTCCCACCGATGCACCTGCCCAGCACAGTTTCGTCCATATTTTGGAAATGTCGCTCGGATTTTCGCCGATCAACGTCGGTGCAATCTCCTTAGCATGCTCAAACTGACCCCGCCCGCCGGCACGCTTCGAGTAACTGAACCCTAGACCATAGCCTCCTTCCTGGGTCCCTATCTCCGCAAACAGCATTGCGATTTCTGTCATGGGCTTTTGACGCCCCGTAAGCACCTTAGCATCGCTGATTGGATTCGCTAGGGGTAGAAATACCAGCGAGATTTTTACCCATTCAATCTTGTCACCGTCAGATGACGGAGTGTCAAGCAGTACACTGTTTTGCATCGCCATACCCCGAAACGTCTAATAATCTTAGCTTCCGCATCAAACAAAATGTTAGCGCTAACAATTTAGAGTAAAATACTACCGCCAACCAAGTGTCGATAATAGATCCAAACCTACTTTCAACTACACGACCGAATGTTCGACGTGTAAGTCACATACTATACTGTTAGCGCTAACATTCAACCCCCATAAAGAAAAAACACAGGGTATCGCTTCCAAACAACACAACAATTCCGAATGAAGACCCATCACTAATCCTCAATCTTCGACACCGATTTCCAGCTCTACGCGCTAACTCCGCCTGGTACTCTCGCGGTCAATAATATTGAATCCGGTATCAACTCGCAGACCGCGGGTCGCGCTACTCTTTTGGGCAATACGATCCAACAAAACCTTTGCAATCGTCTCACCCACCAATTGACCATCAAGCCTGACAGAAGATAAGGACGGGTATACCTGGCTAGCACTACTGAGATCCCCGAATCCCATAACGGCGAGGTCGTTAGGCACCTTTAGCCCTCTGCTCGCAGCTTCCGCGAGAACTCCCTGAGCGATAGTGTCCGAACTGCAGACCACTACCTCAGGTCGCCCATTACACTCGAGCAACTGCCTTAGGCCATCACGACCAGTACTTAACGTCGCTGGAATCGGTAGGTATAAGTGCGGCACATCGACAATTTCATGCTTCGCTAACTCGTCTAGCATTGCCCCTATTCGTCTAATACCTCGAGGATCTGCGACAGAGATCGCGGCAAAGCGCCTAAAGCCCTTACTCAGTAGATGTCGAGCTATGGCACGTCCGACTTCTTCGTGCGAAAAACCAACGAGCATGTCCAGAGGTTCGTCGCACATATCCCAGGCTTCTACAACCGGAACGTTAGAAACCTGAAGCCGTTTTCGTGTCAGATCACTGTGCTGAGTCCCTATTAGAACGATACCGTCCGGTCTCCGTCCTAATATAGCCTCGACTAACTCCTGCTCCTGTTTATCCGAGTACTCCGTTACACCGATTATCGTGTGATAGCCCTTTCGAGCCAAACTATGCATGAGGGCCTGAACCATATCGGCAAATATCGAATGCGCCACCGTAGGGACAAACACTGCCACGAGGCGGCTACGTTTGCTCATCAAACTCCCGGCCATCATATTAGGAATGTAGCCCAGCTGCTCCACCGCCCAATTGACTTTTTCCAGCGTTTTCTTCGATACAACCTCGGGCTTGTGTAGTGCACGTGATACCGTCATGGACGAAACACCCGCTAGCTTGGAAACATCCGCAAGGGTGGCACCTCCTGGCTTTAAGTTGCCTTCAACCTCCGGCTCACTACTCTGATCTCTTTTTTCTCGCATATGACCAAGAATTCATCCAAGTATTTGGGAAAATTATAACGTGTTCAAAGCATCGAATCGTGCGTATAGGCTGTAAGCCCCAGGTATATTACCCTAGCCAGCCTTCGCGGAATCAGTGAATAAGCCTTTTACGCAGGCCAATCCATGCCCCAGCGTAAATAGAGGTTTGTTCACAGGCTGCCTAGATGAGGCCAGAATGGTTGTACACGACGGTGTCATCACATCGCCAGGGGTCGTTGCGTGCATTTCATATTGATCCACCTCCCTGTGTTTCTTTTGCGCCCGGTCCCTCAGGTCCCGACATGCCTCAGACCAGGTCTCCCCCGCAGGTTGAGCGCGGGAGAAACCCGCACACTCAGGTCACCGGGGCCGGGTTGAACAGCACCAGGTCGTTATGGATCCCCAGCTTGTCGGCGCACACCTGTTTGCGGCCCGAGGCCACATCCAGGATCAGCTGGAACAGCTCCCAGCCGATCTCCTCGATCGTCTTTTCACCGGTGGCGATACGCCCCGCATCCAGGTCGATCAGATCGTGCCAGCGGTTGCCCAGCGTGCTATTTGTGGACACCTTGATCACCGGCGCCACGGCCAGGCCATAGGGTGTGCCCCGCCCGGTGGTGAACACCTGAAGGTTCATGCCGGAGGCGAACTGCAGGGTGCCGCAGATGAAATCACTGGCCGGCGTGGCCGCGAAATTCAGACCGCGCTTGCGGATCCGCTCACCGGGGCTGAGCACATCGACGATGGGGCTGGTGCCCGACTTTGCGATGGAGCCCATCGCCTTCTCGACGATATTGTTCAAGCCACCCTTCTTGTTGCCGGGCGTGGTGTTGGCGCTGCGGTCCGCGCTGCCCTGGTTGAGGTAATTGTCGTACCAGTCCATCTCGCGCAGCAGCGCCTCGCCCACCTCCTTGGTCGCCGCACGCGGCGTCAGCAGATGGATGGCATCGCGCACCTCGGTAACTTCGGAGAACATCACGCTGCCACCGGCGCGTACGATCAGGTCGGAGGCAAAGCCGCAGGCCGGGTTGGCGGTAACACCGGAGAACGCATCGGAGCCACCGCACTGCATCCCTACCACCAGGTCGGAGACCGGACAGGGCTCCCGCTTACGGGCATTGAGCTTGCTCAGATGCAGCTCGGCCATCTTCAGGATGCCATCGACCATCTCGCCGAACCCCTGGAACTGCTCGTCCTGCAGGCTGAGGATCCGCTCAGTCTCGTTGGCGGGATCGATCACTTTCAGGGTCTGTTCTTCACCCTCCACCTGCAACAGCCGGGTTGGAGAGAGCTTTTCGCAGCCCAGGCCGATCACCATCACCTCGCCCCCCAGGTTGGGGTTGCGGGCGATGTTCTGCAGGGTGCGGATCGGGACTATGGCCGCAGGCGCGTTGATCGCCACGCCACAGCCGTAGCTGTGGTTCAGCGCCACCACGTCATCGACGTTGGGGAAGCGCGGCAGCAGCTCCGCCTTGATCCGCTTCACCACGTAGTCGGTGACGCCCGCCACACACTGCACACTGGTGCTGATACCGAGCACGTTACGGGTACCCACGCTGCCATCCGCGTTGCGATAGCCATCGAAGGTATACCCCTCCAGCGGCTCCAGCGCCGGTGCCGGCCGTGTCGCCAGCGGTAACTCATTCAGCGCCGGCGGGGTCGGCATCTCCGTCACCGTTTCATTGATCCAGCGGCCACGGGCGATCGGTTCCATGGCGTAACCCACCACCTCGCCGTAGCGACGGATCTCGCCGCCCTGATCGATAGCACTCAACGCCACCTTATGACCGGCGGGCACATGCTCGACCAGCACGGTACCGTCATCAAGTTCGGTGCCCGCCGGCAGGCCGCCGGCATTGACCACGATCGCCACGTTGTCTTCCGGCTTGATACGGATGGTGATCGGTTTCTGTTGTGCCATTGTCGTCTTTACCTCGGGACCAGCGCTCATGCGTTGGCCTCCTCTACCTGGTTGGCCAGGCGCTTGTTCTTGCGGTGCATCAGGATCGAGAACACGACGGAGGCCAGGATCAGCAGCCAGAGCACCACCGCGATCGGGCTCTTGGTGAAGAAGATGCTCAGGCTGCCATAGGATTCGATACTCTTGACGAAGTACACCTCCGCGGAGCCGCCCAGAATGAAGCCGATCACCAGGGGCGCCACTTCGATACCGATCTTGCCGGCAAGCCAGCCGAACACACCGAAGATCAGCAGGGTCCAGACGTCGAACATGATGCCGTAGTTGATCGCATAGGCACCGATCACGCACATCATGATGATGATCGGATAGAGGATGTATTTGGGTACCATCACCACCTTGGCGATATAGCGGATGGCAAAGAACATGGCGCCGAACATGACGAAGTTGGCAAACAGCAGCGCAGCCATCATCGAGTACCAGGTATCCATGTGTTCGCCGATGAACAGCGGCCCTACCTGCAGCCCCTGCAGCGTAAACGCCCCGATCAGCACCGCGGTGGTGCTGTCACCCGGGATACCCAGCGACAGCAGCGGAATCAGTGCACCGCCGGTCAGTGCGTTGTTGGCGGACTCCGACGCGATCATCCCTTCGGCCGCACCCTTGCCCATTTTCTCCGGATTTTTCGACAGATTCTTCTGCTGACTATAGGCCAGTACCGAAGCCGCACTGCCGCCGATACCCGGCAGCATACCGACGAAGGTGCCGATGCTGGAGGAGCGGATCAGGTTGTTGATCTGACCTCTGAATACAGTGAAGTGGAACGGCTTGTGCCCCTTCAGTTTGATCTGGTTGTGGCTATCCTCCGCCTTGATCCCCTTCTCAGCCTCTTCGAAGATCGTGGCCAGACCAAACAGGCCGATCAGTACCGGCAGCAGCGAGAAGCCGGTCTCCAGGTAGGGCACCATGAAGTCGAACATCAGGCGATACTCGCCATTGCCGCCGTTGGAGGTATCGTAGGTCCCGATCAACGCCAGCAGCACACCGAGCAGACCGCTGAAGATACCGGCCAGGATATTCTGCGACAGCGAGGCGATCACGGTCAGCGCAAAGAAGATGATCAGGAACTTCTCGATATAGGAGAACTTGATCGCGAAGTCGGCCAGCATGGGCGCGAAGAAGAACAGCACCACGGCACTGAACAGACCGCCGACCAGCGACGCGACGATACAGATCTTCAGCGCTTTCTCCGGCTCGCCCGCCTTGGCCATCGGGTGACCGTCGAAGGTGGTGGTGATGGACGAGGGCGTACCGGGAATGTTGAGCAGAATCGCCGGCACCAAACCGCCGGAGATACCACCGACATACAGACCCAGCAGCAGGGCCAGGCCTTCGTGCAGACCCAGCGAGTAGGTCAGCGGCAGGCAGACGGCCACCGCCATGGTCGCGGTCATGCCGGGAATGGCACCGAAGATGATGCCGACCAGGCAGCCCGCCGCCGACAGCAGGAAGAACTCGGGTGAAAGCAGTGCAAGGAATTCCATAATCTGAACCTATCCCCTCAAGGCAGCGAAATTGCGAACAGCTGACCCAGCACATACCAGGCCGCCAACGGGGCGATGATCGAATTCAGGCCGATGCCCAACAGGACCCGGCGGGTAAGGCTGTGCACATAGAGCAGTGACAGCAGGAGCATGAATGGAATGGAGGTCAGCAGAAATCCCATCCCGGTATTGGGGAAGAACTGCCCGACCGCATCCATCGACCAGAAATAGACGATGACCAGAACCATGGTGCCGAAAAAACGGAACCTGTCCGCATGCTCATCGAGCGGGGACAGACGCAGCTCGCCA
>NZ_JMQN01000023.1 GCF_000705555.1 Marinobacterium lacunae
TGTACAGGTTGTAGGCGGAGGCTGGTGCAGACAGGGCTGCAGTGGCAGCTGCCACCAGCAGGTATCCAGATGTGCGACGGAAAATCTGATTCTTCATTAGCGTCATTCCTCGGGAGTATGTCCAGATGCCGCCCCGGCATCCTTATCTACGCGGAAAAAGTTCTGTGACGCTTGAAGACTAAAGCCCGGCTGTAAACCAGTTATGCGGTTGTTGCTCGAAGTTGTGGAGTTTTGTAACCAGTTGTAAATGTCACGACAGCCCCTGTGCTTTGAGCCGGCGGTACAGGGTCAAAGCACAGGGTAACTCTCGATGATGACCTGCCGATCCATACCGGCTTCGAAACGATGCGGCATCGAGGTGCTGGCCAGAGGCTCATCCCGCCCGAGGGCTGCTTCCAGCGCGAAGTCGGCGCACAGCTGCGCGCGATTGTTGACGCAGCCTTTCGCCCTTTTCAGAAGCACCCATTACTTGACGCTGGTGGACTGAAAATTCAGCAGCGCCCAGTTACCGCGCTCCTGGCGGTGCCACACTTCGGTGATCGCGGACACCGGCGATGTCGGTTCCTCCTGCCCCTCACGCTGTAACTTCATCCTCAGGATGCCGGTCAGGATCGCCACCTCGCCCATCACGCTGATCTGGCGGTCCGAGACCTCAACCTTGAGGAAACGCACAGACTGCAAGAAATCGAGATAGCTGTCCCGGTTATCGATCCGGCCCGGCGCATGGATATAGTGCAGATTCGGTGACAGCAACGGCTCCATCGCCGCCCGATCGCCCGCGACCAGCGCGCTCGCACGCGCCAGATGGGCTCCATACACAGCCGCTTCGGCACTGTGCAGCGCTTTTTCACTCATCAAAACCTCCTTCGGTAGTGCTCAGCACAGATCACATCAACCCAAACATTGCAGGTAGCCAAAGCGACAGCGCCGGAACCACGTTGATCAGCGCCATACACAGGAACATCATCAGCAGGAAGGGCATCATCGACTTGAACAGCGCCGACATGGAGATCGGTGTGGTCGCCATCACCACGAAGAGTCCCGGCCCCAATGGTGGTGTGACCAGCCCGACCAGCGTTGCCAGGCTGATGACGACACCAAAGTGGATAGGATCGATCCCCATCGCCAGCGCCGCCGGCAATACGATCGGCACCATCACGATCAGGATGCTCATGCTCTCCAGGAACATCCCCAGTACGATGATCAGCAGGTTGATCAGCAGCAGGAACACGATCGGTGAGTCGGTCACTCCGTTGATCAGTGCTACCACCCGATCGGGCACCTCTTCAAACGAGAGCGCCCAACCGAACATGGTGGCCGAAGCGATCAAGCCGGTGATCATCGCGGCATTGAGTGCAACCCGAAACAGCACGTCCGGCAGTTCGGACCAGCGCAGCGATCGGTAGACCAACGTGCCGATCAGCAGCGCCAGCAGAGAGCCGATCGCACCCGCCTCGGTGGGTGTCATTACCCCCGCCGCGATGCCGGTGATAATGATCAGCGGAATACTCAACGGCACGATATCCTTGAGGAACTCCGCCAGCGTGACTTTAGGTGCATCCGCCTGTCCCTCACGCGGGAACCCGCAGAACAGACCGATCAGAAAGATGATAATCGCGAATCCGATGGTGATCAGAATCCCCGGTACCACTCCGGCCATGAACAGCGCGCCCACCGGCTGAAAAGCGATGACACCGTAGATGATCATCACCATCGACGGTGGGATGATCGGCCCGAGCAGTCCGCCGGAGACCGTCACCGCCGAGGCGAAGTCGCGCTTGAAACCCTTCTTTTCCATCGCCGGGATCATCACCCGACTCATGACCGCGATCTGGGCCAGCGCGGAGCCGAGGATCGAGCTGGTGATCGCATTGGTCAGCAGGTTCACATAGGCGAGACCACCGTGCAGTCTACCGACCAGCATCGACGCGAGTGCGATCAACCGGTCGGTCAAGCCGCCCCGATTCATCAGCTCCCCCACCATCATGAACAGGGGGATCGCCAGTAACCCGCTCTTCTCAAGCGAGCCATAGAGTTGCAGCGGCAGGCTGCCCATCAGCATACTGAGATCGCTTTGCTGCAGAAATACCAGAGTACCGACGAGCAGGGTGATCAGGATCGGCAATCCCATGAACAGGGAGATGAAGAATACCGCCAAGGTAATCATACGCCCTCCCCCAACACCAGGTTGCGCAGCGATTCGAACCAGTTGACGAGCTGATGAAAACTCATCGCCATCAGCGCGATCAGCAGTACGCTGTAGTTGTACCAACGGGGTAACTGGGTGGTCGGTGACAACTCACTCTGCACCAGCGGATCAGACACCCATTGATAGGTAAGCCAAGCGAAAAGGACCAGGCTTGCCAGCGCCACCAGCTGGAACAGGCAGCTCGCCAGTCGGCGCAGCGGCTTTGCCAGCATCAGATAGATGAAATCGATCGCGACCAGTTGCTGCCGGTAGATCAGGTAACTGACGCCCAGAAAGCTCATAGCCACCAGGATCTGCACCGCAACCTCCTCAGCCCAGAACAGCGGCGAGTCGAAGAGATAGCGCAGTACCACCTGGACGATCAGCAGTAGCCCCAACGATGCGGAGAGGGCGACAAGGGTCCACTTTTCTATTTGGGCGAGCCCGCGGTTCACCCAGCTTATTATGGTCAGCATAGAGAGTCTCCGAACCCGCCGGGCAGACAGGCTGCATCCGACGGGTAGCGCTTGAGCTTATTGTTGTTGCGCCCGTACCTGATTGTAGAAATCGGCAATCAGCTTATCGTTCTCGATGTAACGGTCGCGGATACTCTTCGCCTCCTGCGCATAATCAGCCGCATCAATGCGGATGATGTTGACCTTCGCATCCTTCAGCGTCTGTAGATTGGCCTGCTCCACCTTCGCCTGCTCTTCGATACCCCACTGCTCGGCATCGGCGAACACCTCGCGAATCAGGGCCTGATCCTCTGCACTCTGCTTATCCCACCACTTTTTCGACACCAGCATGATGCCGGGGAAGGTCATATGGTTGGTCAGGGTCAGGTTGGGCGCCTGCTGGTAAAGCTTCAGCGCCACCACCAGATCCAGGTCCACATCGACGATATCAAGCAGATTGGTGGTCAACGCAGGCGCTATCTCCGGCAACGGCAGTGCAGTGGGTGCAGAGTTGTTGCTCAGCCACCATTCGTTGAAGATCGGTGCCGGGAAAGCGCGCACCTTCTTGTTCGTGATATCCATAAGGCTGTTGACCGGCTCCACCGAGATCAGGTGGCGCATGCCGGCAATGACGTAACCCAGGCCGACCATCCCCTGCGCGTCCATCTTGTCGAGCATCGCCTTGGCCGCCGGCAGCTGAGTTGCCTTGCCTGCACCCTCGACGCCGTTGAACAGCCCCGGCAGGAACCAGCCGTTCAGGGAGGATTCCCGGTTGGTCATGAATCCTGCGGGAATCACGGCAAAGTTCAGGGCGCCAGCCTGCAGCATCTGGGCGTTCTCCGGATCGCGACCCAGCTTGCCGAACGGGAACACCTTGATCTCCAGCCGACCGTCGCTTTTCGCTTTCAGCTCCTCGGCAAACTTCTCCGATACCTTGCTGAAGATATGCCCCGGCGGTACCGGGGTACTCAACCGCAGGCTTGCAGCCGATGCGGAATTAAGGGTCAACGCCATTGCGGCAAGCGCCGCTGTGATGATCGTTTTCAGCCTTCTGTTGGTTACCCATTTCATGACTATCACCTCTAATATTTATTATTGGTTCGGGTTGGTTTTCGATCCTCAGGCAGCCGACTGGGTCGCGCCGCCCCTCCTCTCTCCACGCTCCACTTCACGGAGCATCTGTTTCAGCTCGGGTATCACCGTCGCGGCGTTTTCTTCCGTTATCACCGCCATCACGTAACGGTCGGGACGCACCAGGAACAGCGCATTTTCGACACCGTCGAAAATCCACTCCCTAGCCTTGCCGAAGGCATCTCGGAACACCCGTACGTCACCGTCCGGCACCGGGTTGTATTGCTGGGGCGTGATGCAGACCCGCTGGATATGGGAGGGCAGCTGCTGCTCCCACCCCTTCAACGGTGAAAAAGCCTCCTTGACCGAGGTGCCGTAACCCAGAAGCAGGAATCCCGGCGCGCAGCAACCGTCCAGCTTGGCCACATGACGCTGCGGATCCTCCAGTGCGGGCTGAGCGATCATGCGGCCCGAACGTGTTTTCTTGGCACTCAGACCGTCGGACAGGAACCAGCCGGAGGTGAAGCGGGGCTTGGGCTTGTAGCGCATCTGGGTGACATAATCGCGGGCTGGCGGATAGAGACTCAGCAGGCGCATCCCCGCCTGCATCAGCCGGGCCTGGAACATGGTCGGCGGCATCATGAAGCGGCCCAGAATCGCCGCCATCTCGATCAGTTGCCAGGCGTGAGGCTTGCGCTCATCCTCGTAGGAGTCGAGGATGGTGGCCGGCAGTTGGCCGTGCACCACATGCGCCAGTTTCCACCCCAGGTTGGACGCATCACGGATACCGCTGTTCATCCCCTGTCCGGCAAATGGCGGGGTCAAATGGGCGGCGTCCCCCACCAGGAAGATGCGTCCCTCGCGCCAGCGCACCGCTTCCCTGGCATGAAAGTGATACACCTGCTTGCGCACGATTTCGGCATCGCGGTCGGGTCCGTGATCGGCCATCAAGCGGCGCACGAACGCCTCCTCGACCACCTCTTCCTCGGTCTCGCCGGGCAGCATCATAAATTCAAAGCGGCGTGTCCCATCCGGCCCCGGCAGATTGATACCGGGACGTCGCGGGTCGCAGTAAACCCGCGTCTGGCGGAAGTTGTCACGGGTGCCCTTCAGGTCGATGATCAGCCACTTCTGTTCGTAGGTGAGACCCTCCAGCGGGATGTCGAGCGTGGTTCGGAAGTAGCTTTTGCCACCATCGGATGCGGCGACGTAGTCCGCCATCAGTTCGTAGCGGTTGCCTTCGTTATCCTCAACCTCCAGCAACACACCCTGCTCATCCTGACTGAAGTTGACCACCTCGTGTCCGAAGCGGGCATCAACACACTCAAAACGCTGCAGTCCCTGTTTGAGGGTGGCTTCCAGATCGGGCTGGATAAACGCATTGCGACGCGCGAAGCCGTATTCACTGGCGGTGGGCTCGATGCGGGCGAAAGGCCTGCGCTTCACATCCAGATACACCGATCCATAGTCCAGCGCACACTGACCGATAACTTCCTGATCAAGCCCGATCATCTGCATGGTACGCATCGATTCGTCATCGATGGACACCGCGCGCGGCAGTTGGACCGTGGTCAGGTTTTTTTCCAGTACGACCGTTTGGACACCGTAGGTACCCAGTAGATTGGCCAGTGTCAGTCCATTGGGGCCGGCACCAACCACCACGACCGGCACATGCTGCCGACCGCTCACAGATTTTTTTTCATTATTTGCGGACATAAATCCCCCGGATTAATCCATCGACTGAGCCAGACACCCAGAAAAAAGCGTGCAGAATCCCCTACCGACAGGTCGGCATTTTTCGTTTTCCGGTTGCTTTATTCGGGGTGCGGCGTCAGGTATGAGGCCGTTTAACTGCGCAGGAAGGCCTGCCCCCAGTAGTTAAGGGTCTTCGGCGTGTGGAGCCAATCGGCGGCGGGCCGACCCTCCATCACCTCCAGCTCAGCGGAGATTTCAACCCAGTTTCCGTCCGGGTCGTGGATCATGAAGAACAGGTTGTTACCGGGACCGTGACGACCAGGTCCCCATTTCAGTTCGATATCCAGCGTGGAGAGGTGGTCGGCCCAATCGCGGATCAGGTTCCAGTCACCCGCTTCGTAGCAGTGGTGATCGAACCAGCGGCTCGGCGCCTTGAACACTGCGAGTACATGGTGCTCCTCATCGCTGCGCAGGAAACAGGCGCGCAGCTCGCCTTCCTCATCCAACACGTTATCGCTGACACTGAGACCGATCACATCACGGTAAAACTCAATCAGTGAATCGACTTCGGTGGTGGCCAGCGCCATATGTTGCAGACGTGCACGATAGGGCATATCCCCCAGGTCGGATTTTTCCGACACACCGTAGATACTGCGGTTACCGTCCGGATCGGTCACCGCAAACACTTCACCATCGAGATAGGGGTTAGCGCAGGGCTCCAGTGTCACACCCTTGCTTTCCAGCCGCGCACGCAGGGAGGCCAGCGCCTCCGCCGACATGCCATAGGCAAAATGCTTGAGCTCTTTCGCATCGCCTTCGCTGATCAGCAGCTTGCGTCCGGGCCCTGTCACCATCCAACCGGCATCGGTGCGCTTGGCTTCGTTACGTAGCGCCGTTGCGTAAAATGTCGCCAGCGCCTCAGGGTTCGGCGACCCCAGTGCCAGATGATCAAGATGTGCGTCGATTGTCATTTTTATTATCCTTCGTTCAGGGCTGGTGGCCTCTTGAGCCCAACACCCCTCGCGTTCAACTTATCGGCCTACCTGACGAGCCGTTCGTACTCCCGACTTATCCTGTAGGCCAGCCCAATAATGCGTTCAGCCTCGGCTGCAATCCCGGTGTCGTCGTAATCCTCGATCGGTTGCACGCTGCTTAAACTGCCGATCACCTTCCCGTCGGGATTGAAGATCGGTGCGGCAAGACCGAATACACCCTCATCGACCTCAGCCTTGGTAACCGCATACCCTTTCTGCCGGATCACCCGCAGAGATTTCTTGAACTCGTCCCAGTTGGAACCAAGGTTCGCGCTCTTTATCTCTTCGCTGTAGTTCACGAAGATCTGCATCAACTGGCGATTGGGTAAAAACGCCAGGATCGCTTTCGAGGTCGCGCCCTTCAGCAAAGGCCGTGGAGTACCTCGGGAGTAACTGACCTGACGCCCCACCCCGCCAAACTGCTCAACGCAGATCACCTGATCCTTGAACAGACCGCAGATCAGCCAAGCCACGTTGACCGAGGCGCTGAGCTCCGGCTCGAGCAGCTTGGCCGCCCGCACCAGCGGGTCGGACAGGCGCAGCTGCCGATCCCACTGGATAATCCTTGCACCCAGGGTGTAACGTCCCTGCTCCACCTGAAACAGCAGCCCTGCATCGGCCAACTCCTTGGTGTAGCGATAGGCGGTAGAACGCGTATACCCCATGGCATCGCATATCCCCTCCACCGACCAGACCGTCGCCTCCTCGGTAAATAGATCAAGGACCGACAACATCCGCTCCAGGCTACTGGGCTTACTGTTGGTTTGAGTCGTACTGGAGCCGATTACATCCTGGGTGTTGGGTGAATTCATGGTACTCAGCGTTCTTCGTCGATAATGGTATTGCGTAGAATACCAATACCCGAGATCTCGATCTCCACCACATCACCCGGTTTCATCCACACCGGTGGCTCGCGAAACGCGCCCACACCACCGGTGGTACCGCTCACGATCACATCCCCCGGCGCCAGCTCGGTGAAGGTGCTGCAGTACTCGATCAAGGCACCTACATCGAAGATCATGTCGGAGGTATCGGTCTCCTGCATCACCTCACCGTTCAGGCGCGTTACCAGATGCAACACCTGGGGATCGGGAATCTCATCCTTGGTTACCAGAGAGGGACCGAACCCACCGGTTTGGGGGAAGTTCTTGCCCGGTACAAACTGAATAGTGTGCTTCTGATAGTCGCGCACCGAGCCATCGTTGTAGCAGGAGTAGCCCGCAACGTAGTCGAGCGCGTTTTCACGCTTCACATGACGCGCCGTCTTGCCGATCACGACGGCAAGCTCTCCCTCGAAATCCAGCTTGTGAGACACGAAAGGCCGAACGATAGGCTGATTGTGGCCCACCTGGCTGTCGGCAAAACGGGTAAACACCATGGGATGCACCGGCATATCGCGTCCGGTCTCTTTTACGTGGGTGGCGTAATTGATTCCGATACAGAGGATCTTGCCCGGATCGGGGATAACCGGCAGCAGCTCAACCTGATCCAGGGGATAGGATTGGAGAGACTCAACGTCGACGGACGCTACTTTATCGAGCGCACCCGCGGCGATAATCGAACGGAGCGACCCACCCAGCTCATCCAGATGGGGTGAGAGATCCGCGACCATCTCGCCGCTTAGAATCCCGACCGATACCTCACCATTTTTTCGCCGAAACGTGGCTAACTTCATTTTTATTGCTCCATTGGCGTTGGGTTCTCACCTGCGCAACAAGCCTACAACTACAGCTCTCGTGCACAGCGTCTCAGACTTTTAATGATTATTATCCCACATTACGGAATTGTCAATTAATCCTGCATTTTGGGATTTTGCTCAAAAGACCCACTTTAGTCAGCGTATCGCATGCCTAGATCAATGGATTTCGGGGGAGGTAGCGCTCTTGGTCGGCGCGCAACTGCTCGTGATCGTTGAGACCCTCTTAACCTGCGGCAATCGCGTAGAGGCGCTGTTGTAGTATGTGGTGAAAACTGTGCTGCACCCCGGTTATGACTTCGATTCTCTCCACCTTGGACACTCCTGTGCACCAGCTCTATGACTAGGCCGTTGCTGCTGCCAAGGTGTTCGGTCTAAACGGGGGCTACTCCACAGGAGTTGCTGGACAGCTTCAGCGCCTTTATCGGCGTTCGAAGCCTAATCGGTTGCTGTAATGCAGTAGCACAGTGGGCTAGATCCAACCCTGCTGCACCATCCAACGTGACAACGCGACGCCCTTGGGCTCACCCAGGCGCTCGATCAACACCCGGGTTGGATTGATATCGGATTTCGCCCGCACCTCGTCCAGCAGCGGTGCCAAAGCCAAGCTGTTCAGGTGCCAGATGCCGAGCGGCTGATCCGGAGTGATCACCACCCGCGCCTCGGTGATCAGTCCGTTGTCCACCACAGGCCGCACGCCGGTGCTGACCCGGTCCGGCGTCACCTCCAGATGCAAGGGCTGGCTGTCCGGCCAGGCCCGACGCGCGCTCCAGAATGGATGCTCCGACCACTGGGACTCCTGATCGTAGAAATCGCGGCCGATGCGGGCGAAGCGGTAGAACAGTTGTTCGATACGGGTTTCATGGAACGCCTTGGCCAGCGCCGCACGCTCGGGATGGCGGATCAGCGTGTTAATCACTGCCGGAGCCTGCAGCGCCGACGACAGCGCCTGAAAGATGCCGTTACCGGAGAGTGGATCCACCGCCATCGCGGCATCACCGACCCGAAGCCAGTTATCCCCGGCGCTGTGCTCGCACAGCACCGGCGTGCTGGTGCGGGCATAGACCTCACCGACAGGCTCAGCACCCTCCATGAAAGGTTGCGCCTGCTCAAGCCCGCTGAGGCGTTCATGACACCAGTGCGCCAAATGCTGTTTCGGCGGCAACCGGCTGCTGGCCACATCCAGCGTGAGCTGCAAGTAGCGGCGGCCATCCTCGCGTTTGGCCATCCAGGCCCAGCCATCGGCAAAGCTCTGGACGGCGGAACAGGGGATATCGGCTTCGCCCTGCCAGTGCTGCAGCAGGGACACACTCTGCGCGCCGCGCACCCTTGGCACACCCGCCGCGGGTGCTGCACGCCCACGTGCCTCCACCAGAAATCCGGCATGGATCCAGTGTTCACTGCCATCGGTGTCGCTGACACTGATTCTGAAGCCCTTTCCTTCTGAAGCCTGCGCCTCGTCAACGACTGAGGTCACACGCCCCTCAATCACCTGTACCCCAGAGCCACGCATATCCGCCAGCAAACCGCGATCGAAACGCTCACGTACCACCAGACGCTCGGTATTAGCCGCGCTGGTGCTGCCATTCCAGGTAACAGAGCGCGCCGAAGGCGCGGCCAGTGTCGCCAGCGCCTGCTCGAACCCGGCGTGGCGCATACCCTCCACCACGCGATCGGATACCCCCTCGACAGCGTCAAAGGGGCGCGGCTCGCCGATCAGCGTGACCTCGTAATCCATCCGGCGCAGTCCGATGGCAACCGCGGCCCCCGAAGGCCCACCGCCGAGCACAACGATCCGACACTCAGACATAAGCCCCCCTGCGCTGCTCCGGCCCCTGATAGGTCGACCGGTCGATCAGCCACTGCCGGGCTTCGCTCAAGCATGGTTGTGGATGTTGCTCAAGGTAACCTGCCAAATGCGCGCTGAGATGGGCGCACCCCAAGCTGGCACCAGAATGACCCAGGCTGTCATCGAGCGGTCGCACGCAGCCGCCGAAGTCGGCATAGGGCGTCTCCAGATAGGAGATGTCGTGCCGGGCACAGCGCGCATCGCCGGTCATGCGAAACACTCCGGGATAATAGGCCGGGTAGACCGGCTCACCCCGGGCTGGGCTCGAGGCACAGAGAATCAAACCCTTCTTCAGCGCCCGAGTGCAGGCGTCACGCAAAGAGTCCCGATCCTGACGCAGGCCCAGGCTCAGGTTGATGACTTGCGCGCCCTGCTCCACCAGCCAGTCGATCGCCGCGGCCACCTGCGCGGCGCTGGTATTCAGCCGCTGCTGAAACACCTGAGCACTGAGAATCTGCGCCTCGGGCGCCAGCGCCTGAATCACCTCAATCACCCGGCTGCCGTGACCGAGACTATCCGGCTCTGCCGGCTCCAGCCACAGCTGGTTATCACGCAGGACAAAGGCGGCACTGTCTAGCACCTGCTGAGCCACAGCGCTGCCGGAATCGACCACGCCGATGCGGACCGGCCTGCTCTCACTCATGTGGAACCTCAGTGATCTCGCTCAGATGTCCGTTCTGCAGCAGCAGGCGCAGATCCGCCCCGGCCAGCGTGGACGGCCGGTGGCTGATCAGTATCCGGGTACGCCCGGCAAACAGCCGGTCCACGGCGGCGATCACCTGCTGCTCGGTGGCCTCGTCCACCGCCGAGGTCGCCTCGTCCAGCACCAGCACCGCCGGCTGCTGCAACAGGGCGCGGGCGATGGCGATGCGCTGCTTCTGGCCACCGGAGAGCTGCTGACCACGCTCGCCCAGCGGTGTATCCATCCCCTGCGGCAGTTGCTGAATCAGCTCCTCCAGCTGGGAATCAATGGCTGCGCGCAGCACCTGCTCGTCGCTGGCCTCAGGCTTGGCATAGCGCAGGTTGTCGGCCAAAGAGCCTCGGAACAGGGTGATATCCTGCGACACCACCGCCAGCGTGCGGCGCAGATCCGACAGGCTAAGCTGCCTGATATCCACACCGTCCAGCAGAATGCGCCCCTGCTGCGGGTCGTAGTGACGCTGCAACAGGTCTATCAGCGTCGATTTGCCGACACCGGAGGCACCGGCCAGTGCGATCTTGCGCCCTGCCGGCAGGCACGCATCGACACCGTTGAGAATCGATTCGCGCTCGCCGTAGGCAAAGTGCACATTCTCCAGTTTCAGCTCACCGAACAGGGGGCTGGGCAGCGGCTGAGGTGCGTCGGGTGTTTCGATTTCCACTGCGCTCAGGCGCAGCTCGCTGACCCGGTTGAGGCTGACGCTCATGCGCTGGATCGCCACATAGAGCCCAAGCAGGCTGTTGACGGGGCCTGTCGCCATACCCAGATAGGTGGAAAACGCAATCAGCGAGCCCAGCTGCCACTGCCCCTGAATCACCCACCAGCCGCCGATCAGAAAGGCGCTGGCGCGGGTCAGCGAGGTCAGCGTACCGGGGATCGCATGGGTGAAGAATTCGGTGACCTGCAGGCGCAGCAGCTGGCCCAGGTAGTTGTCGTTGAGGCCCTGGAGACGCTCACGTTCACGGCGCTCCTGTCCGGTGGACTGAATAAACTTGATCGCCGGCAGTGTCTCCACCAGAAAACTAGAGAGGTCCGCCGAGCGTTCGCGCATCTCGCGTGTGCGCAGCTCCACCTTGCGCCGCATCCAGCGCAGCCAGAGCACCTCCAGCGGAATCAGCACCAGCACCAGCAGCGAGAGTTGCCAGGAGAGTGCCACCAGCAGTACCAAGGCGCCGACCAGACCGATGATACTGCTCACCGCCGAGAACAGACTGTCGACGGCAAAGCGCTGGATCTCGGCCACATCACCGTCGATACGCGAGAGCAGATCTCCGATGCGGCGCTGACCAAAAAAGGTCGGCGAGAGTTTTTGCAGGTGGCCGTAGAGGTCGGTGCGCAGGGCAAACAGGATGCGCCCTGACAAACGGGTGTGCAGATAGCGATTAAGCCCGGAAAGCACGGTGCCGAACAGGCCGACAAGGATCATCGCCACGGCGATCTGCACCAGCGTACCGTAATCTTTCGCCAACAGGCCGTTGTCGATCAGCAGCTTGGTCAGCCAGGGCTGAAGTAGCACCAGAGAAGAGCCCAACAAGGAGAGCGCCAGCAAACCGCCAATCGCCCGTTTCTGCGGTCTGACAAAGCTGTACAACCAGTGAAAGCCCTGCTCCAGCCGGGTTCGGTCAGGGGCATGGATTGCACGTACCAGCCAGTTCAGCATCATCTCTCCTCGTTAAAAACGGCAAAACGGGAACCGCCATGTGACAGTCCCCGTTGTCCAATCGCTCACACAACCTATCCCATCAATTGCGGATAGTCGCCACCCTCAGATCGGAGGTGGACATGTCGCCGGTCAGCTGGATGGAACCGATCTTCTCCAGCGTATCGCTGTCGTGGATCGAAATATCGCTGCTGGTACCGCCTACGTAGAGGGTTTTGCCATCACCCGAGATGTTCAGGTCGTAGTAGGTGTGCGGCATCTCATGCACGATCAGCGTCTCTTTTTTGCTGATATCGTGCTTGGACAGCGTATTGAACGAACCGTAGAGAATGTCGGGGTTACGCGGGTCGGCAACAAAGTTGAAGATGATGAACTGGAACGGCAGCACCTCATCCCGTGTCGCTTTACCGGTTTTCAGATCCACGCGGCTGATACCCCACCACCATTCGGCGGTTTCGAAGTTCCACTCCTCTGAATCGAACTTGGCCGTCACGTAGGGCATGATGTATTCGTGCATCTGTTCACCCTGGGAGTGCATCGCAAATGCATCCGGCGGCAACCAGAGCGGCCCCTTCTCCCAGCTGGCCAACTTGCTGACCATGCGGACTTCCCCGGTCTTCGGGTTGATACCCTTAAGATCGGCACCGCCGAGGATCACTTCATTCTGGTCGGTGACCGCGATCTTGGTGATACGACGGTCCACCGGGAAGGTGCGCACCACCTTCGCATCCATACCATCCTTGATGTTGAACACGGCCAGACGCGGCTGCTCAACCTCGAAGCGATCGCTCAGCTTCTTGATCGGGTTCTGCACCGTGTACAGCTCCTTGCCATCGGCACTGACCGCAATCGACTGCATGGAGATCACCTGCTCGGTAGGCGAGGACTGCTCGGCCTTGAAGGTGATATCGCAGTTACGGATATCGAAGCCGTACACATCCTTGGTGCCGTTACTGAGCACATAGGCATGGGTGTTGTCCGGCGACAGCGCGATGGAGCCGGTGCCGAAGGGGCCCGGAATATCGCAGGTGCGCGCAATCGTGTTGCTGCTCATGTCGATCACGTGCAGTTGGTTCGGACGGGTAATCGTCAACAGGAACTCCTGATCGGCCACCGCCTGAGAGGCCAGCGAACCGAGGCCAACCGCCCCCAGCACGCCGGCGGATTTCAATACGTTTTTCAGTTTCATCTGCACAGCTCCCGTTACTCGCCGTCCTCGAAAATACCGTCCAGCTTGCGCCAGTCCTCGTTGGCCTTGGCCACATCCTTACCCCAGTCCGGGTAGGTATGCATGGTGTCGGGCACCTGCGCCGGCCACCAGCAGGCATCGGCGCAGCCGTACAGGTCGGATTCCATCGGCTGGCACAAAGAACCCAGACCGCCGAAGGGATCGAGCTCCCAGCCCGGATCGGTGGTGGCGGTGCAACCGACGACGGTTTGCATGGCGACAACGTCTTCAACCTCTTCCGGGCTCACCGCCTGGTTGATCAGCTGTGCTTTCTTATTCAGAGACTTCAGATGTTTCATTGTTAGGCACTCCTCCTGGGAGAGACATGTGCTTCGAAGAACCCGGGGTTCTCAAGCATGATCCGTGAATACACCTCCACGCCGAAATCGACCCAATCGCGCATCAGGTCGCAGTAGTGGTAGGAGGGGTGTGTCGGATCTCCATATTTGGCGTAACTTTCGTGATAGCAGCCACCGGAACAGAGGTTGCGGATGCGGCAGGTCTCACAGCCGGTATTGCTGCGATCGAGACGCTTCTCGACAAAGGCGCCAAGACTGGCCTTGTCGATACCGGACTCCACCGTGCCGAAGGTGGGCAGGTCGGAGCCGGTAAAGCGATGGCAGAGGTTAAGTCCGCCATCCTTGTCCACCGCCAGCAAACCGACACCGGCACCGCAGGGCACCAGTTTCTTGTTGCCCTCGTACATGTCGGTGATCAGCTGGTGCATGTTGCCGTAGCCGAAGTTTTCGTTGCGCAGCGCGGATTCCAGGTAACGGGCACCTAAGCGTTTCATGCCCGCGAACACCTCGACCAGCTCCTCGCCGGTCAGGTTGAACTCGGCAATATCGCCGGAGGTGACAGGGCCGAAGCCGACCTCGAAAAAGCCCAGCTCGCTGTAGAGATGATCGAAGATCGTCTCCACATCCGTGACGCCTCGGGTCAGCGTGACCCGGCAGCCCACCGGACGCGCGGTGTAGCGCTTGAGCAGCATATCCACCTTGCGCTTGACCACGTCGTAGGTGCCCTGCCCGCCCACGGTAATGCGGTTCTTGTCGTGCATCGCCTTGGGACCATCCATAGAGATGGTCAGGCCGAAGCGGTGGGCGTTGAACCAATCCACCAGTTCCTCGGTGAGCAGTGTCGCGTTGGTGGTCAGGGTGAAGTCGACGCTGGCTTCGAGCTTGGCAAAGCGCTCTTCACAGTAGGCCACCACCTCGCGGATCAACGGCATGTTGGAGAGCGGTTCGCCGCCGAAGAACACCACGTTGTAGTGGGGCTGATCCGGTGACTCGCGCAGCAACATCTCTACCGACTTGATCGCGGTGTCGTAGGCCATCTTCTCACCCTTGGACGGGGTGGTCAGATCCTCCTTATAGCAGTAGGTACAGCTCAGGTTGCAGCCGGTGTTGACGTTCAGCACCACCGTGGTGAGCGGAAACTTCTCCACTTTCTGCGGATCGGGATTGATCCGCGCCACCCTGCCATCGCCGGAGATGATCTCCAGCGTACGCAACTCCGAAAGCACCTCATCGACCTCGGCATGACCGAAGCGACGGTTCAGCGGCTCAAGGTCCGACTCCGTCACCTGCGCCTTTGCATCGAACAGCGCCAGCAGTTCACGGCTGAGTCCATCCAGCTCGAAGATTCCGCTACTGGGAATGTGAAACAGCATCTGGCGGGCATCGACATCCACCCTGTGCAGATTCGGTTTCACCAGCGTCATGGTACCCGTGTTTTCCACTTGAGTTACCTCACGTTGCGCGTATTGCGCTCTGTTTCAGTGACTTGCTATCCGGTTTATCAGTCGAGCACGCGGCGCACGAAGTCCGGCACGGATACGAGCAGACTGCCATCCCCCTCGACCGCCTCACCGGCGTCCTTGACGCTGGCTACAACAGCCAGACGACCGACGTTATTGGCCGTCATCTTGCGCTTGGGATTGGGGCCGTCATCGCCCGGTGTGAAGATACCGGCCGCATCGATCGTGCCTGCAAACTCGGCATCTTTCTCTTCGGCGGCCATCTCGTCTGCGGGTTTAATCGACCACTTGGCGGGCATATAACCCAGACGCAGGTCATCCTCGGTACCCGGCTTGCCATCGGCACCGGCGCTGTAGCCAACCGCACGGTAGGCAACACGCACTTTCGGCATCTTGCTCAATCCGCCGATACGCGCCACTGCGTTTTGCGGTGTCACTTCAACACGCGCCAACTCGCCGTACACCGCCAGACCCGATGCAAGCTCGGCCGCGCCAACCTGAACGCTCTGGACGCCTTCTTCGCCTGTAGCCCTGGCCATCAGGTGGATGCGGTCATCGCTGCGATCGAGCACCTTCTCGACCTTGACGCCCGGGCCCAGATCGATAGCGCCATTGAGATTCTGACCGACGATGGTCAGCTCGGTGGATTCACCCTTGCGAAGATACGAGGGCATGACCGCAACCACGGCCGGCGCCTGGGCATCCTTGAGCGCACTCATCACACCGCCTATTTCACGCTCGGCGGCCAGGAACATGCGACCGTTCATGCTCGTGCCCTTGGCATCCGCCGCCAAGACCTGACGCATCTTCACACCGTCGATGGTAATCGAGGCGCGCCATTCATAGCCGGTGTATACCGTCGCCTTGCCACTGCCGGACAGCGGTGATCCATCGGCGTACTGACCTTCCAGACTCAGGTTATAGCGTCCGCCTTCGGCCTTGCTTGCGGTCATCCAGGCATCGTATTCGCCCTTGCCCGGCACAAAGCCGGTGACGCGCCAGCGACCATCCAGATCGGATTTAACCGCCTGCTTCCAGTTGTCCCAGGCCGATGTAAGCAGCGGATACTGCTCGCCGAGCTGAACGGCCACCTCGTCATGGGCGATCTCGTACCATTTACGGTCACGCGCCAACGAGTGGAATTCGGTGGTCGGGAACTGGCCCATGTGAAAGTTGACCAGCAGCTGCCACTCCTCAGTGGTACGGCGCTGCAGACCGAACCGTGCCGCCGAGTGACAGCGGGCGCAGGTTTCCGCCAGCGCCGGATCGACACCTTCCTCGACAAGGTTGGTGTCCTGCTCAAGCAGATACCGGAACGGTGCCGCCTCTGACGGCGCCAGCCCCTGAGTATCGGCCAGATAGCGCACCACCTCGCGCTTTTCGTCGTCAGAGATCTGAAGACCGCGCAGATTGATCATACGGTTGATCGTGAACAGCCAGCCCTCGGGGGTCTTGCGCTGTTCACTGATACGGGAAAAGTTCGGGGCAGACGCGTCCCCGGACTCGGTGTGACAAGCCAGACAGCGATCGCGAATAATCTGCTTTGCATCATCCGCCTGTACCGAAGCACTCGCCAGTCCAGCGAGTAACAGCACACCGCTGCCGATCAGTGTCCGTCTGGTTGATTTGTTAGTGGGTGCCATCACTCCCTCACTACTCTGGATAAGTTTGAACTTATTATTGCCCTGTCCGATCAGTTTAGACCTCTACAAAACTACCGAGCAGGTTTCCTAAGCTACTGCCGGGATGTAAATGAATTTCCGGTGATTCTTGGCATTTTGTTCGGATATGTAACAGATTGTATCTGGGCAGTTGGTGAACCCGAGTGACGTCCGATATATTGCCGTTACGCCTGCTGGCTCCGATTAAGCGCCGCTGAAGAGAGACCATGACCCAGACACAGAACGCCGCACATATTCTGGTCGTCGAAGACGATTTCGCCTCCCGCTCCCTGCTGGTCAGCTATCTGGAGAAGGAGGGGTATCGCGTCAGCGAAACCGATCAGGCCGACGACCTGTGTTCACGGGTGAAAACCGAACAGATCGATCTGGTACTGCTCGATATCAATCTTCCCGGGCGCGACGGCCTCACACTGACACGGGAACTGAGAGCCGCCTCGCGCGTTGGTATCATTCTGGTCACCAGCAAGGGGGATGATATCGACCGCATCGTCGGACTCGAGATGGGCGCGGACGATTACGTGACCAAACCGTTCAACCCGAGAGAGTTGCTGGTCCGGGCGAAAAATCTGCTCTGGCGTATGCTACCGGCGGATACCGTACAGAGCGCACCGGGGTCGCCCTCACGGGCCTGCTGGTATTTCGAAGGCTGGGAGCTGGACGCCTACAAACGCCAGCTCAGACATGCCGACGGCCAGAACGAACGCCTGCCCGAGGGCGAGTTCAAGCTGCTCAAGACACTGGTCACCCATCCCGGCCAGGTGATGTCCCGCGACCAGCTGATGGATGCGATCCACGACCGGGAGTGGACGCCGAATGACCGTTCGGTGGATGTACTGATCGGTCGGCTGCGACGCAAACTCGGTGACAACCCCTCCGATCCCCAGCTGATACTCACCGCCCACGGCGCCGGCTACATGTTCGCTGGCGATGTGAAGAGATGAACACGCCACAGGGGTATCAGGTGGTCCGCCACCTGCACCGACGCAAGGGTGTGCTGATCAGCCGCGCCGTGCGCGTGCAAGACAACCATCGGGTCATCCTCAAACAACTGGACCCTGCCCAGTGCAGCCGCGAGGATCTGGGGCGGCTGCAACATGAATACGAGCTGCTCACCTCACTCAAGATCACCGGCATTCTGCGCCCTTTGGAGCTGATCTCCACCGATACCTCACTTGTGGGTGTGTTCGAAGATTCAGGGGCGATCCCGCTGCGCCAGTTTATCTCCGAGCGTCAGATGGCGTGGCACCAGTGGATTCCGGTCGCTATCCGTCTTAGCGAACTGGTGGGCCGCCTGCACGAGGCGCGGGTTATCCACAAACAGATCAGCCCGGACCACCTGCTACTGCATCCAACCACCCTGCAGCCGGTATTGATCGGTTTCGACTACTGCACGCGCTTAAGCCGGGAGCAGCCCAACTGGCATGCCCAGGCGCTGCGCAGCTCTACACTTGCCTACATAGCGCCGGAGCAGACCGGGCGAATCAACCGCACCATCGACTATCGCACCGACTACTACAGCCTGGGCGCCACCCTGTACGAGCTGATGACCGGTCGGCCGCCCTTCTTCGGCGGTCAGGATATAGAGCTGGTCCATAACCAGATCGCCCGTGCGCCGGATTCGCCCAGCCGCATCAACCCGCGCCTGCCGGAGATGGTCTCGCGCATCATTCTGAAACTGCTCGCCAAGGATGCCGCCCAGCGCTATCAATCCACCGTGGGGCTTATCCACGATCTGCGCCGCTGTCAGAAAGAGCATAACCAGCATGGCCGCATCTCCACCTTCGAGCTGGCCGAACAGGATATTGCCGCCCAGTTCCAGATCCCGCAGCGCCTCTATGGGCGCGAAGCAGTGTTGCAACAGCTACGCGGGCTGATGGACCGGGCCGTGGAGGGTAAACAGACGCTGGTACTGATCAGCGGCTATGCCGGTGTCGGCAAATCGAGTCTGGTGCATGAGCTGCGGCAATATGTAAACGAACTCGGCGGTCACTTCAGCAGCGGCAAGTTCGATCAATACCGTCGCAACCGCCCCTACTTCGCCATCGTTCAGGCGCTGCAATCGCTGGTCAGACAACTGCTGACCGAGCCGGAAGAGGCGATCCAGCAGCTGCGTACCGAGCTCAATACCAGCATGCGCGGTCAGGGCCAGATGCTGCTGAAACTGATACCGGAGCTTGAGCTGATCATCGGCCCCCAGCCGAGCCTGCCCACTGCCACTCCCGCCGAAGAGCAGCGCCGCTTTTCGCGTCTGTTTATCCGCGTGCTCGATGTGCTGGCCACACCTGAGCGCCCGATGCTGCTGTTTCTAGACGATCTGCACTGGGCCGACCACGCCTCGCTGCAACTGATCGAAACGCTGGTGGAGAGCGGCGAGAGCGCTCATCTGCTATTGATGGGCAGCTTTCGCGATCAGGAGCTAGAACCTGCACCACAAAAAACGCTGGAGCGGCTGCGCCGGCTGCAAAAACCGGTGATCGAGCTGCAGCTGGGGCCGCTGGACCTGCAACAGGTGTCCCAGCTGCTGGCCGACACCCTGCGCCGTGACGCACAGTCCTGCCAGAATCTGGCCCGCATCTGCATACGCAAAACCCAGGGCAACCCGTTTTTTCTCAGCCAGTTCCTCTACGCGTTGCATGAGGAGGGGCTGATCAGCTTCCGCGAGCAGCGCTGGCAGTGGGATGAGAACGCTATTCAGGCGCGCGAGATGACGGACAACGTGGTGTCGTTGATGGTCAGTAAGATCCAGCGGCTGCCCTCCGCCACCCAGCGCACGCTGCCGCTGGCCGCCAGTATCGGCGGCAGTTTCAACCTGCGCACGCTGTCGGTGGTCAGCAAGCTGCTGCCATCAGAGGCGGTGGACGCGCTCTGGCCGGCGATAACCGAAGGCCTGATCGTACCGCTGGACGATCAGTACCGTGTGTTTGAAAAGACTGACCAGATCAACACCCGCTACCGCTTTATCCACGACCGCGTTCAGCAGGCCGCCTATTCGCTGATTCCGGAACAGGCACGTGAATCCCTGCATCTGGAGGTAGGGCGCCAACTCTGGCGCAGCCTAAGTTTGGATGAGATCGACAACCGCATCTTCGAGATCACCAACCACCTGAATCTGGCCTCGGCGCTGATCGACGAGACACATGAGTGCGTGGAGCTTGCCAGACTCAACCTGCGCGCCGGCACCCGGGCACGAGAATCCGCCGCCTTCGACGTGGCGATGGATTACCTCAAGCGCGGCCTGTCACTGCTGCCGCAGGATAGCTGGCAGAACCAGTACTCCTTGACCCTGGGTCTTCACACGCTGGCTGCCGAAGTGGCCAACATTCGCGGCGAACAGACGCTGATGGACAATCTGATTCTCACCGTGGAGCAGCATGCCCAGAACCTGCTCGATCGCGTGCGTGTACACGAGGTCAGGATCCAGTCTCAGGTGGCCAACAACCAGTTCAGTGAAGCACTGAGTACCGCGCTGACGCTGCTCCACCAACTCGGCGTCGAGCTGCCTGAGCACCCGACACCGTTTCAAAACGCCTGGATCGCCAACCGCGTCAAATGGTTGCTTAAACGCACGCCGCCCGAGCGCGTGCCCTACCTGAAATCGATGCACGAGCCTACGCTGCTGGCAGCAATGCCCCTGCTTACCGGCATGTTCGGCATCGTCAAGTTCTCAAGTTCGGGGCTGCGCCCGATGCTGATGGCCAAGCAGGTCGAGCTGACGCTGACCCGCGGGTTATCCGACTCTTCTGCGCTGGCCTTCGCCGGATACGGCGGTGTGCTGTGCGGCAAGATGGCAGATATCGATCAGGGCTACCGGCTCGGCCTGCTGGCACTGGAACTCGACAAGCGGATGCCCGCCACGGCCAAGCATCACCGCACCCTGTCGCTGTTCAACAGCTATATCCGCCACTATCGTGAGCCGCTAGCGGTCTGCCGCGACTCGCTGCTCGATGCCCATCAGCAGGCGCTGGATTGCGGCGACATGGAGTGGGGCGCCTACGCGCTGGCCGCGTACATACAGTACGCCTTCCCCCTGTGTCAGAATCTCGATCAACTGCAACCGCGGCTTGAAAAAGATACCGAGCTTCTGCGCCAGTCCGGTCAGAAGCAGTCGTTGCAATATTCGCTGTTCATCCTGCAAACCATGGAAAACATGCGCGGGCAGAACAGCAATCCGACCCGCCTCGATGGCCGCTTTTATCGCGAGGATCGCGATCTCGCCGAACTCACCCGCGAGAATCACCGCACCGCCATCTGTCTGCACCATTTCTACAAGGCGCTGCTCAGTTTTATCTTCGGCGACATGGAAGCAGCCTATCATCACAGCGAGATCGGTCTTGAGCTGCGCGATTCCGTATCCGGCACCTTTACCGTACTCTGGCTGATGATGATCAACGCCCTGAGCATTATCCAGTTACTGCCCACCACCAGTATTCTGACGCAACCGGCCCGGCTTAAGACCGTACGCCACGCCCAACGTTACATACGCAGGCTCGCCCGTTTTGCACCGGATAACCGGCTGCACCACTACGAACTGCTCAGCGCCGAGTTGCTGCGCAGCAGGCGGCATTACACCAGCGCCATGAACCTGTACGAAAAAGCGATCGAACATGCTCAACAACACGGGCTTAAGCTCGATCAAGCGATGGCCTGCGAGCTGGCTGGACGCTTCTATCAGGAGTGGCAAAAGCCGGGAATTGCACGCACCTACCTGCAGGACGCCTACCGGCTCTATGCCGAACTCGGGGCCCGGGCCAAGTTGCAACAGATGAAGTCTCAGTACGAGATTGATCTGGAACCCCCGCGCCCGGTCGCAGTGGAGTCGCGTACCGCAAGCGCGGATGGCCGCCGCGAGCTCAACAACCAGACACTGGATATCAGCTCGGTCATTAACGCCTCACAGGCGATTTCCGACGAGATCGTATTGGAGAAACTGCTCAGTCGCCTGATGCGCCTGGCGATTCAGAACGCCGGTGCACAACGGGCGATACTGGTGATGTACCGCCAGCAGCAGTTGTTCATCGAAGCGGAAACCCGCATCGACGAGACACCGGCCCTGTTTACCGCCATACCGTTGACCGAAGGCGCGGATATGCTGCCGCTGAGCATCATCAACTTTGTTGCACGTACCAAAGATCCGGTGGTGCTGGGCAACGCCGTTGAGCACCAGATGTTCCAGTCCGACAGTTATATCCGTCAGCAGCAGCCCCGTTCGCTGCTCACCATACCCATTCTCTACCACAGCGAACTGACCGGCATTCTCTATCTTGAGCACCGTGAAAGCCGGGATGTGTTCAGCCGCGAACGCCTAAAAACCTTACAAATATTGGCGTCACAGGCGGCGATCTCCATCGAAAACGCCAAGCTGTATAAAAGCCTTGAACAATCCGAGCGTGAATACCGCTCCCTGTTTGAGAACGCCAGTGAAGGGATCTTCCGCATCGCGCCCGACGGCCGCCTGATCTCCGCCAACCCGGCGCTGATCTCGCTGCTTGGCTATGACAGCTCCGAGCAGTTCCTGCATGAGGTGACCGATCTGGTGATGGATTGCTTTAGCGACCCCGACGAGGGGCAGCTGTTCCTCGCCACACTGACAGATGGCAACCGCGTCAACGATCTTGAAACACGCTGGCAGCGGCAGGATGGCAGCGATCTGCATGTGTCCATATCGGCACACCGCATTGCCGATGAGCATAACGCGATTCGTTATTACGAGGGCTCGCTCACCGATATCGGCGAGCGCAAGGCGAAAGAGCTCGCTGATCTCGCGCGCCAGAAGGCGGAAGCGGCCAGCGAGGCCAAGAGCCAGTTCCTGGCCACCATGAGTCACGAGATACGCACGCCGATGAACGGCATTCTCGGAATGGCGCAGCTGCTCAAGCGCTCGGCGATGAATCCGGCCCAGCGCGAACAGGTCGAGTCAATCTACCAGTCGGGGCAATCCCTGCTGGCCATCCTCAACGACGTGCTGGATTTCACCAAGATTGAAGCGGGCCAGATGACCTTCGAGGCGGAGGATTTCGAGCTGCGCCAACTGCTTGAGCAGCTCAAGACCCTGCTCACCCCGATGGCACAGGAGAAGAAGATCGACCTGATTCTGCGACTCGACCCGGCGTTACCCTCTCGGGTACAGGGCGATGCCCGGGCGCTGAACCAGGTGCTGATGAACCTGTGCAGCAACGCGCTGAAGTTCACAGACCAGGGGTATGTGGTGCTCAAGGCCCGCCCTGTGGCCAGTCACCCCGACGGCCATCTGATCCGTTTCGAGGTTGAAGACAGCGGCATCGGCATCCCGCCCGAGGCGCACGATCGCATATTCCAGCACTTCAGTCAGGCCGACAGCTCGATCACCCGACGCTACGGCGGCACAGGCCTTGGCCTGTCGATCTGCCGCAAGCTGGTGGAACAGCAGCATGGCCGGATCGGATTCGACAGCCAGGCTGGACACGGCTCACTGTTCTGGGTTGAACTGCCCTACCGGATCGCTGATCAGTCCACTGCGCCTGAACAGGCAGCGACGTCAGCCACACCGAGCGTGCCCAAGCAGGCGCTGGATATACTGCTGGTGGAAGACACGCCCATCAATCAGGAGGTCACCGCCAGTCTGCTGCGCGCCGAAGGTCACCATGTCAGCATCGCGGACGATGGCTACACGGCGCTGTCGATGCACAACGACAACGATTACGACCTGGTGCTGATGGATATCCACCTGCCCGATATGGACGGTCTGGAAACCACCCGCCGCATGCGCGCCCACCGAGATGCTGCCAAGGCGAACGTGCCGGTCGTTGCGCTGACGGCTGCGGTTACCCGCCCGGAGATCCGCCGCTGCAAGGAGGCCGGTATTGAAACCTTACTGAGCAAACCCCTGCAGTTCGAAGAGCTTGAACAGGTGGTGCGCACCGTGGGTCAGATTGAGTCTCCGCCACGCCCATCGAGCAGTACCGCCGACGCCGACGGCACCCTCAATCTCGCCCTGCTCAACCAGCACCGGCGCATGCTCGGCGACAAGCGGATGCTGGAGCTGCTCGATACCATGCGGACACAGTGCGAAGCACTGTTGGATGAACTGGAGCAGGCGAATCGTGCGCAGCAGCCGGCGCTGCTGCACAAGCTGGCAGGCGCCAGCGCCAACTTCGGGCTGCAACAGATGGCCGAGATGTGCCGACAGCTGGAAGTCGAAGGCGGGGTGACGGACGAACAGCAGGCCGCGCTCAAGGCGCTGTGGGCCGACAGCCTTCAAGCACTCTCGGCGCTCAACACAACACCCTGCACACAGGCCGAATAACGCGGCTAGCGCGCCGCGATCAGTGACTCAAGCCAGAGCGCCTGTTGCAACAGCAGGGCATCATTGCGGGCGCGCCCTATCAGCTGCACACCCAGCGGCAGCCCGGCATCATCCTGCATCCCCGGCACGGTAATCACCGGCAGGCCCATCGCCTGCCAGGGTCGGCTCATGTGCGGCGCACCAGTTTTGCCCTGCCCAAGCGGTGCCACGCTCGGCGCGGCAGGCGCCAGAATGGCATCCACCTCACCGAGTTGCGACCAGAGCTGCTCGCAACCGCTTTGGGCGGCAAGCAACGAGTCCAGATAGTGTCGATGCTCAAGCCCAAGGCCGGAATCGATCAGCTGAGAGAGCGGTTCACTCAGCTGATCGGGGAAGCGTGATTCATAAGCCAAATTGCGTGCAACCTCATAGGCCATGATCCGCTGATGATGCTCCACCATCTGCTCAAGCAGACCATCTTCGGCAACCTGAACACAGTCGACACCGGCCGCTTGAAGGCGCTCGGCCAGCTGATTAAGTGCATCGTTCATCTCGGCACTGCTCTCCCCTATCCGCTGCCCGGGACACAGCGCGATGCGTCGGGGCTTGATCTCGGCCTCAAACGAGAGCGGTTGCGCCTGTCGTAACAGCAGTGCGTGCAGCAACTGGATATCTTCGACCCGACGCGCGAACAGGCCGAGAGAATCAAGCGATTGGGCCAGAGGCTGGACGCCACGCAGCGAGAGCTCGCCACGGCTTGCGACAAAGCCCACGGCACCGCAATAGGCGGCCGGTCGAATCACCGAAGCCGCGGTCTGGGAGCCCAACGCTATCGGCACCATACCGTCGGCCACCGCAGCGGCAGAGCCGCTGGAGGAGCCGCCCGGCGTGCGTGTCAGATCGCGCGGATTAGCCGTTTTCCCCGGCTTGAAGTAGGCAAACTCGGTGGTCACCGTCTTGCCCAGCGTGATGGCACCGGCGTCATGCAGCATCGCGACACAGCTGGCGTCGTCCACCGGTTGCCGCCCGGTGTGGATGGACGAGCCCATCTCAGTGGGCATAGCGGCAGTGTCGATGATGTCCTTGATACCCACCGGCAGCCCCTTGAGCGGACTGGCCTCGTAGGCGGCCTGCTGCTGGCGGTACTGCTGTAGATAGGCCTCACGGCTCAGCCTGAGCTGCCAGGCACCCACCTCGGGCTCACGCGCCTCGATACGGTCGAAACAGGCCTCGATAATATCGAGCGCCGTACACTCGCCGCGCTCGATCGCCAGCAGCGCCTGACGCAGCCCCAGTATGTTCAACGCTTCAGCCTCAGCCATTGTCACTTTTCCATCTCAAATCGTTATTGAAAACGCTCACTGGATCATCCAGGTCGCCAGCGGCGAATGGCACCAACAACATACCGACTGTAACGACTCAGATCAGTGCGCCACCGGCGCTGCCAGTATGCGCAAACACTCTTTCAGTACGTCACGTTGCGATTCGCTCAACCGTCCGAGCACCTGCTGCTCATGCTCGATTGCAAGGCTGCGTACGCGGTCGATCAGTGCACGCCCGTTGTCGCTGAGCGTGGATTCGCTGTCGATCAGCCCCTTGTCCCGCAGCCACTCCAGCGTCTCGCGAAGGCTCGCCACCGGCTGCGACACCTGCTGAGCGATCGCTTCGACCGGCGTGTCCGGCGCATCGGCCAGCACCGACAGCACGCGCCACTCCTCGGCGGTTATCCCCAGACGGGTCAGGGTCGGATAAAAGCTCTCCCGACAGGCCGAGAGCGCCTGATGCATCTGGTAGAGCAGGTAATCATTGAGAAAGCCGCCGGTTACCGGCGGGGTTGGCATGTCGCGAACACCGGGGTGAACCTCGGGCACGGCGTAACGGCCGTTGTGGAAAACCAGCGAGCCGACGTTGTCTTCATAGCCGTAGTCGGTGACTTCACCGACGATGATGAAGTGATCGCCGCCGTCGTAAACGCTCCAGGTGCGGCAGGCAAACCAGGCCGCCGCGCCCGGTACGCGAGGGCAACCGTTGGCATCTTCGAGCATCTCGAGTCCGGCAAACTTGTCGTCGCCGCGTCGGGCAAAACGGTTGGAGATCTCGACCTGATCGTCACGCAACACGTTGATGGTGAAGTAACGGCCCTCAGTAAAGGCCTGCAGGCTGTAGGCGCCCTTGTCGATACTCCAGAGCACGAGTGCCGGTTCGATGGAGACGGAGTTGAAACTGCTGGCAGTCACGCCGATACGCTCACCCCGGTCGTCGGTAGTAGTGATAACGGTCACGCCGGTGGGAAACTTGCCCAACGCACGGCGGAAATCTTTAGCATCGATAGACATGGGGAACCCCGCTTGAACTGCTTGATGGTGATGGCCGCTGGAGAAAACGGCGGGACAGCCCACGGCCCGGTCGTCCCGCCTCAGGCCTCAGGTCAGTACGGACAGGAAGCGCTCGTTCAATACCCGATCGTGGTAGAAGATCGCCTTGCCCAGCTGATCCACATCCCAGGTCACCGGCGGATGGTCGGGATAGTGATAGTCGCCGCCGCAGAACACCTCGTTGCGGTTACCTGAGGGGTCGAAGAAGTAGATGGTCGAGCCGTGGGTAAGGCCGTGACGTGTGGGGCCGATGTCGATGGAGGTATCGGTCATCGAGATCAGGTCCGCCGCGCGCAGCACGCTCTCCCAGGTTTCCAGAAAGAATGAAGCGTGGTGGAACTTGCCGGGTTCCGGATGATCGATGAACGCCACATCATGCGCCTTCATGCTCGCAGTGAGGAACTGCGCCACGCGTGAACCGTCCGGCGTCACCACCTGCTCGGCAAGATCGAAGCCCAGCACGTCGCGGAACAGATCGAGCGTCTTGTCCAGGTTCGTACCGTAGAGCAGGCAGTGGTCAAAACGCTGCGCCTGCATCCCCTTGATACCACGCGGCCAGGCTTCCGGATTCTTCTCGCCCACGCCCCACTTGCCTGGCTGTTCCTTGGTCGCGAACAGCTCAAAGGCATGACCGCTCGGCGCGGTGAAACGGACACGACGGCCACAGCCGCTGAGTTCACCCTCGGGGATATTCTCCACTTCGCAGCCAAACGCCTGCAGCTCTTCGCGGCGGGCATTCACCACATCCTCGCTGATGCACTTAAAGCCCATGAAGTCCATGCCTGCGGTGTCGGCTTCGCGCAGCACCACGGAGAACTTGTCCACCTCGGTCCAGCCCTTGAGGTAGACACGCCCCTGGGCGTCACGGTCGGTTTCGATCAGGCCGAGCAGATCGACGTAATGCTTGATCGCTTCATCAAGGTCCAGCACCCGGATCTGCACATGGCCGGGACGCATAATGCCTTTTTTCATTGGAGTGTCCTCTCTTGTTTTTATCGGTTTGCATTCGTTTAGCGCCTGTTCGGGCGCACCTCGTCCTGCCTTAGCCAATGGCGCGGGGCAGCATCAGGGAGAGCGAGGGTACGGTAGCGATCAGCAACAGGCGCAGGATGTCGGCACACCAGAACGGTGTAACGCCCTTGAAGATCGTGGACAGCTTCACGTCGGGCACCACACCTCTGAGCACGAAGACGTTCATGCCCACCGGCGGGGTGATAAGGCTGATCTCGGTGACCACCACCACGAGGATGCCGAACCAGATCAGATCAAAGCCCAGCGCCTCAACCATGGGGTAGAACACCGGCACCGTGAGCAGGATCATCGACATGCTCTCCAGCACACAGCCCAGCAGCAGATACACCCCGATCAGCATCAGGATCACCAGCATCGGGCTTACGCCCTGCGCCAGTACCCAGTCACGCATGATCACCGGCAGCCCTGTCAGGTTGATGAAGTTGGAGAAGATCACCGCACCAATCACCAGGAAGAACAGCATGGCGGTGGTACGCGCCGCATTGCTCAGCGCCCGTCGCGCCATCATGAAATTCAAGCGACCGGAGAACAGTGCGATCAGGAAGGCACCGGATGCACCGATCCCGGCCGCCTCGGTGGGCGTGAATATGCCGGCATAGATACCGCCCATGACGATGATGAATATCAGGTTGATACCCCAGACACCCTTCATCGCCTGCAGGCGCTCACGCCAGCTCGAGCGGGGACCTGCCGGGCCGCTCTGCGGATTGATACGCACCGCAAAGGCCACCGCCGCCATATACATCAGCACACCGATCAGCCCCGGAATCAGCCCGGCGATGAACAGCTTGCCGATATCGCTCTCGGTCATCAGGCCGTAGATCACCAGAATCACGCTCGGCGGAATCAAAATGCCCAGAGTGCCACCGGCCGCGATCGCCCCCGTGGCCAGGCCATCGGAGTAGCGGTATTCACGCATGGAGGGCAGCGCCACCTTGGACATGGTCGCCGCCGTCGCCATGGAGCTGCCGCAGACAGCCGAGAACGCACCGCAGGAGACCACGGTCGCCAATGCCAGGCCGCCCTTGAAGTGTCCCAGAAACGCGTTGGCGGCTCGGTACAACTCCTTCGACATACCCGACTCGGTAATCAGGTTGCCCATCAACAGGAACAGCGGCACCACCGACAGGCCATAGGCAAGACCTGTATCGAACGCCACCGAGGCGATCATGTTGAGCGCCGCATCCAGCCCGCGCGGGTTGCCGTATCCCACCATCTGCATCCAGGCGAACCCGCCGACCCCGACCATGCCCATGGCGATGGCCAGTGGCAGTCGGATCAGGATCAGCACCATCAGCAGCACAAAACCAATCAGACTCGCTTCCATTACGCCTCACCTCCGGCGAGCATCGCGCGCAGGCGACGCAGCATGATCGTCAGTTGAGCCAGTACCGACAGCGATGCGGTCACCGCCATCAGATACGCAAGCCACGCATAGGGAATTTCCAACACCGCGGTGGTGTCTTCGTAGGCCTGCACCTTCATCGCATGACGCCAGAGCATCCAGGCAAACACGCCGAAGGCGAGCAGAGTGACCAGATCGATCAGCACCCGCTGAACCGGTCTGAGCCAGCCACGCACAGCCGAGTCGATCAGGTCCACCTCGATGTGTCCCTGATCGGCGGTGACCAGCGGCAATCCCAGAAAAATCACCGCTGCCAGCATCAACTCGGTCAATTCAAAGGCACCGACCAGTGGCGCGGAAAACAGATAACGTCCCAGTACATCGACCAGCGTCACCGCCATCAGCAGGAACATCATGATCACCGCAACGGAATCCAGCGTCAGACGCAGAACCCGCTCAACCCGGCTTGTGTCATCCGGACCACCACTGAGCGTGAGTTTCATCTCGACCTCCTCAGTTCGCGGCGGTCTGCACCGGCGCGTGGCTCAGCGTGCGGAACGCATCCAGAGCGACCTTACCGTCGATACCCTTGGCCTGAGCCTCCTTGAGCCACTCGGCCTCCATCGGTGCGCTCTTCTCGCGGATCTCAGCAATGAAGGCATCGTCAGCCGTAATGATCTCGTTGCCATTGGCCTTGAGCTGGTTCAGGCCATCGGCATCCACCTGATCCCATACACGACCGGCCAGCCGTGCCAGCGCTTCGCCAGACACGCTGTCGATCGCCTCCTGATCCTGTTTCGAGAGGCTGGCAAAGCGGTCACGGTTCATCACCACGAAGAAGCTGAAGTTATACAAACCACCGGGCACCAGCGTGGTGTAGCGGGTCTTGTCCTCGATATGGAAGGCAGCGACCGATTCCAACGGGAACAGCGTGCCGTCGGCCACGCCGCTGGAGACTAGTTCATAGATGCTCGAAGAGGGTTTTTGCAGCGTAACGGCACCCAGTGCCGAGGCCAGGTCATTCATGATGCCGCCACCGACACGCATCTTGAGCCCCTTGAGATCGGCCGCCGAGTTCACGCTGTGCTTGCTGTTGTGAATCTGGCCCGGACCATGGGTAAACAGGCCGAGCAGTTTGACATCCTTGTGCTCACCGGCCTTGGCCAGATAGTCGTTGTAGACCTTCCAGTACGCGACCGAGGTACGCTCGGCGCTGTCACCGGCGAAGGGAAACTCGACCATCTTGTACAGCGCGAAGCGGCCCGGCGTGTAGCCCTGTGCTCCATAGGTGATATCGGCCTGACCGTCGCGGGCGATATCGTAGTGCATCTTGGGATGGCCCAGTGCAGAGGGCAGAATCACGATCTTGACCCGGCCTTCGGTGGCGCGCTCCACATTGGCAGCCCAGGGCTGCATTACATCCTTGACCAGCGGATGCCCCGCCGGCAGCCAGGACGACATTGTCAAACGCGTTTCAGCCTGAGCGCCCATCGCCAGCAGCGCCAGTACAGCAGAACATGTCAGTGAGATCAGCTTGTTCATTTTCACTCTCCCGTTTATTGTCGTTATGCAGTGCTATGAAGCGCCCACGTCGGCGACGGCTGGCTTCAGATATCGATAACCAGACGCGCACTTTTTGCCCGTGAGCAACACAGTGCGATCTGGTCGTTGTCCTCTTTCTCCTCCTCGGTCAGGAAGTGGTCACGGTGATCCGGCGTACCCTCGAGCACATCGCAGATACAGGTGCCGCACACGCCTTCCTCGCACGACATCTGCACCTTCACCCCCGCCGCTTTCAGCGCCGTCGCGATGCTTTCATTCGGGCCGACCTGCACGGTCACGCCACTGGTTTCAGCAAACACCTCAAACGCCTCGCCGCTGATATCGACCTCGGCGCTGAAGTATTCGAAGTGGATCTGCGCATCCGGCAGGCCCGCAGCCTTGCTCTGCTCGATCACCCAGTCCATGAAGCCGCCGGGGCCACACACGTACACGTGGCTACCCTGCACTGCGTCTTGGCACAGGGCTTTCGGGTCGATGCGTGCGGCATCGCCGGCATCGTCAAAGTGCAGCACCAGTTGCTCGCCGAACTCACGCTTGAGCTCAGCGAGAAACGCCGCCTTGCTCTCGCTGCGGCTACAGTAGTGCAGCTCGAACGAGCGCCCGGCTGCCTTCAGCGCATAGGCCATGGCGATCATCGGCGTGATGCCGATACCGCCGCCGATCAGCAGGCTGTGCGAGGCCGCCAATTCCAGTGGGAAATGGTTGCGCGGTGCGCTGATGGTCAGTTCGGCACCGGTTTCAAGTTCTGCGTGGATCCGTTTCGAGCCGCCGCGGGAATTGGGGTCGTTGAGAATTCCCAACCGATACACGCCCTCCCCCGGCGCATTGCTCAGGGAGTACTGACGAATGGTGTCGTCATCCAGAATCACGTCGATGTGCGCACCCGCCTGGAAGGGGGGCAGCGCAGAACCATCCGCAGCGGACAGCTCAAACAACGCGATGTCGTCGGTCTGATTCTCACGGCGGGTCACCGTCGCGCGGATCAGGGTTTCATTGATACTGCTAGTCATTGGCATTACCTCAGCGCATGAATAGGCCGCCGTTGATGTCCCAGGTGGTACCGGTCGCGAAGTAGGCTTCGGGCCGAGCCAGCTGAACCACCATGTCGCCGATAAAGTCGGCATCGCCGAGCTGCCCCGCCGGAATTGCAGACAGCAGCGTCGGCAGACGCTCCTCGGGAACCAGCGCCTTGACCATCGGGGAATCGATCGGGCCGGGGGCGATGGCGTTAACGGTTACGCCCCGTGACGCCAGCTCCTTGGCAAATACCTTGGTCAGGGTCAGGATCCCGCCCTTGGACGCGGCATAGTGGGCACCGGTGGAGGTGCCCCCGTTCTGCCCGGCCAGCGAGGCCATGTTGATAATGCGGCCGTAGCCCTGTCCGGCCATGTACCCGCCGATCACCTGACAGCCGGCGAAGGTGCCGCCCAGATTGATGCCGACCACCTCGTTGAACTCCTGCAGGTCGATCTCCATCACCGGTGTTGCACGGGTCACGGCAGCGTTGTTCACCAGCACTTGAAGCTCACCCCAGCGATCGACCACGGCAGCCAGTGCCGCCTCAAAGTCCGTCCGGTGGGCCACATCAAGCGACACCGCCATGGCAGTGCCGCCGCTGGCGTCCAGCGCACGGGCAGCGCGTTGCGCCGCCTCGCCGTCGATATCGCTGATCGCAACCTTGAAACCCGCCGCATGCAGACGCTGGGCGATATGTTGGCCCAGTCCCTGGGCCGCGCCGGTGACCAGCGCAATCTGTGTGTGTGTTGGGTTACCCATGGCCGTCGCTCCTTAGAAGATGAAGCTGACGGTGCGCAGGAAGCCGTCGGCGTGGAGCAGTTTGACCACCTTCTGTTCCAGCTTGAGGCCCTCGGCGGTCGGCTTCAGGGTGTACTCCACATTGGCCGGATAGGTCACCAGCTTGCCGTGGCGCAGCTCGTTCAGGGTCATCGCACAGCGTGCGATCACCAGGTCGTCACCGGCTTCGAGGATGCGCACTCGGGATACCATGCGCACCGTGGATCCGACGGAGATGGCCGATACCGACTCACCGTTTTCCAGCCGGGCGACACGCATGCGGCGCATGTCGGCGTCGTCCAGCGCCAGGTTCAGGGTATTCAGGTAGTCGGTCTCGTTGAGGTCCGTCGGCACGATGTAGAGACCGCTGTCGGTCCACAGCGAAAGCCACTCCTGGTACGCCTTGTGATCGAGCAGGTCCGCTTCATAGCCGATGAACTCGGTGACCTGCGCCAGCAGTTGGGTATTGGATTTCATCGCTTATTTCTCCTCTGCCGCGGCCATCATCTTTTTGTACTGCTGGTAGGCACCGCGCATGCCGGTTTCCGAGCACACAGCGCCCTGCGGGTTGCCATCTTCTGAGGTGCGCAGCTTGCTCATGCCGCGATTGACCAGAATCCAGCCATCGGTGCCGGCCATGGAACCCTTCTGCACGCGCTCCCAGGCCTCGCCGTCATCCGGGGTACCGAAGCCCATCGGGCCCTGAAAATGTTCGTGCAGACGCATCCGCTTGTGGTTGAACGCATCCGGTGCGCCGTCACCGCCAAGGGCCACGTGCTGAATTTCGGTTTCACCGACGGAGACCGGGCGCAGCACACGGAAGAACGCCATGGAGCAGGAAACGTTGGGGAACAGGTTGAGGTTGAAGCCGGTACCGTGCGCGGCACGCACCAGTTTTTTCACCTCGTTTTCTGATTTGCCTTCGTCGCGCAGTGCCTGCGCCAGCGCCGAGAAACGCTCCGGGATCGGCTGGTCGAGATCGGCTTCCAGATCCACCAGTTGCGGAATCATCACCATCACGCTGTGACCGTTGCCCAGGTCTTCTACGAAGCCCTCGCCGTCGAGGAAGTCGAAGATGTCGGCGGTGGCCTCGTCCAGCGAGGAGACGAACGACTTGTGCACAATCGGGAAGTGGTAGGCGTCGGTAGTGTTCTCGAGCTGGATCTTCCAGTTACCGGGGAAATTGAAGCGGTGCTCGCCCAGTACTTTTACCGGGTAACCGCCACCCTGTTTCATGAACAGGTCGATCCACTTTTTCGCCCCGCCCAGGAAATCTTCCAGCGGTTCGATATCGTTATTGAAGGTGGCGAACACCATGCCCTGATAACTCTCGGCCCTCAGGCTTTCCAGCGGCATCTCGCTCTTGTCGAAAACGCCGTCGTACTCTTCAGGCTTGGGCAGTGCACGCAGACTGCCGTCCAGACCATACCCCCAACCGTGGTAGGGGCAGGTGAACGCCTTGGTCTTGCCCTTGCGCGCCTCGCAGACGGTGGCGCCACGGTGGCGACAGCGGTTCTGCAGCACGTGCAGATTCATCTTGCGATCACGGCTGAGGATCACCGGCTGGCGACCGATGTAGGCGGTCTTGAAGCTGCCCGCTTCCGGTACTTCACTCTCGTGGCCGACAAACACCCAGGTGTTGTTGAACACCAGATCCAGCTCCTCCTCGAAGATCTCGGGGTTGGAGTACAGCTCTTTCTTCACCCGGCCCTTCTCCACATCCACCATATCGGCGGCCTGCAGGCCGATGTTTTTCATATCGATCAACTGGCTCATTGTCGTTCTCTCTTATTCGTTCTCTCCGGCGCCGAGGCCGGTCATCTGTTCTTCGGGCACCGGCAGCGGCTGCGGGTTGTCCCAGGGGCTCTGCACAGGGCGATTGAAGCGGCTGGTGGTGCAGAAGTGGGCGATCTTCCAGCGCCCCTGCTCACACCTGAACCGCACATCCAGCAGTGCACTGCTCAGCTGTGAGCGGCCGTCGGCGAAGGTGGCGGTTTGCAACAGCACCCAGCTGCCCTCAGCCTCGGTATCGCTCTGCACCTGCACCCGTTCGGAGGTCAGGAAGTGCACATTGAGGGCGAAATGCGCAGGTGGCAGGGTGTACTTCTCGAACATCGCCCGCACCGCCTCGCGCCCCTCGCGCCGACCGAACGTCGCGGCATAGCGCTTGCCCTTGCCCTCCCAGATCGCGTCTTCAGTAAACAGCGCCATGAGCGGCCCCAGGTCGAAACCCTCGTCGAGGTAGTCGCACAGCTGCATGTACTGATGCAGACAGGCACTGACCTCGCGCGCCGCCTCAAGCCTGAATACCCGCAGCTTCAACTGTTCCAGTTCGCTCATGGAAACGGCCTCAGGCACGCTGCACGATCAGTTCGCGGCCGATGCGCGCTTCCACCTTGGCGTAGCGCCACAGCTTGTAGGGTCCCGCGCCCACTTCGGTGGTGCGGAACAGGTTGCAGCAGGCGGTGACCCGGTCGTAGTCCGCCACGTCGGCGAGCAGATAGGTGGTCCAGGGGTAGCCGCTGGAGGGGCCGACCATGCTCTGGTCGTCGTCCATATTGCCGATCACCTCGACCCCTTCCATGTCGTGGATGCCGTTCCACATCTGGCCAAATGCGGCCCATACATCGAGCTGTTCGTCACGCGGTGCATCCATGAAGTTCTGGTTGATGCCCATGCAGAACAGGACGCGCAGTGGTTTGTTATTGCTCATGCTGTTTATCTCCGTGGATTCAGTTACAGATAGCCGGGCAGCGGCTCATGACCGAAGAACATGGCGCCGGCATTCTTGAAGGTGATCGCGCCCATGAAGGCATGCTGGGTCGCCAGCATGGCATCCCGCGCTACACGGCATAGCGGGTGGTCGGTGTAAGCACTGGTCATACCCGCCAACTCATATGCGGTGCGCACCACGGCGGCACACTCATGGGTCAGGTGGCTGGTGGAGAGGCGCAGCAGATTGGTCTGCTCGCGGCTTGGCTCGCCACCGGCCAATACGGCATTCCAGGCCTCGTCGGTGGCGTCGTAGAAGAACGCACGCGCGGAGCGGTAGCGCGCTTCCGCCTTGCCCACCTCGATCTGCACGTACTCACGCTCACCGAGGTTGGGGGCACCGGTCACCGACTTGCGACCGGCGGCCATGCCCTGAATCACATCCAGCGCTTCGCGTGCCAGACCCGCCGTGGTAACAGAGAGCACCTGGGAGGCAAAAGAGAGCGAGGGATAGCGGAAGAACGGTGCATCCATGTTCGGTGCGCTGCCACGGACGAATGTCCACTCGTCGGGCACAAACACATCCTCGACAACCAGATCGTGAGAGCCTGTCCCGACCATGCCGATCACATCCCAGTTCGGCTCTATCTTGACCTGTTTGGCAGGCATCACCGCCAGCAGTGGCAGCTTCTGTTCGCCGCCATCCGGCTGGATGCCAACCGCGAGAAGATCCGCCCCCATGCAACCGCTGCTGAATCTCCAGCGTCCGTTGAGGATGTAACCACCCTCGACACGTTTGGCCGGCTGGATCGGGAAGATACCGGCGGCAAACACGACGTTGGGGCCCTGTGCCCAAACCTTGTCGATGGTCTGCGGCGGCAGCGATGCCAGGTAGGCGGGGTTCATGCCGAAGCTTGCGATCCAGCCGGCAGAACCGTCGGCTGCCGAGATCGCCTCGACCATCTGCAGGAACTCTTTCGGGGAGCGTTCATCACCGCCAAGTGTCTTGGGCACCATGGAGCGATAGACACCTATCTCCTTGAAGGACTCGATAATGTCCTGCGAGATATGCTTCTGTTTCTCGAATTCGTCGCGGCGCTCGCGCACCTCGGCCAAGAGGGCATCGAAGACTTTCTCTCCGCCCCAAAGGGATTTATCGATCTGATGGGCTGGCATCGTACACCGCTCCCTTAATCGTATTTATTGTCATGCCGGAGCTGTTTCCGGCGAGGAAGTTTTGTGTCTTGGACGCTCGTTTTTTCAACATTTTTCGGCAGCTCGGTTCTGTAGAAACACACATGATCAGACTCGCCTATCTCAGGTGTTCGCCAAGGGATGCAACCGCTTGAACAGTTCGTCCGAAGACGCCTTGAGAATTTCACCATTCACTTGAATCGTCAACTAATATGCGAGACAAATTTCCTATGACAGAGGTCAATACAAATTGACGCAGACTATTTTTACAAACATCTAGAAACCAGTAAAAAGGCCTTGATCTCCACAAATATTTGATTATTTTTCATATACTTAAAAACAAACAACCCCCTTATCCGCCATCGCAAAAACCTCGTCATTTCGCTGCTGAAAAAAAATAAATTTCCATTTATGAGATGTTCGATTCCCATAAATAACGACTCAAAACAGGCTATAAAAAAGTGCACAAAACTATGCTTATTGGCATCAAAAACGTGCAGTCCCATGCACTGTTACGGGACATGGCGCCCCCAGCTTGAGCAAAAATCCATGCAGCCTCTGCACGGTAGAGACAAGACACTGTATACTTGACCAATCAACTATTTTTGAACTGAGCCCCGTGCGGAAAACGACGAGAAGGCAGGCATGAGCAAGAGCAGCAAATCCGATATGTACGATCCGCTGGGCGATAATTTCAGACGGCGGGAGTTTCCGTTCTACTGGGTGGCACAGGTGAATGCGTTATACACCCAAGAGATGGAAAGGGTACTGAAGAAGATCGACATGGATCTGCCGCGATGGCGTATTCTGCTGATCCTGAACGAACATCAGCCGCTGAGCGTCTCAGAGATCGCCCAACACGCCGTCGCCAAGCTGCCGACCATCACCAAGATTCTCTATCGCATGCAGGATCAGGGGCTGGTAGAGCTGACAACCTCTGCCAGCGATGGTCGCGTCACACTGGTCACCCTGACCGAAAAAGGCTATGGCAACCTGAACGAGGTCAGGGATTCGGTCAGCAGCATCTTCAAACGCAGTTTCAAAGGCTTTAGCAACTCACAGATCCACCGCACCAATGCACTGCTGGAAAAGCTGTTTAATAACCTGCGCTCACTTCGGGACTGAACGGCCAGACAAGGTACTACCGCCAGATCGCAGCAGCCGCTTTGCCTTGCGCCATTTGTGCAGAGAGTCGAGCGTCATGATCGCAAGCGCGCTCCAGATCAGCCCAAAGGTGATCAGCTTACTCGGGCTCATCGGTTCGTCGTAGACAAACACCGCCAGCAAGAAGATGCCGCTCGGTGAGATGTACTGAAAGAACCCCAGCGCGGTCAGACTGATGCGGTTCGCCGCCGCCGCGAAACACATCAGCGGCACCATGGTGATCGGACCGGCAGCAAACAGCAGCAGATAGGTCACGGCCGTATGCTGAACCGGCTCGCTGCCCGTACCGCTACTGAACAACAGATAGCCCGCTGCAACCGGTAACAACAGGCCGGTTTCCAGCGCCATGCCGGTAAAGCTGTCGACACCGAGCTTCTTGCGCACCAGGCCGTACAATCCGAAGGTGGACGCCAAAACAAGGGCAACCCAGGGCAGACGCCCGAACTGGATCAACTCGAACAGCACGGCGACAACGCATAGTCCGACAGCGAGCGCACGCACTCGATCCAAGCGTTCACGAAAGAACAGCATGCCCAGCAGGATATTGATCAAAGGATTGATGTAATAGCCCAGACTGGCGCTCAGCATCAGGTTGGCATTAACCGCCCAGATAAAGACACCCCAGTTCAATCCGATCAACACCGTGGAGGCGAGCAGCGCCCAACGCGCACGGTTCGAGCGTAGCGCGGCGATCAACATGTGGCGCTTCTTGAGCAGCAGGATCAGACCAAGCGTAATGATGCAGGACCAGATGATACGGTGAGCCAGTATCTCGAGGGCAGGGATATCCTTCATCACCTTGAAGTAAACCGGCGCGATCGCCCACAGAATATAGGCGGTCAGGGCGTAGAAAACGCCGCTTTTGGTGTTTTGGTCCATAGCTGATCTTGAGCTGTGTCAGTGGGAAAGTGGAGCAAGGATACCTGCTTTCCTGTCCGACAAGCCAAGAAAAGATAGACGAGATAAGGGCTGGACAGCGCCAGCCCTGTCAACTCAGCGGGGAAGCAACGTATGCAGGAACTCGGTCCAGCGCTGCGGCTGACCGTAGTAGTTGGAGACCTCGAGCCGACGCAGGCCGCCTTCCGTCTCCAGTAACAGGGTGGGGAAACCACCGCCACCGTTGGCATCCAGCATCCGCCGGGTGTCATCGATATGACCCATGACCGATTCGCTCTGCTGCGCAAAAACACGGCGGAACGCCTCGGCTTCCACGTCCAGGCCAACGGCCAGTTCGACCAGGGTATCGAGTTCGGACACGCTGCGCCCGTCGACATAGTGCGCATGCTGGATCGCCACCTGCATCGCCAGACCGTCTCCGGCCAGCGCCTCGACGGCCCGAATCGCCGTGATCGGCGGCAGTGAATCCATCACCGTCTCCGGATCCTGTATCAGTCCCTTCAGATACGCCTCGCCAAACAGCTGCCCGGTGAGTTGCCCAATGCGACGGTCGCTGGCGACGATATGCTGACGCATCGCCGGTGCGAACCGCTGCCCCCGCATCAATCCACCGCCATGCAGTACCAGTGCGAACCTCTCCAGTGCCTGAACGGCCTGGATAAGGGGCTCCGCTGCGTAGCACCAGCCACACAGCGGGTCATAGATGTAGTGCAGTATCGGTTTACTCACACCACCTCCTTACCACTTCATCTCGCCGGTGCTGACCTTGGCGCCGATATCGAGCGCGATCCCCAGGCCCGCGTTCGGGTAGTGCTGCTTCATCGCCTCGATCAGGTCGGCGGACCCCTGGGCTTTCGCCAGCTCCTGTTCGAAGGTGTTCAGGTAGGTCTTGGTATACTCCACCGCCTCCAGTCCGGTCGGCGCGCCCTCTGCCATATGGCCGGGGATCACGGTCGTCGGCTGCAGTGCCTCGATACCTTCGAGCGTCCGCCCCCAGTCCTGGCGCGCCTCCTTGCTCTGGGTATCCGCCGTCCACAGGTGCAATCCACTGAACACATTGACGCCACCGACCACCGCTTTGATATCGGGAATCCACAGGTAGCCTCGGGGTGACTGGTCACCGTTCGGACCGCTGACGACCAGCTTATGGCCTTCGATGCTCAACCCCTCGGCCGGCAACGGCTCTGGGATCACAGGCGAGTGCGGTGCGTTGGCCCCCAATTTTGGCCCCCAGAAGCCGACCTTTTTCTCGACCGTGTTGCGAATCCACTCAATGGTGGGAGCGCTCGCGTACACCGGCACGTCCGGGAACTCTTCGCGAATCACCTCGGCGCCGAAGTAGTAATCGGGATCGCCGTGGCTGATATAGATCGCTTTCAGCGTCTTGCCGCTGCTGAGGATATTGGCCACCAGCCTGTGCGCATCTGCGCGGGTGAACTGGGTGTCGACCAGCACCGCTTCCGTCTCGCCGCTGATCAGCACCGAATTGGCATGGAAACTGTTAGCGTCAGCGTTGAATACCTGCAGAGACAACGGCTCCGCAGCCTGAACGGCGGTGATGGCCGAGATCGACAGCGCCAGGGTCGCTGCTGCTCCTACGATTTGGGTTTTGAATGCGGTCATCTCACGCTCCTTTTCTGATATCGAATAGATGACGCCACTCTACCCTCTTGATTGGATATGAAATACGCCTAAAAATGTTACTTATTATTTCAATAAGTGAGCAGATATGGATCGTTTGACCGCCATGCAGGTGTTCGCCGAAGTCGCCAAACGGGGCGGTTTCACCGCCGCCGCCGAGCATCTCGATATCAGCCGCGTCAAGGCCACACGCTATGTCAGCGAGCTGGAAAGCTGGCTCGGAACGCGCCTGCTGCAACGCTCCACACGCCGGGTGTCGTTGACCGAAGCGGGCGAGGCCTGTCTGCGCCAGTGCGAGCAGATGCTGGCCCTGACTCAGGATCTGCAGTCAACGGTGGGAAGACGCGACAGTTCGCCGCGCGGACAGTTGCGCATGACCACCAGCATCTCGTTCGGTCAGGCCCATCTGGCCGGCGCCGTGGCCGAGTATCTGCAGCAGTACCCCGATGTGACGGTGGATCTGATGGTGATCGACCGTGCCGTCAACCTGATCGAGGATCGAGTGGACCTGGCGATCCGCACCACCGGCGAACTGGACCCGAACCTGGTGGCCCGACGTATCGCCCCCTGTCGCTCGGTGATCTGTGCCTCGCCGGACTACCTCAAGGCCCGGGGCACTCCCGACCACCCGCAGGCACTAAGGGAACACAACTGCCTTACCTACACCAATTTCGGTCGCAGCGAGTGGCGCTTCAGCAACAGGCAGGGAGAGGAGATCCAGGTGGAGATCAGGGGCAACCTGACCGCCAACGAAGCCTCCATTCTGATGGAGGCCGCGCTTGCCGGCGCCGGTGTGGCGCAGTTGCCCACCTATCTTGCCAACCCGCTGATCGAGCGCGGCGAACTGGTCGAACTGTTGCCGCAATGGAGCCCGCCCGAGTTGGTGATCTGGGGTGTCTATCTATCGCGCCGCCACCTACCCGCCACGGTGCGCACCATGCTCGACTTTCTGGCCGAGCGTTTTCGCGATGCCCAGTGCTGGGAAGACTCAATACACAAGAACCGAATATGACCAGGGCTAGAGGCAGACAGCTGCCCCTAGCCAACGCCCCGTGTGCCGCTTATTATCCGTAAGATTAACTGGACCTTATTTAATATATTAACGACAATTAAAACCCATATCATACTCAGCTATTTGACCCACCTGCCCGCAGATGCGTCCATCGGCACGGTACCGACACTATGCGTAAATTTGACGACTCCATCCCCCTCAAACTCCTGAAAGCACGCGAAGTGACCATGAGCTTTTTCCGCCCGACGCTGCAGGAGATTCCGCTGACCGAGCAGCAATGGCGCGTTATACGTGCGTTGAACGAGTACAAGGAACTGGAATCGAAACAGCTGGCAGACCTGTGCTGCATCCTGAGCCCGAGCCTGACCGGTATTATCAGTCGATTGGAGCAGCAGGGTTATATCCAGCGCCGCAAATCCACTGAAGACCAGCGCCGGGTGCTGATCAGCCTGACCGATCAGGCCAAGGATATGTTCGAGCGGGTCAGCCCCACGCTGGAGGCGCGCTACAAGGCGATGGCCGAGCAGTTCTCGGAAGAGAACATGGAGCAGCTGCACGATCTACTCAGCAAACTGTGCAAGATCAAGCCCTGACGCCCCATCCACTGGGCCTGCTCAGTCAGTACTGACCCGGGCAGGCAGCATCCGGTCGAGCTCATCCGAGAGCAGTTCCAGCGCATATTGTCCCGCTACAGAGTTGCCGTTACCGTCCAGTGCCGGCGACCAGACGCATACCGACAGCCGCCCCGGCACCACGGCCAGAATGCCGCCTCCGACGCCGCTTTTGGCTGGCAGCCCCACACGGTAAGCAAACTCTCCCGCCGCGTCATACATGCCCGATGTAAACATGATCGAGTTGATCTTGCGCGAAAGCTCAGGCTCGATAATCCGCTCATCGGCCATGCGTGAATAGCCCGACGCCGCCAGATAGTTGAACGCAACCGCCAGGTCCACGCAGCTCATGCCTAACGCACAGCAAGCAAAGTAAGCGTACAACACATCATCCACCTCGTTGCCGATGTTGCCGAACGACTTCATCAGATAGGCCATGGCGGCATTGCGCGAGCGGTGCTGCCACTCAGAATCGAGTACCCGCCGGTCGATCAGCACGCTGTTGTTGCCGCTAAGGCGCCTGACCACATCCTGCAGGTACTGAGAGGGAGCCGCGTAGGCGCTCACGAGATGATCGGTCACCACGATGGCACCGGCATTGATAAAGGGGTTACGCGGCTTGCCCCGCTCCACCTCAAGCTGGCTTAGCGAGTTGAACGGCATCCCCGAGGGGTTGAGACCTACACGCTCCCACAGATCGTTACCGAAGATGCGCAGCGACAGGGTCAGCAGAAACACCTTGGAGATACTCTGGATGGAAAAACTGTCCTGGGCATCCCCAGCGGCATAAACCTCGCCATCCGTGGTGCAGATGGCGATACCGAAACGGCTTGGGTCCTGTTCGGCCAGTGCCGGAATATAGTCCGCCACCCGCCCTTGCCCCAAGCGCTCACGGGCGCGCGTATCAATGGATTCGACCCAGTCCTGCAGGGCACGGGCATCGGCTATCGGCCGCGCAGCAACACGCTGTGCGCCACTCAGGTTCTCGTACATCATGAAAGGCATGGGACACTCTGTACTTCATTCGCTCAGGAAGCACGGTTGGAGGTTGACAGCTGATAGATGGAGCAAGCGCCTGCACAAGGCAGGCGCTTGCCGGTGGGATCAGTGATTGAGGATCTGGCTG
>NZ_JMQN01000024.1 GCF_000705555.1 Marinobacterium lacunae
CTGAGCTTGACGGTCACGGTGTCTTGGGTATCACTCACAGTAACAGTAGCGGCACTGCTGGTATCAAGTGCCTCAAAACCGTTATCGCCAGCATCGGCTACGGTTATGTCGTAGCTTTCTCCGTCGATATAGACGTCGTCTCCCTGAATTGGAAACTCAGTGGACGTTCCGGTCGTCTCCCCTTCGGCAAAGGTAATAGTGGCACCGTTACTCAGGGTAACCGTAAATTCCTTGCCTGCCGGATCCGACAATGTCGCTGTCAATGTGGCATTACCACTGCCTTCATCAACACTGATATCACCCAGCGTTAACGTAGTACCGTCATTGTCGTCATGAATCGTTGTCGTTACAGTGCCTTCAGCGGTGCCGACAGTCGAGTCGGTAAGAGAAACGGTGTAATCCTCAACAGGTTCGTCGTATACATCGTCCACCGTTTCGATACCGAAATAGGCAACAGCATCACCTTTGGACAGCGGTCCCTCAAGCGTCAACTGCTTGGTATCGGGATCGTAGCTAATGGAGTTGGCACTGTAGAAATCGCCCATATCGCCGTAGTCGGCCAGGTAAAGAGCGGTTCCATCGCTGGATGACAGATCAAGTACGACCGTCTGGCCTGCGGGAATATCAGCACCGCTCAGGGTGATGACATAGTAAGCAGTATCACCTTCGTCGACGCTGTTGGCGGTCGGGTCGAAGGGACCATTTTGACTACCTTCTTCATCCGCGGCCGTCAACGTAAAGACGGGGTTGTCGTTATCGATTATGGTGCCGACACCGGTCCCGTCCGCGATATCCGCATTCACCGGGTTGCTAAGTTCAATCAGGAACTGTTCATCCCCTTCCTGATAGTTGTCTCCGTTCACTGTTACCTGGATCGTACCGCTGGTTGAACCTGCAGGAATGATCAGCGTGCCCGATGTAGATCCATAATCGTTTTCAGCAACGCCGCTACCGCCTGAAATCGCGGTGCCATCTGCCGTTACGAAATCGACACTAACATCGAACTCGGCAGGTTCACTGAGGGTTACCGTAAACGTGACGACGACACTTGAGGAGGCGTTCCCTTCCGCCTGCTCACCCAATGCCCCTTCATCGAGCCCTGCTGCACTTTCCACCTCTGCAACCGAGTTATGATCGGCAGTCAGAACGACCTGATAGTCACCCTCTGTTGCTTCGCTTCCATCATAATCACCGACAACAGACGCTGAACCTGTGGCACTCCAGTCCCCAAGGCCGGATTCAAAATTCAAGCCCGACAGCGATACGCCGTTGAGCGAGACATTATCCACGGTAAGAGGCGAGGCTACCTCTGAATCCCCTACATCGGCTACGCCGATTGCAATCTGATGATCCCCGGCACCCAGTTCGATCGAAAATGTCTGAGTGCCTGTCTGCCCACCACTGAAGGTGCTATTTGAATAGCTGGCCAGCGTATAGATCTCGCCATCGATTACCACGAAAGCAAAATCGTTATATAACTGTCCATATTCTCCTTCGGCTGCAAAGAAGTTCCAGTCAAAGCTGAAGACATCTCCTTCAGACGATGAAATAGTGGTCGTAATGACTGTGGCATCGCCTACATTGGTCGCAAATGAGGCGTTATTGTCCGGCTCAACAACCGAAACGTCGTTGATAGAAAGAGTCGGCACTGTTTCTTCAGAAACCAGCGCAAGCTCTTCACTCTGAGGCGGGGTCACGGAAGAACTGATACCTATTGTGTTATAGCCCGCCGTCGGATCAACCTCGCCGCCTGTGCGTGTCAGTGCGACGAAGTCAGCGCCGCCATCGTTGCCTTCACCACCGGCGCCAGACGCAGCCGTGCCTGCTGCAGTAGCCTCTCCAATCGCCGTCGGGTCCTGGCCCGCCAGGATTGCCGCTTGAATTGCATCTACGTCACCGAAAGACTCGGTGTCTGCCACCGCTTCGCTGGTGTCAAACTGATCGGCCGGTGTATAGGTATCGGAGGTAGCCAACCAGCTCTGCCCGCCCTCAAGCACGACCGGACCACCACTGCTCATGGAAATCTCTATCTGTGCATCCGGGCCAGTACGAATCACCTCATCGGCATAGATAGCATCACCGGCCATCAACACACGTTCAGAGCCATCGGCAGCGACTGCAACAACCTGACCCACAACACTATCGACCGTCCCGACGATGTCATTCACGGCGTCACCATCAGCTTCCGATTGCGGCATACCGGCGCTTGCGGCAGACCAGGTGTCACTGCCGTTCACAACTATCGCCTCACCGTTGGAGAGCGCAATCTCCAAACGCGCGCCGTCGGAGGTGCGCACCACGTCATCCGACATAACCGCATCGCCAAGTGCAAGCGCCCGCTCTGAGCCATCAGGCGTGACGGCAACCGCACTACCATTCAGAAAAGAGATATTACCGATTGAGTAAGACATGACTGTCCTCCTTGAAAGAGTCTTTCGATCCGATCGACGACGCGATTCGCATCACAGCGTTAGAGGCTGACCAACCAACACGCCGAAAATGCGACGAGACTACTGACCTGATGGACAGTTAAACAGATCAAAAAAGGGAGGACATTGTACCTAGGGACACAAAAACAGCCGTTTAACCCATGCTTAACCACTTAAGACAAAAGATTTTCTGCGTTTTAACCACTTATTACCATTTATCGCCAAAAACAAAAGACGCTTCGCCCATCGTTCCAACCGACAGACGCAGGTAATACAGCGCTGAAATCCCACACAGCCGGGATGATGCCGGGATCTAATGGAGATGAAACAATTGAAGAACATACATCCACACGGAAAGCCGTAAGTCCGCCTGTCGCGGCCAAAACGAACGGATCAGACTGCTTTTTTCCGTCGCCCTGGTTACTTAATAATCAAACGTAAGTCATTATTTGATCAGGAGATTACGTGCTGACCAAGTCAGGAAAAAGTTTTGGGCGAGGAGCTTGACGCACCTGATCGCGCTCATTAATATACGCGCCTCGGTTGAGTTGTTCCTCGATAGCTCAGTTGGTAGAGCAGTAGACTGTTAATCTATTGGTCGCTGGTTCGAGTCCAGCTCGAGGAGCCAGCCTCTTAACCGAAACAGGATTTATTCCTCGATAGCTCAGTTGGTAGAGCAGTAGACTGTTAATCTATTGGTCGCTGGTTCGAGTCCAGCTCGAGGAGCCATCCTGATCATCACGTGTCGGAGCATAGCGCAGTCTGGTAGCGCATCTGGTTTGGGACCAGAGGGTCGGGGGTTCGAATCCCTCTGCTCCGACCACTTCTAAATCCTTCCTGAACCACCCCTTTGATTTACGTATCCTCATCCGGGTTGGTTGATTCAGCAGTAACATCCCTGTTATCTGGTTTGCCTTGCCTCAGACTTGATCGCTAAGGGGATCTTTCTCACCCCCTAGCATTCAACGCATCATGCTTACTGGCCGCTCTTCATCGCCGTCCACAAACGATTACGCAGGCGGTTGTTTTTGTTATCCAGCGGCAGGTCGACGAACAGTTTTTCCCGCACTTCGGCGGCTGGATAGATGTTGGGATTCGCGCGTATAGCCTCGTCGATATAGGGCCGCGCCTCCCGGTTGGGGTTGGCATACCAGGTGTGGTTGGTGATTCCCGCTATAACGTCCGGTCGCAAAATATAGTCGATAAACGCATAGGCAAGGTCTGGGTTCGGTGCGTCCTTGGGAATGGCCATGACATCGTACCAGACGCCGGTGCCCTCAACCGGTATGGCGTAGTCGACCTGCACACCGTTGCCCGCTTCATCGGCGTAGAGCTGGGCGAGCGCGAAAAACTAATTTGGTAGCCGCCTAGGTGACTGCTGTCGGCATAAGCGGACATCATAAATGTTACTCAGACCCCAAACTTGTAATAGGTTTTATAGTTATTCTATAAGCGAAAAATCATGTTTTTGTAGTTTATAGCCAAAAGCCTCACTTTCTTCAATTACTATATTAGGATTAATTAGTTCAATTATTTTTAACATATCATACCGCATATACTCCGGCATTCTTGGGTCAAAACATATAGCATCTATAAAGTCTGAATTTATAGAAACTTTTATTACTTTTGGGAGATCTACTATTTCAGGCTCATAAATTAAAGAACCACCGAGCAAATGATTAATGTCGTCTAGATGCCTTTTTGCCCAATCTTCTTTAGAGTATTCATTTCTGAAGTAAACTCTGAAGGACGCTCTTAATTCTTTTTCATGCAAAAAACATTTATCTTTAAGAAAGCTTGATTCATTTAAATCTATTATTCTATCGTCCTCTATATCCCTTATGTTCTTCTGAAGGATCTTTTTTTCTTCCTCGGATATGTTGTCGTCTATAGACTTAACACACTCTCTTACATAACGGTCATACTTATCTTTTATTCTTTGACTAATTTCCTCAAAAGAAACATATTTAACACTTCCGACACTGGGATCGCTCAATAGCGTAATTGACCCTTTAGACGCATCCAACTGATTTAAATAGTGATGATCTCTACCGAATTTACAAGTAGCTTCTTTTAACTTATCTTTCGTTGTCTTTATTCTTATTGCATCTTTATTTTTAGAATACAACAACCACATCGCCATTAGATCAGGTTCTTGTGTCCAGCATGAAATGTAAGTTATTGCTTTGAGTCTCTTATGATGCTCTTCAATTTTTTTGCGTCTTTGGAGGTCCCATGAATAGGAAAATGACTCTTGTGCACTCAATACATTACCAAGCCCTTCATTTAGGTCTTCCATGAGCATCAACTGCGTAAATTTAAGCTGTGAATCATGAAGAATAGAGAATAGCTCAGTCAAATTCACGTAACGATAAATGATATCAGTCATACTTAGGCTCTAATTTATAAGTGTAATGTCTAGATAAATAGAGTTAATAAAGTGTAGCGTAATTAGCGCACTCATTCAGCAAATATAGAGGCAGAGTAACATTCATGGCCACCGCCTCTAGTGTAACGAATATGACAGTTTAGGGGCTCTAGAACCTATATATTTCCCTCGAACTTACCATGGCCTAGTTTTCACAGACCGGAGCAAAACGGTCATTGTTGGCGTATAATCCTGATGCAACGATATGTTAAACAAACCGAAGTAGCGGAAGAATTTTGCACAGCCAAAAATTAAGCACCTTGGCACCGGCAAGCCATCAACACACACTTAATAGATCAAGTTAAAAACTTCCTAATCAACGCGCTTGTTAAATTTATTTAGATGATCTATTTCGAAAAATCGAAAACAATAAAAACAAAATATCTATTAATAAACGTCCAACAATCACTGATAAGGCTGAAATTATTGCCACATATGCATGTTCATTAACACTAGGTGTTTCTGTAAATTTCTTTATCCTTACTCCTGCATTATTTGCTACTACATCAAGATCCAATTGTACCGATGAAATAAAAGAAACAACCAATGAATTTCCTTCAATAAATTTTATTAAATCTATTTTTTTTGAAAGACCTTTCCCAAAGTCAGAAAAAACAACATCACCAAACATTTTAGGTGGTTGGGTTATATAGAACACCCTATATAAATCAGGTTTTTCAATAGCACTAATGTCGAATAATATTTCAAAATCTTCTATCGCATTTTTACCTGTATTTATAATTTTAACTTGTGTCAAATAAACATCAGACACATTTTTCCCTAATATTTGAATTTCTTTTCTCCCAACATCCTCAGACCCCAGTACTTTGTTAGAATCGAAAGTCTGATATGTTACTTCATAATCAGGTAAAAAAAGTTGTTTTACATCATCCCCAAATAACAATACAAAACCGACTACAATTCCGACCACTATTGGTGCAATCAATTTTTCTATCATTTACTTTTGCTTCCGATTTCTTTTTATCTCTTGTACGCGTATTACGTACTCTATCTGAGACTCTGAGTCTATTGGCATATGCTCTTTTTCAGGCAACCCCAAATCGACATCTATTGTCATTTCAGGAAATTTATTTTCGTTGCTCAGTGAAATCTTTATATTATCCACATAAAGTGATCCAAATCTGCTTTTTGACTTTAAATCTCTTTCTAAGTTTTTAGCAATCGTGGGTAGATAATTATTTACAACTTCGGTCACTTCTTCTGTTGAAAGACGCCTGGTTACTCTTCTTTTAACAGCATCGTAAAAGCATGATGCTACCGTTCCTGCAATAGCTTCAGTAATAAATAGAATAAACGAGCCTTTTTCTACTCGCTCGATATCTAAATGAATATTTCCGTAAATACTTTTCTGAATTTGGCTCCTGCTAGCCCCCCTATTCATTGAACACATGCTTTCAAAAACACTGTTTTCAATAGCTTTAGTAAAGTTCGATATTAAGGCTGATAGAGTGCTTGTAGAAAGTCGATCAGGCTTACTTTTAAGTTTTATCTTTAAATCCATTTAATCCTACCTCTCACTAAAAATACGAATAATAATATTACAAAGCCATTCCAATAATAAAAAATGTTTAGCATATTAAAACAAAAATCAATTTAACTATTGATGGTATTTAGTTTGCTTTGGATACGATTAAATTTTTCACGAAAAATAATAGCACTCACGGTAAAGTACACGAATTATTCTTTTTTATTCTGATACAAGAGCTATCAATTTACTAGTACAAGAACACTTTGCGACGAGCCAACCGAATCGCACCGATTTCGACTTACACATCTCAGAACAGAAACACCAACGACAGCTTTGGGTTGTGGATTCAACTGATCGTTGCAACACACAGAGCGTGAAGTATGGACTTCTTTCAACAAGTGCAAACAACAATAAAGAAATCAGACCAGATAATTTATTTTCATAAACTATATATTATTTTTTTGCCTTTCTATATTGTTTTGAGAATTTAGTTTAGAAGCCTTTGAAAAAGTAGGAGACATCAAAACAACTCTTCCACTATCTATTTTATCGTAAATAGATTCTATAATTATTTTACCACCTTTATTGTCATCCCAATTGAATATTTTTTTATTGAATTCCTGACCTAGCCCATTTCTAACAACTTCAGTATCAACCTCAGGATCTCCATACTTCTCTTTTAAAATAGAGGAAAGTTCAATCAACTCACCTGTCTTACCAAAAATTTCGACCCTTAAAAGTGCACCACCTTGCGATACATCAATCCATCCCAAATTAGAGCCTAGGTTTCCATAACTCATCCATCCCAGGTAGCGATCCTCTCCACTTGTTTTTTCACACGGCGTTTTGGATGAGGGGCTTTGTAAACACTCCCCTAAAATCCTTTCCAAGTACCCATTTTCATCAAAAGGTATATCTTTAAACGTTATTTCTTCTTTTTCACTACATCCGAATAGTACCAAGGCCGACAATAAAAAAAATATCTTTGATTTCATAGTTGAACCCATAAAAATTTAAAAGCGAAAAACCGAACATCTTATTAAAATAACAGGAGTAATAAAATGAGCAAATTAAATCTAAATGATGGACAAGCCCTCCCCTCTCCCAGGGTCCTAAAAATAGCTTCCTGCCCCACCCTGACGGGTACTTCAGAGCTGTCCTATTACATCGGAAGGGATGAAGAGGACGAGATATCGTTCCTTATAGCAAACAATTCTGGCGGAGGCTACTTCAACAAAGAGTGGATTGCATACAAGTCCGTAAAGCAAGCGTTGCTAGGGCAAAGGATCTCTTCAATCCCACTAAGACAGCTATTCAAAGGCAAGTCATTGAACACCTCTGGCTTCCTGCTGGCCGTACTTGTTGCTGAAGGACTCGTCACTCGTGTTCCTGGGAAGAAGACCCAGTATCAACTGTGTACTGAAGAACCTTTCCTAGATGCTATCAATGCATTGGTGGCCAAAGGAGTCGATCTCAGCGATCAAACTATGCTCGCGTCCCTGCATCAACACCCGACGAAGTCGTCAAACCCGACGCACCCGCCAAGAAACCTACCCGCACAAAGAAGTCGTAACAAAGTAATAGGGTCTCTTGCCTGATCGGGAGAGAGGTAGTCTGTTGCTCACCCTCCACAACCCACCATCAACAAATTGAATTTAAAGGTTTTCTTAGAATTCTGCTTTCTTCTACTGCCGATCACCGGCCAAAAACCGACCCTAATCCAATTATTTTCCTAATACGGAGCCCCAAATGTTGGTCGCAACCATCGTCGCCACCGTCATGCTTTGTCTGTTCCTAGGCTTGACCAGAGCGTCACTACTGGTCTTTGCACTGTGCCTCGCTGCGTTATCCCCTTACCACCCAAAACTGCTCATCCCTCTCTCGCTTATCGCTCTTGGTGTTATTGCAAAGATCCACCTAGAGAAAAAAGCCAAAAAGAAATAACCACCTGACGACTTAACAGGAGATACCTATGACTATCCGCTCACTTGCGGAGGCATCTGCACGCCTTGAAGAAGCTGTGATGAATGCTTCCATCGTAATAGAAACACCCACAGATCTATATGATCTGTATGAAATGACAGCAATACAGATACTGGACAGCAACTTTGATGCGTTTCCGGATGGTGTACTGGAGGGCCATCTGCGATCCATCCTTGAGGAAAAAGCGATACAACTATTGGGGAGCATACAGTAGAGCCCCAATCACCAGCGCATCAATCCGTTCCCCACTTCAAATATCTAACAGCATTGATCAGCATAACTAGGCACAAGTCCAGCCTCTCCGCTCCATGGGAGGCATGGGCTTGCGTCGAGTCGTCAGGTGCGCATGTCACCTATAAACACTTCAGAAAGCCCTAGATTTACTCTACTTCAGGGACAGTAATTAAATCCATTAATGAAATAATTTATTTAATAATTAATGTAATATTAAATAAAATCATTAATAGATCATAAGGGCCTGAATTTTGAAATCCTAATTTAACAAAAAACAGACCCTCATTTATTTCACGAATCGATATTCACGCCAGCCAAAATATAAGTCTTCACATTATGAACATCATACCCAGAATGAACTAATCCGAGCTCTTTAGCCACTTGAATAAAAATTTCACCGGCCTTAGACTCTCGCTTATAGCGTGCTATCTCACTCCAAACCCTACTACCCACAATGGCTTTCGCGGTCATTTTATCCTCTGGCCTCCAATAGCGGATTCCAATTTCGGCCGCATCAAACAGAATAATCGCAAGACTATCGTCATTAACAATATCATCTTTGTTCATTTTTTAACCCAACCATCACTTAAGTCTATCTATTAAACACGCCAATTTACGGGACTATCAATACTATTTTTTACTGTCGCCATATATTCTGGCATCTATATAAATCGTAATATTCCTTTGCCGTCCCCGACTCATTTCGATATTGATACCTTGAGACGATAAACTCGCTTTCAAACCGATCAATCTCTTTCCAAGTGCGATTGGGTTATGAGGCCAGTCTCTACTGAACTGTGTACGCTGACTCACAATGCCACATAGTTCCTGATAAAACTGCGTAGGCGTCCCAGTCCACATACACCCACCTTGATTTTCACAGAACGTTACAATCGTTGATGCCAGCGAGTTATCCATCAGTGTTTCTAATTGGGCCGAGCTCAGGTTTTCACTGTATGCGGCTTGAAGGGTTCCATCCGTTAGTGCCTCCGCTATTTCAAACGCAGCCAACCAACTGCAGAAATCAATCATCCGCTCCGGCTTAATTGGCTTTACGTCTGGCAGATACACAAAGATCTTCGATATAATACCGAGCAGGTACCTGAAGATTTCTGGATGGTGCTTATCAAAAATCGCCAGTAGCTCACTCTCAGACCTGATATTCCCTCTCATGATCGGTGTGAGAGCGATAGTCAAACATCTCTGCGCAAGATCTGACTGCGAAACAAACTTGTGTACGCCATTAAAGATGATGGCGCCGTGTAATGCTTTGCTAGCAATATCCTGATCTGTGTAGAGCTTACGATCGTTGATCACGCCCCCCGTGGATGCGATACACAGTAAATCAGACGTGTTCGCCTTGAACCCTCTCATATTGTCAAAGGCAACAACATGGCTACTCTGCATCACAAGCGCTAAATCTTGTGCACGCGAAGGTAAGACCTGGATGCCCAACCTACTGGGGTCTATAAGCTTTTGCAGGATTCTTGATATGAACGACTTACCCGTACCTTGGTCGCCTGACAACACTAGGAAGACATACTTACTCCCCTCTACCTTTGCATGAGCGAGTGTGTAAGTAACCCATGCGATAATCAGCCAGAAGTCCATGTCATTCACGTTCATTAACTGGCGTAACGCGTGCAGGCTTCCGGTTTCAGCAGGGAGCGGAAGGGCCAGTTCATTAGGTGACGGACTAAACAAAATGTCAGATTGGTCCTCCAGCACGTCCACGCGGCTAGATGTCACTCTAACTCGGCTATGAGCAACGTCACCCAGGTATATTTCGATCCCCCCATCGCAGGGCGCAACTCTGCTGTAAACTGCGCAATGATCAGCTGACTCGGAAGCAATAGCTAAGATCTCATCGGTCCACTCCCTTATTGTGCTCCTGTTGGGGGTTCCTCCTCTTTTTAAGATTTCACCGCGGACAATGCTTTGCCCACGATTAGACTCAACTGGCACAGCCCTTAAATGCAGCCCCTCATTAACAACAAAACAAGCCCTGCCCTGCTGGTCCGCTATCAATGGTAAGGGCTCGCGAGATTGTCCCGCCCCCCCTTTAACCTCCCTTACGACCTGCCCCCCAACCTTGGGGCTTTCTAGCGCGATCGACGGACTCGACGACCCGCGAATTGGTGTATCTCTCATCACGTCGTCGGGTGTGACGGTTGTACCCTTGGCAACATCTTTCTTTGATGCCGCGTGTTTATTCCCAGGTACCTTTAGCTTTGACACATCGACTTTGATGGTCATTCGACGTGCGCATCACTTTCAAACCTAACAAAGTTAACCGTCCTCATAATCATATCCTCCTGTCTAAGACACATAAAAACCAGTCAAAAGCCGACAACATCATATTGGAATGACTAATTTCATTCGTTACTTACAGTTTCAATCTTACGTATAAAATCCAATAAGACAAAACGACTTATATTCAACCGAAGGGTAAATCATATTTTACAGAAGAAACGATTGTTAATATCAAGCAAAATAGCTTTAACGTTTGAAAAAATATTTAACCTTGTTTGAGCCTCTTAAATAGGCAATTTAATAAATATAAGCTTTGAGCGCCTAAAACAGGTAAATCCACCCAGTTGCCAACGTTTTTTGGACTCCACAGACAGATTCTGCCCCATCGCACTCAAAACCAAATTCATGAATAGAATTCATGCTCCCCAATTTCAGCCCTTCATTTTGCGCCAAAGACCTACTAAGGAGATTATTTATGCCTGTAATACAACTCACCCAACCGTTCGTAACTAGCCACCTGACATGTCCTGAAGACAAACCCCGCATTGAGTACTGCGACCAGTTGGTTCCAGGACTCTATATTGAGGTTCGACGAACCGCTCCACGAAAAGGTACCTACTACCTCCGTTACAAGAATCCGTCCGGAAAGACTGCGCACCAACGCATCGGACAGACCGAACAAATCTCCCTACACGATGCTAGACGCGAAGCCAAACAGCTGAAGGTACAGATCTCACTGGGGCATGACCCCAAGGGAGTGTCTACGCCAAACAGTGTCTCAATTACCTTTGAGGATTTTATGAACCAGAAATACCTGCCCTTTGCTGAGCAACACAAACGCTCCTTCCGTTTTGATCTCAGCATGTCGAAACTCCGGCTGATACCCAAGTTCGGGCACATGCCCTTAAACCAACTAACCCGCCAACAGATCCAGAGCTTCCATACTGACCTTCACCATGAAGGACTCGCCCCCGCCACCTGTGACCATCACTTAAAACTAGTACGTCACGCGCTCAACCTTGCTGTCGACTGGGGATACCTGGATCGAAACCCTGCCGACCGAATCAAGCTCTTTAAGGTCGATAACCGAGTCGAACGCTTCATGACTGAAGGGGAGCAAGCCCGCCTCATTAGTGTGTTACGCACTGACGAAAACCGGACTGTGTGTTTGATTGCGCTCTACCTGCTATGCACAGGGGCACGTCTTAACGAAGCTCTTAATGCAACGTGGGATCAGATCGACAGGACCAATAAGGTTTGGCGCATTCCTGCAAGCAACAGCAAGTCCAAGCGCATACGCTCGGTGCCACTCAACCCTAGTGCTATGGAGGTTCTGGGTAGGTTAGGGACTGACGGCAATCATCAGTACTTGTTCGTTAGCTCAACAACGGGTGACAGGGTGACGACGATTCACAAGGTATGGCATCGCATTCGTAAGAAGGCAGGCCTACCCAAACTGCGACTACACGACCTTCGGCACCAGTATGCTTCTCTATTAGTGAACAACGGACGAACACTATACGAGGTACAGCATATACTCGGGCACTCAAACCCGGTCGTCACACAGCGTTACGCGCACCTATCCACCAAGGCTCTGCAGGAGGCCGCCGCCACTGTGTCCCTGCACCTGGAGCCAGCGTGAGGGTGTGAAGCGACGGGGGCGAGAGTCCACCAACCTGTTCCATATCGCGACAATGAGGGGCCAGGGATGGCTCCCCTACCACCCACCTAAAAAACGCCACCTCGCACCACCTTGGAGCCGAGTCGGCAGTTGCCAGCCAGTTGGATCCTTCCCCCTCCTCTGTGCCTCTCTCGTTACAGCCAAAACAAACTCACTTAACGCACCAAATCCATCATCAAACCACTGATCGGTTTTGTAGCAGTTCTGTGTTCGGTAGATTGGAGTCCAAGGCGCTGCTTCACTCTGTATCCGTCGAACCTGCCACCGACCTCTCTTGGATCGGCATATGCTCGACATGTACAATAGGATTTATGTATTTCCCATAAAGACTTGTAAGTCATTGGGTTGCAGGGAGGTATCATGGTGTGTTCCGTAGACTGTTAATCTATTGGTCGCTGGTTCGAGTCCAGCTCGAGGAGCCATCCTGATCATCACGTGTCGGAGCATAGCGCAGTCTGGTAGCGCATCTGGTTTGGGACCAGAGGGTCGGGGGTTCGAATCCCTCTGCTCCGACCACTTCTAAATCCTTCCCGAATTGCATTCTCATTTGCACGCGTTTCCGGGGTGGTGTTATTCCTATGAAGATTCTCGTTATTGGCTATGTCTGGCCAGAACCCGCCTCAAGCGCTGCCGGTTACCGCATGCTTGCGCTGCTTGAAACCTTTCGTCGTCAAAACTGGCAAGTGACTTTTGCAAGCCCCGCCGAGAAGAGCATCCATCGCGCAAATCTACCCGCCCTCGGTATCGATGAAGTCAACATCGCCCTGAACTGCTCCAGCTTCGATGAGTACATCTCTGCGCTGCAGCCCGATTTGGTGATGTTCGATCGATTCATGATGGAAGAGCAGTTTGGATGGCGCGTTGAAAGACACTGCCCCCACGCGGTCCGCCTGCTCGACACTGAGGATCTGTCCTGCTTGCGCCATGCACGCCATCAGGCCAGCAAAGCAAGCGAACACGTTGAGCTGGACGTAAAGCCCGAGCTCCTGTTTTCAGAACATGCAAAGCGTGAAATCGCAGCGATCCTGCGTTGCGACCTGACACTGATGATATCCAAGGCCGAGATCGAGCTACTTGAACGAGTCTTCAAGATTGATCCTGCACTTTTGTTTTACAGCCCATTCATGCAGCCGACGATATCGGCAAGCCAACAGCAGGATCTTCCCCCTTTCAAGCTGCGTGAACATTTTGTCGTGATCGGTAACTTCCGCCACGCGCCAAACTGGGACGCCGTGCTCTGGTTAAGGCAAACGATTTGGCCGCTCATTCGCGCCAGACTACCGGAAGCGGAACTGCACATTTACGGAGCCTACCCGCCACCAAAGGCGACACAGCTACACAACCCGAAGCAGGGTTTCCTGATAAAAGGCTGGGCTAATGATGTTAATCAGGTGATGCAGAAGGCGCGTATCAATCTTGCCCCCCTTCGCTTCGGCGCAGGCCTCAAAGGCAAGCTTGTCGACGCACTGGCATGCGGCACGCCATCGATTACAACATCGGTGGGTGCAGAAGGGATGGCCGAGCACGATAGCTGGCCCCAGCCGGTAGAGGATACGGCTGAGCACTTTGCAGAGCGCGCCGTAGCACTGTATACAGAGCCGAACCAATGGCTCGAGTGTCAGCAGCTGGGTTTTGAACTGCACAATCGGTGCTTTAACTTCAACACGCACTCCGAAGCATTAATTCAACGCCTGATACAGCTCGAAACCGAGCTGGACAGCCACCGACTGAGCAACTTCACGGGTGCCATGCTGCGTCATCACAGCATGAAGAGCACGCAGTACATGGCACAGTGGATCGAAGCCAAGAACCGAAAATAGAGAGCGCTACTTCGCGCCCAGCCCATTCACATCTTCTGTTTCAACTGCCTCCACAGGCAACCCGGGCCTCTGCATGGCGGCCCGCCATTTGTTGGCCAGCAGATCCCCGCAGCTCTCGGAGGAGACTGCGGGGATCTGCGTAGATTTCAATCACATGTTCGGATAGTTAGGACCGCCGCTGCCTTCCGGCACCACCCAGGTGATGTTCTGGGCCGGGTCCTTGATATCGCAGGTTTTGCAGTGCACGCAGTTCTGCGCGTTGATCTGGAACCGCGGACCGGACTCATCCTCCACCACTTCATACACCCCGGCTGGACAGTAACGCTGCGCAGGTTCTGCGAACATCGGCAGGTTCTGACTGATAGGGATGTTCGGATCTTTCAGTGTCAGATGGCAGGGCTGGTCCTCTTCATGGTTGGTGTTGGAGAGGAACACCGAGGAGAGCTTGTCAAAGCTCAGTTTGCCGTCCGGTTTCGGGTACTCAATCTTGCTGCACTGATCGGCGGGCTTGAGCTGGGCGTAGTCCGGTGTGTCGTCGTGCAGGGTGATCGGCAGTTTGCCGTTGAAGATATTCTGGTCGATGAAGTTGAACGCACCGCCGAGGATGGGGCCGAACTTGTGCATCGCCGGGCCAAAGTTACGTGAGCGGAACAGTTCGTCATAGACCCAGCTGGCTTCAAACGTGTCGGCAAAGGTAGTGAGTTCGGTGTTGGCCTCTTCGGCCGTAATCGCCTCGAACACCGCCTCCGCCGCCAACATACCGGACTTCATCGCCGTGTGCGTGCCCTTGATCTTGGAAAAGTTCAGCGTGCCGGCATCGCAGCCGATCAGCAGACCGCCTGGGAATGTCATCTTCGGCAGGGCATTGAACCCGCCCTTGGTGATGGCGCGGGCGCCATAGGCGACCCGTTTACCCCCCTCGAGATGCGCCGAAAGCACCGGATGGTGTTTGAGGCGCTGGAACTCATCAAACGGGCTGAGCCAGGGGTTGGTGTAGTTGAGATCGACGATCAGCCCCACGACCGCCTGGTTATTCTCCAGGTGATAGAGGAAGAATCCACCAGTGGCATCGGTCAGCGGCCAGCCGGAGCCGTGCACGACAAGGCCCGGCTTGTGTTTGGCCGGATCGATATCCCAGAGCTCCTTGATGCCGATACCGTAGTGCTGGGCATCGGCTTGTGTATCCAGATCAAACCGCTCGATCAGCTGCTTGCCCAGATGACCGCGACAGCCTTCGGCGAAGAGGGTGTACTTGGCATGCAGCTCCATCCCCTCGGTGTAGTTCGGGCCGTGCTCACCGGCGGCGGTCACGCCCATATCGCCGGTGGCGATCCCTTTCACCGAACCGTCGTCGTGGTACAGCACCTCGGCGGCGGCAAAGCCGGGAAACACCTCAACGCCGAGCGTTTCGGCCTGCTCCGCCAGCCAGCGGCAGAGGTTACCCAGGCTGACCACATAGTTGTTCAGGCCGTGACCTACGTTGTGCATGGTTTTGGGGAGCAGCGCATTGGGCAGCTTCTTTGCCGCGCTCTCGCTCTTGAGCAGGTAGAGCTCATCCGCGGTGACCGGGGTATTGAGCGGTGCGCCCATAGTCTTCCAGTCGGGAAACAGCTCATCCAGCGCGCGGGACTCGATCACGGCGCCTGAGAGAATATGCGCGCCGACTTCCGAGCCCTTCTCCACCACGCAGACGCTCAGCTCCCGCTCGGCGGCCTGCGCTTGCTGCATCAGGCGGCAAGCAGCGCTGAGCCCAGATGGACCGGCTCCAACAATGACAACATCAAACTCCATGGATTCGCGCATGACTACCTCTTAGAGTCTCAAAATCTGTGACGGCGGGCCTCGTCAGCCCGAAGTAAAACTGTCTGTAATGGGGTAAGACCGTTAAGCGATCTGCGCTACCGTCCCTGGCTGCGCAGGATGCCGGGCTGATCAGAGCTTCGCATCCAGCTCCGGCAGGGCTTCAAACAGGTCGGCCACCAAGCCGTAATCGGCCACGCTGAAGATCGGCGCTTCCTCGTCCTTGTTGATCGCCACGATCACCTTGGACTCTTTCATGCCTGCCAGATGCTGGATCGCACCGGAGATGCCCACGGCGATATACAGTTCCGGAGCCACAATCTTGCCGGTCTGCCCCACCTGCATATCGTTGCTGACGAAACCGGCATCGACCGCGGCGCGCGACGCGCCGATGGCGGCCCCGAGTTTGTCGGCAACCTTCTCCAGTAGGGCGAAGTTCTCGCCATTGCCCATGCCGCGACCACCGGAGA
>NZ_JMQN01000025.1 GCF_000705555.1 Marinobacterium lacunae
GGAGCGCTGGTGTGAAAAAACAGCCTAAATATTATGACTGGACACCACAGTCACTTGTTAGATGATAACCATCCTTCAAATAGGCTCCATTATTTCGGGGCCACACAGCTCTAACCATGCGGTAGCCACAAGAGATTATTCTTCAGAAACACCTTCATTTTTCATAAACCAGATATCCCAGCTTTCTAACGATGGATAACTGACCGGAACTGTCTTCCAACCATCTCCAGTAACAACCCTTAGTGTTCTAGTAGTAAGATCTTCTACTGAGGATGGTTTATCAGAGTGCTCAGCGTCGTATAACGCTATTAACACATAATCATCCTCAACGTGTAAGACCTTTAAGAAAACGAACATCCCGTCCGATTCGCGTTTTTTAAGCAGAATATCACCCTGTTCCATGGTCTTCCTCTTCATCTAACGCCCGCATTTGGGGCCGTAGTGAAGCGTAGCGGAACGGAGGTCCCAGCCCACGCAGTGGGCGAACAACATGCGTTTGTTAGGCTTTCTTCGTTTGTTCAACATAGGAATCCAACTTATTTTCAAGTTCCGTTACTTTAAATTCAACTAACTCTAAAACTTCTTGAGGAGACTCAAATTGTTTGTCCCTACCAAATAGTATGAACACCTGTATATCTTCGCTAGAAAACGGATACTCTTCTCGAAATGCCTTAGTTAATAGATCAATACACATATCTACAACTCTTGCACCTGAATAATCGTGCTCTCCTACGTCGGACCTTAAACCACAAGCTATTCTTTCTTCTTTCGGAATATCCCAGTAGCGTTCTTTGCAAACAGCCACGCGATCATATAAGTCCCTAAATCGCATTGCATAAATTGTACTGCTTGCACTTTCACGCATCCCATTCAATGAAGTTAGTTGAATGTTGGTGAGGTTTGCAGCTTCGATTGCACCGCTTTGAAATCCGGACTCTGATAGCAAAATTCCTCTATCAGCTCCGACATCAGATACAATTTCTCTCAGCCCTAATACATGAAGTTTATTTACTGGCTTCTTCCAATGTTTACACTCCACAATCCATGTTATATCGAAGCCAACGTAATGAGATGTAACAAGAACGTCTACATCATGTTTAGTTCGCACACCTTGAACAGTTACATCGGTGGAAGCCTCTAAACCGATTGATCTAAAATACTCGGCTGCATTTTCCTGATATTGCTTCCAATCTTCCATTAATGCGACTTACCTCTCGTGGAGCTGGTCCTACCCACAAAAAGTAG
>NZ_JMQN01000026.1 GCF_000705555.1 Marinobacterium lacunae
CCGCTGAACAAAAGCGTTAGATTTAAAGAACCAGTAAAGGACATCGCTCATATGGCATTCAAGAAGAAAGGACGTGACGGGAAAGAAATCACCATTCCTGACGGAGCTACTTGGAAAGAAGGCTCAGATGGGCATGTTGTTGCAATAAGAAAGGGCTACAGCTGGAAACAGGGAGCGGATGGACGAGTTGTTGCTATACCTCCCGGTGGCACTTGGAAGCAAGGCAGCGATGGTCGGGTTGTTGCTATAAAAAAAGGTGAAACATGGAAACAAGGGGCCGACGGGCGAGTTGTCGCTATACCCAAAGGCGGCACCTGGAAACAAGGTAGTGACGGAAGAGTCGTTGCAATCCCTAAAGGTAGAACGTGGTTCCAAAGTCCAACTGGAAGAATAAAACTACGTCCCTTAAGTAAATAAAATCTAACAAGGCGCTCAAAATCAGTCGCTGCGCTCCTTGGGACCTCCAAAGCTTCGCTTTTTCGGCCCTTTAGCGCGGCGTTAGCTTCCCGAGTTACCCACGAACAGT
>NZ_JMQN01000028.1 GCF_000705555.1 Marinobacterium lacunae
CAGCCAGAACAGCCAGAACAGCCAGAACAGCCAGAACAGCCAGAACAGCCAGAACTAAAGAGTGAAGCTGATTCTGAAGAGCTGCCAGAGCAGGGCGATTCAACTCCAGAGGCTGTAGCTGAAGCTGCAGAAGACGGCCGCAAGCAAGACTGATCGAGAGGGATTGGCTTTGGATCGACACCGTACAGGTAGAATCAGCAACCTGTTAGCGATAATTGCCAGCGCGTTTTTTGCCGCGGTCGGTGTCGCAGGTTACGGGCGCACTGAAGATCTCCGTCAGCTTATGCTGTTTTTGGGGTTGGCGGTTTTGGCTTTTGGTATCGTCAAGCTTGCGTTTTACGGTATCAATCGCTTGCTTGACAGCATCGATGAACGCTAAGCGACGCGTGTCGCGGAGGAGTATATGAGCAGTACCGCAGTGGTAACTGTACTCGGAGGTGGTAGCTTCGGTACGGTAATCGCCAATATGGTTGCCGAGAAAGGGCATCGTGTCCGGTTGTGGGTGCGCGATGCTCAGGCTGCGGAAACGATTAACCGGGAGCATGAAAATAAGCGCTATGTGCCGGGTTATCGATTGGCTCCAGAGCTTGTCGCAACCGCCGATATGCAGTACGCGCTTGAAGGCGCTGAGATCGTGTTCGTGTCCGTTCCATCCAGTGCTGTTCGGGATGTGATTAAGCAAGCTCGCCCATGGCTTGGTTCCGGGCAGATGCTTGTCAGTACAACGAAAGGGATTGAGGCCGGTACGTTTTTCCTGATGAGCGAGGTTATCTCTCAAGAGCTTCCTGATGCGCGTATCGGAGTGCTTAGCGGGCCTAATCTGGCAAAAGAAGTGGCGCGTCGTGAGCTCACCGGTACAGTCATCGCGTCGAGTGATGAGGGTCTGCGTGACGCCATTCAGGGTTTGCTTCACAGTGCCTATTTTCGTGTGTACGCCAGCACAGACACCTTCGGTGTCGAATTGGGTGGTACGTTGAAAAATATCTATGCCATCGCCGCGGGCATGAGTGCTGCGTTCGGCATGGGCGAAAATACCAAGAGCATGTTACTCACGCGAAGTCTTGCTGAGATGAGCCGTTTTGCAGTGAGCATGGGCGCTAACCCGCTTACCTTCCTGGGGCTTGCGGGTGTTGGGGATTTGATTGTTACCTGTATGTCTCCACTGAGTCGAAACTATCGAGTCGGGTATGCGCTGGGGCAGGGTAAAACGTTGCAGGAAGCCGTTGAAGCGTTAGGTGAAGTCGCTGAGGGGGTCAACACCCTGCGTCAGGTGCGCGCCAAGGCGGCAGAGAAAGATGTCTATATGCCGCTTGTCGATGGGCTCTATCAGGTTGTGTTCAACGGTGCCCCTGTTCAGGAAGTGGCCAAGCGCATGATGCTGAACCAGCAGGCCAGCGATGTTGAGTTCGTGTTGCCGCGGAGCTAGCGCATGCGCTTGCTTCTGATGCGGCATTGTGAGGCTGAACCCGGAGCCGATAGTGACCCTGATCGGGGGCTGCTACCACGTGCGATAGAGCGGCTTAACGCGAATATCAACGTTGAACGACCGTTGCTGGATGACGTTGAGTATGTGTTTGCAAGCCCTTGGCTCAGGGCGCGAGAAACCGCTCAAGTGTTGGTCGACGGCATCGGACCTGCGTTCACCCCCGAAACTCTTCTCAGCGAAGCACTCCTGCCCACTGCGCCGGTCGAGGGCGTTTTGGAGATCCTGGAGCGCTGTGCTGCTATGGATCCTCAAGCGATGCTGGTGGTGGGGCACCAGCCGCTAATCGGGCGGCTGACCTCCTACTTGTGCGAAGGTTCATGCGAGGCTGCATTCAGCCCCGCTCCGGGTGAAATGGCTGTTATTGAGCTTGACTGGCCTGCAGCGGGGCTAGGTTCGCTGCGCCGCTGGTGCCAATTCTGAAGTTTCCGCTTTTTATATCTGTTGCTAGTTTGCTCATGCGTGTGTCATCTGGATAGATGGCCCGCGCGTGAGCCAGCGTTTTCAGTGCATCGTTTATATTGCCAAGGTGGAAGTACGCGATCGCAAGATCGTAGTAAACCTGCTTGTCGGGAATCTGCTGGGTGTAGCGGTTGCCCCAGTCGATAAATTGATCGGTGTGCTCGGTCAGGTTATTGCGTAGATCTCTGTAAAGCAGTGTACGCATCCAGAAGTACCCCCCCAACTCCCTGAAGTAGAAATCGTCCAGCGCAGGGATCAGGTGCTTGGGTTGTGTGCCTTTGCTGCGCATAAACTGGACAATGCCGGCGTTGGCCAGTAACGCGTGTGTAAGAAAAGCCACTAACAGCGGTGCGCATATGAGTGTGGTGATGGAGGTTGCATTCTTGGCAGGTGTGCTGAGTCGAAGTTGAGAGACGCGACGGCCGCTCTGAAAACAGATGAATAGCAGGATCAGCAGTATGATCCAGTGGATGTTCGAGATGTAGAAGGGCAGCTCCACCTGAGTGTGCAGTGCAATAGGGGCGAGCAGTGCAGCCATGGCACCGCCACGTTGCCATCCAAGTTGCGCAAGTTGCCAGACTACTGCTAGAGCGGCTGCCGCTATCGAGAGCAGGGCGAGTGCTCCGCCCTCAATCATCCAAAACAGCAGTTCGTTATGCGGGTGGCTAAAGCGTTTGTCATCGAGTTTGTAGTTAGGCACTTTTTCGTAGTATTGCGGCCTGTTCTCCTGAAAAACGTGCTGAAAACTGCCTATTCCGTGGCCGATTAGCGGAGCCTGCAAAAACGTCTGCCAGGCCAGTCGGTATATGTGCGGGCGGGAATCTCCGCTGACGCCCTCGTTGGCGGTCAGGCGTTCGATCTTGGTTATCGCTTTTATGGTTCCGGTTTTGCTCGACTTGAGGCCTAGCGAGACGCCTCCAATCATCGCGCTAATAAGCAAAAGGGTGATGATTTTGCGTCTTGCCAGTAGGCGGATACGGGAAATAACAATCAGCCCAACAGCGATCGCCACGCCAAGTAGTCCGACGCGAGAGCCGATGGTGACAAGGTTGGCCGATGCCAGCAGAAGGGTCATCAGTACCAGGCCTTTGAATGGCCAGCGCAAGCGGATAAATGCCGGGGTTGTTGCCTGATACAGTGCGAGTGCTATACCGGTGGCCATCATGGAGGCGTGGAGATTTGGCTGTTGGTAGATGCCGGCGGGTACTTTGCCGGATACCCAGGGAATCCAGCTTCTGAATGGGTTGTCGGGCAGAACCTGGCCAAGCCCGATAAGGCCCTGAATTGTGATGCTGGCCAATACCAGATAGGCGGCTGTGTCGACTTGCCGTCTTGTTAGCCGGAACTGGAAAAGTGAGAGCCAGAACAGCATGCCTCCTACGATGACGCCAAGTCGGATAAGCCATTCGGAAGGGCGCTCGATGCCCGTCAGGAAGCCGCCAAGCACCAAACCTGCCGGAAACAGCATCAGCAGCCCGATGTGGCGGGGTTTGACCCAGGTTTCCCGCTTGAGCATGGCAAGCAGTCCAGCACTCATCGTAAGAAGCACAGCTGCCCAAGTGCTTGCATTGTAAGGGAGCATCATCCCTTCACCGCCGAGGTTCGGTTGATAATAAAACGGAGCTATCAACACCAGTAGGGTGAAGGTTATGAAAAAGACTCGCTGCTCCCGCGTCAGGGCGGTCTGCTCCAGTAGAGGCATTCGTGGCTCCTTGCTTCAGTCTGTGTGAGATCGTAACGAATCGGTTATGCTTGTGAAAGGAAAAGCGGTGCAGGAACCTATGCATATCAAAGAGCTGAGTATCGATATTGGCGGGCGACATCTGGCCGCTGTGGATTTTGGCGGCAGGTCTGACGATCGAATTGTACTAGCCGTACATGGCTGGATGGACAATGCGGCCAGTTTCATGGAGTTGGCGCCGCGTCTGGCGAGGTGTCGCGTGATTGCGCTGGATCTTGCAGGACACGGGCGTTCTGACTGGCGCGATGAAAGCAGTTGGTATGCGATATGGGATTACGTCATGGATCTGCACTCGGTTGTTCAGGCTCTTGGGGTCGAGGAGATCCACCTGCTCGGGCACTCCTTGGGTGCGGGTGTTCTGTCGTTGTTGGCCGCGGTCTTGCCTGAGCAGGTCAGGAGTCTTGTGATGCTCGAAGGCTTGGGGCCATTGGTGATCGAACCGGAGGATGCCCCCGAGCAAATGATCAAGGGGCTTGCCTGGAATCGTGGTGACCGATCGGTTCCTGTTGTGTACACGGACAGGGAAAGAATGGTCTTAGCCAGAATACGAGGGCGTTTTCCTGTCAGTCGGGAAGCTGCACAGCACTTGCTGTCGCGCTCGATCAAGTCGGTGGCCGGCGGATACGGTTGGACGCATGATCCCAAATTGATGGCGCCGTCGTTGATAAGGCTATCCAGTGCGCAGGTTGAGGCTTTCTTTTCTCGCATAAGGGTGCCTGTTCTGGCTTGTTTAACCGATGGGGGGATTGCGACAGCAGACTCTCGGCGTCGGCTTTCACGGATTGAGGGGGTGCAGGTTGTCAATCTGAGGGGGGGGCACCACCCGCATTTGGAGTCTGAAAGTATAGGGCCAGTGGCTGAAGCGATTAACGCATTCTACCGCAGGGTTGACCAAAAACGGCTTTCGAGGGAGGTATTGGTTTGATGCTGCGGATCGCTTTTACTGCATGTTTGATGGTTTGGGGAGTACTGGGTTCCGGATACTCATTAGCGGGGACACCCGGTTTTCTTGAACCATTTCCGAGAAGTCGAGAGATCCAGAACCGTACCTTGGATGCTCAGGATTACCGGGTGATGCTTGGCCGAGTTTTGAAGATCAATGGTCTTATCAGGACCGACAGGGAGCTACGTCTAGCGGGAGCGCTATCGAGAATAACGTGGCAGATCCCGGTTGGGCATACACCGGAGGATGGTTTTCGTTATTTTCGTGATCAATTAAAGGATGCGGAGGCTGAGTTTCTTTTTGAGTGCAGTGGTCGGCAGTGTGGAGCCAGCAGTATTTGGGCGAATGATCTGTTCGATACCTCTCGACTTTACGGTGTTGATGAGAGTCAGCACTATTTGGTGGCGCGCAAGGGGGCCGGTTATTTCGTGTTGTATGCAATACGCAGGGGCAATGGACGAGTTTTCCTGCATTTGGACTGGGTTGTCGATACATCGGACGGCAGTCAGGATTGGGTGCAGGTGTTGTTAGAGCAAGGGTATGCCGTATTGCCGGACTGGCCTGAATCGCCGGAAACTGCTGTTCGATCAGTCGTGGCATTGCTAAATGACTATGAGAACAAGCATGTGGTAATTGTGTTGCACCAGCAGGGGCGGGATATCGAGTTGAGCATCCGGCAGTCACGTGAGTTGGCGCTTCGACTGCGTGACCAGGTCATCGCGGAGGGTATCTCTCAAAATAGAATTGAAGCCTACGGAGCAGGGGCGCTCTCGCCAAGTGTGCTTGGAGGGCGTCGACAATTGGCTGTGGTGATACTGACAGATCAGGAGTAGATATGACAAAAGTCTCTCTGGTTCTGGGGACCGGTGGTGCAAGGGGATACGCCCATATCGGCGTTATCGAAGAGCTTGAGTCTCGTGGGTACGAAATTGTCAGCATAGCAGGCAGTTCAATGGGGGCGCTGGTGGGGGGCTTATACGCCGCAGGCGCTCTGGCAGAGTATCGCCGGTGGGTTGAGGCGTTGGGGTGGATCGATGTGGTGCGCTTGCTTGACCTTAACTTTCGCAACACGCTGTTCAGTGGCGATAAGGTGTTCACGCGCCTGAGGGAGCTGATAGGCGACCCGGATATCGAAAGTCTTCCTATAGCCTATACCGCCGTTGCGACCGACCTGACCAATAACAAGGAGGTCTGGTTCCAGAGGGGGAGCCTGCTCAAGGCGATGAGGGCTTCTATCGCGATCCCCGGAATTGTGGCTCCCGTTATTCAGGGCGGGCGGGTATTGGTCGATGGTGGTGTGCTAAATCCGTTGCCGATCGTTGCGACAGTGGCTGCACATGCAGACCTCATTATTGCGGTGGATGTCAACGCGTCCCGCGACTCGGTTGCCATGCATCTGGCGCCGGGGGAGTTGGAGTTTCATGATGTGGCTTCAGCCGGGCGGATGGGGCGATTGTCTCTGTTGTTGAGTTCGACCGAGGTTATGCAGGGCGCGTTGACGCGCTATAAGATTGCGGGCTACAGCCCGGATCTTGTTATCAGGGTGCCAAAGGAAGCGGGTAGTTTTCACGAGTTTCATCGCGCGAAGGCGTTGATCGAGATAGGGCGGAAATTGGCTTGCCGCCAGCTCGATGTATTTGAAGGGCTAGCGGCAGGGAGTGAGAACGTCGCGCCTGCTGGCGGCGACGTTTCGGAGGATAGTCTCTTAGTTGACGAGTGACAGAAATTCGGCTCGGGTGGCCGGATTGGACCGGAATGTGCCGAGCATCATGGATGTCTTCATCTCAGCATTTTGCTTCTCGACACCGCGCATCATCATGCACATGTGCTGTGCCTCGATCACCACGCCAACGCCCAGTGCCCCCGTGACCTGTTGAATCGCTTCTGCAATCTCTTTGGTCATGTTTTCCTGAATCTGAAGTCGGCGGGCGTACATGTCGACGATGCGCGCAATTTTGGACAAACCGACAACCTGGCCATTGGGTATGTAGGCAACATGAGCCTTGCCAATAAAGGGCAGCAGGTGGTGTTCGCACATGGAGTAGAGCTCTATGTTTTTAACCAGCACCATTTCGCTGTTATCAGAAGGGAAAAGTGCGCCGTTGACGACCTCTTCAAGTGATTGCTCGTAGCCCCGGGTTAGAAATTTCATCGCCTTGGCCGCGCGTTTCGGCGTATCTTTCAAACCCTCGCGTTGCAGATCTTCACCGAGCGATTCGATGATTTGGGCGTAGGATTTTTCCATCTGTGGCTCCATCAGAGAGGTACATGTCCCGATTGGGTCTGAAAAAGGGACGTAAGTTACGCCATCGGTCGTGTCAGGTAAAGACAACCGACACTACCGCGACGCTTTTTGTTTAAGTAGCACATAAACGGCTCCAGTGCCGCCATCGGCTGGTTGGGCCGAGCAAAAAGCCAATACGGGCGGCAGTTGCCTTAGCCAGTCATTCACATGTGACTTTATCAGTGCCGGTTGGCCTGGTTGCGAGTATGACTTGCCGTGTATGACCAGCACGCAGCGCAGGCCGTTGGCCTCGCTGTCCCGAATAAAGCGAGAAAGCTCCTCGCGAGCCTGCTCCAGCGTATAGCCATGCAGATCAAGCCCCGCCTGCCATGGGATGTGGCCGCGACGAAGTCTCTTCATTTGTCTTATCTGTATGCCCTGACTTACGAATAGAAGGTCCTGCTCGGATTCGATGATTTCGACGGCCGTGGTGGAGAGTCCGTCTACAAAGGCTTCGCTTTCCTGTTCGGCGGCCTGTCGACGGTAGTGCTGCGCCTCGCTAACAGAGGGCTTGTGCGAACGACGCCTCTGGATCCTGTCTGTTTTCAGGGGGCTTACGTCGGCGACCGCGGTCTGAAAGTCGGACAGATCGCTTTGCGGGTCATCAGTCATGGCGTTTACTGTATGTTTTCTTTAACATGTGCGGCCTGTAAAGCCTCCCATTATCGGACCTGCGATGAATCTGGATCAAGCATCTCTGCTCGAAGAGTTGGAAACTCTGCGCGATTTCGTGCGATTTAGCCTGAGTGCCTTTCATGAGAATGGACTCTACTTCGGCCACGGGACTGACAATGCCTGGGATGAGGCTGTTCAGCTGGTGCTCAATGCGGTTCATCTGCCGTGGGATACGCGTCCCGAGGTGCTTGATGCGAAACTGACGCGCAGTGAGAAACGACGCGTGCTTGAGTATCTTCGTCAACGTGTGGAAGAGCGCAAGCCGCTGCCCTACATCACCGGCGAAGCCTGGTTTATGGGGCTGGCGTTTAATGTTGATGAGCGGGTGTTGATACCGCGCTCTCCCATAGCCGAGTTGATTGAAAACGAATATGAGCCATGGTTGCGCCCTGGGCCTGTCTCGCGCGTGCTTGACCTGTGTACTGGTAGTGGATGCATCGGTATTGCGACTGCGCTGGTGTTTCGGGAGGCGTGCGTCGACTTGGTCGATATATCCGAAGAAGCGTTGGCGGTGGCGGGTAGCAATATAAAGCGTCACCAACTGGCTGATCGCGTTGAGGCTGTAGAAAGCGACCTTTTCGAGGCTTTGGATCCGTCCCGGCCGTACGATCTGATCGTGAGTAATCCGCCCTATGTGGATGCTCAGGATCTCGCCAGTATGCCGCAAGAGTACCGGCATGAGCCTGATTTGGCTCTGGGCTCCGGCGCCGACGGCTTGGATATTACCCGACGTATCCTGCGGGAAGCCGGGCGCTATTTGACAGATGATGGACTGTTGGTTGTCGAGGTCGGTAACTCCGAAGTGCATTTGATGGAACAGTATCCCGATCTGCCGCTCGTATGGGTCGAGCTGGAGATGGGGGGCAACGGTGTGTTTTGTATAACGGCGCAGGAGTTGCGCCAGTATGCTGATAAAATTTGATTGTGCCCGATTGGCCGCAGTAAGGCAGGATTGACGCTATGTCCGGAAACAGTATTGGCAAACTCTTTACCCTGACTACCTTCGGTGAGAGCCATGGTCCAGCGCTTGGCTGTATTATCGATGGCTGTCCCCCAGGGATAGAGATAAACGAAGCGGAGATTCAGGTTGAACTGGATCGTCGCAAGCCAGGAACGTCGCGACATACGACTCAACGTCGTGAGGCTGACGAGGTGCGCATTCTTTCCGGTGTATTCGAAGGACGCACGACCGGTACTTCGATCGGAATGCTGATTGAGAATACTGATCAGAGGTCAAAGGATTACAGCGATATCAAGGACACCTTCCGTCCGGCTCACGCAGATTACACCTATAGCCAGAAGTACGGCATCCGGGACTACCGGGGAGGTGGTCGCTCCTCTGCCCGGGAAACGGCGATGCGTGTTGCGGCTGGGGCAGTTGCGAAAAAGGTCTTGGCCAAATTTGGTGTTCAGGTTCGAGGGTATCTGTCACAGTTGGGGCCAGTTAAAATCGAGCCTTCCCGTTTCGACTGGAATCAGGTCAATCAAAATCCCTTCTTCTCCCCGGATGTTCAGGCGGTAACCGAGATGGAGGCCTATATGGATGCCCTTCGTAAAGAGGGTAACTCCATTGGTGCACGTATCAACGTGGTGGCCTCAGGTGTCCCTGTGGGGCTGGGCGAGCCGATCTTTGATCGCCTCGATGCTGAGCTGGCTCACGCCCTTATGAGTATCAATGCGGTCAAAGGGGTCGAGATCGGCGATGGTTTCGCTGTTATTGAGCAGAAAGGCACTGAACATCGTGATGAAATGACGCCGCAGGGCTTTTTGTCGAACCATGCTGGCGGCATTCTGGGTGGAATATCCAGCGGTCAGGATATCGTCGCCAGCATCGCGCTCAAGCCGACATCCAGTTTGCGACTGCCTGGGCGTAGCATCAATAGCCAGGGGGAGGAGATCGAGGTTGTAACCAAAGGCCGGCATGATCCTTGTGTAGGTATACGCGCAACCCCGATCGCTGAAGCGATGGTGGCGATCGTTCTGCTGGACCATCTGCTGCGCGATCGCGCCCAGAATGCGGATGTCGAAGATAGAATACCGGTTCTGCGCTAAGGCTTGATGCTTGGCCTGCCGAGCGAACTGTGTTGAAAACCCCGGAGCAACGAGAATGGATGATCTGACAGACAAGCCCGATCAGCCGCTATCGAACGGTGATGGCGACTGGCCTGGATACGCCCGGGGTGATGACAGTGCGCGTAAGGACTATTTCATCGAGCGGGCCGGATATCGCTTTGCCGGTACGCACCTGATCATCGACCTTTTGGGTGCGTCCAACCTTGATGAACTCGAAAGGATGGAACATGCCTTGCGGGACTCGGTCCGTGCTGCTGGCGCTACATTACTTCACCTTCATCTACACCACTTCACGCCCAATGGCGGAATATCCGGTGTTGCAGTGCTTGCCGAGTCGCATATCAGTGTTCATACCTGGCCAGAGCGTGACTTTGCTGCGTTTGATGTGTTCATGTGTGGCAAAGCTAAGCCGGAACAGACAATCGCGGTGCTTGAGGCAGCGTTCGAGCCTCGCGAGACGCGAGTTCAGGAGATTCTTCGGGGACGGATAGCGATAGATGACGACGACCACCTTCGTTGAAAAGCTACATGATGGCTATGGGCAGAGTTTCAGTGTCGATGAGATGCTGTTCGAGCACCGGACCGAGCATCAGGAGCTGCTGATTTTTCGCAATGCCACCTTTGGGCGCGTTATGGCGCTTGACGGGATAGTTCAGACCACTGAGCGCGACGAATTCATCTATCACGAAATGATGACTCATGTGCCGCTGTTGGCCCATGGTCATGTCAAAAGTGTTTTGATTATCGGCGGTGGTGATGGCGGGATGCTTCGGGAGGTTCTTCGGCATCCGGGTGTAGAGTCGGTCACTCAGGTGGAGATCGATGGCGCGGTAATCGACATGTGTCGGCGATATCTTCCCGGTCACTCCGATGGCGCCTTCGATGACCCGCGCGCCAAGATTGTCATAGCCGATGGCGTCGATTATGTGCGTGACTGTGATCAGCAGTATGACCTGATCATCTCCGACTGCACCGACCCTGTTGGGCCGGGAGAGGTGTTGTTTACCAGCGCGTTTTACGAAGGCTGCAAGCGTTGTCTAAATGCAGGAGGTGTTTTTGTCGCCCAAAATGGCGTTGCATTTCTGCAGCTCGCAGAAGTGGTTACGACGCGTCAAAGGCTATCTCCTTTGTTCGCCGATCAGTCTTTTTACTGTGCAGCTGTTCCCACCTACGCCGGTGGTTTGATGACCTTCGCCTGGGCGAGTGACGACCCGTCTCTGCGCCAGATCAGCGTGGATGAGGTAATGCGGCGTTACGAGGCATCAGGCATTCGCACCCGGTATTACAACCCGCAGATTCACGCAGGGTGTTTTGCGCTGCCGCAGTATATTCTCGATGCTCTCTCTGATATCTGAGTGAGTATGTGACCGATGTGTTCGTCGGCAGTGATTCCCAAAATCCGGTTGTCCGGATTTTATCTTTTCTACTTTGCCTTTCTGGGTGCGCTGGTGCCTTACTGGAGTCTGTACCTCCAGTCGTTCGGCTTTGGGCCCGAGATGATCGGCATCCTGATGGGAATGCTGCATGCGACGCGTATTGTTGCGCCGTCACTCTGGGGCTGGTTGGCCGATCTGAGCGGTCGCAGAATGGCAATTGTACGCTTTGGGTCACTATCGGCCTGGTTGATGTTTACGCTGGTCTTCTGGGCTGACAAAGCCCTCTACATTGGTTTGGTAACGCTGGGCTTCAGCTTTTTCTGGAATGCGATTCTGCCTCAATTTGAGGTCATAACCCTGCGGTATTTGGGTGAAAATAAGCATGACTACAGCCAGATACGTGTTTGGGGCTCGGTCGGTTTTATAGCCTCAGTAGCCGGTACAGGGTATCTGATGGACCTGCTGCCAATTCGCATGCTTCCTTGGGTTTTGTTGGTTCTACTGGTCTTGATCTGGTTAAACACCCTGACGGTATCACAGAATAGGTCAACTGAAGATGGCGGTGTCAGGGAGGATGACGTGTCTTTTCTGCCGCTTGTGAGGCGCCCTCAGGTTGTGGCCTTTTTCGTGGTCTGCTTCTTGATTCAGTTTGGCCATGGTCCTTATTACAGCTTCTTCAGCCCGATGCTTGAGCAATTGGATTACAGCCGTGGCGTGATCGGTATGTTGTGGGCATTGGGTGTGTTGGCTGAAGTCGTCTTGTTTGTCTTCATGCGAAAGGTGCTTGAGAACTGGTCTTTGCGACATATCATGCTGGTCAGCCTATGGCTTAGCGTGTTGCGTTGGGTTGTGACTGCGTTATTCCCCGCCTATCTTGTGCCGCTTGCGTTGGCTCAGTTGCTGCACGCTGCCAGTTTTGGGGCGCTGCACATCGTAGGTATTGCGCTGGTGCAGCACTATTTTCCGCCCAGTACCCAGGGGCGCGGCCAGGCGCTTTTTTCGAGCCTGGGTTTTGGTGCGGGGGGGCTGATTGGGTCGGTTGTTGCGGGTTGGATATGGCAGCAGGGTGGTGGATTGCCGGCTTTCGCGACATCGGCACTGGCCTGTATTGTCGCTATAGTGTTGGCAACGATATGGATACACCCGGAAAATGTGCAGCAAAATTACGCTTGACGCTGTAAGCTGCCAAGGGTCTTATACTATTATTCAAATAGTTAGCTGATCAGTCTGTATTGGCTTCGGGTAAAGCGGAGTTTGGTATGAAATTCACGATCAATATCGACATGACCCCGGAGGAGTTGCGCAGAGCGTTGGGCCTGCCCGATGTTGCGGCTCTGCAGGATGAGATGATCAGCCGCATTCGTGAGCAGATGGATGCCGGTGCGGAAGGGTATGATCCACTGACGTTGCTAAAGCCTTACCTGAGCCAGAGTGTCGGTTCGATGGAGGCGTTTCAGAAAATGTTATTCACTATGATGAGTCAGTACGGTCGCAATGATGATCGCAAAGGCTGATCCAGTTTGAGGTAGAAAGCGAGCCAATGAAGGAGACAGACGTGCGTATCCTTAGGAAGTATACCAACCGCCGGCTGTATGATACCTCTCGCAGCTGTTACGTAACGCTTGAGGATGTTAAACAACTTGTCCTCAATGGTGAGCAGTTCCAGGTTCAGGACTCGAAAACCGGAAACGATCTAACCCGAAATATCCTGTTGCAGATTATCAGTGAGCAGGAAGCGGAAGGTCATGGCACGCTTCTGACCAATCAGGTGTTGCAGCAACTGATCCGTTTTTATGGTGACAGCATGCAGGGCATGATGAGCCAGTATCTCGAACAGAGCATCGCGGCTTTTCTGGAGCACCAGGATCGCATCCGCGAGCAGATGCAGACCATGATCGGGGCCGCCAATCCGCTGACGATGATGAACCGCATCGCTGATCAGAACATGGCGGTATGGAATATGTTCTCGCCGCGCGCAGAAGAATCCAAGGGTGAGTCGGATAAGGGCGATGATGTGTCGGGTGACGAGACTAAAAAGGGTTGAGGGCTAGTCGCGGGCTTTCAGCCAGTTAGCGATGCCGCTCGGTACCTGTTTCAAGCCTTTGCTGCTCACAAACACGCCTATATGGCCGGCCTGAACGCAAAGCTCTCTATAGTCTGGGCTCGTGGTTGCTTTTGCCAGAGCCCGTGACGAAGAGGGGGGGACCAAGTGGTCATGCGCGCCTATTATGTTCAGTATTGGCTGATTAATCGCTTTTAAATCAACGCGTTTTTCGCCAATCATTACGTCGCCCTTGAGCAATAGATTGCGCTGGAAAAATTGCTGGATGAAGTTGCGGAACGCCTCGCCGGCCTGATCTGGCCCATCATTGATCCACTGTTCCATTCTCAGAAAATTGAGCGCTTTGTCTCGATCGCTCAATTGAGCGGCCAGGCCAAGATTTTTCTGAACACCCAGGCGCATGGGCATTAGGGAATTGTATGTGTCGTTGAGCAGTTCGCCCGGTATGTTGCCATAGGTGCGTACTGCCAGGTCCGCATCCACCTTCATTGCAAGGTGGCTAAGTGTGAAATCCTGGGTGTGAAAGTCGACCGGCGTGACCATCGTTATTAGGTTGCGAATGCGTTCCGGATGCAGCGCCGTATAGCAGAGACTGAACGTTCCGCCCTGGCAGATTCCCAGCAGGTTAACGTGTTCGCTCCCCGCATGTTGGCTGCAGGCACTTACGCAGCTATCGATGTAGTCCTCGATGTAATCGTCAAGATCGAGATAACGATCGCCTTCGTCCGGATAGCCCCAGTCGATAAGGTAAACCGGAACGCCTTCCCGGGTGAGTGACGCAATAAGTGACCTGTCCGGTTGCAGGTCCGCTATATAGGGGCGGTTCACCAGAGCGTAGCAAATCAGTAATGGCGTTTTGAGCGGCTGCTCGGATTGCGGGGCATAATAGAAAAGCCGGGTTTTATCGTTTCTGAATATCTCTGTACGTGGGGTTACGCCCACCTCGACATCGCCAATGGTTTTCAGCGTTTCATAGCTTTGCTGCAGGTGCTCGTTAAAGCGTGCTACTTCTTCCCGGATCTGCGTCGGTTCCAGTTTCAAGCCTTTCATGCGCCGCCTTTTCGTCTGGTTTGCCGCGGTGCTCTCGCCGTCTTGAGTTGAGCGACCTCTTCGCGAAGTGCATTCAAGGCGCTTAGGTCTCGGCGCAGCTGCTTTATCTCGCGTCGTTGTTCGTTAAGGCGCTGGTAAATCAAATCCAGCTGCGAAGCATTGGGAATGCCAAATTGCTGCAGTTGGGTGTTGCGGAGATTCTGCAGGAAAAGCCTCAGTGCCATCACCGCATTACTGATGCGACCATGTGCGTTGCGGTATTCGTCAGTCGCTATCTGTTCGCCATAACTGCTTTCGTAGGCGTCCACCCAGAGATCGTGTAGTTGGCCGAGCGACGACACTGGCGGGTTTGACAGTTCGATCTGCTTGAGAAAGGCAGATGTTGCGCCTGAGTTGATCTCGGCATAATGCGCCGAATAGTCCCGCAACGCCTGTTCGTACTCGATCAGCATGTCGACGCCGTCCTTAAGCTGGCGCTGTAAGCTGTGCTGAAGCCCGAGCTGAGAGGGTGTGTTTAACAGGCTCTTCAGCCCGTGAATAAACGGGTTATCGAGTAGAAGATCATCCTGAAAACTGTGTGTGCGAAACAGTGCGCCAAGCTGTTCCGGCAGTTGCCAGCGTTTTAGCACCCACTCTTGTGTAAGCTGGCGCAGATGGCTTTGGAATTGATTCATCAATGCGCTGGCCTCGGTGTGAGAGCCGTTCTGTTCCATCTGGGCGATGAGTTGCTCGCCAAAGCGTGCGAACTCCAGCGATTGCTGGGTGAGCAGGGCCAGCAGCTCCGCGTGTTGCGGCGGGAGCTGGGTATCCGTCGGCGTATTCTCCTGCAGGAATGGCCACCAGGGCGGGTAGGGGGCGTTGTCTGAGGTCGTGCCGGTGCTGTTCTCCAGATGCGCAATCCACTGCTGCATCATCTTCAGCAGATCATCTGCCACAACCGTCTCCGTGTGCTGGGGTTTTATGTGGCGATATTAACGTGCCGTGCATGACGAATGCCAGCACGAAGCCACCAGGTTACTCTGTTGCGGTGGGCAATCAGGCGTGTTTTGGTCCTGTGTCGCGGCTTTTTCTCAGCATCGTCACCAGCTCGCGCGCGGCATTGGTCAGCGTGCGGTCCCGGTGATAAATCAAACCCAGTGGCCGGTGGATTGGATCGTTGGATATCGGCAGGCAGGTCAGTCCGCTGTCGATCATGGTCTCCGGAAGCAGGCTCCAGCCAAGTCCAATCTGCACCATCATTCGGATCGTATCGAGGTAGTTGGTGCTCATGCCGAGATTGAGTTCCAGTCCCTGTTTTGCAAGCTGTTCACGTACCAGTTGGTGGGTGAAGGTGTTGGGCGCCGGCAGAAGTGCAGGGTAGCGGCTCAGTGCATTCAAATCGGGCGCTGTCAGCTGGGCCAGGGGGTGATCGCAGGCAACCACGTATTGCAGGGAATCCACCCAGAGCGTCTCGCTGTGTATGCGTGAATCAGCCTCGGGAGCCAGTGTTATCAGCGCTAATTCGAGATCACCCTTGAGTACGCTGTCATATGCAATCTCCGATTCATCGAAGCGCAGGTCAAACTCTACCTGAGGGTAGCGCTGAGCATACAGGCGCAGTATCGGGGGAAGACGGTGAAGGCTTATATGATGACTGGCGGCCACCGAGAGTTTGCCGCTGACATTACCTTCGAGATTTTGCAGCGAACGCGCCGCATCTTCGAGGGCGTGGAGAATATTCCGCGCCTGAGGCAGCAGCGTGCGTCCCGCTTCGGTTGGTGTGATCTGGCGTCCAATGCGGTCGAACAGCCGGGTATCCAGTTGCATTTCAAGCTGTGCTACCCGCTTACTGATTGCCGACTGGGTTAGGTATAGCTGCTCTGCCGCCTGTGAGAAGGAACCGGTTTCCGATACGCGGACAAAGGCCAGCAGGCTGGCGGTATCCATTTGGGGGTGAATCATCTTTTGGGTCGTCCATGTATTCTTATATGGAATGCATTTTAGGAAAATAATGAATTTGTGTCTTTCGAGCAACTGCTCTAGGATCGCTTCATCCAACAGGTACTTAATACAAGCACGGGGACACGCTGATGGCTGGTAAAACCCTCTACGACAAACTCTGGGAAGCCCATTTGGTGCGCCAGAATGAAGATGGCAGTTCGCTGATCTACATCGATCGTCAGATTCTGCATGAAGTCACGTCGCCGCAGGCGTTTGAGGGGCTGCGTCTGGCGGGCCGAAAACCGTGGCGTATTGATGCCAACCTGGCGACTCCCGATCATAACGTGCCCACAACCGAGCGTGCCGGCGGTGTCGATGAGATCGTTGATCCGGTTTCCCGTATTCAGGTCAAGACACTCGATTCGAATTGCGATGACTTCGGCATTGTCGAGTTCAAAATGAACGACAACCGTCAGGGGATCGTTCACGTTGTGGGGCCGGAGCAGGGCATGACCTTGCCGGGCTCAACAGTGGTCTGCGGTGACTCTCATACATCCACTCACGGAGCCTTTGGTGCGCTGGCGCATGGTATCGGCACCTCGGAAGTTGAGCATGTGCTTGCCACCCAGTGTCTGATTGCAAAGAAAATGAAGAACATGCTCGTGAGTGTTGATGGCGAGCTGGGGGCCGGTGTGACCGCGAAAGACGTGGTGCTGCACATTATCGGTGTAATAGGCACCGCTGGCGGTACTGGTTGCGCGATCGAATTTGGCGGTTCCGCCATTCGCAGCCTCTCTGTCGAAGGTCGTATGACGATCTGCAACATGGCGATTGAAGCCGGTGCGCGAGTGGGGCTGGTCGCGGTTGATGACAAAACGATCGAATACTTCAAGGGGCGTCCGTTCTCGCCTCAGGGAGAGCTGTTCGACAAGGCCGCTCAGGCGTGGAAAGAGCTGGTTTCAGATGCTGACGCCCAGTTTGATCGCGTAGTCGAGATTCGTGCCGAAGATATCAAGCCTCAGGTCACTTGGGGAACGTCGCCGGAGATGGTGGTTGCAGTCGACGGTACTGTGCCGAATCCGGAAAAAGAGTCCGACGCGGTAAAGGCGGATGGTATCCGTCGTGCGCTGAAGTACATGGGCTTGAATGCAGATCAGAAGATCACCGATATCAAGCTAGATCGCGTGTTCATCGGTTCCTGCACCAACTCGCGTATCGAAGATCTGCGTGCTGCTGCTGAGGTGGTCAAGGGTCGCAAGGTGGCTTCTACCCTGAAGCAGGCGTTGGTCGTGCCGGGTTCTGGTTTGGTCAAGGCCCAGGCTGAGGCTGAGGGGCTTGATAAAATCTTTACTGAGGCGGGGCTTGAGTGGCGTGAGCCAGGTTGCTCCATGTGCCTGGCAATGAATCCTGACAAGCTTGGCCCAGGCGAACATTGTGCATCCACCTCTAACCGAAACTTTGAGGGGCGTCAGGGCTTCGGTGGGCGTACTCATCTGGTCAGCCCGGCGATGGCAGCCGCGGCGGCAATCGCCGGCCACTTTGTCGATGTGCGCGATATGATGAGCCAGTAACGAGGAGCAGAAGATGAAAAAGTTTACCCAGCATACCGGTATTGCTGCGCCTCTGGATCGCGCGAACGTCGATACTGACATGATTATCCCGAAACAGTTTTTGAAATCGATCAAGCGTGCCGGTTTTGGTCCCAACTTGTTTGATGAATTGCGCTATATGGATGAGGGACAGCCTGATCAAGATTGTGCAGGCCGTCCGCTAAATCCCGATTTTGTGCTCAATCAATCTCGCTATGCAGGTGCCAGCGTACTGTTGGCTCGAGAAAACTTCGGTTGCGGCTCAAGCCGTGAGCATGCGCCTTGGGCGCTGGATGACTATGGTTTCCGCGCCATCATCGCGCCAAGTTTTGCCGATATCTTTTACAACAACTGTTTCAAAAACGGCCTGCTGCCGATCATCCTGAGTGAAGAGCAGGTCGATCAGCTGTTTAAAGAGGTTGAGGCCTCTGAGGGTTATCAGATTGTCGTCGATCTTGAGCGTCAGGTTGTGATCACGCCAGCCGGCGATGAGTTCGCGTTCGAGGTGGATGCATTTCGCAAGCACTGTCTGCTGAACGGGCTCGATGATATTGGGCTGACGCTGCAACATGCCGACGATATCAAAGCATACGAGAGCCGTCGCCGTCATGAGGCTCCCTGGCTGTTTGACGCTATCCATAATTGATTGATACAGGATTCAGGACAACACAATGAGCAAGAACATACTGCTTCTACCCGGTGACGGTATCGGTCCAGAGATTGTTGCCGAAACGCGTAAGGTGCTTGAGGTCGTTAATGAAAAATACGACCTGGGCCTTGAGTTAAACGAGGCGCTTGTCGGTGGCTCTGCTATCGACGCGACCGGTAAGCCGCTGCCGGATGAGACGCTCGCGGCTGCGAAGGCCGCCGATGCCATTCTGCTGGGGGCCGTAGGCGGCCCGAAATGGGATACCAACCCGGATTTCCAGATCCGTCCGGAAAAAGGGTTGCTTGGGCTGCGCACGGAATTGGAGCTGTTTGGAAACCTGCGTCCGGCGATCCTCTATCCCCAGCTTGCACATGCCTCTACGTTGAAGGAGGAGGTCGTCTCAGGCCTCGATATTCTGATCGTGCGTGAGCTTACCGGCGGTATCTACTTCGGTAAGCCACGTGGCATCCGTGAAAAAGAGGGGGGCGTTCGCGAGGGTTACAATACCTATGTTTACGATGAAAACGAGATTCGCCGCATCGGCCGCGTCGCATTCGAAGCGGCACGGGCGCGCAATAAGAAACTCTGCTCTGTCGACAAGGCCAACGTTCTTGAAGTGACGGTGCTTTGGCGGGAGATCATGGAAGAGCTCAAGACCGAATACCCGGATGTCGAATTGAGCCACATGTATGTCGATAATGCGGCTATGCAGTTGGTTCGTGCGCCCAAGCAGTTCGACGTTATCGTAACCGGTAATATGTTCGGGGATATCCTCTCTGATGCGGCGGCAATGCTGACAGGTTCAATCGGTATGCTGCCGTCAGCGTCTCTGGATAAAAACGGCAAGGGTATGTACGAACCTTGCCACGGTTCTGCGCCGGATATTGCAGGTCAGGGCAAGGCGAACCCGTTGGCAACCATTCTCTCAGCAGCTATGATGTTGCGTTACTCGCTTGATCAGGGCCAAGCGGCCGATGCGATCGAAGCGGCTGTCAGCAAAGTGCTGGATCAGGGCCTGAGAACACCCGACATCCTCTCCGAGGGGATGCGTCAGGTGTCCACCGCCGAGATGGGCGATGCAGTTGTCGCGGCACTGAACAGTTGATCTGATATACTTGGCAGGTCACAGGCGGGATGAGCGGAAGCTCGTCCCGTTCGCGTATCTGTCGGTAACTCTGTTTAGAGCGAGTGAGTTTAAAAGAAATCCATATAGTGGGGGCACGAATGAAGCGTGTAGGTTTTGTAGGCTGGCGAGGAATGGTCGGATCTGTCCTGATGCAGCGTATGCTGGAAGAGAAGGACTTTGATCACATTGCTGAGCCGGTGTTTTTCACCACTTCTCAGGTAGGCGCTGCTGGACCTGCGATTGGCAAGGATATCCCGACACTGAAGGATGCTCGTAATATTGACGAGCTGAAACAGATGGACGCGATTATTTCCTGCCAGGGTGGTGACTACACGACCGAGGTTTTTGGCAAGTTGCGTGCCGCCGGCTGGGACGGCTACTGGATCGATGCCGCGTCTACCCTGCGTATGGCAGATGACAGCATCATCGTGCTTGATCCCGTTAACCTGAATGTGATCAAAGATGGCCTTAGCAAGGGCGTCAAGAACTACGTCGGTGGCAACTGCACAGTTTCCCTGATGCTGATGGGTCTTGGTGGTCTGTTTAAGGCGGGGCTGGTTGAGTGGATCAGCTCCATGACCTACCAGGCGGCTTCCGGCGCCGGTGCCCAGAACATGCGTGAATTGATCAAGCAGATGGGGCAGATCCATGCAGGGTCTGAAGCGCTGCTGGCAAACCCGTCTTCCGCGATACTGGATATCGATCGTCAGGTGGCCGAAACGATGCGTTCGGGTGAGTTTGCGACCGATCATTTCGGTGTGCCGCTGGCAGGTTCACTGATTCCCTGGATCGACAAGGCTGTTGAAGACGGTCAGAGCAAAGAAGAGTGGAAAGGCTTCGTTGAAACCAACAAAATTCTGGGGCTTTCCGACTCGCCGGTTCCGATCGATGGCACCTGTGTGCGTATCGGTGCGATGCGCTGTCACAGCCAGGCGTTTACCGTAAAACTGACCAAAGACGCGCCGCTGGATGAGATCGAGGCGATGATCGCCGAGGCAAACGATTGGGTTAGCGTCGTTCCGAACGAACGTGAGATTACTATGCGTGATCTCTCGCCGGCGAAGGTGACAGGGACTCTTGGTATCCCGGTTGGCCGTCTGCGTAAAATGAAAATGGGGCCTGATTACCTGAACGCCTTCAGCGTCGGCGATCAGTTGCTCTGGGGGGCAGCAGAACCGCTGCGCCGCATGCTGCGGATCCTGCTCGAAGGTTGATTGTAGGCCAAGGCCTTATCCAGCCCGGACCGGTTGTAAACTGGCCGGGCTGTTTTGTTTCTATCCACTGAAAGGTGTTGTTTAGCGTGAATGTAGCGATTTTTGGGCCCAGTACACTGACCGGTGAAAACCTTTTTGAATTGCTGGACGGGCATGATCTCAAGGTTGATAGGCTTAGCCTGTACGATCGGGAGGACGAGGCGGGTCGGGCGCTGATGTTTCGCGGCAGTTCAACGCGCGTCAGGCCCCAAGAGACGGCTGAACTTGGATCCGATCTTGATCTCGTCTTTCTGTGCGATGCCGAAATGGACAAAGATCAGCTTGAGCGTATCAATAATTGTGGCGCATTGGTAATCGACCTCTTTCCTGCGCGTCAGAGTGAACCTGTTCTTATTGTGCCGGAGGTCAATGGTGACAAATTGGCGACCGTCAAACGTGGTGACGTGGTCGGGTGCCCTGATGCATCCAGTATTGCAGCGGCTATGGCACTGGCGCCTATGCAAAAAGAGTATCAGTTGTTGCGCCTGAATGTGGTTGCACTCCAGTCGGCAGCTGCGCTGGGCCACCAGGGCGTTGAGGCACTGGCGTCAGAAACGGCGCGTTTGCTGAATGGTCGTGACGCGGAGGCTTCTCTATTTGACTCGCAATATGCGTTCAACTTGATACCCCAGGTTGGCAAGACTGATGCACAAGGCTTCACGGTACTTGAGCACCGTTTTGTGTCTGAGGTGAAAGAACTATTGAATGATGACGAGATGGAGATCGTCGTCAATGTTTTGCAACTGCCTATCTTTTATGGTGTTGCAGTAATGATGCAGGCGGAAACTGCGCACCCGGTGGATCTGGCAGCAGCTTCGAGCGCGCTGGAGAAGTTCTCTGGCATTGAGCTGAATCGCGGTAACAAACCCGTGACGCCTGTGGGTACTGCAGCAGGACATGATCAGGTGTATGTTGATCGCCTGCGCCTTGAGCCAGGTGTCGAAAATGCTTTTGGAATGTGTGCAGTGACCGATAACCTCAGGAAGGGTGGCGCACTGAACGCAATCCAAATCGCCCAAAGCTGGCAAAAACAGGTCGGATGATCGTTCTGCGGCGGACGCTGAATGTGGAGAAGGCAGTATGCAAACATCCGTTTGGGTACTGTCTTGACCCGTGCGGGGTTAATCAATAATACTTGGCGGTGACGCTGGAAACGCAACTCTCTGATTTTGGTGGCATATTCATCGGAGGGCGCGAGTCATATAAGAGGGAATCAAATCGATGCTGCGCAAACTTGCCTTAAGCCTCGCGGTCGCCGGGGCGCTGAGTGCCACCCAGGCCAATGCTCTTGGATTGGGTGAAATCCGGGTTAACTCCGCGCTTAACGAACCACTCAATGCCGAAATCAAGCTGTTGCAAGTGCGCGATCTGTCGCCGCTTCAGATTCAGCCAAGAATGGCGGATATCGACGAGTTTTCACTTGCCGGTATCAGCAAGTCCCGGTTTTTATCGGATGTAAGCTTTGATGTCAGGGTCATGCCCGATGGCACCGGGGTCATCCGTTTGAAATCCAGTGCGCCGATCAAGGAGCCGTTCCTCAACTTCCTGGTAGAGGTGAACTGGCCTGCGGGACGGTTGGTGCGAGAGTACACTTTGCTGCTGGATCCACCCGTGTTCGATCCGACACCGGTGCCTGGTGTTACTCAAGTGCAACAGGCGGAATCCACAGCCGCACGCATGCCGAGTCCCACGCAGGCACAGACCGTACCTTCTGCAGCCCCCGCCCGCTCCCAAAACGTCTCCAACATCAAAACGCGCATGAACCCCAATGACGAGGTTTATGTCGATGTGCACGATACGCTGTGGGATCTGGCGCTAAAGCATCGTCCCAATAGCCAGGTAACACCTGAGCAGATGATGTTGGCGCTGGTGCGTAAAAACCCCGAGTCATTCCCTTCAGGCAATATTAACGTCATGAAGGCCGGGACTGTCATGCGCCTCCCGACGCTTGATGAAATCAACAGCCTGACGCCCGCTCAAGCCCGGGCCGAAGCTGCCCGACAGACTCAAGTTTGGCGACAGGGCCGTGCTTCCACAAAGCAGACGGTAAAACCTGCCGACAAAAAAACTGCTGGAGGTGCTGACGAGTCGGGAAAGCCCGCGGAGCCGGCTAAGCCAGAGCAGATGGCTGCGCCGGTCGATAAAGCTCCGGCTGAGGAAGCAGCCAGTCAGCTGAAGGTTGTAACTCCTGAAGGAGGCGTTGCGTCCGCAGCTCAATCGGCTACCGCTGACGATACGTCTGCGTCTGATAACGGGCAGGATCAGGTTGAAGCGACTGCGGCCGATCAATCCGGGCTGCCTGCTGAAGCGCAAGCGCTTGTGCAGCGTAATGAAGAGCTCGAAAACCGCTTGCTCGTCACACAAGAATCCATTTCGGTAATCGAGCGTGAAAATACCGAACTGAACGATAAGATCGATGCTATCGCCTCCCAGATGGATAAGCTCCAGCGATTGATCGAGCTTAAAGATCGTGAATTGGCGGCGATGCAGCAACAGCTGAATCAAAAAGAAGCCGCGGCTGAGTCGGGAGGTGGCTTCATCGACAAGCTGATGCAGAGTCCCGCCTATCTTGCAGGTCTCGGTGCGGCAGGTGTGGCTGTGCTGTTGGGTCTGTTGCTCGCCATGCGCAGAAAGAAATCGAATGAACCTGAGCAGGCAGACGAAACTGTAGGAAAAACTGAGAAGGCTGTTGAGTCAGAGTCAGATGCAATGCCGGAGCTTGCAGCTGCTGCAGTGGCGACGGGTGTTGTGGCTGAAGCGGTTAGCGATTCGAAGGTCGAGAAAGAGCCTGAGGAGCCGGTGTCCGAGGCAGTTGAACAGGCGATAGTAGAGTCTGAGGGTCAGGATGACATTGATGATCTTGACCTTGATCTCGATATGGATATGGAGCTGGATCTGGACGAGAGCGCCTCTCCGGAACCTGCAAGCCAAGCGGATACGATCGCTGACGAAGAGTTTGATCTCGGTATCGACGAGCTTGACGAGACTGTTGCTCAGGATGAAGAGTCTCTCGATTCTGCATTGGACGATATTCTGGCTGGTGGTGAGGAGTCGGAGCCTGATGATATCGATACCGGCTTGGATGACTTGCTTGCCGAGAATGCTGCGGTCGAAGAGCTGGATGACGACCTGCCGGGTCCGCTTGACCTCTCGGATGAACAGGACAGTACGTCTGCTGAAGCGGGTGTGGATGAAGACAGCATCGATGAGCTCGATTTCTCAATTGATACTGTTGCGATGGCTGATGATAGTGATGATGAGTTGCTGGATCTGCCTGACGATCTGGAATTCGATCTCGCCAAGGCTCAGCCGGAGGCTGATGACGTAGCAGAGGCTGCATCGGTCAAGCAGGAAGAGGTGGATGCCGATGACGAGTTGACCGGTCTCGATTTCTCTGTCGATACGCCGAAAGAGTCTCATGAAGAAACCGTTGAAGACGATTTCCTGGACGACTTCTTCGCCGAGGATGCAGCCGATAAGAAAGAGGGGCTCGGTTCCCTGCCGGAAACGTCAGAGGCCGATGTTGAACCCCTGACAGATGAACCGGTCGAATTCGATTTGGAGGATCCGTCGGTTGGGCTTGGAACGGTAGACGTCACGCCTGAGGAGGAAAACTTCGAAGTGGATGACGATCTCGAAGAGATGTTGCAGTCATCCGGTTTTGAAGAAGAGGAAGAGGCTGAGGCTGAAAAATCTGCGGCTCCGGCGAACGACTTTGATGATCTGGACGCAATGCTCGCCTCATTCGAGCCTGAGGAAGAAGAGCCGGTAGAGCGTAAGCCAAGCCAGAGCGAGATGGTTGAGGAAGAGCTCACCGCCAATATCGCTCACGATCTTGAGATGGACCTGGATGCTGAGCTCGACAGTCTGCTTTCATCTACTGATGATGAGATAGCGCTGGAAGAGGACAGTGCAGAGGAGTCGGCAGACGAGCCTGATCTACTTGATTCGATGAATCTTCTGGACGGCGCCGACGAGATCGAAACCAAGCTGGATCTGGCGCGCGCATACATCGAAATGGATGATTCGGAAGGCGCCCGGGATATCCTCAGCGAGATATTGAATGAGGGTAACAATGATCAGCGCCGGGAAGCGGAGCGATTGCTGGGGACCCTGAGCTAACCTGATGAGTACACAGGAACACAACCAGGGGGCGACGGAAGTCGCCCTCTTTCGTTACGCAGCAGCCGTCGAGTATGCCGGCTCACACTATAACGGCTGGCAGGCACAAAGCGGTGAGAACGTCAGGTGCGTTCAACTGGAAGTGGAGCGGGCGCTATCGCGCGTTGCGAACCATCCATTGAGTGTTGTGTGCGCTGGCCGCACTGATGCCGGAGTGAGCGCGAGTTATCAGGTCATCCATTTTGACGCCCATGTTGAACGCCCGGTGCGTGCCTGGGTGATGGGGGCTAATACCTATCTGCCTGATGATATTGCCATTCTGTGGGTTCGACCCGTTGATCAGGAATTTCATGCACGCTTTTCTGCGCAACAAAGGCGATATCGTTACCTGATCTACAGCGCGCCCGTTAAGCCGGCTCTGCTGGCTCGTGGTGTGACCTGGACCTATAAGAAACTCGATGTTGCCAGAATGTTGGAAGGTGCGCGCCATCTTGTGGGTGAGCACGATTTCACCTCCTACAGGGCAGTGGCGTGTCAGGCCCATAGTCCGGTGCGTGAAGTAAAGGCTCTGGAGGTTTATCGGAGTGGAGAGCTGATTGTAATCGATATCTGCGCAAACGCATTTCTGCATCACATGGTGCGTAATATCGCTGGCGTGCTGATGAAGATCGGGTGTGGCGATGCGGAACCGATTTGGGCGAAACAGGTATTGGATGCCCGTGATCGTCGAGAGGGTGGGGTGACAGCACCGCCTTGGGGGCTTTACTTCGTCGATGTGAAGTATCCGGAGGTATTTGATATACCAGCGTCCACCCTGGGTCCCTATTTTTTATCCGACGCCTGTCCTGACGCACAGGGAAGGCTCTGATAGAATTCGTCCCTTGAAGCTAGAGTGGGAGAGACTGGTGACGCGGGTTAAGATCTGCGGCATAACGCGGCTGGAAGATGCCTTGTGTGCGATTGAAGCGGGAGCAAACGCTCTGGGTTTCGTCTTTTACGACCGAAGCCCGCGGTCGATCAGTGTTGAGGACGCAGCGCGGATTGTGAGCGAATTGCCGCCGTTCGTGACGACGACTGCGCTTTTTGTCGATCCTGAACCTGCGCTTGTCGAGCGTGTCATTACTCAGGTGCAGGTTGATCTGCTTCAGTTTCACGGCAATGAGCCTCCGGATTTCTGTGCCGGGTTTGCGCGGCCTTGGATCAAGGCGCTGCGCATGAAGCCGGATCTGGATGTCATAAAGCAGGCAGAGGGTTACAAGGCGGGCAGGGGTATATTACTCGATGCTTACAGGCCCGGAGTGCCCGGCGGTACCGGCGATACCTTCGATTGGGAGAGAATTCCACTCGAGCTGGCACCCAGGATTATTTTGGCCGGGGGGCTGAATCAGGATAACGTGGCTGACGCGGTGCGCCGTGTCAGGCCTTTCGCCGTTGATGTCAGTGGAGGGGTGGAGGATCGCCCCGGTGTCAAAAGCGGCAACAAAATTGCAGCGTTTATAGATCAGGTTAAATGTGCCGATCAGCGTCGATAGGGCGTCGTCGGTCAGCGGTGTTTGATAAGATTCTAACCAGTGTTTGCAGCGTCGGGACCCCCGAGCCTCAGACAGTGATCAGAGAAAAATCAGGAAAGGATAGAGATGAGCAACTGGCTTGAAAAGATCGTTCCGTCCCTCGTACGCAGCGAGAAGAAACGCAGCATTCCTGAGGGTCTTTGGGACAAGTGCCCCAAGTGTGAAGCGGTGCTGTATCGCCCTGAGCTGGAAAAAAACCTCAATGTCTGTCCCAAGTGCGATCATCATATGCGTTTGGCCGCACGCCGTCGTCTTGAGCTTTTTCTTGACGAGGGATCGGCTGTTGAGATCGCGGCCGATGTCGAGCCGGTTGATCGACTGAAGTTTCGTGACTCCAAAAAATACAAGGATCGATTGGTAGCCGCTCAGCGTGATACCGGCGAAAAAGATGCGCTGATAGCGATGCGCGGCGAGCTTGAGGGCATCCCTGTTGCGGCGGTTGCGTTTGAATTCAGGTTCATGGGCGGCTCTATGGGGGCTGTGGTCGGAGAGCGTTTCGTTCGCGCGGCGACACTGGCCCTTGAAGAGCGCATGCCGCTGATCTGCTTTTCCGCTTCTGGCGGTGCGCGTATGCAGGAGGCGCTGATCTCCTTGATGCAGATGGCGAAAACCAGTGCAGCGCTCGAGCGCATGCGCAAGGCGGGCGTGCCGTTTATCTCCGTTTTGACCGATCCTGTTTATGGCGGGGTATCGGCAAGCCTGGCAATGTTGGGTGACTTGAATGTTGCTGAGCCTCGCGCGCTTGTTGGTTTCGCAGGTCCGCGTGTAATTGAGCAGACAGTGCGGGAGAAGTTGCCCGAAGGCTTCCAGCGCAGTGAATTCCTGCTTGAGCATGGCCAGGTCGATATGATCATCGAACGTCGCGAGATGCGCTCACGTTTGGCCTCGATTCTGCGCAAGTTGCTTCATCTGCCTGCAGCCTGATTGGTTTTGATCCGTCGCGACCGCCGTTTGGCGGTCGTTTCCGTTTCGGAGTAACGATGCAAACACACCTCCCTTCTACTCTCGATGCGTGGCTAGCCCGCATTGAAGCCTGTCACCCCGCTGAAATTGAACTTGGTCTTGAACGCATAAAGTGTGTGGCCGACAGGTTGGGTATCGATCTGAGCACCAGTCGCAAAGTGTTGATTGGTGGTACCAACGGCAAAGGCTCGACGGTCACGATGCTGGATTTTGTGCTCAGGGTGGGAGGCTATACAACGGGCGTTTATACCTCTCCTCATTTTCTCCGCTATAACGAGCGTGTCTGTATAAACGGTGAGGAAGTACAGGACAGCGTTCTGTGTGAGCAGTTCGAGAAGATCGAACAGGCTCGTGGTGAGATTGAACTGACCTATTTCGAGTACGGCACGCTCGCTGCGTTGCTCTGCTTTGCCGATGCGAAGCCCGATGTATTGTTGCTTGAAATAGGGCTCGGGGGACGGTTGGATGCTGTCAATATCGTTGATTGCGATATTGCTGTCATCACCAGTGTCGCATTGGATCATACGGATTGGTTGGGCAATGACCGTGAGCAGATAGGTCGGGAGAAGGCGGGCATAGCGCGCTCTGGCAAGCCAGTAGTCTGTGGCGATGCTGAACCACCTTTGAGCGTAATTGAGCTTTGCGAGGACATAGGTGCGCCCTTGTGGGTCCGAGGTCGTGACTATCAGCTTAACGATGAAGGTGGCAGTTGGGGCTGGACAGGGCGGAACATGGACCAGACGCCAGTGTCATATGCGTCGTTGAGCAAGCCCACGCTGCCGCTCGTGAACGCAGCTACCGTCGTACAGGTGATCGAGTTACTTGAACTCGGAATTGATCGGTCACAGATTTGTAAAGGGCTCGAAACGGCCAGAATGACCGGACGTATGCAGCGGCTTGCGCTGCCGGAAGGTGGCTGCATTTTGGATGTGGCGCATAATCCGGAAGCGGCAAGCTACATGGCGAATTGGCTGTCGCAAAATTCTGTAGCCGGTCGTACGTTGATGGTTGTTGGGATGCTCGCGGACAAAGATATAGAAGCGGTGATAGAACAACTCAGTCGGGCTGTGGACAGGTGGTATCCGGCGAGCCTCGGCGGCGCGCGAGGTGCCAGCGCCAAGCGGCTGGCCAACTCGATCAGAACCTTGAAAGGCGAGGTAGCCGATGAGTATGGGGCGGTATCAGCGGCCCTGAAAGCTGCTCGGGCTGAGATGGGGCCGAACGACAGATTGGTGGTGGCCGGCTCGTTTGTGACCGTCAGCGAGGTCTTGGCTGAGCTGGATCAATCAGGCCGATAGCATATACATATACGGACATCGGGGCGATGAACAGAGAACGGAAAAAGCGGATCCTGGGGCTGTGTGCTATTGCGATTATAGGTGCCGCCGTATTACCGCTGGTGCTTGATGGGGCTGGCTACCGAGAGCGACATCTGGACAATCGTATACCACCTGCGCCGCAGCCTGCAGAGCTCGTTGAAGTCGAGCCAGTCATGGAAGAACTCCCAAGTACGGCGCAACCGGCGTTACCCGCTGAGCCGCCGGTTGTGAGCGTGCCAATTGAGCCCGTGCAGCAAGCCATCGAGACGGTTGAGCCGAGCATTGATCCGACGGAAGCCACTCCGGGGCTTGATCAGGAGGGCGTGCCTGTCGCCTGGACGCTCCAGCTAGCAAGCTTTCGTGATGAATCCAACGCCCGAGCACTGCGTTCTGAGTTGCTCAAGGGCGGGTACAAAGTGTATATCCGGCACATGGCGGGTTTGGTTAAGGTGTTTGTGGGTCCAGAGCTCCAGCGCTCCCGGCTTGAGAAGCTTCAGGCGCAGCTGAAACAGGAGTATGCCCTGGACGGTATCGTCGTGCGCTTTACAACACAGTGATCGGTCGTTGGGTTCAATGGCTTGCTCTGTTAGAATGCGCGCTGTTTTCTGGGGTGTTAAACAATGAACTGGGCTGACTGGGTCATACTCGCGATTGTTGCGATATCAAGCTTGCTGAGTTTGCGGCGTGGCTTCATGCGTGAAGCGGTCTCGCTTGTGTCGTGGGTTGTTGCATTCATTGTCGCTCGGCTTTTTGCTACCTCTTTGGCGGTCGTGTTGCAGGACTACATTGCAACACCCTCTCTTCGTATGCTGGCCGCCTTTGCTATCCTTTTTATCATTACGCTTATTGTTGGTGCACTGGTCGGTTTGTTGATCAGTGCACTGGTATCGGCTTCTGGACTCAGTGCTACGGACCGTGTACTGGGTATAGGGTTCGGTGCTGTCCGCGGAGCGCTGGTCGTCGTGGTCATTGTCGCTTTGCTGGGTATGACACCGGCAGTCCAGGATTCATGGTGGCTGGAGTCCAGCCTGATTCCTCATTTTGTGTTGATGGAGGGGTGGACCCGTGCCGTGGCATCTGATGTTGGTCAGATGATATGGAATGTCGGGCGCTGATCCTTCCTCTCAAACTACACCTACTTATGTTCCTTCTGAGGTGAACTGAATGTGCGGTATCGTCGGCATTGTTGCCAAATCCTATGTTAATCAGACCATCTTCGATGCGTTGACAGTGCTGCAGCACCGTGGCCAGGATGCGGCCGGTATGGTGACCTGTGAAGGTAACCGTTTTTTTCTGCGCAAGGATAATGGGCTGGTCAACGAGGTGTTTCGTACCCGGCACATGAAACGCCTGGAAGGCAATATGGGGATCGGGCACGTGCGCTACCCGACGGCTGGAAGCTCAAGCTCCGCAGAAGCGCAGCCGTTTTATGTCAACTCACCTTATGGTATCGCGCTGGCACACAACGGTAACCTGACTAACACCGAACAGTTGGCGGATGAGATCTTTCGCTCTGACCTGCGCCATATCAACACCACTTCGGACTCCGAGGTGCTGCTCAATATTTTTGCACATGAGCTTCAGGCTCTTGGTAAGCTTCGCCCTTCTGCTGAAGATATCTTCAAGGCGGTAAAACGCGTTCACGAGCGTTGCCAGGGTGGCTATGCTGTCGTTGCAATAATCACCGGATACGGCATTGTCGCGTTCCGTGACCCCTGTGGTATTCGCCCCTTGGTTTACGGCAAGCGTGAAACAAGTGTTGGTGTCGAATACATGGTTGCTTCGGAAAGCGTCGCCCTGGATACCTCTGGCTTTGTTTTAGAGCGGGATATCGAACCAGGCGAAGCGATCTTTATCGATACTCACGGTCAGGTATTCACCCAGCAGTGTGCTCACGACACCAAGTTGGCTCCCTGTCTCTTCGAGTACGTCTACCTCGCACGCCCGGATTCGATTATCGATGGAATCTCCGTTCATCAGGCGCGTATGGAGATGGGGGTAAAGTTGGCCGAGAAGGTTAAGCGTGTAATGCCGGAACACGATATCGACGTGATTATTCCGATTCCGGATACCAGTCGCACGGCTGCGCTTGAAATGGCCAACAGCCTCGGCGTCAAGTTCCGTGAGGGCTTCATCAAGAACCGCTACATCGGTCGCACATTTATCATGCCCGGCCAGACTCAGCGAAAGAAATCGGTGCGCCAGAAATTGAACCCGATACAGGCGGAGTTCAAAGATAAGGTGGTCATGCTGGTGGATGACTCCATTGTGCGTGGCACCACCTCGAAGCAGATTGTCCAGATGGCACGTGAAGCGGGTGCACGTAAGGTCTATTTTGCCTCGGCGGCGCCGGAAGTGCGCTACCCCAACGTTTACGGTATCGATATGCCCGCTGCCAGTGAGTTGGTTGCACACGGCCGTACTGCGGAGGAGATCGGCAAATACATCGGTTGCGACTGGATGCTGTATCAGGACCTGGATGATCTGAAAGCGTCCGTTAGTACCTACAATCCCGCAATTACCGAGTTCGATACCTGTGTGTTTGATGGTCTCTATGTGACCGGTACAGTGTCGCCGAGTTACCTGCGTCGTCTTGAAGAGCGTCGAAACGATGGTGCCAAGGCGGCTGGCGATGATGCCCAGGTTGACGATAACGAGTCGGCTGATCTGCTGAGTCGCATCGAGTAAATGGGTCGATCCATGCTTATGTGGCGGAGATGCGGAAAGTGATTTGACGCATCCCGCTATGTATTAGCGTGGTGTGCTTCTAATTGGCAGCGTTGTAGAGTCGGATGACCTGATGGATCGGGGCATTTCCGTTATTGAGGATGCTGTTTTTGAGGGCAAATTGGTCGACGACCATCTCGATTGGCTCTGGCAGTAGTTCAGCGTCGAGCTGGGCGATCGTGTGTTCGGCTAACGGTTCTTTGTTGTAGGCCAGTGTTATGTGTGGCTGATAGGGTCTGGGGTCGAGGGTGATGTTCAGTAGTTTCAGTGCCTCTCGAATCTTGCTGCGCAGTTCTACGAGTGGATCACAGGGCTCGCACCCGATCCAAAGAGTACCATGACTGAAGGTGCCTACACGATTCAGCTCAAGTTCGAACGGCTGAAATGCTATGTCACTGAGTGCCGTATCGAGAGGTTGCATCTGCTCTTCCTTCAGTTCACCGATAAACGCGAGTGTAAGATGCAGGCGCTCTGGGGCGACCCACCGTATATCGCGTAATTCCGGTAGGCGGCGTGCAACGAGTGTCTGAATCGCTTCGCTCAGGTCGATAGCGATAAATAGCCTGTTGGCTGGCTTATTCTCTTCCATACATCCAGCCTAGTACCGTTTGTGTCAGGGTAAAGTCCATGCGAATCATTTTGGCCCCTATGGAGGGCGTCGTCGACTATACGATGCGCGAACTTTTAACCGCAGTCGGTGGTATCGATCAGTGCGTGACTGAGTTCATTCGGGTATCGGACAGGCTGCTGCCTCCCGCCGTATTCCGTCGCTTGGCGCCCGAGTTGGGGCAGCAGGGTATTACGCAGGCGGGTACGGTTGTTCTCTTGCAGTTGCTCGGCAGTGATCCTCAGGTTGTGGCCGAGAATGCAGCGCGGGCGGTGGAGTTGGGCGCGCCTGGAATAGATCTTAACTTTGGCTGTCCGGCGAAAACGGTCAACAAAAGCCGTGGCGGCGCCATCCTGCTGGATGAGCCGGAATTGGTCGGCGATATTGTTGCGGCCGTCAGGCGTTCAGTCCCGAGTGAGATCCCGGTAAGCGCCAAGATGAGGTTGGGGTATAGAGATAAGTCGCGTGCGTTGGAGAATGCGCACGCGATTGAATCGGCCGGTGCGCAATCGCTCGCTGTGCATGCGCGCACGAAGGAGGAGGGCTATAAGCCGCCGGCGCATTGGGAGTGGATTGCGAGAATTCGGGAGGCGGTTTCAGTTCCTGTTGTTGCCAACGGTGAAGTTTGGACGCCCGGGGACTTCGAGCGTTGCCGTGTAATCAGTGGTTGTGATGACATTATGATCGGGCGCGGGCTTGTCGCGAATCCGTTCCTGGCGCTTGCCATTAAAGGGCAGCCGTTATCTATGGACGATGCCTGGGGGGCGGCACTTGTGCTTTTGGAGCGTTTTCATCGTCAGGTGATGGAAAATCTATCTGTACGTCATGTGCATGGGCGACTTAAACAATGGGTGCAGATGCTGGGCTGGCATTTCCCTCAGGCCAGGAATTTGTTTGTCTCGCTTAGAACTGAGCGCGATCCCGAGCGTCTACTGACGCTTCTTGCCGAAGCGCACAAGCGCCATGTCGCGGTATATGGGGAGTCGAGTCTGTTCAAGGAGCGTTTCGAGGCACGGATAGCGTAATAGGCTCCCGCCGGGCACCCCAGTCGCCTGGGTGGCTTTCAAATCGCCCGGGTATCGGGGCGCTGCAGTTTTGACATCGGCCCTTGGCATCGAGCCCCCAGGTGCCTAGTCGATACCAGTCTCGCTCAATCAGCAGAGTGCCGCAGTTGGGGCACCAGGTTGAGCCACCTTCCGGGTCGTGAACGTTACCTGTGTATACATAGTGTAATCCCGCAGCCAAGGCTATTTTTCGTGCACGACTCAGCGTTCTGGCCGGTGTTGGAGGCTTGTCGAGCATCTTCCAGTCGGGGTGAAACGCGCTGAAGTGAAGTGGTGTCTCAGGGCCAAGGTGTTCGTGAATCCATCTCGATAGATTTGCGATCTCATTATCCGAGTCGTTCTCGCCTGGTATGAGTAGCGTAGTGAGCTCTAGCCAGACATCGGTTTCGTTTCGCAGGTACTCCAGAGTGTCCAAAACAGGTGCGAGATGACCGCCGCATATCCTGTGGTAGAAGTGTTCAGTGAACGCCTTCAGGTCTATATTGGCGGCGTCCATATACTTGTAAAACTCCTTCCTTGGTCCTGGGCATACGTAGCCGGCCGATACGGCAACGCTATTAATACCGAGCTCCCGCGCGGCGATTGCGCAGTCGATTGCATACTCATGGAAAATAACCGGGTCGTTATATGTGAAGGCTATGCTGCGGCAGCGATGTTGTTGAGCCGAGTGGGCGATCATCTCTGGCGTGGCCTGCTGTGTGAGCGTGTCCATTTCGCGCGATTTGCTCATATCCCAGTTCTGGCAAAATCGGCATGCCAAATTGCAGCCGGCTGTACCGAACGACAGCACGGGCGTTCCCGGGAAAAAATGGTTCAAAGGCTTCTTCTCGATGGGGTCAATACAAAAGCCGCTCGAGCGCCCATAGCTGAACAGCCTGACTGCCCCATCCTCTACGCCGCGCACGAAGCAGAGCCCCCGCTGCCCTTCGCTTAGGTGACAAAAACGGGGGCAGAGGTCACATTGAATTTTTGATTCGGATATGCGGTGCCACCAGTGGGTGGGAACGCTATCGTTATCGGATGGAAGTTTGTTCATGCTCGCTCCGTGTGGATGCTGGCTGACTATAATTTTAGGTCAGTAACTCAAGAGGATCCTCTTATGAACCACATTCGTCCTGCGGCTGTCGCGGGCCTGTTTTACCCAGGGCAGGCTGACTCACTGCGCAGAATGGTTTTGCAGCTGTTGACGGATAACCCTGTTGAAGAGAGGCCCGCAGGGAGAGTGCGCGCTTTGGTTGTTCCTCATGCTGGATTGATCTACTCGGGGCCTGTTGCCGCTCGCGCATACAACTTGATTAGAAGTGCCGGAAGCGGCGGTCGACAATGGCGGACAGTATTGATGCTGGGGCCTAATCATCGTGTTCCGCTACGCGGGATAGCCGCGCCTGATGTTGAAATGTTTGATACGCCGGTGGGGTCTGTTTCGGTCGATACACAAGCACTTTTAACATTAGAGAGGCGCTTTGATATTCAGATTCGCCCGGATGTACACGAGAACGAGCATTGCCTGGAAGTTCAGCTGCCGTTTCTACGGGAGTTGTTGCCCGGTGCCAGAGTGTTGCCGCTCGTCGTCGGGCAGGTGGGCGCAGAACGCGTGGCAGATCTGATTGAATGGGCGTGGCAACAGCCGGATATGCTGGTCGTGGTCAGTAGCGACCTCAGTCATTATCACGGCTATGCCGATGCGAAACGGATCGATGGCGAGACTGACGCCGAGCTATTGGCGTTTCACCATGAGATACGACCAGAACAGGCGTGTGGTGCTTACGCATTGAATGGGCTGATGCTCGCGGCTGAACGCAAAGGGCTACAGATAGACCGGCTGGATCTTCGGAACTCCGGTGACACGGCTGGTGGGCGTGACCAGGTGGTAGGTTATGGCAGTTACGTCCTTTACTGAGCCAGATCTTCAGCAGATGCTGGAGCTGGCCAGTCGCAGTCTGCTCAGTGCGTTTGGTCTGGTTGAGCCTCCGTCTGTGCCTGCGTTGCTGGAATCGCCCGGGGCTTGTTTCGTGACATTGACCAAGGGTGGTGAGTTAAGAGGCTGTATCGGCAGCCTTGAGCCTAGACGTTCGCTCGGGCTTGATCTAATCGAAAATGCGCGACATGCCGCTTTTTCAGATCCACGCTTCCCTCCAGTCCGAAAGGAGGAGCTGGATCGGCTTGAGCTAGAGGTGTCGGTGCTGACGCCCTCGCGAGAGATGAAGGTTTTAACTGAGCAGGAGTTGATGGCCGAACTTAGGCCGGGTATTGACGGCGTGATAGTCGAGGGAGAGGGTTATAGGGCAACGTTTCTGCCCTCTGTGTGGGAGCAGCTGGACTCACCTGAGGCGTTTGTCGCGGCGCTAAAGCGAAAGGCAGGAATGGCGCCGAATTTTTGGTCTGATGGGTTGCGCTGGTTCCGCTACGAAACGCTGCGTGTCAAAGGTTTTTTGCTGCCTAAACAATAACGGCTGCCCGAAGGCAGCCGTTATTAAATCTGATCAGTTTTCGATCTCGATTCTTCGGCTCTTCATCGCTTCTGGAATTTCGCGAATAAGGTCGACGTGCAGTAGGCCGTGTTCCATCGATGCCTTGACAACTCGGACGTGATCGGCGAGCTGGAAACGGCGCTCGAAGTTTCGCGCCGCTATACCCTGGTAAAGGTACTGGTGTTCCTGTTCGTCAGCCTCTTTGCGACCGGTAATCGTCAGGTTGCCATTTTCAGTCTGGATATCGATTTCGCTGTTGTTGAAACCGGCAACGGCCATGGTGATGCGGTACTCGTTTTCGCCCCGTAATTCGATGTTGTAGGGCGGGTAACTCGGTTGCTGCTCGTTGCTTCGATTTGCAGCATCAAGCATCGAAGCCAGACGATCAAAGCCGATGGCGGAACGGTAGAGCGGCGAAAGGTCGAAATTGCGCATGTGCATATCCTCATCAAGCAATATGTAAGTCATGGCCATCCCCTTGGGGCCTGGCTGTGACGCCAGCCTCACTTGAGCACCGGCGCCTGATTACTTAGATAGGGATTGCGTGATGGGATTTCAAGGGCGTTTTTAGTGCGGATCAACTGCCTTCGCGTGGGCCCTTGAACGCATCGATATCGTTGGTGATTTCCACTTCGACTCGGGGTGCCGGTATTTTGAAGTCGTAGACTCTTTCCCAGCCGCTGGACTCCGGCGCACGTTCCCAGACGGTGCCCGCGTTGTAGGTAACCAACTCGGTGAGTGAAGGGTCGAGCTGGGTCATGCGTTCAACCGGCATTGGTGTCATGTTGATCTGCTCGTTTTCGAGAAACTCTTCAGTTTCGTAGCCGGTAAACATTCTCCACCCGGTATCGTTAAGGTGTTCCGGGACAGTCTTGTACATGAAGCGGACAGGCAGCTTTTCATCGAAAACCAGGCGCGAAACAAGAGCCAGGAAACCATTTTTGGTTTGATTGGTTTCATCATCTGGGGTAAGTGGCTGGTCGGCTTCAGGCCTGCGCATATCGAGCTCCTCGTGTGGATGGGTGTTGCAGTGGGTATTGTACCCGCAAACAAGGTTGCATCGAAGGTTGCGTAGAAACGAAAAAGCCCCGGGGATGCCGGGGCTTTTTTATGCCGATCGCCTGCCGAGGCAGGCGCGGTATCAGGCCTCTACGGTCGGAATGACGCTGGACGCCTTGGACACGTAGTTTTCGATCTGATCGAAGTTCAGGTAGCGATAGATATCGCCTGCCATGCTGTCGATCTTGTTCGCGTAAGCCATGTACTCCTCAACGGTTGGCAACTTGCCTTCCAGTGCCGCAACCGCAGCCAGTTCGGCAGATGCCAGGAAAACATTGGCACCGTCACCGAGACGGTTCGGGAAGTTACGGGTTGAGGTGGAAACAACCGTGGACTTGGCAGCTACGCGTGCCTGGTTACCCATGCACAAAGAGCAGCCTGGCATTTCCATACGTGCACCGGCCTTACCGAAGATGCTGTAGTAACCTTCGTCAGACAGCTGAGCCTGGTCCATCTTGGTTGGCGGTGCAATCCACATACGGGTCGGGATCGATTGACCGGATGCTTCCAGCAGCTTACCGGCAGCACGGAAGTGGCCGATGTTGGTCATGCAGGAACCGATGAATACTTCATCGATCTTGTTGCCGGCCACATCAGACAGCAGGCGAGCGTCGTCCGGATCGTTCGGAGCGCACAGGATCGGCTCCTTGATCTCGGACATGTCGATCTCGATCACTTCAGCGTACTCGGCGTCGGCGTCGGCACGCATCAGGCTCGGGTTGGCCAGCCACTCTTCCATGCCCTTGATGCGACGCTCGATGGTGCGCACATCGCCATAGCCTTCAGCGATCATCCACTTCAGCATGACAATGTTGGAGCGCAGGTATTCAGCGACGGAGTCTTCGGACAGGGTGATTGTACAACCGGCGGCAGAACGCTCGGCAGAGGCGTCAGACAGTTCGAAAGCCTGCTCGACGGTCAGCTCTTCCAGGCCTTCGATCTCAAGGACGCGGCCAGAGAACGCGTTCTTCTTGCCGGCCTTCTCAACGGTCAGCAAGCCCTGCTTGATGCCGTAGTAGGGGATGGCATGAACGAGGTCGCGCAGGGTGATGCCAGGGTTACGCTTGCCCTTGAAGCGAACCAGAACCGATTCCGGCATATCCAGCGGCATAACGCCGGTGGCAGCAGCAAAGGCAACCAGACCAGAGCCGGCCGGGAAGGAGATGCCCAGCGGGAAACGGGTATGAGAGTCACCACCGGTACCTACAGTATCCGGCAGCAGCATACGGTTCAGCCAAGAGTGGATAACGCCGTCACCCGGACGCAGGGAGACACCGCCGCGGTTCATGATGAAGTCCGGCAGGGTGTGGTGGGTATTGACGTCGACCGGTTTCGGATAAGCGGCAGTGTGGCAGAATGACTGCATGACCAGATCGGCTGAGAAGCCCAGGCACGCCAGGTCTTTCAGCTCGTCACGGGTCATCGGGCCGGTGGTGTCCTGAGAACCAACGGTTGTCATCTTCGGCTCGCAGTACATGCCGGGACGTACGCCCTCAAGGCCACAGGCCTTGCCGACCATCTTCTGAGCCAGGGTGTAACCCTTGCCAGTGTCAGCCGGCTGCTCGGGCTTGCGGAACAGATCGGAATGACCGAGACCCAGCGCTTCGCGAGCTTTTTCCGTCAGGCCGCGACCGATGATCAGCGGGATACGGCCGCCGGCGCGTACTTCGTCGAGCAGTACCTGAGTTTTCAGCTCAAAGGTGCTGATCACTTCGTCGGTGCCGTGCTTGCACACTTTGCCTTCGTACGGGTAGACATCAATGACGTCACCCATCTCCATCTTGTCGACCGGCATCTCGATTGGCAGGGCGCCTGCATCTTCCATGGTGTTATAGAAGATCGGAGCGATCTTGCCGCCGAAGCAGTAGCCGCCAGCACGCTTGTTCGGTACGTGCGGAATATCGTCACCGAAGAACCACAGTACGGAGTTGGTGGCGGACTTGCGGGAAGAGCCTGTGCCGACCACGTCACCGACGTAGGCGACCGGGAAGCCTTTGGCTTTCACTTCTTCGATCTGTGCCAGGGGACCTTTTACACCCGGCTGTTCCGGATTAATCCCTTCGCGTTCCATCTTCAGCATGGCGTTTGCGTGAAGCGGGATGTCCGGACGTGACCATGCATCCGGAGCCGGAGACAGGTCATCGGTATTGGTCTCACCGGGAACCTTGAATACGGTTACGGTGATCTTGTCTTCCAACTTGGGCTTGCTGGTGAACCATTCACCGTTGGCCCAGGACTCTACTACCTGTTTGGCATAGGCATTACCCGCGTCCATCTTCTCCTTCACGTCGTGGAAGGCATCGAACATCAGCAGGGTGTGAGACAGCGCCTTGGCGGCAGTCGGAGCCAGGGACTCGTCATCCAGTGATTCAACCAGTGGCGCAATGTTGTATCCGCCCAGCATGGTGCCCAGCAGCTCAACGGCCTTTACCTTGTCGACGAGCGGTGAAGAAGCTTCTCCCTTCGCGATGGCGGCCAGGAAACCGGCCTTAACATAAGCCGCCTGGTCTACGCCGGCAGGAACTCGGTTGGTGAGCAGCTCCAGCAGGAACTCTTCTTCGCCGGCAGGGGGATTTTTCAGCAGCTCAACCAGTGATGCAGTCTGTTCCGGATCCAGGGGTTTCGGCGGCACGCCTTCTGCAGCGCGTTCTTCTACATGTTTACGATAAGCTTCAAGCACGACATGGCCCTCATCTGTTGTAATCGCCGGCGGCGCTTTGAAAACCCTCACCCACCTATCCGGCGACTTATCGACTAGGTATCGATTTTGTGTTTGGCGACGCGGATTTTAGCTGAAGGGGGGCTTAAAGTTAAGTTTGTCGACAATCTAGAGCCTTAGACTTTGGGTCTAGCATCCCTTTGTTTGTGCTCTTTGACGCGTATCAACTAAAGTTACGCGAAGGTTGCTTGTAGCCTGCGACCAACGTATAACCCACCATACACCTGTTTGGAACATGGAGGATTGTCCATGAATTTGCCTATAGTCGACCCGTCGGATACTCCGCTTGGGGGAGGCGCTTTGCAATTCCAGATCAATCGTCAGCTCGAACTGTTCCGGATTCAGGAAGATAGTCATCTTATCTACCGTGGCGATCAGAACGTGATCGTTTTGCGATACCTGCAGCGCAGAGTGGCAGCGCGGCCCAAACAGTTGCGCAATCATATTCGTCGAGTCTACTTGGCGATCAAAAGCCGGGACTCCGAACATCTGACAGGTGCGCTTATCGATCTGATTCTAGTTCTCCACGGTCGAGGACGCTATTTGATTAACCGGATGTTGGATCAGTCAAAGCCGCTGTTACAGCCAGCGCATTTAAGACTGATGCGACAGGTGACAGATTCTGGAAACATCGAGCGGCTGCGTACCCTGTCTCAGGGTGAGTCAGTGCTAAGTAATGGCGGAATGCCTCTGGCGGTTGCCCTGTAATGAGTTTAAACGGACTTTCTATTGGCTTGCTCGGTTTCTCCGGGCGAGAGCTGAATATGCTCGAAGTGTTCTTCGGGAGCTCAAATAACCCAGGATTGACATTGGCCGCACCGGAAAAATCGGCATCACTTCTGGTCAATCTCGGCTCCGAGTCGGACGCCAAGCAGTTTCTTCACTGGTACAAGACGCGTGATACGTGTCCGGTCATCGTAGTTGTCGATGATCTCAAAGCACCCAAGGGAATGCTCGAACTGCAAAGGCCGCTGGAGATTCCCAATCTCCGCTCGGCACTTAAGCGTGTCCTCGACGAGCTGCGTAAAGGTGTTTCCGGTGCGAACCGATCTGCTTTGAATGAAACGCCGCAAAAGGCCGCGTCGCTGAAGATGGATCCGTCTGAGCTAAAGGCGCTGATTGCCGAGGCAGGAGTGTCCGCACCGAAGCCGGCGCCAAAACCGAAAGCGCTCAATACGGTGCGCGACGCCTCCAAATCGCGTTTGGTGTTGCGATGGAGTGATGCAGAACGGGATATGCTAATGCGCCGTGCGTGCGGCTCTTTGCCTGATCTTGATCCTGAGTTGCCGGGCTGGAAAAAGCGGATCCTATTTTCAGTGGCCGGGCGTTTCATCGATCAGGTCACCAAGATGGTCTCACTTGCACAGGAGCAGGAAACGCCCATGCAGGTGACCGGAATCCCCGGAGACTTCATCTACTATCCCGATAGGGATCTGTTCAGTTATGACCTTGATCCTGATCTATTGGTGCAGATGGCCAGCAGTCGATTTGGTATCGGTGAGCTTGGGTGTGAGCCTGTCGATGTGACCACGCCCATTGATCCCATCGTCAAGCGCGATCAGATGCTTTGGGTGCTTGCGCTGTTCACCGCTGCCGGGCGTGTGCCCGACCATCTCGATCCGGCAGCTAAGTACCGCATTTCAGATACGACTAATCTTAAGCGCTTCATGTTGACGCCTCAGGCAGAAAACATTGCCAAGGCCTGGGCGGCAGACAGCCGAAGTGCACTTGATATAGTGCAGCTGCTTAAACTTCCCCAACGGTATGTATTTTCGTTTATGGCCGCGGCTGATGCGGCCGGATTATTCGAGCGTAGATAAGGAGATGACGCATGAGCGCTCAATCCATCAAGCCACTCAGTGATAGCGACGAAACGCTTTATTTTCAGGTGCTTCCTGCAGGAGCTTACTATGCCACTTTTAGTGGCGAGCCGGATAATATGCGTGCGTTGCTTTTGCAATTACTGAGTTCCGATACCCCCGTTCCCTACATTCCGGCGTTGCTGGAGCGGCTGACGGGACTTGGCGCTGATGATGCACAACAGCTCTTGGTTGATATGCATTCACGCAACTTTATTGAGCTGATGGCCAACCCGCATGAAATCGTTAATGGCTCACTGGAAAGGATACTGCCGGACCTGATTGCTCCTCTGGGCGAGGGAAAGGTGCTGCTCTCCGATGAGCAGGGTTTTTCATTGGCCCAGAAAGGGTTCGAACCTGCTGACGAAGAAGCCGTGGCGGGGCTCGCGGCCGATATCATGATGCTTAGCGAACGTCATACCAGTCTGATCAACAACCACCTTGGCCTTTACGGTTGTTCGTGGGCACTGGTTAACGCGGTCGGTCAGAGTGACCTGGGTTTCTGGGTACTGACCATCGGTCGTGAAAAATTTTTGTTAATTATCGAGGGTATGCCGTATCTGAACCGGCAGCCATTCGTAGATCTGACCTCAGTGTTGATCCGGCGCTATCTGGATCATTAAGAACTAGCAGTGGAAAAGGAGATTTTCATGCGCGCGGAAATGTTGAACACGATTTTGCGTGATTTGAACGGTACCTCGACCGAAATCGAGGCATGTGCCGTAATTTCAACCGATGGCTTGGTAATCGACTCACTGCTGCCGGCAGGTATGGACGAAGACAGGGTGGGTGCAATGAGCGCCGCTATCCTCTCTTTGGGTGAGCGTACCGCACGCGAGCTGGCGCGAGGTGAGCTCGAGCAGGTGCTTGTCAAAGGGGATCAGGGCTACATCCTGATGACACATGCCAATGCCGAATCGGTGCTGACGGTGGTGGCAAAGCCAAATGCTCGCCTGGGCTTGATCTTTCTCGACGTAAAGCGTGCAGCGGAAGCGATTGGTAAGGTTCTCTGAGGCAAGAGAGGCGTGCAGGCTTGTGTTAAAGGAGTCGCAATATGTCTGAAAAGGATACGGGGTCAGTCCGAGAAGAGCTGATCAAATACTTCGATGGTAGCGAGCGAGTAGCCGAGATCGTTGATGAAGAGGTCCCGTTCCCTGACGGTAAGCTGATCGTTTCGCGGACGAATACCAAGGGCATTATTACCCATGTGAATCAGGCATTTGTCGATATGTCTGCTTATAGCCGTGATGAATTGATCGGCGCTAATCACAATATCCTGCGTCACCCGGATATGCCCGCAGTCGCGTTCAAGGGGCTGTGGGATACGATCGAGGGCGGCGAGAAGTGGCAGGGATATGTGAAAAACCTGCGCAAGGATGGGCGGTATTACTGGGTTAAAGCAACCGTCATCCCCAATGTGAGGGAAGGTAAGCTGGTTGGCTATACCTCGGTAAGGCGCAAGCCCTCTCGCAGCAAGATCGCCGAGAGTGAGGCGCTCTACGTCACGTTGAAATAGGGGAACGGATATGCCTTTTAATTTTACGGTGAGTCCTGATTTTGCACCGGACCACATGTCGGGCTGGTTTTATTTCAATACTTGGCTGCAGCGAAACCTCGGTACTGACATTCATCTTGAGTTGTTCGACAGTTTCGACGAGCAGCGTGAGCAGATCAGGGCCGGAAAAATCGACCTGATATACGCCAACCCTTACGACGCGTCGATGCTGGTACGGGAGCAGGGGTTCAAGGCGGTCGCTCGGCCGGCAGGGACCAGGGATGAGGCGGTAGTCGTTGTTCCCGCAAACAGCAGTGTTGAATCTGTTGAAGATCTTATGGCGGGGTCTCGTCTGGCAACAACGGCAGATCCTGATGTACATACTATCGGTATGATAATGCTTGAGCCCGCGGATCTCGATTCAAGCAATATCAGCCAGCGTGAATACGATACGTATATTCTCGTGGCGAAGGCGTTGCTGCGTGGCGAGGCTGACGTCGGCTTCTTCCTTAAGCAGGGCTTTGACGAGTTGTCCGATCTGATCAAGGGGCAAATGCGCGTTTTGGTCAGCAGTCAGATCAGCGTTGTGCATCATGCTTTGCTTGTAGGTCCGAGCCTGCAGGACCGATTTGACGACCTTAGCCGAATGCTTGTCGATATGCATACCGACGAGAAAGGGGCGGGTGTGTTGGAAAGTATGGGGCTTTCGCGCTGGGAGGCGATGAGCGTCGAACAGACCGAGTTCATGATTGATCTAATCGATACATTGACGATTTGATTTTTCAAGCCGCTCTTGGCGAGCGGGGATGACGCAAGAAGCGGACGTCAGCAGCGCATGATGTCCGCTTTTTAGTTTAGTAGGGTTTGAAACGATCGCAGTCCGGGTGACGGCCGTTGTTAATAGCCTCTCGCCAAACGGGAAGGTAGGTGTCAGCCTGCGCGCTTAACTGCTGTATGCGGGTTGCTGGAGCCGGGTGCGTCGACAGAAACTCAGGCGGTGTTGCACCTCCCTGCTTTGACATCTCCTGCCAAAGTGCCGCGGCTTCCCGGGGATCGAAGCCGGCCTTTGCCATCAACTCCTGGCCCAGTTGGTCTGCCTCGCTCTCGTGTCGTCGGCTATAGGGAAGCAGAATGCCGTATTGGGCGCCCAGTCCCACTGCATTGAGGGCTGCCTGTCGGGTAGTGGAGTCCACCGTTTCCCCTAAAATAAGCGAGGTGGTGGCCAGGCCCAGCTGGGTAAGCTGTTGCTGACTCAGCCGGGCATTGCTGTGCTGGGCCAGAACATGTGCCACCTCGTGGCCGATTACCGATGCCAGCTGGTGGTGGTTCTTTGCCAGCTTGATCATGCCGGTATACACGCCAATTTTTGCCCCGGGTAGTGCAAAGGCGTTTTTATCATCGCTCTTGAATACCACCAGTTCCCACTGGCTTGGTTGATAGCCGTACTCTCTGGGCACCTGCGCGACGATGGCATTCGCTATGCAAGCGACGTACTTGTTGGTTTTGGCATCCTGCTCGATGGGCTTTTGCTTTTTCATCTCTTCGAAGGATTGGGATCCAATCGAATTCATTTGCGCGGAAGAGTTCAGTAGCAGCGTCTTCTCCCCGGTGGGAGAGACAGCACAGCCGGTAGCGGCGAGGCTGAGGAGGGCGGTCGTCAATATCCGTTTCATCGACTTGGGCATGGTGTCCTTCGTACCTTGGGTTTCTAATAGATCGAGCACTAGTATCGCGCGGCGGATGTCGAGCCGCAATTGGGATATCCCACAGGGATAGCATGGCGAATAATGGCGAATAACGGTCTCACTCTGATAAAATTCACGCCTGTAGGTTAAGCGTAAGCCGCTCCCGTTTAGCAGACTTTTCAATTCGATTTCAATCAATCAGCGGCGGTTAAAGATGGTCTAATGGACGCGCTCAACGAGATACTTGCCTTTCTGGCTTGCCCCACCCCCAAGAGTTGGATAGAGAAAGCCGCGAACCCCGAGTCGTTGCCGATATTGTTGATCGATCATGCGCATTGCGAAAAGAAAGCAGCGTCGACGGCGATGAACCTGATGTTTCGCTATGTTGATCGCAGCGATCTGCTCAATAAGATGTCCCGGCTTGCGCGTGAAGAGCTGATACATTTCGAGCAGTGCTTGGCATTGATGGAGGCGCGTGGTATTCAATATGGCCACATGTCGCCATCCCGTTATGCCGCTGGGCTCCGGCAGTCGGTTAGAACCAGTGAACCCGGGCGTTTGATTGATCTGTTGATCATCGGGGCGTTTATTGAGGCGCGCTCATGCGAACGATTCGCGGCACTGGCGCCTTACCTGGATGATGAGCTGGCCAAGTTCTACAGGTCTCTGCTCAAGTCAGAGGGGCGGCATTACCAGGATTACCTCTCGTTGGCCGAGGCGTATGCGGGTGAGCCTATCGACGATCGAATCGCTCATTTCAGGGCGTTGGAAAAACAGCTGGTGGAAGAGCCTGATGAGGAGTTCCGTTTTCATAGCGGCGCCCCTGCCCAGGAAGATGTTGCGGCTTAATCTTTGTCAGGGGTGAAGGTCACAAGCCTTCGCCCGCCGTTGTCTACCAACAAATACCATCCGCTTTCGGACCAGTCGCCAAGTACGATCCGTTCGCCGCGCCCTTGTGATATCTGGTCTTGATGTATTTTTGGCCGGTGGGTGTGGCCGTGGATGAGCAGCTCGACTCCGTGCCGTGTCATGGTTTCGCAGACCGCTTCAGGGTTAACGTCCATGATCGATTCTGCTTTCATACCGCCTTGTTGCTGACTTTGCTGGCGCATTTGGCGTGCAATCGCTTCTCGTTGTTCAGGAGATTGTGCCAGGAATGTGCTCTGCCAGTCGGAGTTTCTCACCAGTGTTCTAAATTCCTGATATGCGATGTCATCGGTGCATAGCTGGTCGCCGTGCATAATGAGAGCAGGGCCCTGTGGCAGTGCAATGACTGTTTCTTCGGGCAGTAACTTGCCTCCAATCCTGTTCATCAGTGCCTGGCCGACCAGAAAATCTCGGTTCCCATGCTGGAAATAGATGCTGCTCCCGCCTGAACTGAGGGTGTTCAGTTGATCAAACAGGGGGGATAGGCCGGGCAATGGCGCGTCGTCGCCGATCCAGTATTCGAAGATATCGCCAAGCAGATAGAGTGTATCGCCCGCTTTGGCAATGTGGTCGAGGAAATAACGAAACGCCCGGAATATCTCCGGGCGTTCGGGTTGCAGATGAAGATCCGCGACAAACAGATGGCGCATACTTAGCCTTCGTCGTCCTCTGTCTCGATCACGGCGCGCTCAATGATGACATCTTCAACAGGCACATCCTGGTGACCTGCGCGCATCGTGGTGCGTACGGACTTAATCTTGTTGATGACATCCATTCCTTCTTTTATTTCACCAAACACGGCGTAGCCCCAGCCTTCTGTGGTCTTGGCGGTGTGGTCGAGGAATAGGTTATCCGATACGTTGATGAAAAATTGTGCCGAGGCTGAATGCGGGTCCATGGTGCGTGCCATGGCGAGCGTGCCGGTTTTGTTGGAGAGCCCGTTGTCCGCTTCGTTTTCGATAGGGTCGCGGGTTTTTTTGCTTACCATGCCAGGTTCAAACCCGCCGCCCTGGATCATGAATCCATCGATCACACGATGGAAGATCACACCGTCGTAGAAGCCTTCACGCACATATTGCTCGAAATTGGCCGCGGTTTTCGGGGCTTTCTCGTAGTTCAGCTCAAGCTTGATATCGCCATGATTGGTGTGCAGGGTGATCATGTAGGCTGGTCCCGTTCCGTTATTTAGTTATTAGACAGGCCATTATACTCAAGTCGTAATTGTATGAGTCAATATGGCAACACATATCGAGGCGCTGGCGGCAGTGCTTTGACAATGAATCTACGGTTATAATGGCGCGCCAGGGTTTCAGCCGCCGTTTGACCGAGTGCGGCTGCGTCAACACAGTATCGACAAGACGCGGATATGACCAAAAACGACACTACCAAGCCGACCAACTTTATTCATCAGATTATCGAAGAGGATCTCAAAAACGGAGCGAACGACGGTAAGGTTGTTACCCGTTTTCCGCCGGAGCCTAATGGTTATCTGCATATCGGGCATGCCAAATCGATTTGCCTCAACTTCGGTACCGCGCTGAAGTATGGCGGTCAGTGCAATCTTCGGTTCGACGATACCAATCCGGAGAAGGAGAGTCAGGAGTATATTGACTCAATTGTATCTGACGTTCGTTGGCTTGGCTTTGAGTGGTCTGGCGATATCCGCTACACGTCGGATTACTTCGATACGCTGTATGAGTGGGCCGTGCACCTGATCAAAGAGGGCAAGGCATATGTTGACAGCCTCAGCGCCCATGAGATGCGCGAGTATCGCGGCACGCTGACGGAGCCTGGCAAAAACAGCCCGTACCGTGAACGTAGTGTTGAAGAGAACCTCGACCTGTTTGCCAAGATGCGTGATGGCGCCTTTGATGAGGGCGAATGCGTTCTGCGTGCCAAGATCGACATGGCGGCGGCGAACATAAACCTGCGCGATCCGGTGATTTATCGCGTGCGCAAGGCGCACCATCACCAGAGCGGTGACAAGTGGTGCATCTACCCCTCCTATGATTTTGCACATGGGCAATCGGATGCGTTGGAGGGTGTTACGCACTCTATCTGTACGCTGGAGTTCGAAGATCACCGCCCATTGTATGACTGGTTCGTCGCCAATCTGCCTGTGCCGGTTACACCTCGGCAGTATGAATTCGCGCGACTTAACCTCAACTACACCGTAACCAGCAAGCGCAAATTGAAGCTGCTTGTTGACGAAAACAAGGTGAACGGTTGGAACGATCCGCGCATGCCCACCATCTCCGGCCTGCGCCGCAGAGGGTATACCCCGGCATCGATCCGGAATTTCTGCGACATGATCGGCGTGACGCGCTCCAATGGCATCGTCGATATGGGCATGCTGGAAGCGGCGGTCAGAGAAGATCTTGATACGAATGCGCCGCGTGCAATGTGCGTGCTGGACCCCATCAAGCTGACTATCATCAATCAGCCGGAGGGTGAGCAGGAGTGGTTCGAACTGCCCGCGCACCCGAAGGATGAGTCCATGGGCGTGCGCAAGGTGCCTTTCACGCGCAATCTTCTGATTGAGCGCGAAGACTTTGCTCAGGAACCGCCAAAAAAGTGGAAGCGTCTGGCGCCTGGTCAGGCCGTACGTTTGCGCGGGGCCTATGTTGTTCGTTGCGAAGAGGTCATTCGGGATGCGAACGGCGAGGTGGTAGAGCTCAAGGCGAGTTTCGATCCGGAAACCAAAGGCGCCAATCCGACCGACTATAAGCCCAACGGCGTTATTCACTGGGTATCGGCGGATAACTCGGTTCCCTGTGAAGTGCGTGCATACGATCGCCTGTTTACTGAAGCTAACCCGGATGGCGATAAAGAGCGTGATTTCCACGAGTTTATCAATCCCGAGTCACTGGTGGTGTATCCGCGTGCTCACGTGGAGATTGGGCTCAAGCACGCTGCCGTTGAGAGTCGCTATCAGTTCGAGCGTCAGGGGTACTTCTGCGTTGATCCCGATACGACTGAAAGCCGGATGGTGTTTAACCGAACGGTTGGTCTGAGGGATTCCTGGGCGAAGATCCAGGCGAAGTAATATGGTGTACCGCTCTCTGGCTGTCAGTGCGATCTTATTGTTGACGGGATGCGCAGCACTGCCGGGGGCCGGACATGAGGGGTATCTTTCAGTTGAGACACTGGGGTTCCTTGGGGAGCCGATTGTCGAAACCTCGGGGCTTGCGCTGGATGGCGAATCGATCTGGACGCTGAACGATAGTGGCAACGGGCCTTGGGTTTATAAGCTGAGTCCGACGGGCAATCTGGAAAAACGTGTGAGGCTGGAAGGGGGCGTCAACATCGACTGGGAGTCGATGGCGGCGGACGAATCCAGCCTTTTCGTTGCCGATTGCGGCAATAACAGCGGTCGGCGAGAGTGGCTGGAGCTCTACACTGTTTCCTGGGATGCGCTCAGGCGAGCGGCTGGCGAAAGCGAAGTGCCGGCATCGCGCATCGAGTTCAGGCTGTCAGATGCAGCCCCGGTGTTGGGAGCGCATGCTCATGACAACGATTGCGAAGCGATTGCGGCGGTCGACGGGAAAATATGGATGCTGACCAAGGGTTGGCAGAGTTCGACATCCCGACTGTACACAATCGTGCCTGATATGGATGGTCAGTCTGTTGTCTCGCAGGAGACATGGCCTGTAGAAGGTTTGACCACCGGCATGGATTACAGCCCGCGTCGTAACGAACTGGTTGTATTGGGCTATACCTATGGTCGCCTGAATAGCGATACATTCATTTGGCGGGTACCTGTTTCTCAGGGGCGACCGAAGTGGGTAGAAGCCAGGCGATACATGTTGTGGCCCTCTGGACAGTGGGAGGCAATTGCATGGCGCGGGGATGATCTGCTGCTGACGCGAGAGAGCAGTCTGCTCGGTGAGGCCCGGCTTGGCTTGGTCAGGCTCCAGTGATACACACGAATTCTGAATACTTTATGTAATTGGCGAAATTTAATGCTGCAAATCCACAATACACTGACAAAAACCAAATCTCCCTTTACGCCGCTGGAAAAGGGGCGGATACGGATGTATGTCTGTGGCATCACCGTGTACGACTACTGCCATATTGGCCATGCAAGGGTGATGGTGTGTTTCGATCTGATCACGCGGTATCTGCGCTACCGGGGTTGGGATGTTACCTATGTACGTAACATCACCGACGTTGACGACAAGATCATCAAGCGGGCTGCGGAAAATGGTGAGTCGGTTGATGCGTTGACCGAGCGTATGATCGCAGCCATGCATGAGGATGAAGACCGTCTCAGTGTGCTCCGCCCTGATATGGAGCCGCGTGCGACGGCCCACATTGACGATATTATCGAGCTGGTTCAGACGCTGATCGACAAGGGGTACGCTTACGCCGCTGACAACGGAGATGTTTACTACCGTGTCGAAAAGTTTGAGCACTATGGCCGCCTGACTAATAAGGTCATTGATGAGCTGCGTTCCGGTGCGCGAGTCGAGGTCGGGGAGTCGAAGGAAAGCCCGCTGGACTTCGTACTGTGGAAGGCGGCAAAGCCCGGTGAGGTCAGCTGGGAGTCGCCCTGGGGAGCAGGCCGTCCCGGCTGGCATATCGAATGCTCTGCCATGTCAAAATGCTGCTTGGGTGAAACCTTCGATATACACGGTGGCGGACCCGACTTGCCGTTTCCTCATCACGAGAATGAGATCGCGCAGTCAGAAGCGGCAAACGGTTGCACCTATGTGAATTACTGGATGCATGCGGGGCCGGTGAGGGTTAATCAGGAGAAGATGTCCAAGTCCTTGGGTAATTTCTTCACGATTCGCGATGTGCTTGAAAAATATAATGCAGAAGTGGTGCGCTACTTCCTGTCCTCTGTTCACTACCGCAGCTTCATCGATTACTCGGAAGAGAGCTTGCGGGAGGCCCGGCAGGCGCTGGAGCGCTTCTACCAGGCGCTTCGAGATGCACCCGAAGGCGATGAGCGTGAACTCGATACCGATTTCGAGGCGCGTTTCCAGGAGGCGATGGATGACGACTTCAATACGCCGCGCGCAATGGCAGTCTTGTTCGATCTCGTGACCGAACTTAACAAGGCCGTGCGGGAGAATAAAGCAAACGCGGGTGGTCTCTCGGCGCAGCTCAAGCGCTTGGGTGGAGTGTTGGGGCTGCTGCAGCAGAACCCAGAAAGCTTCCTGCAGGGAGAAGATCGCGCCGGCGAGATTTCGGCAGCCGAAATCGAAGAGCAGATTTTGGCCCGCAAGGAGGCGCGCAAAAACAAGGATTTCGCCGAGTCGGACCGCATTCGGGATGCGCTTGCAGAGCAAGGGGTAATCCTTAAGGACAGTCGAGAAGGTACCAGTTGGTATCGAGAAGGCTAAGTCGTATGGCGAAACCCCCTGAGTAATCAGGGGGTTGTGCATAAATCGCACAGATCATTGTTTCTGTTAAAAAAATTGCATCTCGCTATTGACGGCCACGGTCGCCTCCCTTAGGATACGCACCACTTCGCGACGGGGCCTATTCGGTTGGTTGTGAAGGCTGGACTGCAAGAGGCGCCCGTAGCTCAATTGGATAGAGCAACGGCCTTCTAAGCCGTAGGTTGCAGGTTCGAGCCCTGCCGGGCGCGCCACTTGCACGGCAAATACGGGGTCCAGTAGTGCAGTAGGTTATGGTGGATGTAGCTCAGTTGGCAGAGCTCCGGATTGTGATTCCGGCGGTCGTGGGTTCAAGCCCCATCATCCACCCCATTCCTCAGCACTTTTCATGGCGTACACAGTGCGTTCATATGCGGAAGTGGTGAAATTGGTATACACGCCGGATTTAGGTTCCGGTGCCGCAAGGCGTGAGAGTTCGAGTCTCTCCTTCCGCACCATTTCCATACAGTGGTGGATGTAGCTCAGTTGGCAGAGCTCCGGATTGTGATTCCGGCGGTCGTGGGTTCAAGCCCCATCATCCACCCCATCCCTTTCTCAGTGCAAAGCAACCCCAATCTCTTTTATAACGCCGTAAGGCGGTTTTTGCGTGTGTGTCAGTTGTCCGCTTGGGTCTGGGGTCAGGCTGCCGCGGAGCAGGGCTATCGCTTGACTAATACCCTTGATTGCCGGACAATTTTGCGCTTTACGATTTCAGGCTCTGTGAGTCGGATGTCTGGTTTCGCCAAGATCGGATACGCATCAATGTGTGTCGAAACAGGGGAATCGCAGGCGCGATCGCAGGTCGCTATAAACGCTGCAATGTATTTGTGAGGAATTTCATGCAAGTTTCTGTCGAAACGACTTCCGGCCTTGAGCGTCAGATGACCATTACGGTCCCCGCCGAGCGAATTGATCAGGACGTGGATAAACAGGTTATGCAGCAGGCCCGGACTCGCCGCATGGATGGTTTCCGCCCGGGTAAAGTGCCGCCGAAAGTTATCAAGCGTATGTACGGTGATGCTATCCGCTATGACGTCCTGAACCGCGTTGTTCAGGAAAGCTTCTACAAAGCGGTTCAGCAGGAAGAGCTCAAGCCGGCTGGCGGCCCGAGCATCGACCTCAAAAACGATAAAGAAGGCGAAGATCTGCAGTTTGTTGCGACCTTTGAAGTGTATCCGCAGATCGAACTGGCAGACTTCTCGTCTGCTGAGATCACCAAGCAGTCTGCCGAGATCAAAGACGAAGACGTCGATCAGATGATCGAGACTCTGCGCAAGCAACAGGCTAACTGGGTTGAGGTTGAGCGTGCGGCTGAAGACGGTGATCGTCTGCGCATCGATTTCGAAGGCTTCATCGATGGCGAAGCGTTCGATGGTGGCAAGGCTGAGGGTATGGACCTGGTTCTGGGCTCCAACTCTATGATCCCGGGCTTTGAAGCTGGCTTGATCGGTGCAACAGCAGGTGCGGACGTCGAGCTGAACGTGACTTTCCCGGAGGACTACCACGCCGAGAACCTGAAGGGTAAGCCGGCGGTATTCAAAGTGAAGGTGCAGAGTGTTTCCGGTTCTGAACTGCCGGAACTTAATACTGAATTCTTTGCCAAGTTCGGTATCGAAGCGACCGAGGCGGATGCGTTCCGCGCGGAAGTACGCAAGAACATGGAGCGTGAACTCAAGCACGCGCTGAAAACCAAGCTGAAAGAGCAGGTGTTCAACAAGCTGGTTGAACTGAACGGTATCGATGTGCCGGCCGCTCTGATCGATGAAGAGATCGACAACCTGCGTCGCCAGGCTGTTCAGCAGTTCGGTGGCCCGAACTCTCAGATCGATCCGAATACTCTGCCCAAAGAGATGTTTGAAGCTCAGGCTAAGCGTCGTGTAACCGTTGGCCTGCTGGTTCAGGAAGTCGTGAAGGCGAGCGAAGTTAAGGTTGACGACGAGCGTGTTCAGCAGACCATCGCCGAGATGGCTGAAACTTATCAGGAGCCGCAGCAGGTTATCGAATGGTACAACGGTAACGAGCAGATCCTGAATCAGATCAAAAGCATGGTTCTCGAAGATCAGGTAGTTGATCAGCTGGTCGCATCTGCTAAAGTCTCCGAGACAGAAGTCAGCTACGAAGAGGCGATCAAGCCAGCACAGCAGGCAGCAGAGACTGCCGACGCTGAAGCGGGCGAGTAAGCCATCGCGACATAAGCGCTCAAACGTCCACCCCGGTGGGGCGCCGAAATCTCGAAAACGACAGTTGGCGGCGGCTAACTGTCGTTTTTGCTTTCAAAGGCTCTAAGGAGAAGTGAATATGACGGACATCTTGAATGGGCGTTCCAGTGGCATTACCAACAGCGGCTTGGTGCCGATGGTGGTTGAACAAAGTTCACGAGGTGAGCGCGCATACGATATATACTCCCGTCTGCTTAAAGAGCGGGTAATTTTCATGGTGGGCCAGGTCGAAGACCATATGGCTAACCTAATCGTTGCGCAGTTGTTGTTCCTGGAGGCTGAAAATCCTGACAAGGATATTCATCTCTACATCAACTCACCTGGTGGCTCGGTAACGGCGGGACTCGCAATCTACGATACGATGCAGTTCATCAAGCCGGATGTAAGCACCATGTGTATCGGTCAAGCGGCTTCCATGGGCGCGTTGCTGCTCGCGGGCGGTGCCGCAGGCAAGCGCTTTGCGCTGCCTAATTCGCGCATGATGATTCACCAGCCGCTGGGTGGCTATCAGGGGCAGGCTACGGATATTGAGATACATACGCGTGAAATTCTCACCATCCGTAATAAACTGAATAACATACTGGCTCATCACACCGGTCAGGATGTTGAGGCCATTTCCCGCGACACGGATCGTGACAATTTCATGGATCCGGGTGCTGCCGTGGAGTACGGTCTGATTGACTCGGTGCTTGAGCGCCGAACAATCGCAGAGTAAGGATTGCTCTGCTTTCCCCTTGCCCACCTTGAAAAACGGGCGAGGGGACGCATATCGAAAATGGAGATCAAAGGTTTTTGAGGTATCAGAATGTCGGATGAGATCAGCGGTAAAGGCGGAAGCGGCAGCAAGCTGTTCTGCTCTTTCTGTGGCAAAAGCCAGGATGAAGTGAAAAAGCTGATCGCAGGCCCGTCTGTCTTTATCTGCGATGAGTGTGTCGATCTCTGTAATGATATTATCAGTGAAGAGATTCAGGATAACGAAGACCAGGCGCCTAGCGAGAAGTTGCCGACGCCGGCCGAGATCAAGCAAACGCTTGACGACTACGTAATCGGTCAGGAGCGGGCCAAGAAGGTGCTCGCGGTTGCCGTTTACAACCATTACAAGCGTCTGCGTTTCCAGGGCAAGGGCAAGGGCGACGTTGAGCTTGGCAAGAGCAATATTTTGCTGATCGGGCCGACCGGCAGCGGTAAAACCTTGCTTGCTCAGACTCTCGCACGTTTGTTGAATGTTCCGTTCACAATCGCAGATGCAACAACGCTCACGGAAGCTGGCTATGTCGGTGAAGATGTTGAGAACATCATCCAGAAGCTGTTGCAGAAGTGCGATTATGATGTTGAAAAAGCTCAGCTCGGTATTGTCTATATCGACGAAATCGACAAGGTGTCTCGTAAGTCTGATAACCCGTCTATAACACGCGATGTATCGGGTGAGGGTGTTCAGCAGGCGCTGCTGAAGCTGATTGAAGGCACCGTGGCCTCTGTTCCGCCGCAAGGGGGGCGCAAGCATCCGCAGCAGGAGTTCCTGCAGGTTGATACGTCCAATATCCTGTTTATCTGTGGCGGCGCTTTTGCTGGCCTCGAGAAAATCATTCGCGGTCGCAGTGAGCGCAGCTCTATCGGTTTTAACGCGACCGTCAAGAGCAAGGATGAGAGCCGACTGGCCGAGGTGTTGCACGACGTGGAGGCCGAGGATCTGGTGAAGTATGGCCTGATTCCTGAGTTCGTTGGACGTTTGCCAATGGTGGCGACGCTCTCAGAGCTTGATGAAGAAGCGCTGATCCAGATTCTGACCGAGCCCAAGCATAGTCTCGTTCGTCAGTATCAGGCGTTGTTCGATATGGAAGGCGTCGAAGTCGATTTCCGTGCGGATGCGCTTAAAGCGGTTGCTCGTCATGCGTTGGAGCGTCGTACCGGCGCCCGTGGCCTTCGTTCTATTCTGGAGGCGACGCTGCTGGAAACCATGTACCAGCTCCCATCTATGGACGGAGTGGGCAAGGTTGTGATCGATGAGGGTGTAATTGAAGGTACATCCGAACCAATTCTGATCTATGAGCAGCAGGAGCAGTCCAAGGCTGCGCCTCAGGACTGAGTTCCAAGCAAAAGAAAAAGCGACCCCTGGGGTCGCTTTTTTGTGTTCGTTTATCGAGGTTATTCGAACATCGCCTGCATCGACTCTTTGGCCCAGTTCAGACTGTTGCGATAGGCGCTTTCGAATAGAGTGACGTTGAAATCGGCAGGCAACTTTTCCCAGTCGCCGTTTTCGTACGCCGTTGCCAGCTCCAGTACACGCCCCATGTCCCCTTCGTGCTGGGCGATGGCCGCCTTAATGTCATCTCCCAGCGGGACCTGCTCGAGCATCGTCTGTTGGTCGATATCGAGCATTACGTGAAGCCCTGACATCATACCGGTCATGAAGTAGGAGCCCGGGTTAGGCTTTTTCTCGCCCTCGGCTATCAGTTCGCACATGCGCCCACGAATAAGCAGTGCGCGTGACAGTTCTTCAGGCTTGTTGTCCTGGTTCGTCATGGCAATCAGTGTTGCCCACTTGCGCACCTGATCCATGCCCAGGAGTACGACAGCTTCTGCTATAGACTCGACTTTGCGGACAAGTGAATAGGCGGCAGAGTTGACGATACGCAGCAACTTGAAGGTGAGTACCGGGTCGCGAATGATCAATTCTTCCAGTACTTCAGGTTTGGTGCTGGGTTTTTGCAGTTCCTGAATAAGCTGCATGAGCGCGACCTGGTTTGCACTGACGCGCCGCCCTTTGATCACCTTGGGGCGACTCAGGAATGAGCCCTCGAAGAGCTTGAATCCGGCTTCGATGCAAAGTTCCAACTGCTCGATGGACTGTATGTTCGACGCCAGTAATGTCACCTTGTGCGGGAGCAGTTCGCGCACCTTAGACTTAAGCTCATCCTCTGTCATCAGGCTCACATCGAGCTTGACGATATTGGCGAGCTTGATGAGTGGCGCAAGATCCGGCGTATAGCTGCCTATCTCGAGCGTGACGCGATACCCATCTTTTATGATCTGTGCCAGCGCCTTCGCGCACTCTTCGTGGCGGCCAGCGGGTGCGCTTATCATAAGTACAACCTGTTTTGCCGGCAGCTTGGGCATGGTGCCGTTATTCACCATATCAAGTGGTATCGGTAAAAATGCCGGTACTCGTTTAACCTCGCCCTGGTCGCTGATGCTGGTGTAGGTGCTGAGAATAACCTCGGAACTTGAGCTTGCATCCGGGTCCATCGCCATCATATCGCCAAGGTTTGTGTCCCGGTGGTAGTTCAGCTCATAGGCGATAACCCGCTGTTGGCTATCGAAAATGGGGTGGCGTGCGATCATCGCCTGTCCGGGATCGAGTTCGTATGACATGGGGATTGGTCCTTCCCTTGGGTTAGGCGGTGATTTTAACTTGTGTTTAACCTTGGGGCATCTGTTGTGCGTGCTGCTTGTATGCCCGTCGAAGAGTATACTATGCGGCTAGCCTGAAAAATGAAGTAGATATGACACGAATCAACTGGTTTCCCGGTCACATGCATAAAGCCCGCAAGGAAATTGCGGAGCTAATGGATGAGGTCGATGTGGTTATCGAAGTGCTGGATGCGCGTCTGCCGCGCTCCAGTGAAAACCCTTTGGTCGATAAACTCCGCCGTGGCAAGCCTGTCATAAAATTGTTGAACAAACAGGATCTGGCCGATCCGGGACGGACACGACAGTGGCTGGACTATCTGAATTCGCAGGAGGGCGTCACTGCCATCGCGATGGATACAGCACAAAAGAAGCTGGTTCAGAAGATTCCGACGTTGTGTAAGGAGACAGTGCCTGCACGCGTACGTGCCGGTCGCCCGGTTCGCGCCATGATCATGGGTATTCCGAACGTAGGCAAGTCGACGCTGATCAATGCTCTGCTAGGGCGCCGTATCGCCAAAGTAGGCAATGAGCCTGCTGTCACCCGTGGCCAAAAGCGTTATAGCGTGTACAACGGTATGGCGCTGTCCGATACGCCCGGAATACTCTGGCCTAAGATTGAGGATGAGGATTCGGCCTACCGCCTGGCGGCCAGCGGGGCGATTAAGGACACCGCCATAGAATATGAATCCGTTGCGACCTATGCCGCAGGATTTCTGCTGGCCGAGTATCCCGGCCTCCTGATGGAGCGCTATCGGTTGAAAGCACTACCGGAGGGTGCTGAGGCGTTATTGAACGAAGTGGGCCGTAAGCGTGGCTGTTTAAAGCCGGGTGGTGTGGTTGATCTATACAAGGCTGCCGACATCCTGCTGACCGAACTTAGGGCCGGTAAGCTGGGTCCTGTCACGTTTGAGACGGTGGCAGAGTGGGAACAAAAGCGAATAGAAGCGGAACAGGCGGCAGCAGAAGCGGCGGCCGAGGAGAAAACAGAAAGTGAGTCGTAACAAGAAGCAGCGCCGTCTGGGTAGTTTTATGGCAGTGCTGGAGCAGAAGCCCAAGAAACAGGAGCGTCTGGCGGACCCGACCAGCAAAGAAGCGCGTAAGCAAAAGGCACTGCGTGACCGGAAGAAGCATAAATCGATGTATGAGAAGGCTCAGGCGACTCAGTCCCGAGCGGAGCGTGACGCAGAAGCGGGCCGTAAAGGTACGCGGCACGGTGGTCCGTTGGCCGACAAGATACGTCGCTTGAATCTCGAGCAACAGGAGTCTGAGGAGTCCTGAGTTTGACCGACCTCCCAGAGTCGCCTAATTTTAGCGACATAGCGGGAGGATCGGTCATGAGTCATTCACTAGTCCGCCGTGCAGGGAATGCGCCGGTGAAAGTCGAAGTCAAAGAGGGTGAGATATACGCGTGGTGCGCCTGTGGGCGCTCGGCCAGCCAGCCCTTTTGTGACGGCAGTCATGTGGGAACAGGCCTCGATCCTCTGGTGTTCGAGGCGGAAAAAGATGACGAAATCTACCTTTGCACCTGCAAGCACACACGAACGCCGCCTATATGTGACAACAGTCACTGTAGGCTGGACGATAAGACCTGAACGCAACTGGCCTTCGGGTTCGCCGGGAGTTCATGATGTTCAAAGGTGTGCTGCTTGATCTCGATGGGGTGGTGTATGTCGACGACTATCTGATCGAGGGTGCGCTTTCAACTATCCAGTGGTTGAATGCACATCACTATGCTGTCCGCTTTATCACCAATACATCCACCAAGACCCGCAATCAGCTGATAGAAAGCCTTCAACGACTTGAAATACCTGCATTGGAAGAGCAAGTATTCAGTGCTGTTCAGGCAGCTGAGTCCTGGCTAGAGGCTCAGTCGATAACCCGGGTGGCGCCGTTGGTCAGTGACAGTGTTCGACTGTCTTTATCTGAACGTTTTGAAATCGACGAGATGTCCCCTGAGGTTGTCCTAATCGGGGATATTGGGGACTTGTGGTGTTACGACATCCTCAACAGGGCGTTTCACTGGCTTATGGCAGGCGCAAAGCTCGTCTGTATCCATCGTAATCGATATTGGCTAACAGGCGGGGAGTTTGCGCTTGATATTGGTGCATTCGTTGCGGCGCTTGAATATGCGGCAGGGGTTAAGGCCGTGGTCATTGGCAAGCCGTCGACCGAGTTTTTTCATGAGGCTTGTCGCAGTATGGTGTTGCCGCCTGAGGATGTGCTCGTAGTTGGTGACGATATAGAAGCTGACGTCGGTGGCGCGCAGTTGAGTGGGTGTACGGGCGTTCTTGTCGAGACAGGCAAATACGACGCTGCACAGGTTGAGCGCAGTTCAATACGCCCTTATCGCCAGATCGCCTCTATCGCAGACCTGCCGGAGCTGCTCGATAGCAGCTCCAGCGATGATAGTTAGCCAGCCTTTTTGGTACAGATGCCCAGAATGCTGTATAGAGGGCAAAAGCTAAACAAGCCGGTTGCAAGTGGTACGATGCCGATCCAACCCCATACCGGCAGGGCACCCGCCAGCGTTGCAGCAATCAACGCTATGCCTAACAGGACGCGCAGTACGCGATCGATTCCGCCAACATTCGCTTTCATTGAGACGTCTCCTTAATCCATTGCCTCTAACTGATTTCACTCTAGTTCAAGGCACGCGACGGTTCAGTGACTTAGTCACTGATGACTCAAGTTTTTTAACGATATTGGCTGCAGCAGTTCTATGGAGCCCCGTGATAGTCGAACCCAGCCTTTGTGCTCAAACTCTTTCAACGTGCGGCTGACAACCTCGCGTGCGGTGCCAAGCTCTCGTGCGATCTGCTGATGGGTGGTTTTCAGTACGGTGCAGTTATTCTGCAACAGGTAGCCGGCCAGCCTGCAGTCAAGCCGTCCGAAAGCGATCGCTTCAATCAGCATGAGAAGTTCTGTCAGTCGCTGACTGTATCCTGAAAACACGAATTCACGCAGTGATTCACTGTCCTCCATGGCCTTATGAAAGGCCGGGGCGGGGATGATGACAGCTGATACGGGTGTTTCGGTGAATGCCTCTGCCTGATAGGCCTTATTGCCCAGTAAACAGGCCGTGGTGAGGATGCAGGATTGACCGGATTCCACACGGTAAAGCAGTATCTCACGCCCGTTTTCAGAGAGCTTCTGGACCCTTACCGATCCCTCCAGAACGAGCAAAAACTGCCGGCAGCTGTCACCGCTTTTGAACACCGGTTGCTCGGCAGGTAGCTGGATCACGCGCGCCTGGGCGCATGCATCGGTCCAGCCTGGGCTTTGTATTGTCTGAAGGGTAGGGAAGTGCGTAAGCCAGTCGACATTCATCCGTGTCATGCTCTTCAATTCGCTTGGGTCGATCGAGTGTATCGCTTACCGGCTATTGGTGTAACGCAGGTATGTGAAGTCGAGTAATAAAAAACCCGCGGTGTTCATCACTGGGGAGAGATGAACCACCGCGGGTATCAAGGATGCAGCAGTATTGAACTAGTCAGTAATGGATGCCTTGTGGGCGATTAACCGAACTGGTTCATGGTGTTGTCTTTACCGGAAGCCTTCAGTGCAGCATCACCGGAGAAGTACTCTTTGTGGTCGTCGCCCATGTCGGAGCCAGCCATGTTCTGGTGCTTGACGCAGGCGATGCCCTGACGGATCTCTTTGCGCTGGACACCTGCAACGTAACCGAGCATGCCCGCTTCGCCGAAGTACTCTTTGGCCAGGTTGTCGGTAGACAGGGCCGCAGTGTGGTAAGTCGGCAGTGTGATCAGGTGATGGAAGATACCTGCTTCACGGGATGCATCACGCTGGAAGCTCTGGATGCGACGGTCTGCTTCGATAGCCAGATCGGTCTCGTCATATTCGACAGACATCAGGTTGGCGCGATCGTAAGCGGAAACGTCTTTGCCCTCTTCAGTCCAGGCATCGAATACCTGCTGACGGAAGTTCAGAGTCCAGTTGAAGGACGGGCTGTTGTTGTAAACCAGCTTGGCATTCGGGATCACTTCACGAATGCGGCTAACCATGCCGCCGATCTGGCCTACGTGCGGCTTCTCGGTCTCGATCCACAGCAGGTCGGCGCCGTTCTGCAGAGAGGTAATGCAGTCGAGGACGCAGCGGTCTTCACCTGAGCCTTTCTTGAACTGGAACAGACCAGATGCCAGACGCTTGGGCTTGAGTAGCTTGCCGTTAGCCTTGACTACAACGTCTCCGTTGGCGATGTCATCAGCGCTATTTACGTAGTCGCCATCCAGGAAGGCGTTGTACAGGTCGCCCAAGTCGCCCGGCTCGTTGGTTACGGCGATCTGCTTGGTCAGGCCAGCGCCCAGGGAGTCGGTGCGAGCGACGATGACACCATCGTCAACGCCGAGCTCAAGGAAGGCGTAGCGAACGGCGCGGATCTTCGCCAGGAAGTCGGCGTGGGGAACGGTTACCTTACCGTCCTGGTGACCACACTGCTTCTCGTCGGAAACCTGGTTTTCGATCTGGATCGCACAGGCACCCGCTTCGATCATCTTCTTGGCCAGCAGGTAAGTTGCTTCTTCGTTACCGAAACCGGCGTCGATGTCAGCGATGATCGGCACGACGTGGGTCTGGAAGTTGTCGATCTTGTCCTGAAGTTCCGCTTCTTTAGCGGCATCACCGGCTTCGCGAGCGTCGTCCAGTGCGCGGAACAGACCACCCATTTCACGAGCGTCTGCCTGACGCAGGAAGGTGTACAGCTCTTCGATCAGTGCCGGTACAGAGGTTTTCTCGTGCATGGACTGGTCAGGCAGCGGGCCGAACTCAGAACGCAGTGCAGCAATCATCCAGCCGGACAGGTACAGGTAGCGTTTGTTGGTAGTGCCGAAGTGCTTCTTGATAGCGATCAGCTTCTGCTGACCGATAAAGCCATGCCAGCAGCCAAGAGACTGGGTGTACTGTGAGGAGTCAGCGTCGTATTCGGCCATATCCTGACGCATGATCTTGGCTGTGTAGCGTGCGATGTCCAGACCGGTTTTAAAGCGGTTCTGCACCTTCATGCGAGCGGCGTATTCCGGGTTGATGGCCTCCCACGGAGCACCGTTGGCCGCTTTCAGGCTGGCAACTGCATCGATAGCTTTTTTGTAATCTGACATAGCTTTTCCTCTACAGAATGTCTGTTGGGTGAATCAAAAGCTTCACTTTAATGTGCCGCGCAATGTTGGGGTGTTGCGGCGCTGTGAACCGAATGATGTGTCGTTGGAGAATAGGTGTCAAAGCGGTTTTGTGCACAGCAGCAAAGTATGTATCAGGACTACAAAGGATAAATCAGGACGCGTGTAGTTTTACTACTTGGTGAAAACCGTTTCGCATTGCAAAAAACCTAGCGATGGCACGGCCTGGAGTTGCTATTTCTTTGGTATGAAATACTTTGGTCGTAGCGGTAAAAACGCTCATTTACATAAACAAAAAGATATAAGTATAGATATTTATATGCATTAATCGTCTATAAATATTTGACTACAAAATCTGTAGTCAGCTTGATTTTTCCGGCCAAACGTTAGGAACGTTTGACTAAAGTCTAAAATAACCGCTTTTTATAAGTGGTTACTGGCGGGTCTGAAAGACGTAGTGAGGACGGCCGATATCCGCTTATTGAGGAATCGGCCGTTTGGGGGCGGGTCAGTCTGCGGTAATGTAGCAGGCGCCGTCTGAAATCAGCTGCCGGAGAAGCGACATTGCATCGGTGCTTACCGAGGGCAGCTGTTCAAGGCTCAGTTCTCGTTCATCGCATAGTTGACGAGCCAGCTCTGCAGCTTCGTGCTTTGCGTCGTAGGTTTTGCCGTCGGCGAACAGTAAGACTCTATCCTTGTTCTTCTCGATGAAGGCGAGGCGGGCACCTTCGTTACGTCTGATTGCGTAGCCGTCCTCAAGTAGCTGCAGAATCTCGTCCTCATCGAGCTGCTCGGCGTCAGCGGAAAGCTCCGGGTACTTTGGCTCGGTCATATACTGACCGAACCAACTCTCGAGCTGTTCGCGATCCTCCAGATACTGCTTGAGGATTCCAGCGACCTTATCCAGTGCGAAGGGGGTTATCTCACCGGGGTTATTCTGGCGTGTCAGGTCGTGATCCGAGTAGCGTTGTTCCCGACCCAGTTGCTCGCCAATGTGATCACTGAAACTGCGCAGGATCTCATTGTGAGCCGGCGCACGAAAACCTATGGAATAGGTGACGCAGCCATCTCCGATTGCGATGCCGTTATGTGCCAGCTGCGGCGGTAGATACAGCATATCGCCGGGTTCAAGTACGAAGCTCTGTTTAGCCTCCCATTCGGGAAGAATCATGACCGGCGCATCTTCGCGCCTTGGTGAGTGCTCATCGCACAGGCCGCCGAGTTCCCAGCGTCGAGTGCCTTCGGCTTGTAGCAGGAATACGTCGTAGTTGTCGTAGTGCGGGCCGACCCCGCCACCGTCCACGGCATAGCTGATCATCAGGTCGTCTACGCGCCAGGTCGGGATGAAGTTGAACAGATCCATTAGATCAGCAGCCTCGGGTACCCAGTGATCGACAGCCTGAACAAGCAACGTCCAATGGGTCGGCGGAAGCGAAGCGAAGGTCTCGTCGTTGAATGGTCCCTGCTCAAGCGCCCAGGTATCGGCGGCATTGTCGAACCGTATAATACGAGCTTCGACATCCTGCTCACAGGACAGTCCAGCCAGTTCGTCCGCGCTGACCAATGGTTCAAAGTCGGGAAAGGCATTTCGGATAAGCAGAGGCTTTTTCTGCCAGTACTCGCGCAGAAACTCTTCGGGAGTTATGGCTCCCAGAGGGGGTAGGTCGCTCACTTGGATAGCAGCTCCATCAATTCGTCGGTTGCGGACTCGAGTTGGTCCATGATCTTGCGGGTGTCGCGGGCTGACAATGCGGCTGTGCGATTGTTGCCGACCATTCTCACGCATTTCGAGATCTGTTCGGCGCAGCGCTGTATGCCTTGAAGGTTGTACTCGTATTGTTCCATGCTGTCTGCTGCGCCGGCCAACGCTTGCTGAAGTTGGGCGGCTTGTGCGGCAAGCTGGTGCAGTGTCTGGCTCATCGCGTTCTCCCGTTTGCTTTTTTCGATACTGTAGCAGTGAGAGAACGCCGATGTAATTGTCGCGGGTTAACCCTTTGTCAGCCGCTCGACGGTCTCTTCTACAGAGGTCAGGATGCCTCTTAGCATGCCCAGTTCGGTCTTTTCGGGGCGAGAACGGTTGAAATAGCGCTTAAGCTTGTCCATTACCCGTCCCTCATGTTGGGGAATGATAAAGTTGGTAAGTCGTAATACGCGCTCCAGATGTTCATAGAACAGAACCATCTCGTGCTGGCGGGGATAGGGGGCCGGCTCAGCGTTGGATGTCTCCGTTTTGCGGGCAGCTCGGCGCAGCTCGTAGCAGACGAGCTGAATGGCCTGGGCCACATTGAGAACGGGGTATTCCGGGTTGGCGTCGATATACAGATGACGATTACACAGCAGCATTTCGTGATTATTTAGCCCCATGGTTTCACGGCCAAAAAGAATCGCGATCTGACCGCTGTGGGCTTCCTGGACGGCGACACCGGCAGTTGTTTCAAGATCGAGTAGCGGCAGGTCATAGCTACGCTCTCGGGCGCTGGTGCCGATGACAAGCTGGCAGTCCGCAATCGCTTCTTCAACGCTGCTGACGACGACGGCGTCGGCCAACAGATCCTTGGCGCCGGCTGCACGTGATTCCGCCTCGGGATCAGGGAACGCGCGTGGATCTACCAGATAAAGTTGGGACAGGCCCATGTTTTTCATCGCCCGGGCGGCGGCGCCGATGTTGCCGGGGTGGAATGTCTGGACCAGAACGATACGGATATTGCTAAGCATCACGAAGCCGCTGTGTTAGAAGTTGTTGAGACAGATTGCCATCGAGGGCAATTGGGCTGTTGGTTTCGGGTGAAAGCTGCATATAAAAGAGCCGGCACAGGTGCCGGCTCTTATTCAGCGCAGTGTGCGATCAGATCCGCTTGGCCTGATTGACTGCATTGCCGATGTAGGTGGCGGGGCTCAGTGCTTTGAGTTCCGCTTTGGCCTGCTCGGGAATCTCAAGGGTGTCGATGAACTCCATCAGCGTATCTTTCGTCATCGCCTTGCCGCGTGTCAGTGCCTTGAGTTTCTCGTACGGCTCTTCAATCGCGTAGCGGCGCATGACGGTCTGGATCGGCTCAGCCAGCACTTCCCAGGCGTTGTCCAGATCAGAGTTGAGGCGCTCGGCATTCATTTCCAGCTTGCTGATGCCTTTGAGGCTCGCCTGATAGGCGATCAGGCTGTAACCGAAGCCAACACCCATATTGCGCAGTACGGTAGAGTCGGTCAGGTCGCGCTGCCAGCGAGAGATGGGCAGTTTAACCGCCAGGTGCTGCATGATCGCGTTAGCGATACCGAGGTTGCCTTCCGAATTCTCGAAGTCGATCGGATTAACCTTGTGCGGCATGGTGGAGGAGCCGACTTCGCCAGCGATGGTTTTCTGCTTGAAGTAACCCAGAGAGATATAGCCCCACACATCGCGATCGAAATCGATCAGAATGGTGTTGAAGCGGCAGACGCAGTCGAACAGTTCGGCGATGTAATCGTGCGGTTCGATCTGGGTGGTGTAGGGGTTCCAGTTCAGGCCCAACTTCTCGATGAACGATTGTGCGTTCGCTTCCCAGTCGATTTCCGGGTACGCCGACAGGTGTGCATTGTAGTTGCCTACGGCGCCGTTGATCTTGCCGAGGAACTCCATACCGTCGAGCTGCTTCAGCTGGCGCTGCAGACGGTAGGCGACGTTTGCCATCTCTTTACCGAGAGTGGTAGGAGATGCGGTCTGGCCATGGGTGCGTGAGAGCATCGGCTGCTCAGCATGCTTGTGTGCCAGGGCGGCTATCTCATCGGTAACCTGCTGCATCTGCGGGCGGATGACAGCCACGCCGTTTTTCAGCATCAGCGCGTGGGACAGGTTGTTAATGTCCTCTGAGGTGCACGCGAAGTGGACGAACTCGCTGATGGCGGCGAGCTCCGGCAGATCGGCGATGCGCTCCTTGATGAAATACTCAACCGCTTTCACGTCGTGGTTGGTTGTGCGCTCGATCTCTTTGATGCGCTCTGCATCCTGCTCACCAAACTGGTCCACGATGCTGTTCAGTCGGGCGTCGGCAGCGGCGCTCAGAGCCGGCACTTCCGCGATCTGCGGGTGTGCGGCGAGCTGCTGAAGCCAGCGGATCTCAACCTCTACGCGAAAACGGATCAGTCCGTATTCGCTGAATACGTTACGCAGATCGGCAGTCTTGCTACCGTAACGTCCATCGACCGGGGAAATAGCGGTGAGGGCAGAAAGCTCCATGTCACACAGTCTCACTAGTTGGCGGTTGTTCGAATGAATAAAGGGCGAAAAGGGCGCACATTATAGCGGAAATCGTGGGTAAAGGTTACCCGCGATCCGCTTCGCCTTCAGCTCAGGTGGCGCTCGAAATCTTTTTAAGTGAGGGACGCACCCGGGAGCGGAAGAAAAACAGGTGCCAGCGCTTGCCGCCCACCTGACGCCAGAGAATTACGGCGCGTATGCCGGCGAGCAAAAGTGCGCGAATGCGAGCGGCATTTTCGCTGTTTTGCAGGTGGCGAGGATCGCCGCCCACCTGAATCCGTATGGAAAAGGTACTGAGCGTGTCCTGATAGAGTGCGGCAATACCGGCAATGACGTTGGAGTGCGTGTAGATTGAAGGATCAAACCCATCGGCTCTCTGAACTGGTTCCCCATCATGCGTGCCAGCGAAATATTTCGCCTTTTCGGCGATCTGGTCCAAGCGTTTGCCGATCTCGTCTAGCATATCGGGCCTTGCATTGAGCTTTCTCTCCAATTGAATGAGTGAAAGCGCATAGCGCATGATGTCGGGGTTAAGGCCGCCCGAGCGTTTGTCGACGAGTTCCTGCATCTGCTTCAGCCCAAGGCTCAGGTTGAACGGCAGCTCACGGACACCGCCGAACACATCCTCGGTAACCTTGGGGTTGGATACGAAGAGGCTGGCGATGGAGGCCTCATAGCTGTTTTGCGCAACCATGCCTCTTCTGGCGATCTGTTCAACCAGACTTGCGGCTTGAAACACACCTGCCAACGCAATGGCCTGTTCGTCGTGTGCGCGTGCCATCAGCAGCTCTCCTCTGTCTGAATGCGCGAAGTGGTCTCAATAACGCCGCCGCCAAGGCATTGGTCATCAAGGTAGAAGACGGCTGATTGTCCCGGTGTCACTGCCCGTTGAGGGTGGTCAAACTGTACCTTGTATCCGCTTTCGGTTTGGGTAATCACGCAGTCCTGATCGGACTGGCGATAACGCACCTTGGCTTTGCACTTAAATGGCATGACCGGCGCTGAACCGTTGATCCAGAATATATCGGTACAGGTGAGCCACTCGGCAAACAGCAATGGATGATCTGTGCCCTGAACGGCAATCAGTACGTTGCGTGCCAGATCCTTGCCAGCGACAAACCAGGGCTCTTCGGGGTAGTCTGCAAGCCCGCCGATGCCCAGTCCCTGACGCTGTCCGATTGTGTAGTACATCAGCCCCTGGTGGTCGCCAATCACATCACCATCGGGAGTTTCGATCTTGCCGGGCTGTGCTGGCAGGTACTGTTTGAGGAAGTCGCTGAAGCGGCGCTCGCCGATAAAGCAGATACCGGTGCTGTCCTTTTTGTTATGCGTGATCAGATCGTGTTTTTCAGCCAGCGCTCTTACTGCGGGCTTTTCCAGTTCACCGACGGGGAACAGCGTCAGGGCAAGCTCGGCTTCACCGACCTGATGCAGGAAGTAGCTCTGGTCCTTGTTGTTATCAAGTCCCTTGAGCAAGACAGCATGTCCATCGCGCATGCCTCGGCGTACATAGTGTCCGGTCGCGATCATATCGGCGCCGAGCATCTGGGCGTATTCCAGAAACGCCTTGAATTTGATCTCTCGGTTACACAGGATGTCCGGGTTGGGCGTGCGTCCGGCCTTGTATTCTTCCAGGAAGTGTTCGAAGACGTTATCCCAGTATTCGGCCGCAAAGTTGGCTGTATGAAGGTGAATGCCAAGCTTGTCACATACCGCCTGAGCATCGGCGAGATCCTCCTTGGCCGTACAGTACTCGGTACCGTCATCTTCATCCCAGTTTTTCATGAACAGGCCTTCGACCTGATAGCCCTGCTGCTGGAGCAGCAATGCGGAAACCGAAGAATCGACGCCGCCGGACATGCCGACGATCACTTTAATGGATGCGTTATCGCTCATTGGTTCGCGTTGTGTCCTTCAAGGTTCATGAATCAAAGAAAGCGGGTAGCGTGTGCCGGCCAGGTAATCATCAATGCATTTCAGGACCAGTTCGCTGCGCAGTCTGTGCATATTTTCAGCCACTTCGTCCCGGGTCATCCAAACCGCCCTTATGATGCCGTCATCCAGTTCGCGTGCAGCATCGTGAAAACACGCGCGCGCGATGAAACAGGCCCTGTGATATGTCACGCCATTTGCTGGGGCCTTGTATACATATAGGCCGAGTAGGTGCTCGGGTTCAACGTGCCAACCGGTTTCCTCGAGCGTTTCGCGACGGGCGGCGTCTATGAAATGTTCATCTTCCTCAAGGTGTCCGGCGGGTTGGTTTAAAACCAGATTACTGCCTGAGGTTTCTTCGACCAGAAGGAAGCGGCCGTTGTCTTCCACGATCGTGGCGACTGTCGCGTGTGGTGTCCAGCGCATGAGATATTCGACTAGCGTTCTTAGGATAGGTGTATTGTGCCCGGGAGTTTGGGTATCTGCTCGTGTTGGCCGATAATACCAGTTTGTGAATCTGTACGCTGCCCCGGGAGTGATGGGAAGTATGCCGTTAAATGATATTGCCGTTCAGACTGAAGACTTTGATCTATCGACGCTCAACGATGTTTTGAGGCGCGAGGGCGCACGCAGCGGTGCGGTCGTGACCTTTACCGGTCTCGTTCGGGAACTTGCCAGCGAGCAATTGAATGGGCTTGAGCTTGAGCACTACCCGGGAATGACCGAGAAATCATTGGTTCGCATTGTTGAGCAGGCCCGTGAACGCTGGGACTTGGGGGTGGTGGTTGTCAGACATAGAGTGGGGCAGTTGTTTCTTGGCGATAACATCGTCTTTGTTGGTGTCTCAAGTGCCCACCGGCAAGCGGCTTTTGAGGCTGCGCAGTTTATTATGGACTACCTCAAGCGTGACGCGCCGTTCTGGAAAAAAGAGCTGCTGCAAGGGGGCGGGCACTGGGTTGAACAAAAGACTAGCGATCTTGACGCCGCGGCTTCATGGGCGGCTGGCGACGCCCCCGACGCTGAGAAGAAGGGGCAGTTCTGACGGGTAGGTGGATCTCCGCTATCCTGCTTTCACCGGGGGAAAGGTCATCAAGCGTCCACTGGCCTATCGCGGCCCGAACCAGGCGCAATGTCGGGAAACCTACGGCAGCGGTCATTCTTCTTACCTGGCGATTACGCCCTTCGCTGATTTTAAGCTCTATCCAACTCGTGGGTTGGTTCGCACGTTGGCGGATGGGAGGATTGCGCGGCCAAATGTCTGGCTCTGTCATACGGGAGGCTTTGGCGGGTCGGGTCGGGCCGTCTTTAAGCGTTACACCTTGCCTTAGTCTCGCCAGTGCGTCCTCTGTAATGTTGCCGTCGACCTGCACCCAGTAGGTTTTTTCCAGCTTGAATTTTGGATCGGCCAGTCGATTCTGTACGGCGCCCTCGTCGGTCAGAATAAGAAGTCCTTCAGAGTCATAGTCCAGTCGGCCGGCTGCATAGAATCCGGGCTGCGAGATGTAATCAGCCAATGTCTCTCGGCCTTCGTTGTCTGTGAATTGGCTAAGCACATTGAAGGGTTTGTTAAACAATAAGATACGAGACATTGTTGAGGGCGGACTTCCGAAATGTGTGCGTGTGTAGAGCGTGCTGTATAAAGAATGGGTGATGTGCGCCAAGCGTAGCGTTCAGCCGATCACCTGGATGGCAAATAACGCGCCTATTTGGACGCACAAACCCTTCGAGATCCAGCTGGCGCTGCATCTCTGGTCAAATTGTGCACACAACGGTCGTTGATTGGACACTCAGTCCAGCGTGCGAATATTGACCGCGTGTATGCCTTTTGGACCTGCCTTGGTCTCAAACTGTACTGTCTGGCCGGCTTTGAGGCTCTTGTAGCCTTCGGCCAGAATCGCAGAAAAGTGTGCGAACAACTCCTCGTCGAACTCTTCGGAGAGGATGAAGCCATAACCCTTGGCGTTGTTGAACCACTTTACTTTCCCTGTTTGCATATGCTGCTCCCGTTGATTTCGCTACTCGCGAACCTCCACGCCCTGCGCGGCGTGAAAGGTACTCCTTTACATCATTGCAGGGACTGCTGATACTGGGGAGACCACTCCTGCTCGGGGCAGTATAACATTTGGCCGGCCCGACACTAGGGCCGAATTTCAGTAATTGATATTGTTTGTTGAAGCATAGAGAAATCAGTTGGTTATGTCGTTCTACAACAACAGAACAGTCAGAATGATGGCGGATGACGCCGATGGAGATGAGCGGCGCGGTGATCACGGTGCAGTGGCTGCCGAACAGGTCAAGCCGGAGCTCAAGCGGCCTCCGATGTACCGGGTCGTATTGATGAATGATGACTACACCCCTATGGATTTTGTGGTTGAAGTTCTGATGATTTTTTTCAATATGAATCAGGAAAAGGCGACACAGGTGATGTTGTCGGTCCATACTCAGGGAAAGGGGGTGTGTGGAGTTTTTACTCGAGATGTAGCGGAAACTAAAGCAGCGCAAGTGAATCAATATTCCCGTGAGAATAAGCACCCGCTGCTGTGTGAAGTTGAGTCGGTCTGACAGGAGGCTGCAGCCATGTTGAATCGCGAGCTTGAAGAAACCCTCAGCGCAGCATTTAAGTCTGCCCGGGACAAGCACCATGAGTTTATGACGGTAGAGCATCTGCTATTGGCGCTGCTCGATAACCGTCAGGCTGCCGAAGTGCTTCACGCATGTGGAGCTGATTTTGACCGTTTGCGTCAGCAGCTATCAGTATTTATTGACGAAACCACCCCGTTGTTACCGCAAAATGTACCCAATCTTGAAACCCAGCCGACGCTGGGGTTTCAGCGGGTATTGCAGCGTGCCGTATTCCATGTCCAGTCCTCCGGAAAATCGGAAGTCAGTGGTGCGAACGTTCTGGTCGCAATCTACAGCGAGCAGGAGAGTCATGCTGCCTATGTCTTGCAGCAGCAAGGCATTGAGCGCATCGATGTTGTCAATTACATCTCGCACGGGATTTCTCGGGTCGGAGATTCAGAAAGTCCCGAGTCGGACGCGGCAACCGATGGCGATGAAGGCAACGAAAGCGGCAAGAGTCAGCTGAGCCAATACGCAGTGAATCTGAATCAGCAGGCGGCCCTTGGGCAGATCGATCCGCTGGTCGGCCGTGATGCCGAGGTTGAGCGAGTGGTGCAGATTCTGTCTCGTCGTCGTAAGAATAACCCATTGCTGGTGGGTGAGGCCGGTGTCGGCAAGACAGCCATCGCTGAAGGTCTGGCGAAGCTGATCATTGAAGACAAGGTGCCGGATATAATCTCTAAGAGCGTGGTGTATGCGCTCGATTTGGGCGCCTTGCTGGCAGGTACCAAGTATCGCGGTGATTTCGAGAAGCGCCTCAAGGGGTTGCTTGCCGAGATTAAGCGGCAACCCAATGCGATACTGTTTATCGATGAGATTCACACAATCATCGGCGCAGGGGCTGCATCCGGTGGTTCGATGGATGCCTCAAACCTGCTGAAGCCCCTCCTGAGCTCAGGTGAGATCCGGTGTATCGGTTCGACCACGTTCCAGGAGTTCCGCGGCATATTCGAGAAGGACAGGGCGCTGGCACGTCGTTTCCAGAAGGTCGATATCCTAGAGCCGAGCGTCAGCGATACCTATCAGATTCTCCGGGGGCTGAGATCACGCTTTGAAGAGCATCACAACATCGAGTACACCGATGAGGCGTTGCTGGCGGCAGCTGAACTTGCCGATCGTTATATCAATGACAAGCATATGCCGGACAAGGCAATTGATGTGATTGATGAGGCAGGCGCCTATCAGCGTCTGCTGCCGGAAGAGCGCCGAAAGAAAGTTATCGATGTCGTAGATGTCGAATCGGTCGTCGCCAAGATCGCTCGCATTCCGCCGAAGAGTGTTTCGGTCTCCGACAAGGAGCAGTTGGCGAAGCTTGAGTCCAACCTCAAGATGGTCGTTCTCGGCCAGGATGAGGCGATTGGAACGCTTTCGGCTGCGATCAAGCTCTCCAGAGCGGGTCTCAAGGCGCCTAACAAACCGGTGGGCTCTTTCCTGTTCTCTGGGCCGACAGGGGTTGGTAAAACAGAGGTCACAACGCAGCTGGCCCGCGTTTTGGGGATTGAGCTGGTGCGTTTCGATATGTCGGAATATATGGAGCGCCATACTGTCTCCCGCTTGATCGGTGCGCCTCCGGGCTATGTTGGCTTTGATCAGGGCGGTCTTTTGACCGAGGCGATTACCAAGTCGCCGCACTGTGTGCTACTGCTCGATGAGATCGAAAAGGCGCATCCGGAAGTCTTCAACCTTCTCTTGCAGGTGATGGATAACGGTACGCTCACCGATAATAACGGTCGCAAGGCGGATTTCCGTAATGTCATCCTGGTGATGACGACCAATGCCGGTGCCGAGCAGATGAGTAGGGCTTCCATCGGCTTTACGCGTCAGGATCACAGCACTGATGGTATGGAAGCGATCAAGCGACTGTTTACCCCTGAGTTCCGAAACAGGCTCGATGCGATTATCCAGTTCAAACCGCTGACAAGCGATATCGTCAAAGGCGTAGTCGACAAGTTCCTGACCGAGCTTCAAGCGCAGCTCGACGAGAAGCGCGTCGTTCTGCATGTTGATGATGAGGCGCGTAGCTGGCTTGCCGAGCGAGGCTATGACGAGCTGATGGGCGCACGTCCGATGCAGCGTCTGATCCAAGAGAAGATCAAGAAGCCGCTAGCGGAGATGATTCTGTTTGGAGAGCTTGCCGAGTCTGGCGGGGATGTTGATATCCGCGTCGGCGAGGATGGGGAGCTGGAGCTCGAGGTGGCCACGGTGGCAGCTTAATGGCTGCTCACCGTCTCGTATGCCGCACTCGCGCTTATTAGCGGGCGCGGTATACGATGCGGCCTTTGGTCAGATCGTAAGGTGTCAGTTCAACTTTAACCTTGTCGCCGGTCAGGATGCGGATGTAGTTTTTGCGCATCTTGCCTGAAATGTGCGCTGTAACGACGTGGCCGTTTTCCAGCTCGACACGGAACATCGTGTTGGGCAGGGTGTCGACTACAGTGCCTTCCATTTCAATTGAATCTTCTTTGGCCATTCACTCTTTACCTCAGGGCTGTTTTTTGTACCCGGCAGGATACGCGCCGGTCGGAAAGCGCATTATTTTGCCTGAATCCTGCTGTTATATCAAAGAGATTTGAGGATTGCGTGGTTGCGAGAGGGGGGCTCAGACCCGAATCCACTGATCGGCAATGAGCATATCCAGAGGCTTGAAGGCGGTTTTGTAGTTCATCTTGCGGCAGTCTCTTACCCAGTAACCGAGGTAAAGATAATCAAGGCCCGCTTGTTTGGCCGCTTCGATCTGCCAGAGGATTGCATAGCTACCCAGGCTTCGTTTCTCCTCTTCCGGCGCGTAAAACGTATAGAGTGCGGACAAACCCTGATCGAGTTGGTCAGTCACGGCTATTGCAACCAGCTCGCGGCGACTGTCACGAAACTCATAGAAAGTACTGGGTTGGCGGCCTTCAACCAGAAAGCTCATGAACTGACTCGGCGAGGGCGGGTACATATCACCGTCGCTGTGGCGCTGGGTGATATAGCGATCATAGAGTCGGTAGTATTCGATTGTCAGCTGTGGCGATACGCTTGCGACGCTAAGATCGGCATTGCGTCGCCAGATGCGGCGTTGCGTCTTGGACGGCCTGAATTCGCGTACCGGTATTCTGACTGATACGCAGGCGTTGCAGCTGTCGCAGTGCGGACGATAGATATGGGAGCCGCTACGTCTGAAGCCAAGGTCGCTCAGCTGACTGTACAGGTCCCCAGTTACCTCAGCTTGAGGATCGACAAAAAGCGTCTTGGCCTTGCGGCCCGGCAAATAGCTGCAATCATGCGGCGGTGTCGCATAAAAGCGGAGTGTTTGTAGATCGCTCATGAGGCACTACCCTCGTGTTGGAAGCAATGGCTCGCTCGCCACTCGTGCTCTGGCTGAAGCTGGAGCAGCTTGTTGAGTTGTGCGATAAATGTCGGGCGTGGAATCTCGCGAGCCCCGAGACTGGCCAGGTGATCGTTGTACACCTGACAGTCAATCAAAGCATAGCCCCAGTTTTTCAGATGTTCGACCAAATGAGCAAAGGCGATTTTTGACGCGTCCGTTCGTGTACTGAACATCGACTCGCCGAAAAACACGCCGCCAATGGCCAAGCCGTAAAGCCCGCCAACCAGTTGGTCCTCCATCCATACTTCGACGCTGTGGCCATGCCCGAGGCGGTGCAGTTCGAGGTAGGCGTTCTGCATGCGCGGGCTGATCCAGGTGCCGGCGCTATAGGTGCGGGGCGCAGCGCATGCGGCGATGACCTCTGCGAAAGCTGTATCGAATGTAACGCTGTAGTGTTGTTTTCGAAGCGTCTTGCGCAGACTTCGGGAGATGTGAAGCTCAGACGGAATCAGCACGCAACGCGGATCTGGGCTCCACCAGAGTATCGGCTCGTCATCATTGAACCATGGAAAGATGCCGTTTCTATAGGCCGCGAGTATGCGATCTGGACGAAGGTCGCCGCCAGCCGCCAGTAGGCCGTTGGGTTCTTCCAATGCGGTGTGTACAGGGGGGAACTCAAGGCGGGCCGGATGGAGCCAGGGGATCATGGGCACACCTTGAGTTAATCGCGCACTTACTTGCTGAGCGAGTCGAGGAAACGCTCGGCATCGAGAGCGGCCATACAGCCGAACCCGGCGGAAGTGACTGCCTGACGGTAGATATGGTCACACACATCTCCCGCTGCAAAAACGCCTTCGATATTGGTCTGTGTAGCGTTGCCTTCGAGGCCCGAGCGGATTTTCAGATAACCGTTGTGCATATCGAGCTGGCCTTCGAACAGCTCTGTGTTCGGGCGATGGCCGATCGCAATGAATACACCCTGCAGATCAAGCTCCTGAGTGCTGTCATTCTGAGTGCTTTTGATGCGTACGCCGGTAACGCCGGTTTCATCGCCGAGAACTTCATCAAGCTGATGGTTCCAGATGATCTTGATATTGCCGTTCTCCGCCCGGTCGAAAAGATGATCCTGAAGGATCTTTTCACTGCGCAGGCTGTCACGACGGTGGATAAGGGTAACTTCGGCCGCGATATTGGAAAGGTACAATGCCTCCTCTACAGCGGTGTTGCCACCACCGATAACGGCAACCTTCTGACCGCGGTAGAAGAATCCGTCGCAGGTTGCACAGGCGCTGACGCCTTTGCCCTTGAACGCTTCTTCTGAATCCAGGCCCAGGTATTGAGCGGAGGCGCCCGTGGCAATGATCAGGGCGTCACAGGTGTATTCACCCATATCGCCTTTCAGGCGGAACGGACGGTTCTGAAGATCGGTCTCGTTAATGTGGTCGAAAATAACCTGGGTGTTAAAGCGCTCGGCATGCGCCTGCATGCGTTGCATCAGTTCGGGCCCCTGAACCCCGTCGACATCGCCGGGCCAGTTATCGACATCGGTTGTGGTGGTGAGCTGGCCACCGGCCTGCATGCCGGTAATTACGACCGGGTTGAGGTTGGCGCGGGCAGCGTATACGGCGGCGGTATAACCGGCAGGCCCAGAGCCCAGAATAATCAGACGGTGATGTTGTGTTTCGCTCATGATGATTAGAGTGTCCGTTTTGAATGGAGGTCGTCAGTAGCTTATGTAATTTGGGCCACGAGGAAGAATTTCAATGTGTGGAATGATCAGGAATGTACCTTCAAGGCCAGTTAATGTCCATGCACGTATACGTGGCAACGGGCTCGGCTACTGATGGGTAAATATGGTATTTTTCACCCTCAATCGCATGGGTGACGCAGTAAGGATAGAAGGGCTTGAGCGAAAAGCGTATCGATACTCCGACAGCATTGGGAGTAAAACTGGCCAGGGCCGCCAAGGAGGCGGGGCTGGTGTTGGCAATTGGTTGTAATCTTTTCCTGCTGCTGGCGATATTCAGTTACAACGTGCGCGACCCCGGGTGGTCGCACATGGGGTATCAAAGCGAGGTGTCTAACCTGGCGGGCATTACCGGGGCCTGGCTCGCTGATGTGGCGATATCTATCCTCGGTCTTGGTGCCTATGTCGTGCCGCTGGTCTTGATATGGCCTGCGGTCAGGTTTCTGAGACGGCGGCAGGAGGGGGTGCTTGATGCTATTCCCTTCGTCATGCTGAGAACCACGGGCGCGGTCTTGATGCTTATAGCGTTGTCTGCGCTTGCATCGATGCATATCTCGAATGAAAGCTTGAGGTATCCCTTCACGGCGGGAGGCTTGGTTGGCCAGTCCATATCCGATCTTTCCGTTGCCTGGCTTAGCTTGGCGGGTGGATCTGTTGTGCACTGGACGCTGATGCTCTTTGGTCTGACACTCTACGCTGATATTTCCTGGAAAACAGCGCTGGACGCTTGTGGGGGAGGGTTACTGCACCTGTGGGATCGCGTCTCCGGGGCGTTTGCACGTAAGGCAGCGTATCAACCGGAGCCGGTGAAAGCATCGCCCGCGCCTGTGGCGGAAAAGCCCTCACTGTTCAAACGACGGGTCGCCGCTGAAGCTGAAAAGCCAAAGGCCGAGCCGTCGCGTGCCGCATACGGTTCCGAAACGGCTATCCGCTCGCGCACGCAGCCGATGCCTGAAGTCACAGAATATCAACAGAGTGCGGAGCCGCCTCTGGAGCCCTCTTTTTCGTTCAGTGCACTGGATGATGAAGGTGATGACGCTCCTGAACTGCCGCCTTGGCAGGACATGCCCGAAAAGTCGGCTGCAAGTGCACCTGACAACGCAGCTGTGAGTATGCAAAGGCCCGTTAAGGGTGCGCCGTCTACAGCCGATGCCGGGGCAAGCCGTCGTGGGCTGAAGATTGTGCCGCTGTCAGAGTCTCACAAACCGTTGGTTGAGGAGGAGCCTGCTGAGGCTAAATCGGCGTCCGTACCCTCCAAGCCGATGCACGTTTTGCCATCGCTGGACCTTCTGGATCCGCCTGAACTCCAAACAGAGCAGGGGTACAGTGAAGAAGAGCTAGAGGATATGTCACGCCTGCTTGAGCAGAAGCTCAAGGACTTCGGGGTGGTTGCTGAGGTGGTTGAGGTTAATCCAGGCCCTGTTATCACACGATTCGAACTTCAGCCAGCGCCTGGCGTAAAAGCCAGCAAAATCTCAAACCTGGCGCGTGATCTGGCCCGCTCCATGGCGGTATCCAGCGTTCGTGTTGTTGAGGTTATTCCGGGCAAGTCGGTTGTCGGTATCGAGATACCCAACGCCTCTCGACAGACTGTACGCCTGAGCGAAGTGCTTAACGCCAAGCCCTACCTCGAAGCAAGCTCCAGGCTCACGCTGGCCCTGGGTAATGACATTGCCGGTAATCCGGTGGTTGCGAACCTTGCCAAAATGCCTCACCTGCTGGTGGCAGGTACCACCGGTTCCGGTAAGTCAGTTGGCGTTAATGCGATGTTGCTTAGTCTCCTATTCAAAGCAACACCGGAAGAGGTCCGCCTGATCTTGGTGGACCCGAAGATGCTGGAGTTGTCGATCTACGACGGGATACCGCATCTGCTGACACCCGTTATCACCGATATGAAGGAGGCGGCAGGAGGCTTGCGCTGGTGCGTGGCGGAGATGGAGCGGCGTTATCGCCTGATGGCCAAGATGGGCGTGCGTAATATTGCCGGTTTTAATGACAAGCTTGCGCAGGCAGAACAGCGCGGCGAGGCGATTCCAGATCCTTTGTGGAATCCGCAGGAGATGGGCTTTGATCCGGACGAGCCCGCTCCGGCGCTGGAGCGCTTACCGTATATCGTGGTCGTGATCGACGAATTCGCCGACATGATGATGATGGTCGGTAAAAAAGTGGAGGAGCTGATTGCGCGTATCGCGCAGAAGGCGAGGGCCGCGGGGATACACCTGATATTGGCCACCCAGCGTCCGTCCGTTGATGTTATCACTGGTTTGATCAAGGCGAATATTCCGACCCGAGTCGCCTTTCAGGTGTCATCCAAGATCGACTCCCGGACCATTCTTGATCAGTCCGGCGCTGAAAACCTGCTCGGCTATGGTGACATGCTCTACCTGCCGGCAGGGACCAGTGTTCCGAACCGTGTGCACGGAGCGTTTGTCAGTGACGATGAGGTTCACAGAACAGTAGAAGCCTGGCGCTCTATGGGATCGCCGGTTTATATCGACGATATTCTGAGTGATCCCGGCAGCGATGGCGGCGCCGGAGGAGGCAGCGGCAACCTGTTCGATGACGAGGCTGATCCGTTGTACGACGAGGCAGTGGCATTCGTGACGGAGACGCGAAAAGCCTCCATTTCATCGGTACAACGTAAGCTTAAAATTGGCTATAACCGCGCCGCACGAATGATTGAATCTATGGAGGCGGCCGGTGTCATCAGTGAGGCGGGCTCAAATGGTCAGCGTGACGTTCTGGCACCGCCACCACCGAGAGACTGAGTACTATGTCAAACTATTTTAAAGGCGCGATGATTGGTGCGCTTTTCAGTATCAGCACTGCATTGCATGCCGCAGCCGTTGATCGATTGAGTGAACTGCTCACACGCCACAAGAGTTTTGGCGCCGAGTTCGAGCAATACACCTTGTCAGAGGAGGGGGCTCGTCAAGAGCACTCTACAGGCGAGTTTGTCCTTGAGCGACCTGATCGCTTTGATTGGCGCACGCACACCCCATACGAGCAGCGGATCGTCAGTGATGGGCACTATATCTGGGTGTACGACCCTGATCTGGAGCAGGTTACGCGCAAGCCCGCTGATGATCAGTCCGAGAGCGCACCGGCCCTTATCCTCAACGGTAAAGTTGATGCATTGAGCACTCGATTCGATATTCGTCAGATCGAAGAGGCGGGGAATCGCGAAGTGTTTGAGTTATTGCCGATGACAGATCAAAGAAGTTTTGAGCGCATACGGTTGCTGTTCAAAGATGAAGTGCTCAGCGAGTTGCTGTTGGAGGACAGTCTGGGGCAGCGTACCGCAATTTTGCTCAACGGCATTGAGCTTGATGCTAACCCCGATCCCAAACGATTCACGTTTACGCCGCCTGAAGGGGTGGATCTGATTCTTGATCCGGGGGTTTGATGCAGGATCTGTTTGCTGAACAGACCAGCGGGTACGAGCCGTTAGCGGCACGGATGAGACCCCGCAATCTTGACGAATATGCGGGGCAAGGCCATCTGTTCGGGCGCGGCAAGCCGTTACGGCAGGCGCTTGAACAGGGGTTGGTGCACTCAATGGTGCTATGGGGCCCTCCGGGAGTCGGCAAGACAACACTGGCGCGGCTGATTGCGCAGCAGGTGGATGCGCATTTCACGACCATCTCCGCCGTGCTGGCAGGCGTTAAGGATATACGCCAGGCGGTTGAACAAGCCTCACAGTTGAAGGCGCAAAGTGGACGCAAGACCATTTTGTTCGTCGATGAGGTGCACCGCTTCAACAAGTCGCAACAGGACGCGTTCCTGCCTTATGTCGAGGATGGCACTGTCATATTTATCGGTGCGACAACTGAAAACCCCTCTTTTGAACTCAATAACGCGCTACTTTCGCGGGCCCGTGTGTACATTCTCAGGTCGCTTGAGCGGGATGACCTGCACGGCATCATTACCAAAGCGCTCAAAGACTCCGAGCGAGGGCTTGGTCAGAGGGCGTTGCAATTTGACGAAGGTGTGATCGATCAGTTGATCGTAGCGGCTGATGGTGATGGCCGCCGGGCGCTGAATTTGCTTGAGATAGCGGCGGACCTGGCCCAGCCGGATGGCGCTGTGGAGCGTGTCAGCGCCGAGGTTCTGTCCGAAGTCTTACAGGCCGGTGGCAGGCGTTATGACAAGGGTGGCGATCTTTTTTACGATCAGCTGTCCGCGTTTCACAAGTCGGTACGGGGTTCTTCTGCAGACGGGGCGCTGTACTGGTATTGCCGGATGATAGACGGTGGCGCCGACCCGCTTGTGGTGGCGCGTCGTTTGGTTGCTATCGCATCAGAGGATATCGGTAACGCAGATCCCCGGGCGATGCAGATTGTGTTGTCAGCCTGGGATGCGTTCGAGCGTGTAGGGGCAGCCGAAGGCGAGCGTGCCATAGCGCAGGCCGCAGTTTACTGCGCGCTGGCGCCAAAAAGTAATGCCTTGTATCGCGCGTTTAAACAGTGTCTGGCCGATGTCAGGGCGGACCCGAGTTATGAAGTGCCGGCACATTTGCGCAATGCCCCGACATCGTTGATGAAGGAGTTGGGGCACGGTGCTGAATACCGATATGCCCATGATGAGCCCAATGCTTATGCAGCCGGCGAGGTGTACCTGCCGGATGAGATTGCTCAGCGGTGTTATTATCAGCCAGAACCGAGAGGGCTTGAGATCAAGCTCGGCGAAAAGCTGGAGCGTTTGCGGCAACTGGATCAACAAAGCCCACGAAGACGGACGCAGTCCAAGGCTTAGAAGGATAAGCGCATGATTCACTGGTTACTGGTCGCCCTGGGCGGCGCCGTGGGTGCTATGGGACGTTACTGGGTCAGCGGTGTCTTGAATAACGCAGAGAATAAGCTGCCTTTGGGCACGCTGACGGTGAATGTGCTGGGCTCCTTTCTGATGGGCGTGTGCTTCGTGCTGGTACTGGAGCGCGCAAAGTTATCGCCCGAGATGCGTCCCCTGTTGATGACCGGTTTTATGGGGGCTTTTACGACATTCTCCACCTTCTCGCTCGAGGCTGTGGCGTTGATTCAGGAGGGGCATATAATGTCCGCCCTGATTTATATATCATTGAGCCTTCTTCTATGTCTGGCCGCTTTATATGTGGGCTTGGCATTGACCCGTCTTATCTGATGCGGGCGAGATTTCCGAGCGCTTAATCGAATTTTTGAATATTAAGGTATTTTTTCTCCATGCTTGATCCGAAATTGGTCCGGGCCAACCCTGAAGCGGTGGCTGAGGCGCTAAAAAAGAAGGGGTATGAGTTCCCTGTCGCGCAGTTCGTTGAACTGGACAACAAGCGCAAATCGATTCAGGTCGATACTGAAACTTTGCAGAATGAGCGTAATACCCGCTCCAAGAGTATCGGTAAGGCAAAGGCATCCGGAGAAGATATTCAACCACTGCTCGATGAAGTCAAATCATTGGGTGACCGCTTGGATGCAGCCAAGGCGGAGCTTAACGATATCCAGGCACAGCTTGATGCTATTTTGATGGGTGTGCCCAACATGCCGGACGAATCGGTGCCGGAGGGTGAGTCCGAGGACGACAACGTCGAAATCCGTCGCTGGGGTACAGCGCCTGAGTTCGGTTTCGAACCGCTGGATCATGTCGCGCTGGGTGAGCGTAATAACGAGCTGGATTTCGAAACAGCGGCCAAGCTGACCGGTTCGCGTTTTGCGGTGATGAAAGGTGGAATAGCCCGACTGCATCGCGCACTGACACAGTTCATGCTTGATACCCATACGAGCGAAAACGGCTACAGCGAAGTCTATGTGCCATACATGGTCAATGCCGAGTCGCTTCAAGGGACAGGTCAGCTACCCAAGTTTGAAGAGGACCTGTTCAAGTTGCCGTTTGGCGACCGTCACTACTACCTGATTCCGACGGCTGAAGTGCCGGTGACGAACATCGTGCGCGACGAGATCGTCGAGGCATCTGAGTTGCCGATGATGTTTGCATCTCACACGCCGTGCTTCCGCTCAGAGGCAGGTTCTACCGGCCGTGATACACGGGGCATGATTCGTCAGCACCAGTTTGAAAAAGTGGAACTGGTACACATTGTCGAGCCTTCCAAGTCCTGGGAAGCGCTGGAAGCACTGACCGGTCACGCCGAGTCCATTCTCCAGAAGCTGAATCTTCCTTATCGTGTCATCGCGCTGTGTGGTGGAGATCTCGGCTTTAGTGCTGCAAAAACCTACGACCTTGAGGTGTGGCTGCCGGGGCAGGGCAAGTATCGTGAGATCTCTTCCTGCTCCAACATGCTCGATTTCCAGGCGCGCCGCATGATGGCCCGCTGGCGTAATCCGGAAACCGGTAAGCCCGAGTTACTGCATACGCTGAACGGGTCTGGTCTTGCGGTCGGTCGTACGCTTGTTGCAGTGCTGGAGAACTACCAGAACGAAGACGGTAGTGTCACCGTTCCTGAAGTTCTGCGGCCTTACATGGGCGGTATCGAAAAGCTGGGTTGATTTAAGATAATCGGCCAGTCATGAAGCCCCGTTATAGCGGGGCTTCTCTGTTTTGGGCTGCGCGATGGGGCGGTAGTGCTTGATCTGTCACAAGGTTTCAATCCCGCTCTGGAGTATACTGCGCGCAAACCATGCATAAGGGTTAGGGTATGAATCAGCGATATGATGTCTTGATCGTCGGTGGCGGTATGGTGGGTGCAACCATCGCCTGCGCACTGACTGGTAGCAATCTGACAGTGGCTGTCGTTGAGCAGCAGTATCCTCCCGCATTTTCGTCCGAACAGCCGCACGACCTCCGAGTATCGGCGCTGAGCCTTGCATCTGAGAATATTCTGCGTCATGTCGGTGCCTGGGACGGCATCGTATCCCGTCGACTGTGTCCGTACCGGCGTATGCGGGTATGGGAGGCGAGTGATACGCGTGCTGCAACCGAGTTTGACGCCAGTCGTATAGACCGTCCCTACCTTGGAAACATCGTCGAGAACCGTGTAGTACAGCTCGCTTTGCTCGAGCGTCTTCAGCAGATCGATAACGTGGATCTGATCTGTCCGGCACAGATAGAGGCAATTGATTACTCGCCGGGCGCCAGTCTGATCCGACTGCAGGATGGGCGGGAGTTGGTTGGCAGATTGTTGGTTGCAGCCGATGGCGGTCAGTCCCGCGTTCGCGATGCGGTCGGGATCGGCACGCATAAGTGGGATTACGACCAGTACGCGCTGGTGGCGTCGGTCGAGACGGCTTATGAGCAGCAGGACATCACATGGCAGCAGTTCACGCCAACGGGCCCGCTGGCGTTCCTGCCTCTTTCTGGAAATAACGCCTCGCTTGTCTGGTATAACACGCCTAACGAAGTGAGGCGCTTAATGGAGCTGCCAGAGCGCCGTTTCATGGAGGAGCTAATCGCTACATTCCCCGATCGCCTTGGGCAGATTGATCAACTGCTTGAGCGGGGATTTTTCCCGTTGAGAAGGCAGCATGCGCAGCGATATGTTGCAGAAGGTGTCGCGCTTGCTGGAGACGCCGCCCATATGATTCATCCGTTGGCCGGGCAAGGCGTCAATATCGGTCTGCTCGACGCGGCAGCACTGGCTGAAGTTATCATCAAGGCCCACGCTGCAGGTGAGGCTTGGGAGTCGCTGGAGGTCCTTGAACAGTATGAGCGTCAGCGTCGGCGACATAACCTGCTCATGATGCAAACGATGGATGCGTTCTATCGGGTATTCAGCAATGATTCGAGCCCAATGAAGGTGGTACGCAATATAGGGCTGGGGTTGGCAGGTAAGCTGCCTTTTGCGAAAGACCGTGTAATGCAGTTTGCAATGGGGCTTGATGGCGATCTACCCGCGCTGGCGCGCTGATCGATCGACATTCCGGAGACAAAAAAAAATGGCTGCCAAGGGCAGCCATTTTTTCAATCGCGCGTTGAGATCAGGAAGCCGCAGTGGTAGCAGCAGTGGTCTTGCGCGGAGTCGATTTGGCAGCAGCTTTCGGCTTAACGGCTTCCGGCATGAACTTGGTCATGTCGAAAGAACCGAAGTCGAACTTGCTCAGATCGGTGAAGTAGGGCATTTCACCCATTTCAGCGACGCTTTTCTCAACCAGAGCGGTCAGCTGTTCTTTCGCATCGGTCAGTGCGGCCATCTCTTTTTCCGCAGTGCCGGTGATCTTGCTTTCCATCTCTTTGATGTACTTAACCTGAAGCTCGAATGCTTCTTTCGGCTCTTTGATTTCAGTCAGTGCCTTGACCTGAGCCAGACCGCTGGTTACGAAATCGGAGAAGTATTCAGACTGCAGGGAGATCAGAGTCTCGGCAGTCTTTTTGTTGATCTCGGCCATCTCAACAACCGGCGCCATCTTGTCTTTCATCTCTTTCAGCATATCGTCGTACATGTTTGCATCCTCAGATAAATTATTTTCGGGTGGCGATTGTGCGGTGCATCATTTTGTGTACACCTTAGCCACCGGTTTGCCCGAAGTCAAGTCGTATTTGTGCAATGCAAAAAGACTGAATCGGTCTCTTATCATCCTGACTTCGGGCATTCCTTGCTCGAAATTCAACAGCGTTCCTGCGTTGCAAAAAAGATGGCCGACATGCGGCCATCGAACGGATTGACTACTGGGTAAAGCAGGGAACCCGATCGTATCCGGCTTACTTAGCCTTCACATCCATCGGCTTCATGAACTTCTGCAGTTCGGCGAAGTAAGGAGTGGTGCTCAGCTCACTAGCAGCTTTCTCGACGATGCTGGTCAGCTCTTCTTTAGCTTCGGTCAGTGCAGCCATCTCTTTTTCGGCGACTTCGGTCAGCTTGGCTTCAACTTCTTTCAGGTACTTAACCTGAGCTTCGAATGCAGCCTTGGGCTCCTTGGTGCCGCTCAGGGTTTTCATCTGAGACAGGCTGGCGTTTACGAAATCAGAAACGTACTGGGACTGCAGAGCGATCAGCTTCTCAGTAGTCTTCTTGTTGATTTCGGCCATATCCATAACCGGCTTCATCTTGTCTTTCATCTCTTCGTACATGGTATGTACCTCTCGAACTTGGGTTGACTCGTTTATGTTGCGTTGCAGCATTTGTGTTCACTTTATGACCAGGGAGCGCGGCTGTCAATCGCTATTTTGTGCGCTGCACAATAAATATTTTGATCGACTGAGGGGGTTTGATTGTTTAAATTTATCAAAACGCCAACCCTGATATGGTGCAGTGCACAATAGGCTCTGATTGTCCCTCTGCGCATGCTGTGCTGGAAAGGGAGGGGCGAACAGATACAATGGGGCTAACAAGGTGCGAGTTGCTGCACCCGGAACCGTTATCGGAGTGAAGTCTTTATTATGCAATCGGTAAACAGTCATCCTAGCTTTCGTTTCCTACGTACTCAGAAGATCCACTCGCTCAATGTTGATGTTCAAGAGTTCGAACACATCGTAACCGGCGCCAAGCATTACCATATAGCGGCTGAACGTGACGAAAATGTGTTTCTGGTCGCATTTCGCACGGTTCCGGAAGATTCCACAGGGGTTGCGCATATCCTTGAGCACACAGCGCTGTGTGGCAGCGAACGGTATCCGGTACGCGATCCGTTCTTCATGATGACGCGTCGTTCGCTCAACACCTTCATGAACGCATTCACCAGTTCAGACTGGACCGCGTATCCGTTTGCCAGCCAGAACCGCAAGGACTTTTTCAACCTGCTCGACGTGTATCTGGATGCCGCATTTTTCTCGCGTCTGGATCCGCTGGACTTCGCGCAGGAAGGACATCGTGTCGAATTTGCCGAGGCTGGCAATGCCGACTCTGAGCTGGTGTACAAGGGGGTAGTATTTAATGAGATGAAGGGGGCGATGAGCTCACCTGTCTCGACGCTATGGCAAACCCTGACCCGGTATCTGTTCCCGACCACGACCTATCACCACAACAGCGGCGGCGAACCAAGCTGCATACCCGATCTCAGTTACGAAGAGCTGCTTGAGTTCTATCGTAGCCACTACCATCCCAGTAATGCCGTCTTCATGACATTTGGCGATATTGAGGCGGTCGAGTTGCAGGGCCGTTTCGAAGATTTGGCGCTGTCGCGTTTCGAGCGCAGCGATCACGAAATCCTCGTCGAAGATGAAAAACGCTATTTCGCACCTATACGTGTGGAAGAGGCGTATGCACTGGACCAGGAGGATCTCGACAATCAGACTCATCATGTGCTGGGCTGGCTGCTGCCGAAGTCCATTGATCTGGACGAGCTGATGCGCGCGCACCTCTTGTCGCGTGTGCTGCTGGATAACTCAAGCTCTCCGCTACGGGCGGCACTGGAATCCAGCGACTTGGGCAGTGCGCCGTCACCTCTGTGCGGTTTGGAGGATTCCAACCGTGAGATGAGCTTCATGTGCGGTCTGGAGGGGAGCAACCCCGAGCAGGCGGCTGAGTTTGAGCGACTGGTTATCGATACTCTTGAGCAGGTTGCAAAGGACGGCGTACCACAGGAGATGGTCGAGGCGCAGCTGCACCAGCTGGAATTGAGCCAGCGCGAAATTACGGGCGACAGCTACCCGTTTGGTTTGCAGTTGATCCTCGGTGCGCTCTCGTCAGGCGTTCATCGAGGAGACCCTCTGGCGGCCTTGAATGTGGATGCGGCGCTTGAAAAATTGCGCGAGGCGATCAAGGATCCTGACTACATCCCTTCACTGGTACGCCGCTGGTTGCTGGATAACCCGCACCGTGTGCGTTTGACGCTGCGTCCGGACAATCAGTTGGCTTCTCTTCGTGATGCTGCCGAGGCTGCACGATTGGCCGAGATCAAGGCGGCCATGAGTGATGAGGAGAAAAACGCTGTTATCGAGCTTGCTGCCAAGCTTGAAGCGCGTCAGATGCAGTCCGACGATGAATCGATCCTTCCGCGTGTGACGTTGGAGGACGTTCCGACCGAGATGCATCTGCCTAAAGGTGAGTCCATGAGCCTGCCGAGGTTGGACGGCACTTGGTACTCTGCCGGTACCAATGGTTTGGTTTACCAACAGGTGATTATGGATCTTCCCAAGCTGAGCGAGGATGAGCTTGAGTTGATGCCGCTGTATACCCACTGCCTGACCGAACTTGGCTGCGGAGAGCGTGATTACCGACAGAATCAGGCCTATCAGAGCCAGATAACCGGTGGTTTCTCGGCCTATACCACAGTGCGCGGCCGTCCTGAGAACGAGCAGGATGTAACGGGCTATCTTGTGCTGTCGGGTAAGGCGCTGGTTGTAAACCGGGACGCATTGGCTGATCTGATGGTTGAAACGCTGGATCGGGCCCGATTCGATGAAACCAAGCGTTTGCGGGAAATCGTGTCGCAGATGCGTAGCCGCCGCGAGCAGTCAATTACGGGGCAGGGCCATAGCATGGCGATGTTGGCAGCCTGCGCAGGATTCGCACCTTCCGCTCAGCTGGCACATAACTCGCGTGGTCTGGAAGGGGTGCGCCGCGTAAAGGCAATGGATCGCTCCCTGGAGGATGCTGCGGCGCTTGCGCAGCTATCCGAACGCCTGCAGCGCATACATGAACGAATGAAGGGCGCTCCGCGTCGTTTCCTCACCGTGGGCGAGGAGGAGTACAAGGCGTCATTGTCTCAGGCGGTTGAGATGCGTTGGGCCAGCGTGCCGGTGAGTGACTCATTCGAGCCTTTCTCTCTGCCTCAGACCCGTCAAGGCGTGAGTCAGGCCTGGTTGACCAGTACCCAGGTCAGCTTTTGTGCCAAGGCGTTTCCCACTGTAACGGTTGATCATGCCGATGCAGCGCCGTTGACGGTGCTCGGTGAGTTCTTGCGGAACAACTATCTGCATCGTGCGATACGTGAGCAAGGTGGGGCGTATGGTGCCGGCGCCTCTCAGGATAGTGGTGATGCTGTATTTAGGTTCTTCTCGTATCGTGATCCGCGTATCACCGGTACGCTTGACGACTTTGACGCAGCTGCGCGGTGGATCAACGAATCCGATATTGATCCGTTAAAGCTGGAAGAGGCGATACTCGGCGTGGTCAGCTCTATCGACAAGCCGGGCTCACCGGCGGGTGAGGCAAAGCAGACCTATCATGCCAGCCTTTTTGGTCGTACTCCGGAGCAGCGTCAGAAGTTTCGCAGCGAGGTACTGAGTGTTGGCATTGCTGACCTAAAGCGCGTCGCCGAGCTGTACCTCAAGCCTGAAAAGGCAAGCGTCGCGGTTGTGACCAGTGCCAAAGGTGCAGCGGCACTTCCCGATAGTTTCGAGCGTATCGAGATTTGACCTAAGCCACTTTCGCTTTATCACCGCCCCAATTTATTGGGGCGGTGTCGTTTGGAGCCTTCATTGAATCACCCCATTTTCGCCGCTGCGCTTTTTGTCGTGCTGGCTGAGTCCATGCTCGTCGGTAGCGGATTGATCATCCGGCAGGTCAGCGATCATCTACCTACGCTGGTTATCGTCTTTATGCGTAACCTGATGGGGCTGCTCATCATGATGCCGGTTATTCTGCGTGCTGTCGGCCAATTGGCAACCGCTAACATCCATTTGCATTTGATGCGGGCGGTTGTCGGTATCGGTGCGATGAGCTGTCTTTACTATTCATGGTCAGCATTGCCTTTGGGACAGGCGGCACTGCTGAAGCAAACCGCGCCGTTCTTTGTGCCGGTGATCGCTCACTGGTGGCTGGGCGAGGCTGTTCCGGGACGAGTCAAAATGGCATTGGCCGTGGGGTTTGCCGGAGTGGCGCTGATTCTCAATCCTCAGCAGGGTGTTATCGCATTCGGTGTGTTGGTGGCGTTGTGCGGTGCTGCCCTCAGCGCGCTAGCCAAGGTAACCGTTCGCAGGATGCATCTGACAGAACCGCCAAAACGCATCGTGTTCTATTTTGCGCTTTTCGGGGCGCTCTTCTCCCTGCTGCCTGCTGCATTTAACTGGGTCACACCCAATGCAGTGGAACTCGTCTGGCTCTTTGGGCTGGGCATTACGTCGACGCTCGCGCAGTTGGCGATGAGTCGGGCTTATACCATGGTGCCGGCGGCTCAGTTGGGGCCCTTTACCTACAGCTCGGTGGTGTTGGCAACGCTCATTGGTTGGTGGTTTTGGGATGAGACCATCGCAGTGATCACGGTGATCGGCATGCTGCTGGTTTTCGCTGGCGGGATGCTAACCTTAAACAGACCCGCGCCCAAAGCCTGAAGCAGGCTGGCAATGTCCAAAAGGAGGTGTCATGAAAAAGCAGGCAGCGCTTTGGCTGATGCTCACACTGTCGGTTGTCATGCCCATTCGTGCCGAGGTGGTTTTCAAAGGTGAAAGCCAGGGGATGCCTTTTGAGGTGGAGGTGCTGGCAGAAAATCTGGGTGTTCCCTGGGGGATGACCTTCATCGATGAACGCCAGATATTTTTTACCCGGCGCGAAGGTGGTGCGGGCCTGCTTGATCTGAAGACTTCAAAGGTCGTGTCCATTAAGGGTGTGCCTGAGGTGTCAGCCCGGGGGCAGGGTGGATTTCTCGATGTCATCGCGCTTAAGGATAAGAGCGGCACAGGTTGGCTTTACTTTACCTGGGTCAAACGCGTCGACGGTAAGGGTGTCACCGTGCTCTCACGTGCGCGATTACAGGGCAATACCCTGAGCGACTGGCAGGATCTTCTTGTCACGGACTCTGCCACCGATACCGAGCGGCATTTCGGCAGTCGCATGGCGGTCGATAACGCCGGGCATATCTTTTTCTCCGTGGGTGACCGGGGGCATAGGCCCAATGGACAGGATCTAAGTACCCATGCCGGCAGCGTGCTGCGGCTCAATCTCGACGGTTCGGTGCCGGAGGACAATCCGTTTGTCGGCCGCGGGGATGCCCGATCGGAGATATGGAGTTATGGTCACCGTAATCCGCAAGGGTTGGCATGGGATGGTGTTGGGGTGAGGCTATGGGAGATCGAGCACGGTCCCCGCGGTGGCGACGAGATTAATCTCATACAGCCGGGGGGAAATTACGGCTGGCCGACACTGTCTTACGGCAAGGAGTATTGGGGGCCTATTGATGTGGGTGAAGGCACTGAGCGCGAGGGCATGGTATCGCCGGTCAAGGTATATGTGCCCTCAATTGCCCCCGGCAGTTTGCTTTACTACACGGGTGATGCCTTCCCCGCCTGGCGCGGGAATTTGATTGCCGGTGCCTTGAAACTGACCCATCTGAACCGGGTAACGCTCGATGAAAAAGGCAAGGCGATATCAGAAGAGCGGTTGCTGGTATCGCTGGGTGAACGGATACGTGCGTTGATTCAGGGGCCTGAGGGTTGGCTGTACTTTTCCACCGATAGTGGAAAAATCATGCGACTCAAGCCCTAGAAGGGGTTAGCGGGCGCGCTGTTGTATGACCAGCGCTATACCGCCAAGGATTGCTGCGGACGCCAGTAAAAGGCGAAGGGTAACCGCTTCACCCAGCAACAGGACACCGGCGATCGCGGCGATAACCGGGGCGCTGAGTTGAATGGTTGCGGCGTTCGCTGCACTGATGTGCGGAAGAACGGCATACCAGATCAGATACCCGAGAGCTGAGGCGAGCGCCCCCGATGCTGTCGCCCAGAACATGCCGTACAGATCCAGATTCAGGCTGCCCGAAATCCAGCCCATAGCCGCCAGCGCAACCGCCATCGGTACTGCGCGGATGAAGTTTCCTGCTGTTGCCAGCGATGGATCGCCAGCGCCTCTTCCACGCAACGAATACACACCCCAAGCGATACCCGCACCGGCCATCAGGAGTGATGCCACCAACGGTGGCGCGGTCAGGCCCGGCAATACCAGCCCCACCAGCCCTGCAATAGCCAGCAATAAACCCGCCCATTTCAAAGCCGAGAAGCGCTCGCCACTGTAAAGGCCATAGCCGATCATGGTGGCCTGAACCGCTCCGAACAGAATCAGCGCACCGGTGCCGGCCGCCAGATCGATGTAGGCAAAGGAGAAGAGGGCCGCATAGGAGAACAGTGCAAGGGCTGAAGGCCAACTGCCGGCGTTATCGCGACGCCTGCCCTGCATGGATAGAATGAACCAGAGCATCAGTGCGCCGGAGATCAAACGCACGGCGGTAAATCCGGCAGCATCTATGTTGGTATCGCGCAGGGCCACGCGGCACAACAGAGAGTTGCTGGCGAATGCGATCATGGCAACGACGGTAAGCAGAGTCAGTCGGCCTAAGGGCATCATGTAAACCTGATAATCCAGTTATTGTTTTTAGGGGACGCCCGCCAACCTAAGTTGGCAGGTCTTATCGGGATTGTTGCCCAGGCATGTACCAAGACAAGGCTACTTTGGTACCGGTTACTGGCCGAACACCTTCTTGAGTAGATCGGTGCTGCGTGCAAGCGGTTGTTCGCGGATCTTCTTCTCCTCTTCGGCGAGCATGAGGAACAGACCGTCCAGTGCCTTGGTTGTGACATGCTCGGTCAGATCCAGATTGAAGCTGCCAAGCAGTGGCAGCTGGGATTGTGCAGAGTCGGCAACCAGTTTGTAGGCGCTGGTAACACCGTATTCAGCCATGGACGCTTCGATACGGGGTTTGAATTTGGCGGCAAGTTTGTCGTAGGTTTTCGATTTGAAATATTCGGTTGCCGCGTCGTCGCCTCCGCTATAGAGACGTCGGGCATCGTCGATGGTCATTGCCTTGACGGCATCGACAAAAATTGGGGTCGCTTCGGTGACCGCATCTTCCGCCGCGCGGTTCATGCTCAGCTCAAAAGCGTCTACCTGGCTGCCAAGGCCTGCTTTTCTCAGCATGCCGCTGGCAGTATCGATATAGCCGGGCATCGGGATTCGAACGCTCGGGTTTCCAAAATAGCCATCTTTGGCGGCCAGGCCTTCGACTGCTCGCTGGGTGCCCACTTCGAGCGCTTCGCGCAGGCCTGCGGCGAGCGTGTCATTATCAAGATTAGTAGCACGTGAACTGTTACTCTGGGTGTTCGTGCTCTGTTTAAGCAACTCCTGCCCTTGATTGAGCAGGTCATTCCATCCTGCTTCGGTCTGGGTAGTCAGCAGCATAGCGCACAGAAAGGTGGTGGGCAGGGCGTAAGGGCGCGGCATCGGTCACTCCATTGTCAGATAAAGGCGGGCTCTGGAAGTATAGTGAAATTCGTATCCAGAGCGTCAAAAAAGGTCGACAGAACTTCCATGAAAACGTTCAACATCCGACACAGTACCTGGTATGGCTTTAATGGCGAAGTGACACTTGAACCGCACCGGCTACGACTGAGACCCCGTGAGGACCACGATCTGCGCATCGCCAGCTCCCGTCTGGACATTTCACCCCAGCCTCAAGATGTGCGTTGGTATCGGGATGTCGAAAACAATTCAGTGGCCATTCTGACGTTCGATAAGCCCTGTACCGAACTCGAGATTCTAAGTGAAGTCCAGATACAGCAATACGATCAGGCGCCATTGGACTTTTTGGTCGAGGCGTATGCGGTCCACTATCCGTTTCGCTACACCGACGATGACTACGAGGTATTAAGGCCCTTTGTTGAGCGTGGCGAGGTTTCCGATGCGCTCAGGAGCTGGGTAGGGCAGTTATGGCGCCAAGGCGAGACGATCCAGTCTTATACATTGCTCAAGCGTATCTGTAGCGCTATCAAAGAGCGGTTCGCTTATCAGGTCAGGGAGGAGCCCGGCGTTCAGAGCCCTGAGCAAACATTGAGCTTGGGCAGTGGTTCATGCCGTGATTTTGCTAATCTCTTCATGGCGGCTGCGAGGCACCTCGGGTTCGCGGCCCGCTTTGTCAGCGGTTACATGTTCGTGCCGCCCGGCCCTGAGTTGTTCGGTACTACCCATGCATGGGCTGAGGTGTATATCCCGGGAGCAGGATGGAAAGGGTTCGATCCCACTGGCGGCGAGCTTGTCGGGGCCGACCATATACCCGTTGCGGTCGCACGCAGTGCCGAATCCGTGCCGCCAGTTGAGGGGGCCTTTACCGGGCCTGAAGGTGCTCAACTCAAAGTGGGGGTGTGGGTTCGACTGCTCGACTGAACCCGATTGTTAGCGCCAGTTGATCCAGTAGCTGTATTCGATACGGTTGGAATTTTGTAGTGTTTGCTTAAACAACTCGCTCGGCTCAGCTGCGCACTGTACGCCGTTGAACTCCGCCTCGCTCCATCCGCTCATGGAATCGATATATTCGCGGCGGTAACCCCAGTTACCACATGACAGTATGCTGTCATAGCCCGGCTCGCGCTGGCACACCACGCAGGTTTCGAATCCCACCTCAATATCCTGGCCCTCTATACCGAATCGACCCGATACGAACGGGGTGTCATAGATCGCCACTGTCGAAGTTCTGACCGGGCGCCCACCCCAGGGCTTGTCCCGGTTGTCGACTGGCGTCAGGTGGGTGCCATGACCGTATTCCAGTGGTTCATTATCGTAGAAGGGGCTGGAAAACTCATTAGGTACGTCTATCTGTACCGCTTTTTCGCCATCATAGAGTCGGGCTGTCGTACGACGCACCTGCAACATGCGGTAGCGGCTACAGCTGGCGCTGTTTTGCCCCTTAATGTCACCGGTGGCGTTGGTGAAAAAGTGTATCTCCAGTCCTACGCCGGTTGCGTTATCGCCCGGGATATAACGGGCATCGGTACGGCCGGCGTGATACCACTCCTGAGAAAAAGCCAGTACGCCGACACTTTGCTCACGGTAGAGCACCGGACAGACTTTGCCTACATACAGGTCTTCGGCCCGTGTCGACGAAGGCAAGGACGAAAGAAGGCTGAGCGCAAGCAACAGGCCTGGATAAGCGGAACCCTTGGTCATGACCGTCCCTCTTGGCGGTTGAGGTGCGGTGAGCAGCATCCCGTTCAGTATAGACAGGGGGCGCGCTGCTAGGGAACATGTGAACAAGT
>NZ_JMQN01000029.1 GCF_000705555.1 Marinobacterium lacunae
GTTGAACCGCGCGCATCAGGATACGACCGCGCTCGGCACCGCTCATGGCACCCCAGATCGTCTGACCTTTGGCACAGGAAGCGACGGCGGCCTCCACATCGGCCTGTGCGGCCTGCTGCACCTCAGCCAACACCTCACCGGTGGCGGGGTTGCGGGTGACGAAGGTCTCGCCAGAGGTGGCGTTGCGGTACTGGCCGTGGATGTAGAGCGCGTGCTGCTGCATTCGGTTTCTCCTCTGAGGCTTCGGCCTGCCGCCGAAACGTGCACCGACCGGATAACGAAAGCGATGACGGGTCGGCTTCGGGGTGCGATCTTTTTTATTGATCGAACGTTTAATTAAAAATAATGAAACATTGATAAAAGTCAAAAATCGAGTCTTCTCGTATCTGCTTGTTTTTTATGAAATTAATTTTTTGGCGTCGTAAACGGTGATGCCGGTGTCGCAAATGAAGCTGTGCCCAGGCGGTTGATCGTGTGCTTGCTGCATGAGGTGAGGGGCGCTATTGCACCGTTTGAGGGCGGGTGTCGGTGGTGTATTCGATGGGGTGGAAACAGCGTTTAGACCCCTGAATCAAAGGTGTAAACCGAGATCTCTTTGAACCGACTGCAATTTGTATTTGCGACATTGAACCATCCGGGGGCAATGACCGGCCCTATAGGCGTGCAGCCGCACAACTTCGTTCAAGACCGCTTGTATAAAGGCGTTGCCGCAGGGGTGAAAAATTTTCATAAGGAGGAGCGGCACGAAAAAATGGTGAATTCGTGTCGCAAATCGACATTACCGAGGCGTTGCCAAACATCATGCCCTACTGGCCTGTCGATACCATCCTTTCAAAACCAGCCCGTCTGGCTTTTGCTCTATTCGGGTAGGTCAGTCAGGTCTTGCCGGTGTGCCCAACATGTTCTAGCTGGACCGAGAAACGTAACCCTTCGTTCGTGTCCGGCACTGGAGGAGAAAGAGATGTTTGCAAAGAGTGATGAAATTCAGGGCTTCGATAGTGAACTCTGGGACGCGATCCAGCGCGAAGCGGTGCGTCAAGAGGATCATATTGAGCTGATCGCCTCCGAGAACTACACGAGCCCACGTGTTATGCAGGCGCAGGGCAGCGTGCTGACCAACAAATATGCCGAAGGCTACCCGGCCAAGCGCTACTACGGCGGTTGCGAATATGTCGATCTGGTCGAGCAGTTGGCGATCGATCGTGCCTGCCAGCTGTTCGGTGCGGACTACGCCAACGTACAGCCGCACTCCGGCTCCCAGGCTAACGCGGCCGTTTACATGGCGCTGTGCCAGCCGGGCGACACTGTTCTGGGTATGAGTCTGGCACACGGTGGCCACCTGACCCACGGTGCGCACGTCAACTTCTCCGGCAAAATCTACAAGGCTGTTCAGTATGGCCTGAACCAGGAAACCGGTGAGATCGATTACGAGCAGGTTGAAGCGTTGGCGCTGGAGCACAAGCCGAAGATGATCGTGGCCGGCTTCTCCGCTTACTCCCGTATCGTCGATTGGGCCAAGTTCCGCGAGATCGCCGACAAGGTTGGCGCGTACCTGTTTGTCGATATGGCGCACGTTGCCGGTCTGGTTGCGGCAGGTCTCTACCCGAATCCGCTGCCGTACGCGGATGTTGTGACCACCACTACCCACAAAACACTGCGCGGTCCCCGTGGTGGCCTGATCCTGTGCAAATCCAATCCTGAGCTGGAGAAGAAGCTGAACTCTGCCGTCTTCCCGGGCGGGCAGGGCGGACCGCTGATGCATGTGATCGCGGCCAAGGCGGTGGCGTTCAAGGAAGCGCTGGATCCCGCGTTCACCGAGTACCAGACCCAGGTTGTGAAAAACGCCAAGGCGATGGCGGATGTGTTTATCGAGCGTGGTTACGACGTGGTCTCCGGCGGCACCGATAACCACCTGTTCCTGCTCAGCCTGATCAAGCAGGGGCTGACTGGCAAGGCTGCCGATGCGGCGCTTGGTCGTGCCAACATCACCGTGAACAAGAACGCGGTTCCGAACGATCCGCAGTCTCCGTTCGTGACCTCTGGTCTGCGCATCGGATCTCCGGTGATCACCACTCGCGGATTCAAGGAGACCCACTGTAAGACATTGGCCGGCTGGATCGCCGATATCCTCGAAGTGCTGAATGATGAGGAGAAGCTGGAAGCCAAGATCGCTCAGGTAAAAGAGCAGGTGAAAGCGCTGTGCGCTGATTACCCGGTTTACGGCTAACGGCCTACGGCCGAGACCGTCGATAGAACGAAACTTATTGTGGAGCTGACGTTATGCAGCGTTATTCAGGATTTGGACTGCTAAAGCACAGTCTGAGCTATCACGAAAACTGGCAGCGGGTGTGGCGCAACCCCCAGCCTAAGAAAAAGTATGACGTCATTATCATTGGCGGCGGTGGTCATGGTCTGGCGACTGCGTACTACCTGGCCAAAGAGCACGGCATCACCAACGTGGCAGTGTTGGAAAAAGGACATCTGGGTGGCGGTAACATCAGCCGTAACACCACTATCGTTCGCTCCAACTACCTGTGGGACGAGTCCGCTGCGCTGTATGAGCACTCCATGAAGTTGTGGGAAGGTTTGTCTCAGGAGCTGAACTACAACCAGATGTTCTCTCAGCGCGGTGTTTACCACACCTGTCATACGCTGGGCGATATGCGCACTAACGAACGTCTGGTGAATGCCAACCGTCTCAAAGGTATTCCCAACGAGATGCTGGATGCCGAGCAGTTGCAGAAAGAGATTCCGGCCCTGGACTGCTCCAAGAGCGCCCGCTACCCGGTAATGGGTGCATCCGTTCAGCGTCGTGGCGGTAACGCGCGTCACGACGCCGTGGCTTGGGGCTATGCCCGTGCTGCAGATAGCTTAGGTGTTGATCTGATCCAGAATTGTGAAGTGATCGATATGGAGATCAACGACGGAAAAATTACCGGTGTTAAGACCAAGAAGCACGGCGTTATCAAGGCCGATCGCGTCGGCTGTGTCACCGCCGGTAACTCTGGTGTGCTGGCGAAGATGGCAGGTTTTGAGCTGCCGCTGGAATCCCACCCGCTGCAGGCGCTGGTTTCCGAACCGATCAAGCCGTTCCTGGATACCGTTGTCATGTCCAACCATGTACACGGTTACATGAGCCAGTCCGACAAAGGGGATCTGGTGATCGGTGCCGGTATCGACGGCTGGGTAGGCTACGGCCAGCGTGGATCCTACAGCATCATTGAACACACCATTCAGGCGATTGTTGAGCTGTTCCCGTGCACCAGCCGTGTACGCATGAACCGTCAGTGGGGCGGTATCGTTGATACCTGCCCGGATGCGAGTCCGGTTATCTCCGAAACGCCGATCAAGAACCTGTTCTTCAACTGCGGTTGGGGCACAGGCGGCTTCAAGGGTACACCGGGTTCCGGCAACGTGTTCGCACACACGCTGGCACACGGCAAAGCGCACCCGCTTGCCGAGCCGTTCTCCTACTACCGCTTCCATACCGGCGCGCTTATCGATGAGCACGGCGCCGCTGGCGTTGCTCACTGAGGACTGACGAAATGTTGCATATCTATTGTCCGCACTGCTGCGAGCTTCGCGAAGAAGAAGAGTTTCACGCCAAGGGCCAGGCACATATCGCCCGCCCGCTGGACCCCGATAACTGCACGGATGCGGAGTGGGGCAACTACGTCTTCTACCGCAAGAACCCGCGCGGTTTGCATCACGAGATCTGGTATCACAGCACCGGTTGTCGCAAGTTTTTCAACGTGACCCGTGATACCCAGACCTACGCGATCAAAGAGGTTTACAAAATTGGCGAGCAGCCCCAAGTGGTTGCCGAAGGTTAAGGAGCGGAAAGCATGAGCCAGAAAAACCGCCTCCAGTCTGGAGGCCGCATCGACCGTTCCAAGGCATTGACCTTTACCTATAACGGTCGTCAATACAAAGGTTACCAGGGCGATACTATCGCCTCTGCGCTGCTGGCCAACGGTGTCGATATCGTTGCCCGCAGTTTCAAATACAGCCGTCCGCGCGGCATCGTCGCTGCTGGTGCAGAAGAGCCGAACGCGGTGCTGCAGGTGGGTGCAACCGAGGCAACTCAGGTACCGAACGTACGTGCTACCCAGCAGGAGCTGTACGACGGACTGGTGTGCGGTGCAACCAATGGTTGGCCGAGTGTTGAATCTGACATGATGGGTTTGATGGGTAAGGTTGGCGGCAACATGATGCCCCCCGGCTTCTACTACAAAACCTTCATGTATCCGCAGTCGATGTGGAAGACCTACGAGAAGTTCATCCGTATGGCCGCAGGTCTCGGTCGTGCTCCGAAAGAGGTCGATCAGGACGAATATGATGCCGTAAACCAGCATTGCGATTTGATGGTTGTGGGTGCAGGTCCCGCCGGCCTGATGGCGGCGCTGACCGCAGCCCGCAGCGGTGCGCGCGTGATCATTGCCGACGAGCAGAGCGAATTCGGCGGTCACCTGCTGTCCAGTCGTGAACGTATCGGTGGCAAGTCAGCCGCTGATTGGGTTGCTGATATCGTGGAAGAGCTGGCGAGCTACCCGGATGTGCTGATGCTGCCGCGTTCGACTGTCAACGGCTATCACGATCACAACTTCCTGACCATCAACGAAAACCGCAGCGACTATAAAGGCGACAAAGCGCCTGCCGATCAGGTGCGTCAGCGTATGCATCGCGTACGTGCGCACTGGGTTGTACTGGCCACTGGCGCTCACGAGCGCCCGCTGGTTTACGGTTACAACGATGTGCCGGGCTGCATGATCGCCTCGGCCGTGTCGACCTATATCAACCGTTACGGTGTGGTACCCGGTAATAAGCTGGTACTGATGACCACTAACGACAGCGCATACCAGACCGCTCTGGACTGGGCCGATGCTGGTCGCGAAGTCGTGGCCGTAGTCGATACCCGTGCCAAGGCAGAAGGTGATCTGGTCGAAGCGGTGCGTAAGCGCGGCATCAAGGTAATCACCGGCAGCGCTGTGATCGAGGTCAGCGGTAAGAAGCGTGTCAGCGGTGTTACCGTAGCGGCAATTGATGCCAAGGGAGACAAGGTCGTAGGCGGTGCTCAGCACATGAGCTGCGACACGGTTGCCAGCTCCGGTGGCTGGAGCCCGGTCGTGCACCTGTCCTGTCACACCGGCAGCCGTCCGGTATGGCGTGAGGATATCTTCGGTTTCGTACCAGGCCCGACTGTACAGAAACAGTTGATCGCCGGTGGCATCAACGGTACTTACGCGCTGGAAAAAGTGCTGGCGGAAGGTGTTGAAGCGGGTCGTGAAGCGGCAACCCGTCTGGGGTTGACGGCTGCGGATGTTCAGCTGCCCAACGTGCGTTCACTGAGTGAAGGCAAGGCGATGGAGCTGTACCACATCCCGCACACCAAGCCGACCAGTCGCGCGCCGAAACAGTTCGTAGATTACCAGAACGATGTAACCGCAGCGGCTATCGAACTGGCAACCCGTGAAGGCTTTGAGGCTATCGAGCACGTCAAGCGTTACACCGCGATGGGCTTCGGTACCGACCAGGGTAAGCTGGGTAACATCAACGGTATGGCGATCACCGCCAAGAGCGTAGGGCAGACGATTCCGGAAACCGGTACCACCGTGTTCCGTCCCAACTACACTCCGATCGCCTTCGGTGCCATTGCTGGCCGTAACTGCAAAGAGCTGTTCGAACCGAAGCGTTTCTCCGCCATGCACAAGTGGCATGAGGAGAACGGTGCCCTGTATGAGGACGTGGGTCAGTGGAAGCGCCCCTGGTATTTCCCGAAGGCTGGTGAAACCATGCAGCAGTCGCTGGATCGCGAATGTAAGGCTGTCCGTGAAAGCGTCGGTATTCTTGATGCGTCCACGCTGGGCAAGATCGATATTCAGGGTAAGGATGCGCGCGAATTCCTGGCACGTGTTTACACCAACGCATGGGCCAAACTGGGCGTTGGGAAGTGCCGCTACGGCCTGATGTGTAAAGAAGACGGTATGGTCTTCGACGACGGTGTGACCTCATGCCTGGGCGAGAACCACTTCCTGATGACCACCACAACCGGCGGCGCCGCAGGCGTTCTGGAGTGGCTGGAACTTTACCACCAGACCGAATGGCCTGAGTTGGAAGTGTACTTCACCAGCGTGACTGACCACTGGGCGACGATGACCATCTCGGGCCCCAACAGCCGCAAACTGCTGGCCGAGCTGACCGACATTGACCTGAGCAACGACACATTCAAGTTCATGGATTGGCGCGAAGGCAGCGTTGCTGGCGTGCCGGCGCGGGTGTTCCGCATCTCCTTCACCGGTGAGCTGTCGTTCGAGGTTAACGTTCAGGCGAACTACGGTTTGCACGTATGGGAGAAACTGTTCGAGCACGGCGCCAAGTACAACCTGACGCCGTACGGAACAGAAACCATGCATATTCTGCGTGCCGAGAAAGGTTTCATCATCGCAGGTCAGGATACTGATGGCTCTGTAACTCCGCACGACCTTGGCATGAGCTGGTGTGTTGCTGACAGCAAACCGTTCAGCTACATCGGCAAGCGCGGCATGATGCGCTCCGACTGTGTGCGTAAAGATCGCAAGCAGATGGTTGGCCTGAAGACTAAAGACCCGAAAGTGGTGTTGCCGGAAGGTGCGCAGGCCGTCGCTGATCCGAAGCAGCCGATCCCGATGGACCTGCTTGGTCATGTCAGCTCCAGCTACTGGAGTGCCAACCTGAACCGCAGCATCGCACTGGGCTTCGTCAAAGGTGGCCTTGAGCGTATGGGCGAAACTGTTTACTACCCGCTGGCCGATGGCCGGGTGATTGAGGCTGAAATCTGCAGCCCGATCTTCCTCGATCCGAAAGGGGAGCGTCAGAATGTCTGAGACACTTGCACCTGAAAAAGAAGCCACCGTTACTGTGGCTGTTATGAACCAGTTGAGCACCGCAAAAGATGTACGTGCAGAGTCCCCTCTGCACCACGCAGAATTGGATAAGCTGGCGTCGCGTAATCCGCGTGCCGGTGGTGTGTCGCTGCGCGAGTTGAAGCTGCTTGGTCATCTGACTCTGCGTGGTTCTCAACAGAACCAGAGCTTCATGAACGGCTGTGCCGAAGTGCTGGGCGTGGCATTGCCAACCCTGCCGCTTACTTCGGTGGAGAAGGGCAGTGTGTCGATTCGTTGGGTCAGCCCTGACGAGTGGCTGGTAGTACTGCCTGCCGATCAGGCGTTCGAAGTAGAGCGTGGTCTGCGCGCTGCTATCGAAGGACACTATCAGGTGGTTAACGTCAGCGGTGGTCAAACAATTCTTGAGCTGTCTGGGCCCAATGCCCGTGACGTGCTGAAGAAGAGCACCGTTTTAGATGTGCACCCGAGTCAGTTCCCGGTTGGGAAAGTAGCCGGGTCCGTCTTCGCCAAGAGCACGGCGTTGGTTCGTCGTAGTGGTGAAGATACGTGGGAGCTGGTAGTACGTCGCAGCTTTGCGGACTACATCTGGCTTTGGTTGCAGGACGCCAGTCGTGAGTACGGACTGGTGATCAAGCACTAACCCTTTAGGCGCGTCGGCCCTTGTGCCTGTCAGACCCAGCCGGCGCGCCCTTTTCGCTTCAAGGAGATTGCCATGAGCTCTCTGCCCGATTCCTGGATCTTTACCGCCAGTTGCCCAAGCCGCCTCGGTACCGTCGATGTGGTAACCCGCTTCATGGCGGAATCGAAAAACTACATTAACGAGATCCACTCCTTCGACGATCGCGTCAGCGAGCGCTTCTTCATTCGTATCGAGTTCCAGCCCCAGGGCGAAGCGTTCAGTTGCGACACCTTCAAGGCAAGCTTCGATGAGCAGTTCGCGCCCCGTGCCGCCGAGTTCTCAATGGAGTGGAACCTCACCGAACCCGGTCACCGTGAGCGGGTGGCGATACTGGTGTCCAAGTTTGACCACTGCCTGAACGATCTGCTGTTCCGCCACCGTACCGGGCAGCTCAACATTGAAGTGCCAGTGATCATCTCCAACCACCCCGATCTGAAACATCTGGCCGAGTGGCACGGTATCCCGTACTACCACCTGCCGATCACGCCGGATACCAAGCCGCAGCAGGAAGCGCAGATCCTTGAGCTGCTGGAACAGTACAACATCGATCTGGTGGTACTCGCCCGCTACATGCAGGTGCTCTCGCCGGAGATGTGCGAAGCGCTGGATGGTTGGGCGATCAACATCCACCACTCGCTGTTGCCGGGCTTCAAGGGCGCGCGCCCTTACCATCAGGCCTGGGAAAAGGGCGTCAAGATGGTTGGTGCCACCGCCCATTACGTGAACAACGATTTGGACGAGGGCCCGATCATCACCCAGGGGATTCAGAGCGTGGATCACGCCCATTACCCCGAAGATCTGGTTTCAAAAGGGCAGGATATTGAACGTATCACCCTGTTCAATGCCGTGCGCTATCACGTCGAGAAGCGCGTGTTTCTCAGTGGAAAGCGCACAGTGGTGTTCAGTAACTGATGCAGTAAAACGCTTTCGTTGTTGTTTTAGCCGGGCCTTAGCGCCCGGTTTTTTATGGGTGGCGGTTTAGTTAAATGTATATCGGTTCATTACTTCCACACGCGTACGATCAGACTGCCTACACCGCCGAGGGTGGTCAAGACGACCACGCCTACCCAGCCAAAATGGGCCAGGGCTTGACTGCCAAGGGCAGAGCCCATCGCCATGCCGATGAAACCGCAGGTGAATAGAATCGCATTCAGACGCCCGCGTGCAGGGGGCTCCAGTCCAAATATCAGGGTTTGATGGGCCACCAACGCACTCTGCACTCCGAAGTCGAAGACAATAGCACTGGCGATGATCAGTACAATCTGCCCCTGTGATGGTAGCAGCGGCAGCAGAAACATGGCGGCAAAAGCGAGTGCCACCAGCGCAGAGGCCAGCTTGGAGACTGTTTCCGGGCCCTGTTTGTCAGCCATTCGACCAGCCAGCGGGGCCGCCAGTGCACCGGCTGCGCCCGCCAGACCGAACGCACCTGCAACGGCACTGCCGAAGCCGTACACGTCGGCAAGCATCACCGCCAGAGTCGACCAGAAGGCGCTGAACGACAGGAACAGCAGCCCTTGTGCCAGTGCTGCCTTGCGTAGCGGCGCATAGCGACGCCAGAGGCTGGCCATCGAGCCCAGCAGCGACAGGTAACTCAGATCGGTGTCGGGCTCAAAGCGTGGGAGCAGGCGCCACACCGTCACGCCGATCAGCGCTATGCTGAGGGCCGCCAGCAGATACATGCTCTGCCAGCCCCAATATTGGGTGACGAAGCCTGAGACGACCCGCGAGAGCAGAATGCCGGTCAAAAGGCCGGTCATCACCGACCCGACCACTTTGCCGCGATGCTCCATCGGTGCCATTGCCGCTGACGCAGGGACGATATCCTGCGCCATGGTGGCCATCACGCCGATGGCGAGGCTGACAATCAACAAGCCACTGATCGTCGGCATCAGCGAGCACATCAGTAGCGCGAGTGCCAGCAGCAGGCTTTTGAAAACGATGAGCGCGCGGCGGTCGATTCGATCACCCAGCGGTACAAGCAGCAGAATTCCCAGTGCATAGCCGATCTGTGTCAGTGTGGGTATAAAACCGGTGATACTGACATCGGCCTGAAACGCCTGGCCGAGCGTGCTGAGCATCGGCTGGTTGTAGTAGAGGGTGGCGGCACTCAACCCCGCGCCGGTCGCCAGCGTGAAGATGATCTTGCGGGATGGCTGCGGCGTCTGAGAAATCGCCGCGGCGGTCAGGGTTTCCTGAGCTGACATGAATTAAGCCTCGATATAAAACAGGGGGCAGTGAATGCGGCTATTGTTTACGCGTAATCGCTTATGCGGTAGCCGGTTGATGGGTAAAACTGATATACGTATCACGTATGAAGACAACGACACTCAACAGTCCTGATCGTATAGAGTTGCTGCAGACCTTTGTCCGCATAGTGGAGAGCGGCAGCCTGTCGGCGGCCGCCGCACAGCTGGGTACCACGCAGCCCACTGTCAGCCGCCGATTACAAGCGTTGGAAGCCCGTTTGGGGTGCAAGTTGATACTGCGCACGACTCACGCGATGAAGCTGACGGATGACGGTGAACGATGTTATGCCCACGCCAAATCGCTCATTGAGTGTTGGAATACGCTCGAAGATGATCTGCTCAATGCCAACGACGAACCCGTGGGGACGTTACGTGTCCGTGCACCCCATGCCTTCGGTCAGGAGCAGCTGCTCACGCCACTGACAGATTTCTTGACGCGTTACAGCCGAATGTCTGTCGACTGGATGCTTAACGATCACTCCCCAGACTTCATTAACGACGGTCTGGATTGCGCAATACACGTGGGGGAGATACACGACTCGAGTGCCGTGGCGGTGTTGTTGGCCGAAGTGCCGCGAATCGTCGTGGCGTCGCCTGCGTTACTGGCGCGTCACAGGGCACTGGAGGAGGTGGAGGACCTGGCGAGCCTGCCTTGGGTGGCATTGAGCACCTTTTACCGCAACTCGTTGGCGCTGCAAAGCGAGCAACATCAGCGCAGTTGCGAGCTGACGTTTACACCGAAGCTCTGCACCGACAGTCTGTATGCCTTGCGCAACGCTATTCTGTCCGGCATCGGGGTGGGCGTAGTGTCATCGTGGATCGTGACTGACGATATTGCCTCGGGCAAGCTGGTGCGGCTGTTCCCGCAGTGGTGCGCCGCGCCCTTGCCAGTCTATCTGCAGTATCCCTATGCCAGCTATTATCCCGCGCGGTTGCGTAAATTCCTTGAGCTGGTAAAGGATGCCATGTCCAACCTGGCCGGCACCCGTCCGCCGACTCAAAAGTGGCAGTGAGTCGGCGCAGGGGTAGGGATCAGAGGTGTTCTGAGAGGAAACTCAGTGTGCGTCCGTGTGCCAGTGCCGATGCCTTCTGGTTGTAGGCCGGTCGCCCCCAGCAGTTGAAGCCGTGGTCGACACCGGGGTAGGTGTGAAAGGTTGCGTTGTCGCGGCCTTCGAAGGCCATTTTAACCTGATCCACCGCCTCGGCGGGAATCATCTTATCCAGCGCGGCGTAGTGGAAGAGAATCGGTTGCTCGATATTCCCGGCCAGCTCCAGCGCATTCTGGATGCCGCCGCCATAGTAGGCGACAGCTGCATCGACCTTGCCCGCCGCCGCGGCGCGGTATGCAAGCTGTCCGCCAAGGCAGTAGCCGATAGCCGCGACAGCGCCGGTCACTTCCGGCAGGCCCTTCAGATATTCGGCAGCCGCAGCGATATCGGCACCGGCTTGAGCATCGTCGACAGCCTTGCGCAGTTCCATAGCCTGAGCACGTCCTGCGTCGTCATACCCCAGATCGACTCTGGGCTGCTGGCGCCAGAACACATCGGGGGCGAGCACCACATACCCATCCAGTGCGTATTGATCGGCAACGGCGCGAATATGGCTGTTGACGCCCCAGATCTCCTGAACGATGACAATGCCGGGGCCTGTGCCGGTTGGCGGCAGTGACAGATAACCTGAAAAACCCGGTTTCTCTACGTTGAGGATATCGATCCACTTGGAATTCATTTAATCACCTGAGATTGGCAGTACGCTGAATGTAATAGTAAGCCTTGAAACATTATTAATTCAGATAGTTGGACACTTCGATCAGATTTCCGTCCGGGTCCCTGAAGTAGGCCGACAGTATAGCCCCGGTAGCGCCCGTTCGTTTGACCGGGCCCTCGATAACCGGTACGTCACAGGCGTTAAGCTGCTCGATGGCCAGCTCCACCGATTGATCGATGATAAAGCAGAGGTCGGCACTGCCGGGTTGGACGTTTTCAGCCTTGGGCTCGAACTCTTTGCCGCTCTGATGCAGGTTAATTTTCTGATGACCGAAGCTGAGGGCGATACGGCCTTCGCCAAAGACCTCTTTTTTCATCCCCATGACATGAGTGTAGAAAGCGACCGTTCTGTCGATATCGGCAACGGTGAGAACCAGATGGTCAAGCCTGGATATATGCATATGAATCCCCCGAATTTACTCCGCTTTGGCATCGGCACCGTGCTCGGATAACTGTGCCCCGAACCAGCGGTGAATGGAGGTAACAAGGTGAATATCGTCCGTCTCAAAGGTGATCTCGGCACCGTTTGGTAGTGGGCTGTAGGTGATGCGTATCTGTCCAGCACCTTTGGCTATCTCCTCAATGCCCGGCATACTCGCGCCATGCAGCTTTATTGGATCGCCGAAGTCGCCGTGCTGAAAGCGCATCGCCTCATGCTGGAGGTGTTGCTGTATCAGCGATACCTGTTGTGGATCTTCGCCCTCTCTCAAAATGACACGCTGGCGACCGCCTAGCTCGGTCATCTTGAACAGGTGAACGGTGCGGCCGATGTCGAACGGCATCACGTCATCCGACATCTGGTGAACATGGTGCTGTACATTCTGTTCGGCGTTGACCGCGGGTGCCAACGTAACGAGCAGCGTCACGGCCAAAGCCCTGCCTGCGACTGTGAGGTGATGAATCATCGGCTATCTCCTTACTTGACCTCGGCGGGTCTCTGAACGATGAAATAAAGGTGTAGCTCAGGGTGTTGATCAAACTCCAAATGTTTGCAGATACAGCCCGCTTCGTCGATCACCTTTAAAAAACCGGGAATACCGAGTGTGGAGTAGTACACCTCGGGCCCCATGAACGCATCGTGATGCTCGTCCGGCTTGTCGAGACCTCCGGCTGAGAAAATGCACACACCTCCCGGGTTTAGGGCCGCGAACAGTTTTTCCATCACCGGTGCCTGTTGATGCAGCGGAAGGTGCCAGAGGCTGTCCCATGCGGTGATGAAATCGTATTGCCTCGGTGGCTGCCAGTGGCAGATATCGGCGTGGTAGAAGGTGAGTTCGGGGTAGCGCTCGCGTGCCAGTTCGATCATACGGGTCGATATATCGACTCCCTCGGGGGAAAAGCCTTTCTCCAGCAGCAGGGCCTCGAACCGGCCGTTACAGCCGCAGCCGACATCCAGCGCCGCACCGCGCAGATCGGTAAACGCCAGGGCGCGAAGGTGTTGGGCTATTCCATTTTCCGCGTTGAACTGGCTACTGGTCCATAAATGGGTGATTTGGTCGTAGGCTTGACCGATCTGTTCCGGTTGCATGTTCTGCCCTTCCTTGTGAATCGAGGTTTTCCTGTATCGGCGTTGTTTGACACCCCATAATCGAGTGAGAAGGCGGCCTTGGCTATTTGTACCAGAGAATACCCTTCAGCCGTTAAAGCGAAGCCTGATTACAGGCGGATCCGTCCGTGAGACCAGCCCTATGGCCCTGGCCTCAAGGCATATACAGGTCACCATAGAAACCATGTGTCTGAAGCACTACGGTGACCGGCTCAGTACCGTTATTCTCCCAGTACCAGCCGTGTGAGCCAGCAAATGGCGCGGTGAACGATCCGCTTGCTTCACGCTGGTTTTCGCCGATCCAGTAACTGGTGAAAGCACCATGAGCATCCGGTTTCTCGCCGTGCATATCAAACGAGACCGATCCACCTTCCACTTGCCAGCTGAACACGAAATTGTCGCCGGGATTCATCACGGATTTTATCTCGGCCCCTTGCCCCGGCATCAACGGCACCCGGATCGTGTTGGAGCGGGGTGCACCTGCGCTTTTCCAGACGGCGATTGGTGGTTCAAGCCGGGTACTGGAGGCTCCGGCCTGATGTAATTTGTCGAGGCCCATCGTCCGGCCAAGACCTGTAGGGTCGATTCCGAATTCGGCAGGCAGCACAGCGGTCAGCAGGATAAGCAGAGCGATGGCAAGAGCACTCAGGGTGGTTGTGGCCAGATTGCGGGCACTACGAGGAGACGCGTGCGTGTCGGAGAGGTTGGTCATGGTGCACCTTTTACTTTGTCAGCCAATAGCCGGTCAGTTGAAAACCGGTGAGGACAAAACCAGCTGTCATCAGTGCTGCGTTGGCTGTGAATGCGTGTCGGTCAAACGATGGGGAGCGTCGCCAAAGATTCATAACGATCAAGATCGCGGTGAGTGCGAGTAGCTGGCCGATCTCTACGCCTATGTTGAATGCTAGGATGTTAGGTATCAGGCCATCTTCCGAGAGCGTGAAATCCTGGAGTTTGGACGCCAGCCCGAAGCCGTGGAAAAAACCGAAAATCAGCACCGCGGCACGCGCATCGGGTTGAAAGCCAAACCAGAGACGAAATGCCCCCAGATTATCCAGTGCCTTGTACACCACTGAGAGGCCGATAACCGCATCGACAAGGTAGGGATTCACAGAGGTATTGCCGAGAATGCCCAGCAACAACGTCGAACTGTGGCCTATTGCGAACAGGGTTACATACAGGCTGACCTCTTTCAGACGGTACAAAAAGAAGATCACGCCCAGTAAAAACAGAAGGTGGTCGTAGCCGGTCACCATATGCTTTGCGCCCAGATAGATAAACGCCAGCAGCTGTGTGCCACTCACGTTCTCGATAAAGCTGGCATCGCCTTGCGCCACTCCGTGTGCGGATGCGAAACCGGATGCCGTTAACGATAACATCGTCACGACAGCGATCTTGAGGAGATAGCCGATCTTCTGAGTGGGGCATTGAGTGGAGTACAGGGATTCATGTTCGCCCCGACGGAACAATCGAGTCATGAGCTATCCAGCGCGTTTTTTGCCAGATTACACAATAGCCCGACAGAGGCCGCTTCAGAATTCTACTTCGGTGTCGGTTTGGCGGCGTAGGTGGTACTTAAGAGTGACAGCCGACGGATAAATGCCACAATTTTTTCGGTTGGACTCTGGCCCTACGTCCTGAAAACGATTAGATTTGTCCCACTTCCGAGTGCAGGATTGTTGTGTTGATGAAAAGGTGTTTGCCACAAACGGTCTGGTTTCTGGTTATCGTATTGGTAGCCCAGTTGCTGACTGTTGCCGCGGGAAATACCCACCTCGCATCGCGATTGAACCCTGTAGCAGAACAAAGTGCCCATCATGCGATGATGATGAAAATGGATATGGATATGGAGCACGGCAACGGCTGCGTATCTATGGAAGTTGATCGTGACTCCACGGGCCAGTCGGGCAGTAGTTGTGACGAACAGGATGACTGCCATCTGCAGCATTGCAGTGCGGTTCCCGCGTTGGCAAAGGCCTTTCCCGCCATGCTATTCCCCGACCTCGACCGATCCTGGCCGAGATTCTCTGCGCGTCCTTTGTTGATGCCGCTTCCCCCCTTGGGCCAGCCTCCTAAAGCCGCCTGATACGACCTTTACCGCTGACGGTGGTTACACCGGTTTACCTCTATAGTTTCGAGATTTTTTCGTAAGGCCGCGCCTGTGCGGATGCCTCGCGTGCGGCCTTGCTACGAGGACACCATGTCGTATTTCAAAATTGGACGTAAGACGCTCCTGCGCCTGATAGGAGCGGGCACCCTGATGTGTATTCCATACACACAGGCACAGGTGCTCACACTCGACGAAGCGATCAATCGCGCGTTGCAGACGGATGCCTGGATGAAAGCCAGCGCCTTCAATGAATCTTCCCAGCGATCGCTGGGGGATGCTGCCGGGCGATTGCCCGATCCCAGGTTCAACATGGCGTTGGCCAACATGCCGACAGACACCCTTGATTTCAATCAGGAAGCGATGACACAGCTGGTGTTCGGTGTATCCCAGATGTTTCCGCGCGGCGATACGCTGGCATTGAATGCCACGCGGTTTGAGCAGCAGGCCGATATGCAGCCGCTGTTACGTGCCGAGAGGCGAGCGAGGGTTCGGATGCAGGTCAGTCAGCTGTGGCTGGATGCCTGGCGCGCCCAGAAAAGTCTGGCCTTGATCGAAGATAACCGAGTGCTGTTCGATCAACTGGTGGATGTGGCTACATCCAGTTACGTAGCGGCTCTTGGCCGCACACGTCAACAGGATCTTATTCGTGCCCAACTGGAACTGACGCAGCTCGATGAGCGTATCTCGCGACTGAGACAGCAACGGGATATGGCAACTTCCCGGCTTTCCGAGTGGTTCATGGCGGCCGATTCGGCGTCTGACACTCTGGTATTGCCCGATAGCGTCATGCTGCCGGATGCGGCTGTAGAGATCCCGATCACAGGTGGTGGTGAGGTACGCGAAAACAGGGCAACTGCTTTTGTTGCGCACCCGACTATCCAGCTCATCGATCGCCAGATCGAGCTTTCACACACCGACGTTGAACTTGCCCGTCAGAGGTACAAACCCGAATGGGGCCTGTCGGCCAGTTACGGCTATCGCGGCGAAGACGCCATGGGTAACGACAGGGCAGACCTGATGACTGTGGGCGTGACGCTCGACATGCCGATCTTCTCCACCGATAAGCAGGACAGTCAGGTTGCAGCCGCCCGCTCGAAGGTAGAAGCGGTACGCACGGAACGGTTACTCAAGCTGCGTGAAATGGTTGCGGCATATGACAACGCCAGAGTGGCCTACCAAAGTGCCGAAGATCGGATAGCGCTGTACCGGGACCATCTTTTAGCGCAAAGCCATGAAGCTGCCGAGGCTGCACTCAATGCTTACACCAGTGACGATGGGAACTTTGCCGAAGTGGTCCGGGCACGCATTAACGAACTGAATAATCGTCTCGCGCTGATAGAACTGACCGCTGAACAGCAAAAACAGATCACCCAGATCAATTACCTGCTCACACGAATCGATAGCGAGGCGCAGTAAATGGCAAACGGAATCGTTAAAACAGTCGCGTTGCTGCTAGTCGGTGTTGCAGCAGGTGGTGGCGCGGTGTATCTGGGTCTGAATGACTCAGGTCAGGAGCAGGCCGTCGGCGGTGAGCCCAAGCCGCTTTACTGGGTAGCCCCGATGGATCCCAATTACCGCCGGGACCAGCCCGGCAAGTCGCCCATGGGCATGGATCTGATACCGGTTTATGCCGAGGGACAGAGCGGCGGGCCTGACGAGGGGGCCGGTACGATCACCATCTCCCCGGAAGTGATCAATAACCTGGGCGTACGCACCGCCAAAGCCGTACAGAAACCACTGAACTTTGAGGTGGGCACTGTCGGCTACATTCAGTACAACCAGGATAGCGTGGTTCATATTCATCCCCGAGTAGCCGGTTGGGTCGAGCGGTTGCATGTAAAAACAGCAGGCGAGAAAGTCAGCCGGGGTGCACCGTTATACGATCTTTATTCGCCGGAACTGGTCAACGCGCAGGAGGAACTGCTGTTCGGGTTGAATCGTGGCGATTCGCGCCTGACCGCTGCCGCCGAATCCCGCCTGCGCTCACTCAACGTATCCAGCGGAACCATCGATCGAATCAAGCGTGAACGGCGCACCCTGCAAACGGTGACGTTCTATGCGCCAGTCGATGGCGTAGTCGATGATTTCGCAGTACGTGCCGGATTCTACGTCCAGCCCGGAATGACACTGATGTCAATCGGCGATCTGGAAGAGGTGTGGGTCGAGGCTGAAGTGTTTGAACGTCAGGCCAGCCTGATCGAGAAGGGCCTTCCTGTCACCATGACGCTGGATTACCTCCCGGGACGGGAGTGGAAAGGGCAGGTTGATTACGTCTATCCCACGCTCGATCCGAAGACCCGCACGCTACGTGTTCGGCTGCGCTTTGCCAACCCTGATCAAGCGCTGAAACCCAACATGTTTGCGGCAATCAGCATTCACAAGTCCAGCCAGGATCACGTACTGAGTGTGCCCCGTGAGGCCGTGATACGAGGCGGTCGGGGCGATCGTGTGGTACTTGCGCTGGGTGAAGGCCGATACAAGTCGATTGCCGTGTCGACGGGGCGGGCGGACAGCGAACACATCGAGATTCTAAAAGGGCTGGACGAAGGGGAAAGCGTCGTGACCTCGGCTCAGTTCCTGCTTGATTCGGAGTCGAGCAAGACGTCCGATTTCAAACGGATGCATCTGGCCAAGGCCGGTGACGCTCAACAGGATAAGGCGGAAAAACCGACCAGCGTCTGGGTTGAAGCGACGATCAATGCCGTTATGGCCGATGAGATGAAGATCAACGTCGACCACGCATCAATACCTGAATGGGGCTGGCCCGATATGCGGATGGATTTTCCGCTCGCCGAGTGGGTGGATCTGAGCCAGCTGAGGCCCGGGGCGCAGGCACAGATCGAGATCAGCCGTTTGGAGAGCGGCGGATTCGAGATCAACGATGTGTATGTCACCGGGCAGGCCAGTGGTGATGCCGGATCGCCTCCGGAAATGGACGGTATGGATCACTCGACCATGGATCACTCGGCGATGGACCACTCCCAGATGTCGATGCCGCCTGCCCAGTCCGGCGATCAGCAGTAAGGAGACATCATGATCGAATCGATAATCCGCTGGTCGGTCAGTAACCGCTTTTTTGTATTGCTGGCAACGCTGATTCTGTTGGGGTGGGGGTTGTTTTCGCTGAAAAACACCCCCGTGGATGCCATTCCCGATCTGTCAGATGTGCAGGTGATCATCAAGACCAGCTACCCGGGGCAGGCACCGCAGGTGGTGGAGGATCAGGTCACCTATCCACTGACCACCGCCATGCTGTCAGTACCGGGCGCGGTGACCGTGCGAGGCTACTCGTTTTTCGGTGACTCATACGTCTATGTAATCTTTGACGAGAGTACTGATATCTATTGGGCACGCAGCCGTGTGCTCGAGTATCTGTCGCAGGTAGCGCCATCGCTGCCGGAGAACGCCCGTCCTCAGTTGGGGCCGGATGCCACCGGAGTGGGGTGGGTTTACCTATATGCCCTGCAGGACAAGAGCGGTCGGCACGATATCAGTGAGCTGCGCTCGCTTCAGGACTGGTTCCTCAAGTACGAGCTGCAGACCGTGCCCGGTGTCTCTGAAGTCGCGGCCATCGGCGGCATGGTCAAGCAGTATCAGGTGCGGGTGAATCCGGACAAGCTGCGTGCGCTGGATATGCCGCTGTCACATGTGCAGAACGCCATCCGTCGTGGCAATCAGGAGGTGGGCGCGTCTGTGGTGGAGATGGCCGAAGCCGAGTACATGGTACGCGCCACGGGCTATATCAAAGGCGTGAAGGATCTGGAGAACATTCCGCTCGGCGTTAACCAAAACGGTACTCCGCTGCTGCTCAAGGATGTGGCTGATATCGGCACAGGCCCCCAGATGCGTCGCGGTATCGCCGAGTTAAACGGCGAGGGTGAGGTGGTTGGTGGCGTCGTAGTGATGCGCTTTGGCGAAAACGCACAGAAGACCATCGATGGCGTTAAAGCCAAGCTCGAGACGCTCAAGGCCGGTCTGCCGGACGGGGTCGAGGTGGTGGCGGTGTATGACCGCTCCGGCCTGATTGGGCGCGCGGTGGAGAACCTCTGGCACAAACTGCTGGAGGAGTTCATCGTCGTTGCGCTCGTATGCATGCTGTTCCTGTTCCATATCCGCTCGTCACTGGTGGCGATCATCAGTCTGCCGGTAGGCATTCTGGCGGCGTTTGGCGTCATGCACCTGCAGGGGATCAACGCCAACATCATGTCACTCGGCGGTATCGCCATCGCCATTGGCGCGATGATTGACGGCGCCATCGTGATGATCGAGAACATGCATAAGCATATGGAGCGCACGCCGCTGACGCCGGAAAACCGGTGGAAGGTGGTGGCAGAGTCCGCCAGCGAGGTGGGGCCGGCACTGTTCTTCAGTTTGCTCATCATCACTGTGAGCTTTGTACCGGTATTTACGTTGGAGTCTCAGGAGGGGCGGATGTTTGCTCCCTTGGCCTTCACCAAAACCTATGCCATGGCGGCGGCCGCAGCGCTGGCGATCACCCTGGTGCCGGTGCTAATGGGCTATTTCATTCGCGGTAAGGTGCTGCCAGAGCACAAAAACCCGATCAACCGGCTGCTGACGGCACTCTATATGCCGACGCTTAGAGGCGTGTTGAGCTTCCCGAAGACAACTCTGTTTGCCGCGGCTCTCGTGCTGGCGGTTGGACTCTGGCCCCTGGACAAGATCGGCAGTGAGTTTATCCCGACCCTCGATGAGGGTGACTTGATGTACATGCCGACCACCTATCCGGGTATCTCGGTAGGACAGGCGCGTCAGGTGCTGCAGCAGACCGACAAGCTGATCCGAACCCTGCCTGAGGTGGAAAGCGTCTTCGGCAAGGTGGGGCGCGCCGACTCGGCTACTGACCCGGCCCCACTGACGATGATCGAGACCTTCATCCAGCTCAAACCGCGTGATCAGTGGCGCGAGGGAGTGACCACCGACAGCCTGAAGCAGGAACTCGATGCCCTGGTCAAGCTGCCCGGCGTCACTAACGCCTGGGTGATGCCGATCAAGACCCGTATCGACATGCTGGCCACCGGTATCAAGACCCCGGTGGGAATCAAGATTGCAGGTCCCGAGCTTGAGCAGATACAGCAGATCGGCCAACAGCTCGAGACAATCCTCAAGGATGTGCCGGGAACCGCGTCGGTCTACTCTGAGCGCGTGGCTGGCGGGCGTTACATCAAGGTGGATATCCAGCGCGACAGCGCGGCCCGTTACGGCCTCAATATCGCCGATGTTCAGCAGATTGTGGCCAGTGCCATCGGTGGCATGAATGTGTCGCAGACCATCGAAGGGCTCGAGCGTTACCCGATCAACGTGCGCTACCCCCAGGAGTACCGTAATTCGCCTGAGCAGCTGGCGCTGCTGCCGATCGTGACGCAGTCGGGACAGCGGATTGCTTTGGGGGATGTGGCGGATGTGTACGTCGAGGAGGGGCCCCCCGGGATCAAGAGCGAGAATGCGCGCCTGAACGGCTGGACCTTCATCGATATCGATGGCGTGGACCTGGGCTCCTACGTCACCCACGCACAATCGATCGTTGCAGACAGGATTGATCTGCCAGCGGGGTACTCCATTGCCTGGTCCGGCCAGTATGAGTACATGCAGCGCGCCAAGGAGAAGCTGACCTATGTGATTCCGCTGACACTGGCGATCATCGTCGTGCTGTTGTTTATCAGCTTCCGCAACTTTACCGAGGTCGCCATCATCATGGGCACACTGCCGTTGGCCACGGTGGGCAGCGTCTGGTTGATGTATTGGCAGGGGTTTAATTTCTCGATTGCTGTCGGTGTCGGCTTCATTGCACTGGCCGGGGTGGCAGTGGAGATTGGCGTGATCATGCTGGTGTATCTGAACCAGGCCTGGCAGGCGATGTTGGACCGGTGTGCAGAACGCGGCGTGCTGCCGCGTGACGAAACGTTACGCCACGCCGTGTTGCACGGGGCAGGGCTGCGTGTACGTCCGGTGATGATGACCGCTGCGGCGATCATTATCGGCTTGCTGCCGATTCTCTATGGCACCGGCACTGGGTCCGAGGTGATGAGCCGTATCGCCGCGCCGATGGTGGGGGGCATGGTCAGTGCCGTGATCCTGACGCTGCTTGTCCTGCCGGCTGTTTATTACCTCTGGCGACTGCGCTCGATCAAACGCATGGCGCTGAACACACAGATCTCTGAATCAAATCAAACCGAGGAGTAATACGATGAAAAAACTGAAAGCGATGATTGCCGCAGGACTTATCTCTCTGTCGGCTCCGGCTGTAGCGCAGTCGGATATGATGGGCATGATGCACTCCCAGCCGATGGACGGTGCCATGGTTATGGAGCCGACCGACAATCTGGAGATGATGTTCGATATGGACGTACGTCTGGTCAATGTCCGGGTCGTGGACTCTGGCAACAAGCCACTGAGCATCGGCTTTAAGCCTATGGATGGCCACGCCCGCAGCTTCAAGGTGCCAGTGCCGGCCCTGAAGCCTGATAACTACACCGTGCATTGGACCGCCATGGGCGAAGACGGTCACCGTATGAGCGGATCTTTCCAGTTCATGCAGCACTGACGGCAATATCGGCTCAGGGCGAATCGATGCTTTCACGGTATTCGCCCGGGGTCGATCCCATCAGTCGTCTGAACATGGCTATAAACGCGGATGCGCTGGCATCGCCGCATCAGCGTTTGTTCGGTGGTGTGAAGTGCCTTGGCGAACGCCTCATTTGAGCGCGTACCCCCGGGATTTTCCTCCAGTGCATCCAGCACCTTGCTTAACAGTGGACTTTTCCTATTTGGATCTCCATTACGCCACTGAATGAGTAGACCAGCTCACCTCAGGGGTGTGCGTGTAACGAGTTGCTGGGCGCAATGCCGCCACAATACCCCGGTATATTGTGATCAAGGCGGGTAATAAAGGGAGCACAAGAGTGCTCCCTTTTACGTTCAGACCTGAGCGGCGATAACGGACATTTCGACCAGAATTTCGGGGCGTGCCATGCGCGCTTCGACACAGGCGCGGGCGGGTTTGGGCAGGTCTGATACCCATTCATCCCAGATGGCATTCATTGCAGCGAAATCTTTCATGTCACGGATATAGATCGTCACGGACAGGATCATCTCCTTGCTGCTATTGGCCTCTGATAGCAGTGCCTCTATTTTGCCCAGACATTGCCGGGTCTGCTCGGCAATATCCCACTCTGCTTGTCCTGCTGTCTGGCCGCACAGATAGACGGTGCCGTTATGTGTGACGATACGGCTCATGCGATCAGTCGAGTGGATACGCTCTATGGTCATGGTGTTCTCCTCTGCTGGATCAGCTATTTGATGGATAGAAATACGCGGAGCTGAATGTTGCCTATTATAACCTTTATTTGCATGTATATAATTCTGCTAAAATAATAAAATAAAATAAAAATAACTGCAAAAACACAAATTAACAGAATAATAAATCTGTAAATACTTGGTAATGCAGGCGATTATAAATGCATAAAATCCATAAGTTCTATTGAGGTACATCATGACAGTTCTGGTAATGGGTGCAGGCGTTGTAGGGGTGACCAGTGCCTGGTATCTGGCCAAGGCGGGGCTCGAGGTTACGGTGATCGATCGACAGGTGGATGTGGCGCTGGAGACCAGCTATGCCAATGCCGGTCAGATCTCGCCGGGATACTCCACGCCGTGGGCAGCCCCAGGTGTACCGATCAAGGCAATCAAATGGATGATGCAGGATCTGGCGCCGTTGATGATCAACGGCAAAGAGCTGGATATGCACACGCTCGGCTGGATGGGCAAGATGCTCGCCAACTGCAACGAGAAGTCTTATCACCGAAACAAAGAGCGCATGCTGCGTGTTTCGGAATACAGCCGGGACTGTCTTAAGGCGCTACGTCAGGAGATCGGCATCGAATACGACAACCGCGCTAAGGGGCTGATGCAGTTGTTCCGTAGCGAGAAGCAGGTCGAAGCGTCGAAGCAGGACATGGCGATACTCGACGAGTGCGGTGTCCCTTATCAGGCGCTGAGCGTCGACCAGTGTGTTGAATATGAGCCGGCGCTGGCGCACGTTAAACAGAAGCTGGTAGGGGGCTTGCGGCTGCCCGGCGATGAAACCGGCGACTGCTATCAGTTCACCAACAAGCTGGCGGCCGAGTGCAAGAAGCTCGGCGTCAAGTTCGTCATGAAAACCGAGATTCTGGGCGTCAATGTGGAGGGAGGCAAGATTGCCAGCGTATCCACTTCACGCGGCAAGATGAGGGCTGATCAGTATCTGGTGGCGCTGGGCAGCTACTCCACACCGCTGCTGGCCAGCATCGGTATTCAGGCGCCGGTTTACCCGATCAAGGGGTACTCCCTGACCCTGCCAATCATCGATGCCGAGCGGGCACCGACCTCTACGGTAATGGATGAGACCTACAAGGTAGCGGTTACCCGTCTGGGTGATCGAATCCGTGTGGGCGGTACCGCGGAGATCGCTTCCTACAACAAGGAGCTAGCCGAGAAGCGCAGGCGTAATGTGGCGTTTGTGGTCAGCGACCTGTTTCCGGGCGCGGGGGATCTGGAGCATGCCGAATTCTGGACCGGTTTGCGCCCGATGACGCCGGATGGCACGCCGATTCTGGGTGAAACCACCCTGCCTAATCTGTTCCTGAATACGGGGCATGGCACATTGGGCTGGACCATGTCGGTGGGCTCGGCGAAATATGTGGCGGATGTGATCAGTCAGCGTAAAACCGATATCAGCTCCGAAGGGCTGTCAATCGCGCGCTACGCCTGATTCGTGTTGGCAAGCCTGTACGGATCCGTGCAGGCTTCTCTGCATAGCCTCGGATTTAGAAATAGAGCCGCAACAGACTGTCGGCGACGCAGACGAAGCGGCTTGAGCCCTCCGCCTCTACTTCGATCCGATTGACCATCTCCACGCTGCGTTTGGCGGCGCTCAGCGACTTTAAAGTGGTGCGAGCGCGAATACGGCTGCCGCTTTTCACCGGGTGCGGAAAGCGTACCTGGTCCAACCCGCAGTTCACCACCATACGCGCCTCCGGGTAGGGGGGCTTTTCCGGATTTACCGTATCGGTCAGATGCGGCAATAGCGACAGGATGAGAAAGCCGTGAGCGATGGTATCGCCAAAGGGGGACTCGCTTCTGGCACGTTCCGGATCCGTGTGGATCCACTGCTGATCACCGGTCACCGACGCGAAACTGTCGATACGGGCCTGATCGACCGTCATCCAGTCGCCAATAAACACCTCTTTGCCGATTCGGCTATGCCAGTCACGATAGAAGGCGATCACCTTCGGGTTCTTCACACCCGGCAGGTCTTGTATCTCCTCATGTTCGGAGAGCAGTTTTATCTTGGAAACCCAGGAGTTGTTCAGGGTGTTGTTGAGCGAGTGACTGATAAAGTAGGTCAACTGCCGTAAATGGCTGTCGGACGCACCTTTAAGATCGATTCCATTGATACGGGTTCGAAGCGACCTCTCTTTCTCTTTAATGTACTCGAATACATCCATTCTCAGATCTCGGCCGGCGCTCTAGAAGCGAAGCATGACGAACTGGACTATATCCCATGAAGTCATGCCAAACAGCGGTTCGATTACGATTGGCGCAATAAATTCCCTACCTTTTGATCGAAAGGAGTAGAGAAAGGGCTGGTGTGACGTCAACGGTGCTGATCGTTGGTCACCGGCGTTTGTCGCGTGACTGCCTGAGATCAATGGGGATGATAAAAGAACAACCCTGCTCTGCTGGCCTCGCCCAACTCCTGTGCCGCATCGCTCAGCGCGTGGAAATGCGTAGCCATTACCTGTTCAGTGAAACGGATCGAGGGGCCGGCAATACTTATGGTACCGATCGGTTGGTCACTATCGGGACTGCGAACGACGCACGCCATAGCAGCCATTCCATCGAGGTAGGTGTCGATAGTCACGCTGTAACCGCGCTCCCGTGTTGCCTGGAGAGTTTCGAGTAGCTGGGCGATGGAGGAGGGGGCGTTCTTGGCAACTTCACCGGTTTTGAGCAGGCCTTGCTTAATCACGGCTTCAATTGCCTCGTCGTCACTCATCGATGCAAGCCAGGCCTGACCGTTGGCTGTGGACGCCAGATGCACGGTGCGACCCTGCTCAGCACTGGGGTCGTATTTAAGAGACGACGTTGAACCTTGAGCTACGGCCATCCAGACGAGTTGGCCGTTGTCATTGACGGCCATACGAACCAGCTCCTTGCACTTGGCAGCCAGCGTATCCAGCACGGGTTGACTCACGCTGCTGATACCCGTTTGCCCCAAATATGAGAGTCCGAGCGAAGCGAGTTTGATGGTGAGCTTATATTCGCCCATATCTTTGACCTGACGCACGTAGCCGATACTTTCCAACTCCTTGAGCAGACGGTGGACGCCGCTCACCGGCATGCCCAGTGATTTCGCCATGTCGCTAACGGTTGTGCCCTTGGGGTTTTCCACCAGGAACTCCAATACCGACAAAGCCTTTTGTAACGCACTGCTCATCTTGTTCTCCATTCACACCAATCGTAGGCACTCGAATCGGAGTCTACGAGAGATCCGTCAATGATATCAATTGCGTAAAATTATAACATTTTTAAAAATTGAAATACTTTCACAAAAATTGAAATCGTTTCACAAAAATGAGAGCATCGATCAGGCGATGGCAACCTCTGGCGAGTGTTCGACCAGAATCCAGAGGTGGCTGGGCAGCGATCAAACCGACCATTAAAACAATAAAAAGTGGGAGCTCAATAATGAAGCAAACTCTTACCGCGATAGTCGCGACAAGCCTGCTGGTATCCGGGTTAGCAAGGGCAGACTTTCCGGAAAAGGATATTCAGGGGGTAATTCAGTGGGGGGCTGGGGGCTCTACTGATACCGTGATGCGTTCGGTGACGCCCCTGGCCGAACAAGAGCTGGGTGAAGATATCATCATGACCAACAAAAGCGGCGGTGTGGGGGCGATCGCCACCAAGTATGTCAATGCTGCTAAAGGGGATGGCTATACCCTTTTGATGGGGGCCGAAAATCCTCAGATGTACAAGGTTCTGGGTCTGGCTGATGTCGATTATGGTGATATGGAGCCAGTGGTTCTGCTGGCACGCGGATTGTCGATTATCGTCGCAGACAAAGACGAGCCCTATAACACTGTCGAGGAGTTTATCGCTTACGCGAAAGCCAATCCCGGTAAGGTAAGGGTTGGAACAAATGGCCCCAGCAGTCTGCCGTTTATGCTGCTGGCTATTCTGCGAACGGCTGAATCTTTCGATGTGACCGAAGTTCCATACGACGGAGAAGGGCCTGGACTTACCGCTTTGCAGAGTGGCGCAATCGACGTTATGCCCACCTCGTTGGGAGCTGCGTCTGATTTTCTCAAATCGGGCAAAATGAAAGTGATCGGGTTGATCGATAAAAAGCCGAACCCTCTGCTACCAGGAGTCGCACCGGTAACCGATACCTATCCTCAGCTTGCTTCGATGCTTCCCTACGGTTCATTTTTCGGCATCTTCGTAAAGAAAGGCACACCGGATGAGGCGCTCGATAAGCTGTCAAACGCGTACTTGATAGCTGCCGGTAGCGATAAGTTTCACTCGCTGATGGATAACCTCGGTTACGAAGTGATGGGTATCAATGGCCAGGATGCGAAGGCCTTTTTGAGCAACTTCCAATCAGTTGCATCATGGTTGGTACACGACACCGGTTTCTCGAAAACATCACCTGATACTCTCGGCATAGCGCGTCCCGAGTAATCCTGTCCTGTTTGCTGTGCGGTGGATCTATCGCCGCACAGCGCCAAAATATCAGAGAGAGTCCATGAATAGTTACCGTATTGCTGTAATGGGGGCGGGCGTTATCGGCCAGCAGCATGTGAAACTGCTTAATCAACATCCGCAAACCACATTGGCGGCGTTGGTGGATATCAGCGAGGCTGGCAAAGCTTATGCCAAAGAGCAGAGCGTACCCTTTTATCGGGATCGCGTTGAGATGCTGGATCGGGAGAAACCCGATGCAGTAATCATTGCGCTGCCCAACCAACTACATGTAGTGGCTGCGCAGGAGTGCATCTCTCGCGGTATCCCGGTGCTTCTGGAGAAGCCTGTGGCCGATACCCTGGAGGCGGCGTGCTGCCTTGTCGATATCGTAGAGCAAAGCGATATCCCGGTTTTGGTTGGCCATCACCGTCGACACAGCCCCGATATCCAGGCTGCGAAGCGCGCGATCGTCGCAGGTAAGCTTGGCAGTCTGGTAGCGGCCAATGGCTTCTGTTTCGTGAAAAAGCATGATGCCTATTTTGAGGCGCAGTGGCGGCGTAAAGCCGGAGGTGGGCCCGTACTGATCAATCTGATTCACGATATCGATTGCTTCCGTTATCTCTGTGGCGAGATCGTACAGGTGCAGGCCGTCACATCTAACCGAGCGCGAGAGCTTGAGGTTGAAGACACTGCGGCGGTTACCCTGAAATTTGCCAACGGAGCATTGGGTACGTTGGTGATCAGTGATGCAGTACCCTCTCCCTATTGCTGGGATGTGGTCTCAGGACAGGCACTTTATCTGGGTAAACACCGCGGTGACTGCTATTACATCGGCGGGACCGAAGGCACTCTGGCTGTGCCGTCTCTGGCGTTGTGGCGGCAGCAACCTGGAGAGGACTGGCGTCATCCCCTGGTACAGCATCAACTGCAAATGGAGCTTTCTAACTGTTACGTCAACCAGTTGCAGCACTTTCTGTGCTGTATCGATGGCTCTGCATCACCTTTGGTGAGCGTACGTGAAGGGTTGCAGACTCTGGCAGCTACCTTGGCGGTTAGTGAGGCTGCCAGTAGACAGAGTTCGGTCAATATTGCTGAGCTGATTGCGTAATCGAGTGTCGATCTACCGAAAAAGGCTGCTTAAAGCAGCCTTTTAATGCATTACAGCAGCAGATACATCGCCAAGCTGATGGTGAAGAATGACAATGTAGTGGTGGCGACGAGAATGCTCGCACATAACTGCCCAAAGCCATAGTTGCTGCCGATAATGGGGAAAATGCTCATCATCGGCATTGCTGCCATCAGTATGGCGCAAGTCGTCAGCGCAGGATCTGATGTCGGCAACATCCAGGCAACTAGCGCCAGAATCAGTGGGTGAAGGGTTAGCTTGCCCGACATGACCAGGCCAATATCGGTCAAGTTTCCGCGAACCTCGTTCCCGACGAGTGATCCACCGATAACAAAAAGCGCCAAAGCGGCAGAGGCTTTGCCAAGAATATCCAGACTGAACAAGGCTACGTCCGGCACCGGCAGTGACAGCGCCGAAACCGACAGGCCGGCGAATATCGCCATCAAGATCGGGTTGCGGATCAGACGCTGGAGTACAGGCTTCCACGCCTGGCCAGCGGCGTGAGAATTTTCCTGGCTTTTGGCATATTCGATGGTTATGAGTGCGAGTGGAATTAACAGGATATTTTCCACTATCACCGACATCATAAACGCTTGGGTAGCGACTTCGCTGAATACCTGCTCAAGTACCGGGTAACCGATAAAAACGCTGTTTGGTACCGCAGTGCCCAGCGCTTTTACGCCGCTTTCGGCAAGCGGATTGCCGCGGATCATCTTGAAAAACAGCATGGCGATCAGCAGTGTGGCGAGAGAACCCAGCGCATAGGCGCTGATGTAGGCGCCATCGATCACCTCATCGAGCCGCATGGTCGCCAAATTGCTGAAAATCAGCGCGGGGAGCGTGAAGTAGAGTACTACCCGGCCGATTTCAGGAACGGCGCTTGGCGAAATGATACGGCTCTTTACCGCTCCGTAACCGATCAAGATGACGAGAAATATGGGCGCTGTAATACCCAGTACGCCTGCCATGGCTAAACTCCAAAGGAAGATAAACGGATAAGGGCCGCCAGTTTGCCTGACAGCCCTGAAGTAATACATATTACAGATTGGTCAGTCTCGGTAATACCAGCTGTTGATGCCACCCTTTGCTCAGGGTTTCGGTAAACCGGGTATCAGGCCCAACACGCTATCGCTGTAACCTCCATCCGCCAGCAGTGTTTGGCCGGTTATATAACGTGCATCCGGCCCGCCGAGAAAGGCCACTATTCCGGCAATATCATCCGGTGTGCCGACACGTCCCATCGGGACCATGGCGTTGCGTTTAGCTGCGGTCTCCTCATGCTGATAGAGCTTTTCCGTTAGTGGGGTGCGAATCATACCCGGCGCAATACAGTTAACACGAATACCGTGAATTGCATGCTCCTGTGCCAGCTGAGCGCAAAGCATCTGCACTGCAGCCTTGCTTGCCGAGTAGGCGCCGCTGTTGGCATGGGGGTTGAGACCGGACATGGAGGATATGGTTACGATCGCTCCCCGGCTCTCCTTCAAGGCCGGTATTGCAGCTTTGGCCAGCAGCCAGGGTGCGCGTACATTGACGTTGAAGGTCAGATCCCATTTTTCAGTTTCGAGGTCAGCTAATGGCCCAGGAGACATCATGCCTGCATTGGAGACCAGAAGGTCAAGTCCGCCGAGTGCTTTTACCGCTTGATCGACCAGCATGCCTGGAAACGCAGGATCGGCCAGATCGCCACTGATCCAGTGGCAGCTAGCGCCCATCGATTCAAGGTCGCTTGCCAGTTTCTCAGGGTGTGGTTTGCGGCCAGAGGTATGCAGCGCCAGAGCGATTGGCTCATTTCGGTTGCCGAAGTCGTTAGCCAGCTTGCGGCAGATAGCGCCGCCAATACCTTCGCTGACACCGGTGATCAGTGCTTTCATTCTTTTTTCCTGTCCAACTTTTTGATGAACGCCATATTTAGATAGGTAATGTGGGATGCAGCCCTCTAACCGCAATGGCGAATAATGTTATTGCAGTGGTGATATCGAAGTGGGCAGCACGATGGTAGAAGACATTTCTAGCTCTACCCAGTCGGGACAACCGATACCAGGCCAGGCGCCATCTCTAACAGATTCATATCGCGCTTGTGTACGCTGTTCCAATGAACGATAAGGCCAGATCTGCAGTGTCCTTGAAGGTCCATCAATCGCATAGAGGGCGATCGTCAGTGGCGAGTATTGGGTGCGCATTGGTACAGCTTTCTCCCAAGCGGAGATAGTAGGCATCAATGTTCCCTGCTTGAGCTTGTAACGGCGAATTTCATAGTAAGGTCCATCCGCCGCTGGAACGATTGGTTTAAGAAAAGGGAAGGGGGCGTAGCTCTCCAGATTCATATCGGTCATGTAGTCTAGGCAGCCGAATGGATCGGGGCTCTTCAGTGTGCGCGCACGCTCTTTAACCAGATCCTCTGTCCGGTCGAAACCACGCAGTATGATCAGCTGATTCAACCTGCCTATATCGGACAGCCAGCAGCCGAGAAGTGTTCCCCGGGCGTCGATTGAGTCGGAATACGCTTTTGCAGCCAAAGACGCTGCTTCTTGGCTCCCCATTCGAATGGTGAGTGTCGCTATTTCATAGCGCTCCATACCGCTTCGCTTCCTCCCTCAACCTTATCGACGTCATATCATATCGGGCGGTTTTTTTAGTACGATATCATAAAGTTGAAACAGTTTCTATAAATGAAGTGTTCGTTATATCTGTGTTGACCTCAGCGGTATCAACTGGGCTCTCTGGTGTTTGAACGCCAGCTCCGTAACCGCTGGGATTTCATATCGAACTATGGACAACAATAAAAATGCTCACATCGATCATGAAACGTCTTGCCGGGAGCGTGCGACACTCGCTTTATCTACCGGTATTGGATTTGGCACCTCTACGCTGTCAGTCCAGTGAGGTTGCCGACAGCTTCAGCTGGAAAGCGGTCACGCTGCATCGATCAGATTGAGACTACCCAGTAAGTTGACCTCAAGACCCCGCACCGGATCGGCGGCGCAATCTACGGTCATTAGCCCCGCCAAGTGCACAATGGCATCGCAATCGGTAGCGGCTGAAAGTACAGCCTGTGGATCACGAATATCGCCGGTAATCATCTCGACCCTGCCTGAGAGACCCCGTTGAACCCGGTCCAGATTGGCGGCCTTTGGCTGTATATCCAGGATGCGAACAGCCCATCCTCTCTCGATCAGTTCAGCACAGACCCAGCTACCGAGAAAACCGGTACCGCCTGTCAGCATGACCCTTTTCATTCGCAATCTCCTCTACAGCGGGACCGAGCCCGGTTGCCCAGTATTTATTTGTTGATAGTATTTTCAAATTGAAAGTCTTTTAAACAACAAGACAGGGAGGTTCGGATGCTAAGAATTGCTGGCAAGGAGGGTAATCCGTTGCAGAGCGCCTATTCGGCAAGCAAGGCCGCTGTCATAGCGCTGACAAAGTCGTTGGGTAAAGAGCTGGCTAAAACCGGTATTAGGGTCAATTGTGTTACGTCTGCGATTATAACCACGGCGATGAATGAGCAGATGACCGAGGAGCTGCGTCAACAGGTACTGAGCAAGGTGCCGATGGGGCGTGCCGGAAAACCGGAAGAGGTTGCTGCTCTGGCGCTGTGGCTGGCTTCTGCCGAGTGCAGCTTCACGACTGGGGCTGTTTTCGATGTCTCGCGTGGCCGAGCGACCTATTGAATCTCTAAAGATCCACTTTATGCAGTGCCACCGGATGGTGGCACTGTGGAGCTAAGGTCTAAGGTCAGGCAGCCGATCCGTGGGGATCGATAACGAACTTCATCGCGGCGCCACCGTCGAAGTCGGCGTAACCCTTAGGCGCTTCGTCCAGAGAGATCATCTTCACGTTGACGGCATCGGCGATCTTGATCTTGTCGAACAGGATCGCCTGCATCAGCGGACGATGGTACTTCATGACCGGGCACTGGCCGGTATGGAAGGAGTGCGACTTGGCCCAGCCAAGGCCGAAGCGCATGCTCAGTGCACCCTGCTTGGCCGCATCGTCGACGGCACCCGGATCTTCGGTCACGTACAGGCCAGGGATACCGATCTGGCCGCCGGCGCGGGTCATCTGCATGGCAGAGTTGAGTACGGTAGCCGGTGCTTCCTTACCGTGGTTGCAGCCGCAGGCGTGAGCTTCAAAGCCGACGCAGTCGACGAATGCGTCTACTTCGCGTTCGCCCAGGATCGCTTCCAGCCTGTCGGCCATATCGCCTTCCTGGGTCAGGTCAATGGTCTCGCAACCGAAACTACGAGCCTGCTTCAGGCGATCTTCGTTCATATCACCGACGATGACACAGGCGGCACCCAGCAGGTGTGCTGATGCGGCAGCCGCCAGACCGACAGGGCCTGCACCGGCGATGTAGACAGTGGAGCCAGGGCCGACACCGGCAGTGACGCAACCGTGGAAGCCGGTGGGGAAAATGTCGGAGAGTAGGGTCAGATCCTGGATCTTCTCCATCGCCTGATCAGCATCAGGGAATTTCAGCAGGTTGAAATCGGCGTAGGGGACCATGACGTATTCAGTCTGACCGCCAACCCAGCCGCCCATATCCACGTAACCGTATGCTGCGCCAGGGCGAGCCGGGTTTACGTTTAGGCAGATACCGGTCTTGCCCTCTTTACAGTTGCGGCAGCGCCCGCAGGCGATATTGAACGGTACAGAGACCAGGTCGCCCACTTTAACAAACTCGACGTCACGACCGGTTTCAATAACCAGACCTGTGATTTCGTGACCCAGAACAAGGCCGGAAGGGGCAGTTGTACGTCCGCGGACCATGTGCTGATCGGAGCCGCAGATGTTGGTGGTTACAACTTTGAGAATAACACCGTGATCGCACTTGCGGTTGCCAATTGCGAGTTCGGGGTAGGGAATTGACTCGACCGCTACCTTGCCGGGTTCTTTATAGACGACACCGCGGTTGCTTGCTTGACTCATGGATGTTCTCCAGCTTTTTGTTTTTATGCACTAGCACTGAGCCTGTATTAAGAAGGCTGAACTCCACCCTACGCGTCAGCTCTCTTGCCGACATTCCCAATTAAGACATTTAAATGTCGAATTGAGGCGTCAGTGTTGAGTGAGGGGCTGTCGTAGCTATTCGACTTAGTCTCTATTGTCGCAATTGTCGCTTCGTGATTAAATGTTGCCTATCAACTAGATGTCTCTAAAATGAGACATTAGTGTTTTTGTTGGGAATGGCCTCAAGCAGGTGCTGTAGTCATGGTGTATCGAGGTAATAAATGAAGGCGTTTGCAGCGGATGAGATTGCGCAGATGTGTAATGTCGATGAAGCGGTCGTGTCTGAATGGATTCAGGCCGGTTGGCTGACGCCGATCAAGTTACCCGGACGGGGGAACAACCGCGTTCTGGCCGAAGACCTCCTAAACTTTCTGGATAGGGAGGGGATGGCTGTACCGGAGGAACTCGACGTGAAGCCCGAGCGCAGCGTTCTGGTCGTCGACGACGAGGCGGCGGTTGCGCGATCCATCGCAAAGGTTTTGCGCACAGCGGGTTTTCGAACCGAGATCGCCTCTGACGGTTTTCAGGGCGGCGGTATGTTGATGAAGCATCGGCCATCGCTGGTTACGCTGGATCTCAGGATGTCTGGCCTTAATGGCTATGACGTGCTCAGGTTCATCCGTAATACCACTGACATCGCCCACACCAAGGTGCTGGTTATATCGGCATTAGACCACCTGTCTCTTCAGCGTGCGCTTGAGGAGGGGGCTGATGCAGTACTGTCTAAACCGTTCGACATGGAACAGCTCATATCTACCGTAGAAAGCCTGATGTAGCGCGATATGCACATGGCGGAACCCCTTTAACGAAGTCAGGGAGTAAGCGCGAATGGAATCTCCTAGTATTGTCTGTATTGATGATGAACCGGCAGTACTCAATGCTCTTAAGCGCCTGTTGCGACAGAATCATCGCGACTGGGAGGTCTACCTGTTTACGTCAGCAGTTGAAGCACTGGTGCGGATATCGGAGCTCAAGCCCTGGATCATCCTGACCGAGCGAAATCTGCCCGATATTGAACCGGAAAGGCTTCAGGAGGCACTGATCGAGAGTGCGCCTACTGCGATTCGGGCCATCCTCACCGGGGATCGGCGTCGGGAAACGCTGCTTGCCAGCGCTTGGCAGGCGCACTTTGTCATTCGCAAACCCTTTGATAGGGAAGTGCTTGAAAACCTCATGACCCGGGCACGCATCCTGAACCAGTTGCCACTGGAGCAGGATACCCGCGTCCAGCTTGGTCAGTTGCGTGCGCTGCCGGTACTGCCCGATATCTACCATGCGCTGACAGCCGCGTTGGAGAAGGATGAACCCGATATCAAGGAGGTAGCGAACCTGATCACACATGATCAGATCCTGGTCAGTCGGGTGTTGCAGCTGGTGAATTCGCCCTTTTTCGGCTTCGGTTCACGCACCAACGATATCGAAGTGGCGGTGATGCGTCTTGGTCTTCAGACCATACAGAGTTTGGTGCTGGTGCTCGAACTGTATCGGGGCGATCAGCCGAGTGTGCAGAGAATCGCGGACATGTTGCTGCATGAGGCACTGAAGCTGGCAACGCAGGTTGGGCTGGTCTGCGATAGCCAAGGTTTGACCAAAAACCTGAGAAGCCAATGTGTCGTCAGTGCGTTGCTTCACAATATCGGCCAGCTGGTCAATGCGCGCCATCTGTTGGAGGAGGCTCCGCGTTCCCTCGGAAAAGAGGAGCTGCTCAGAGAGTATGAACTGATCGGGGCATACCTGCTTGAACTGTGGGGGTTCGAAGCCGAGATTATCGATGCGGTGCGACACCAGCTGGATGATCCTCTAGCGGACGATAGCGAGCCGGTTACCGAGGTGCTGAATCTGGCATTGCGCATGCTGCAGGGCCGGTATGAAGAGCCAGATCAGCCGTCCGAGCAAGGCTGCGCCGAACAATAAAGGGTGACTATGTCCAATCAAGAGCAATCGGGCAGGCGTCAGAGTGTCTTCAGCGTGTTGTGGGGTACCTATATCCGCAATGCACTGATACCAATCATTCTGATTGAGGTCGCACTGATCGCGGCGTATCTGGCAACCAATTACCTGATACGTGATGAAAACATCGCGACCATGCAAAACAGCGCTCAGGCCTCGCTGCATGAAACCGCACGTCTTGAGTCTGAGGTGATCGCCAACCAGCTGGCGGGTGTAGCCGAAATGACCCATCTTTTCGCGCAACTGACCAGTCGTGCCTACGATACCCCTTATGAAGCCTCCGACGAGGAGAAAGGCAGGTATACCCTGAGCGACGGCGGTGTCTGGTACACCCGTCCGGGCAGCGGGGAGGCGGCCATGTTCTACTCTTCGATTACAGAGGTGGGCGAGCAGCAGCGCGAAAAAGCCTGGCATCTGTCCCAGATCGATCCGGTCATGGCCCAGCTGGTCGAGAGCAGTGCACTGGTGACCCAGGCCTATCTGAACACCTGGGACTCGATGAACCGTATCTACCCCGATTTCGATGTGGTGGATCAATACCCGGCCGATCTTGATGTAACCAAGTACAACTTCTATTACGAAGCAGATGCCGAGCATGATCCGGATCGTGGTGTGGTGTGGACAGACGTCTACATCGATCCGGCAGGTCAGGGTTGGATGGCCTCGGCGATTGCGCCGGTCTATCGCCGTAACAGTGATTTTCTAGAGGGGGTTGTAGGGCTTGATATCCGGGTATCGGAAATCATTGGGCATGTGCTGTCGCTGTCCCTGCCGTGGCAGGGCTATGCGTTGCTGGTGGACAGTACCGGAACCATTTTGGCGATGCCTCGCGTGGCCGAGGATGACTGGCAGCTGCATGAACTGACAGAGCATGACTACGCGACTGCCATAGAGCAGGACACCTTCAAGCCGGAGGAGTTTAACCTGTTCAAACGCCCCGACAGCCAGCCGCTTGCGGAAAAAATAGGTGCGGCGACGTCAGGTATCGCTGAGCTTGAGTTGAACGGACGCGAAAAGCTGGCGGCCTGGGCGCAGATTCCCGGTGCCGGTTGGCACTTGCTGGTGGTGGTTGATCAGGAGCACATCTATGCCGACGCCCACCGACTCAAGGAGCGCGTCGATCAGATCGCTATCGCCATGATTGTAGGGCTGGTGCTGTTCTATCTCCTGTTCATTCTCTATTTGTATCGCAAATCGGTGCGTGTCAGTCGCCGCCTCTCAGAGCCGATGATCGGTCTCAAACAGATGATCCAGTCGATTGGTGAGGGCGAGTATCGCCCACACAAGGTAGAAACGGACATTACCGAGTTGAATATCGTATCGACGGGTTTAAGCGAAATGGGCGATGCGTTGGGCCACAGCCGTGCGCAGCTGGCTGATGCCAACAAGCGCCTTGAGAAAATGAACCACGAGCTTGAGCAGCGCGTGGAAGCAAGAACCAGCGAGCTGCAACAGGCCAACTTCACTCTCTCGCAGGAGCGGGAGGAGCAGGCGCGACTGATATCGGAGCTCAAATCTACCCAGGCGCAGCTGGTTCAGTCTGAAAAGATGGCGTCGGTCGGTGTGCTGGCAACCGGTGTAGCCCATGAAATCAATAACCCGCTCACATTCGTCATCACCAATATATCGATACTGAACGACTATGCACCGACGCTTATGCAGTTGCATGAGCAGGTAAGCCAGTTGGTGCCTGCCGAGAAGGTCGATCAATTAAAGGCCGCCGAGCATCGCCTGCGTTACGCCGAGATTGTCGACGACATGCCGGATCTGCTGGCCGATTGCACCGAGGGCGTCAGCCGTATCCGTCATATCACCGAGAGCCTTCTGGAGTTTTCGCACGCCGGCGATACCTCATGGCAGCCGTGCGATATCAACCACTGCATCGAAACAACACTGGTGATCTGCTACCACGAGTACAAGTATAAGGCTGTGATACGCAAAGAACTGGACGATCAGTTGCCCACAATAGAAGCGGTGCCGGCGCAGCTCAATCAGGTGATCATGGCCCTGGTGGTCAATGCGGCACAGTCGATGGAGCAGATGGGCGAGATCCGGATCAGGTCCGGTTTTACCAATGATCAGATCTTCTTCAGTGTGGCCGATACCGGGTGTGGCATGCCTAAGGAGAACCTCGGGCGTATCTTCGAGCCATTCTTCACCACCAAGGATGTGGGCCAGGGCACTGGTCTTGGCTTGGCGGTTGCCTACGGCATCGTCAAGGCTCATGGAGGCCGGATCGAGGTCGACAGCACGCTTGGGCAGGGCAGCTGCTTTACGGTTGTGCTGCCCAGAGTGCAATCGTGATGATGTCGCTTATCGCCGCCAGAGGGCTGTAAATTGAATAAGCGCGTCCTTGCCGCAGTGCTGACGGCCTTTATTTGCGTGGGCATTGTGGGTGTGCTGGTGATAAACCGCTTTATCGAATATGAGGTGCGCAACCAGATTACCGCCAAGCTTGATCAAACCTCGGTAGCCTATCAGTCAGTGCTGCGGGGTCTTCGACAGGTGGCGACAACGCTGTTCGAGGAAAAGATCAACACGCCGGAGGTGCTCTCGCGGGTGGCGGCGGTGAATGACGCCGTGGGTGATGAGCGGAACCGGGCGCGCGAACAGCTTTATACCGACCTCTATCCCATCTATCAGCGGTCAAAGGCGCGGGGCTTTCCGCTTGTTCAGTTTCATGGGCCACAGGGGCTGAGTTTGCTGCGCTTCAATGAGCCTCTGAAGTATGACGATTCGCTGTTCGAGATTCGGGAATCGGTCAGGCTGGTCAATACCAACATGAAAGCCGTTGAAGGCTTCGAAATCGGGCGTCTGGTGCACGGCTTCCGTTTCGTCTTCCCGCTTGTGCGCCAGGGGGAGCATCTGGGCAGCTTTGAGAGCAGCGTACCGTTCAGGACAGTCGAGCAGCGGCTGAATGACCTTGTACAGGGGGAGCGGTTTGAACTTGTACTCAACAGCGATCGTGCATTTGCCATGTTGTTGCAGAGCGAGCGTTCCCGTTATCAGCCTTTCCGGCTCAGCGATGAATTCGTCACCGATGTGTTCGATGCGATGCCGAGTTCATCGGTGGCCGCTGCGACTTTCCATGCCCGTCTTGAAACGCTTCTGGACCGGGATCGAGGGGCCATCGATGCCGGCATGACGGCCGGCAGGGCCTTTGGAATCACCAAAAAGCTGGAGGGTAAGCGTTTTGCGGTGCTGTTCCTGCCGGTGATCAGTGTGGCCCGCGAGGTGGATGCCTATATTGTGGCTTATTCCCGCGTGCCCGAGATTGAAACCATCTATCGTGATGGCAGGTGGATACAGCTGTCATTCGGGGCGCTGATGTTAAGCCTGACTGCCGGATTTTACCGCCGTCAGCGATCCCGGCAGGCCATTGAGCGCGAACGCAAGAAATTGCAGGCGATCACCCAGCGCATGGGAGAGGGGCTGTTCGTTCAGAACAGCGAGGGCCGTATCACCTTTCTGAACGAGGCGGCGGAAAGGGTGCTGGGTGTGACGGCGCAACAGGCTCTGGGTCAGCGCGCACATGAGCTGTTTCATGTTCATGTCGATGGCCAGGGCCTGCCGGTACTGGGTGAACTTTGCCCAATTGTCGGCGCGACCGATCAGGGCCGGATATTCGAGAGCGAGGATGAGCATTTTCAGCGTGTTTCAGATCAGACGCTGGTGCCGGTTCAGATCACCAGTGCGCCATTCAGCGTTGAGGGTGAGGCGGCAGGCTCGGTTACGATCTTCAGGGATATAACGCGGCGCAAGCAGGAGGAGGCACAGCGCACGCTGGCGTCGGTGGTGTTCAACAACACGATCGTCGGTGTTGTGGTCACAGACGCCCAGGAGAGAGTGCTTTCGCTCAATCAGGCGTTTACATCGATTACCGGATATACACTCAATGAGTGTGTCGGACGCCACATACGATTCATGAAGTCCGGCGTTCATGATGAAGCGTTCTACACGCGCATGTGGACATCAATCACCACCGACGGATACTGGCAGGGCGAGGTGTGGAACCGTCTCAAGGATGGCCAGGTGCATGTCTTCCTTCAGTCGATCAGTGCCGTTCGCAATGAGGATGGCGAAGTGTCTCATTATGTCGGGGTGTTCTCCGACATTACCGAGCGTAAGCAGCATGAAGAGGCGCTGAAAAAGGCACGTTGTGAAGCGTTGGCCAGCGCTCAGGCTAAATCCGAGTTTCTGGCGAACATGAGCCATGAGATTCGTACACCGATGAACGGCGTGCTAGGCATGATTGATCTGGTATTGGGTTCTGAACTGTCGGCAGAGCAACGAGATTTTCTGTCAGTAGCGCGCAAGTCGAGTCGGTCATTACTGACATTGCTTAACAGTATTCTGGATTTGGCTAAATATGAGTCTGGCAAGTTCAGCCCTGAGTGTATCAACTTTGCGCTGAGGGAGATGCTGGACGAGACGCTCAAGCTGTTTACCGCACAGGCCCAGAACAAGGCGGTTGAATTGTCATTGGCGGTTGATGATGCTGTGCCTGAGCACGCCTGCGGCGATCCGGCCCGTATCCGCCAGGTGCTGATCAACCTGCTGGATAACGCATTCAAGTTTACCGATGCCGGGCAGGTGATGCTCACTGCCCGTGTCAGTGGTCAGGACGACCGGGGGTTCCAGCTGAGCCTGTCCGTGTGTGATACAGGGGTCGGTATCGCCCCGGACATGCAAGAGCGGATATTTGATCTATTTACTCAGGCTGATGGATCCATCACCCGTCGATACGGCGGAACAGGGTTGGGGTTGGCGCTGTGTCGGGAGATCGTGACCAGCCTTGGCGGCAGTCTCACCGTTGAGTCCGAGCCGAACGTTGGCAGTACGTTCTCGTTTACCGTGCATCTTGAATCGGTTCTCGATGATGCTGACGCGCCAGGGGCGCCAGGTGCTGGCGCTGCTACGAATACGCTGGCCGGGTTGCGAGTGTTGCTGGCGGAGGATAACGAGGTAAATCGTCAGGTGGCGATTGCCAATTTGGAACGCCTTGGCTGCGAGGTGGTGGCAGTGGTCAACGGCGAGGAAGCGCTGGAGCGGATCTGCAGAGAGCACTTTGACATCGCCTTGATGGATTGTCAGATGCCGCGGATGGACGGGCGAACGGCGACACGCAAACTCAGGACATTGGAGCGGGAGACCGGCCAGGACTATTTGCCGGTGATTGCCATGACCGCATTCGTAAATGCCGATGATATCCAGCGCTGCTTTGACGCCGGAATGGATGCCTATTTAGGCAAGCCTTTCGAACTGGATCTTCTGCGTGCCTTGCTGGCCGAGTACACCCGCTGCGAATCTGTAGATGAGGCGATGGTTTCATCCAACGCTGTTGAGACGGGTGGGCCGCCGACGTTGTGCCGACATACGCTCGATAAACTCAGTGAGCTGCTCGATGGGGAGATTGGCGAGATTATCGATGCGTTTATCGTACAGGTGCCTGAACTGCTCGCCAAAATTGATGAAGGCATCACGGCAGATGATCGCAAATCGGTATCTCGGGCGGCGCACTCCCTCAAAGGCAGTACCTCGAATCTGGGCGGCTCGCATCTTGCGGCATTGGCTTTGGAACTTGAGAAGCAGGCGGCGCAGATGAACCCGGATCAATTGAAAGCTCAGCGGTTGGCCATGGGCCAGGCTGCTGATGAATTGATCAAGGTGCTGAGCGACTATTTGAGTCCTGAGTCGCCGGGTGCGACCGGCAGGTCAGACTAGGAGATATAAGTTGGTAGAGCTTGATACCCTGGGTACCGCAGACAGTCGCATTCTGGTGGTTGACGATGACCTGTCGACGCGACTGGCGCTGGTCAAGATATTGCGCAAAGAGGGCTACGACGTGTATCAGGCCTGCGGTGGCCAGGAGGCGCTGGACTACCTGAGTACACATCCGCTCCCTGATCTGGTGGTGCTGGATGTGGTGATGCCGGATGTCGACGGCTATGCCGTCTGTCGCACCTTACGTGCACTGGATCGCAACCTGCCGGTGGTGATGCTGACGGGGTTGGACGACATGGAAGCGATAGATCGGGCGTTCAGTTGCGGCGCCACGGATTTCGTCACCAAACCGATCAACTGGGCACTCTTAATCCCCAGAGTGCGCTACTCGTTGCGCACCTATCGCATGACGCAGGCGTTGGATAAGGTGCGCATGTTGCAAAGCGAGGCGCAGGAGGTGGCGCGTCTCGGATTTTTTGAATGGGATCCGAAGCTCAACAGGCTCAGTTGGTCATCCCGGTTGATCGAGCTGTTTGGGCTACCCGATCCGGTGAGGAATCTGGGCATCGAAGGGTATCTCAACCGGGTCGTGGGTGAGCAGGTCGAGTACGTATCGGCTCAGCTGCGTGAAGTGGCTGAGGGTATTCAGAACAAGGTGACGTTCGAGCACGACCTCTCAGGCGATGAGGGTGAAAGGCGTATACGTGCAATCGCACGTCGAACCTCTCCAGAGAGTATCCTGTGCGTTTTGCAGGATATAACCGACTTTTACACCGTCTCGCAGACCGTGGAGTTTCAGCGCGATTTTGACACGCTGACTCGTATGGCTAATCGAGTGAAGTTTTACTCGCTGGTCGAAGATGAGCTCGACTCAAAAGTACCCTGCGCGGTGGTGACCATCGATATCGACCGCTTCCACATGATCAACGATTCGTTGGGGCAGGCCGCTGGCGATAAGCTGCTGCAGCTGTTCTCGCTGCGGCTCAATGCCGCGACCTATGGCTTCTATTCACTGGCGCGATTGGGCGCTGACGAGTTTGCTGTTCTGATACCGGAAGTGGAGGGGGTGACCACACTGGTACGCTGGGTTGAGACACTGCAGGCACGCATGAACGAGGCCTATGAGCTCGACGGCCAGCTGGTCTTCATGGAAACCTGTATCGGCATTGCGCTGAGCCCTGAACATGCCACCGATTCCCATCATCTGATCAGTGCCGCAATTCAGGCGCGGCTGGTTGCCAAGCAATCTGGCAGTAGTCGGTTCAAGGTATACGACGAGAGTTGTCAGCAAAACTTTGCACGCCGGCTCTACATCGAATCGGAGCTGCGCTACGCGCTGGAGCGCGGCCAGTTCACGCTGTTCTACCAGCCGCAGTTTGATCTCAGATTGAACAGGGTCGTGGGCGTGGAGGCGCTGATTCGATGGCAACATCCTGAGATGGGATTTGTCCCGCCGATGGAGTTTATTCCCATCGCCGAGCAGATGGAGCTGATACATGCCATCGGTTACTGGGTGGCCGAAGAGGCGATCAGTCAGGCAGCGCGCTGGCACCGGCAGGGTGTGCAGTTGCGCATGGGTATCAACCTGTCGGCACGTCAGTTCAGTGATGAGCGTTTGGCCGACAAACTGGGCCGTATGCTCAAGAAGGCGGGGTTGCCGACAGAGTATCTGGACGTCGAGATCACCGAAAGTGTGGCGATGGAAAGCCCGGAAAGGGTCCTGCAGTTGTTGGCCAAACTGCAGGAGCAGGGTGTCAAGGTCGCAATTGACGATTTCGGCACCGGTTACTCGTCGCTTGAGTATCTGCAGAAGTTCGATGTCGAATTCATCAAGATCGATCAGGCCTTTGTGCGAAACCTGCTCGGCAATAAGGCGGATCAGGGGATCGTAAAAGCAGTGCTCGGTATCGCCGAGAGTCTAGAGATGAGGGTGATCGCTGAAGGGGTTGAAAGCGCTGAAGAACTAGAGCTCTTGCGCGCGCTGGGGTGCGATGAAATTCAGGGCTATTACATTAGTCGCCCGCTGCCGCCTGCCGAGATCGAGCCTATCATCGAAGGTTACAATCAGGACGAAGACAGCCCGGTTTGATTGTCGCTATCGGTCGATTCTGTGCCTGCTGACGTCGCTGTGTGACATGTACGCTGCTACCGCCGCTCCGATAATGGGCGCTCGTAATTCCCCTGTTGAAGGCAGAGTGCCTCGGAGAGCGTCATGGGTATCAGTGTTTTTGATCTTTTCAAGATCGGGGTTGGCCCCTCCAGTTCACACACCGTCGGACCGATGCGTGCGGCGTTGGCCTTCGTACAGCAGTTGACGGAGCAGGGCGTTCGTCCCTCCGTACGTCGTGTGAAAGTGGAACTCTTCGGATCGCTCAGCGCCACAGGTGTCGGTCACGGCACCGACAAGGCTACCGTCATGGGCCTGATGGGCGAGTCGCCCGATAGCATCGACCCCCGCCGAATCGAACCTGCCGTCAAGGCCGTATGGGAAACCGAGTATCTGTCACTGGCCGGCGGAGAGGGGATCGAATTCGACTGGAATCGCGACATGCAGTTTGTCGACGAGGTGCTGCCTTACCACCCCAACGCCATGCGTTTGACCGCATTTGGCGATATCGGCGAGCTGTACCAGAACACCTACTACTCCATCGGTGGAGGCTTTGTACTCGATGAGAGTGAAGCGACCGCCACGGCGCATCTGGTGCCGCAGGTAGAGCTGCCGTACGACTTCAACAGTGCTGTCGAGCTGTTGGCGCTGTGTCGCCAGAACGGTTTGCGGATCAGCGAACTGATGCTGGAGAACGAGCGGGTCTGGCGCAATGACAGCGAGATTCGTGACGGCGTCGACAGCATCTGGAAGGTGATGCAGGAGTGTGTCGCCAACGGATTGGAGAACGAGGGGATTTTGCCGGGGGGGCTCAAGGTGCGTCGGCGGGCTCCGTCTCTGTATCGCTCGCTGCAGCAGGCGTCTGCTGGCAACGTGATCAGCACCACGCTTAGCGCCATGGATTGGGTGAATCTGTATGCACTGGCGGTAAACGAAGAAAACGCTGCCGGTGGGCGTATGGTAACCGCGCCCACTAATGGTGCAGCCGGTATCGTGCCGGCAGTGTTGATGTATTACATGCGCTTCAAGGAACAAGCGACGGATGATGACGTGATGAACTTCCTGCTGGCGGCGGCTGCTATTGGCGCACTGTGCAAGAAAAATGCGTCGATATCCGGTGCCGAGGTCGGTTGTCAGGGAGAGGTAGGCTCTGCCTGTGCCATGGCGGCAGCCGGGTTGACCGAGGTGCTAGGCGGTACGCCCGAGCAGGTGGAAAATGCAGCGGAGATCGCGCTGGAGCACAATTTGGGGCTGACCTGTGATCCCGTGGCGGGCCTTGTGCAGGTGCCCTGTATCGAGCGCAACGCGATAGCGGCGATGAAGGCGATCAACGCCGCTCAGATGGCACTGCGCGGCGACGGCGAGCACTTCATTTCGCTGGATAAGGTTATCCGCACCATGAGGGATACCGGTCGTGACATGCAGGACAAATATAAAGAGACTTCACGCGGTGGATTGGCCGTTAATGCGATTGATCTGACCCACGTCGCGTTGCCGGTGAACGCTGTTGAGTGTTGATTACTAAAGCTTATTTTTACGCGCTCGTTGCATAAATTTGGTTGTGTCCAAGTTGGTGCATTAGTGTAAAAAAAGATGCAAAAAACGACATCAGGGGGTCGCTTTTTACCCCGTTTAGACTATAGTTTGCTGGTCTCTAAAGCACGGGTGGCGTGGGTTTGAGGGTGATTGGGCTGATTCCGTCGCCCACATATCTATAAGCGACATCACGGCTCAGGCAAGTCCAAATATAAATATAATAGGCACAGCAGTTGCTAGTGCCCCGCATAGTCCAAAATGGGGTTAGCGCACATGTCTGAGATCAACTCCGCCTTTCAGGCCTCAGCCGTTAAACACAAGACCCGCAACATCGGGTTTCTCCTTCTGAACAATTTCACCATGATTGCGCTTGCCTCAGCGGTAGAGCCGTTGCGCATGGCCAATCAGCTGAGCGGTCGCGAACTCTATAACTGGCATACCATCAGTGAAGATGGCGAGCAGGTGATGGCCAGTGACGGCATCCGCATCACGCCGGATAGCTCCATGGCGGAAGCGCCTTTGCTCGATACGTTGATCGTTGTGGGCGGGGTTAACATTACGCGCAGCTACAGCCGCAAGCAGATCTCCTGGCTGCAGTCGCTGGCGCGCAAACATATTCTGATCGGTGGTGTTTGCACCGGCCCCTATCTTTTGGCTGAAGCCGGGCTGCTCAACGGTTACGACTGCAGTGCTCACTGGGAGTGTATTGCGTCCCTGCAGGAGGCCTACCCGAAGGTTCGCTGCACCAACCATCTGTTCGTAATCGATCGTGACCGTATGACCAGCAGCGGTGGCACAGTACCGCTGGATATGATGCTGAACATGATCAAACGCGACTTCGGCTACCAGCTGACCGCCGGTATCTCCGAGATGTTTATCTGCGACCGTGTGCGCAACGAATCCGATTACCAGCGTATCCCTCTGCGACATGTACTGGGCACCACTCAGCCGAAGCTGGTTGAGGCCGTCGCGCTGATGGAAGCCAACATTGAAGAGGCGATTGAGCTGGATGAACTGGCGTCCTATGTGGGGCTTTCCCGTCGCCAGCTGGAGCGCCTGTTCCAGAAATATCTGCAATGCTCGCCGTCCAAGTACTACCTGAAGCTGCGCCTGTTCCGTGCGCGACAGCTGTTGAAGCAGACCTCCATGTCGATCATCGAGATTGCGGCGGCTTGCGGGTTTGTCTCTACGCCGCACTTCAGCAAGTGCTACCGCGAACATATCGGTATCCCGCCCCGCGAGGAGCGCTCAGGCATGCGCAGTCAGGAGCGTACACAGACTATTGCACCGCTGGTTACCACAGCACTGCCCGGTCTAAACCAGAAGGCCGGGCCTGCCGCCAACGCATTGGCCATGCACGCACTCAGCGAGGCACAGTTCGAACCGACCTACGGCTCGGTAACGCTTCAGTAAACCTGTTTCTGCTCTGCACAAGCCGCCGCTCTCCCGGGAGCGGCGGCTTTGTTTTACCTCATACCGACATGCTCGAAGATCGCTCCAAATGCCTTTGGTAGCGGGGTAAGTCTGGGTCTTTAAAAAATATTCACAGCGTCGCGAATCACTACGCTTTACGTCAGCCCGGTGACGCTTTTAGAACAATTCGGCTCGATCTTTCCCCCTATTCTGACCGCTGAATAGAACACCCTACGAATAGGTGGAGAGATGAACTCAGCACAATTGCATGAAGATGCCATCGTTATCGACGGACTGGTTATCGCCAAGTGGGACCGTGAGCTGTTTGAAGATATGCGTCGTGGCGGTTTGACGGCGGCGAACTGCACCGTATCGGTGTGGGAAGGTTTTCAGGCGACGGTTAACAATATCGTCGAGATGAATGGTCTGATCGAGCAGAACTCGGATCTCGTTCTGAAAGTGCGCAGCACCGACGATATCCGCCGTGCAAAGGCTGAGGGCAAGACCGGGATCATCATGGGCTTCCAGAACGCTCATGCGTTCGAAGATCAGCTCGGATACGTACAGACGTTCAAGGACCTGGGCGTGGGCGTGGTGCAGATGTGCTACAACACCCAGAACCTGATCGGCACCGGTTGCTACGAGCGCGATGGCGGCCTCTCAGGTTTCGGTCGCGAAATAGTTGCCGAGATGAACAAGGTCGGTGTCATGTGTGACCTGTCCCATGTTGGCGCAAAAACCTCGGAAGAGGTGATCCTGGAGTCCAAGAAACCGGTCTGTTACTCCCACTGCCTGCCGTCTGGTCTGAAAGAGCATCCGCGCAACAAGTCCGATGAAGAACTGAAGTTCATTGCCGATCACGGTGGCTTCGTTGGCGTGACCATGTTCGCCCCTTTCCTCAAGAACGGTATCAACTCCACCATCGAAGATTATGTAGAAGCGATCCGCTACGTCTTCAACATTGTCGGTGAAGACCAGATCGGCATCGGCACCGACTTCACACAAGGCCACGGCCAGCCGTTCTTCGAGTGGCTGACCCACGACAAGGGCTACGCTCGTCGCCTGACCAGCTTCGGCAAGATCGTCAATCCGGAAGGCATTCGTACCTTGGGTGAGTTCCCGAACCTGACCGACGCACTGCTGCGAGACGGTTTCAGCGAAACCCAGGTGCGCAAGATCATGGGCGAGAACTGGGTGCGCGTTTTGGCAGATGTCTGGGGCGAGTAACCCCACCTTTTTTAAAAAACAGAATTCGATTTGGAGTCAAACGTAATGGGTACTCATGCACCTGAAATGCCGATCCTCGTAGATGACGAAACCGGCGTATGGACCACCGATGCGCTGCCGATGTTGTATGTGCCGCGTCACTTCTTCGTCAACAACCACATGGGTATCGAGGAAGAGATCGGCGCAGAACGCTACGCCGAGATCCTCTACAAGGCCGGCTACAAGTCCGCCTATTACTGGTGTGAAAAGGAAGCCGAAGCACACGGTATCTCAGGTCGCGAGGTGTTCGAACACTACATGAAGCGTCTGTCCCAGCGTGGCTGGGGTCTGTTCATCATCGAGGAGCTGGATCTGGAGAGCGGCCGCGCCCGCGTGCGACTGGAGAACTCCGCGTTCGTCTATCAGTACGGCAAGGTGAATCGCAAGGTCGACTACATGTTCACCGGCTGGTTTGCCGGCGCCATGGATCAGATTGCCGAAAGCCTGGGTTACCCGGTACGTACCCGTGCCGAACAGACCCAGAGCGCCGCTGAAGAGGGCTGTGACTACGGCATCTTCGAAGTGACGCCCGTAGCGAAACAATAGTGCTGAGCTGATCAGCGCATAACAAGAGCACAATACCTGCGTTGCCCAGAGGCGGCGCAGGCCCTTAGAAAGTTGGGGTGAACCATGTCGCAGTTCGATGTCCTGTTCCAGCCGTTGAACATCAACAAGCTGACCATCCGTAACCGTATCGTCAGTACCGCCCATGCCGAGGTGTATGCCACCGATGGCGGTATGACCACAGATCGTTACGTCAAATATTATGAAGAGAAGGCCAAGGGTGGCTGTGGCCTGTGTATCTGCGGCGGCTCCAGCGTTGTGTCCATCGACAGCCCCCAAAGCTGGTGGAGCTCGGTGAACCTGTCCACCGACCGTATCATCCCCCATTTTCAGAATCTGGCCGATGCCGTGCACAAGCATGGCGGCAAGATCATGATCCAGATCACCCACATGGGCCGTCGCTCACGTTGGGACGGTGAGAACTGGCCGAACCTGATGTCGCCGTCAGGCATCCGTGAGCCGGTACACCGCGCGACCTGCAAGACCATCGAAGAGGAAGAGATCTGGCGCGTCATCGGCGACTTCGCGAAAGCCGCGGTACGTGCGAAAGAGGGTGGTCTCGACGGCGTCGAGCTGTCCGCCGTGCACCAGCACATGATCGACCAGTTCTGGTCGCCGCGTGTGAACAAGCGTACCGACCAGTGGGGCGGCACCTTCGAAAACCGCATGCGTTTCGGTCTGGAAGTAGCCAAGGCCGTGCGTGAAGCGGTCGGTCCGGACTTCGTGGTCGGTATGCGTATTACCGGTGACGAGTTCCATCCGGACGGTCTGAACCACGACGACATGAAGCAGATCGCGGCGTACTACGATGCTACCGGTCTGATCGATTACTTCGGCGTTGTTGGCTCCGGTTGCGACACCCACAACACCCTGGCCAACGTTATCCCGAACATGAGCTATCCGCCGGAGCCGTTCCTGCACTTGGCGGCGGGCATCAAAGAGGTGGTCTCCGTCCCGGTTATCCACGCGCAGAACATCAAGGACCCGAACCAGGCCAAGCGTATCCTGGAAGCCGGTTACGTCGACTTTGTCGGTATGACCCGTGCTCACATTGCTGACCCGCACTTCATCGCCAAGATCAAGATGAACCAGGTCGACCAGATCCGTCAGTGTGTCGGTGCCAACTACTGTATCGACCGTCAGTACATGGGTCTGGACGTACTCTGCATTCAGAACGCCGCAACCTCCCGTGAGTACATGGGCCTGCCGCACATCATCGAGAAAACCACTGGTCCGATCCGCAAGGTCGTCGTCGTCGGCGGTGGTCCTGGCGGTATGGAAGCGGCCCGTGTGGCAGCCGAGCGCGGTCACAACGTTACTCTGATCGAGAAAGCCGAAGAGCTGGGTGGTCAGATCACTATCGCGGCGAAAGCACCGCAGCGCGATCAGATGGCCGGTATCACCCGCTGGATGGCCATGGAGCTTGAGCGCCTGGGCGTGGATATCCGTCTGGGCACGGCGGCCAATGCCGACATGATTCGCGATCTGAAGCCGGATGTCTGCATCCTGGCCACCGGCGGTACGCCGTTCCTGGAGCAGAACCCGCACTGGGGCGCTGCTGAAGGTCTGGTTGTTTCCAGCTGGGATGTGATCAATGGCGTTGTCGAGCCGGGCAAAAACGTGCTGATCTACGACACTATCTGTGAGTTCTCCGGTATGTCCGCAGCGGACTACCTCTCTTCCAAAGGCTCCATGGTTGAGCTGGTGACCGACGATATCAAGCCGGGAGTCGGCATCGGCGGTACTACCTTCCCGACCTACTACCGCAGCCTGTATGAGAAGGAGGTGATCATGACCTCTGATCTGATGCTGGAGAAGGTTTACCGTGAAGGTGACAAGCTGGTCGCGGTACTGGAGAACGAGTACACCGGTCAGAGGGAAGAGCGCGTTGTCGACCAGATCGTGGTCGAAAACGGCATCCGTCCGAACGAAGCGCTGTACTACGAGCTGAAGGCCGAGTCCCGCAACAAGGGTCAGATCGACAACGAAGCGTTGTTCGATATCAAGCCGCAGCCCTGCTTGAATGAAGAGCTGAGCGAGCAGGGCGAGGGGATGATCCTCTGGCGTCTGGGTGATTGTGTGTCCCAGCGCAACACGCACGCTGCGATCTACGACGCGCTGCGTCTATGTAAGGATCTGTAAGCACCGGTTGGCAGCTTCGACGGTTAGGCGACAAGCAGGTGGTCACGTGCTGACACGCCGTGAACCCATCCCTGGGGGCTCCGCGCCGGCATCCATACCGGCGAGGGTCAGCCCGCAACCACCTGCTCGCCGCCGTCGGATATCGCTGCCACGTACATGCCTAGGTTAATTCGAGAGGGCTCATCATGATCCTCGATTGGTTACTCCCCATTCTGATCTCCGCAGCGCTGCTGCTGGCTGTGGCCGGTATGCTCAAGCGGATCAGCCTGTGGCGCGCAGGTCAGCCGGAGAACGTCAACTTCTTCTCGGGCTTGATGGCGATGCCACGCCGCTACCTGGTGGATCTGCACCATGTAGTCGAACGTGACAAGTACATGTCCAAGACCCACGTGGCGACCGCAGGCGGCTTTGTGCTGTCGATGGTGCTGATTCTGGCCGTGCACTTGTTCGGTATCGAAAACCGCTGGCTCAGCTACGCGCTGTTGGGCGCTCTGGTGCTGATGTTTGTCGGCAGCTTCTTTGTCTGGAAGCGTCGTCGCAATCCGCCTGCACGCCTGTCGAAAGGGCCATGGATGCGCCTGCCCAAGAGCCTGCTGATGTTCGCTGTCAGCTTCTTTATCGCTACGCTGCCGGCTGCCGGAATACTGCCGACGGACTTCGGTGGCTGGGTGCTGGCTGTCGTACTGGCGGCCGGTATCGTCTGGGGCTTGGGTGAGCTGGTGTTCGGCATGGCCTGGGGCGGGCCGATGAAGCACGCCTTCGCCGGCGCCCTGCATCTGGCATTTCACCGCCGTCCGGAGCGTTTCGGTGGGGGGCGTTCAACCGGTCTCAAGCCGGTCGACCTGAACGCTGCAAAACTGGGTGTTGAGAAGCCGACCGATTTCAAATGGAATCAGTTGCTTGGGTTCGATGCCTGCGTACAGTGCGGTAAGTGCGAGGCGATGTGCCCGGCGTTTGCGGCCGGTCAACCGCTGAACCCGAAGAAGCTGATCCAGGATATGGTGGTGGGTCTGGCCGGCGGTTCTGACGCCAAGTTTGCCGGTAGCCCCTATCCGGGCAGGGATGTGGGCTTCGCCGTCGGCGGTCCGAACCTGTCGATCACCGAAGGTCTGGTCAGCCCCGATACCCTCTGGTCCTGCACCACCTGTCGCGCCTGTGTCGAGGAGTGTCCGATGATGATCGAGCACGTGGATGCGATCGTCGACATGCGACGCTTCCTGACGCTGGAGAAGGGCAGCACGCCGAACAAGGGTGCCGAGGTGCTGGAAAACCTGATCGCCACCGACAACCCCAGCGGATTCAATCCGGGTAGCCGGATGAACTGGGCGGCCGACCAGAACCTGCGCGTCATGAAGGACGTGAAAGAGGTTGATGTGCTGTTCTGGGTTTCCGACGGTGCTTTCGATATGCGTAGCCAGCGTATCCTGCGCGCGTTCGTGAAGGTGCTGAAGGCGGCCAAGGTAGACTTCGCCGTACTCGGTGATGAAGAGCGCGATTCCGGTGATGTGGCCCGTCGTCTGGGCGACGATGCCACCTTCCAGAGTCTGGCCAGGCGCAATATCGCGGCGATGAGCCAGTACAAGTTCAACCGCATCGTGACCACCGATCCGCACGCTTTCCACTGCTTGAAGAACGAGTATCCGGATCTCTATCCGGCCGGCCAGAAGCCGACCTATGAGGTGCTGCATCACACCACCTTCATCAACGAGTTGGTCAAGGCTGAGGTGCTCAATCTTAGCGAGTACAAAGGCGGCACCGTGACCTATCACGACCCCTGCTATCTGGGCCGTTACAACGGCGAGTACGACTCTCCGCGCGAGCTGCTGAAAGAGCTGGGTATCGAGCTGGCCGAAATGGAGCGCTCCGGTTTCCGTTCCCGTTGCTGCGGCGGCGGTGGTGGCGCACCGATCACCGATATTCCGGGTGAGCGTCGTATTGCCGATATGCGTATGGAAGAGGTTCGTGCAGTTGGCGCCGAGCTGGTTGCCGTGGGCTGTCAGCAGTGTACAGCGATGCTCGAAGGTGTCGTCGAGCCCCGTGCTGAAGTGAAGGATATCGCGGAGCTCGTGGCCGACGCGCTGATCGAGGATGCAGCACCGGTCAAGTCTGGTGTACAGCGCAAAGACTCTCGCGAGCAGAATAAACCGGCAAAAAAGCCGCTGGTTGAGGAGGTGATCTGATGAGTGAGGATATTATCCGTCGCGACCCGCGCGCGGAGTGGATCGCCCGCAACCGGTTGCACCCTCTGCACCAGACAATGCAGGCAAGCCCGGCCGAAATGCGTGGTCCGTCCGGCCTGATTCGGCGTAATCCCCATGCGGTCGGCTTTATTGGCCCGAATGGCATCAAGCGTATCGACCGCATGAACGGCAACGCTCCGGTGGTTCCGGGTGGACGTCGCTCAGCAGGCGCGGCCAAAGAGGTGGAACTGCCGCTGCATCGTGTGGAGAACCCCGATTACTACATCGCGGTGGTGCCCGACATGGTGGGTGGCCGTCTGAGTGGCCATGATCGCGATGTGCTGGGGCAGGCTCACAAGCTGATTGCCGAGATCGGTGGCAGCGGTGCTGTACTGGCCATTGTCTTCGGTGAGTATCGAGAAGAGGCGTTCGACAAGGCGGGTGTTGATCGCCTGCTGCATCTGCAGAGCGATGAGTACGAGGGCTATTCGCCGGAGTTGCGCGTGGCGGCGCTAGCGCAGGTTGAACAGACCTTCGCGCCGCGTCACTGGCTGCTGCCTGATAGCGTTGCAGCCGGCTTTGAAATCGGCTGCCGTCTGGCAGCCGAGTTGGGTGAGCGACCGGCAACACAGGCCTGGCAAGTGGGTCTGGAGCAGACCATCTGTCGCGCCGCCGGCGGTACCCGCGATATTACCCGCCAGACGCCGCGCTTGCTGCTATTGGCTGAAGAGTGCGCAGAACCGATCGACGAGACCCGTCATGAAGTGCTGGCGGTCGAGCTCGACGCGACGGTTTCCGCTCAGGCCCGGATACGCGACTGCGGTCAGGTGGCGGTTGATCCCAACGCTATCCCGCTGGCGGAAGCGGAGTTCATCCTGTCGGCGGGCAACGGCGTCAGCGACTGGGCTCAGTTCCATCAGGCGGCGGAAGTGCTGGGCGCTACCGAAGGGGCGAGCCGTGTGGCGGTGGACGATGGTTATATGCCAAGGTTCCGTCAGGTGGGCGCTACCGGTACCTGGGTGACCGCACGGGTGTATGTGGCCGTGGGTATCTCGGGTGCTATCCAGCATCTACAGGGTATCGGCCAATGCGACAAGGTCATCGCCATCAATACTGATATCGGTTGCGACATGGTCAAGCGTGCGGCTCTCAGTGTAATTGCCGACAGCAGTGAGGTGCTGGCGGAGCTGATCCGACTGGCCAAGGCGCATCGTCTGGAGGTGCTCGAACATGCAGCCTGATAAACAGAATTTGAACCTGCGCATCACCGCGCTTGTCTCGCTCGGCAAACACCCGGGCTCTGGTCGGGAGCGTCGCGCCGAGCAGGATGCCCGTGCCGTGGAGATGGGGCTGACACTGTCGCCCAAGGGGCTCGAAGTACTGCACGCGGGAAACCCACAGTCAGAGTCGCTGCGTGCCTATGCCGGTATGGGGCTTAAGATGCTTCGCGTACTTGAGCAGGGTGAAGGTGCCGATGCAGTACCGGCACTGAGCCACTATCTGAATCAGCAGAAGCCGGATATTGTGCTCACCGGTGTACGGGCTGAAAGCGGCGAGTCATCCGGCATGATGCCATACCTGCTGGGCAAGGCGTTGGGGTGGCCTGTGGTGACGCGAATCGCCGAGATCGTCAGCATCGATCATGGCGAAGCCAACCTGCTGCAGGCGCTGCCGCGCGGTCAGCGTCGCGCATTGCGTGTGCCGCTACCCTTTGTCGCCAGTGTCGATATGGCCGCTCAGGCACCTCGTCAGAGCGCCTTTGGCCCCGCCAGCCGTGCACAGATGGAGACGGACGATGTCGGTGTCGAGATCCTCGATGAGGTCAAGTCGCTTTGGAGCGAGGCGCCTGCCCGTAAACGGCCTAAGCGTCTTAAGGTGGTCAAGGCCAAAACCGCTGCCGACCGCTTCAAGGCTGCGACAGCCAAGTCTTCTGGCGATGGCGGTAAGGTCCTGCGCGACAAGCCGGCCAGCGAAATGGCGCAGGCGGTGTTCGACCTGCTGCTGGAAGAGGGCGTTATTCGCTAACGGGCGCGCAATAGTCGAAGGCGCAGGTCGGATCTTCTTCGGCCTGCGCCTTTTTTGTGTGTCGATAGCCGGTTTCATGTCGCGTTCGGCAACGCCTGAGGCGATTGTGAATAGATGAGGGTGGTTTGTTGGGGGCACAATGAACCCATATTTCAAATGAAGCCAGACAGCCTCACCTCTGTATGCCGATTGCGAAATATATCCCCTGTTAAACGTCGTGGCCGATCTACCCTTCGGCTGTGGCTGTTCCTCAAGTCTCCGGTGCACCCCGGAGCAATCACGGTTCTAATCCTTTGGCCCCCGTCCCCGGGGGCTTTTTTTACTTACGGGCTTTCGTCTTGCATCTCGTCCAGCAGGGCAGGCCAGCGTTCGGTCCAGCAGCAGTGATGGTCATATCCGGGGATGATAGTCATATGCACAGGACGCAGGCTGTTCAGGCCGGTGACGAAGCGGCGCGTCATAGCGGGGGGGATAATCGAGTCGTGCTCACCTACGAAATGCCACTGCTCGACATTGGCAAGGCGCGCTCTGTTGTCAGCGGGGTTAAGTGATCCAACGAGCGGCGTAATACGGTGGTAGTCGCTCCAATAGTCTGTATCGAGGTTGCCCGCGATGGTTACCAGTCGATCCACATCGGTACGGGCCTCGGCCAGCAGTGTTGCGATGGCACCGCCTCCCGAGTAACCGATCAGTGTCAGGCGGTTGGCGCTGTATTCCTCTTTGAGTTGGTTCAACGCTTCGTTGTAGGCGTTCACAACCTCGGGTGCAAACCGGCTACCGAGCCAATAGCGGGCGGGGCAGTTGGCATGTGGCTGATACTGGCACGGGCGTCCCAGATAGATCACTTGAGCGCTGCTATCGCGCAGGGCGAGTCTCAACGCCAGCGGATCAACCGGTGTTGGGTCTGGCGATGGGCGAGAACGCGTTATCCAGGCCAGACCATCCCCTTCGATATAGACCCTCAGGCGCTCAGCTCGGGCAGTGGTTACACCTGAAAAACCTTTCAGTTCAAACTGCCCTGCCTTAAGCGTGATCGGCTTCAGGCCCTGCTCTTGCGCCAGTGCGCTGGCGTGCTCGGTGCGCGCCTCGGGCGAGGGGATGGAGGCGCAGGCCTGAAGCATTAGCGTGATCAGGCAGGTTGCGATGGCGTTGCGGGTCGGGCGTTTCATCGGTTGGCCGTTGTCTGTAGGCGATAAAAAAGGCCATGAGCATCACTCATGGCCTTGATGGTAGAGACTGATGGGCCTTTTTAGAAGGCGACGCGCAGTTTCAGTGATGCGGTCTGGCTCAGGTAGTCAGAGCGGTATTCGGCATCGTAGTTGGCGCTGATTTCAGCACCGTTGTCGGCGGTGTGGAACAGACCGAAACCGGCGTTGGCGATCCACGGGTTAGGATCGAGACCCTCGGTTGTGAACTGTGCACCCGGCGCGCCTGCAAACGAGGAGGTGATGCTGGCCTGATCGTTGATCAGATCGTAGCCCACGCCCAGTTTGGCGTTCAGCTCAGTGCTGGGGTTCAGGGTATGGATCAGCTGTCCTTCAACACCGGCGACCAGCGCCTCTGTGATGTTGCTCTCAACATCCAGATTCAAAAGCCCTGCACCGGATTCGGTGTAAGACTCATCCTTGATCCAGGTGTAGTCCGCTTTAACGGTTGCGATCGCACGGTTGGCATCGTCGATGGCGTAGGTATGGGCCACGCCAGCGCCAAGGTGAGCGGTGTAGCTGTCGTAATCGGAGTCAGCGGCACTGTTGGTAAAGGTGATGACACGCTTGCCCTGGTTCTGGTTTTGACCCACATCGGCCTGGAAGGTCAGGTCGGTGTTGGCATCCAGCGCGTACGAGCCGTAGCCGATCAGCTGGTAGCTGTCGATATCCAGGCTCTGGGGCGCCACGTTCGAGTTGCTGTCCACGTTGGTGTTGGCATAGGCAAACGCGATACCCAGACGGGTCAGGTCGTTGATAGAGCTGTCCAGACCCAGTACCAGACCGCCAGTCTTGGCGTCGTAGCCGGATACGCCCTTACGGTCGTCCTGCTCGGTCCAGGTGCCGAACGGCTTGATCCAGAAATGCTTGTCGCTCAGCATCGCATCGCCGGAGGAGAGGCCCAGATTGGCGTTCTGACGTGCGCCAACTGCATTGTTGATACCGTAGAGCGTGGTGCGCGCGGCCATGGAACCTGCACCGGTCAAGACAGGGAGGGTTTGGCTTACGGCGGCTGACAACTCTTCTTCACTTGAAAGGCCGGTGAACAGATTTATAAGGCCGCTGTTTGCGTCTATAACCTGTGCTGCACCATATGCGGGCGAGTTCTTTGTATTGACGACAGCGTCATAGGCCAGTAGAGCAGAAAGAATTTGGAAATTAGATATTGTAAATACACTGCCTCCACAACAACCATCCCCGTGGTCATACCATCCAAAAATGTCGCCATCGAGGAGTCCATCTAAGGATGACGAGCCGGACTGATTGTCTGCGCCGGAGCTATCGCTTAGCTGGGTTTTGACGCCGTTGACGGTTATACCGGCGGGATCCCAGGATGGTCCATCAACATCGTACGTTACGTAAGACCAATCGAAAGTAACATCACAGCCAGCGCCACAACCGCTCAGGGATATAGTGAAGGTGGTATCGCCCCCTCCGTTATCTGAACCTGTCAAAGTAACTGAACCTGGTGCCGAGCCTGTATCGATACTGCCGTCTCCAGCAACAGTCTGGCTCCAGTTGTCAGCGGCATAGTCACCTGAAAAGTCCGCCTGAGCGGCTGGTGCAGCCAAGGCGAGTCCTAAGGCGATTGCAAGTGGCGAGCGAATAAAAGCGGGCTTTCGGTTGGATTTCATAGTGTTCCATTTCCTTGAAGTATTACGCATTCCGTCCCGGACTCGATTCCATCGATAAGATACGACTGCACACTGTTCTTTGGCGACAAGGCGGATTTCGTAGGAAAAAACTGACAAATCGGTCGGTATTATACCACCTACGAAACGCTTGGAAATGCGCCCGCGTACTATTTACGCGTGCTTACAGGCTTTGTTTGCTTCTTTGAGGGACGATCACGTTGAGACGGACTTCCCTGCGTGACGCAATCAGACAACTCATTCCCGCCATGTCGCAATTCCGCCGTTTTTCCTTTCTGACCTGTCGCAACGGGGACAACAGTCTATTCCCGCATTCGTAGTATGGATTGGCACGCTTGGTTGTATCCGGAGTGTCCGTTTTCGCGGACCGGAAGTCCCTCTCGCTTCCATGCAGGTTCATCCCCTGTATCCGTCGTCGCCAGGATAACAATAAAAAACAACAGACTCCGTGCGGGAGTCCTGTGCTGGAAATCCAGACAGTTCAAAGGAGAGCTTCATGAAAGGTGTGAATAGAGATCAAGCCGAGGCGGAGGCCTTGGTGATAACCGCGGAGTATGACACCGACTATCAAGTCGGACAGGATAACGTCAAACTGCTCGGGCTGGACGTTCATAACCCGGTCTTTGGCATCAGTGCCGGACTGATTCTGCTGTTTATTCTCGCAACCCTGCTGTTTCCGGCCGGTGCCAAGGAGGCATTGACCGGCGCACGTGGTTGGTCAATTGAACATTTCGACTGGTTGTTCATGGTTGGTGCCAACCTGTTTGTTGTTTTCTGCCTGGCGTTGATCGTTCTGCCGGTCGGCCGGATCCGCTTGGGTGGCGTAAATGCCAAGACCGAGTTTTCAACACTCTCATGGTTCTCGATGCTCTTTGCCGCCGGCATGGGCATTGGGCTGATGTTCTGGAGCGTGGCTGAACCTGTGGCGTACTACACCGACTGGTATGGCACTCCGCTGAATGCGGCAGCGCGAACGCCGGAAGGTGCCGACATGGCACTTGGCGCAACCATGTTCCACTGGGGTCTGCACCCCTGGGCCATTTACGGCGTGGTGGGGCTGGCACTGGCGTTTTTTGCCTACAACAAGGGCCTGCCGCTGACTGTTCGGTCCGCGTTTTACCCGCTGCTGGGCCGTCACACCTGGGGTGTGCTCGGTCACGTGGTTGATATTCTTGCCGTACTGGCAACCATCTTTGGTCTGGCCACTTCGCTCGGTCTCGGTGCCCAGCAGGCTGCCGGTGGTCTGAACTACCTGTTCGGTATCGCTAATGACCTCTCGACCCAGGTAGCGGTGATCGTCATCGTAACCGGTGTGGCGCTGTTCTCCGTTGCCCGCGGCCTCGACGGTGGTGTAAAGCTGCTGAGCAACATCAACATGGTCATCGCGGCCGGCTTGATCGCGCTGATCATCGCGGTTGGTCCGACGCTGGCGATCTTCAAAACCATGGGCACGATGTTGACCAGCTACGCCAGCAATATCGTGCCGCTATCTGACTGGATCGGTCGTGAAGATGGTACATGGTTCCACGGCTGGACTGTTTTCTACTGGGCGTGGTGGATCTCCTGGTCACCGTTCGTCGGCATGTTCATTGCCCGTATCTCCCGTGGTCGCACCGTGCGCGAGTTCATCACCGCTGTTCTGCTGGTGCCGACGCTGGTCACACTGGTATGGATGAGTGTCATGGGGGGGGCTGCCATGGAGCAGGCAACCAACGGCGTTGGCGAGCTTGCCAACGGTATTGGTGATGTCTCTCAGGCGATGTTCCAGATGTTTGAAAACCTGCCGCTGACCAGCCTGCTCTCCGTCGTTGGTATCGTGCTGGTGCTGGTGTTCTTCATCACCTCGTCTGATTCCGGCTCTCTGGTAATCGACAGCATCACCGCCGGTGGCAAAACCGACGCACCGATGCCTCAGCGTATGTTCTGGGCAAGCCTGGTGGGCATTATCGCCGGCACCCTGCTGGTCGGTGGCGGCTCCGAAGCGCTGGTGGCGTTGCAGGCTGGGGCGATCACTACAGGCCTGCCGTTCACCATGGTGCTGGTGCTGATGTGTCTGAGCCTCTATCAGGGGCTGAGATCGGAAGTACACCTGCATTGATAGCGACCACACACACGAGAGGGTAAACGCGATGATGATTGCCGAGCTGATCGATCTTGAAGACTTCACGGACCGGTTGCGGGAGTTGGGACTGGCTCTGCCGGTGGGAGCTGACGCAACCGCTGTGAAGGCTGAACTTGAGGATTGGCTTGGCGATGCTTCCAGCGAGGAACTGAACGCTTTCGAGCGGATGGTTGCCACGCTGGAGGCAAAATCCGGGGGGATGATGTTGCCGATCGTCGTGGCGTTGATAGCGCATGGCCGTGGCCTCATCGAGCACTACAAAAACTAAGCTGCAAACTATTAAACGAAAGGGCAAAAAATGAAGAAACACACCCTGTCCAGCTTTAAAACGTTGCTTGTAACCGCTGCGACGACTGCCTGCCTGATGAGCGCAAGCGCTCAGGCGCTGACGCTGAAGCTGGCCACCGACTCGGGTACCCAGGGCTCACCGGCCGGTGATGCACTGAAAAAGTGGGGCGAGCTGATCGAGCAGAGATCGGGCGGCGAGATCAAGACCAAAGTGTACTACCAGAACGAGCTGGGCGGTCAGCAGGAGGTGTTCGACCTGCACGTGGCCGGTGACGTGGATGTCATGCTGAACTGGCCGATGACCTCGTACGACAAGCGGATCGGTGTGATCTATACCCCTTACATGACCTTGTCCTGGGATGAAGCGCTGAACGCTTACAGCCCAGGTGGTTGGGTCAACAACATGCTCGGTGGTATCTATCAGGATATCGGCCTGAAGTTTTTCGGCCCCTGGCCTGAAGGCTTCAACGGTGTAGGTTCACGCGGCAAATATGCGTTGAATATCGCCGATGCGGAAGGGCTCAAGGTGCGCACCATGACCGTATTCCCGGCTCCACAGACGATGCAGGCGCTGGGTTATCAGACCGCTGCAATCGACTGGGGTGAAGTGTATACCGCACTTCAAACCGGTGTGGTCGATGGCGAAGCCGGTAACGTGATCTACTGGGATTACGAGTACTTCCGCGACTCCCTGGACTACTACGTACAGACCAAGCATTTCTTCATGACCGGCATCCTGTCCATGAACCTGGACTCCTGGAACGGCATGAGCGAAGAGGAGCAGAAAGTGGTCAGCGAAGCGGCGCTGGAGATCATGAACGATCAGTTCAAGGCAGCCAAAGAGCAGGACGATCACTACATCGCAGAAGCGCATAAAGCGGGCATGGAGTACTTCGAGCCCAGCGACGAGCAGATTCGCGAGTTCGCCAAGGCTGCACGCGAGAAAGTTTGGCCGTTGATGGATCAGGAGATCGGCTCCGAGATCATGGAGACGATTCGTGCCAATGCAACTCCGCTCTAAGCGGCATCCACACCTGTTTTAACCCCGACCGGCCCGCTTTGCGGGTCGGTTCGCTCAGAGGCTGAAGAAGATGATCGGCAGACTCTTTTCCGGGCTGGATCGCCGTATCGGATGGTTGCTGGAAGCGGCCGCGTTTGTATCCAGCATGCTCGTTGTCGGGCTGATGCTGTTCCTTGTGCTGGCACGTTATGTGTTTGGCTGGTCCGTGGTGGGACTTCTTGAGCTGATCATGCTGTTCGGGATGTGGCTCTATATGCTCGGCGGGCTTATTGCCAGCCGTCGTAACGAACATCTCGTGGTGGATTTCGTCGAACTGCAGATATCGGATCGACGCCTCAAGCTGATGCATAAGGCGATGATCTCGTTCATCACATTTGTGATCTGCCTGTTCTTCGTTGTACTGGCGTACCGGATGCTGGCCTGGGGCATGCGTCGTCCGCAGTCAACGCCGGGCATGGGTATTCCGCTCTGGCTGCCTCAGGCCTCAATTATGGTGGCCGCTGTGGGCTGTAGCTGTTATGCGCTGCGCGATGTTGTGTGCGCCATAACCGGCATCAAACAACTGAAAAAAGAGGGGGCGCTGGCATGGAAGGGTTGATTGCGATTGGCCTGTTGATGCTGCTGATGATCATTGGCGTTCCTGTCGCTTGGTCGTTCGCAGGTGTCCTTGCTTATATGGTTTTCGCCTACGACGCCAACCTGAACACCCTGATGCTACAGGGCTACCGCTCGGTGGACTCGGTGATTCTGATTGCACTGCCGCTGTTTGTGCTCACCGGATATTTGATGCAGAGCGGCGGTATCGCCCGCCGATTGGTCGATTTCATTGAGGTGATGATCGGCAAGCGTCGCGGCGGCATGGGCGCATCAATGGTGATGGCCTCGGGTATCTTCGGTGCCATCGCCGGCACAGCCACGGCTGCTGTCGCCTCAATCGGCACCATCATGATTGGGCCGCTGGAGCAGCGCGGTTACCCGCGCAGCTATTCATCGGCGTTGCTGGGGATCTCTTCGCTGCTGGGGATTTTGATTCCGCCGTCGATCACCATGATTCTGTTCGCGGTAGTGACACGCCAGTCTGTGGCGGCGTGCTTCGCGGCATCGGTAGGGCCTGCGATTCTGCTGATTATCGGGTTGATCATTGCCAACCGTTTCAGCGTTGGCCGCTTCTTTCATGAGGTGAGCAGTGCCGCTAACGACGGGCTTGAGCAGCTACCGGGCAAGGGCAAGGCCACCTTCCGCGCTTTTCCGGCATTGTCGTTGCCGATCATTATTCTCGGCGGTATCTACGGCGGTGTGTTTACACCGACTGAAGCGGCGGCAGTGGCGGCTTTTGCCGCGATGCTGATCGGCTTCTTCATCTACAAGGATCTGAATCTCGGCACCTTTGCGCGTAGCGTGGTGTCAGCAGCGGAGACAACCGGTACAGTGATTCTCATCCTGCTGTTTAGCTTCATGATCGGCCGAATTCTGGCGTCTGAGCGGATACCGCAGGATCTGACCGAACTGGTGAGTACGCTGATCCAGAACCCGTTGATGATCCTGATCGTGGTCAACCTGTTTTTGATCATTGCGGGGATGATCATGGATGATGTGTCGGTGACGGTGGTGGTGGCACCGCTGTTCCTGCCGCTGATGATCGACAGCGGTGTTCATCCGGTACATTTTGCATCGATTGTCGCCTGTTCGGTGGTGATCGGCGCCAATAGCCCCCCGGTGGCACCGATACTCTATATGGCGTGTCGTATTGGCAAGGTATCGATCCACAAAACCGTGATGCCGGCACTGGCGCTGATGGGATTTGTGGGCTTGCCGGTCATGATGATCACGACCTTTGTGCCGGACCTGTCACTGTTCCTGCCGCGCATGCTCGGGTTCGTGTAACCGGGGTCTATCAACCGAAAACAGCGTTCGATTATCGAACGCTGTTTTTGCGCTGTGCGTTCGATAATCGAACCCGTCCTCTCGATCCCGACCTGTCTGCATCCCCTATTTTCAATAACTCATTGAAAAGCATTAAAAATAATTAGCATTTTCTGTTCTGGCCTTTGGGTATGCTTCTTGCGTTCCGCATCAAGGCTGCCGGTGCTGACAGTGGGCGGCACGCCATGATCGTTGCTGAGGCAACGCCAATAATAAAGCGGAACTCTAAGGATGCGTTTATGAAAGCTCTTGTCTATCAGGGCCCCGGCCAGAAAGCAGTTGTCGACAAGGATAAGCCGACAGTACTTAAGCCCACGGATGCTGTGGTGCGCATGACGAAAACCACCATCTGCGGTACCGATCTTCACATCATCAAGGGTGATGTGCCAACGGTAGAGGAGGGGCGTACGCTCGGTCATGAGGGCGTCGGTGTCATCGAAGAGGTGGGCAGTGCCGTCAATAACTTCAAAAAAGGGGATCGTGTGCTGATCTCCTGCATCACTTCGTGCGGCCGCTGTGCCAACTGCAAGAAACAGCTGTATGCGCACTGTGAAGATGGCGGCTGGATTCTCGGTCACCTGATCGATGGCACTCAGGCTGATTACGTGCGTATCCCTCACGCCGACAACAGCCTCTATCCGATTCCGGCCGGGGAGGATGAAGAAGCACTGGTCATGCTCAGTGATATTCTGCCGACGGGTTTTGAAATCGGGGTCCTGAATGGACAGGTGGCACCGGGCTGTACCGTCGCTATCGTCGGTGCAGGCCCTGTGGGTATGGCTGCATTGCTGACCGCCCAGTTCTACTCGCCGGCGCATATCATCATGATCGACATGGACGATAACCGGCTGGAGGCAGCCAAAACCTTTGGCGCGACGGATCTGATCAACAGCGCTCGACAGAATGCGATTGAGACGGTGATGGCGTTAACCAACAACCGCGGTGTCGATGTGGCGATTGAGGCGGTGGGTATTCCCGCCACCTTCGATATCTGCCAGGAGATTGTCACTGCGGGAGGCAACATCGCCAACGTGGGTGTGCACGGTACCAGTGTGGATCTGCATATCGAAAAGTTGTGGATCAAGAACATCACACTCACCACCGGTTTGGTGAATACCAATACCACACCGATGCTGATGAAGACGCTGGAGTCCGGCAAGGTTCAGCCAGAGCAGTTGATCACCCACCATTTTGCCCTTGATGAAATTATGGCGGCGTATGAGGTGTTCGGGAATGCGGCCAAGGAGAAGGCCATGAAAGTGATCCTGAGCGCCGACTAGCCAGATGCATGGGGAGGGGGAGCCCTCCCTTTTTTACCCTGCATACTGGTGAGCGCTGGAACGGATCCATTGCGGCAGAGCGTCTGCAGGCATGGGGCGTGCAATGCCGTATCCCTGAGCCAGTTCACAGCCAAGGCTCAGTAACTTTTCACCGTGGGCCTGAGATTCCACCCCTTCGGCTATTACTTCCAGATTGAAGGCTTCCGCCAGACCCAGTACACCCTTGAGAATCGCCAGATCGTCCGGGTCTTCCAGCATATCCCGGACAAAGGTCTGATCGATCTTCAGCGTCCTTACCGGCAGGTGCTTGAGGTAGGAGAGGGACGAATAGCCGGTACCGAAATCATCAAGCGAGAACATGACGCCGATGGCCTGGCATTCACGCATGATCTTCGATACCTGCGTCATGTTATCCAGTGCGCTGGTTTCCAGTATCTCCAGTTCGAGCTGGTCGGGCTTGAGCTCAGGGTAGCGCGCAAGGGCTTCCTGAAGATGGGGCACGAAGGTTGAGTGTTGCAGGTGAACGGCTGCGATATTGACGCTGACCACCATCGAAAGACCTTGCGCCTGCCACCGCGATAGCTGAGTCAGGGCTTGCTCGATGGTCCAGTCTCCCAGCAGCACCATCAACTCGTGTGTTTCGATCGCGGGCAGGAAACGTCCGGGGGAGAGCAGGCCCAGTGTCGGGTGATTCCAGCGGATCAGCGCTTCTACCCCGACTATCTGGCCGGTGCGCAGATTGAGTTGAGGCTGATAGTGCAGTTCGAACTCGTTGTGGGCCAGGCCGTGGCGAATCTGCTCGATCTCCTCATAGCGGTGACGCAAAGAGCGGTCCTGCTTGGCATCGAAAATATGGTATCGGTTCTTGCCGTTGAGCTTGGCCTGGTACATCGCCTGATCGGCCTGACGTATCAGTTGGTCGGCGTCAGATTCATCATTGGGGGCGTAGAAGGTAACGCCGATACTGGCTGAAACCTGCACCGGATGGCCCTCGATCAGCAACTGCTTTGAGCTTGTCTCGAGAATCCGCTCAATGCCTGGTCGGCAGTCCTTCATATCGGCGATGTCGGGTAGAATCGCGACAAATTCATCGCCGCCTAGCCGAGCAAGCGTGTCCTCTTCCCGAAGCGTCCGTTTCAGCTGTTTGGACAGCTCAATCAGCAACAGATCGCCGATATCGTGGCCGAGGCGGTCGTTGACCTCCTTGAAACCATCCAAGTCAAGAAACAGCAGGGCCAGCGGATGATGGTGACGGTTGGAGTGAGCGATGGCCTGACGAAGGCGGTCGGCTAACAGCAGTCGGTTGGGTAGACCTGTGAGCACATCATAATGTGCGATCTGTTCCAGCTTCTGCTCATGGGCTTTAAGCGTCGAAATGTCCGCAAAAAGTGCGACATAGTTTTGGTGTCGGCCTTCTGCGTCCGATACGGCACTGATAGTCAAAAACTCCGGGTAGATTTCACCATTTTTGCGGCGATTCCAGATCTCGCCCGACCAATAGCCCTTTCTGATCAATTCCTGCCACATGGCTTGATAAAATGCTTCATCCTGTCGGCCCGACTTGAGGATGCGGGGGTTCTGGCCGACTGAGTCAGATTTCGAATAGCCGGTGATGCGGCTGAACGCTTGGTTTACATCAATAATCAGGCCTTTTGCATCGGTTATAAAAATGCCTTCGCGAGCGTGCTGGAACACGCTGGCGGAGAGCACCAGTTGTTCTTCGGCCTGACGTCGCTCGGTGATGTCCTGATGGGTGCCGAACATGGTCTGCGGTTTGCCATCGGCATCCCAGGTAAATACCTTGCCGCGATCGAGCACCCATACCCAATGACCGTCCCTGTGCCGCATGCGGGCTTCGCACTCGTAGTAGGGTTCTTCGCCTGAGAAGTGTCTTTGTAGCGCATCGCCTGAGCGCTCGAGATCATCCGGATGCGTGAACTTCAGCCAGGTGTCGATGGAGACGGGTTCGAGCTCTTCGAGGGTGTAGCCGATAATCTCGGCCCAGCGCTCGTTGAATACGGTTTTGCCGGTCTGGACATGCCACTCCCAGGTACCGACATTGGTGCCGTCGATTACGTTTTGCAGGCAGTCTCGTTCGAACTGGACAGCGTCCCGCGCTTTTCGCGTGACATCCCTCATGGTGTTGAGCGTATGGCTGAGTGTGGCAACCTCCCCATAGCCGAACTCGGGGGCCGGCAGAAGCGGGATGCCATCATCGTCGCACTGGGCGAAAGCGTTGGATATTTTGTAGAGAGGTCTTACGAACAGATGCTGGACGGCGTAGATCAGGATACCGATCAGCGTTAAGGCCAGCACCAGTGAGGCGCTAATGTTTTCTATCAGAACGCGCTGTAATTCTTGAGAAATTGCCTCGCCGGTCATATAGACCGAGATTTTTCCGATGGGTTTGCCCTGTGAGGAGATGATAGGTGCTTCGACGCTGTAGTAGGCGTTCTGCAACCGGCCTTGTTGCGCTTCGTTTTGGGGATCGAAATCGATATAGGTACCCTCTGCACCGAGTATCGATCCACTGGTGAAGGTCGGCCCGTCAGGGCTAGCCCCCTTGCGTTTATCTTCTAGTGTGATGGCATAGAACGCCTGAAGCTTCGCTTCTGTTGCCACCATCTTTTCATAGTCGTCGACCGCGTACGCCTCCATTAGCGGGGCAATATTGTTGCTCAGACGCTCAAGGCTGCGCCTTGCATCCTCTTTCATGTGACGGGTGATATGTTCGCTTTGAACCTGGAAGTGACTCATGGTCAGTACGATGAAGACAATGGTCACCATGATAGCGATCAAAAGGCTCAGCAGGGCCAGCAGCGAGAGGGGCTTGCGGCGTTTTTCATGCATGGGGTTTAGTCTGCCTCCAGCCCAAGTACGTTGCGTCGTATCATGCCCATGAACTCCGGTTCGGCATAGAAGCAGTTCAACAGCATCTGGTCGGCCTTGTTCAGCTCGTTAATGGCATCAATCGCGCTCTGGAAGGGCTGACACCTGACTGATCGGTCAGTCATTTGAGATTAACGCCTCAAGCGTGACGATGTCACCACAATCAGCGCTTTCATAGCCGGGCAGGGCGTCCACAGCGGTTCTGAATGCATCATCTTTAAGCGTTTTCAGCAGGCTTTGCATAGCGGGCATCTCCAGTGTGCGCTGATGACAGGCGATCAAGTAACGCTCGCGGGCCAGCGGGATAAAATCCAGACCAAACTGGCTGGCCGCGGCTTGCACGCCAAACCCGGTATCCGCCATGCCGGCTGCAACATGGGCCGCTACGGCTGAGTGGGTGAACTCGATGCCGGCGCTTTCCAGACAGGTTTCTGTGTCCAGGCCGGCCCGTCGCATCAGCTCCTCGAGCAGCTTGCGTGTGCCCGAACCCGGTTCGCGGTTGATAAAGCGGACATCTTCGCGGCAGAGATCGGCCAGCGTTTCGATATTCAGAGGGTTTCCGGGTTTGATCATCAAGCCCTGTGCGCGGGTGATAAAACGAATGATGCGGTGCGCGCGGGGTTTGAGCAGTTTGTCGACCCAGCCTTTCATCTCGTCGCTGATTGCTTCGACCGGCAGGTGAAATCCGGCAAGGTCGCACTGATCCCGTGCCATCGACGCCAGTGCATCCTGCCCCTGCTTGTATTGCAGATCCAGTTCAAACCCCTGAATGAAACGCGGCAAAAGCTCCACTGCATAGCCGTGGCTGGCATGCAGACGCAGCCCCGGACGGCTACCCTCTAAGAGGCGGGACAGCTCGATGTTGAGCTCGGATGTGATGTTGTCGAGCTGGGGCTCCAGTCGTGCGATCACTCTTTTTTCGGCCCATAACAGCTTGTCGCCCAGCGGTGTCAGCCGGGCACCGCGCCCCTTTTCGAGCTCGACCAGCGGGGTGCCGAAAAACTCGGCCCATTTATTGAGTTGGTTCCAGGCGTGACGGTAGGAGATGCCGGTTCTCGCCGCGGCGCTGGTGAGCTTTTTATCCTGCTCGATATGTCGCAAAAGGATAAATAGCTGCGGATCAAGTGTGCGACCCTGATCGTCTCGGAAGGACCAGGTGGGAACGATGCTGATCTTATGAATAGGCATTTTGTTTCATATTTTGATTAGTACCCTCTGATGTTAATTTGTACGCCATAAAAAGAGCAACACTTCTGCTTGAATATGAAATTTGGTTCATATTTCGGCGGTAGGAGGATAACCAATGAGTACGCCGGGAAGCGCGAGCTGGGAGCCAACAGTCGCGCAAGCCATCATCGATGAGCTCAAGTCCAAGCCGGGAGCGCTTTTGCCGATCCTGCACGCCATTCAGGACCGCTTTACCTATATCCCTGACGATGCCGTATCCCTGATCGCGCCTGCGCTTAAATTGAGCCGCGCGGAGGTTCATGGCGTGATCAGCTTTTACCACCACTTCCGTACCCGGGAGCCCGGCCGTCATGTGGTCGAGATCTGCCGTGCCGAGGCGTGTCAGGCACAGGGTGCGCGTGCCCTTGAAGCGCATGCAAAGGCGGCGCTTGGGGTCGATTACCATCAGACAACTGCGGACCGCACGGTGACGCTGGAGCCGGTTTACTGTCTGGGTAACTGCGCCTGCGGACCTTCGGTGCGTGTGGGTGACGAGATTCACGCCGGTGTTGATGCGCAGCGCTTTGATGAACTGGTCGATGCGCTTAAAACCGACCGGCTGGAGGTGCAGTAATGGCTTACCGAGTGTATGTGCCGTCTGATACCACCGCCAAGGCGTTGGGTGCCGACCGACTTGCCGCCAGCATCGATGCGCTGGCGCATGAGATGGGCGATCCGTTGGAGATTCGCCGTAATGGTACGCGTGCTCTCTACTGGCTTGAGCCGCTGATCGAGGTGGATACACCCGAAGGGCGTTATGGCTTTGGACCGGTCAAAGAGCGGGATCTGGAATCCCTGTTTGCCGTTGAGTTCTGGAAGGGCGAGGTGGACCATCCGCTGGCGCTGGGCTTGGTCGAAGAGATCCCTTACCTCAAGCGTCAGCAGCGTCTGACCTTTGCCCGTGCCGGTGTTATCGATCCGTTATCGTTGGACGATTACAAGGCGCACGGCGGCTACAGGGGGCTGGATAATGCTCTGGCACTGGAACCACAGGTGATCGTCGATGCGGTGAAGGAGTCCGGCCTGCGCGGTCGTGGCGGCGCGGCGTTCCCCACCGGTATCAAGTGGCAGACCGTGCTTAACGCGCCGGCCGATCAGAAGTACATCGTCTGCAACGCCGATGAGGGCGACTCAGGTACTTTTGCCGATCGTCTTGTCATGGAGTGCGACCCGTTCATGCTGATCGAGGGGATGACCATCGCCGGTCTCGCCGTCGGCGCGACCCAGGGCTACATCTACCTGCGCTCCGAATACCCCTTGGCACAGAAGAACCTGAACGCCGCGATTGAAACCGCCTACGCCAATAATCTGCTCGGTGAAAATATCCTGGGCAGTGGCCAGCGCTTCGATCTGGAAGTACGTTTGGGTGCCGGTGCTTATATCTGTGGCGAAGAGACCTCGCTGCTGGAAAGCTTGGAGGGCAAGCGCGGGCTGGTGCGCGCCAAGCCGCCGCTGCCCGCCATCGTCGGCCTGTTCGGTAAACCGACTGTGGTCAACAATGTACTGTCGCTGGCGGCGGTGCCGTTCATCCTCGATCGGGGCGCCAAGGCGTATGCCGACTGCGGTATGGGTCGCTCACGCGGCACGCTGCCGTTCCAGCTCGCCGGTAACGTGAAGCAGGGTGGTTTGGTTGAACTGGCGTTTGGCCCGACCCTGCGTGAGCTGATGTTCGAGTTTGGCGGCGGTACCCGTAACGGGCGTGCGCTGCGGGCCGTGCAGGTGGGCGGTCCGCTGGGAGCCTACCTGCCGGAGAGCCAGTGGGATACACCGCTGGACTACGAAGCGTTCGCCAAGATCGGGGCCGTGCTCGGTCATGGTGGCGTGGTGATGTTCGACGATACCGTCGATATGGGTGAGCAGGCGCGTTTTTCGATGGAGTTCTGCGTGGCCGAGTCCTGCGGTAAATGCACCCCGTGCCGTATCGGTTCTACCCGTGGCGTCGAGGTGATCGACCGTATCCGGGCCGGTGAAAACGTCGAGGGTAATCTGGAACTGCTGTCCGACCTGTGCGAGACCATGGTCGACGGTTCTCTGTGCGCGATGGGCGGTATGACGCCGTTCCCGGTACAGAGCGCCATGAAACACTTCGGTGAAGATTTCGTGAAACATACATCTGACGCCCAAGCGCTGGCGGAGGAGGCCTGATCATGTTGCAGCATTTTGATCCGAACAAAGATTACGGCACCCCGGCATCGCTGAGCGAGAACCTGGTCACGCTGGAGATCGACGGTGTCGAGATCAGCGTACCCGAAGGTACTTCAGTGATGCGCGCAGCCGCGCTGGCCGATATCAACATCCCGAAGCTCTGCGCCTCCGATAATCTGGACGCCTTCGGCTCCTGCCGCCTGTGTGCAGTGCAGATCGAAGGGCGTCGCGGTCTGCCCGCATCCTGTACCACCCCCGCTGAGCAGGGGATGAAAGTGTGGACGCAGAATGACAAGCTGGCCAAACTGCGTCGCAATATCATGGAGCTGTACATCTCCGACCACCCGCTGGACTGTCTGACCTGTCCGGCCAACGGCAACTGCGAACTGCAGGACATGGCCGGTAGCGTCGGCCTGCGCGAAGTGCGTTACGGATTTGACGGCGAGAACCATCTGGATGCGCCCAAGGATACCTCCAACCCCTATTTCACCTTCGATGCCAGCAAATGCATCGTCTGCTCACGCTGTGTGCGGGCCTGCTCGGAAGTGCAGGGCACCTTCGCGCTGACCATCGATGGTCGCGGCTTCGACTCCAAGGTCGCCGCCGGTCAGGATGAAGGGTTCCTCGACTCTGAGTGTGTCTCCTGCGGTGCCTGTGTGCAGGCCTGCCCGACCGCAACGCTGACCGAGAACTCCGTTATTGAGATGGGGCAGCCGGAGCACAGCGTAGTGACAACCTGCGCGTACTGCGGCGTGGGTTGTTCGTTCAAGGCGGAGATGAAGGGCGACAAGCTGGTACGCATGGTGCCCTACAAAGGGGGCGATGCGAACCACGGCCACTCCTGCGTGAAAGGGCGTTTTGCGTTTGGTTACGCCACCCATAAGGATCGCATCCGTGCACCGATGATCCGCGATTCCATCGACCAGCCCTGGAAAGAGGTGAGCTGGGAAGAGGCGATCGGCTTTGCTGCCAAGCGCCTGAAAGCGATTCAGGCGGAACATGGCCGCGAGAGCATCGGCGGAATCACCTCCTCACGCTGCACCAACGAAGAGACCTATCTGGTACAGAAGCTGATCCGCGCCGCGTTCGGCAACAATAACACCGATACCTGTGCCCGTGTCTGCCACAGTCCTACCGGTTATGGCCTGAAACAGACATTGGGTGAGTCTGCCGGCACCCAGACATTCGATTCGGTCATGAAAGCCGACTGCGTATTGGTGATCGGTGCCAACCCCACCGATGCCCATCCGGTTTTCGGCTCGCTGTTGCGCCGTCGTCTGCGCGAAGGCGCGAGCCTGATTGTGGCAGATCCGCGCCATATCGATCTGCTTGATACGCCGCATCTGGGTGATGCGACCCATCTGCCGTTGCGCCCGGGATCCAACGTGGCGATGGTCAACGCGCTGGCGCATGTCATCGTCACCGAAGGTCTCGAAGATACCGGCTTTATTGCCAAGCGCTGTGAGGATGACGCTTACGCCAAATGGCGTGCGTTCATTCAGGACCCGCGTCACGCACCGGAGGCAGTGGAAGAGGTTACCGGTGTTGCAGCGGACAAAGTACGGGAAGCGGCGCGCACCTATGCCAAGGCGCCCAATGCTGCGATCTACTACGGTCTGGGTGTTACCGAACACAGTCAGGGCTCGACCACCGTTATGGGGATCGCCAACCTGGCGCTGGCGACCGGTAATATCGGCCGTGACGGTGTCGGCGTGAACCCGCTGCGCGGTCAGAACAACGTACAGGGCTCCTGCGATATGGGCTCCTTCCCGCACGAGTTGCCGGGCTACCAGCACGTGGCTGATCCGGTTGCGCGCGGTCGCTTTGAAGCGGCCTGGGGTGTCGAGATCGATCACGAACCGGGGCTGCGTATCCCTAACATGTTCGATGCCGCTATCGCCGGCCATTTCCGTGCGCTGTACGTACAGGGTGAGGATATCGCCCAGTCGGATCCGAATACCCAGCATGTGGAGCAGGCGCTGCGCTCGCTCGATTGCCTCATCGTGCAGGATATTTTCCTCAATGAGACGGCCAAGTTCGCCCATGTGCTGCTGCCGGGCTCCACCTTCCTTGAGAAGAACGGAACCTTCACCAATGCCGAGCGCCGTATCAACCGCGTGCGCAAGGTGATGCCGCCGATTGCGGGCAAAGAGGATTGGGAGGTGACGGTGGCTCTGGCCAACGCGCTGGATTATCCGATGAACTATGCCCACCCGTCTGAGATTATGGACGAGATTGCCCAGCTGACGCCGAGCTTTGCCGGTGTCAGCTACGACAAGCTGGAGCAGCAGGGCAGCCTGCAATGGCCCTGCAACGATGAGCATCCGGTCGGCTCGCCGATCATGCATGTGGAGAGCTTCCCGATCGGCAAGGCGCACTTTGCCATCACCGAGTTCGTGCCCACCACCGAACGGGCCAACCGCCGCTTCCCGCTGCTGCTGACCACTGGTCGTATCCTCAGCCAGTACAACGTGGGCGCGCAGACTCGCCGCACCGACAACCAGGTGTGGCATGACGAGGACGTGCTGGAGATCCATCCGCATGACGCCGAAGAGCGTGGCATCAATGACAACGACTGGCTGGGCATCAGCAGCCGTGCAGGTCATACCGTGCTGCGCGCGCGCATCAGCGAACGGATGCAGCCGGGTGTGGTGTATACCACCTTCCACCACCCGCACAGTGGCGCCAACGTGATCACCACCGACAACTCCGACTGGGCCACCAACTGTCCGGAGTACAAGGTGACGGCGGTACAGGTCGAGAAGGTGAGTCAGCCCTCCGATTGGCAGAAGAACTTCCATGACAATCACCAGCGTCAGCACAAGTTCCTGCACGAAGCCAAGCCGGCGGCGGAGTAAACCGATGGACGGTCAGGGTCGCAAGGCTTTCTCTGTTCAGTGTCGCCGCTCCGGCGGTGGAGATCACGAGCCGGAAACGGCTCGTGATCTGCTGGCCGAGGAGGTCGCGGTAGCACTGGTCTACAACGGCCTTTCGCATGTGGTGATGATGGCCTCGCCGATGGATCTTGAGGATTTCGCGCTGGGTTTCAGTCTCAGCGAAGGGATCGTCGAACGTGCGGAGCAGATCTACGGTATCGAGATTGAGCAGCAGACGCTTGGTATCGAGCTGCATATCGAGATTGCCGGTGAGTGCTTCGCCAAACTCAAGGAGCACCGCCGAAATATGGCAGGGCGCACCGGTTGCGGCCTCTGTGGGGCTGAGTCTTTGCAGCAGGCGGTGGCGATGCCAACGCCTGTTAGGGCTGCACAGTTGCCACAGAGCGCTGCGATTGAAACAGCGCTTGAGCAGCTAAAGGGGCACCAGCCGTTGCAGTCGGTTACCGGGGCTGTGCACGGAGCGGCACTGTGCGATCCCAGCGGTAACATCCTGCTGCTGCGCGAAGATGTGGGGCGTCATAACGCGCTTGATAAGCTGATCGGCGCCTGTGCAGACCGTGATATCGGCAACATGGTCAGTGCCGAACGCTTTGTGCTGATCTCGAGCAGAGCCAGCTACGAGATGGTTAATAAATGTAACGCCATGGGCATACCGACACTGGTTGCTGTGTCGGCACCTACGGCATTGGCAGTGGAGCACGCCTCAACGGCAGGCATGAACCTGATCGGCTTTGCCAGACCCGGTCGACACGTGATCTACACCGGCGGCCAGCATCAAACAGAACAAGAATCCAGACAAGCGAGAGCAGAGCATGTCACACAGTGAGCAGGATCGCCTGATCCAGATGATCAACCAGATCGCCCTCAACAATATCAGTGCCGGTGACGAGAGTGCCGTTGCCGAGGTGGTCGCGGGCCATGTAAAGAAATTCTGGTCACGGCGGATGAAAAGCCAGCTGTTTGACTACCTCGGGCAGGGAGGAGAGGAGCTGCATCCTGCGGCCAGATTGGCGGGGGAGAGGTTGCAAGGCGACGCACGCTAATTACATCATGCCGCCCGATGCGCCACTTCCGCCAATGATCTGACAGACGGCAGTTCGCTGTTCATGTTCTGCTCAGCATCCCAGGGGGCGTTATCGTATATGCCTCGACCGGTCATGGCGTCTCCTGATTCAGAATCTCGATATAGGTGGTGTAGGCGAATACCCGATTGCGCTTCTGGCCGGTGAGTTCGCGTACTAAATCGGTCTCCGGTTGCGACAGGCGTTCCATTACCTTACCCACGGTGGCTGCGGTCAAGCCGCTGCGCTCGACCAGTGTGGCGATATTGGCGATAGGTAACTCAAACAGCACATCCAGCACCTGCTGTGCAGACCCGGCCAGTCGGCCAAGATCGGACATCTGTTTACGGTGCTCGCTGCGCAGTTGGTTAAGTTGGCGCGCTGTCTCAACTGCTTGGGTAGCAGTAGCGGTGACTGCATCGACAAAGAACAGTAGCCAGCTCTCCCAGTCGCCGGTCAGCCGCACCTGCTGCAGGCGTTCATAGTAGGTTTGTCGGTGTTTTTTGAAGAATACTGAAAGATAGAGCAGGGGTTGGCTGAGCACGCCTGCGGCCACCAGTATCAGCGGGATCAGCAGCCGCCCCACACGCCCGTTGCCATCCATAAAGGGGTGGATGGTCTCGAACTGCACATGGGCAAGCGCGGCCTTAATCAGTGGGTCGGTGGCTTCAGGTAGATCGTTGATGAAACGCTCCAGCACACTCCAACAGTCCGCCAGCTCCTGAGCGGGGGGGGGGACAAAGGTGGCTTCATCGGCGCGGTGGCCGCCGATCCATACCTGGTTTTTACGGAACTCACCGGGGCTTTTGTTGATGCCGCGTCCTGAGGTCATCAAAGCCTGGTGCAGCTCGGTGAGCAGGCGAAACGCGATGGGATGGCCCTCTGTAATCCGCTCGACACCAAGTGCCAGTGCGCTCACATAGCAGGAGACCTCCTGCACGTCATCCATCGGTACGCCGGGTATCCCTTCCATCTCGTAGAGCATCAGGTCGCTCAGCGATGATTGGGTGCCCTCTATTTGTGAGGACATCACCGCTTCCTTGCGCACATAGCTGTATAGAAAAAGGTGGGCATCGGGGAGCAGGGTACTGATAGCGTCGAGCCTTCCCAGTGCCAGCATCGCCTGACTGATACGCCCTTGCAGCTTGGCATCGATCTGCAGGGGTGGGGCCGGTGGTAGCGGGGCGGGTATAAACGCCTGACAGGCAACGCCGCCGGCAATGCTGGGCACATAGTGCCCGGTGAGGCCTCGTTCCATGATCTTGCCTTAAGTTAAAATTAGCCAGGCTATTATTTTAACTTAACCGAAAACTTAACCGAAAAGTTAAAATAATAGCCTGGCTAATTTAATTGGGTACCGTTTTTTAGGTGAGTGTTCAGGCAGGTTTTGGCCAGATCGCCAGGCTGAGCTCGTCCAGAACGTTGTCCAGTTGGCTGTTCAGCACTCTATCGAGCTGTTTACAGCTTGGCTTCGGAATAGCCGGCGCTTTTAAGCTGCGGCCTGATCTCTTTTAACTGTTCGCGGGTCAGGTCTCAAACCAAAATTGGTCGGGGTGCGAGGCAGTGTCAAGGTTCCGAATATCCATTTCGCTGTTCTGGTTCCCGTTGCTTGCTAGGCCTAAAGCAGAGTATATGTGGTAGCGTTTAATTTGTAGCTGAGGATGCGGAAAGACGGGGCCTTGGTCCTCGTGTTTCCTGAGCGCTCTTTGCATAACCCGGTTAAACCCTTTAGCCTGAGCTGTTTACCGCCCTTCTAAAAGGAGACAGCGCCTGACATGTGGCTGAACGCTTCCTGCACCCTTGAGTTCCAGATTCCGGTGGCGACGCCGTTTCTGTTGATGTTGCGCCCGCGCAGTGGATGGCAGCAGTGGATTGCGAGGGAGGAGTATCTCTTTTCGCCCAGTGTACCGGCGGTGGAGTTTACAGATTCGTTTGGCAACCTGTGCCAGCGTGTTGTGGCGCCAGCGGGACATTTTTCCGTGCGTACTTCGGTTGATATCGAGACCGCGGATGCCTCCGATGCGGCACCTGGTGCGCCCTTCATTGAAGTGCAGCAGTTGCCGGATGACACCTTGCCGTTTTTACGACCAAGTCGCTATTGCGAGTCGGACCGTTTTACGGAGATAGCCGCGTCGATAACCAAAGGCGAAGCGCCGGGATACGATCAATGCGCAGCAATCGTGGAGTACATTCGCCGGAATGTACCGTACACCCCGGGAGAGGGACAGGAGATTATCAGTGCGGCGGAGGTGAAGCAGCGCGGAAGCGGTGTCTGCCGTGACCTGACGCACCTCGGTATTGCCTGCTGTCGTGCGCTGTCGATCCCCGCGCGGATGGTAGTGGGTTATCTTGAGGGGCTTGAACCGATGGATCTCCACGCCTGGTTTGAAGCCTACGTCGGTAACCGCTGGTATACCTTTGATCCGACCTGTTCCGATTTGAAAGGAGGCCGCGTCGCGATTGCCTTTGGTCGAGACGCGGCGGATGTTGCGATCTACACTCAATTCGGTGATCCGGTGGAACTGCTCGATATGCGTGTCAACGTTAAGCAGATTGAGCGCACCACTCGCTGAACGGGTAAGTGCTCTGTTTGAAATGCCCTATAACGCTGCCCTCCATTGTTCGGTATCGACAAACCACCGCTCTTCGTAGATTTTGTCACCGATGAACTTGAACAGAATCATCAGCTGTGAGGCGTCGACCCTGTCGGACTCCCATTCCACGATTGATACGACCTCTTTATCGCCTTCGATATGACGAAGACCGGTAATGTGGAAGCCAGCCGGAAGTGCTTGTCCGATGTTGTTCAGCGCCGAGCGGAAGGCTGTACGGCCTTCGACCACATCGGTCTGCCCCGGCATGATGAATTGCATTTCGTCCATGTAATCGGTCACCAGTGAATCGAAATCACCGACGGCTACGGCGTCCCAGCCACGTTGTACGATATTGGCCAGACTCATTGTGCTTACCCTCTGTGCTTGTTGTATGAACTCGCGACCGGACCGTTGGCGCGGTCGGAGAGGCAGGTAAGTCGTGACAGGTAGCGGATGTAAAATGCTGCTGATGTAAGCGTAGGTGTTTGGGCCTGATCTGGCGAATAGCGGCTGTGCCAATACCGTGTTGTCACATTGAGCAGAACAAGTCTGGTTATAACTATTATTTGAAACCAATTAAACCTGATACCCGGTACACGGTTTGACCCTTCCGGTAGATACTACGCCGGATATTCCCCCTCTAATACTAACAATATCCATCTTTTACCCAACACCGGAGTCAGGCGTATGCAACTTCGTATACTCTTCTTTTTGCTTTTTTCAGCAGTGGTAGCGGGCTGTTCGGCGGAAGCCGACTCGACCGCAGCTGCTCCGCAGAGCGCTCAGCCTGTCGATGTGGCACAGGTGCTCTATACCCGGTTCAGTCCGGAGTACACCTTTACAACCCGCCTTGAATCACCGCAGCAGATAGAACTCAGACCGCGTGTCTCCGGTGTGATTGAGTCGATTGAATTTACCGAGGGGAGCGTCGTCCAGGAGGGCGATGTCTTGTTCCGTATTGATCCGCGTCCTTTTGATGCCGAGGTTCGCCGTCTTGAAGCGGAGTTGAGCAGAGCACGCTCGGCCTTGCATCAGGCGCAATCCGAAGCACAAAGGGCGCGTCGCCTGCAGGGGCGCAACGCCATGTCCGAGGAGCAGGCGGAGTCACGGATCTCGTTGGCACATCAGCGTCAGGCAGAGTTGGCGTCGGTAGGTGCAGCCCTGGAGGCTGCGCGCCTGAACCTTGAGTTCACGGAGGTCCGCGCGCCCATTACCGCCACAGCGTCCAATGCATTTATCACCGCCGGTAACAATGTGCAGGCAGGGCAGAGCGTACTGACCAGACTGGTCGCTACCGATCGACTCTATGCCTACTTCGATGTGGATGAGCGTACCTGGAACAGCGCGTTCAGCCAGGTTGATACATCGGGGCAGACCCAGGCGCGTCTGCAACTGGTGGGTAATAGCACTGAAAGCTATTCCGGTCATGTCGACTTTATCGATAACCAGATCAACAACCAGACCGGCACGCTGCGTGTACGTGCGGCGTTTGACTCTACCAGTCCGAACCTGCGTCCGGGGGCTTTTGCTCGTATTACGCTGACAGCCAGCGATGCCCAGCCCCGTATCATGGTGCCGGATCGGGCAGTCGGCAGCGATCTGAAAAACCGCTTCGTATTGATTATTAACGCCGAAAACGTGCTTGAGTACCGCAAGGTTGAACTGGGGGATCGGGCCGGGGCGCTTCGTGTAATCGAGTCGGGCCTGAATCCCAGGGATCGCATCGCGGTGAACGGTCCTGCACGTGTCGGGCCCGGTATGCCGGTGACGCCACGGGATGTCCAGATCGAGTCCCAGGGTTTAACCCTTCTGCAAACTGGTGAAGCGCTCGAGCCGTCCGCATAAGTAGGTATCGACACAGATGAAATTCAGCCATTTCTTTATTCAGCGTCCGATTTTTGCCGCGATGCTGTCGTTGCTGATTCTGGTAGGGGGCGCTATCTCGCTGTTCCAGCTGCCGGTTAGCGAGTACCCCGAGGTGGTGCCACCTACGGTAGTGGTGACCGCCAATTATCCCGGGGCCAACCCCGATGTCATTGCACAGACTGTCGCGGCACCGCTCGAGCAGGAGATGAACGGCATCGAAAATATGCTGTACATGTTCTCTCAAGCCACGACAGACGGGCGCATGACACTGACACTGACGTTTTCCCTTGGCACCGATCTTGATCGAGCCCAGGTGCAGGTACAGAACCGTGTTGCCAGTGCTTTGCCGCGTTTGCCGGAAGATGTTCAGCGCCTTGGCGTGGTGGCGGAGAAGTCCTCGCCCAACCTGACCATGGTGGTACACCTGTACTCGCCAAAGGGCGATCGCGAGATCAGCTACCTGTCCAACTATGCCGATATCTATGTGAAGGACCCGTTGGCACGTTTGCCCGGGGTGGGTGATGTGCGCCTCTTTGGCGGCGGCAAGTATTCCATGCGTCTGTGGCTGCAGCCCGATGCATTGGCCTCGCGCAATCTGACACCGGGCGATGTGGTGGCCGCGGTGCGCGCGCAGAACCAGCAGGTTGCCGCGGGCAGTTTGGGCTCCCAGCCGGTCAGTACCGACAGTCAGTTCCAGATTCTACTCAACGTAAAGGGGCGGCTCCAAAGCCCGGAAGAGTTTGGCAATATCGTGGTGCAAGTGGACACCAGCGGCGCAATCACGCGTCTGCGTGATGTGGCGCGGATTGAACTGGGCGAAGACAGCTACTCGCTGCGTGCCATGCTCAATGGCAACACGGCCGTGGCGATCCCGATCTTTCAGCGTCCCGGCGCCAACGCCATTGAGCTGTCGAATCAGGTGCGCGCCACCATGGAGGAGCTGTCTCAGCGCTTCCCGCAAGGGGTGTCATATGAGATCGCCTACGACCCCACCGTATTTGTGCGCGGCTCTATCGAAGCGGTGATCGATACGCTGCTGGAGGCGATTGCACTGGTTGTCATCGTGGTGATTCTGTTCCTGCAGACCTGGCGTGCCTCGATCATTCCGCTGATCGCCGTGCCGGTATCCCTAATCGGCACCTTTGCCGTCATGCAGTGGCTCGGTGTATCGATCAATACGCTGTCGCTGTTCGGTTTGGTGCTGGCCATCGGTATTGTGGTGGACGATGCCATCGTTGTGGTGGAGAACGTCGAGCGCAACATCGGTAATGGCCTGTCGCCGATGGCGGCGACCAAGCAGGCGATGACTGAGGTGACAGGTCCCATTATCGCGATTGCGCTGGTGCTTTGTGCGGTATTTATTCCGACGGCGTTCATTCAGGGCCTCAGTGGACAGTTCTACAAGCAGTTTGCGCTGACCATCACAATCTCGACACTGATCTCGGCATTCAACTCGCTGACACTGTCGCCGGCGCTCTCGGCCCTGCTGCTGCGCGGTCATGACGCCAAGCCCGACCTGCTGACACGACTGATGAATGCGTTGTTCGGTCGCTGGCTGTTCCAGCCCTTCAACCGTTTGTTTGATCGTAGCGGTGTGCTGTATGAGAAGGTGGTCAAACGGCTGATCCGCCTTGGGCTGGTGGTCGGTATCGTCTATCTCGGTCTGCTCGGCGGCACGGTAAAACTGTTCGATGCCGTACCCGGTGGGTTTATACCGCTGCAGGATAAGCAGTATCTGGTGGCGATCGCACAGCTACCGGATGCCTCGAGTCTGGATCGTACCGAAGCGGTGGTGCGTGAGATGGAGCAGATTGCACTCGATACTCCGGGGGTGAGCCAGACCGTGTCGTTCCCGGGTCTGTCCGTGAACGGTTTCACCAACAGCTCAAACAGCGGCATCGTGTTTGTGACGCTGGACGACTTCGGTCAGCGCAAGGATTCGACACTGTCCGCCAATGCGATAGCAGGTCAGCTGAATGCGCGTTTTGCTGGTATCGACGAGGCGTTTGTTGCGGTATTCCCGCCGCCACCGATTCTTGGTTTGGGCACCACCGGCGGCTTCAAGTTGCAGATCGAAGATCGCGGCAGCCTCGGGTTTGACGCCTTATTCAGTAATCTGCAGAAAGTGATTGCCGAAGCAGGTAAAGATCCGGCGCTGGTGGGGCTCTATTCCAGTTTCCGCATTCAGGTACCGCAGATGGATATCGAGGTGGACCGTGAACAGGCGATGATTCAGGGGATACCGCTGGATCAGGTGTTCGAGACACTGCAGATCTATCTGGGTTCGCTCTACGTCAACGACTTTAACCTGTTTGGCAAAACCTATCAGGTGAATGCTCAGGCGGATGCGCATTACCGTGTCGATCCCGAGCAGGTCTTGCGGCTCAAGGTACGCAATGCGGCTGGCGACATGGTGCCGCTGGGTTCGGTGCTGACGGTGGAACCGACCATCGGGCCCGACCGTGTCATGCACTACAACGGTTATCCCAGTGCCGAACTTAACGGTAATCCGGCGCCCGGGTACAGCTCCGATCAGGCGCGGGACGCGATTGAGCGGATACTCGGTGAACAGCTGGATGACGGTATGGCATTCGAGTGGACTGAGGTCACCTACCAGCAGATTCTGGCTGGCAACACCATGGCCTATATCTTCCCGCTCGTGGTGCTGCTGGTGTTCATGGTGCTGGCTGCCCAGTACGAAAGCCTGACGCTGCCACTGGCGATCATCCTGATTGTACCGATGACCATCCTCTCGGCACTGCTCGGAGTCTGGCTGACATCGGGCGATAACAACATCTTCACCCGCATCGCGTTGATTGTGCTGGTGGCTCTGGCGAGCAAAAACGCGATCCTGATGGTGGAGTTTGCCCGCGACCGGCGGCACAGCGGCGTGTCGCGTCTCGACTCCATCCTGCAGGCCTGCCGCCTGAGATTGCGACCAATCCTGATGACCTCCATCGCGTTTACCGCCGGTGTCGTTCCGCTGGTACTGGCAACAGGGGCTGGCGCAGAGATGCGCCATGCGATGGGTATAGCGGTGTTCTCCGGCATGATCGGTGTCACGGTGTTCGGTCTGCTGTTCACGCCGGTGTTTTATATGGCGATGACTGCACTGGAGCGTCACCCACGCCGTTCAATTCAGGGCGATTTGATTGAAGAGGAGGGGGCTCGTGTTTGAACGAAACGCAAAGCGTAGCGCGTTAAAAAGCTTCAGTGTCGTCGCGCTGCTTGCAGCGCTGACAGGGTGCGCAGTGAAGGCACCTCATAGTGCCTTGTCGCAACCGGGCAGCGATACCTTGAGCCGGCTGAGTTCGACCGTCACAGAGCCCGCGGAGCAGGGCATTAATGCCCAAGCGCGCTGGTGGGAAGCGCTCAACGATGCTCAGCTCGACCGTCTCGTCGAGCTGGCGCTGAAAAACAATCAGGATCTGACAGCCGCTGCACTGCGGCTGGATGCCCAGTTGGCCCGGTTGGATGTGGCGCGTGACCAGCGTCGTCCCCAGGGCGGTGTAGGCGCAAACCTGAATCTGTCGCGAGAGCAAACCACAGGTTCCGGGCTTGATGTGACGCGTCAGGAGAGCGTATCGCTGGGTCTGTCAGCCGATTGGCAGCTCGATCTGTTCGGACGCATCCGTGCGGCCATCGCCCAGGCGCAGGCGCAGATGGCCTATCAGCAGCATAGCCATGAAGCGGTGATGGCTGAGGTGGTGAGTGGCGTTGTCAAAACCTATACCCAGTTGTCCGGGACACAGCGTCAGTTGGGTGTGCTTGAGCAACAGTTGAACTCCCTTCAGGAGTCTGTCGGGACGTTGAGGGTCCGATATGAAGAGGGCGTTGCGACACCGCTGGAACTGTACCGTGCCCAGGCCCTTCAGCACGAGTATCTGGCAAGACGACCACTTCTGGAAGAAGCCGCGGCCGGTTATCGGGAAACGCTGGCCACCCTCGTCGGTGTAACCTCGGATCAGCTGCCGCAGCCGGTTATGCGTATGGCACTGCCGGCGACAGATTCTCTGGTACCTGCTTTCCATGATCCGGCACACGCCTTGATGCGTTCACCCGACCTGCTTAAGGCTCAGGCGCGTGTGGAGGAGGCGATGGCATTGTCGGATGGGGCCAAGGCCGCGCTCTATCCCGATATCAGTGTATCGGGTGTCATTGGCTGGCTCAGTGCCTCCAGCCTTGATCTGGGGGATACGCGTGAGCAGCTGGGTGTTGCGCCGCATCTGCAATGGTCGTTGTTGAATCTGTCGGCACTAAGGGCGGGCCTGAGCGCGGCGCAGCTTGAAGAGCAGGCTGTACTGGCCGAGTACGAAAAGACACTTCTCATTGTGTTGAATCGTGCAGATCGTTCGATTCAGACCTGGGCTGCCAGAACTCAGCGTCTGGATCAGATTGGCCGTCGGCATCAGTTTGCCCGGCAGGCGTTCGAGCAGGCACGGGCCCGATACGAAGAAGGTGAGCTGCCCTACATTGAATACCTTGATGCCCAGCGGGATCTGCTTGAATCGGAAGATGCGCTGGTGGGTGTGCAGACCGATTGGCTAAATGCTTATGCCGACGTTTATGGGGCGTTTCCCGGCAGTTGGGTGGAGTTCTTGATGCAGTCGTGAAGTGGTTGTTGTTCCCGCTGTTTAGCCCACCATTAGGTGGGCTTTTTTATAAGCTGCGGGTCCACTCATCCAGGCTTAGGGTTCTGTCATCGTGCGCGTGTTCCATCAAGTGATCGATGAACAGTCGGGTCTTGGCCGGCAGGTAGTAGCGGGACGAGTAATAGATCAGCACTTGTATGGGGTCTGGCTCGTAGGCAGGAAGTATGCGCTTGATATTGCCGGTTTCCTTGAGCGTCTGAGCATGACCGGCACCGATCATGGCGATCCCCAGGTCCATCTCGACCGCCCTCATGCCTGCTGAGAGATCATTCACAATCAGGTTGCCTTGCGGCTCAACCTGAAAATGCTCGCCATCAATCTTGAAAGTCCAGGGCTTTACCCGTCCGGTCGTAGAAGAGCGAAAGGCGATGCAGTTGTGCTGCGACAGCTCTTCAGGCGTGCTGGGGGCGCCGTGGCGTTCGATATAGCCTTCGCTGGCTACGAGTAGGGGCTGAAGCCGGTAAAATTCGCGCGCTATTACCGTGCTGTCAGGGCTCAGCATAACGCCTATGCCGACGTCGGCGCCCTCTTTGACCAAGTCACCCAGTCGATCTTCAAAGCTCAGATCCAGCTGTATATCGGGATACTTTTCGATGAATGAGGGGAGCAGCGGCAGCACGACTGAACGACCGAACGTTTCAGGCAGGTTAACCCTGAGTCGGCCCCGCGGAGATCGCTGCTTGTCGGTGCTCAGCCGGATCTGGTCCTCGAGTTGCTCGACCAATGGCCCGGTGCGTTTGTGCAGGTCGTGGCCGTCTTCCGTCAGCGTTAACGAATGTGTGGTGCGATGGAACAGACGTAACTCAAGGCTTTTCTCGAGTTGGGCAACCGACTTGCTGACGGCTGCCGACGAGACGCCTAGCTGCCGGGCTGCCGCTGAGAAGTTGCCGTTCTTGACCACCGCGAGAAAGGTTTGCAGCTGGTTTGGAATCATGGATCGACTACAGCCCCGATATCTTCAGTGTTGTCCATCGACGCAGCGCATAAGGCTCGCCGTTAACCGAATCGATATTTTAACGCAGACAACTGCTCACCCGGCGAAAATTTTCAGGCGTTTGTGTCTGTAGAGGGCTTTTCCAAATGAAAAAGGCCGCCTCACGGCGGCCTTTTAAGGTGTGTGGCTATTAACCCAAGTTCTTGAGGACGGTATCGGTGTACCAGTCCAGGAAGTTGATAACACCGAACTCGTAAGTCTTGGAGTAGGGGCCCGGCTCGTATCCGACGGAGTTGATACCGAGTTGGTTCTCTTCTCCGAGGCGGCGGTCCTGATCGTTGGTGGCATCCCATACCTGACGCAGACGTTCAGGGTTGTAATCCACGCCTTCGACGGCATCCTTGTGCACGAACCACTTGGTGGTCACCAGTGACTCCTGAGCGGAGATCGGCAGAACACGGAACACGATGAAGTGGTCGCTCTGCATGTGGTTCCAGGAGTTCGGCAGGTGAAGAATACGCATGGAACCGAGGTGACGGTTCTTGATCCGGCCCAGCAGCTTGCTGCAGCCTTCCTGACCGTCGATGGTCATCACCTGAGTGCCTTCCTTCAGCGGCATACGCACGATACGGTTGCGTACGCCGAAGCTCTTGTGCTCGTGGGGGATGCCTTCGGCCTCCCACTCGGCGGCCTGACGGGCGTAGTAGTCAAGGAATGACTGCGGCGCACGCGGGTCGTTGGTGTCGTCCCACTCCAGCAGCGTGTTGAGCAGTTCAGGATGGCTGCCTTCGCAGTGGTAGCACTCGCGGTTGTTCTCGATGACCAGCTTCCAGTTGGCCTTTTCGTACATGTTGGATTCAACGGCGAGCTTGGTGTTCTCGACATCGTACGGCTCCATGTACTCGTCCAGTGTCGCCAGGAATGCGTCGAAATCCCCTTCGGGTTCCTGTTTGCCCAGGCTGACGAAGATGAAGCCGCCGCCCACCTTGCAGTGAGTCTTCTTGAGGCCGTGCTTCTGTTTGTCGAACTCGTCACCCATCTCGGTACCGGCGAAGAGCAGGTTGCCCTTGGTATCGTAAGTCCACTGGTGGTAGGGGCAGACCAAGTTGGCCACCTTGCCACGGTGTTCGGAGCAGATACGCGAGCCACGGTGACGGCAGCTGTTGTGGTAAGCGTTGATGCTGCCATCGGCACCGCGCACGATCAGTACAGGGTTCTGGCCGATATCAACAGTGAAGTAGTCGCCCTTGGTGGGGATCTCGCTGGTCATGCCAACGAAGAGCCACTCTTTCTGGAAGACCTCCTCCATATCAATACGAAACATATGCGGGTCGTTATAGAGCGGTTGCGGCAGGGAGTAGTCGCGGCGACGCTCTTTCAGCAATCCGTTCATCTCCTCACGGGCCTGATCAAGGCTGGCGTAGCTGAGGTTTAGCAGATCGTTCTGTGTCATCGGTTTATCTCAAAAAGATGTGGGTTTTACGCCCTGACAGGGCTGCGTTCCGTACCGACCCGGTACCCCTGAACGGCCTCCTGGATGATGCCGGGGTGGTGTCTTGGAGCTAATCCTGCCTTCACGTGGGGTTATCGATTTTTCTATTCGCGACATGGACCGATTCTGTTTAAGACCAAGGGGGGTAAAAAAGGTAAAAAACGGTGTTTTTAAGACAATTTCGCGTCGCGAATAAGTAAGTGGCGACGGGGGCTTGAACTGACAATGCGCCTTAACAAGATCCATAACCCAACACCCGTATTTGGACGTGCCAGCCATGAACAACCAGAGCATTTCAATCGTCAACAACGACGCATTCGTTCCGGTGACAACCCAGACCTGGAGCAACGGCCGTCATGTCGTTCGTTGCGTCAAGGCGATTCAGGAAACCTGGGATGTGCGGACCTACTGTTTCATGGCCGAGCAACCGGTCATGTTCTTCTTCAAACCGGGACAGTTCGTGACGCTGGAGCTGGAGATCGACGGCGAGCCGATTTTCCGTTCCTATACTATATCGAGCTCACCTTCGGTGCCGTACAGCTTCTCGATCACCGTCAAGCGGGTGCCGGGCGGTCTGGTATCAAACTGGCTGCACGACAATATGGAAGAGGGGATGGAGCTGGCCGTACACGGCCCGGTTGGTGTATTCAACAGCATCGATTTCCCGGCGAAGAAGGTGCTGTTTCTCTCCGGTGGTGTGGGTATCACGCCGGTAATGTCGATGGCGCGTTGGTCATTCGACACCAATGCCGATGTGGATATGGTATTCGTACACAGCGCACGCACCCCGCGTGACCTGATTTTCCAGCGGGAGCTGGAAACCATGTCGTCCCGAATTTCCAACTTCCATTTGCACCTGATCTGCGAGCGTATCGAGTCCGGCCAGTCATGGTCCGGTTACCGCGGCTATCTGGATATCGCGAAGATGCAGATGATTGCGCCTGACTTTATGGAGCGCGAAGTGTTCTGCTGTGGACCGACCCCGTACATGAAGGCGGTGAAGCATCTGCTTGAGCAGGCCGGTTTCGATATGAGCCGCTACCACGAGGAGTCCTTCGGTGCCACGCCTGAGCCGATCGAGGAGCAGGCAGTACAAGATGCCGAGAGTGCAGCAGAAGAAGCCGAAGCGCTGTTGCCGAGCGATCTGTTCCAGGTTTCCTTTGCCAAAACCGGCAAGAGCGCCCAGATCGCGCCGGGAGAAACCGTGCACGCAGCGGCTGCCAAGGTGGGGCTGCATATACCCAAGGCCTGTGGTATGGGCATCTGCGGCACCTGCAAGGTGAGGCGTATCGAAGGCGAGGTCGAGATGTCTCACAACGGCGGTATTACCGATGAGGATGTGGCAGAAGGCTACATTCTGACCTGCTGCAGTATCCCCCAGGGTGATGTGGTGGTGGAGTACTGATTACATCGACTCCGGGGTGAAACAAAAAGGCCGATCCTGACGGGATCGGCCTTTTGACGTTCAGGCGCGGCGTTTACGCGGCGTCGCTGGTTGTTTCCTGGGTAAAGTGCTTGCCCAGCAGTGCGTGGTAGAAGTCGCGGTCTGAGAGCATGCCGACCAGTTGCCCGCCTTCGCACAGCAGCACCGGTAGTCCGCTGCGGTAACGCAGCTCGATAGCGGCGCGCATCGATACGTCGGGGCTGGTGATCACCAGGTTATTTTCGCTGACCTGCTCAATCGGCTGCCCCTCCTGCCAATCAAGGAGGTTAAGCGGCGCATTCGCGCGAGAGGCCGCCACCGGCTTGCCACCCTCGATCCGCACGTGGCAGTTCTCGTGCTTGTTAAGCTGCAAGTTGTCGCCTGTTACGTCCAAAGCGGTGATAGCGGTCATCAGGGATCGACCGCGCAACACGTTGAGTGGATTCGTGTGGGCGACAAAATCTTCCACATAGGCGGTACTTGGATTGAGCACAATTTCTTCCGGCTTTCCATGTTGGATGATCTTCGCCGACTCCATGATCGCGATATGGCTGCCAATCTTCAGTGCTTCGTCCAGATCGTGGCTGACAAACAGAATCGTCTTGTTAAGACGCTCCTGAAGCTCGATCAGCTCATCCTGCAGCTGCGTGCGAATCAGCGGGTCGAGTGCGGAGAAGGGCTCGTCCATCAGCAGGATATCACTGTCCATGGCGAAGGCGCGGGCAAGGCCGACGCGCTGCTGCATGCCGCCTGAGAGTTCGTGCGGCAGTTTGTCGTGCCACTCGGCCAGACCGACCATCTCAAGCTTTTCCATGGCGCGTCGACGGCGCTCTTTCTTGCCCACGTTCTGCATTTCGAGGCCGAAGGCGACGTTGTCGACCACATCAAGCCAAGGCATCAGGGCGAACTTCTGGAACACCATGGATATGCGCGTGCTGCGCAGGTGGCGCAGGGTGAGGGCGTCGCACTGGGCAAGATCCACCATCCGCTCGCCATCCTGCACCTCCAGAGTGCCGCGGGATACGGGATTCAACCCGTTGACCGCGCGCAGCAGGCTGGATTTGCCTGAGCCTGAGAGGCCCATCAGCACACAGATTTCGCCCTGTTTAACGCTAAGGCTTGCGTTCTGTACGCCGACCACGTCGCCTGTGCGGTCGATGATCTCTTGACGGGAGAGCCCGGCGTCCATCAGTTCTAGCGCGCGGGCCGGATTCTTGCCGAACACCACATCCAGGTTCTTAATATCGACGGCTGCCATCTTATACCTCCTCTGAGCTGCCCGGTTTCTTGCAGATACGATCCAGAATGATCGCCACGAGCACGATTGCCAGGCCCGCCTCGAAACCCTGGGAGATATTCACGGTGTTGAGCGCCCGTATGACCGGTTTGCCGAGACCGTCGGCACCGACCAGCGCTGCGATCACCACCATCGACAGTGACAGCATGATGCACTGGGTGACACCGGCCATGATGTTGGGCATCGCTGCCGGCAGTTCCACCTTGAACAGCAGTTTACCGGGGCTTGCACCGAACGCCTTGCCCGCCTCGATCAGCTCTTCCGGTACTCGGCTGATGCCGAGGTAGGTCAGCCGGATCGGCGCGGCGATGGCGAAGATGATGGTCGAGATCAGACCTGGCACAACGCCGAGGCCGAACAGCACCAGTGTCGGAATCAGGTAGACGAAGGTGGGGATTGTCTGCATCAGGTCCAGAATCGGGCGCAGGACGGTGTACACCCAGCGCCGGTGGGCGGCCAGAATACCCAGCGGTATGCCAAACATGATCGACAGCGCGGTTGCGGTCAGTACCAGCACGAGCGTCTCGATCATCTCGGTCCAGTAACCCAGGTTGAGGATTAGCAGCAGCGCGGCGGTGCTGAAAACCGCCAGCGATACTTTACGGTGCAGCCCCCAGGCCAGTGCGGCCACCAGAGCGATCATCGCCCAGGCGGGAAACCATAGGAACAGATCGACCAGTGAAAGAATGACCCACTCCAGCGAGATAGAGATTGCATCGAAGAAGCCTGACGCGTTCAGCGTCAGCCAGTCGACAAACGCCTCCATCCAGCTGCCAAGCGGTATTTTATGGTCGGTAAGCCAGTCCATACTCAGTACCTACAGTGGATTAAAGGCTCAGGTGCTGTTTGACGGCGCTCAGGCCATCTTTGCCGTCGAGGGTGGTGACACCTTCAAGCCAGCGATCGAGCACAGCGGGGTTCTTCTGCAGCCAGGTCTTGGCGGCATCGCGGGGCTTTTCACCATCATCAAGAATGGCACCCATCACCTGATTTTCCATGTCGAGGCTGAATGTCAGGTTGTTGAGTAGAGCGCCGACATTCGGGCAGGCCTGGGTGTATCCCTTGCGTACGTTGGTATAGACCGTTGCGCCGCCATAGTTGGGGCCGAAGAAATCATCGCCACCCTCAAGGTATGCCAGATCGAAGTTGGCATTCATCGGGTGCGGCTCCCAGCCGAGGAATACAATCCACTTCTCGCGGCGAACCGCACGTTTTACCTGTGACATCATGCCCGCTTCGCTGGATTCGACAATCTGGAAATCCTTCAGACCAAAGGCGTTGTCATCGATCATTTTCTGGATCAGACGGTTGCCGTCGTTACCCGGCTCAATGCCGTAGATTTTGTCGTTGAACTGATCGGCGTACTTGGCGATGTCGGCGAAAGAGTGAACACCCGCGTCGTAAACATATTGCGGCACGGCCAGTGTGTACTTGGCCCCCTCAAGGTTTGCGCCGAGCGTTTCGACCGTGCCATTGTCGCGATATTTGGCGATATCGCCCTCCATGGTAGGCATCCAGTTGCCGAGAAAGACATCGATGTCGCCGTTGGCCAGCGAACTGTAGGTGACAGGGACTGACAGGAGCTGTGTTTTGGTTGTGTAACCCAGTCCTTCAAGCAGTTCGGTGGTAACCGCGGTGGTTGCCGTGATATCGGTCCAACCTACATCAGAGAAACGCACGGTGGAGCATTCGTCGGCCTGAGTCAGGGGCGACAGGCTCAGAGTGGCACCGAGTAGGGCGGTGGTAGTGAGATGGCTCAGTTTCATTGTTCGATCTCTCCTTGGTTTCTGGTTTAAGGCCAGTCACCGCCTGGTCAGCCGGGCAAGCACGGCTCGGCTGAGCGGGCGGAAGACGCTGACGCGTGCGAGCGTGTCAACTTCAGGCACTGTTTGCGATCTGTCTTTTCGGTTTTTCGGGGCGCTGGCGGCTCTGCCACTGGGGGTCGGTCCACACCTCGACGTTTTGGTTCGTCTCGGGTTCGCGTCCCAGAATCAGGTCAGCGGCGCGCTCGGCCACCATAATCGTTGGCGCGTTCAGGTTGCCGTTGGTGATGGTGGGGAAAATCGACGAGTCCACCACGCGAAGGCTCTTGAGCCCTCGTACCCGGCACTCGGGATCGACCACCGCCATCGCATCGTCCTGTGCCCCCATCCGGCAGGAGCAGGAGGGGTGATAGGCGCTCTCCACGTTTTGGCGAACCCAGGCGTCGATCTCCTCGTCGCTCTGTACGTTCACACCGGGCTGAATCTCTTCGCCGCGGTAGTCATCCAGTGCGGGTTGGCCCAGAATCTCGCGGGTCAGGCGGATGGTGTCGCGCCAGTCCTGAATATCCTGTTGGGTGCTCAGATAGTTAAAACGGATCTCCGGCGGTGTGTACGGATCGGCGCTGGTGATGCGAACGGTGCCGCGGCTCTCGGGCTTGTTGGGCCCCACGTGCACCTGGAAACCGTGACCGCTGAACGCCTTCTTGCCATCGTAGCGCATGGCCGCAGGCAGGAAGTGGTACTGGATGTTGGGCCATTTGAGTCCGGCGCGAGAGCGGATAAAACCACAGGACTCGAAATGGTTCGTGGCGCCAAGACCATCTTTTCGCAGAATCCATCGGGTGCCGATAAGGCCCTTACTGATTAGGTCTAGTTTGCCATTGAGAGTGATGGCTTGCTTGCACCGGTACTGGAAGTAAACCTCCAGATGATCCTGCAGGTTTTCGCCGACACCGGGCAGCGCATGGCGCACCTCGACACCGGCCTGCCTGAGCACATCGGGGTTGCCGATGCCCGAGAGCTGCAGCAGATGGGGTGAGCCAATGGAGCCTGCGCTCAGGATCACCTCTTTACTGGCGTTGATGGTCTGACGGTGTCCTTTGTGGTCAAACTCCACGCCGGTCGCGCGGTCGTTTTCCAGAATGATGCGGCGCGTGTGCACGCCTTTCTTCAGCGTCAGGTTGGGTCGTTGCAAGGCTCTGCGCAGGTATGCATGGCTGGTGGAGGCACGTACACCACCATCCACGGTCATGTGCATGGGGCCAAACCCCTCCTGCTGGAAACCGTTGTAGTCCCGGGTTTGCGGATACCCTGCGTCGACACCGGCATTGATAAACGCCTGATACAGCGGGTTTAGCGACATCTCGTTGCCGTTGCAGGTCGCCAGAGGGCCGTCGCCGCCACGGTAGGTGTCAGCACCGCCTGACCAGGTTTCGGCGCGCTTGAAGTAGGGCAGGCAGTTTTCATAGTTCCAACCCTGCGCGCCGTGCTCGGCCCATTCGTCGAAGTCACAGGCGTGCCCGCGCACATACACCATACCGTTGATCGAGGAGCTGCCGCCGAGCACCTTGCCTCGCGGGCAGTGCAGGCGACGGTTGTCCAGACCCGGTTCGGGAACGGATTCGAACTGCCAAGCGTAACGCGGCATGCTCATCGGGTAGGAGAGGGCGGTGGGCATCTGGATCAGAATATTGCGATCTGACCCGCCAGCCTCCAGTAGCAGCACGCTGTTGCCATCGGCGCTGAGGCGGTCTGCAAGCACGCAGCCGGCTGATCCGGCACCAACGATGATGTAGTCAAAACTCTGATTCATAATTCTGCTTTTGCTTTGGTTTTACTCGTAGGGCGATTCGATATCGCC